>NZ_JBHYDR010000002.1:0-549120 GCF_051860605.1 Phreatobacter sp. | reverse complement strand
CAGCCGGTCCGTCCGCATTTCCGCAAGCGCGCACCCCGCTTCAATTTGCGTCCACCGGCCCGATCCTGATAGAGCCTCGCCGGCGTCATCCGGCGGAAGGCCATGAGCGCGATGTGGAGCCGGGGTGGTCGCCGCCCCTCCCCAGGATCGTCGCCCGTTGCCAACCCGGCTTTCTTCCGGGGCATTGATCGGGTTGATAGGATCGCAGTCGGCAAACGGGGAGCCGGTTTGATGTCTCAAGGCTGGGTCGCGCGCCTCCTGGCGGGCCTGGAGCGGGGAGCCTCCCTGCAGGACGTCGCCCGCAGCGCGTGGTTCGCCGCCATGCTGGCGAAAGTGGCCGGCACCCTGTCCCGCACCGGCGTCACGCCCAACAGCCTGACGCTGTTCTCCCTCGTGCCGGCCATCGCCTCCGGTATCGCGGCCGCCTATGGCGCGCTTGGCTGGGCGGCGCTGTTCCTGCTCGTCAGCGGCGTCTTCGACATGCTTGACGGGCCGCTCGCCCGCACCACGGGCACGGTGAGCCGGTTCGGGGCGCTGCTCGATTCGACCGTCGACCGGATCGCCGATGCCGCTCCGCTGCTCGGCCTGACCGTGCTCTATGCCGCCAATGGCTGGCTGGCGGTGATCCCGGCCGTCACCCTGCTCGCCGCCTATACCGTGTCCTATGTCCGCGCGCGCTGCGAGGGCTTGCGGGTGCCGCTGCCGCCGCTGTGGATGCGCCGCGGCGACCGCATGGTGCTGATCGCCTTCGCCATGCTTCTGGGCGTGATCGCACCCTGGCTGACCATCGTCCTGATCGGGCTCACGGGCACCTTGTCGGCACTGGCCGCGGCCGATGCCCTGCGCGTCGCGCGCAATGTGGTCGAAGCGCGCGAGGCCGACGCGCGGGTGGGCGAGGCCACTGACACGGCGCCGGGCGACCCCCGCCGATGACCGGACTTGCCGCGCATGTGACGTCCCTCTGGGGCCGCTGGTGGATCGCGCCCTTCCTGCCGGCCCTTTATGTGCTGGCGCTGGTGCCCGCCGGCATGGTGCGGCCGGAGCACGTTGTGATTGCCGGGGCGGTGATGGCCCTCGGGCTGTGGCCGCAGACGAAGGGGCTTGTTGCCGCGCTTTATCCCGGCATTTTCGTCGCCATCCTGACCGATGCGATGCGCTTCGTGGTGCCGCTGTTCGTCACGGCCGGGCGTGTGCATGGCTGCGACCTGAGGGCGCTCGACCTTGCGCTGTTCGCGGTCGCGACGGACACGACGCCGGGCGACTGGCTGCAGCGCCACATCAGCCCGTTCTGGGATGTGGTCTTCGCCATTCCCTATGCGGCCTTCCTCTATGTGGTGCCGCTCTACGCGCTCTACCTGTTCTTTCGCGACCGCGAGCGCATGAGCTTCTACCTCTGGGCCTTCGCGGTGGCCCATCTGATCGGCTATGCGCTCTGGCTGATCGTGCCCGCGGCGCCGCCCTGGTATATCCGTGCCAATGGCTGCCTTATCGACCTGGCCGCCGCGCCCAGCGCGGCCGGCCTGCTGCGCGTCGATCAACTGCTCGGGATCACCTATTTCCACCAGTTCTACGGGCGCGCGGCGAACGTGTTCGGCGCCATGCCGTCGATGCACGTCGTGTTCCCGCTGATCGGACTTCTGACAGCCTGGCGTTCCATTGGCTGGCGCACCCGGCCGGTCCACATCCTCTATGCCTCGGCCATGATGGTGGCGAGCGTCTATCTCGACCACCACTGGATCGTGGATGGCCTTGCAGGCGTGGTGGTGGCGGTGGCCGCCGTGGCGATCACCGCGCGCTTGCTGAAGCGGCCCTGGCCGTAGGGCCCGCGGCTATTTGTTCAGGAAGTTGAGCGGCAGCCCCGCCCGCTCCCACGGCATGGAGACGAGCCGCCCGGTCGAGGACAGCGTCAGATAGGCCGTCTTCAGGCCCGGTCCGCCGAAGCAGATATTGGTGGTCCAGCGGTCGGGCATGGCGATGTGGCGCACCGATGCCCCGTCCGGCGAGATCACCGTGATGCCGCCATTGACCAGGGTGGCCACACAGATATTGCCGTCCGCATCCACCGCCAGCGAATCGAAGCGCTGGTATCCGCCGACGCCGGCGATCAGACGTCCGCCATGCGGCGAGGGGAAGGGCTCGCGGGCGACCTCGCCCGGCGCGGTCAGGCGGAAGCCCCAGAGACGGCCTGTCTCGGTCTCCGCGACATAGAGCGTCTCCTCGTCCGGGGAGAGACCGATGCCGTTGGGCGTGAACACCGGGAAGGCGAGTTCGCGGATATGGCTGCCGTCGGACCTGGCGTAATAGACCGCGCCGCGGTCCATCTCGCGCGGCCGCACCTTGCCGAGATCGGTGAAGTAGAAGCCGCCGTGGCGGTCGAAGACAATGTCGTTCGGGCCCTTGAGCGGCCCCTTGTCGGTGCCGGTATAGAGCACCTCGACCGCACCGGTGGCCAGATCCACCCGCTCGATGCGCCCGCCGCTATAGTCATCGGCCTGGCCGATGGGCAGGAGCCCGTTCGGATTGCCGGGCGGGGTCCATTTGAACCCGCCATTGTTGCAAAGGTACAGCTTGCCGTCGGGACCGAGGGCCGCGCCGTTCGGCCCGCCGCCGGGCGAACAGACATAGGACACCGTGCCGTCGGCCGCGATGCGGGTCACCGTGCCGCGGGCGATCTCGACGAGGATGATCGAGCCATCCGGCATGGCGATCGGGCCTTCGGGAAACAGGAGCCCGGAGGCGATCTCGGTCAGGGTGTCAGGCAAGGCATATCCTCCCGTTGGGTGCTTTTGCGCCGATCATGCCGGAGGGCGGCACCCGGCGACAAGCTAGCCGGCCGGCGGGAGAGCTGTGCCTTTGAGGAAGGGCAGCAGCGCCACGAGGCAGCCAGCCGCGTTCTCTTCCGGCACGAAATGGCCGGAATCGACCGCCTCCCCTGTCAGCTTGCTTGCGAACAGCCGCCAGGCGTCGAGAGGGCTAGCGCCTTGCGAGGGAATCCCGGAATCGCCCCAGATGACATGGACCGGCACGTCGATGGTGCGGCCGGCCGCCTTGTCGGCCTCGTCGGCGGCCAGATCGACCGTCGCGCCGGCCCGGTAGTCCTCGCAGGCGGCATGGATGCGCGAGGGATCGGAGAAGCTGTCGCGATAGTGCCTGAGCGCCCGCGGATCGTAGGCGGCAAGGGTGCCGTCCTTGGTCCAGAGCGCGAGCTTGGCATCAAGATAGGCGACCGGATCGCGGCCGATCTCGGTCTCCGGTTCGGGGGCGGGCCGCGACAGGCTCACCCAGTGCTCGGTCTTGGCGGACGGGTTCTTGCGGATGCGTTCCCACATGACCAGCGTCGGCACGATGTCGATCAGCACCACCCGCTCGGCCCGGCCGGGATGGTCGAGCCCCATACGATAGGCAACGCGAGCGCCGCGATCGTGGCCGCAGGCGATGAAGCGGATGTGGCCGAGGCTCTCCATCACCTCGATCATCACTTTCGCCATGTCGCGCTTGGCATAGGGGAAATGGCCGGCCCCGCCCTTCGGCGCCACAGACCAGCCGTAGCCGGGCAGGTCCGGGATCACGAGAGTGAAGTGGCTGGCGAGTTCCGGAGCGATGCGGTGCCATTCCACATGGGTCTGCGGAAAGCCATGGATCAGGAGCAGCGGCGGTCCGGCACCGCCGGAGCGGACGAAGATGCGGCCGATGGACGTATCGACCCAATGCGAGGCGAAACCGGGAAACAGATCAGCGGTGGACATGGGCGCTCCCTGGTGGGTGTGGTTCGACTCTAGCGCACTTCCGGGTCGCAACCGACAGGGTGACATGGCACCCGGCTTGCTCGGCCTGACCGTCACAGTCCGATTTCCTGGCACCAGGACCGCGACGGCAGGAGGGCGACATGATGCGTGGTGGGATGGCAATGCTGGCGGGCCTGGGAGTGGTGCTTGGCGGCGGTGTTGGGGCTGCGGCGCAACCCGGCGGCCAGCCTGCCTATGTCGGGCGCTGGGCCGACCAGCAAGGCTGGTGCCGCAACCGTGTCGGCACCGACGAGCTGCCGCTGACCATCCGGCAGCGCAGCCTCGACGGCGTCGAATGGGCCTGCCGCTTCGTGCAGGTCACAGGCTCGCCCCCCGAATGGCGGGTCACGGCGCGATGCGAGGGCGAGGGCATGACCAACCGCAAGCGCTTCATTTTTCGCGTCGAGGGCAACCGCATGCGCATGACCTACGTGGATCGCGGCAACCGCACCTTCTCGGCCGTCCGCTGCCCCTGAAACGCCCGGCGCGCTTGCGTCAGCCGCCTGCCTGCGGGCGCTTCTCGCGCTCCGCCTCCAGCAGGGCCAGCATCCGGCGGATCACCTCCGCGAGCCGCTCCAGATCGCGGATCGACTGGCGCACCGGCTGCTCCGACGCGCCGGTCGGGATATCGATCTCGACAACCCCATGGCGCCGGGACAGATTGACGTCGATGATCTTGCCGCTGAACTGCGGGTCGTGCATCGCGAAGCCCTGGCCGCCCCAGGGGCTGCGGCCGGACATGCTGGTGTCGTCGGGGATGCCGGATTCGGGATCCTCGATATGGGCCAGCAACTGCTCGATGTCGGCGACCACGGCCGAAAGGCGCGCGGTCGGAACCCTGCGGTCTCGCCAGTTGGCGATATAGGGGCCTGCGGCATCTTCCTTCAGGTTGAAGTCGAACTCCCAGCCGAGCGCCGGCTCCAGGGCGCGGGCATGAGTGATCTGCCGCTGCGACAGGCGCTGCGAGACGGCCATGGGGATTCCGGTCCGGATGGCGCGCCAGAGGCGCTGAACGGCACTTGCCAAATCTCGATCCCCTTCAGAGCCGCGAGACTAGCGGCAATCCGGCCTGCCGCTCAATGATGATCGCCCGCGGCCTTCTCGCGCGCCACGGCCTGCCAGCCGATGTCGCGGCGGCAGAAGCCACCCGGCCAGTCGATCAGGTCGACGGCGGCATAGGCCCGGGCCTGCGCCTCCGTCACCGTGGCTCCTGAGGCGGTGACCGTCAGGACCCGCCCGCCATTGGCCACCAGGTCCCCGTCCTTCAGGACGGTGCCGGCATGGAACACCTCTACGCCCGCGAGAGCGCGCGCGCGTTCGACGCCGCGGATGAGCGTTCCCTTTTCCGGCGCGCCGGGATAGCCGTTCGCCGCCATCACAACGGTCAGCGCCACGTCATCATACCAGCGGGCGCTCATGGTGCGGAGCTGGCCATCGACGGCGCCGAGCAGCAGGGTCAGCAGGTCGTCCTTCAGGCGCATCATCAGCACCTGGCATTCCGGATCGCCGAAGCGGCAGTTGTACTCGATCAGCTTCGGCCCCTCTGCCGTGATCATCAGGCCGGCGAACAGGACGCCGCTGAACGGCGTTCCCCGCGCCCTCATCGCCGCGAGGGTGGGGCGGATGATCTCCGCCATGGTGCGCTCGACCATGGCTTCGGTCATGACCGGAGCGGGCGAATAGGCGCCCATTCCGCCGGTGTTCGGGCCGGTATCGCCGTCGCCGACCCGCTTGTGATCCTGGGCGGTGGCGAGGGCGAGAGCGGTCTCGCCGTCGCACAGGGCGAAGAAGGACGCCTCCTCGCCAGTCATGAACGCCTCCACGACGACGGCTGCGCCGGCCTCCCCCATGCCGCCCGAGACCATCATGTCGACGGCGTCGAGCGCCTCGCCGAGGGTCATGGCCACGACCACGCCCTTGCCGGCGGCCAGCCCGTCGGCCTTGACCACGATGGGCGCCCCTACGCGGCGGATATAGTCCTTCGCAGGTTCCGGCGCGGTGAACCGTTCATAGGCGGCGGTGGGGATGGAGAATTCCCGGCAGAGATCCTTGGTGAAGCCCTTCGAGCCCTCGAGCTGGGCTGCGGCCTTCGAAGGGCCGAAGACCCTGATGCCGGCCGCGTTCAGGTCATCGGCAAGGCCAGCGACAAGCGGCGCCTCGGGACCGACCACCACGAACGTGATCTGATGGTCCCGGCAATAGGCGATGACGGCCGCATGGTCGGCAACGTCGATGGCCGCCAGCGTGGCCACCTCGGCAATGCCCGGATTGCCCGGCGCGCAGTGCAGACGGGAGAGCAGCGGGCTCGCCGACAGGGCCCAGGCCAAGGCATGTTCGCGGCCGCCGCCGCCGATCAGGAGTACGTTCATCGTCTGCTCCGCCTGTTGCCCTGCATGGCGTTGGTCCCCATCGGGGGTCTTGCGTCCGTCCAGGCTCGCGCCCAGCCCTTGCACCTGAGAGCCCGGCCCGGAATTTCGAAACGCCGTCGTCTGGCCCCGATGCCGTGCAATGCCTTCCTCATCCTGAGGTGCGAGGGCCGATGGCCCGAGCCTCGAAGGACGCACCGGCCGGAAGCCATGCGCCTTCACCGGCCCTGCGCCAGCGTCTAGACAAGAGAGCCGCGCCCGGCAACGGATTCGCTTCGCATGACCGATACCGCCCCCTCCAATCTTGCCGAGATTTCGGTCTCGGACCTCTCGGCCGCCATCAAGCGGACGATCGAGGACGCCTTCGGCTATGTGCGCCTGCGCGGCGAGATCTCGGGTTTCAAGGGGCCGAGCGGCTCGGGCCATGTCTATTTCCGCCTGAAGGACGAGCGCGCGACCATCGAGGCGGTGATCTGGAAGGGCGTGTACGGGCGGCTCAAAGTGAAGCCGCAGGAGGGACTGGAGGTGGTCGCCACCGGGCGGGTCACCACCTTTCCCGGTTCGTCGAAGTACCAGATCGTCATCGAGAGCCTGGAGCCGGCCGGCATCGGCGCCCTGATGGCGCTCCTTGAGGAGCGGCGGCAGAAGCTCGCCGCCGAGGGGCTGTTCGATGCCGCGCGCAAGCGGCCCCTGCCCTATCTTCCGCAAGTGATCGGCGTTGTGACCTCGCCGACCGGCGCCGTCATCCGGGACATCCTGCATCGGCTGGAGGACCGCTTTCCACGGACGGTGCTGGTCTGGCCGGTGCGCGTGCAGGGGGAGAGCAGCGCGGCGGAGGTGGCGAACGCCATCCGTGGCTTCAACGCCATCGGACCGGACGACGACCTTCCGCGACCGGACGTGATCATCGTCGCGCGTGGCGGCGGCAGCCTTGAGGACCTTTGGGGGTTCAATGAAGAGATTGTCGTGCGGGCGGCCTTCGAGAGCGCCATCCCGCTGATCTCGGCCGTCGGCCACGAGACCGATACCACGCTGATCGACTTTGCCGCCGACCGGCGTGCGCCGACCCCGACCGCGGCTGCCGAAATGGCCGTTCCCGTGCGGTCCGACCTCATCGCCGAGACCGGCAGTCTCGCGCGGCGGCTGGCGACTGCCGTGGCGCGCGGCTTGGAAGGCCGCCGCACCGAACTGCGGGCAGCGGCCCGCGCCCTGCCCGATGCCGAACGCCTGCTGGAGACCGCACGCCAGAGGCTGGACAGCGCCGGCGAGCGGCTGCCCAATGCGCTCATCGCCAATGCGGCGGCCCATCGCACGCGCCTCGTACGGGCGGCCGGACGGCTGGCGCCGGGGGTCATCCTGCTGCGCATGGAGCGCGCCCGCGACCGGATCGAGGCGCTGTCAGGGCGGGCCGTCGCCGCCCTTTCGGGGCGGACCGAGGCGCGGCGGCAGGCCTTCAAGGCGCTGTCCGACCGGCTCGGACGCTCACTCGGCGTCTATGCGCAGACGCAGGGAACGCGCCTTGCCCGCGCGCGCGAACGGCTCGACGCCCTGTTCGCCCGCGCCCCGCGTGCCCTCGACCTGATCGTCCGCCGCCGCCGCGACCGGCTGGACGGCGCGGCCAAGCTGCTGGGTGCCCTCTCCTATCAGGGTGTGCTCGCCCGCGGCTTTGCCCTGGTGCGGGACGGATCGGGCAGGCCCCTGCGCGCGGCGGCGACGGTTGCGCCCGGCATGGCGCTGGCCATCGAGTTTGCCGACGGGCAGGTGGGCGCAATGGCGGATGGCGAGGCGCCGCCGCGCCCGGCGCGCGCCGAACCGAAGGCCGTTGTCCGGAAGGCTGGCGAGGGGCAGGGCGACCTGTTCTGATCGCTGCGTGGGCCGGATTAGCCGGGGCCCGGAGCCCTGTCCGTGGAACCTGCAACGCGCCTGACGCGTGAAACGCCGGCGGACCGCCTGCTCCTGCCTTCGACGGATGCGGTGTTGCCGCATCCGGTCCGGGTCACTTGAACAGCGCGTCGATATCGTCCTGCGGGCTGATGCCGGGGGCCTTGTCGAACATGGCATCGACATCGGACTGCCCGACGCCATCGCCGTCGAGCTGCGGTCCATGGAGGATGTTGCGCCGCTTGCGCTCGGCCGCGCGCTGCTCGTCCTCGGTCATGTAGCCATCGGCATCGGCAGCGTGGATGGCCGCGGCAAAGCGCGAGACCCGCGATTCGATGTGCTTCAGGGTCTCGATCACCTTCGCGACTCGCTGCCCGGTAATGTCCTGGAACGAACAGGCCTCGAAGATCAGCATCATCCGCTCGTCGACCATGGCCTTGTAGGCCGGATCGGCGGCATCGCCGGCCATCACCTCCTCGGCCGCGCCCATGATCGTGTCGGTCGCCTTCTCGGTGGCCTTCACGATGGCGTCGAGCTCCTGGCCGGCGGCCGGGATGCGGGTCTGCTTGAGGTCGTTGGGCTGCAGGCGGCCGATCTCCTCCTTCATGTTGGTGATGAAGGACGCGATGTCGGCGAGTTCGCGATAGACGGAATTGTCGATGGCGCGGAAGAAGGTCGACAGCGATTCGACGGTGACCTCGGCAAGACCCACGACGTCGGCGAGCGACACATCGCCCTCCCGCTTGGTCTTCACGAAATCCACGATCCGGTCGAGATGATCGGTCGAGACGCTCTTCATGGCGCAGTCCGTTTCTGGGGCGGAACCGGCGGGAACAGCCCTGGCCTTTCCGTTCGCGCCGGCCCGGACGGGCCGACGGTTCTCATGCGCCTCCGGCAGCCCCCCGGCCCCGGTCACTCCCTCCGGAGCCCGATGTCAGTCGGCGAAGACGGCGTCGATCTTGGCCTTCAGCGTCTGCGCGTTGAAGGGCTTCACGATGTAGTTGTTCACGCCGGCCTTCTTGGCGGCGATGACGTTCTCGGTCTTGGATTCGGCCGTGACCATGATGAAAGGCGTGCGGGACAGGCCGGAATCGGCACGGACTTCCTTGAGAAGTTCGTAGCCGGTCATCGGCTCCATGTTCCAGTCGGAGATGACCAGCCCGTAGCGCTTCTCCTTCATCTTGGCGAGCGCCGCCGAGCCGTCGGAGGCGTCGTCGATGTCCTCGAAGCCAAGCTGCTTCAGAAGATTGCGGATGATGCGGATCATCGTGTTGTAGTCATCGACCACAAGGATCGGCATCGAAAGATCAACGGCCATCAGACCTGCTCCAAGATGGCGGAAGCGCGTCCTGCACTCCCGTTCCCGAAATTCGCCACAGCCCGCCAAGCGTGCCCTCGGCAAAACCTAGTCGCGAGCCTTGAAGAAGCGGTTAACGGAGGCTGTGGGCAATCAGGCGGAAACGGCTTGAATTGAATTCATTGCCCTGGCGTGCCGGTGCTGGCGACACCTTTCGCGGCCGGGCAACACCCTCGCTCTCCGGCCTGCGAGGGCCTATAGCAGGAGCATCGGAGATGCCTGCCATGAGCCATTTCGAAGCCCAGTCCCCCATCTCGACCGGCCTTGCCGGACGCTGCCCGCGCTGCGGCGAGGGCGCCCTGTTTTCGGGGTTCCTGACGGTGAAGCCTCAATGCAGCGCCTGCGGACTGGACTATTCCTTCGCCGATTCCGGCGACGGACCGGCCGTGTTCGTCATCCTCATCGCCGGCTTCATCATCAGCGCCATCGCGCTGGCTGTGGAGCTTCGCTACGAGCCGCCCTTCTGGCTCCATGCGGTGATCTTCGCTCCGCTGATCCTTGTCGTCTGCCTCGGCCTGCTGCGGCCGATGAAGGGGCTGATGATCGCGATGCAATACCGGCACGGCGCCCGCGAGGGCCGGCTGGACCGGGATTGAGGGGCGGAGGCAGCATGATGGCGTCTTCAGCGGCGGGCCGCGCCCAGCGCCTGCGCAGCCTTGTCCTGCCGGGCATCCTCGCGCTGGGAGCGCTGGCCGTGCTGGTCGCCCTCGGCAGCTGGCAGTTGAACCGGCTGGCCTGGAAACAGGCCCTGATTGCCCAGGTGGAGGCCCGCGCGGCGGCAGAACCCGTGCCCCTCGCCCCCGCCAGCGCCTGGACCGCGATGAGCGCGGAGACCGACGACTATCGCAAGGTGCGGCTCACCGGCACCTTCCGCCACAACCGCGAGGCCTATCTCTACCATGTGGCCGGCGACACCCGCACCGCCGACCGCAGCCGGCCGCAGGGCCAGGGCTGGTTTGTCATGACCCCGATGGATCTTGCGGGCGGCGGCACGGTGATCGTCAATCGCGGCTTCGTTCCGACCGAGCGACGCGACCCGGCATCCCGCGCGGCGGGCCAGGTCGGCGGCACGGTGACCGTGGACGGCCTCGTCCGCTTTCCCGAGATCCGGACCATCTTCGCGGCGAGCGATGATGCCGCCCGCCGGCTGTTCTACACCCGCGACATCGCGGCAATGGCGCAGGCCATGGGACTGACAGGGGCTGTCGCGCCATTCTCGGTGGATGCCGATGCGCGCCCGGTTCCGGGCGGCCTGCCGGTGGGGGGAGAGACGCGGCTCGTCTTCGCCAACCGCCATTTTGAGTATGCGCTGACCTGGTTCGGACTCGCGCTGACGCTGATCGGGGTATTTGCGGCCTTCGCCGTGCAGAAGCTGCGCGGCGCGTGAGCGGGCCTACAGCCCTTCCGGCTTGCCGGCGACGATGACCAGCAGTTTCGCATCGCCGAACAGGCGGGCCGCCACCCGCTTGGCATCGGCAAGCGTCACCGCCTCGATCAGGCCGTTGCGCCGGTCGAGATAGTCCGGTCCATAGCCGTCGAGCTGGATGCGGATGAGATTGGCTGCGATCTGGGTCGAGGTCTCGAACCGCAGCGCCCACGAGCCGATGAGATAGCGCTTCGCCTGGTCGAGTTCGGCCGCGTCGGGGCCGGCTTCGCCCATACGCTTCAGTTCGCCCTCGATGACCGACAGGCTCTCGCCGGCCCGGTCGTTACGGGTCGAGGTGCCGCCGGTGACGAGGCCGGCACGGTCCAGCGCGAGCAGGCTGGAGGACACCGAATAGGCAAGGCCGCGCTTCTCGCGCACCTCCTGATACAGGCGGGACGAGAAGGAGCCGCCGCCCAGAACGTGATTGACCACGAAGGCGGTGACGAAGTCGTCGTCCTCGCGCAGCAGGCCCGGCATCCCGAACGAGATGGTCGCCTGGGGAACGTCGATCGGGATGATCTGCCGCTGGCCAAGACCGGCAAGAGCGGCCGCCGGAACCGGGCCGGCGCCGCTCTGCGCCGGCAGGCCGCCGAAGACGTCGTCAAGCACCGCCGCCAGTTCGCCAGGCTCGATATCGCCGACAACGGCGACCTTCAGGCCGGCACGCGACACCAGCTTCCGGTGCATGGCGAGAAGATCGTCGCGGGTGATGGCGGCCACACCCTCCAGCGTGCCGATGGTCTGGCGCGCATAGGGGTGCCCGGCAAAGCCGATCTGCCAGAAGGCATCGCCCGTCATGGCGCCCGGCGTCGTGGTGCGGCGACGCAGCGTCGACAGCAGCGACTGGCGGATGCGCTCCATGGGAGCGGGGTCGAAACGCGGTTGGGTGAGCGCATCCTTCAGCAGGGCGAAGGCCTGCATCCGGTGTTCGGAGAGCATGCGCATGGAGCCCGACAGATGGTCGCGCGTGGCGGAGAAGGACAGCTGGATCGCGCGCTCCTCCATGGCCCGGCTGAAGGCCTCGGCGTCGCGCTCGCCGGCTCCTTCGTCCAGCATCGCGGTGAGCATGTTGGCAAGGCCGGGCCGGTCCTGCGGATCCTGCGCCGAGCCGCCGCCCATGGCGAAGGCGAGCGCGACGATCGGCAGATGGGTCTGGCGGACGAGCCAGGCCTCCACGCCGCCGGGCGACACCACGCGCTCGATCCGGCTCGCCTGGTTCGACGATGAGGACCGGGCCGCGGTCGGGGCAAGGGCGGCAGCGGTCATGGCGAGGGTTCCCGACAGAAATGTGCGCCGACGCAGGATCATCGGGCCGGCTCCTCGCCACGAACCAGTTCGGCAGTCACGGCGCGGTTGAGGTCGAGATGGCGGCGGGCGACAGCCTCGACGGCCGCGCGGGTCACTGCACGCACGCGGCCGGGCCAGGCCTGAAGGTCGTCGACCGCCGATCCGGTGGTCAGGGCCGCACCGTACATGCGGCCCATGCTGGCCTGGCTGTCCTGGGAGAAGACCGAATCGGCAATCAGCCGCGTCTTCGCCCGTTCCACCTCGTCCTCGCCGACGCCGTCGGCAAGAAGCCTGGCGAGCACGTCGTCGATGGCTGCCTCCAGCCGGTCGAGCGGGACGCCGGGGCGCGGAGCGGCGTGCAGGGCGAAGCGGCCCTGTCCCAGAGCGGAGCCCGCGTAGAAGGCCCCGGCACTGGCGGCAAGGCCCCGCTCGGTAACGAGCGTGCTCACCATGCGCCCGGTCGGGCTGGTACCCAGGATCTGGGCGAGCACGTCGAGCGCCTCGGCCTCGCCGGCCGCGGCCCGGGAATAGGACGGGACGATCAGGCTGTGGCTCATGCTGGGCTGGGCAACCTTCGGGTCGGCGAGGCGCACGCGCCCGCGGGCCGTCCGCTCAGGACCCGGCGGCCTCGACCGCGGCTGGATGGCCGGATTTCGGGCAATGGCGCCATAGGTCGGCTCGGCCAGCCGGATCACCTCCTCCGGCGTGATGTCGCCGGCGACGATCAGGATCGCATTGTTGGGCGCATAGTGCCGGCGGTAGAAGACCAGAGCATCCTCGCGGGTAAGACCGCGGATTTCGTTTTCCCAGCCGATGACCGGAACGCCGTAGGGGTGGTCAGGCCCCCAGAGTTCGGCCGACAGCCGTTCGCCGAGGCGGGCGCCCGGCACGTTGTCGGTGCGCTGCCGGCGCTCCTCCAGCACCACGTCGCGCTCGGGATCGACCACCTCGTCGGTCAGGACGATATTGGTCATCCGGTCGGCCTCGAAATCCATCATCCGCGCAATCTCGTCGCGCGCGATGCGCTGGAAATAGCCGGTATAGTCGAGGGAGGTGAAGGCGTTCTCGGTCCCGCCGACGGCGGTGACCGCGCGCTGGAACAGGTTGCCCGGATGACGCTCGGTGCCCTTGAACAGGAGATGCTCAAGGAAGTGCGCAAGGCCCGACTTGCCCCGCTCCTCGTCGGCCGACCCGACCCGGTACCACAGCATGTGGGTGATGACGGGAACGCGGTGATCGGGGATCGCCACGATCTCCAGCCCGTTGGCCAGCACATGGCGCTGCACGCGCTCCACCGGCGCGCTCGCCATCGCCACCCGCGTCAGGACGGCCGGAGCCGCCGCGGCGGCCAGCGAGGCGGCCAGAACAGTTCGACGTGTCATGGGCATTGGCGATTCTTGGGCATTGATCGACCGGGCTCCGGTGTTCGTCTGACATACAGCCACAACCAGGGCCTCACGTCACAATGACGAGGGCGTGAAGGCCGGGCAAGAGCGTCGCAACCCATCAACGAAAAGGGCGGCCGAAGCCGCCCCTTCCCGTGCCGTCCTGCAGCAGGATCAGTGACCGGCGCCGGCCGCAGCCGCCAGGGCCTTGCCGGACCAGTCATGGCCCCAGACATAGATGGCGGCGAACAGGAATAGCCAGACCACGTCGACGAAGTGCCAATACCAGGCCGCAGCCTCGAAGCCGAAATGCTTCTCGGGGGTCAGATGCGTGGCCTTGTAGAGGCGCATGGCACAGACGAACAGGAAGATGGTGCCGATGATGACATGGGCGCCGTGGAATCCGGTCGCCATGAAGAAGGTTGCGCCGTAGATGTGGCCCGAGAAGTTGAAGTGGGCGTGGCCGTACTCGTAGGCCTGCAGGCAGGTGAACAGCACGCCGAGCACGACCGTGAACCACAGATACATCTTGGCCTTCTCGCGCTCGCCGGTCACCACGTAGTGATGGGCCGCGGTCACCGTCGTGCCGGAGAGAAGCAGCACGAGCGTGCCGAGCAGCGGGATCTGCAGCGGATTGAAGGTCTCGATGCCCTTCGGCGGCCAATGACCGCCGGTCAGTTCGGTGCGCTGGTACTGGATCGCCTCGCCGGCGAAGAAGGCGGCATCGAAATAGGCCCAGAACCAGGCGACGAAGAACATCACCTCGGAGGCGATGAACATGATCATGCCGTAGCGCAGGTGAAGCTGCACGACGCGGGTGTGATCGCCTTGCTGGCTCTCCTTGATGACGTCCGACCACCAGGCGAACATCGTGTAGAGCACGCCGATGAAGCCCGCGAAGAACACCACCGGCCCGAGCTTCAGCCCGGCCAGCGGCATGCCCTTCATCCACATGATGGCGCCGATCGCCATGACGAAGGCGGACATGGAGCCGATGAACGGCCAGGGGCTCGGCGGGACGAGGTGGTAGTCGTGATGCTTGGCGTGGGCCTCGGCCATTGCTGGTCTCTCCGTGTGGCTCTGTCTCGTCCGGGCCGGTCGGGCCGTGGTCAGTTCTGCCGGGTCGGCGCGGCGCCCTGCGCCACGGGGCGCGGGGACTGGTTCTGCCGGAAGAACGTGTAGCTGAGAGTGATGGTGTTCGTCGACCGGCCTTCGGGGTCGTCGACGATGTCGGGATCGATGAAATAGACGACCGAGAACTCGCGCGTCTCGCCGGGGGCCAGCGTCTGCTCGGTGAAGCAGAAGCACTGCAGCTTGTTGAAGTAGCGGCCGGCGGTCAGCGGCGTGACATTGTAGGTGGCCATGGCGGTGACCGCCTCAGGGCCGGTATTGGTCACCTGATAGGTCATGGTGTGGGTCTCGCCGGCCCGGATCGTCTGCCGTGCGGTATCGACACGGAAGCGCCACGGAAGGCCGGGGCCGATATTGGCGTCGAAGCGGATGTCGAGGCGGTGATCGACCACCCGGTCGGCCGGCCGCTCGGCGCGCATGGTGGTGCCACCGAATCCGGTCAGGCGGCAGAACATGTCGTAGAGCGGGACCGCGGCATAGGCCGCGCCGAACATGGTGGCGCCGAAGGCAAGCGCGGACAGCGCGACCTTGATGTCACGCCAGCCCTTCTGCCGCGAGCCCTGGGGCGGCGTCACGTCGGTCCGGGTCGCTTCGGTGTTGATCCCATCGGCCATGGCGCAGTCCCTACATCGGCCTGTTGAGCATGGCGGGGCCCTTCACGATGGTGATGGCCCAGAACAGGACGCAGAGCCCGACGAGCGCAAGCGCGATGGCGACGTTGCGCTGGCGCTGGCGCTTCTTCTCCTCCGGTGTCAGCACGATTCCCGTCTGGCGGCTGTCGTCGGGCATCATGCCCCCCAGCCGAAGCGTGCCAGGAGGCCCTGCTCGACCAGCAGCACGGCGAAAAGCGCAAAGAGATAGAGGATCGAATAGCCGAACATGCGGCCGGCCGCCTTGCGGGCCGGCGCGCCCTCGCGCCGCCGCCAGATCTCGACGGCGCACCAGAGCATGACGGCACCGCCGGCTGTCGCCGTAGCGGCATAGGCCAGGCCGGCGAAACCGAGGAAGACCGGGGCAAGGCCGAGCGGGGCGAGCAGCAGCGTGTAGAGGAGGATCTGCCGCCGCGTCTCATCGGCGCCCGCCACGACCGGCAGCATCGGCACCCCGGCGCGGGCATAGTCCTCCGACTTCACGAGCGCGAGCGCCCAGAAATGCGGCGGGGTCCAGACAAAGATGATGAGGAACAGCACGATCGATTCGACGGAGACCGAACCGGTGACTGCCGCCCAGCCGATCATCGGCGGAAAGGCGCCCGCGGCACCGCCGATGACGATGTTCTGCGGCGTCGCCCGCTTCAGCCACATCGTATAGACGACGGCATAGAAGAAGATCGTGAAGGCGAGCAGGCCGGCGGCCAGCCAGTTGGCGGCAAGGCCGAGCACGGCGACCGAAAAGGCCGACAGCACCAGTCCGAAGGCGAGCGCCTCGCCGGGGGAGACGCGGCCCGAGGGGATGGGACGCGCCAGCGTGCGCGACATGCGGGCGTCGATATCGGCGTCGTACCACATGTTCAGCGCGCCGGAGGCCCCGGCGCCGACGGCGATGGCCATCAGGCTGATGGCGCCGAGAACCGGATGCAGCCCGCCCGGCGCCAGCATGATCCCGACCAGCGCCGTGAACACGACGAGCGACATCACCCGCGGCTTCATAAGTTCGATGAAGTCGCGCGGCGTGGCCTGGCTCACCAGAGCTGCGCGGCCGGCATCGGTGGTCTCGTCGACAAAGGACACGTCGGCTTCCGGTTCGGCGGGGCCGGGTGAGGCCGGCTCCCTGTGACGATCCGGGGCAAGGGATGCCCCGGACGAGGGTCAGATGATCAGCAGCGACCTCAGCGGATGCGCGGCAGCTGCTCGAACTGGTGGAACGGCGGCGGCGACGGCAGCGTCCACTCGAGCGTGGTCGCCCCCTCGCCCCACGGGTTGTCGCCAACCTTCTGCTTGCGCTGGAATGCGAGCACGACACCCGACAGGAAGATCACCACGCCGACAGCCGCGATATAGGAGCCGATGGACGAGACGAAGTTCCAGGTTGCGAAGGCGTCCGGATAGTCAACATAGCGGCGCGGCATGCCCTGGATGCCCAGGAAGTGCTGCGGGAAGAAGATCAGGTTCACGCCGATGAACGTGACCCAGAAATGCATCTTGCCGACGAATTCCGAGTACATGTAGCCGGTCATCTTCGGGAACCAGTAGTACCAGCCCGCGAAGATGGCGAAGACCGCGCCGAGCGACAGCACGTAGTGGAAGTGGGCCACCACGTAATAGGTATCGTGCAGGGCCCGGTCGACACCGGCATTGGCCAGGACGACGCCGGTGACGCCGCCCACGGTGAACAGGAAGATGAAGCCGACGGCCCAGAGCATGGGGGTTGCCATACGGATGGAACCGCCCCACATGGTAGCGATCCAGGAGAAGATCTTCACCCCCGTCGGCACCGCGATCACCATGGTGGCGGCGACGAAATAGGCCTGGGTCTTCACCGAAAGCCCGGCCGTGTACATGTGGTGCGCCCACACGATGAAGCCGACCACGCCGATCGCCACCATGGCATAGGCCATGCCGAGATAGCCGAAGACCGGCTTCTTGGAGAAGGTGGAGATGATGTGGCTGACGATGCCGAAGGCCGGCAGGATCAGGATGTAGACCTCCGGGTGACCGAAGAACCAGAACAGGTGCTGGAACAGGATCGGGTCACCGCCGCCGGCCGGATCGAAGAAGGTCGTGCCGAAATTGCGGTCAGTCAGCAGCATGGTGATGGCGCCGGCCAGCACCGGCAGCGACAGCAGCAGCAGGAAGGCCGTGACCAGGATCGACCAGGCGAACAGCGGCATCTTGTGCAGCGTCATGCCCGGTGCGCGCATGTTGAAGATGGTCGTGATGAAGTTGATCGCGCCGAGGATCGACGAGGCGCCGGCAAGATGCAGCGACAGGATCACGAAATCCATGGCGGGGCCGGGATGGCCCAGCGTGGACGAGAGCGGCGGATAGATGGTCCAGCCGCCGCCGAACCCGGTGGCGCCCGACGGACCTTCCACGAACAGCGAGATGAGCAGCAGGCCGAAGGCCGGCGGCAGCAGCCAGAACGAGATGTTGTTCATCCGCGGGAAGGCCATGTCCGGCGCGCCAATCATGATCGGCACGAACCAGTTGGCAAAGCCGCCGATCAGCGCCGGCATGACCATGAAGAAGATCATGATGACGCCGTGGCCGGTCGTGAACACGTTGAACGCATGGGCATTTGAGAAGATCTGCATGCCCGGCTCCATGAGCTCGAGCCGGATGCCGATCGACAGCGCGAAGCCGATCAGGCCCGCAATGATGGCGAACACCAGGTACATCGTGCCGATGTCCTTGTGGTTCGTCGAATAGACGTAGCGGCGCCAGCCGGTCGGAATGGCATGGTCGTCGTGGTGGTCGGCGGACGCGTGAGCCTGAGCCATGGTGCTTCAGTCCTCGACTGGATCAGTCGTTGTGGCGGGCGGCGCGTCAGCGCGTCGCCGGGATTTCGGTGGCGGCGACGGTGGTCGGTGCGGGAGCGGCGGCGAACCTGCGCCGGGCATCCTCGACCCATGTCGCGAAGGCCTGCTCGGAGACGACACGGACCGCGATCGGCATGAAGGCGTGGTCCTTGCCGCAGAGCTCCGAGCACTGGCCGTAGAACAGGCCCTCGCGCGTGGCGCGGAACCAGGTCTCGTTCAGGCGGCCCGGAACGGCGTCGATCTTGATGCCGAAGGAGGGAACCGCGAAGGCGTGCATCACGTCGGAGGCGGTGACCTGGACGCGGATCACCTTGTTGACCGGCACGACGACCTCGTTGTCGACCGCCAGCAGGCGCGGAAGCTGCTCGCGCGGGGTGCCCTGGGCGACGCGCTGGGCGATCTCCTCGTCCGTCGACATGGTCGAGACGAACTGGAAATTGCCGTGATCGGGATATTCGTAGGACCATTTCCAGGTGGAGCCGATGGCCTTGATGGTCATGTCGGCTCTCGGGATGACCTGCTGCTGGTAGAGCAGGCGGAACGAGGGAATGGCGATCACGAACAGGATCAGCACCGGGATCACGGTCCAGGCAACCTCGAGGCCGACATGGTGCGTGGTCTTGGACGGAACCGGGTTGCGCGTCTCGGAGAAGCGCCAGATGCACCAGCCGAGCAGGCCGGCGACGAAGATGCAAATGATCGTGATGATCGGCATCAGCAGCACGTTGTGGAACCAGACGATGAAGTCCATGACCGGCGAGGCCGATTCCTGGAAGCCGATGGCGCCGCGCACCGGTTGACCCAGTCCCTGGGCCTGCACCGGGCCGACGGCCATGGCCAGCGCCGCAGCCGCCAGGAGCACGCCGGCCCCCATCAGCTTCGTCGGCGCGCCGCTCAGCATCGCCTTACGCATGTTCCTTCGCTCCATATCCGTGACGGGGCGCGCCCGGGCGCCCGCGACCTTCATGCCAAACCTGCCCAAGCGCCCCGCGCAGACGGCCACGCCTGTCTGCGCCCTTGGAACCCCATCTCGCCGCGACCGGGAGCACATCGTCAAGGGATGCGCCGCGCGCCTCGCCGGGCGGGGTTTTCGGCCCCTTGAAACACAAAATCGCCATGCTCGCAATGCGACCGTCGAACGTTTCCAGGGAAGCCCGTCCCGCCCCTTCCTGATCTCTTATAGTCGGTTGCCGCACTGCGGGAAATGCGCCGATCGACGCCCCCGGCGTCCCGCTTTTGCATGGACGGCCGCCTCTTGCCCATCATCTTGACATGGTCCCGATGGAATGGTCCCTCCCACGGACAGGCTCGGAACGCCCGCACGGGCGGGCGATTCGGTGCCTTGCCGCCTGACCTTGACGCTCGATACGAGGCCCGGAGACCAGCGGATGACACTCCCGACCATGGCGCGCCGCCGCATGGGCCTTGCCAGCCTTGCCCTTGCGATCCTTGGCCTTGCAACGCTCACTGTCGCGCCCGTCCCGGCTCACGCGCAGGGCGCGGTACGGGCGACGCACGGCGACTGGCAGGTGCGCTGCGACACGCCGCCCGGATCGCGCAGCGAGCAATGTGCCCTGGTGCAGAACGTTGCGGCCGAGGACCGGCCCAATGTCGCGCTCTCGGTCATCGCCCTGAAGACGGCCGACGGGCGCGCACGCCTGCTGCGCGTGCTCGCTCCGCTCGGGGTGCTGCTGCCCTCGGGCCTTGGCCTGCGGATCGACGACCAGGATGTCGGCCGGGCCGGCTTCGTGCGCTGCCTGCCGTCCGGCTGCTATGCCGAGGTCGTGATGGAAGAGGAACTGATCGGCAAGATGTCGAGTGGCCGCACCGCGACCTTCATCATCTTCCAGACGCCGGAGGAGGGCATTGGCGTCCCGGTGTCGCTCAACGGCTTCAAGGACGGCTTCGCCGCCCTGCCCTGACCCTGGCGGACGATCGGCACTCGCATCCCGCCGCCGGCAGGCCTAGATAAGACTGTCCTAGTCAGGACTTTCCCAGTTGGGACCTTGCCGCGCTGCCGCTGCGGCCTGCCTGCCGGAGTGCCGATGTCCGACCTCTCCCTGCTTGCCCGCGCCGATCTCGACCCGGCCGTTGCACAGTCGATCCTCGCGACGGCGCTTGCCGGCGCCGACGATGGCGAACTGTTTCTTGAATACAAGCGCTCGGAATCGCTCGTCTTCGACAATGGCCGGCTGAAGCAGGCCGGCACCGATACGAGCCAGGGCTTCGGACTGCGGGCGGTCAAGGGCGAGGCGGTGGGCTATGCCCATTCCTCGCAGGTCTCCGAGGAGGCCCTGAAGCGAGCCGCCGAGACGGTCCGTGCGGTCGCCGACGGCTATGCCGGCACGCTGGCCGCCGGCCCGGCGCGGACCAATGTTCGCCTCTACGGCGACGACAATCCGCTGGACGCCCCCGCCTTCGGCGACAAGGTGCGCCTCGTCGAGGCCATCGACGCCTATGTGCGCGGCAAGGACAGCGCAGTTCGGCAGGTGAGCATCTCGCTCGCCTCGTCGTGGCAGGCGGTGGAGATCATGCGACCCGACGGGGCCACCTATCGCGACGTGCGCCCCTTGCTGCGGCTGAACGTGTCTGTCGTTGCCGGGCGTGGCGACCGTCAGGAGAGCGGCTCGCACGGCTTTGGCGGCCGCGCCGCCTTTGCCGGTCTCGTCACCGAGGACAGCTGGACGCATGCCGCGGACGAGGCGCTGCGCCAGGCACTGGTCAACCTCGACAGCGTGCCCTCGCCGGCCGGCGAGATGGATGTCGTGCTCGGCCCCGGCTGGCCGGGCGTGATGCTGCACGAGGCGGTCGGCCACGGGCTCGAGGGCGACTTCAACCGCAAGGGTCAGTCGGCCTTTGCCGGGCTGATGGGCGAGATGGTCGCGGCCCCGGGAGTGACCGTCGTCGACGACGGGACGATCATCGGCCGGCGCGGGTCGATCTCGATCGACGACGAGGGCACCGCCTCCAGCCGCACCGTCCTGATCGAGGACGGCCGGCTGGTCGGCTACATGCAGGACCGCCAGAACGCCCGCCTGATGGGCGTCGCCGCCACCGGCAACGGCCGGCGCGAGAGCTATGCGCACCAGCCCATGCCGCGCATGACCAATACCTACATGCTGGCCGGCGGCCATGCGCCGGAGGAGATCATCGCCAGCGTGAAGAACGGGATCTATGCGGTCAGTTTCGGCGGCGGGCAGGTCGACATCACGTCGGGCAAATATGTCTTCGAATGCACCGAGGCCTACCGGATCGAGAACGGACGCGTCGGCGCGCCGCTGAAGGGCGCCATGCTGATCGGCTCGGGGCCGGCCGACATGAAGCGCGTCACCATGGTCGGCAACGACATGAGCCTCGACACCGGCATCGGCACCTGCGGCAAGGCCGGCCAGTGGGTGCCGGTCGGGGTCGGCCAGCCGACCCTGAAGATGGAACGGATCACGGTCGGCGGCACGGGCTGACCGCGAACCGCGCCCGCACCGCCCTCGTGAAAACATGGGTGGTGCCGAACGCGTCCCGGCCGCCTAAATAGGGGGTCGCTCTCCTCCCCCGGATTCCCCATGGCCGACATCCACTCCCCCACCGCCTTCGTCGTGCCGGCCGTGACGCTGCTCGCCGCAGCGGTCGTTGCCGTGCCGCTGTTCCGCAAGGCGCGGCTCGGCTCCATCCTCGGCTATCTGGCTGCGGGCCTGGCCATCGGGCCGTTCGGCCTCAAGGCCTTCACCGATCCTGCGACAATCCTGCACGTCGCAGAGCTTGGCGTGGTGCTGTTCCTGTTCATCATCGGCCTGGAAATGCAGCCATCCCGCCTGTGGGGGCTCAGGCGGCAGATCTTCGGGCTCGGCCTTGCCCAGGTGGCGGTCTGCGCGGGACTGCTGACGCTGGTCGGCGTCATCGGCGGCTTTCCCGTGGCCGTCTCGTTCGCCGCCGGCGCCGGCTTCGTCATGACCTCTACCGCCATCGTCATGCAGACGCTGGAGGAGCGCGGCGAACTCAATTCCCCCCATGGGCAGAAGATGGTGTCGATCCTGCTGCTGGAGGATCTCGCGATCATTCCGCTTCTGGCGCTGGTGGCCTTCCTCGCCCCGGCCGTCGCGCCCGCCACCGCCCAGGGCTTTGCCAGCCATGCGATGACCGTCGCCATCGGCATCGGCTCCATCGTCGGCCTGATCCTCGCCGGGCTCTATCTCCTCAATCCGCTGTTCCGCCTGCTGGCCCAGTCCGGCGCGCGAGAGGTGATGACCGCGGCGGCGCTGCTGGTGGTTCTCGGCTCGGCACTCGCCCTGCAGATGGGCGGCCTGTCCATGGCCATGGGTGCCTTCCTCGCCGGCGTCCTGCTCTCCGAATCGACCTTCCGCCACCAGCTCGAGGCCGACATCGAGCCGTTTCGCGGCATGCTGCTGGGGCTCTTCTTCATGGCGGTCGGCATGTCGCTCGACCTGTCGGTGGTTGCCGCCAACTGGCGGCTCGTCGTCGTTTACGTGGTCGCCTACATGCTGGTGAAGGCCGCCGGCATCTATGTCATCGCGCGCATCGCCCGCTCCTCTCATGCGGAGGCCATGGAGCGGACGATCCTGATGGCGCAGGGCGGCGAGTTCGCTTTCGTGCTCTATGCCGCGGCGACGTCTGCCGGGCTGATCGACGGCCAGGCCAATGCCGTGCTGACCGCCATCGTCATCATTTCCATGGTGCTGACGCCGCTGGCGCTGATGGGCCTCAAATATCTCGTTCCGGCCGAGAAGGTCTCGCTCGACGGGGTGGAAGTGGCGGACGGGCTCTCGGGCGAGGTGCTGGTGATCGGCTTCGGCCGGTTCGGCCAGTTCACCTGCCAGTCGCTGCTGGCCGAACGGGTGGAGGTCACCATCATCGACAACGATGTCGAGATGATCGAGGCGGCCGCCAGCTTCGGGTTCCGCATCTATTACGGCGACGGCACGCGGCTGGACGTGCTGCGGGCCGCGGGGGCCGGGCGGGCCCGGCTGATCTGCGTCTGCGTCGACAAGCCGGAAGCTGCCAACACCATTGTCGAACTGGTCAAGGCGGAGTTTCCGCTGGCCAAACTGTTCGTGCGGGCCTTCGACCGGGGCCACACGATCAAGCTGCGCGAGGAGGGCGTCGACTTCGAAATCCGCGAGACGCTGGAGAGCGCGCTCCTGTTCGGCCGCCATGCTCTGGTTGCGCTCGGCAGCGATCCCGAGCGTGCCGATGCGGTGATGGCTGACGTGCGCCGGCGCGATGCCGCCCGGCTGGAGCTTCAGCAGCACGAGGGGCTGGCCGCCGGACGGCACCTGATGCACCAGCAGATGCAGCCCGCCCCGCTGGTGGAGCCGGCGCGCGCCGCACGGCCGCTCAATCCGGAAGCCCAGGACGTGCTGACAGACGAGACCAGGTATTCAGGATGAGTTCAGCCTCTCCTTCGCGCGCGGAGCCTGCGAAGTTCACGCAGGGCTCGACGATGCGGCATGTCATCGTCATGACCACGACCGGCTCGGTCGGCCTGATGGCGATCTTCCTCGTCGACCTGCTCAACCTGTTCTACATCTCCCGGCTCGGCGAACAGGAACTGGCGGCGGCCATCGGCTATGCCGGCACCGTCCTGTTCTTCCTGACGTCGTTCTCCATCGGCCTCGCCATCGCCGGCACGGCGCTGGTCTCGCGTGCTCTCGGCGCCGGTGATCGCGCCCGCGCGCGCCGGATCGCGACCTCAAGCCTCATCACCATGGTGGTGGTGATGACCGCCATTTCGATTGCCCTGCTGCCATCCTCCGGGCCGACCCTGTCCCTGCTCGGCGCGACCGGCCGCACCCATGCGATTGCCGACCGCTTTCTCTGGATGGTGGTGCCGGCGACCCCGTTCCTCGGCCTCGGCATGATGTACTCGTCCATCCTGCGCGCGGTCGGCGATGCGCAACGCGCCATGTGGGTGACGCTGGCAGGCGGCATCATCACCGCCATCCTCGATCCAATCCTCATCTTCGGCCTCGGCCTCGGGGTCGATGGCGCCGCGCTGACCTCGATCGTCGCCCGCATCGGCATGGCCGGGACCGGCGCCTGGGCGGTCACGCGCGTGCATCGCATGGCGGCCCGCCCGACGGCTGCGGCGGTGATCGGCGACCTGCGACCGCTGGCCGCCATCGCCGTCCCCGCCGTGCTGACCAATGTCGCCACGCCGGTGGGCAACAGCATCGTCACGGCGATGATCGCCCGCTATGGCGACGGGGCGGTCGCCGGCTGGGCGGTGCTCGGGCGGCTGGTGCCGGTGGCCTTCGGGGCGTTCTTCGCCCTGTCCGGCTCGGTCGGCCCGATCATGGGCCAGAATCTCGGCGCGCGGCTGATCCCGCGGGTGCGCCAGACGCTGACCGATTCGCTCATCTTCCTGACCATTTACGGCATGGTCGTCTGGCTGATCCTGCTGATGCTGTCCGGACCGATCATCGCCGCCTTCGGCGCCACGGGCACGGCGGCGGGCGTGATCGGCTTCTTCTGCGTCTATGCCTCGCTGATCTGGGCCTTCAACGGCGCGGTCTTCGTCGGCAATGCGGCGTTCAACAATCTTGGCTTCCCGACCTATTCGACCGTGCTGAACTGGGGCCGGGCAACGGTCGGCACGGTGCCGTTCGCGCTGGCAGGTGCCTGGCTCGGCGGCGAGACCCATGGTCCGGAGGGTATCATTGCCGGCCAGGCCGTGGGCGGCATGGTCTTCGCCGTGCTGTCCATCGTCATCTGCTACCGCGTGATCGACAGGCTCGCGCAGCGGCCGCCTACCGAGCCGCCGTCGATCGCGCCTCCGCCGGCGGCCCATTCGCCTTTCACCTCCGGAAAGGGGGCCACGGCCGGCTCGTGACGCTCGCGGTCCGCCATGGTTAGATGCAGCGACAGGGCCGGGAATCGGCCCAAGGGAGCGCTGTCATGTTCAATCTCGCCGACATCCTCGCGCAGGCGCAGCGCAATCCCGGCTTCGACACCTTTGCCCGACAGTTCGGCATGGCGCCGGATCAGGTGAAGACCGCCATGGATGCCCTTCTTCCTGCCTTCTCGGTGGGGCTCAACCGCACGGCCCAGTCGCCGCTCGACCTTGCCAACCTGTTCGGCCTCTACGCCGCCCAGCCGAATGTCGCGAAGATGTTCGAGAACCCGGCGGGCGCCACCAGCGCCATGATGGCCGCGGGCCAGGAGGCCATGACGCGGATCTTCGGCTCGAACGACCTGGCCCAGGCCATCGCCGCCCAGACGGCGACCGTGACCGGCATGGGCCAAGAGATGATGAAGCAGGTCATGCCCATGATGGCGGCCCTGCTGATGGGCGGCCTGATGCAGGGCGCGATGAATGGACAGAACCCCCTCGGCGCCCTGCTCACCGCCACGCTGTCACGGCTCGGCACGCCCATGGCCCCCGGCACGGCCGACCCGCTTGGCGGCATGATGGGCATGTTCTCCAACTTCTTCGCCGGCGCCAACCAGCCCAAGCCCGCCGCTGCCACCGGCATCCCCGGCCTCGACCAGCTGATGGAGATGGCCCGCCAGCTTCAGGCGGCCAATCCGCTCATGCAGCCGGCAACCCCGCCGGCAACCGGCGAGGCCACCGGTCCGCGCAGCATCGGCCAGCAGGCCGCCGACACCTGGACAGCGACGATGGGCCGGCTGTTCGAGACCGGCCGGGAGATGCAGGACCAGCAGCTGGCGCAGGTCGAGAAGCTGTTCGCCCAGTTCGGCAAGGCACCGACCGGTGGCGGGCCTTCCGCCACATGAACGAAGTTTAACTGGGTCAAGGCGGGCGGCGGGCGTAGCGTGTCTTCATCAGGTTCTGGGTCGGGGGCGACCCGAAGGAGACCATCATGAAGACCAAGCTCGTTGCAGTGGCTGTCGCGGCCAGCCTCGTCACGGCGGCTGCCGCCTTCGCGCAGGCAACGCCTCCCGGCAGCCCGCCGGCATCGCCGCCCGGCGCCACCGAAGGCCGTGGCGGCGGAGGCCCCGGCGGCTGGGGTCCGGGTCGGCGCATGATGCGCATGTCGCCCGAGGATCGCGCCGCGATGATCGACGCGCGGCTTGCCGGGCTCAAGGCGGGCCTGCGGCTGCGACCCGAGCAGGAGCAGCATTGGCCGGCGCTCGAGGCGGCGCTGCGGGAAACGGCGAATCAGCGCTTCCAGCGCATGACCGAGCGCTTCGAGCGTCGCCGCGAGATGCGTGAGAGCCGTGGCCAGGCCATGCAGGACCCGATCCAGCGCATGCGCGCCGCCGCCGACCGGATGGCCGAGGGTGCGGCGACCATGCGCAGGATCGCCGACGCGGCCCAGCCGCTCTACGCCACCCTTGACGAGGGCCAGAAGCGGCGCGCCGCGCGCATGATGATGCGGGGCCGCGGCATGATGGGCGGCGGCATGATGATGGGCGGCTGGCAAGGCCGCGGCGGCTGGGGCGAAGGCCGCGGTGGCTGGGGCGAAGGTCGCGGTGGCTGGGGCGAAGGCCGCGGCGGCTCGGGCGATGGACCGCGTCGCGGCGGTCCGGGCGGTCCCGGCGAGGGCGGCGGCCGCCTCTGAGGGCCGCCTTGCAAATCTGACGGCCGGCCCCCGCGGCCGTCTCCCATGGCCCGCCATCCGGCGGGCCATTTGCATTGGCGGCGGCACCGGTTCGGAAACCGCCTGTTTACCCTGTTGCACCATGGTGTGGCTCACCGAAGGAATCCGGTCCGTGTGAGGGGTCGCCCGGCCATGCTGCGTGAAGTGGGCTCAGAAGAGCCCCGTGATGAAGTCGTCCTGCCAACGATCCTCGTGCTCGACGCCGATCCGGCCGCCCGTCGCCAGGCGGTGCGGGCGCTTGGCGCGCTCGGGAGGGGTGTGGAGGCCGTGGATCTTGAATCGGCCCTGCTGATCCTCGACGATACGGCCCCGGCCGCCGTCGTTGCCTGCATCGACGGAGATGGCGCATCCGCTGTCGATCACGTCGAGGCGATCCGCTTGTCCGGCTACGAGGGCCCGCTGGTCGTCACCACGGCGCGCGGCTCGCTGGCAACCGTGGTTGCGGTCATGCGTGCCGGCGCCTGCGATGTGGTGGTCAAGCCGGTTGCGCCCGCCGACCTGGCCCGCAGGGTGGGCGACCTGCTCGGACCGGTTTCGGCCGCGCGTCCGGTCCGGCAGCCCGAACAGGGGACGGATGCGGATTTCGAGGGCTTCATCGGCACCTCCCCGGCCATGCGGGGCATCTACGAACAGGTCCGCCGCATCGCCCCCTCGCGGGCACCCGTGTTCATCACCGGCGAGAGCGGCACGGGCAAGGAAGTGACCGCGCAGGCGGTCCACCGTCGATCCGGCCGCGAGACCGGCCGCTTCGTCGCCCTCAATTGCGGGGCTATTCCGCGCGAGCTGATGGAAAGCGAGATTTTCGGCCATGTCAGGGGGGCCTTCACCGGGGCCGTCGAGGACCGGCCGGGCGCCGCCGAACTTGCCGATGGCGGGACGCTGTTCCTCGACGAGATCTGCGAGATGGACCTCGCGCTGCAGACCAAGCTGCTGCGCTTCATCCAGACGGGCGAGGTTCGCCGGGTCGGCGACACCCGCACGCGCCAGGTCGATTTGCGCTTCGTCTGCGCCACCAACCGGGACCCGCAGGCGGAGGTTGCCGCCGGGCGGTTCCGCGAGGACCTGTTCTACCGGCTCTGCGTGCTGCCGCTGCACCTGCCGCCCCTGCGCCAGCGCGGCGACGATATCCCGGCGCTGGCCGAGGCCTTCCTGTGCCGGTTCAGCGGCGAGGAGGGGCGACATTTCCGCGGGTTCGAGCCCGCAGCCGCCCGGATCGTCGCCGGCTTCGGATGGCCGGGCAATGTCCGCCAGTTGCAGAATGTCATCCGCCGGATCGTGGTCATGCATGACGGGGAACAGGTCACGGCCGCCATGCTGCCGCTGGCGCTTGCCCACGGCTCCCATGCCCCGCCGGACAGGATGGCCAGCCCACCCGCGGACCGTTCGTCGGTCGATCCCTTCTGGGTGCAGGAGCGGCGCATCATCGAGGACGCCATCGCCGCCTTCGACGGCAACCTGTCGCGCGCCGCGGCGGCGCTGGAGATCAGCCCCTCGACCATCTACCGCAAGCGCGAGGGCTGGGCGCGCGAGGCCTTGCCGAAGGCGGTCTGAGACGACGTCTGGCCCGGATCGGCGCACCGTTCCGGGCGCTGCCTCCACCGTATTCACATCAGCAAATCGCCACTTCATTGCTCATCCGGGTTGGATTCGCGGGCGATGCGCCCTATCTTCCCCAATCGGGACGGCGCAATGAATTGCCCCTCTTGCCATCACACGCTCACATCTTCTTCTCTTCGGGGAGCCTGATCTCACAGGATTTTGCCAGCTTTGACCCTTCCTGGAACGGACCCAAACCCCGTCGCCCTGGCTGTCTTTCTGGATATTGACGGCACGCTTCTCGAGTTTGCCGAGACCCCGGATGCGGTGCTTGTCCCGGACGGCCTGCCGGACCTGCTGATGCGGATGCAGGACCATCTCGACGGCGCCCTCGCGCTGGTCTCGGGGCGGACCATCGACTGGATCGATGAAACCTTCGCGCCGGCCCGGCTGGCTTGCGCCGGGGAGCACGGAGCGGCCTGGCGGCTGTCGGCGGAGGGAACCGTCGAGCGGAACGAGCCCCCGACCTGGTTGTCCCGCCTCAATGGCGAGGCGACGCAGACCATCGAGGCCTGGCCGGGCATCGTGGTGGAGCGCAAGCCGAGTTCGCTCGCCATTCACTATCGCCGCTCGCCGGATCTTGCCGGGCGGGTCGAGGCAGCGGTCGCCGAGATTGTCGCCGATCTCGGACCAACCGTGGAACTGCTGCGCGGGAACCACGTTCTGGAACTCAGGATGCAGGGCGCAAGCAAGGGATCTGCCGTGGAGCGCTTCATGGCGGTGCCTCCCTTCGAGGGCCGGGTACCGGTGATGATCGGCGACGATGTGACGGATGAGGACGGGTTCCGCGCCGCGCGCGCACTGGGAGGGCTGGCAATCGGCGTGGGCCCACGCGAAAGCGCGCTCGCCAATCGCCATCTGCGCGATCCGGTCGCCGTTCGCGCCTGGCTCGCCGCGATGACACGCGGCTCCGACGTCCAGACCGGCACGAGCGATGTGCGTGAGGCCGCGACGCCCACCATGGAGGTGCGCTGATGTCCCGTCTGGTGATCGCCTCCAACCGGGTCGCTTTGCCGGATGGCCAGACGGCGGGCGGTCTTGCCGTTGCCCTTGCCGAAGCGCTGGAGGCGCGGGGCGGCATCTGGTTCGGCTGGAGCGGGCGCACGCGCAAGAACCCGCCGCCCGAGGCACGCCTCGTCCGGCATGGCAAGGTCGACTATGCCCTGGTCGATCTCGATCCGGTCGACCAGCAGGCCCATTATGCCGGCTATGCCAACAGCACGCTCTGGCCGCTCTGCCACTACCGGCTCGGCCTGATCGACGCGCGGCGCTCGGACTGGGAGGCCTACCGGCGGGTCAACCGCGTGTTCGCGCGCGCGCTTCTGCCCCTGCTGCGGCCCGACGACATCGTCTGGGTCCACGACTACCACCTGATCCCGCTGGGTGCCGAATTGCGCGCGCTCGGATTTACCGGCCGCATCGGCTATTTCCACCATATTCCCTTCCCCGTCCCATCTGTCTTCTGCGCGCTGGCCGACCATCGCGACCTGATGCGGGACTTCTCGTTCTACGACCTTGTCGGCCTGCAGACGGTCGAGGACTACGCCGCCTTCATCGACTATGTGCGGGACGAGGAGCGCGGGACGGTCACGGCCGACGGACAGGTGACCGCCTTCCACCGCACCTATCGTGTCGAGGCCTTCCCGATCGCCATCGACGCGGCGCAGATGGCCGCCGATGCCGAAGCAGCGGTGGGGACCGAGGACTGGCTGAACCTGTCCGACAGCCTGGTCGGGCGCCAGTTGATCATCGGGGTCGACCGTCTCGACTATTCCAAGGGCATTCCGAACAAGATCGATGCCCTGCGCATCCTGCTTGAACGCTATCCGGAACATGTGCGCGCCGTCTCGTTCATGCAGATCGCGCCGCTCAGCCGCAACGAGGTCAGTTCCTACCGAAACCTGCGGCGCGAGATCGAGGCTGCGGCCGGCCGGCTGAACGGCACCTATTCGGCGCCCGACTGGGTGCCGCTGCGCTATCTGAACAGTTCCTTCGACCGGGCAAGCCTTGCGGGGATGCACCGGCTGGCCCGCGTGGGCCTGGTCACGCCGTTCCGGGACGGCATGAACCTTGTCGCCAAGGAATTCGTCGCAGCCCAGGACCCTGACGATCCGGGCGTGCTGGTCCTGTCGCGCTTTGCGGGCGCCGCGCGCGAACTGTTCGGGGCACTGCTGGTCAATCCCTATGACCGCGATGCCATTGCGGATGCCATGCACCGGGCGCTCACCATGGACATCGAGGAGCGCCGGAGCCGCTGGCAATCCATGTGGCGGGCCATCGGCGACAAGACCGCGCTCGGCTGGACCGAACTCTATATCGCTGCCCTGACAGGACAGACGGCGGGCGCCATTGAAGTGCCGGCCGCGGCGACGTAAGCCGGGCCGATGATCGCGATCCGCCTCAAGACCGCAGCGCTGGCCTGCCTCGCCCTCATGCTCCTGTCGGCGGTAGCCGAGGCGCAGCAGAGGCGCCGGGAGCCTGCGCGCCCGCGCGCGCCCACGCGCGAAGAGGTGCTGCTCTATCAGCGCTTTCCGACCGGCACGCGGCTGGCCGTCGTGTCGATCAATGGCCGGCGGCCGGTGGCGAGCGACCGGCCATCCTTCACCTTCACGCCGAACTGGCGCATGTCGGGCTTCGGCGGCTGCAATCCGGTTGGCGCCGACTATCGCCGGCAGGGGCCGAGCGACATCCGCTTCGGGCCGCTTAACTTCATCGAGCGGCGCTGCGGCGGCGAGATCGACCGGCAGGAGCGCGCCATCTTCTGGGCAATCCAGGGCGCCAATCGCTGGCGGCCGCACGGCCTGCGCGGAATGATCCTGACCGGCGTGCGCGGCACGATCACGCTCGAACCGGCCTTCTGAGCGCGAAGGCCGCTCAGGTCATCAGCATGGGCCAGAGCGATAATGCGAGCAGGCTTCCCATCGCAATGTTGAACCATCTGAGCCGTACCGGGTCGGCGATGACGCGGCGCAGCGCCAGGCCGAAGGCCGCCCAGACCGAGATCGACGGCAGATTGACCAGAGCGAAGACGGCGGCCACCAGCACCGACGACACTACGGGCGAGACCGGATCGGCATGCACCGCCATGACGGTCAGGGCAACGACCCAGGCTTTGGGATTGGCCCACTGGAACGCTGCCGATTCGAGGAAGGTCAGGGGCCGGGCGCCACTGCCGGTTTCCGCCGCCATCGACCGGGCCATGGCGATCCGCCAGGCGAGATAGAGCAGGTAGGCACCGCCCCCGACCTTCAGGACGAGTTCCAGCGCCGGGACGGCGCGGAGCACGGCGCCGAGCCCCAGTCCCGCCGTCACCAGCAGCATGCTGAAACCGGCGGTGATGCCAACCATCTGCGGAATGGTGCGCCTGAAGCCGAAATTGACCCCCGAGACCAGCAGCATGATGTTGCTCGGGCCGGGACTGATGGAGGTGACAAAGGCGAGCGCCGGTATGGCGAGAAGGGTGGCAGAGGACATGAGCCTGTCTCGGGCAGCTTGGGGACCTGCCCCTGATGCTCCGGGACGCCGCCCGCGTCAGGTCCGAAATCCGGACCCGGTCATGATGCGGCGGCTGCCACGTCGGCAAAGAGGTAGCGCTCGAACCAGCCGGGAAAGGCCGCAAGCATCGCCTTGTCCCCGGTGAGGGCGAGACCGCGGCGACGCGCCTCGGCCAACCCGATATCGCCGCGCCACCAGCCGGCAAGCGCTGCCACCGGACCGCCCAGGCACAACGGCTCCGGAAAGCCCGGATTGTGGGCACACAGCGCCATATCCCCGCCCTTCATCAGCAGGAAGCGCGCCGGCCGGTCCTTCAGGTCGAAGCGGATGACGAAAGGCTCGGCCGGCAGGGCGTCGGCACGGACCCGGCGCTGCATGTCGAGAAGCAGCGGATCGAGGTCGATCTCCTCGCGCTCGGCATGCCGTGGCAGCCAGCGCTGGCCCCAGACCCCCAGCGCCTGCACGATGCCGATCAGTTCGCGACCGGCCTCGGTCAGATCATATTCGGGGCCTTGCGCGCCCTCGCCGCGGCGCACGACGCCGGCCGCGGCCAGCGCCTGAAGCCGCTCCGACAGGATGGTGCGCGAGATGCGGGGGATGCCGCGCCGGATGTCGTTGAAGCGGCGGGCGCCGCACAGCAGTTCCCGCACCACGAGCAGCGTCCAGCGCCCGCCGAGGAGATCCTGGGCTCGCGCCACCGCGCAGAACTGTCCATGCGTCGCCATGGACCCATTCTATCACGATCCGGGAGCGGGACCGGTCCGGAAACCGGACCGCCGTGTCCCGGTCGGTCTCAGGTCCTGGCCAGCGGCAGGAGGGGAGCGTCCGCGGCGACGTGGACACCCGCCTCGTCCTTGACCAGATGCACCCGCCGGTCATGGAAATTGGCCAGCGTCGAGCGGTGGCCGATGGACACGATGGTCGCGTCCGGCAGCCATTCGCGGATCGTGCGGTAGAGGTTTGCCTCGCCGGCCTCGTCGATGGCGGCCGTGGCCTCGTCGAGGAACAGCCAGTCGGGCCGGGCCAGCAAGGCGCGGGCCATGGCGAGCCGCTGCTGCTCGCCTCCCGAAAGGATCATCTGCCAGGGCGCCTCCTCGTCGAGGCGGTCGACCAGCGCGGGCAGGTTGACGGCCGCCAGCGCCTTGCCGAGTTCGGCATCCGAATAGGCCCCGCGCTCGGCCGGATAGGTCAGTGCGTCACGCAGCGGCGCAACCGGGAAATAGGGCCGCTGCGGCAGCAGCATGACATCGGCGCCGGCCGGAAGGGTGATCTGGCCGCTGCCATGCGGCCAGATGCCGGCGATCGCGCGGAACAGCGTCGACTTGCCGGAACCCGAGGGCCCGGTGACCAGCACGCTCTCGCCCCGCCCGACGGTGATGTCAGGAGCGGCAACGACAGGCTGGCCGTCGGGCAAGGTGACGCTGAGGCCGGACAGGGCGAGGCTCTCGCCCCATTTCGCGCCGGCAATGGCCATGTCCGGCGCCGCCTTGGCGCGCTCGGCCGAGGCCTCGAAGGTGGAGAGCCGGTCGACGACCGACTTGTATTCGGCGAGATCCCGGTAGAGGTCGGTGAAAATCAGCAGCGACTGCTCGACCCGCCCGAAGGCGCCCGCAGTCTGGGTCAGGGCGCCGAGCTGGACCGCGCCGGAGAAATAGGCCGGTGCCAGCATGATGAACGGGAAGATCATCGAGGCCTGGTTCAGGAACGCCGTGAACCAGGTCAGCCGCTTGGTGTATTTCATGTAGTCGAACCAGTTGGCGACCACATTGGCGAAGCGCCGGGCGAGGCCCTCGCTCTCGGCCCGCTCGCCCTTCAGCAGGGCGATCTGCTCGTCGTTCTCGCGCACGCGCACGAGGCTGTAGCGGAAATCGGCCTCGTAGCGCTGGCGCAGGAAGTTGATGCCGATCAGCGCCCGGCCGATGAGATGGGCGCAGACCGTGCCGAAAATGGCGACGAGCAGCGCCGCCCAGACCAGATATCCGGGGATCGATTCCAGATCGATGCCGGCGACATTGTATTTGAAGCTTGCCGAGAGGCCCCAGAGGATCAGCACGAAGGCATAGAGCGACAGAACGGCCGCGAAGAAGCGGATCGCGAATTGCAGCGTCCGCTCGGCGAACAGCCGGACATCCTCGGCGATGCGCTGGTCGGGATTGTCGGCCGACGAGCCCCTCAGCCGCATCCGGTAATGGCCGCCATTTTCGAGCCAGTTGGCCGTCAGCCGCGCGGTCATCCAGCGGCGCCAGCGCATCTGGGTGTACTGGGTCAGGTAGAGCTCGTAGACGGCGAGCACGATCCAGATGAAGGCGACGATGGTGAAATAGCGCAGTTCGATCCAGAACGTCGCCTCGGCCCGCTCCTGCAGCGCGGTGTAGAAGCGGTTGTTCCACTGGTTGAGCAGGACGGTGGCCAGCACCTGCGCGACATTGATGGCGAGCAGCACGAAAAGCAGGAGATGGGCCAGCCAGTTCTCGCGGACGCGCAGGACAAGGCCGAAGGGCAGCGTCAGCGTGCCGACGTCGCGCGTCTCGAAATAGGGATCGGCCAGCCTGGTGATCTGGCGGATCACCGCAAGATGGCTCACGCCGAACACGATCAGTGCGAAGATGACCGACAGCAGGATGCTTGCGCGCGTCGGCAGGTAGGGATCGAGTGCCTCGGGGGTGAGGCCGGCCTCCTTGGCGAGAAGCACCGCAAGCGCCGCGAGGTGCCAGGTCAGCAGAAAGCCGATCATGGCCCGGATCAGGGTCGAAGCGTTGCGGGCGGCCAGCGCCAGCCCCCCGGCGACGAAGGTCAGGCCATAAACATAGGCTGGCAGGTCGTTCCAGCCGGACACCCGGCCGAGAGCGACGGCAGCTGCGGCAAGGAGCGCGGCAACGGCAATGGGCAGCATGGTGGGAGACCTCGAAGGGGGCAGAGGGCCGGCTGGGTCCGCGGGTCGCCGGCGCGCCGCACGGGCTGCCGGCGGGCGCGGAAACGTCTGGGTCAGGTGGGAACGGTGGCAAAGGCCTGGCGCAGGTCGTCATCGGTGACCAGCCGCATGGCCTTGAGCACCTTGACGGCCTCGGTCGGGCGGCCGAGGCGCATGATCAGCACGACGGTCTCGGCGTCCCCGCATTCGGGATGGGAGCAGGCGATCTCGCTGACCGTGACGCCGTCATCCTCGGTCAATGCCAGAAGGGCGCGCACCGCAGACGACAGCCGGCGCGATGCGTCGGCGGTCTCCGGATCCTGCCCGCGGCGATTGAAGAAGAAGCGCGCCATGACCTGCCTTGTCGGCAGGACTTATGGCCGATCCGTGGCGAAGCGCCAAGCCGGTCAGAAAGCGCCACCAATCTTCACGCGGAGCTGATGACGCTCGTGGTTCACGAGGTCGAGGTTGCCCGTCGCAGCACCGGCCGCCCGGCCCCAGACCTGTGCATTCCAGGCCAGCGACACGAAAGTGTCCTTCAGCGGGCCGGCATCGCCGAAACGGTGGAAGACGGTCGGGCCGACGAAGACGGCGTGGCCCGCCCACTGGTTGAAGAAGGCACCGCCATAGGCCGCGACATAGCGCAGATTGGCGCCGACGAAGGTGCTGCCGCCCTCCGAGACCCGCCAGGCGAGCGCCCCTCCGACCTCGATGGCGGAATCGCTGACATGGCCCGGCAGGCCGCGCGGATGCTCGGTGCCCGGACCCAGATTGACGTTGATCGCGCCGTAGAGACGGTCACCGACAAGGGCCGCGTCCAACGCGAATTTCAGCGTGGCGGCGAAGCGCTCGGCCGGCACGGCAAGCCCTTCCGAGAAGCGCGCCCAGCGCAGTTCGAGACCGACCGTGAACCCGGGGTCGAACGGCGCGGTGCCCCGCTCGCGCAGCATGTAGCGGACCTGCCCGGCGAGCCCGTCGAAGCCCGCGCGGTTCTGGTCGGGATAGCCGGGAACGGTGTTGTTGCGGATGGCGTGATAGGAACTCCACACCGCGACGGCCACCTGGATGCGGTTCACCGGCGTCCAGGCCGCTTCGAGCTTCGAATTGATGCCGAGATAGCGGCCGTCGAGCTTGCCGAACCTTGCGGTCGATTCGACGGTTACGCCGCGATCGCCGGCATTGCCGACCCCCGTGCCGTCAAGAAAGCCGTAGCCATCGTCCGGTCCGGCCGCCTCGGCCCCGGCCGGCGCGGGCAGCGGCCTGGCGGGGTCAGCCGCCATGGCCAACGGGGGCGCGGCGATGGTCATGGATGCGACAAGGGCGACAACCGCGCGATTCATGGATCCTCCGTCCGGGCTCTGACCATTCCGCGAATCAGGTAGCGGTCCGCAGGACCTGCCCTTCCACAATCGCCGGAAAAGGCTAGCCGGCCTCATCTGTCGATGCAACTGCTAATCATTTGCATCTGCATGATCCGTCCCTCGACTTCAGGCGAGGGCAAAACCCTCGCGGGCCAGACTGTCGGGCAGCGCGTCGGAGATCAGGTAGCCATATTCCTCCGCGCGCGGCTCGACGAGCCGGTCCACGCGCCCGAGAACCGCATCGACGTGACCGGGATGGACCATGACCACAACCCCGTCGGGCTGGCCCTCGAGGAATTGCGGGAACATTTCGGAGAACCGCGCGCGGCCGAAGGCATAGGCCCCCGAAAACGCCGGATTGACCGGCAGTCCGGCGGCAGTCGCCTCGCGCGCCAGCCCGGCCGAGAGCGCCGCGATCAGCCGCGCCTTGCCGCCCCGGCCGGCCCCGCGCGGTCCCGAACACTGGCGCAGCCAGGCGCCGGGGGCGTTGCGCCGGGTGGCGCCGATGACCAGTGGCCGGATGCCGGGCAGCAGGTGGACGTGCTGGTGGCCATCGACGAAGGCGGGCGCCTGGCCGAATGCGCTCCTGAAGGCCGCGAACTGCGCCTCGAACTCGGCGGCGATCGCGGCCGTGTCGAGCAGGGCCGGGACGAGGCGGGCAGCAAAGGCGCGCGCCATCAGGGCCGGCAGGGCCGGAAAGGCGGCGAGGGCCGGCCGGGTCAGCGGCGACAGGCCGCCGGTCAGGGTCAGGTGCAGGCCGATCCGGAAGCCCTGCGGCGCGACCGCTGCCAGCGCCTCGGCCTCCGCGGCAAGGCCCTCGCCGGGCGCCATGACCGATGTGGCATTGAGCCGGCGCGCGGCGGCCAGTTCGCGGATCGCGCGGCTGACACCGGGGGACAGCCCGTAATCATCGGCGCAGAGGATGAGGCGCTTCACGGGCGGGTCAGTCGGTCCGCCCGACGGCACCGGGCGGCTCCTGGGGCACGACGCTCTCGCCGGCCCGTTTCAGAACGCTGTCGCCGACGATATAGACCGGCCGCCCCTTCAGCTCGGACAGGATCTTGCCGATATATTCGCCAAGCACGCCGATCATCAGCAGTTGCATGCCGCCGATGAAGGTGACCGCGACCAGCAGCGAGGGATAGCCCGGCACCACCCGGCCGAAGACCATGGTCTCCATGACGATGAACAGCGCATAGACGAAGGACAGCGCTGCCAGCAGCGCGCCGAGCAGGCTGGCCAACCTGAGCGGCACGATGGAGAAGGATGTCAGGCCCTCGATGGAGAAGGCCATGAGGCCCCAGAAGCTCCACTTGGCCTCGCCCTGCAGCCGCGGCTCCGGCTCGTAGGGAACGCCGATCTGGCGGAAACCGACCCAGCCGGACAGGCCCTTGAAGAAGCGGCCGCGCTCGGGCAGCCGGCGCAGCGCATCGGCCGCCCGTGGCGACAGCAGGCGGAAATCGCCGGCATCCGACGGGATCTTGTGGCGAACGCCGAAATTGACCAGGCCGTAGAAGGCATTGACGAACAGCGTGCGCAGCCGCGGCTCGTCGCGCCGGTGGGCCTTGTAGGTGAAGGCCACGTCATAGCCGTCATCCAGCCAGCGCGACACCAGCGTGTCGGCCACAGCGGTCGGGTGCTGGCCGTCGGCATCCATGAACAGCACGGCGCCGTGGCGGGCATGGTCGAGGCCGGCCATCAGGGCCGCCTCCTTGCCGAAATTGCGGGAGAAGGAAATCACCTGCACGTCGGCGCCGTCCGCCTTCAGCCCCTGGGCCACAAGGCCGGTGCCGTCGCGCGAGCCGTCGTCGACATAGACGATCTCGACGGCGAGGCCGCGCCGCTCCTTCAACTGCCGGGCGAAGGCAAGCAGCTTGGCATGGGTGTGGGGAAGGGCCTCGGCCTCGTTATAGGCCGGCACAACGATGGTCAGGCCCGGCCCCTGACTGTCGGCACCGGGAAAGGCAATGACGCGCCCGTCACTCGTGGTCATCTGGTCAACGGCCCGCAGCCGCTCCCGAAAGATTGGTTCATCTTGCATAACTTCACGTCCGCGTGAAGTCATGGCACGGCAGGCCGGCTGCTTCATGGCCCAAAAGCGTGTAGAGCACGGCCCCATGGTGAACGGCAGACAACAGGACGGGCGGACGGACCGCGCTGCGGGCCTCCTTTCCCGGCTGGTGTCGCTCGCCCGCCGGGAGGCGCCGAAGCTGGTCTCCTTCGGCCTGATCGGCGTGCTCAACGGCGTCGTGAACTATGCCGTCACGGTTGGGGTGACGCTTGCGGTCCTCGCGCCACTGGCACTGGCGGGCAACGACCTCGCGCTGGGCGCCGCAAAGGCGCTCGGCTGGGCGGTGGCGGTGAGCAATTCCTACCTGCTCAACACCTGGTTCACCTTCGCCGACGAGAGCGGCCGGCGGTTCGGCTGGGCGACCTATCTGCGGTTCGTCGCCTCCGGCACAGCCGGTCTGGTGGTCGAGGTCGGCAGCTTCCTCCTCGCCGTGCGGTTCCTGCCGCTGGCGCTCGCCGCGATCGTGCCGATCGGCCTCGCCTTCCTGGTCAACTTCGCCATGACACGCCTGCTGGTCTTTCCGGACCGGAGCCGGCGCGAGCCCTGACGGCCGGCGACAACCCCGCTCCGGACCTGTGATCCACCGGCAACCACCACCGTAGAAGTCGAGAAGCCCGCAAGGCTTCCGGCCCGGTGGCCCCTCCCGTCTGCTGCCGTGCCGGGCGGCCGTCCCGCGCCCCCGGGGCGGCCGCCAGCTTTCTCCCGGCCTGTCGGGCCGGCTGTTCGTGGGGCTTTTCTCCGGGCGCAGGATCGGGTCTGGTCGCATCAGCGAACCAGCCTCGAGTGACGCCGATGTCCAGCCGCCCCCTGCCCCGCCCGCGTGACGATTTCTGCTGGTTTGCCCCGATCCAGACGCGCTGGTCGGACAACGACCAGTACGGCCATGTCAACAACGTCGTCTATTACGCCTATTTCGACACGGTGGTGAACGCCTTCCTCATCCGCGAGGCCGGGCTGGAGCCGGGCCGTGGAGCCTGGATGGGGCTGGTCGTCGACGCGCGCTGCTCGTTCTTCACGCCCTCCAGCTATCCCGAGCCGCTGGAGGCCGGCCTGCGCTTTGCCGAAAGCGGCCTGTCGAGCCAGCGCTACGAGATCGGCATCTTCCGGCCGGGCGGCCCCGAGACGCTGGCCCACGGCCATTTCGTCCATGTCTATGTGGACGCTACCACGCGGCGACCGGTCGCCCTGCCCGACAGCCTGAAACAGGCGATGGCGCGCTTCGCACCCTGACGGCTGCCGTGCCACGGCATCGCGATCCTGCGGTCAGGCCGCGGCGGCAGGTCGCACCCTGACGCCGTCTTTGCTTGAATTTCGCCACGACCTGCCGGCAAAAGGGGAGATGCTCCGATTTGCTGCCATGGTCCGGTACCGCCAGATGACACGAATGCCTGCCCACCGGCTGATCCCGGCGGCCCTGATGGGCGCCGCCGCCGTGCTGCTTCACATGGGCAGCGCGGCCGAGGCGCAGCAGCCGCCCGCTCAGGCGACCGCACAGCCGGCCGCCAGCCCGCCGGCGCAGTCGCCCTCCCCGACACCCGCAACCGGCGCTCCGGCAGCCGCAGCCGAGGCGGCCCCGCAGGCAAGCCCCCAGCCCCCGACCGCCCAGGCCCCCGCCAGACGGCCGCGTCCCCGGCCCGCCCCGCCCGCACGTGTCACGGCGATTTCCACCGACCCGCAGCCGACCTACGGCCCGCAGACCATTGCACGCACGCGCGCGGCGCTCGATGCCTACCGGACGATCGCCATGCGCGGCGGCTGGGGCACGCTGCCGGACAATGCGCGGCTCAATCGCGGTGCGCGCGGGCCGCAGGTGGCGGCCCTGAAGCGGCGGCTCGCCATCGAGGGCGATCTGGCCCCCGGCGCGGCCATCGGCGACCTCTTCGACGAGGCGACGCTGGCCGCCGTCCAGCGCTTCCAGCGGCGTGTCGGCCTCGTGCCGTCCGGTGTCGTCGCGGCAGCCACGGTGCGCCAGTTGAACATCCCGGCCGAGTGGCGTGTCAGGGCGCTGGAGAAGTCGCTGGAGCGGCTTTCCGACAGCCGCTTCGCCTTCGGCCACCGCTATGTGATCGTCAACATTCCTGCGGCGGCGGCCGAAGCGGTCGAGAACGGCGTCGTGCAGCGCCGCCACGTCGTCATCGTCGGCAAGAAGGAGCACGCCTCGCCCATGGTCGAGACGCGGCTCACCGTCGTGAACTTCAACCCGACATGGACGATCCCGACCTCGATCATCCGTCGCGACATCATCCCGCGCATGCGGCGCAATCCCGCGACGCTGGCCAATATGCGCGTTCGCATCCTCGACCGCACCGGACGGGAGGTCGATCCGGCCGCCATCAACTGGGCGACCGATCGCGCCGTCAACTACACGCTGAGGCAGGACCCCGGGCCGGGCAATTCGCTCGGCCGCGTGCGCATCGACATGCCCAATACCGAGGCGGTGTTCATGCATGACACGCCCTCGCGCCGGCTGTTCGCGGCGGATTCGCGCTCGCTCTCGTCCGGCTGCGTGCGCGTGGCCGATGTCACCGAATTCGTCGCCTGGCTGATGGGGCCGCAGGGCTGGACGCGCGAGCGCGTGGCGGCCGAGATGAACCAGCCGCAGCGCAAGGACGTCCGCCTCACGCAGGCCGTGCCGGTGGCCTGGGTCTATCTGACCGGCTGGGCCGCGGCGGACGGCACCGTGCAGTTCCGCGACGACATCTATGGCCATGACCGGCCGGGTGCCGAGCCCGTGCGGGTCCTGCGCCCGGCAGACAGGCCGGCCGGCGAGCCGGCAGCCATAGCGCCGCCGGTGCAGCGGGCGCCGGCCCAGCCCGGCCTGTTCGAGGGGCTGTTCGGCGCGCAGTCGCAGCGTCAGCGCGAACCCTCGCTCGACATGCGTTACTGAGCAGCGGCCCGGCCGTGCCGCTTCCGAACCGCGTCGATCCCTTCGGCGGCATCCACGCGGTCGCGCAGCGTGGCACGTTGTTCGGCAATCGCGGCGGGCGCTTCCACCGGGACGACCGAACGCTTCATTCACGCCCCTGGGCGTCCCGGCAATGGATCTGCTGCGTGCTCGCCTTCAAGGGCCGCAGGCGGACGCCGCTGATGGGGCGTGGCTATACCGAGCTGTTCTTCCTCGACGAGGTGACGGCGCTCGCCGCCGGCCATCGGCCCTGTTTCGAATGCCGTCGCGCCGATGCCACGCGCTTCGCCGCAGCCTGGGCGCGGGCGAAGGGGCTGGCGCATCCGCCGAAGGCGCCCGCGATGGACATCGTGCTCCATGCCGAGCGGCTGGACGGGCGGGAGAAGCGGACATGGCGGGCAGAGGCCGCCGGGCTGCCTGATGGGACGATGATCGTGGTAGGAGGCGAGGCTTTCGCCCTGCGCGGCGAGGCGGCTTTGCCGTGGAGCTTCGCCGGCTATTTCCCTGCCCTGCCACGGCCTTGGCGTGAGGTCGATGTGCTCACGCCGCCATCGACCATCGCCGTGCTGCGCGAGGGTTTTGCACCGGTCTGGCACAACAGTGCCGGCCCGGTGGCCTGATCGCGTTGCAAAACGGTTCCTGCGTCCTTCGAGGCTCCCCCTATCGGGCTCGCACCTCAGGATGAGGTGGGTGGTGTCGGGCAGGCAGGCGAACGCGTGGTCATCGTCATGCGGCGGGCCATTCTCAAACCTCCTCATCCTGAGGTGCGAGCGAAGCGAGCCTCGAAGGACGCACTTGGGTCGTGCCGGTGGCCTGACCCAGCCAACCACCCGTCAGAACAGCCCCTCGATCTGGCCGTCCGGATTGACATGGATGGCCTCGGCCGCCGGCAGGCGCGGCAGGCCGGGCATGGTCATGATGTCCCCGCAGATGGCGACGACGAAACCGGCCCCAGCCGCAAGGCGCACCTCGCGAACCGGCACGACATGGCCCTCCGGCGCGCCGAGCAGGGCCGGATCGGCCGAGAAGGAATATTGCGTCTTGGCCATGCAGACCGGCAGGTGGCCGAAGCCGGCCGCGTCGAAAGCGGCAAGGTCGGCGGCGGCCTTCGGCGCGATGGCGACATCTCCGGCACGGTAGATGCGGGTCGCCACCGTGCGGATCTTGTCGGCGAGGCCCATCGCGTCCGGATAGAGCGGCGCGAAGGCGGCGCTGCCCGCCTCGCAGAGCTCGACCACGCGGCGCGCCAGGTCCTCGGCGCCGGCGGCGCCCTCCGCCCAGTGGCGGCACTGCACGGCCTCGACGCCGAAGCGGTCGCGGCAGATTTCGGCGATGAGGCGGTGCTCGGCCTCGCTGTCGGTGGTGAAATGGTTGATCGCCACCACGACCGGAACGCCGAAGGCGCGGACGTTCTCCACATGCCGGCCGAGATTGACGAGACCGGCCTCGAGGGCCGCGAGGTTCTCGCGCGCAAGGTCGGGCTTGGCCACGCCGCCGTTCATCTTCAGGGCGCGGACGGTCGCCACGATCACCGCGGCATCGGGCTTCAGGCCGGCGAGACGGCACTTGATGTCGAAGAACTTCTCCGCGCCGAGATCGGCGCCGAAGCCGGCTTCCGTCACCACATAATCGGCCAGCTTCAGGGCCGCGCGGGTGGCGATGACCGAATTGCAGCCATGGGCGATGTTGGCGAAGGGTCCGCCATGGACGAGCGCCGGAGAACCGTCGATGGTCTGGACGAGGTTCGGCTTCACCGCATCCTTGAGGAGGGCCGTCATGGCGCCGGCCGAGTTGAGGTCGCCCGCGGTCACCGCCCGGCGGTCGCGGGTATAGGCGACGACGATGCGCGAGAGGCGGGCTTCGAGATCGGCGAGATCGTCGGCGAGGCAGAAGCACGCCATGACCTCGGAGGCGACCGTGATGTCGAAGCCATCCTCGCGGGAGAAGCCGTTGGCCGCCCCGCCGAGGCCGGCGACGGTCTGGCGCAGGGCGCGGTCGTTCATGTCGAGGACCCGCCGCCAGACGATGCGGCGGGTGTCGATACCCAGCGCGTTACCCCAGTAGACGTGGTTGTCGACCAGAGCGGCCAGCAGGTTGTGCGCCGACGTGATGGCGTGAAAATCGCCGGTGAAGTGGAGGTTGATCGCCTCCATGGGCAGGACCTGCGCCCGGCCGCCGCCGGTCGCCCCGCCCTTGGTGCCGAAGACCGGGCCGAGGGACGGCTCGCGCAGCGCGATCATGCAGCGCTTGCCGATGCGGTTGAGGCCGTCGCCAAGGCCGACCGTGGTGGTGGTCTTGCCCTCGCCCGCCGGTGTCGGATTGATGGCGGTGACAAGGACCAGCCGGCCGTCGGGTCGGCTGGCAAAGCCGTCGATAGCGGCCAGATCGAGCTTGGCGATGTGCCTGCCATAGGGTTCGAGCGCCGCCTCGTCGATGCCCGCGCGGGCTGCGATGGTGGCAATCGGCTGGAGCGTCGCCTGGCGGGCGACCAGAAGATCGTGGGACATGGGCTGATCTGGGGACGGGGCGGGATTGGCAGGGTCAAGCAGTGTTATAGAAGCGGCGCGGTCGAAGTCCATGACGGGGAGCCATGTGGGCGAGGCCCGTCAGGCATGCGGCGGATGAGCGCCGGAAAGGAAGAGCGGACAATGACAGACGCCCGGCTGATCGGCATCGACTGGGGAACCACCTCGTTCCGCGGCGCCCTGATGGACGCGGGCGGACGCATTCTCGACCGCATCGAGGACCGGATCGGCCTCACGGCGATCCAGGATCGCGCCTTCGAGGCCGCGCTGGAGGCGGCCATCAGCCCGTGGAGCGGCGATGCGCGCCTGCCGGTCATCGCTTCCGGCATGGTGACCAGCCGCACCGGCTGGGTGGAGACGCCCTACCTGCCCTGCCCGGCCGGGGCCGACGAACTGGCCGGCGCGCTGACCGCCATCACCACCAGCGCCGGCCGGCACCTGTCCTTCGTCACTGGCATGAGCTTCCGCCATGCGGACGGCGCGCCCGACGTGATGCGCGGCGAGGAAACCCAGATTGCCGGCATCGCCCGGCCCGGCGAGCAGTTGCTGGTGCTGCCGGGCACGCATTCCAAATGGGCGCATGTCAGCGACGGCCGCATCCTCGGCTTCCGCACCGCCATGACCGGCGACGCCTTCGCCGCGCTGAAGGACCACACGGTCCTGCGGCTGACGACCGGCTCATCGGGGGGCGACGGGCAGGCGGCCTTCGCCGCCGGGGTCCGGACCGGCTTTGCCGAAGGCGGCGCGGGCCTGCTCGGCCGGCTGTTCCGCCTGCGGGCGGGCGCACTGCTCGGCGACTATCCGGCGGAGGAGACGGCCGAGCGCCTGTCCGGCCTGTTGATCGGCACGGAAATCGCCGAGGCGCACCGCTTTGCGCCGGGCCTTGCCGCCCCGGTCGTGATCGTCGGCGGAGCGGAGCTTGCCACGCGCTACGCGGCGGCCTTCGCGGCGCTGGGCATGGCCGCCGAGGCCGCCGACCCGGATGCAGCCTTCCACGGACAGTTCCGCATCGCGCGGCAGGCCGGGCTGGTGTGAACCGGATCAGAGCTGGGCGGCGCGGAAGGTGTTGCAAGCGGCGACCTGCCCGCTTCTGAGCCCGGTCATGAACCAGCGCTGGCGCTGCTCCGAGGATCCGTGGGTGAAGCTGTCGGGCACGACCTGACCCTGGCTGCGGCGCTGGAGCATGTCATCGCCGATGGCGGCGGCCGTCTGCAGGGCGCCCTGCACGTCGCGCTCGTTGATGAAATTGTAGCGCTGCTGGGTGTGGAAGGCCCAGACCCCGGCGAAGCAGTCGGCCTGCAGTTCCACGCGCACCTGCATGTTGTTGCTCTCGGCCTCGCTGCGGGCGGCGCGCTGGGCCTGCTGCACGCGCTGGAGCACGCCCATCAGGTTCTGGACGTGATGGCCGACCTCGTGGGCGACGACATAGGCATAGGCGAAGCGGCAGGCGTTCTCGTCGCCCTGGCAGCCGCGGAAGCGGGTGGTCAGTTCGCGGAAGAACGAGGTGTCGAGATAGACCTTCTGGTCGCCCGGGCAATAGAACGGCCCCATGGCCGACTGGGCCGCTCCGCAGCCCGAGCGAGTGGCCCGCTCGAACATGACGAGGCCGGGCGCCTGGTAGCGCCGGCCGGCCTCCTCGAAGATCTTCTGCCAGGCATCTTCGGTGGAGCCGAGGACAGCGGCGACGAAATCTCCCATCTGGTCGGTGGGGCGGCCGGCCGGCGAACGCTGTGCTGGCGCCTCGCGCTGCTGGGTCTGCCTCACTCCGCCGCCGGTCACGGCATCGTAGCCGCCGACGAGTACCGCCGGATTGATGCCGGTCATGTAGGAGATCAGGCCGACAATGATCATGCCACCGATGCCGAGCCCGGCGGGCCCGCCGGGCAGGGCACCGCCACGGCCGCCGCCTCCGCCCCGGCGGTCGTCGATATTGTCGGAACGCCTCAGATCGTCGTAACGCATGGCTACAATCCCGGTTGCCGCGGCGCCATCATGCCGCCGGCCCGGAGGCCCCGCAACTCCCAAGGCGGGACAGTGTTTTACTTCGTGTTTACCTTAACGATTTCTGAGCATTTACAATTTGGTGACAGAATAATTCGCACATGCCGTCAGCGGTTTAAGTATGCCTTTACCCTGCCGGGCCAATCTCGCGAATGCGTAGCGACACGTTGTTTTGCGTACCGAGTGCCGCCCCATGCCGCAGAGTTCGAACGGATCCGCCCGATCAGGTGACCGCGTACGGGCGGTCCGTTCGCCAGCGCTTGCGCCCGACATCGAGCCGGGCCTTGCCGGCCGGATCGTCCTCGGGGACTGCGTTGCGGCGCTGGCGGCGCTGCCTGCGCAGTCCATTGACGTGATCTTCGCCGACCCGCCCTACAACCTCCAGCTTCAGGGCGACCTGCACAGGCCCGACGACAGCCGTGTGGATGCGGTCGACGATGCCTGGGACCAGTTCGAGAACTTTGCCGCCTACGACGCCTTCACCCGCGCCTGGCTGACCGCGGCGCGGCGGGTGCTGAAGCCCGACGGCACGATCTGGGTGATCGGCTCCTACCACAACATCTTTCGCGTCGGCACGGCGCTTCAGGACCTCGGCTTCTGGGTGCTGAACGACGTGATCTGGCGCAAGGCGAACCCGATGCCGAACTTCCGCGGCCGCCGGTTCACGAATGCCCACGAGACGCTGATCTGGGCCTCGCGCGATGCCAAGGCCCGCTACACCTTCAACTACGAAGCGCTCAAGGCCGGCAACGAGGATGTCCAGGTCCGCTCGGACTGGTTCATCCCGCTGTGCACCGGCGAGGAGCGCCTGAAGGACGGTGCGGGCCGCAAGGTCCACCCCACGCAGAAGCCGGAAGCGCTGGTCGCCCGCGTGCTGCTGTCCTCGACCCGCCCCGGGGACGTTGTCCTCGACCCCTTCTTCGGCTCCGGGACCACCGGGGCCGTTGCAAAGCGCCTCGGCCGCCGGTTCATCGGGATCGAACGCGATCCCGCCTATGCGAGAGCGGCCGAGGCGCGCATTGCCTCCGTGGAACCCCTGGCGGAGGCCTCGCTTGCCGCCTTCACGACGGCCCGCGAGGCCCCGAGGGTGGCGTTCGCGGCGCTGGTCGAGCGCGGTATGATCGCTCCCGGCACGGTTCTGACCGACGACAAGGGCCGCTATCAGGCCGTGGTGCGCGCCGATGGGGCGCTGATGGTCGGCCCGCAGGTCGGTTCCATCCACAAGATCGGCGCGCTGGTGCAGGGCGCACAGGCCTGCAACGGCTGGACATTCTGGCACCTGAACGACAATCGCGGCCGCCTGTCGCCGATCGACACGCTGCGCGCCCGCATCCGCGAGGAGATGGGTGCGGCCTGAGCACCCGTTGCGGAACCGTCCCGCAGACCAGACATGACACCGATCAAGGCCGGTTGGCCGGTCTTGCGGCATGGGGCAGTCTGGTCCCAACGGGAAGAAGCACATGCGGCTGCGCTCCCTCATTGTCCTGCTGGTCGTCGCGGCTCTTGCCGCCGGCGGTCTTTACTGGCGCCTCGGGCGCGGCGAGGAGGTTCGCCTCCAGCCGGTCGGGCGCGGCACGGCGGCCGAGATCGTCTATGCCACAGGCGTGGTGGAGCCGGTGCGCTGGGCCAAGATGGCCTCCATGGTGCGCGAGCGGATCGTCGAGCACTGTGCCTGCGAGGGCCAGCCGGTGAAAGCCGGCGCCATGCTGGTGCGCCTCGACGACCGGGAGGTGCGCGCCAATCTGGCCGAGCAGCAGGCGCGCCTGGCCCTTGCGACGCGGGAGCTTGAGCGCGTCACCGCCCTGCTGCAGCGCGGCGTCTCCACCCAGCAGGCCTCCGACAAGGCGACCAGCGACCTCGCCCAGATCCGCGCGCTGGTGTCGGCGACCACCGAGCGGCTGGCCAATTATACGATCCTCGCGCCGCGCGACGGCATCGTGCTGCGGCAGGACGGCGAGGTCGGCGAGGTGGCCGATGTCGGCCAGATCCTGTTCCGGGTCGGCGATCCGCGCCCCCTGCAGGTGACAGCGGAGGTGGCCGAGGAGGACATTCCCCGTGTCATCGCCGGCCAGACCGTGCTGCTGAGAACCGATGCCTTCCGCGACCGGCGGCTCGCCGGCACGGTCCGCGAGATCACGCCGATGGGCGATACGGCCACCAAGACCTTCCGCATCCGCATCGCCCTTCCGGACGATACACCGCTGCATTTCGGCATGTCGGTGGAGGCCAATATCGTCACGCGCGAGGCCGAGGCCGCGCTCCTTGTGCCCAATGAGGGGCTGGTCGGCGGCGCGGTGTTCACGGTCGAGCAGGGCCGGCTGGTGCGCCGTCCGGTCCAGACCGGCATCCGCGGCACGCGCATGACGCAGGTGCTGTCGGGCCTTGCCGAGGGCGACCTGATCGCCGTGCCGGCGGAGGCGCGCTGGCGAGGCGGCGAACGGGCCCGGGTGGCGCCGTGAGCCTCGTTCTCGACATCGCCACCATCCACATCCGCGCGCGGCTTCGGCAGACCGTCGTCGCGGTGATGGGGGTCGCCATCGGCGTCGGCTTCTCGGTGATGATGGCTGCCCTGATGCAGGGCTCGCAGGAGGATTTCGTCCGCACGCTGGTCAATGCGATGCCGCATGTGGCGATCAACGACGAACGCCGCGACAATCCCGCCCAGCCGGCGGAGACCACGTTTGACGCAGCGCAGATCCGCGGCCTGCTGCCAGCGACGCGCCGGCGGGGAATCTCGAACCCGATCGCGACCATCGCCTCGCTGGAATCCTGGGTTCCCGGCTCGGTGACCCCCTCGGTGCAGGCGCGCGGCATCCTGCGCTATGCCGGCAAGGATGTGGCCGCGTCCATCGTCGGCATCGACCCGCAGCGCGAGCCGCGCGTCTCGCAGCTGGTCAACCACCTGCGCCAGGGCTCGCTTCCCGCGCTCTACCGCGCCACCAACGCCATCATTCTCGGCGACCGGCTGGCCGAGAAGCTGGGCGCGCGCGTCGGCTCCAACATCTCCATGTCCGCCGGCACCGGCCGGGTCATCACCGGACAGGTGGTCGGCCTGTTCCGTTCCGGCGTGAGGGCGGTGGACGAGACGCAGTCCTATGTCCTGATCAAGACCGCGCAGGTGCTGGCCGAGCAGACGGGCCTGATCAACGAGATCCGCATCCGGCTGAACGACCCGATGATCGCCCGCCAGGTCGCCGAGCGGATCGGCATCGACACGGGGCTGAAGGCGGTGTCCTGGCAGGAGGCCAACGAGGACATCATGTCGGCCTTCATCATCCGCAACGTGATCATGTACACGGTGGTCGGCGCCATCCTGCTGGTCGCATCCTTCGGCACCTACAACATCATCTCGACCATCACCTTCGAGAAGAGCCGCGACATCGCCATCATGAAGTCGCTGGGCCTGAAGGAGGCGACGGTGCGGCGCATCTTCGTGCTGGAGGCCGTGGCCATCGGCCTCGGCGGGGCGGCCATGGGCTGGATGCTCGGCTATGCGCTGACGCTCGGGCTCGGCTCGGTGGAAATCCGGACCGGTTTCACTGATGCGACCCGCCTGCCGGTGATCGTCATGCCGCTGCATTATGCGGTTGCGGGGGCGGTTGCGCTCGTCTCCTCGGCGGTCGCCGGCTACTTTCCGGCGCGCAAGGCGGCGCGCGTCCATCCGGTCGAGATCATCCGGGGGGCGACATGAGCGCTGCCGCCGCAGGCCCGATCATCGAGGCGCGCGGGGCGACCCGCATCCTGCCCGGCGTGGTGCCGGTGACGCTGGTCGCCGATATCGACCTTGCCGTCCACCGCCGGCAGTTCGTTGCCATCACCGGGCCGTCGGGTTCGGGCAAGTCCTCGCTGCTCTACCTTCTCGGCCTGCTCGACGTGCCGACGGCCGGGTCGATCTGGATCGAGGGCCGCGACACGCAGACCATGGACGACGACGAACGCGCCGCGACCCGGCTTGCCACGCTCGGCTTCGTCTTCCAGTTCCACTTCCTGCTGCCCGAACTGACGCTGACACAGAATGTCGCCCTGCCCATGCGCGCGCTGGCCCGGATGCCATTGCGCCAGATGACCGAGCGCGCCGAAGGATTGCTGGAATCCCTCGGGCTGAAGGACCATTGCCACAAGCGGCCCGAGCAGATTTCCGGCGGCCAGCGGCAGCGGGTGGCGGTGGCGCGGGCGCTGGCCAACGACCCGCCCCTGATCCTCGCCGACGAGCCGACCGGCAGCCTCGATTCGAAATCCTCCGAGCAGGTGTTCCAGATCCTGCGCGACCTCGTCGATCGCGATGGCCGCACGGTGGTGGCCGTGACCCATTCCATGGAACTGGCCGACCGGATGGACCGGCGGGTGCATCTGGTGGACGGCCGGATCGTTTCCGATAGGCTGCAGCCGCAGAGGGCGCCCGAGCCGGCGTGAGCGGCGTCCCGTGCGTGACATCCCGTGCGTGCCGGTGCTGCCTTCGCCGGCCACGCTTTTTCGCGCCACCCGTCGCAAAGGAACGCTCGCCATGCCCTTCCGGACCTTCGCCCTCGCGGCCCTGCTCGCGTCCCTCGCTCCCGCCCTTCCCGGCCTTGCCGCAGCCGCATCGGCCGAGCCCGTCGCCATCGAGATGCAGGGCCTTCACCGGGCCTGCCAGCGGGCGCTGCCCTCCGCGCGCCGCTTCATCGGCCTGCCCGGCCGGGTGGCCCAGCGCCGGTTCCGGGCGCCGCGCGGGGTGGTGGTGCGCGCCTGCGCGATCTGCACGCGCGACTACCGGCCCAACCGCCTGACCTTCGGCCTCGACATGACCGGCATCGTGCGCTCGGCGACCTGCGGGTAGCCCTCAGCGGTAGAGCGTGTTCGGCAGCCAGAGCGCGACGCCGGGGAAGATATAGACCACCGCCATGGCGACGACGACCAGCGCGATGAACGGCATCACGCCGGCAAAGATCTGGTTGATCGTCACATGGGCCGGCGCCACGCCCTTCAGATAGAAGGGCGCCATGGCCACCGGCGGCGACAGGAACGAGGTCTGGATGTTGAGCGCGATCAGGATGCCGAAGAACAGCGGGTCGATCTTGAAGGCGTCCAGAAGCGGCAGGAAAATCGGCACGAAGATGACGATGATCTCGGTCCATTCCAGCGGCCAGCCGAGGATGAAGATGATCACCTGTGCCAGGATCATGAACATGACCGGCGACAGGTTCAGCGCCTCGACGAAATTCTTGATCGGCTCGTGACCGCCGAGAATGGCGAAGATCGACGAGAAGATGAACGAGCCGACGAACAGCCAGCACACCATGGCCGAGGTGCGGGCGGTGAGGAAGGCGGATTCCCTCAGCTTCTGGAAATCCAGCGACCGGTAGGCCGCCGCAAGCAGGACCGAGCCGAGAGCCCCCACCGCGGCCGCTTCCGTGGGCGTGGCGATGCCGAAGAAGATGGCGCCCAGCACGCACATGATCAGCATGGTGAGCGGGAAGAAGCTCTTGGCCAGTTCCTTGAAGACGGACTTGCCGAGAATGAGCAGCAGGATGAAGCCGATGGCCCCGCCGGCCAGCACCACATAGGCCAGTTCCCGCGGCAGGTTGTAGCTGATGGTGCGCACCGGAATGCCGGCCGGCGTGGTGAGGGTCCGCACGAGGTTCAGCAGCCATTCGAGCCCGAAGACGAAACCGTAGACGACCGGCACGAAGGCGACGACGATCACCACATATTTGATGAGGGCCGGCCATTCCCGGGCGAAGTCGAAGCCGAGCGGCGCACGCTGGTCCGCCGGCAGCTTGGGCGCCAGCGCCGGATTGATCATGCAGCGCACGATCACATAGAGCACGTAGAGCGTTGCCAGTAGCAGGCCGGGGAAGAAGGCGCCGGCATAGAGCTTCGGCACCGAGACGCCGGCGGTGGCGCCGTAGAGGATGAGCATGACGCTCGGCGGGATGAGGATGCCGAGACAGCCGCCGGCACAGACGACGCCTGCCGACAGCCGTTCGTCATAGCCGGCGCGCAGCATGGCCGGGAAGGCCAGCAGCCCCATGAGGGTCACGACCGCACCGACAATGCCGGTGGCGGTGGCGAAGATGGTGCAGGTGACCAGCGTGGTGATGGCCAGCGATCCGGGCAGGCCGCCGATGGCAAGCTGCACCGAGTTGAACAGGCGGTCGAGGATGTTGGCCCGTTCGATAATGTAGCCCATGAAGATGAACAGCGGGATGGCGACCAGCACGTCGTTGGTCATCACCGAATAGGTGCGCTGGACAACGAGCGCGAAGACGATGTCGCCCTGCGCCAGGTAGCCGAACATGACCCCGAGCGCCATCAGCGTGAAGGCGATGGGAAAGCCGAGCATGATGAAGACGACGAACAGGACGAGCATCAGCACGCCGAGTTCGGGATTGCCGATCGAGAAACCGAACATCAGGCTGACCTCTGCGACTTGGCCGCCTCGGCCTGTTCGAGGATGACCTTCTCCAGTTCCTCGACGTCGTGGAGGCGCGGAGGCCACTGGCCGGTCCGGATGCACAGCACGCAGCGCACGACCTCGGCGAGGCCCTGGATGACCATCAGCCCGCCGACCAGCGGGATCAGCGACTTGAACGGGAAGACATAGGGCCCGTTGGGGGAATTGGCCGACCGCTCGAAAATGAACCAGGAGAAGTTGGCGAAGGTGAAGCCTGCGTAGCAGAGCGCCAGGATGCCGGGAAAATAGAACAGGATGTAGAGGACGAGGTCGAGCCGGGCCTGCGTGCGGGGGTCCCAGGTGCGATAGAGGAAATCGCCGCGCACATGGGCATTGCGGGCCAGCGCATAGGGCCCCGCCAGCATGAACAGGATGCCGTAGAGCATGTAGCTGACGTCGAAGGCCCACATGGTCGGGGCCTGCAGGACGTAGCGCGCAAAGACCTCGTAGCAGATGGCCGCGGTCAGCGCGACGATCGCCCAAGCGGCGCCCTTGCCGATGAAGGTGGAGACCTCGTCGACCGCGAAGAGAAGGGACTGCAGCCGGCTCGTGTCGGTCCGGCGGATGGTCACCAGCGCGATGGCGACGACCACCAGTGCCAGGAGCCCGAGCAGGATCGCAAGGAAGATGGGATTGGGCGCCATGGCAGGGTCCGGGCGGGATCGGTCGGCATCGGCCGGCGCGGGAGTCGGCCGGCATCGGGTGACCGGCGACCGAAGCCGCCGGCCACGCTTCGCGCAGGCGTTACGAGGCGCCGAAGAAGTGGTTGAACGCCATGTCGCGCGAGGGGGTATTGACCCGCTCGAAGCCGACCGTGCGCTGCACCCAGGCCCGCTGGCTGTCGATGACCTTCTTGAAGAAGGCATTCTCCGCCGACAGGCGGTTCACCACCTTGTCCCAGGCCTCCAGCTGCGCCTTCAGGATGGCGTCCGAGGTCTTGACGACGTTGACGCCGCGCCCGCGCAGGGCCGTCAGGTCCTTGGAATAGCGGTCGAGCGCCTTCCAGTACATGTCGGATGAGGCCGACTCGGCGGCGTATTTCAGCACCGCCTTCTGCTCGGTCGACAGGGCGTCGTACTTCGCCTTGTTGAAGATCACCTCGAAGGCCTCGGCCGCCTGGTGATAGCTCTGCAGCATGTAGACCTTGGAGACGTCGGCGAAGCCGAGCAGGGAATCCGAGCTCGGATTGTTGAACTCGGCGCCGTCGATCAGGCCGCGCTCGAGAGCCGGGACGATCTCGCCGCCGGGCAGGATGGTGACCGCCGCGCCGAGTTCGTTGAACAGGTCGGCGGCCAGGCCCACCGTGCGGTACTTCAGGCCGCGCAGCTCGCTTGCCTGGGTGATCTCCCGCTTGAACCAGCCGAAGGGCTGGCAGGGCATCGGGCCGGTGAGGAAGCCGACGACATTGACGCGGGTGATCTGGGTCAGCAACTCGTTGTAGAGGTCATAGCCGCCTCCATAGTTCATCCAGCCGAGGAAATTGTGGGCGTCCCAGCCGTAGGAGGGCGGCGTGCCGAACAGGGAATAGGCCTTGTTCTTGCCGAACCAGTAGGCGGTGACGCCGTGGCCGCCGTCGAGGATGCCGGCATGGACCGCGTCCTGAAGCTGGAAGGCGGGCACGACCGCGCCGGCCGCAAGAACCTCCAGCCGGAGCCGGCCGCCGGTCATGGCGTTCACCCGGGTGGCGTAGTCGTTGCAGAACTCGTGGAAGATGTCGCGCTGCGGCCAGGTCGACTGGAACCGGAGCGTGACGGTCTGGGCATTTGCCACATTGGGGGCAGCGACCGTGGCTGCAGCCGTCGCGCCCGCAAGGGCCAGGAAACGACGGCGATCCGCCTTCGGCGGCGCCGAAGCATTGGTCTTGGTCATGGGACGTCTCCTCTCGCGACATGGGCCGCTTCTCGCCGCGGCCCTTGTTTGTCGCCAAAGACAAAGACTGAAGCAGGCAGGGAAAACGTCAAGGGTCCTGCGGCGATCGGCGGCACACCCTTGCGTGAGAGCCTGGGACAGGTGCTTTTCCAGAACGGAAAAGTCGCCACGGGGCGCCCATTCCTGACGGGTTCGGTGAACTTGTACGGCGCGCGCCTTGGCGCGTGAGGGTCGGCTCAAACGAAAAGGGGCGCCCGAGGGCGCCCCTTCCGTAGCAAAGCCTGGTGATTGGACTTAGAAGTCCATTCCACCCATGCCGCCGCCGCCCGGCATGGCCGGAGCAGCCGATTCCTTCTTCGGGGCCTCGGCGATCATCGCACCGGTGGTGATGAGCAGCGAGGAGACCGAAGCGGCGTTCTGGAGGGCGGTGCGAACCACCTTCACCGGATCGACGATGCCGGCATCGAACATGTCGACATATTCTTCCGTCTGGGCATTGAAGCCGAAGGTCGCCGACTTCGATTCCATGATCTTGTTGACCACGATCGAGCCTTCGACGCCGGCGTTCTCGACGATCTGGCGGATCGGCGACTCGATGGCCTTCAGGACGATGTTGATGCCGGCCTGGACGTCGGAATTGTCCGACTTCAGCTTCAGCAGGTTGGCCTTGGCCCGGAGCAGGGCGACGCCGCCGCCGGGAACGATGCCTTCCAGCACCGCCGCGCGGGTGGCGTTGAGCGCGTCGTCAACGCGGTCCTTCTTCTCCTTGACCTCGACTTCCGTCGCGCCGCCGACCTTGATCACGGCCACGCCGCCAGCAAGCTTGGCCAGACGCTCCTGCAGCTTCTCGCGGTCGTAGTCCGAGGTGGTCTCCTCGATCTGCGCCTTGATCTGCGTGATGCGGGCCTCGATGTCCTTCTTCTTGCCGGCGCCGTCGACGACCGTGGTCTTTTCCTTCTCGATCAGCACCTTCTTGGCGCGGCCGAGCATGGCAAGCGTCACGCTCTCCAGCTTGATGCCGAGGTCTTCGGAGATGACCTGGCCGCCGGTGAGGATCGCAATGTCCTCCAGCATGGCCTTGCGACGGTCGCCGAAGCCCGGAGCCTTGACGGCCGCAACCTTCAGGCCGCCGCGCAGCTTGTTGACGACGAGCGTGGCGAGAGCCTCGCCCTCGACGTCCTCGGCGACGATCACCAGCGGCTTGCCGGTCTGCACCACCGCCTCGAGCACGGGCAGCATGGCCTGCAGGCCGGTCAGCTTCTTCTCGTGGATGAGGATGTAGGCGTCCTCGAGATCCGCGATCATCTTGTCGGCATTGGTGATGAAGTAGGGCGAGAGGTAGCCGCGGTCGAACTGCATGCCCTCGACGATGTCCACCTCGGTGTCCAGCGACTTGGCTTCCTCGACGGTGATGACACCCTCGTTGCCGACCTTCTGCATCGCATTGGCGATCATCTCGCCGATCAGCGCGTCGCCATTGGCGGAGATGGTGCCGACCTGGGCAACCTCGGCCGAGGACTTCACCTTCTTGGCGGCCTTCTCGATGGTCTTCACCACGTCGAGAACGGCCATGTCGACGCCGCGCTTCAGATCCATCGGGTTCATGCCGGCGGCGACGAACTTGGCGCCTTCCTTCACGATCGACTGGGCCAGAACGGTGGCGGTGGTGGTGCCGTCGCCGCCGAGATCGTTGGTCTTGGAGGCGACCTCACGGACCATCTGGGCGCCCATGTTCTCGAACTTGTCGGAAAGCTCGATCTCCTTGGCGACGGTGACGCCGTCCTTGGTGATGCGCGGCGCGCCGAAGCTCTTCTCGATGACGACGTTGCGGCCCTTGGGGCCGAGCGTGACCTTCACGGCCTCCGCGAGGATGTCGACGCCGCGCAGCATCTTCTCGCGCGCGTCCTGGCCGAATTTCACGTCCTTGGCAGCCATTGTGGCTTACTCCTGTCGGAAAGATTGAATGGGGAGGAAGGGAGCGGTTCGCGCGATTACTTCGCGATCACGCCCATGATGTCGCTCTCCTTCATGATGAGGAGGTCGACGCCGTCGATCTTCACTTCAGTGCCGGACCACTTGCCGAACAGCACCTTGTCGCCCTTCTTGACGTCGAGCGGGACAAGCTTGCCGGCCTCGTCGCGGCCGCCCGGACCGACGGCCAGGATCTCGCCCTCCTGGGGCTTCTCCTTGGCGGTGTCCGGGATGATGATGCCACCCTTGGTCTTCTCTTCGCCCTCGAGGCGGCGGACGACCACGCGGTCGTGCAGCGGACGGAACTTCATGGATCTCTGGTCCCTGGCATGAGCGGCCCCGAAGGCCGCGGAATATCGGATCGGCCGTCTGGCCGGGCTGTTAGCACTCACATCGAGTGACTGCTAACGGCGGTGGACATAGGCTCTTGCCGGAAAGGAGTCAAGAATGCCGCGGACTATGGTGAATCCAGGCGGGAGACCCCACATCGGCTTGACGCGGCTCCCTTCGCGCCGGATCGTGACAGCATGACGACGCCGACCGCATCGACCCCCTGCTCCCTGCCCGACGAGGTGACCCTCGCGCGGATCGGACGGTCGTGCATCTGCTATCAGACCCGGATGACCGCCCACGCCGTGACGCGCGCCTATAACCGCGCGCTGGCCCCGCTCGGGCTGGAGGTCACCCAGTTCAACATTCTGGCCGTGCTGGCCGCCATGAAGTCCGGCTCGGTAACCGCGCTGTCGGAGGCCCTTGCGCTCGACCGCACGACCATGACCCGCAATCTGAAGCGGCTGGAGGCCACGGGCCTGGTGCATGTCACCAGCGGGGCAGGCCGCGCGGTGCGTCCCGACATCACCGAGGCCGGCATCCGCCTGCTCTGCGCGGCGATGCCGCTCTGGGAGGCCGAGCACGCCAAGATGGAGAAGGCGGTCGGTGCCGAGGTCTGGGGCGCCACCCGCGAGGGCCTCAGGGCCATCCGGCGCAGCCTGAAGGTCGGCGAGGGCTGAGAACCCGGCCGCAACTGCCCGCCTGCCGACCCCGCACGGCCTGACCGCCGATTGACGCGTTCCGGCGCCGGCTTTATCGTGCAAATACACGATACATCGCCTGCCCCCGGAGCCGAACATGACCGACGTAGCTGCCAGCCCCGCCCTCCGCTACGGCGTCGTCGACATGGCCGAGGCGACCGGGCAGGACGGCATGGATTTCCTGCGCGGCATGCTGGAGCAGCGCTATCCCGCGCCGCCGATCGCCGGCGCCATGGGCTTCATCCTGACCGAGGCAGAGCCCGGCCGCGTGGTCTTCGAGGGCACGCCCACCGCGGATTTCCTCAATCCGCTCGGCACCATTCACGGCGGATGGACGGCCACGATCCTCGATTCCGCGCTCGGCTGCTGCGTCCACACGCTGATCAAGGCGGGACAGGCCTATACGACCGTCGAGATGAAGGTGAACTACGTGCGCGCGCTGATGCCCCATACCGGCCTCGTCCGCTGCGAGGGCAAGGTCATCCATGCCGGCGGGCGCATCGCCACTTCGGAGGCAAAGCTGGTCGACGGCAAGGGCCGCCTGATCGCCCATGGCACCGAGACCTGCCTGATCTTCGACGCGCGCCCGTCCGCACCGGCCTGAGAGGCGGGTCAGGCCGCGGCCCGAAGCGCCGCAACGATCCGGCCGACCGCCCTGTCGAGCGGGACGGTGCCGCGGCGCAGGTCCCTGCCGGGCTCCTGAGCCACCTTCCCGCCGGCAATGCCGTCGTACATTGCAAGAAGCGCGGCGGCGACCTGCGGCGGGACCCCCTCGGCGGCAAGCAGGGCCGCCCGCTGGCCGGGCGGAACAAGAACCGGCGTCACCGCCCGACCGAGCACGCCCGCGAAAGCTGCCGCGACATCGCCGGGGCTCCAGTCCTGCGGCCCGGACAGTTCGACCACGCGGCTTCCGGTCCAGTCCTCCCGAAGCAGTTGCGCGGCGGTCCGGCCGACATCCTCCGTGCTCACCATCGGCAGGGTCTGGGCGGGAGCGATGAAGGTCGGCAGAACCCCTTCGATCACCGCGGCCTGCGCCACCTCGCTCCAGGTCTCCACGAAATAGCCGGGCCGCAGGAAGGCTGTCGCCGTCGCCGCTCCATCCAGCAGCCGTTCCATCCGGTTCAGCGTGACGATCACGCCGGTGCCGTCGGCGTGCTGCGCCCCGATCGACGACAGGACAACGGCCTTCGGCAGCCGCACGCGCCGCGCGCCCTCGGCCAGCGCGCGGCCGATGACCTCCGTCTGTTCGAAGGGGTCGCCGCTGACGGGCGGCGGATTGAGCAGGAACGCTCCGCTGGCGCCATCCAGCGCCGCGGCCACGGCACCGGCATCGTCCATGCTCGCAATGGCGACCTGCGCCCCCGCCGCGGTCCATGGCCCCGCCTGCTCCGCCCGTCGCAGCACGACACGAACAGCCTCGCCCGCCGCCATGAGGGCGCGCGCCGTCTCCCCGCCCGCCCGGCCATTGGCCCCGAACACCACCTGCATGATCCGTCTCCCTGGTTGCCGTGATCGCGGCGTCATGGCTAAAGGGCAGGATCCCATGCGTCCAATGCATGTGATATATAGAGATCATGCGCGAAGTGGATTTACGCCGGATCGATCTGAACCTTCTCGTAGTCCTCGACGCGCTGCTGGACGAGCGAAGCGTGACCCGTGCCGCGATCCGTCTCGGCATCAGCCAGCCGGCCGCGAGCCGTGCGCTCGGGCGACTACGCGCGCTGTTCGCCGATGCCCTGCTGGTCGACGGGCCGCGGGGCTACCTGCTGAGCGTCCGCGCGGAGGAACTGAGGCCGGCGCTCCGGCAGACCCTCGCCGGGATCGGCGCCATGCTGGAGGCGAGCGCCTTCGAGCCGGCCAAGGCGAGCGGTGAGGTCCGGCTGCTGATGACCGATCTGGAGGCGGCCGTGCTCGGGCCGCGCGTGCTGGCCCAGTTGGCGCGCGAGGCGCCGGCGGTCGACCTGGTCATCGTGCCGCCCGGCCCGGCGCCCATGGAGGCCCTGGAAACGGGCGCCGCGGATGCGGCCGCCGGCGTGATCGACCAGGCGCCTGCCGGCATTCTCCGCAGGACGCTCTACGAGGACAGGCTGGTGACCTTCCTGCGCCACGGCCACCCGGCAGCCGGCCACGATCTGACCCTCGACCGCTATCTGGCATTCGACCACATCGCCGTCAGCATCACCGGCAGGGGCATGTCGGCCGTCGACGAGCGGCTGTCGGCCCTGGGGCACAGCCGCCGCGTGCGCGTGCGCGTGCCAAACTTCCTCGCGGCCGCGGAGATCGCTGCCTCCTCCGACATGGCCATGACGCTGCCGGCCAGCCTCGCCGGCACGGCCATGACGGCCGGGCGTTTCGTCACCGTGCCGCCGCCGATCGGCCGGACGCAGTTCGCGCTCAGCCTTGCCTGGCACGCCCGCCACCAGGACGCGCCACGCCACGTCTGGCTGAGGCGGCTCATCGTGACGGCCGCACAGCCCCTGGAGTGCGCGGGCCCGCACCAGGAGGCGCGAGGTCCTGCCGCCGCCGGGCCGGGCACGTGACGGGCGGGGCCGAAGCCCTATCGCCGCCGCATCACCGCCAGGCAGGCGCCGATGATGAGCGCCGCCCCCGCCCAGGTGGCAAGGCCCGGCACCTCGCCGAAGAAGGCGAAGCCGAGACCCGCGCTCCAGATCAGGGCCGTGTATTCGATGACCCCCAGCGGGCCGGCATTGGCGTGCTTGAAGGCCCAGACGATGCACAGGTGGCCGGCCAATCCGAGCACGCCGATGCCGAGGAACAGGATCCAGGAGCGCAGCTCCGGCACCTCCCATACCGCCCAGGCAAAAGGCGTGATGAGGATCAGCGGCACGAGGTTCTGGAACAGGATGATGAGGCCGAAGGGATCGGTCTGCGCGCGCTTCCTGAGCAGGACCAGATTGGCCGCATAGGCAAGCGCCGACGACACCGCGGCGGCAATGCCGAGCGCCCGGACCATGTCGAAGACGCCGCCGCCGATCTTGCCGGCGACGATCACGATCATCCCGACGAAACCGATGACGATGGCACCGAACACCCTGGCCGGGATCGGCTCCTTCAGGATCAGCGCGGCCAGCACCGCCAGGAACAGCGGCGACAGGAAGGTGAGCGTGATCGCCTCGGCCAGCGGCAGGGTGGCGAGCGCGTAGAAGAACAGGAAGGCGGTGATGACCACCAGCACGCCGCGAATGACATGGGCGCGCAGCATCTCGCGGGTCGGGGCCACCGGGCCCGCCCAGAGAAAATAGAGGATCGCCCAGGGCAGCCCGCAGGCATAGCGCATGAACACGATCTGCGCGGTCGGGTGGGTTGCCGCCACGGACTTGATCAGCGCATCCATGGCCGACAGCAAGAAGATGCCGAGAGCCGACATCAGGAACGGCAGCGCCGGACGCAGGGCGGGGGACAGGGTCATGCGAAGACGAGCGCGCGGAGCGCATCCCAGAGGAGCTTGAGGCCGGCGAGGCCGACGAGGACGTAGCAGAGCGTGAACAGCCGCTCGCGCGGCAGGGCATCATGCAGGCGGCGGCCGACAAGGACGCCGACCGGCACCATGGGCGAGAGCGCCAGCGCCTTCATGAAGATGCCGGGCTCGCCAAGCCCCGAATAGACGTAGCCGGGCAGTTTCACCAGATTGCCGACCGTGAACACCGCCACCGTGGTGGCAGCATAGGCGGTCTTGGTCAGGCCGCGGCGCAGCAGGTAGAAGGCAAGCGGCGGTCCGCCGGCATGGGCGACATAGGTGGTGAAGCCGGCCAGCGAACTTGCCGCCAGCGCCAGGCCCGGCGAGACCGGCAGGTCGGCGGGCTTCGCGCCGCGCGCCAGGAAATAGTGCGCGGTATAGGCCAGCGTGATGACCGCGATGACCAGCGCGACGATCCGCCGGTCGACCCATTCGAAGGTGAGAAAGCCGGCCAGCAGACCGACGCCGAGGCCGGGCAGGATCCAGGCGAGGTCCGGCTTCGACCAGGCCGCGCGCGGAAAGCTGCCGAGCGCGAAAAAATCCATGAAGGCGACCAGCAGAGCCGTGACGATGGCCGCCTCGATGGGCCCCATGACCAGCGCCAGGATGGGGATGCCGAGAATGGCCAGCCCGCCGCCAAACGCGCCCTTGCCGAGACCCATGAGAAAGGTCGCGGCAAAGCCGATGGCATAGAAGCCGATATCGGTGGGGAAGCTGCCGGCAATCATCAGCGTTGGCTATCGGTCCGGCGCCGTGATGAACAGGGGCGCCGCGCGCAGCCCCCATGCGAAATGCACTGCGGAAAAAAGCCGCCACGGCAGGCCGCGGCGGCTTCAGGAGGTCCCGGGGAGAACGAGGGGACGGCCGACCCGGGACGGTCAGGCGGGGCGGGAAGGCCCCCGCAGGAGCGGATGGAGGCGGCTCAGCCGCAGGCGACGGGCTTCGGCAGGCCGGCGGCGGCATCCGGCACCAGCGAAGGGGCCGGCGTCAGCGAAACCACCCGGCGTCGACCCACCCGCTCGGCGGCGCGGGCCGCAACCACGGTGGTCGGATCGGCGAAATAGCCGGCGGCGGTCGCATCGCGCAGGTCGGCGCGGGTCAGGCCGATATCGGACAGCGTCTTCTCGTCCATCTCGCACAGCAGGCGGTAATCCTTGCGGGCGAGATGCCAGTTGCGCACGGCCACGACCTTGCGGCGCACGACATTGGCAACCGCGAAGAGAACGGAGCTGAAGGTGTCGACGGTCGTGGTCATGGCGGTCTCCTGATGACAGCGGGCGGATCGGCGGGCGTCACCGTTCGCCCGCGCCGGAAGGCGCGGCCGGCGACGGGCGGGCCCGTCATCTGGTGTCATGTGCCGATGGAGCGAGATTGCCAGAAAGCGATTGATCATTGAAGCGAATGTTTTTAATGTCGCCCATCAGGATTGATGATGACTGCCTGAAGGGGCACCGCCATGGCCGTTCTTCTCGATATCGACCAGCTCCGCACCTTCATGGCGATCTCCGACACCGGCAGTTTCACGCGCGCGGCCGACGTCGTATTCAAGACCCAGTCGGCCGTGTCCATGCAGATGAAGCGGCTGGAGGAACGGGTCGGCAAACCGCTGTTCGAGCGTGACGGCCGCGCCTCGCGCCTGACCGAGGATGGCGAGCGGCTGCTCGACTATGCCCGCCGCATCGTGAAGCTGAACATGGAGGCGGTGTCGGCCTTTTCCGGCGCGGAACTGACCGGCCGGGTGCGGCTCGGCGTGCCGGACGACTATGCCGACCGCTATCTGCCGGAAATCCTCGCGCGCTTCTCGCGCTCGAACCCGCGCGCGGAGGTGACGGTCGTGTGCGAGCCGTCGCCCATGCTGGTCGACCGCATCAAGTCCAACGATCTCGACATCGCCATCATCACCCATTGCGCGCAGCAGGGCCCGGCGCTCGTGTTCCGGCGCGAGCAGCTTCTGTGGGTGACCTCGGCGCGCTCCTCGGTCCATTGCGACGACCCGGTGCCGCTCGCCGCCGGACGGCCGACCTGCGACTGGCGGCGGGCTGCGACCGAGCGGCTGGATGCGGTCGGGCGCAGCTACCGCATTCTCTATGCCAGCTGGAACTCCACCGCCGTCGGCGCCGCGGTCATGGCCGGCCTTGCCGTGTCGGTGCTGCCGGAATCGGCGCTGCGGCCCGGTATGCGCGTCCTGCAGCCGGCCGATGGCTTCCCGCCCCTGCCCTCGGTGTCGATCGCGCTGCTGCGCAATCCGCACGAGATGTCGCAGTTGGCCGAGGCGCTGGCCGACCATGTCGTCTCCAGCCTCGACAACCTGACCGAACACGCCCAGGCGGCGGAGTGAACCGGCAGGCGGCTGCTATCGCCTGATCTGGAAGGCGAGGTCGAACGACGACTGCTTGTTGCCGGCCCGGTCGCGGACCATGGTGCGCACCACGTAGTCGCCCGGCTCGATGCCGGTGAAGCCGTAGGTCACATAGAGAAAGAACTCGCGGTTGCGCCGCCGGCTGGCCGTGGCAATCGTGTTGAAGGCCTGCTGGGCGACCAGCGGCTGGCCGTCGGCCCGCCTCAGCTCGAAATCCAGCACCAGATCGGTGCGGAAGATGTCGCCGGAGCGGCGCCAGCCCTGCCCGGCCAGTTCGGCATAGATCAGCAGCGGCTGGCCGGCCTCGAAAGTCGTCGAGTCGCGCGGATTGAACACCCCGTAGCCCTGCGGCTCCTCGGCCACGAAGGTAGCGCGGCGGATGGTCAGCGGCATGCGCTCGGAAATCAGCGCGGCCGCGTCGTCGAGGGCGTCCAGCGCCTCCATGGACCGGCCGGCGGCGGCAGACTCGCGTGCGCGCTCGGCGAGCGTGGAAATGTCGGTCGGTGTCGGCCCGACAGGCGCTGGCGCCACCCGGTCGGGCGCCTGGAGCGTGGGGGTGACCTGCTGGGTGGTCTGGGCGGCGAGCGGCCCGCAGAGGCCCGCCGCGCCGATCAGGACGGCTGCCGCGAGGCCGGCGCGGAGCGGAGCGGGACAGGGCATGTGTCGGGCCTCCGGTCGAATCGGTCCGGCCACCATAGCATGACGGCCCTGCGCGCCGAGGCAGGGCGGACGCCTGCTTCGCCGCCCCCCAAACCCTTGCAAAACCGGACGAAACACCACGAAAGGCGATGCCCGGACATGGCGCGAATGTGATGGCTGCGCGGCGATTTCGTGGCGGCCCCTCTTCCGGACAGGCGCCCGGATGGCTATCTCCCCGCACTAGCTTCCGGGGGGCGCGCGTGCTTTTCTCGCCGCCCCCTGGCTATCCGCATCCGCATCAGGACCGCCTCATGGCCCGCGATACCGTCGATCTGACGCCCATCGAATCCCGCGACGAACTGGTCTCATGGATCGAAAAGGGCGCAAAACCGAAGGAGCGGTTCCGGGTCGGCACCGAACACGAGAAGTTCGGCTTCTACCGCGACGGCCACGGCCCGGTGCCCTACGAGGGCGCGCGCGGCATCCGGGCGCTGCTGGAAGGCATGGAGGGCCTGCTCGGCTGGGAACCGATCCTCGACGGCGACAACATCATCGGCCTGGCCGATGTCACCGGTGGCGGCGCCATCTCGCTGGAGCCTGGCGGCCAGTTCGAACTGTCCGGCGCGCCGGTGGAGACGCTGCACCAGACCTCCACCGAGGCCCATGCCCATTTCGCCCAGGTGCGCCAGATCGCCGACCCGCTGGGCATCGGCTTCCTCGGCCTCGGGATGAGCCCGAAATGGACGCGGGCCCAGACCCCGGTCATGCCCAAGTCGCGCTATCAGATCATGACGCGCTACATGCCGAAGGTCGGCAGTCTCGGCCTCGACATGATGTACCGGACCTCGACCGTGCAGGCGAACCTCGACTTCGCCTCCGAGGCCGACATGGTGAAGAAGCTGAGGGTGTCGCTCGCCTGGCAGCCGGTGGCGACCGCCATCTTCGCCAACTCGCCGTTCACCGAGGGCCGGCTCAACGGCTACCTGTCGTTCCGCTCGGCGGTGTGGATGGACACCGACAACGACCGCGCCGGCATGCTGCCCTTTGCATTCGAGGACGGCATGGGCTTCGAGCGCTATGTCGACTACGCACTCGACGTGCCGATGTATTTCATCAAGCGCGGCGACACCTATATCGACGTCGCCGGCTCCTCGTTCCGCGACCTGCTTGAGGGAAAGAACCCGGCCGCGCCGGGCGAGCGGGCGGTGCTCTCCGACTGGGTGAACCATGTCGGCACGATCTTCCCCGAGGTGCGGCTGAAGCGCTATCTGGAGATGCGCGGCGCCGATTCCGGGCCGCTGTCGCGCATCGTCGCGCTGCCGGCGCTGTTCGTCGGCCTGCTCTATGACGACGGCGTGCTCGATGCCGCCTTCGACCTTGTGAAGGACTGGACCGCGGAGGAGCGGCAGACGCTGCGCGACGACGTGCCGAAGCTCGGCTTCAAGGCCCAGATCCGCGGCCAGACGGTGGGCGACCTTGCCCGCCAGATGCTCACCCTGGCGCGCACCGGCCTGCGCCGTCGCGACCGGCTGGACATGAACGGCTGCGACGAGACGCGCTATCTCGACCCCATCCAGGCCATTGTCGACGACGGCCGCACGCCCGCCGAGGCGCTGATCGAGAAATATCTCGGCCCCTGGCAGGGCCAGATCGACCGGGTGTTTGAGGAACAGGCCTATTGAGGCGGGCGCTGTCGCCGCCGGAAGGCTTCATCCGGCGACCCGTACCGTCGTCACCCCGGCGAGGCCCGAAATCTGGCCCGCCTGCAGTCCTGCAGTTCTGAGGTGCGTCCTTCGAGGCTCGCCCGGTCCGGGCTCGCACTTCAGGATGAGGAGGTTTTGCTTGGCACCTCGGCTGGTGGCGGCCATGCGCACGCTCCCAACCCCCGATGCAGGGTCCGCCCTCCTCATCCTGAGGTGCGAGCCTGAAAGGCGAGCCTCGAAGGACGCATTTCCATCGTGCAGAGTGGCTGGCACGCCTCTCGTCAATTCCGGCCGCAAGGGTGGACGGAACGACGCTACGACCCCTCATCCGGCGACCTGCCGCCCGCACCGTCGTCACCCCCGGCGAGGCCCAAAGCGAGGTGCTTTGAGGCCGAGGGAAGGGGGTCCGGACTGTTGGAGACACGCTTGCGCGCCCTGCCGGTACCATGCTGGATCCCCTTCCCCTCGCTGCGCTCGGCCGGGGATGACGGATGGTGGGTGGCCGGCGAAGGCAGGGCCGCTGAAGGGCCCCACCCGCACCCTCCCCTTCTCGCTGTGCTCGAAGGAGAGGGGGACTAAGACGTCTCGCGTCGTTGGAGACGGCCGGGCCAGGCTCCACGGCCGAAACAGAGGCGCGACGCCTTAAGTCACCCTCTCCGCGCAGCGGGGAGGGTGAGGGTGGGGGCCCTGCAACCCCGGCGCATCGGCCGGCCCTCCCCCCGAAAGGTCGACAGGCCCGTCCCCTTACGCTAGCAAGCGCGCTCCCCTCCTGCCGGAAGCCCGCCATGTCCGAACCTGTCAAGAAGAAGCCCGGCACGCTGGCCCGCCTGCCGCGCGGCTTCGTCGACCGCGATGCCGCCGAGATCGCCGGCGTCGATGCCATGCTGGCGACCATCCGCGAGGTCTATGAACTCTACGGCTTCGACGCGGTGGAGACGCCGGCCATCGAGTTCACCGACGCGCTCGGCAAGTTCCTGCCTGATCAGGACCGGCCGAACGAGGGCGTGTTTTCCTTCCAGGACGACGACGAGCAGTGGCTGAGCCTGCGCTACGACCTGACCGCGCCGCTCGCCCGCTATGTCGCCGAGAACTACGACGCTCTGCCCAAGCCCTATCGCAGCTACCGCGCCGGCTATGTGTTCCGCAACGAGAAGCCGGGGCCGGGACGCTTCCGCCAGTTCATGCAGTTCGATGCCGACACGGTGGGCTCCGCCTCGCCGGCGGCGGATGCCGAGATCTGCATGATGGCGGCGGATACGATGGAGCGGCTGGGCATCAAGCGCGGCGACTATGTGGTGCGGGTCAACAACCGCAAGGTGCTGGATGGCGTCATGGAGGCCATCGGGCTTGGCGGCGAGGAGAATGCCGGCCGACGGCTGACGGTGCTCAGGGGTATCGACAAGCTCGACAAATTCGGACCCGAGGGTGTGCGGCTGTTGCTGGGTGCGGGCCGCAAGGACGAGAGCGGGGACTTTACCAAGGGCGCCGGGCTGGATGAGGAGCAGATCACTCGGCTCGAAACGCTCTATGCTCACCAGAGCGAACGACCACAAGACTTTATCCTTTCTCCCCAAACAACCGACGTTGCCTCTGACGACGACGCAATCGTGACCACTTCGAGCGGTAACCGCATGGTGGTCGCGGATCCGCGATTCCTTGACACCTATGAGCGGTTGTTCGCCGATAGCTCTACCGCACTGCAAGGTATCCACGATCTACGTGAGATTTCCCGGCTTGTTCGAGCTTCAGGCTATGGAACAAAGCGCATCAAGCTGGATGTCTCCGTCGTTCGCGGCCTTGAATATTACACTGGCCCGGTCTTCGAGGTGGAACTGACCTTCCCCGTCACCAACGATGACGGCCAGATCGTCCGCTTCGGCTCGGTGGCCGGCGGCGGCCGCTATGACGGGCTGGTCGCCCGCTTCCGCGGCGAGGAGGTGCCGGCCACCGGCTTCTCCATCGGCGTGTCGCGCCTGGCCGCCGCGCTGAAATCGCTCGGCAAGCTCGGCGCGGAAAAGCCCGTCGGTCCCGTCGTCGTCCTCGTCATGGAGCGCGAGCGCATCGCCGACTACCAGCAGATGGTCTCCGAACTGCGCAACGCTGATCCGCCGATCCGCGCCGAGATGTATCTCGGGTCGGCCGGCATGAAGGCGCAGATGAAATATGCCGACCGGCGCAACGCCCCGGCCGTGATCATCCAGGGCTCCAACGAGCGCGAGACGGGCGAGGTGATGATCAAGGACCTCGTCGCCGGCGCGGAGGCCGCCAAGACCATCACCGACAATGCCGAGTGGCGCGCCGCGCGCCCCGCCCAGTTCGCCGCGAAGCGCACGGAACTGGTCGAGAAGGTGCGCGCGCTTCTGGCGAGCCACTGAGCGCGGGAGGTCAGCCGCAGCAGGACAGGATCCTGTCTTTCGTTGCCCTGTCGTCCGCTCCGGCCCCGCGCCGCCTACCAGTCCCGCGGCACCTGCGGCGCCAGCCGGGCGATGGCCCCCCGCACGCCATCGACCTCGCCCCACAGCACCCGTTCGTTGATGGTCACCTTGCGCCTGCTCAGCTGTGTCGCGGCGCGCGATCCCGGGTGCAGGACAAGCTGCAGGTGGTCGCCGCGATAGCCAGAGACCAGCGCGCACCGCTCCACCTCGTGCCAGAGGATCGGGGTCGGCATCAGCCGGCCATCGGTGATCCCGTGCTTGTCCACCACGACAATCACGCCCGTCTTGCGCAGATCTGACAACACCCAGAGGCCAAAACCCGCCATGGCCGCGATGAACGCCAGCAGGCCGGCTGTATTGCCATCCAGTTCGGGGAGGCCCGTGGGAAACAGCCACACCGCAAACAGCCCCGCCAGTGCAATGAGCACGATGCCCAGCACCAGCAGCAGGCGTCTGTTCAGGTAAAATTCCACGCGCTCCGACATGAAAATCTCCGACAAACGCACAAGGACTGTGGAACATATGGTCGCGTCCCATCGCGACAACCTCGTCCTCATTCATCCGCCCCGGGGCGCCAGAACGGGATCCCTTCCCCTCGCTGCGCCCGGCCGGGGATGACGGGTGGATGGCGGGCAGACGAATGAAGGGCCCCACCCGCACCCTCCCCGCTGCGCGGAGAGGGGGACTTTGACCGAGCGCCCCGTTCGCGACGGTCGGGCCAGGCACAGGGGCAGAGACGAGGCGGGACGCCGTAGCCCCCCTCTGCGCGCAGCGGGGAGGGTAAGGGTGGGGCTGGTGGCAAGGGTGGGGCCATCGGAACCGGGACGGTTGGACCTGTGCGGCGGCGACCATGCGATCCTCCCCAAGGCATGTCCGAGGGCCGGAAACGACGACGCCCGGCCGGGGTCTCCCCCCGCCGGGCGCAGCTTTCGAACATACCCGGAATCTAGCAAACCATCGTCACGCTGTCAAGGCATGTTTTCCGATACAATGATTTTGAGCCTATAACCCACTGCAACGCCGGCAAGGCCCTTGCCCGCCCCGCCGCTCCTGCGGCAGAGACAGCGACCGATGACCGCTCCCCTCGCCTCCTCCGGTGACCTGATTGCCGACCGCCGCTACGCCTGGGGCGTTGCGGCGCGGGACGAGGGCGACCTCGCAGCGGCCGCCGACCTGTTCGCCCAGGCTGCCGAGGCAGCCCCGCGCTGGCCGGCCGCCTGGCTGGCGCTTGGCGAGGCAAAGGCGCGGCTGGGCGAATGCGAGGCGGCGGTCGCCGCCTTCCGCACCGCGCTTCGGGCCGACCCGGCCGACCGGTTGGGCGCCGGCCTGCACCTTGCCCGTCTCGGCGCCGGGGAGGCCGCCGCCGCCATGACGCCGGCTTATGTCGCCGCCCTGTTCGACGATTTCGCACCGCGCTTCGAGACCGCGCTGGTCGACCGGCTCGGCTATTGCGGGCCGGACCTGCTGGCAGATGCGCTGCAGGAGGCCTGCGCGCGCACCGACCGGCCCTTCGCCTTCGACAGGATGCTCGATCTCGGCTGCGGCACCGGGCTGTCCGCCGTGCCCCTTGCCGGCGTGGCGAGGGTCATCGACGGCGTCGATCTGGCGCCGCGCATGGTGGCCGCAGCGCGCCGCAAGGGGCTCTACCGCGACCTGGCGGTGGCCGACCTCGCCGACTGGCTCGCGGCGCAGCCGCCGGCCTCGGCCGATCTGGTGGTCGCCGCCGACGTCGTCGTCTATTGCGCGGACCTTGCCGGCACGCTGGCGGCGATGGCCCGCGTGCTGGCCGCCGGCGGACTGGTCGCCTTCACCTGCGAGACCCATGACGGCGAGGGAACGGTGCTGCTGCCGGGCCTGCGCTATGCCCATGGCGAGGCGCTGGTGCGGTCCGCCATCGCCGGGGCCGGCCTCGGCCTGCTGACCCTTCAGCCGGCCTCGATCCGCCGCGAGGCAGGCCAGCCCACGGCCGGCTATGTCGTGGTGGCAGGTAGCGCCAGCGCGGCGCGGTGAGCCCGGTCAGCGGGCCGTGCCGAGACCGGTGGCATTGCCGAGCGCGCGCAGCAGACCCGTGCGGTCGGCCGCCACCATGGACCGCCAGACGCTGTCACTGACCGAATTGACGTCGCCGTGGAAGCCGGACAGGGCCTTGTCCAGCACCTCCGGACGCGCGCTCGCAAGCGCCGGGTGACCAGCGGCGTAGGCGACGACGACGATCACGGCGATCCGCAGCATGTCCTGTCCCGGGCGCAACAAGGCGTTGGACAACCCTCATGACATGACAGGGTTGAAATCCACCTTGCGGATTTTCATCGCATTTGAATCAATTCCCCATATCGGCGCCCGTTGACGCAGGGGACGGGCCGGGCCAGAGCGGGGCGATGAACTATCGCCACGCCTATCACGCGGGAAATCCGGCGGACGTGATCAAGCACGCCGTGCTGGCCTACGTGATCGCCCATCTCGTGCAGAAGCCGGCTCCCCTTCGCGTCATCGACAGCCATGCCGGCGCGGGGCTCTACGACCTGACCTCGGACGCCGCCGAGCGCACGGGCGAATGGGTGGAGGGCATCGGCCGGCTCTGGGGCCGCGACCTGCCGGCGGAGCTGGAGGCCTTTCTCGGACCCTGGCTCGACCAGGTGGCCGGGGTGAATCCCGACGGCCGGCTGCGCTTCTATCCCGGCAGCCCGGAGATCGCCCGCGGCATGCTGCGGGACGTGGACGGCCTGACCCTGTGCGAACTGCATCCGGAGGATGGCGAGGGCCTGGCGGATCTTTATCGGCGCGACCGGCGGGTGAAGGTGATCCAGCGCGACGGCTGGCTGGCGCCGAAGGCCTTCCTGCCGCCGAAGGAGCGGCGCGGCCTGATCCTGATCGACCCGCCCTTCGAGCAGAAGGGCGACTACGACCGGCTGGTCGAGGCGCTGGCGGAAGGGCATCGCCGCTGGGCGAGCGGCATCTTCCTGCTCTGGTATCCGGTGAAGGACCCGGCCGAGGTGAAGCGGTTCCACCGGGCGATCGCCGGTCTGGCGATCCCGAAAAGCCTCACGGTGGAGGCCATATGGCGCCCCGTCGACGGCACGCGCCTCTCCGGCGCCGGGCTCGTGACGGTCAATGCGCCCTATACGCTCGCGCCTGCAATCCGCGCGGCTTCCAGGTCATTGTGGGACGTCCTCGGCGTCCCCGCGGGCCGGCTTCTTCTGTCCGGCGACGCGTCCTGACGGAGGAGCCTTACGGGTCGGTGCGCAGGTTCATCTGCCGGGCCGTGTCGACGACGAACACCGCGAGCGCGGCGCCGACGCCAAGGCCGACCAGCATGATGGCAATGTCTGCGATTCCCGATGCGATCATGACAAACCCCTAGGCTCGCGTGACGGTCGTCAACCGCGGCACCGGCCGTCGGGGAATCAGTGGCGGCTCACGACAGCGTCATGGTTCCGTCATTTGTGCATCGCAGCAAATCATCTGTGGTTACGCTGCATTGCAAAATCATGGGACCTGCCTGCCTGCGCTGCCGTCGCCCCCGGCGGCCAATGCCCGGAGCGCCACTGTGAAATTTGGATGCAAGAGGTTAAGGGAGAGTTCACCTTTCAGCCTTTTATTGCTCACCCTTTTGCACTCGGCATAGAAGCTGCGGCCCATGCCGGAGAGCCCGCTCTGCTCGAAGGGGATATCCGGCGGCACCGGGAGCCCAAGCAGTTCGGCGCCATAGGCGACCACGTCCTGGGGCGGCGAGGGCTCGTCGTCGGTGACGTTCAGAACACCGGCGAAGCGTTGCGCGAAGCAGGCGTGTACCGCCTGGGCGATATCGTCGACATGGATGCGGTTGAATACCTGGCCCGGCTTGATGATGCGCCGGGCGGTGCCGCGCTGGAGATTGACCAGCGCATTCTGGCCCGGCCCGTAGATGCCGGCGAGGCGCAGGATCGAGACCGGAACGCCATGCGCACGGCCGAAGGCCTGCCAGGCGCGCTCGGCGGCGAGCCGCTCCACGGAGCGGGGACTGCCGGGGTTCGGCTCGGTTTCCTCGTCCACCCAGGCGCCGCCATGGTCGCCATAGACGCCGACGGTGGAGAGATAGACGATTGCGCGCGGCGGGTGCGCGGCAAGCCCGTCCGAGGCGGCGTGCAGCAGCGGGTCGCCGTTCTCGCCCGGAGGCGCCGAGACCAGCAGGTCGCCGCCTGCCGCTACGGCGCTGGCGAGATCGGGCGTCAGGCCTTTGCCATCGAACGGCATGACGGTCACGGCGCGCCCCTCCGTGCCATCGGCCGTCAGGACGGCAGCCCGCGCGGGGTCGCGGACCGTGGCGATGATCGGGTCATGCCGGCCGGCATCGGCACGGACGACGGCGCGGGAGGAATAGCCGAGGCCGATGATCAGAAGCTGGGTCATGGATGGCAGGTGCCATCGCCGCGGCCTGCCGGCAAGCCCCCGGTCAGGGCCGCGTGTCAGCCGGCAGTCCCGACGACCCCACCGCCCAGCGCTTTCCGGAAGATGATTTCGCCGTCCCCGGTGCGTCCCACGTCGGTCCAGCCCTGACGACGGTAGAAGCGCTCGGCGCGGGTGCCGGCATCCGTGGACAGGCCCGCCGCGCCATGCCCAGCCTGTTCGAGCGCCTCGCAGGCCCGGGCAAGCAATTGCTGCCCGATGCCCCTGCCCTCGTGATCGGGGTCGATGAACAGCGCGAAGATCGAACCGTCGCGCGGGTCGGCGGACGAGAAGCCGAGGATGGTTCCCGCCTCCTCGAACACCCAGAACCCGTCGCGGTCGATCAGATAATCCACCGAGGCCGTGATCTTCTCGGGCCGGGAGAGTCGGTTCTCGCGCACTGCCATGCGGATCTCGTGGATCCGTGGCAGGTCGGCCCGGCCCGCAGTCCTGATCACTGCTTCTCGATGCCGGCGGCGCGCGCGGCTTCCTCCCACTTCAAGGCTTCGGCGCACACCCGCTCCGCCAGTTCCTGCGGCGTCGAGGGCGCAACCTGCATGCCGAGACGATCCACCAGGGTCTGGCGCACTTCGGCCGATGCGGCGGCCTGGCGCACGGCGGCGTTCAGCTTCTCGACAACCTCGGCCGGCACGCCGGCCGGCGTGAACAGGCCGAACCAGGCGATCAGCTCATAGCCCTTCGTGCCGGCGGCCTCATCGACGGTCGGCAGGTCGGGAAGCTGGGGGGTGCGCGCCTGGGAGGTGACGGCCAGCGCGCGCACGGTCCCGGCCCGCACCTGGGGCAGCATGACGCCGAGATCGGCGGTGAACAGGGTGACGCGGCCGGCGATCAGGTCCTGCATGGCCTGCGGCCCCTGCCGGTAGAAGACATGGGTCATCTTCATGCCGGTCATGGTCAGAAGCATTTCGGTGGAGACGCGCTGCGAGGAGGAGGCCGAGGCGAAGTTCAGGTCCGAGCGCGACTTGGCGAGGTCGATGAGTTCGCGCAGGGTCCGCGCCGGAACGTTATTGGCCACCGCCACGATCAGCGGCACCGAGCAGAGGAACGAGACCGGCTGAAAGTCCCGGTGCATGTCGAAGGGCACGTTGTTGTAGAGCGCGGGGGCCGCGGCATTGGTCGAGTTGGTCCCGATCAGGATCGTGTAGCCGTCGGCCTGCGCCTTGGCGACCGCGTCGGCGCCGAGCATGCCGTTGGCTCCCGGCCGGTTCTCGATCACGATGGTCTGGCCAAGCGCGCGGCTCATCTGGTCGCCGAAGGTGCGGGCGACGAGGTCGGTGGCGCTGCCGGCTGCAAAGGGCACGATCGCCCGGATCGGACGGTTCGGATAGGCCTGCGCGACCACATCGGTCGGCACCGACGCCAGTCCCGCAGCGAGCGCAAGCGCCGCGGAGGCGGCGAGCTTCATCCAGTGTCCGATCATATGCGTCTCCCGTCGCATCTGCCCCGCTTCGATTGCCGGAGCCATTTTTGAAGGCGCTATCTCTAGCCAATCGCCGGCCGGGAGCAAGGTCGGTCCTGCCAGGGGGCCATGCGCCGGGCAGCGGAGCCGCCGCCGCGACACGGCGCACGATTGTGCGGACCGCGCACCCCGGCTAGACCGCTGCCATGACGTCCGCCACATCCCCGCTCCGCCCGGCTCCGACCCGCCGCGCGCTGTTCAGCCTTGTGGCGGCGGTCGCGGCCCTGCCCAGCCGGGCCCTCGCGTCCGAACGGGTTCCCGTCAACGTCGACAGCCCGGAGGGCCGCCGGCTGGTCGAGCGACTGAGGGGCGGCGGCCTGATCCTGTTCTTCCGCCATGCCGACACGGCGGGCGAACCCTGCGACAGCACCTACCGGATCGGTGACCGCACGGGTCAGCGCAACATATCCGCGCGGGGCCGCGAGCAGGCGCGCCGGATCGGCGAGGTCCTCCGGCGGGAGGAGATCCCCCTCGGCGGACCGATTCTGGCCGGTCCCGTGTTCCGGGCCGCAGATACCGCCATCGAGGCCTTCGGCCGCGACCTGGTGACCATCACCGACAGCCTGCTGGCCGACGACTATGCCGGTTCCCGCCTCGACTGGGTGCTGGCCGAACATCGGCGCCTGTTCCGGCAGGGCGTGCCGGTGCGCATGAACCGCGTGCTGGTCGGCCACCGCACGCCGGCCATCATGATATTCGGCGCGGCGGTGGGCGGACGGGCCTTTCCGGAAGGCGCCGCCATCGTCATCGAGCCAGCCGAGACGCCGCGCATCCTCGGCATCCTCATGCTGGCGCCAATCCCCGGCGCCGGCTTCCACGCCTGCTGAAAGCGGGCGGCCGATCCGCTCTCCCGCATTATTTCGAATTCACTAGAAATATCGTTTGACAGATCTCGGCGGCGTGTGCACCTGAGGGAGCGCGCTGCAGGCAGCGTTGCACGCCTGACGCGCGCCGGCCGCAATTGACCCCGGCGCGGCGCAGGACCCACCATCGCAGCGCATCATGCTCACCTCCTTCCCCTTCATCATCACCGCCCTCGGCATCACCCAGATCGTGTCCTGGGGCACGATCTTCTACGGCATCTCGGTGCTGGCGAAGCCGATGGGCGACGAGCTCGGCTGGAGCCACACCTTCATCTTCGTCGGCTTCTCGGTGTCGCTGCTGGTCGGCGGCATCATTTCCAAGGCGGTCGGCCGGTTCATCGAGCGGCGCGGCGGACGCATCACCCTGACGCTTGGCTCGCTGGTCGGCTCCTTCGGGCTGGCGCTGCTGGCCTTCGTCAGCGATCCGATCGTCTACATGGCGGCCTGGATCGTTCTCGGCATCGCCGCACGCCTGACGCTCTACGATGCCGCCTTCGCCACGCTGGTGGAGATCTACGGGCTGAAGGCGCGCCGGCCGATCTCGGTGCTGACCCTGTTCGGCGGCCTCGCCTCCACCGTGTTCTGGCCGATCTGCCACTATGTGAACGATGCCTTCGGCTGGCGCGGCGCCTGGCTGGTCTGCGCGCTCGCCGTGCTGGTCATCTGCACGCCGCTGCACATGCTGATGCCGCGCCCCGGCACGCCCATCGGCAATGGCGAGGGCAACGGCAATGGCGAGCCCGACCCCGAACCCATCGTGCCGGTGGCCGCGCGGCCCTTCGCCATCGCCATGATCGCCATCGCCATGGCCGGAAATTCCTTCATCACCACGGCCCTGTCGGTCCACCTCATCCCGCAACTGGTGGCCATGGGGGTGGGCATGGCGACCGCCGTGTGGATCTCCTCGATCCGCGGCGTGTTCCAGACCCTCGGCCGGCTGATCGAGATCCTGTTCGGCCGGAACCTCGATCCGTTCCTGCTCGCCAATATCTCCACGGGCGCGCTGGTGATCGCCTTCGCCCCGCTGGCGGCGAGCGGCGTGGAAAGCCCGGCACTGATCGCCTTCAATGTGCTGTTCGGCGTCTCGGTCGGGCTCGCCACCATCGTGAAGGGGGCGGTGCCGCTGGTGCTGTTCGGGCGGCACGGCTATGCCGGCGTTCTGGCGTCCATCGCCACCCCCGGGCTGATCGTCACGGCAGCGGCGCCATCGGCCTATGCGGCGGTGCTGGACAATTTCGGGCCGATCGCCGGGTTCTGGCTGGTCTTCGTCGTGTCGGTCCTGTCGTTCGGGGCCACGCTGGCCCTTGCCTGGCGCTTCCGCAGGCGCTCTACCTGACGCTGGGTCAGGGGCACCACGATGATTCTGGAGTTCTGGCAGGGCGGCGGCGACATGGTGCGGGGCACCGGCGTGCTGGTGCGCGCGCTCGCCGACCTCTGCCTCGTCGGATCGGCCGGGGCCGTGCTCTATCTCGTGTTCATGAGCGCGGAGCTGAGCGAGGAGGAAGCCCGCTCGGCCCGCCGCTGGCTGACCCTCTTCGCCCTGCTCGGGCTTGTGGCGCTGGCCGCCCGCTGGCCGTTCCGGGCAGCCGAGCTTGCCGGCATCCGCGACGGCGCCTGGCGCGGGCCGCTCTACCGGGAGATCCTGCGCTCGCCCTTCGGCGAGGCGGCCGCGGCAGGTCGCGGGACTGGTGCTCGCCCTGTTCGCGCGCATCCGCACAACCTGGGGCGCGGGCCTTGCAAGCATCGGGGCCGCGGCGATTGCCGCCGGCTTCGCCATGCATGGCCATGCGGCAGCCGCGCCGGCCAGGCTGGAGGCCATGGCGCTGGCGGCGCTCCACGTCTTTGCCGTCGCCTTCTGGTTCGGCTCGCTCCTGCCGCTGCGCGCGGTTGCGCTCCGGCGCGATCCGCGCTCGGCGGCGGCCAGCATCCTTGTCTGGTCACGGCCGGCGCTGGTCTTCGCCGCTCTGGCGCTCGGCAGCGGCGTGGCGCTTGCCCTTGTTCTCGCTGGCCCGCCGCGGGCGCTGCTCGCGCCCGGCTATGGCTGGGCGGTGATCGCCAAGACCGCTTTGGTCGCCGCCATGCTGCTCGGCGCACTGGCGGCCCGCTTCCGCCATGCCAAGCTGATGGCACGCGGCGACGTGCTGGCGGCCGAGAGCTTCCGCCGCTCGGTGCTGCGGCAGGCGCTGTTCGCCGTGCTGGTGATCTATGCAAGCGCCGAACTGGCCTCGGTCGACCTGCCCTCCCCCGCCACCCGCTGATCCCTGCGGCCTTTGACGGCGCGGTGAAACATGCGACGACGGCCACCGGTCAGGTTGGCGGCTGAAGCGATTCCATGCGGCATGGTGGCGACCTTTCGGATGCGGCGGCGCTCGTACCCGACATCTCGGACTGGATCGACCTGTCGACCGGCATCAACCCCCATGCCTGGCCGGTCAGGGGCATCGCCCCGCGCGCCTGGACCGCCCTGCCCGGCCGGGCCGATCTCGCCCGTTTTCTCGACGCCGCCCGCGCAGCCTACCGGGCACCGGCCGGAGCCCGGCTCGTCGCCGCGCCGGGCACGGAGATGCTCATCGGCCTGATCCCGCTGATTGCCGGCGGCGGGCCGGTGGCGATCGCCGGCCCGACCTACGGCTCGCACGAACGGCTCTGGCAGGCGGCGGGGGCCGCCATCGCGCCGCTCGCACCGGATCGCATCGGGGCGATCGACCGCCACGCCGTCATCGTGCGGCCGAACAATCCGGACGGGGCAATGCTCGACGGGGCAACCGTCATGCGGATTGCCGAGCGCTGCGCCCGTCAGGATGGGCTGCTGGTCATCGACGAGGCCTTCGTCGACTGCAAGCCGGACTCAACGCTCGTCCACCTCGCCGCGACGCATCCGGTCGTCGTGCTGCGCTCCTTCGGCAAGTTCCACGGCCTTGCGGGCCTCAGGCTCGGCGTCGCCATCGGCCCGCCAGAGATCACCCGCGCGCTGGAGGCCCGGCTCGGCGAATGGGCCGTGTCCGGCCCGGCGCTCGCCATCGGCACCGCGGCGCTGGCGGATGCGGCCTGGGCCGCTGCCATGCGGCAGCGGCTCGCACGCGAGGCCACCCGGCTCGACCGGCTGCTGGCCGGGGCCGGCTTCGCGCGGCCCGGCGGCACGCCGCTGTTCCGGCTCGCCCACCATCCGCGGGCACAGGACTGGCACCTTGCGCTCGCCCGTTCGGGCCTCTGGACGCGGCGCTTCGACCATGATCATGAGGTGCTGCGGTTCGGCCTGCCAGGCCGGCGCGCGCACTGGCAGAGGCTGTCTGCGGCTCTGGCCGCCGGCCTCCAGAGGAGGACAGGATGACCGCCACCGACGAGGCCGCGAACATCCGCCATGCGGAAAAGATGAAGAAGCACAAGGCGGCCAAGGACGCCATGCTGGCCGGCAAGACCGACGACAAGGGCCTGCTCATCGTCCATACCGGCCCCGGCAAGGGCAAGACCTCGGCGGCGCTCGGCATGGTGTTCCGCCACATCGCCCATGGCCTGCCGGCCGCCGTCGTGCAGTTCACCAAGGCGCCCGACTGGGTGACCGGCGAGGCGCTGCTGCTCAGGCGCTTCCCCGAGCTCTGCACGCTCGAGATCATGGGCGAGGGCTTCACCTGGGAGACGCAGGACCGCACGCGCGACATGGCGGCGGCCCGCCGGGCCTGGGAGCGCGCCAAGGAGGTGATCCTGGACGACCATCACCGGCTGGTGCTGCTCGACGAGCTCAACATCGTGCTGCGCTACGACTCGCTGCCGCTCGACGAGGTGGTGGCGTTCCTGCGCGACGAGAAGCCGGCCGGCAAGCATGTGATCGTCACCGGCCGCAACGCCAAGCCCGAACTGATCGAGATTGCCGACCTCGTCACGGAGATGACGCTGGTCAAGCACCCGTTCCGGGCCGGGGTGAAGGCGCAGAAGGGCATCGAATATTGACCACCCCCGCCGTCATGGTGATGGGTACGGGCTCCAATGTCGGCAAATCGACGCTGGTGGCGGCGCTGGCCCGTGCCTATCGGCGGCGCGGCCTGACGGTCATGCCGTTCAAGCCGCAGAACATGTCGAACAATGCGGCGGTGACGGTGGACGGCGGCGAGATCGGCCGCGCCCAGGCGGTGCAGGCGCGGGCGGCAGGCGTTGCGCCGACCGTTCACATGAACCCGGTGCTGCTGAAGCCCGAGACCGATACCGGCGCGCAGGTGATCGTGCAGGGCCGGCGCATCGGAACCCTGCGCGCGCTCGACTACGGCACCCGCAAGGAGCGGCTGCTCGCCCCGGTTCTCGACAGCTTCGGGCGGCTCGAACGGGCCGCCGATCTGGTTCTGGTGGAAGGCGCCGGCAGCCCTGCCGAGGTCAACCTTCGGGCCGGCGACATCGCCAATATGGGTTTTGCCATGGCGGCTGGGGTGCCGGTGGTGCTGGCCGGCGACATCGACCGCGGCGGCGTCATCGCCAGCCTCGTCGGCACCCATGCCGTGCTGCCGCCCGACGAGCGCGCGCTGATCCGCGGCTTCCTCATCAACAAATTCCGCGGCGAGGTGAGCCTGTTCGACGGCGGGCTTGCAACGATCGAGCGGCTGACCGGCTGGTCCTCGCTCGGCATCGTGCCGTGGTGCGCGGCGGCGCGCGACCTGCCGGCAGAGGATGCGCTCGACCTCGACCGGGGCGGAGGGGAAGCGGCGGGCCTGACCGTTGCCGTGCCGGTGCTCTCGCGCATCGCCAATTTCGACGATCTCGACCCGCTCGGCATGGAGCCGGGAGTGCGGCTCGTCTTCGTCGGTCCCGGCGAGCCGCTGCCGGTCTGCGACGTCGTCATCCTGCCAGGCTCGAAATCGACCATCGGTGACCTTGCCTTCCTGCGCGCGCAGGGCTGGGACATCGACCTGGCCGCCCATGTGCGGCGCGGTGGCCATGTGGTCGGGCTGTGCGGCGGCTACCAGATGCTCGGCCGCGTGGTACGCGACCCCGATGGCGTGGAGGGCCCGCCCGGAGAGGTGGCAGGGCTCGGCCTGCTCGACATCGAGACGGTGCTGACCGGCGACAAGATCACCGCCCCCGCCTCTGGCACCCATGTCGCGACCGGCGCCGCCATCGGCGGCTACGAAATCCATCTCGGACGGACATCGGGACCAGGTTGCGCGCGGCCCATGGTCCGGCTGGGGGACAGGCCGGATGGCGCGGTCTCGGCCGACGGGCGCATTGCCGGCTGCTATGTCCATGGCCTGTTCGGCGCGGACGGGTTCCGGAAGGCCTGGCTCGCCGGCTTCGGGATCGCCTCGCAGCTTGCCTACGAGGCTCGGGTGGAGGCGGCTCTCGACACGCTGGCCGACCATGTGGAGCAGCACCTCGACCTCGACCGCCTGCTTGCCATCGCTCAGGCCAGAAGCAGCCAGACGCCGGCAATCGCGAGCGCCTGAACGAGGCAGGCCGCGGCGATCAGGCGGATGGCGCGGGCGATATCGGCCGGCCCGGCATCGCGGCGGCCGCCGGCATTCAGGAACGGGTCCTCGACGAGGTGCGCGCCGTAGCGGCGGGGTCCGGCGAGCGCCAGGCCAAGCGCGCCGGCGGCGGCCGCCTCCGGCCATCCCGCATTGGGCGAGCGGTGCAGGCGGGCATCGGCAAGCGCGGTGCGCAGCGCGACGAGCGGCGAGCCGCCCGCGAGCGGGGCGGCAAGCGCCACGAAGACGGCCGAGAGCCGCGCCGGCAGGAGGTTCATCAGGTCATCGAGGCGCGCGGCGGCCCAGCCGAAGGCCTCGTGGCGCGCCGTGCGGTGGCCGATCATGGAATCGGCGGTGTTGACCAGCTTGTAGAGGACGAGGCCGGGCAGGCCGCCGATCAGGAACCAGAAGGCCGGCGCCACCACGCCGTCGGAATAGTTCTCGGCCGCCGATTCGATGGCCGCGCGGGCAACGCCCGCCTCATCCAGGCTTTCGGGATCGCGCCCGACGATCATGGAGACGGCGCGGCGGCCCTCCGCGAGGCTTGCCGCCAGACCGTCGCACACGCGCGCGACATGGCGGACGAGGCTGTTCTGCGCGATCAGCACGCTGGCAGCGGCGGCAAGCCAGAGCCAGCCGAAGGGCAGTGCCAGCAGCGCCGCCTGCAGCGCCAGCGCCGCAAGGCCCCAGCCAAGCATCAACAGCGCCAGCGCACCGACCCCGGCAAGCCGGCGCCGGGCGGCCGGATCGCCGTCATGGTTCATCCACCGGTCGAAAGCCGCAATGCCGGCGCCCATCCAGGCGACGGGATGCGGCAGGCGGCGCCAGACCGCATCCGGATCGCCGATGGCCGCATCCAGCGCCAGCGCGAACAAGAGGATCAGCGCCAGGTCAGCGGGTGGCAGCACGGGCACCGCCCAGACGCTCGAACTCGGCGGCCAGCAGGTCGAGGGCCTCGATCAGCATGGGCCCGCCGCAGGTGGTCAGCCGCTCCGGGATGGTGACCCGGCGGGTGCGCGATGCCGTGCGTTCGAGGGCGGGGTGAAGCAGCAGCGCCCGGCCCTGGTCCTCGGCGCGCTCGTCGTCCCGCGTGACCAGCAGGACGTCCGGCCGCGCGGCGACGATGACCTCCAGCGAGACGAAGCGGCCGGCGCGCAGGCCGAGTTCAGCGGCGACATTGACGACCCCGATGGTGGCGAGCATCTCGCTGGTCAGGGTGGCGCTGCCGGTCACCCAGCCGCGCCGCTGCACCGGCAGCACCCGCACGGGCGAGGCTTGCGCGCGCGCGCGCGCGCGTTCGACGGCGGCATCGATATCCGCAACCAGCCGTTCCGCCACGGCCTCCCGGCGGATCAGGCGGCCCATGCGCAGGATCTGCGCGCGCGCCTCGGCGATGGTGCGGACCGCGTCGAATTCCTCGAGGCGCACGCCCTGCGCGCGCAGCATCTCCCGCGTCGCGCGGCGGGTGAAACGGCCGGCCACGACGAGGTCCGGCTTCATCACGAGAATGTCCTCGGCATGGCCGGAGAGGATCCGGTGGCTGGTGGCCCGGTCCGCCGCCCAGGCACGCTGGGCATCGCGGGCATAGGGGCCGAGGCCGAGAATCTGGGAGGGTTCGGCCAGCGCCAGCAGCAGCTGGTCGGTGCACAGGTTATTGGACGCGACCCGCGGGAGCGACGCCTGCGCGAAGGCCGCACCGACAACCGGCAGAAGGGCCGCGAGCACGACAGCGGCGAGCCAAGCCAGACGGCGTGCCATCAGACGGCCTGCCATGGCACCAGCACCCGTGTTCCGTCGCGCTCGACAGCCAGCACGTCGATGGCAAAGACCTCCCGCATCAGATCCGCCGTCAGGGTCGCGCCCGGCGGACCGAGGGCCGCGACCCGCCCCCCGGCGAGCACCATGACCAGGTCTGCATGGCGGGCAGCGAGCGTCAGGTCGTGCGTCACCGCGACGACGAGACGGCCGCGATCGGCCTCGGCGCGCAGGAGGCTCATCATGTCGAGCTGGTAATGGGGATCGAGGGAGGCGGTCGGCTCGTCGGCGAGGATCACCGGAGGCTGGCCGGCAATGACGCGGGCCAGCGCGACGCGGGCGCGCTCGCCGCCGGAGAGTTCAGTGACGGGACGCTCCGCGAAGGCCAAGGTGCCGGTGAGGCGCATGGCCGCGTCCACCGCCGCCGTCTGTTCGGCGGTGAGGCGGGACGGATCGCGCGCACCCTGGGCATAGAGGCCGAGAGAGACGATGTCGCGGGCGGCGAGCGGCCAGTGGGCGACATGGCCCTGCGGCAGGTACCCGGTGAGGCGGGCACGCGCGGGGGCCGAGAAGGCAGAGAGCGACCGCCCGTCCAGATCGATCCGGCCGGCATGGGGCACGAGCCCGGCTATGGCACGGACCAGCGTGGTCTTGCCCGCGCCATTCGGTCCGAGGATCGCGACCAGCGCGCCCGAGGGGAATGTGGCGTCGATACCGCTCACCACCTCGCGGCTGCCGAGACGGACGCAGACGTCCTGCAGAACGAGCGCGCTCATGCGAGGCCCCCGCCGAGGGCCCGGCGCTCGCGCAGGATGAGGAACAGGAAGAAGGGCACGCCGATCAGCGCCGTCAGCACGCCGACCTTGATGTCGGTGGTGGACGGAATGACGCGCACCGCGATATCGGCCGCCGACAGGAGCGCGGCACCGGCGAGTGCCGCCGGCACGAGCAGTCGCGACGGATCATGGCCAACCAGCGGGCGCATGAGATGCGGTGCCACCAGCCCGATGAAGCCGATGGTGCCGGCCACCGCGACCGAAGCCCCCACGCCGAGCGCGACCCCGATGATCACCACCAGCCGCAGCCGGCCGACCGCGACGCCAAGGCTCTGGGCGACCTCCTCGCCGAGGGTGAGCGCCCGGAAGGCCGGCGCCTGCCAGAGCAGCAGACCGGCCGCGAGCAGCATGAACGGGGCGGCGAGCGTGAGATGCCGGAACGAACGGTCCTCCAGCGAGCCGAGCAGCCAGAAGGCGATCTCCAGCGCCGCGAAGGGATTGGGGGCAAGGTTCAGCGCCAGCGCCGTGCCGGCGCCGGCCAGTGCGGAAATTGCGAGGCCCGCCAGGATGAGGATGAGCAGGCCGGCATTGCGGCCGGCCACCGCGATCAGAAGGAAGACCGAGGCGAAGGCCCCGGCAATCGCCGCCACCGGCAGCATCCAGGACAGCGCATCCCCGACGCCCAGCGAGATGCAGGCCACCGCGCCGAAGGCGGCCGCCTGCGGTGCGCCAAACAGGGAGGGTGCCGCCAGCGGATTGCGCAGGAGCCCCTGCATCGCCGCACCCGACAGCCCGAGGATGGCGCCGATCAGCACGGCCAGCAGGGCCCGCGGCAGGCGGATCTCGGTGACGATGATGGCGAGCGGCCCGTCGAGCCGGCCGGCCAGCGCGCGCAACACGTCCCCCGGCGCGATCGGCACCGGGCCGAAGCCCAGCGAGGCGACGAAGAGCATGAGAACCACCGCCGCCAGCACGGGGACGACGAGCGCGCCCCCGCGGGTGGCGCGCACGGACGCGCTGGCGGCGGAGACTGTCGTCACCAGGTCCCCCTCAGGCCGGCATAGACGCTGCGGCCGGCGGTCCCGTAGTTGAGGATCTCCTCGTATCGCACGTCGAACAGGTTCTCGGCGCGCGCGAACAGCGTAACGTTCCTCGTCAGCTTGTAGTCGGCCCGCACGTCGAGGCGCGCATAGGGCGCCAGCCGGCTGGTCTGGTTGTTGCCGCTGAACCGGTGGGAGACCAGGAACAGCATGGGCTCGATGCGCCACTTGTCGTCCGGGGTCCAGACCATCGAGAGGCGGGCCGAGTGCGGCGGCCGGCGGGCCAGCAGCAGGCCGCTGGCGGCGTTGCGCGCGTCGAGATGGGTATAAGCCGCGTGGAAGGACAGCACCCGCGGCACGATGTGGATCGCGGCCGCCACCTCCACCCCGTGGATGCGCGCCCGCGAGACGTTGAGATAGCCTCCCGGCGCCGGGGTGAACACGAAGTCGATGAGGTTGCGGATGCGGTTGTTGAAATAGGTGACCGACACGCTGCCGAGATTGCCCGGAATGCGCTGGTCGATGCCGGCATCCCAGCCGAACGAGGTTTCGGGCTGCAGGGCGGCATTGCCGTAGGTCGGGTCGAAGCGCTGGAACAGGGTGGGCGCCTTGCCGCCGGTTCCGGCGCTGGCGCGCAGCGTCGTGCCGGTCTCCGGGATCTGGTAGGCGGCGGTCGAGCGCCAGGTGGCGAATTGCGGGCCGTCGACGATGCGGTCCACCCGCCCGCCGAGCGAGACGGTCAGGCGGTCGCCGACCGGCAGGGTCCACAATCCGAAGACCGAGTTGGTCACCTGCGAGGCGCTCTGCCCTGGCACAAGCGGCATCAGGACCGGCAATTGCACCTGGCTTGAGGTGAGGATGCTCTCGCGCTCGTGGCGGGCGCCGAAGACGACCGTTCCGAAGGCGTCGAGCCGGGCCGTGCCCTGGTATTCCGCGCCGATCCGGCGGCCGAAAAAGTCGCTGATCGACTGGTTGGTGTTGGCCGGCGTGAAGGGCGCGGCCGAATAGGTGACGTCGATGAAGCGCCGGTCGGTGTCGTTGATGAAGACGGTCAGCGAATGGGCGAAGCGCCTGTCGGCGGTCTCGTAGGCTGCCTTGGTCCAGCCGTTGAGCAGCGCCTGACGGCCCCGCGAGGCGGTGTCCGGAAACGTCCCGAAGGCCGAATCATAATCGAGCCGGGTGTTGGTGTAGAACAGCGCGGAATCGAAGGTCAGGCCCCAGCCGGTGTCGTAGCCGATGCGCGCCGAGCCGCCGATGCGCTCATAGCCGTCTGCCTCCAGGTTCGGCCTGACCGCGGTGATGCGCGGGATGCGGTAGCCATAGCGGGAGAAGCCCTCCGAACGGGCGCCGAAGGCGGAGAAGGCATAGGACCAGCCGTCGCGGCTGCCCGAGATGGTGCCGCCTCCGGAGGCGGTGGCAAAGCTGCCGCCCTGGATTTCCGCCGTGACGCGCGTCGGACCCGAGCCCTTGCGGGTGATGATGTTGATGACGCCACCGATGGCATCGGAACCGTAGAGCGCCGATTGCGGACCGCGCAGCACCTCGATGCGCTCGATCAGGCCCGGCGCCAGCATGGCGAAGTTGAATTCGCCGGATGCCTGGCCAGGATCGTTGGCGCGCTGGCCGTCGATCAGCACCAGCGTCTGGCCGGGATTGGCGCCGCGCAGGCGGACGGCCGTGGAACCGCCGGGCCCGCCATTCTCGGTGATATCGAGGCCGGGGACACCGCGCAGGACATCGACCACCGAACCTGGATTGGAGCGCTGGATCTGCTCCGCCCTCAGCACGGTGACTGCCGTGCCGGTGCGGGAAGCGTCTTCCTCCGTGCGGGTGGCGGTGATGACGACTTCAGGCAGCGTGGTGGTCTGGCCCTGGGCAAGCGCGGGGGGCGCGCCGAGGCATAGGATGAGGGATGCCGCGCTCGCGCGGATGCTCCGGGACGACATGCATGTGCTCCTTCCGGCCCACCGCCGGACAAGGGTTGACGACATGCTTCCGGCCGGTCTCCTGGCTCGCGGCTCTCGCCCTGTCCGCCTTCCCGGAGCATTTCGGCTCCAGTGGCGTCGTGGACAGGACATGGTCCGCTTACAGTTGCGGGGGCAGCCGTGGCCTTGAGGCATTGCCTCGCACCACGTTCCCGTTTCACCGCCACCCGCGAGGGCGGCGGCACCGAAAGCCCCGCATAGCCATCACAGAATAGGGCACGGGACAAGCCGTCCCTGACGACGGGGGGGGTGGACGAGGCGTCAACCGCTGCCTTTGAGCACCAGTGGCAGGCCTGCGGCGACGAAGACCACGCGGTCCGCCCGCGCGGCCACGGCCTGGTTCAGCCGCCCCTGCGCATCGCGGAAGGCGCGCCCGAGTGCCGTCTCCGGCACGAGGCCGAGTCCGACCTCGTTGGCGACGAGCACCACAGGGCCGCCCGCCGCGCCGAGGGCGGCGAGCAGTTCCGCCTGACGGCTGCCGATGTCCTGTCCCGCGAGCATGAGGTTGGAGAGCCAGAGCGTCAGGCAATCGACCAGAACGGCCCGGCCGTCACCCGCCTCGCGGGCAAGGACAGCGGCGATGTCGACCTGCTCCTCCACCGTGTGCCAGCCATCTTTTGCCCGCATCGCCCGGTGGGCGGCGATGCGCTCCTCCATCTCTGCATCATAGGCACCGGCGGTCGCGACATAGACACGCGCGAGGCCGGTGGCGCGGACCAGCGCCTCGGCATGGGACGACTTGCCCGATCGGGCGCCGCCGAGGACCAGCGTGACCGGCCCGCTCATGGCGTGCCCCCGTCCTCCGGCGACCATCCGGCAGGCGGCACGCGCGCGACGATGGCGCGGCGCAGCACTTCCGGCCGGTCCCGCCAGGGCACGAAGCCGTGCGGCGCCTCGACATAGAGGCGGGCGAAATCGGCCAGGGCGCGGGCCGCCTCCTCGCCGTCCAGATCACCGAACAGGTAGGTGTAGCCGTCGGGATGGGAGACAGCGACCGTGCAGGGCCGCTTGCACACCGACAGGCATTCGCTCGGCCGCACGGTGCAGGCGGCGATATCGCCGAGTTCGCGCTGCACCAGCGCGTGGAAACTGCGGCCGGGCGCGTCCTGCTTTGGCACGCCTTCCGGGCGGCAGGCGGTGCAGACCGTGACGACGGCCTGGGCCGGTCGCGGGGAGTTGAGGTCAACCGGCGGGGCGTCGGCCTGGGCAACGGGGGCGGGAGGGATCATGACGTCTCTCGGTCAGCGACCGGGCATGCCACGCCCGACCTGCCCCGGCGACACGCGCGTGCGTGCGGCCGCGCGACGGACACACCCCGGTCCAACGCGCCCGACGGGGCGGTGTGAGCAGCCGGTCTCCTGGCTTGCGGGTCCATGCGGACCGCCACCCTTCCCGGACCCGCTCCGTCAGGGAGGGCGCCCAGTGGATCGCGGCGGCCGCTCGCCGCCTACAGTTGCGGGGGCAGCCGGGGCTTTGGCGAACCTGACCCCGTTCCCGTTTCACCCGCCGGAGCGGGCACTGCTCAAGGAGCTTGGTGACACGGGCCGGCGCGCCAGGCAAGCCGGCCGGTCGCACGATGCGCCGGCCAGCGCTCAGTGCAGCACGCGGCCGTCATTGGCGTGCATTTCCGCGACGAGCGCGGCGACGCCCTCCAGATGCGGGTTGATGGCCAGCGCCGCCTCGAAGGCAATCAGCGCCTCCGGTTCGCGCCCATGGCGCAGGCATATCTGGGCAAAGCCCGAAATGGCGCCGAAATGGCGCGGCTCGCGCTGCAGCGTCTCCATCACGTCGGCGACCGCATAGCCGTCGTCGCCCTTGATGAAATGCAGCGTCGCCCGCTTGTTCCAGGCCTCGGCCCATTCCGGGCGGGCATCGACGAGCGCGTCCAGCACCAGATGGGCGACGTCATAGTCCTTGGCGGCAAGCGCATTGATCGCCTGCTCCATCGCCTCGTCGGCATATTCGTCCTCGTGATTGGTCCAGATCGCCCAGATCAGGTCCTGCAACTCATAGGCAGGCGTCTGCGGCCGGAACCTGGCGAGGTCTCGGAACAGGGCATCGAGCCTGCGCGGCTGGGCCGGCGAAGGCTTCATGGCATCAAGGCGAAGGACGAGCTGGAGGCACTCGTCGAAGGCAATCGGTTCTGGCACGGCTCGCCTCTCGGGTCGCGGGACCGGATCACGGACACCCCCAGCCTAGCCGCGACTGTGGCTGCATCAAGCCACGCCTGCGCGAGGGTCGTCTGCAGCGGCGAAAGGCCGCGTTGGAGTTCAGGCGGCGTTGGAGGCGGGACCTGCGGCCAGCAGGGTCTTCAGGCTCGCCTCGTCGCGGGCGGCCCGCAGTTTCTGGACATTGGCCTGATCGCGGGTCAGCCGGGCAATGCGCGACAGGGCCTTGAGGTGATCGGCGCCAGCACCCTCGGGCGCCAGGAGGGTGAAGACCAGATCGACCGGCTGGCCATCGATCGAATCGAAGTCGATCGCGGGGTCGAGGCGGGCGAACAGGCCGAAAACCCGATCGAGGCGCGCCAGCTTGCCATGAGGAATGGCGATGCCGTTGCCGGCCCCGGTGGATCCGAGGCGCTCGCGCTCGGACAGCGTGCGGAAGATTTCGGCGGCGTCCCGCCCGGTGATCCGGGCCGCCCTCGCGGAAAGCTCCTGAAGAAGGTGCTTCTTCGAGTCCACGCGCAGGGCCGGGATGATCCCGCCTTCGGCGATGATGTCTGGAAGCGGCATTGGCTGCCTTTTCGGAAGGATGCGGGGAGACGCGGAACTGTCACTATGGCCCATGCAATGACGGTGCCATGACGGGGGCCATGGCGGGCGGCGACGCGGATCAGCGCACCTGCCTCAACTCGGCCCGTCCCGCCCGGCGGCGGGCGGATCGACCCAGCCGACATGGCCGTCCATGCGCCTGTACACCACGTTCACGCGGCCATGCACCGCATGGTGGAAGACCAGCGCCGAAGCGCCCGTTACATCCAGTTCCATAACGGCGTCGGCCACCGTCAGCCGGCGCAGGCTGGTGGTCTGTTCGGCGATGATGACCGGCTCGAAGGGGCCGCCGGCCGCCTCGTCCTGGTCGTCATCAAACTCGGCGGGCGCCTCGATGACGTAATCGCGGGCATCGATGCCCGAGACCTGGTTGTGATGGCCGGTCTTGTCCTTGAGGCGGCGGGCATAGCGCCTGAGCCGCTTCTCGATGCGCAGGGCGGCGAGATCGCAGGCCGGATAGGCATCGGCCGCGAAGGCCTCGGCCTGAAGGGTCGTGCCGGTGGGAAGATGCAGGGCGGCGACGGTGCGGAAGCCATGGGCCTCCTTCTCCACCGTCACATGGCCCGTCACGCGGCCGTCCAGATGGCGAGCGGCCGCCTCACCGACACGTTCTGCGATCCGCTCGCGCAGGGCCTCGCCGATGTCGAGGTTCTTGCCGGAAATGCGCAGAGCCATGTGGGCTCCTCCGTCTATGCGTGCGGTCCCGGGCCGGGAGCGGCCCTGTTCGCACGGTCTCATTATAACCCCGAGGGTTAGGGATGGAACCGGCCCAAGTCAATTCGACCTGTGGACGCGGGGCCGCGCCGATACGGATCGTCCGCCACAACCGGACGGCGCGGCGCGGCCGATCTTGCGATCCGGACAGCGGTCAGCACGTGAAATATCGGCAGACGCTGCTCAGACAGCGTCCGCCTCTCACCTCACGGGTCGGGCTTACCACGTATCGACGAAGGCGCGCTTCTTGCCGCGTCGTGGCAGCGGCGGGGCGATGGTCATCAGGCCGCGGCTGATCCAGGTGCGCGTGTCGGCTGGGTCGATGACGTCGTCGATCTCCAGCAGCGAGGCCATATTGATCGCCTTGCCGCGGGCATAGAGCGCATCGACGCGGCGGCGATATTCCGCCTCGCGCTGCTCGGGATCGGCGATGGCGGCCAGTTCGTTGCGGAAGCCGAGCCTGACGGCGCCCTCAAGGCCCATGCCGCCGAACTCGCCGGTCGGCCAGGAGACGTTGAACATCGGGTTGTGGAAGCAGCCAGCCGCCATGGCCTGCGCGCCGAGCCCGTAGCCCTTGCGCATCACGACGGTGAAGAACGGCACGGACATGTTCGCCCCGCCGACGAACATGCGGCAGACGCGGCGCACCTGTGCGGTCGCCTCCACCTCCGGCCCGACCATGAAGCCAGGCGTGTCGCACAGCGAGACCACCGGCAGGTCGAAGGCATCGCACATCTGGAGGAAGCGCGCGGCCTTGTCGGCGGCTTCCGCGTCGATGGCGCCGCCGAGATGCAGCGGGTTGTTGGCGATCAGGCCCATGGGCCGGCCCTCGATGCGGATGAGGGCGGTGACCATGCCGTGGCCGAAGCCGCGGCGAAGCTCCAGCACCGAACCGGTATCGGCGAGGTTCTCGATGACGGTGCGGATATCGTAGGAGCGGAGCCGGTTCTCGGGGATGGCATTGCGCAGCACGCGCTGGTCGGCTGCCTGCCAGTCCTTCAGCGGACCCTGGAAATAGGACAGATAGCGCTTGGCGGCGACAACCGCCTCGGCCTCGTTGCGCACCAGAATGTCGATGACGCCGTTGCGCCACTGCACCGAAGAGGGCCCGATATCCTCGGGCTTGAACACGCCGAGGCCGCCGCCTTCGATCATGGCCGGCCCGCCCATGCCGATGTTGGAATTCTCGGTGGCGATGATGACGTCGCAGCAGCCGAGCAGGGCGGCATTGCCGGCGAAACAGCGGCCGTTGACCACGCCGATCAGCGGGATGAGGCCCGACAGCCGCGCCAGGGCCGCGAAGGTCGGCACGTCGAGCGAGGCGGATTTCAGCAGTTCCTTGTCGGTCTCGCCCGGCCGGCCGCCACCGCCCTCGGCGAACAGCACCAGCGGGCGGTGCAGGTCTGCGGCGATGTTGAAGATGCGGTCCTGCTTGCCGTGGCCGAACGTGCCCTGCGTGCCGGCGAGCACCGAATAGTCATAGGCGACGACGACGGTGGAGGCCATGTCCTGGCCGACCAGTTCGGCATTGACCGTGCCCCAGCCGGTGATGACGCCGTCGGCCGGCGAGACCTTGAGCAGTTCCTCCATGGAGCGCCGGTTGCGTTGGCCAGCCACCGCCAGCGCCCCGTATTCCATGAAGCTGCCGGGATCGCAGAGGTCCACGACATTGGCGCGCGCCGTTCGACCGCCGGTCTTCGCACGCCGCGCCACCGCCTCCGGTCGCGCCACGTCGAGGGTCAGGTGCTTGCGTGCCAGAACCTCGGCGAGGTCGGGGCGGATGGCGTCCAGATCGACGGCCCTGGTCTCGACCTCGCCTTCCGCGCCGAGGTCCAGCGCCTCGATATGGACAATGGCCTCGCCGGGATTGGTGACCTCGCCCCTGACCGCGTCGATCCTGCGGACGATGCCGCCGGTCGGGGCGGCAATGACATGCTCCATCTTCATGGCTTCGAGCACGGCGACCGTGGCGCCGGCGCGGATCTCCTGACCGACCGCCACGTCGAGCGAGACGACGAGCCCGGCCATGGGAGCCGTCACCGGCTCGGTGCCGGGCGGACCATCGGCCATCCGGATCGCTGCCTGCGGCGCCACGGCCATGGCCAGCGCCGGCTTCGCCATGGCGGCCGCGGCCGCCACGAGGGCCGGCGCATGGGCGTCGATGGTGCGGGTGGTCACCCGGTTGGCGGCCACGTCGTCGCGGTCGAGCAGGGCCGACAGGAAGGCCGCGTTGGTCGCGACGCCCTCGATGCGGAACTCGGCGAGCGCCCGGCGCGCCGCACGCATGGCGGCGGCATAGTCGCCGCCCGGCTCGTGAACGATCAGCTTGGCAAGCAGGGAATCGAAGGCGGCGCTGGTGCGGTAGCCGGAATAGCCGAACCCGTCGACGCGGATGCCGGCCCCGGAAGGCGGCTCATAGACGCTGATCTGGCCGCCGGCGGGAAGCGCGCCGCCATCGGCCTGCATCGTCTCCATGTTGATGCGCAGCTGGATGGCATGACCACGCGACGCGGGCGCCAGATCCTGGGTCAGGCCGAGTTCCTTCAGGCTGGCGCCGCCGGCAATGCGGATCTGGGACTGGACCAGGTCGATGCCGGTCACCGCCTCCGTCACCGTGTGCTCCACCTGCAGGCGCGGATTGGCCTCGATGAAGACGAAGCGATCCGAACGCGCGGCATCGACCAGGAACTCGAAGGTGCCGAGGCTGCGATAGCCGACCTTGCGCGCCATGGTGACGGCCGCCTCGGTGATGCGCGCGCGCAGGCCCGCATCGAGCGTCGGGCTCGGGGCGATCTCGACCAGCTTCTGGTGGCGGCGCTGCAAGGTGCATTCGCGCTCGCCGAGATGGACCACCTCGGTGCCGTCGCCGACGATCTGCACCTCGATATGCCGGGCCTCGGCGATCAGTTCCTCGACATAGAGATCGCCATTGCCGAAGGCGGCCTTGGCCTCGGAGGACGACCGCGTCCAGGCTTCATCCAGTTCGGCCGCATTGCGGGCAACGCGCATGCCGCGCCCGCCACCGCCGGCAACCGCCTTGACCATGACCGCCCCGCCGGGACCGAGCGAGGCAAGAAAGGCCTGTGCCGTGGCGACATCGTCCGAGCGCTGCGAGCCTCCGAGCACCGGCACGCCGCAGGCGGCGGCGAGGGTGCGCGCAGCGGTCTTGTCGCCAAACAGGCGCAGCATGTCCGGCGTCGGGCCGATGAAGGTGAGGCCGGCCTCCGCACAGGCTGCGGCGAAATCGGCATTCTCGCTCAGGAACCCGTAGCCGGGATGGACGGCATCGCAACCGGCTTGCCGCGCCGCCGCGACGACGGCCGCGATGTCGAGATAACCGGCCGCGCCCCGGCCGGGCAGCGCCACCGCCGTGTCGGCGCGCAGGACGTGCAGCGACTGGGCATCATCGGCCGAATGGACAGCCACCGGCCGCAGGCCGAGGCTCGAACAGGCCCGGCCGATGCGGATGGCGATTTCGCCGCGGTTGGCGATCAGGATCGAGGACAGGCTCATGGGGCGAGGGTCGCACTTTCAGGCACGCGGTCGGGGGCCAGCAGGTGACAGGCCGCAACATGGCCGGCACCGGCAACGTCATGGTTCTCCGGCTTCACCTGCGAGCACATGGGCACGGCCACCGGGCAGCGGGGATGGAAGTGGCAGCCGGACGGCGGGTCGAGCGCGCTGGCGATCTCGCCGAGCAGAGCCGCATCCGGCAGGACGTGATCGGGATCGGGCTGCGGCACGGCATCGAGCAGCGCGCGGGTATAGGGATGGGAGGGCGCGCCGAACACGTCCTCGGTGCCGCCGTGCTCGACGATGCGCCCCAGATAGGCCACCGCCGTCAGGGTCGAGAAATGCTCGACCAGCGCGAGGTCATGGGCGATCACCAGATAGGTGAGCGAGAATTCCTGCTGGATGTCGGCGAGCAGGTTGAGCACCTGCGCGCGGATCGACACGTCGAGCGCCGAGACCGGCTCGTCGAGCACCATCAGGCGCGGGCGCAGGGCGAGCGCGCGCGCGATGGCGATGCGCTGGCGCTGCCCGCCGGAGAACTCATGCGGGAACAGCGAGGCGGCCGAGGCCGGCAGGCCGACATGGTCGAGCAGTTCCTCGACGCGCTTGCGCAAGGCTGCCCGGTCCGGCCGCTCATGGGCAAGGATCGGCTCGGCCACGATGCCGGCCACCCGCATGCGTGGATTGAGCGAGGCATAGGGGTCCTGGAACACCGCCTGCACCTGGCGGCGGTAGCCCTTGAGTTCCGCGCGGCTCATGCCGGCAAGGTCCTGGCCGTCGAACAGGATGCGGCCGGCGGTCGGCTGCTCCAGCATGAGGATGAGCTTGGCCAGCGTGGTCTTGCCGCAGCCGGATTCGCCCACCAGTGCCAGCGTCTGACCCTCGGGAACCGTGAGGCTGACGCCGTCCACCGCCTTCACAGCGCCGTAGTGCTTGGAGACCCGGTCGAGCACGAGCATCAGGCCGCCTCCCCCGACCGCCAGCAGGCGACCGTATGGCCCGGCCCGACGGCCGTGGTGTCCGGGTATTGCTCGCAGGCGGCGACCTTCAGCGGGCAGCGCGCCGCGAACCGGCAGCCGGCCGGCGGGTCGATCAGGCTCGGCGGCTGGCCGGGAATGGCGACGAGGCGGCGGCCGCGGCTGCCGATCTTCGGGATCGCATCCAGAAGCGCGCGGGTATAGGGGTGCGCAGGATTGCGGAACACCTCGCGCACCGGGCCGGTCTCGACGATGCGGCCGGCATACATCACCGCGATCCGGTTGCAGAGGCTTGCGGCCACGCCGAGGTCGTGGGTGATCAGGATGATGCCGGCGCCGGTCTCGTCCTGCAGGCGCCTGAGCAGGGCGATCATCTGCGCCTGGATGGTCACGTCGAGGGCCGTGGTCGGCTCGTCGGCGATCAGGAGGCGCGGGCCGCGGCCGATGGCCATAGCGGTGACGATGCGCTGGCGCTGGCCGCCGGAGAACTGGTGCGGGTAGTGGCCGAGCCGCTCTTCCGGCGAGGGAATGCGCACCCGCTGGAGCACGTCGACGGCGGCGGCGCGGGCCTCGGTGCGCGGCAGACCGCCATGGTAGCGGAACGGCCCGGACACCTGGTCGCCGATCGAGAAGACCGGGTTGAGCGAGGTCATCGGGTCCTGCGCGATCATGGCGATCCGCCGGCCGCGCACGTCGCGGGCCAGCACCTTTTCCGGCAGCGTGGTCAGTTCCTCGCCGTCGAGGCGGATGCTGCCGGCAACGATCTGCCCGGCGCCCTTGGGCAGGAGGCGCAGGATCGACAGCCCGGTCATCGACTTGCCGGAGCCGGATTCGCCGACCAGGCCGAGCGTCTCGCCCTCCCCGACGGTGAGGTCGACACCATCGACGGCGCGCACAACGCCACGCTTGAGATGGATGTGGGTCTTCAGACCCTCGATGGCGAGAAGCGGAGCGGGCCCGGTCATCACATCTGCCTCAGGCGCGGGTCGAGGCGGTCGCGCAGCCAGTCGCCGAACAGATTGGCCGCAAGGCAGGTCAGCATGATCGCGATGCCCGGCATGGTGATCGCCCACCAGGCATTGGAGATGTACTGGCGCGCGTCGGAGAGCATCAGGCCCCAGGAGACATCCGGCTGCTGGATGCCGAGGCCGAGGAAGGACAGGGACGCCTCGAAGATGATGACCTGGCCAACCTGGAGGGTCGCCAGCACCAGCAGCGTGTTCATGATGTTGGGCAGGAGGTGGCGCAGGAAGATAACCGGCGTGGACACGCCCGCAACCCGCGCGAAGGCGACATAGTCGCGCGTCTTCAGCGACAGGATCTCGCCGCGGATGATGCGCGCATACCAGGTCCAGTAGGTCAGCACGATGACGATCACCACCGTGCTCAGACCGGGCTGGAGGGCCGCGGCCAGCAGCAGCGCCAAAGCGATCGAGGGGATCGACATCTGGATTTCGACCAGCCGCATGATGACCTGATCAACACGCCCGCCGAAATAACCGGAGATCATGCCGACGAGCGCGCCGATCGCGCCGGAGAAGGCGATGGCATAGAGCGAGACGATCACCGAGACCCGGCAGCCGGCAATGATCCGCGAGAGGATGTCGCGGCCGAGATTGTCCGTGCCGAGCGGATGCGACCAGGAGCCCTCCTTCGCCCAGAACGGCGGCTGGAAGGACGCGTCGAGGTCGGCATCGTTGGGGTCGAAGGGCGCCACCAGATGGCCGGCCACGGCGCAGAAGATCACGGTGCCCAGGATGATCAGCGGGATGACCGGCGCGCCTCTCAGGCGGGCCAGCCACGCCATGCGCGGCATTGGAATCGGAGCTTGCACGGCGTCAGTCATTGCGGATCCGCGGATCGACGAAGCCGTAGGAAATGTCGACGAGCAGGTTCGACATGACGAAGAGGATCGAGGAGAACAGCACGCCCGCCTGCACCACGGGGAAGTCGCGCGCGAAAACCGCCTCCACCACCATGCGGCCGATGCCGGGCCAGGCGAAGATCACCTCGACGATGAAGGCGCCACCGAGCATGGCGGCGAAATAGACGCCGAGCATGGTGAGCAGCGGCACGGCGGCATTGCGGAAGGCATATTTCCAGATCAGCAGGCGTTCCGGCGTGCCGAGCGCGCGACTGAGGCGGATGTAGTCGCTCTCCATGACGTCCAGCATGCCCGAGCGGACGATGCGCATCTGGGCGGCGACCGGATACCAGCCGAGCGCGATCGCCGGGAGGATCAGATGCTCCGGTCCGCCGCGGCCGAAGGCCGGCAGCCAGCCGAACGCGACCGCGAAGACCAGGATCAGCATGAGCCCGACCCAGAAGTTCGGCATGGCCTGGCCGAGCATGGCGAGGATGCGGCCGAGGCGGTCGATCCAGCCGCCGCGATAGACGGCGGACAGGATGCCGAGCGGCACGGCGACCGAGACGCTGAACAGGAGCGCTGCAACCGCCAGTTCGATGGTCGCCGGCAGGCGGTCGAGCACCAGGGTCAGCGCGGGCTGCTGCCAGCGGTACGAGGTGCCGAAATCGCCCATCAGCGCGTTGGTGATGAAGATCCAGTATTGCGTCCACAACGGCCGGTCGAGCCCGAGCGAGACCCGCATGGCCTCGATCGCCTCGGGGGGCGCGTCGGGCGGCATCATCAGCGTGATCGGGTCTCCCGAAAGCCGCGAGATCATGAAGATCACGAGGCTGGCGCCGAGGATGCTGACGAGGCCGTTGCCGGCGCGGCGGAGGACGAAGAGCCACATGGTTCAGGCCCCGGCCGTGTCGAGGAGCTTCTTCAGTTCCTCCTTCTTGACCTTGCCGGTGGCGGTCATGGGCAGCGCATCGACGATGCGGAAAGACGGCACCTTGTAGGTGGCCATGTTGGCGGCGCACCAGGCGCGCAGCTCCTCGGCGGAGAGATCGGGCGCGCGCGCGCGATCGACGATGACGAAGGCGAGCGGCACCTGCCCGCGGCGCTCGTCATCGATGCCGATGACGCCCGAGCCGAGGATGGCGGGATGCTGGCCGAGCAGCGCCTCGATCTCCGAGGGGAAGACGCTCATGCCGTTGACCTTGAGCATCTCCTTGCGGCGGCCGAGGAAGTGCAGGTAGCCGTCCTCGTCCAGCATGCCGATGTCGCCGGTGCGGAACCAGCCGTCGCGCAGCGACTCGGCGGTGGCCTCCGGCTTGTTCCAGTAATGGGTGAGCAGCGAGGGCGAGGAGACGACGATCTCGCCCTCGGTGCCGAGCGGCACGATCTCGCCGGTCTCGAAGGAGCAGATGCGGAAGCGCGTGCCGGGCACGGGCAGGCCGACGAAGACGGGCTGGGTCTTCAGGTCCCAGTCGTCCTGCTGCATGCCGAGGGTGAAGGTGTCGTTGGTGTGGGTCTCCGTCATGCCCCAGGCCGCCTCGATCAGCGTGACGCCGGTCAGCGCCTTCCAGCGCCTGCGGAACTCGAGGTTCAGTTTCTTGACGAAGGACGAACAGGTCGTGGTCTTGAGCGAGGTCAGGTCGTAGCGGCCGACATCCGGGTGATCCATCACCTGGACCGCGTTGTCGACGAGCAGACCGGCGGTCTCGACCTTGTAATGATCGACCGCCGCCATCCAGCCCACGGGGTCCCAGCGGGCCATCAGCACCAGCGTCGCGCCGGCGAAGACCGGCACGATCAGGCCGGCATTCTCGCCGGCAATCCAGAACAGCGGCATGAAGTTGACGCGCACCCGGTCCTGCGACTTGCCGCCGTCGCGAGAACAGACGGTGGCGGCGGTGTAGATCATGTGCCGCTGGGTATGGACGCAGCCCTTGGGCATGCCCGTGGTGCCGCCCGTATAGTTGAGGGCCGCAACCGCATCGAGGTCGATCGCGACCTGCGGCGGCGGAGCCTCGACAGCACGCAAAGCGGGCAGGAAGTCGATCGTGTCGGCGCGGGAGACCGGCGGCGCGTCGAGCCCGGCCGGCACGGGAATCGTCGGCCTGGCCGGCAGCATCTCCGCCAGGCTGGTCGAGAAGACCGTGCGGATGCTGGTCCTGGCCTGCACCGCGCGGACCAGCTCGACGAGCGTGTCCTGCGCGATGATGACCGAGGCGTCGGTGTCGTTCAGCTCGTATTCGAGCTCGTGCTCCCGGAACATCGGGTTGACCGGCACATGGACGCAGCCGAGCTTCAGGATGCCGTAGAAGGCGACCACGAATTGCGGGCTGCTCTGCAGGAACACGGCGACGCGGTCGCCGGGCCTGACGCCGTGGCTGTGCAGCAGGGCGGCACAGCGGTCGCTGAGATCGTTCAGCTCGGCATAGGTGATGACCGTGCCGTAGAAGATCAGCGCCGGTTTGTCGGGGGCCTCCGAAGCGCGGCGGCGCAGATAGTCGCCGAGCGGGATCTCGCCGAACGGATAGGTCAGTTCGGGCGAAACCGCCGCCGGCCAGTTGCTGCGCCAGAGTTCCTGTAGCCGCGCGTCGTAGGCTGCCGCATCCATTTCGCTTGCTCCTGCCGGCTCAGCTCTTCAGGCCGATTTCCTGGAGGTTGCGGTAGTAGCCGGGCCACGGCCAGCCCTTGAACGAGACCTTGTCCTTGCGCCAGGCGATGGTGATGAGCGGGCGGTAGGAGGTCAGGCCGCCGAGCACCTCGTCGCGCTTGCGCCGGGCGATCCTGCGCAGCAGGGCCGCACGCTTCTCGCGATCCATGATGCCGCGCTGTTCCTTGACGAGGGCGTCCATCTCCGCGTCCTCGGTGTAGGAGTAGCTGCCCCAGCCCTGGCCGGCCTGGAAGCTGTGCAGGTGGCCGGCCCAGGCCGTGCCCGGATCACCCGGCACGTCGTGCGACCACATCCACGAGATGATGCCGTCCATGTCCGGCGGACCGGACCGGCCGCGGCGGCCGAGATTGATCCAGGCGCCATATTCGAGCTGGACCACGCGGCAGCGGATACCGACCGCCGTCAGATAGGTGGCACAGGCCTCGCCCATCTCCTTGATGTTCGGCTCGCGCGGCGTGGTGAGGTTGTAGAAGGGCGTGTCGAAGCCGTTGGCAAAGCCGGCCTGGCGCAGAAGGTCGCGCGCCTTGCGCGGATCGAAGGGCAAGGGCTTCAGGTCCGGATCGTAGCCCGACGAGCCCTCGCCGATCTCGGCATAGCGCTGGCCCTGGCCGAACAGCACGCGGCGGATGATCGTGTCGAAATTGACCGCATGGGCCGCCGCCTGGCGCACGCGCACGTCCTTGAACGGCGAGTTCGGCATGTGCGTGCCGAAGTTCAGGAACAGGTTGTTGCCGCTGATGACCGATGTCGTCTCGACATCCGGCATTGCCTTGAACTCCTCGACCAGCGCCGGCGGCACCGCGTCGATCCAGTCCACGGCGCCGGTCCTGAAGGCGGCGACGCGCGTCAGGTCCTCGGGGATGAACTTGATGGTGACATTCTTCACGCCTGGGCGGTGATCGCGGTTCCAGTAGTCGTCGAAGGCCTCGAGCTGCATCTCCTCCTTCGGCTTCCAGGAGACGAGCTTCCACGGGCCGGTGCCGACCGGTGCTCGGGCGAAACCCTCCGGGCCGACCTGCTCGAAATAGCGCTTCGGCGTTGCCCAGAGCTGGAGGTAGCGCTCCACATAGACGGCGTCGGGCTGCTTGAAATGCAGGCGGAAGTGGTGGTCGTCGACGATCTCGAAGCGCTCGACATTGGCCTGCAGGTGAGACCAGCGGCTCTGGGCCGGGTCGCGCAGGCGCTGGTAGGAGAACTCGAAATCGGCGGCCGTCAGCGGATCGCCGTTGTGGAACTTCACGCCGCGGCGGATGCGGATGTCGATGATCGGCTTCTCGGCCGTGCCGACAACCTCGTAGCTCTCGGCCAGCCAGTTGCGCATGACACCCGACGGGTCCGGACGGGTGAGCTGTTCGAACAGCTGGCCGACGCCGTAGGTATCGACACCAGCCGAATAGCGAACCGGATCAAGCGTCGTGGGCTCGGCACCGAAGGCGAGGGTCAGACTGCCCTGCGGCGGGGCGCCCTGCGCCCGGAGCGGATGGGACGCGGCAACGAGGGCCGCAGACAGCACGAGGTCGCGCCTGCTCAACATGGCGTTAACTCCCAGGGTTGATGCGCTGTCGTTCTTGTCTGGCCTGAGCCATGCAGCGCGATGCCCCGATCGGACCATCTGCACCCCCTTCTGTCAAACGTTAATTGTTAACAATTGACATGGCCGAACGGGCGATGTTGCATGGGTGGCATGGGCACGGTGGATCGATCGCGTCCGTCACGCTAGATGGTCGGCATCGGTCCGGCGGTGATGATTCCATCGTCGGCGAAGCCTGAACGGATCAAGAATGGTCCTGGAAACGACAGACCGGCCACGCCACACGCCCGGAGAAGGGCGCGGCAGCAATGGCGGGCGCCTGCGCACCCTGCCCGAGCAGATCGCCGAGCAACTCGGGATGGCGATCGTCGAAGGGGCCTATGCCCATGGCGAGCGCATCGTCGAGCAGAAGCTCTCTGACGACTACGGCGTCAGCCGCGGACCCGTGCGCGATGCGCTGAGGGCGCTGGAGACGCGCGGGCTCGTGCGCATCTATCCGCGCCGCGGTGCCTATGCCGTGCCGCTCTCGCTCGACCTGCTCGCCGACATGTTCAACATCCGCGCCCGGCTGCTCGGCCTTGCCGCCTGCTATCTGGCCCGCAGTCGGCCCCCCGCCGGGCTCTCCGACCTGAAGACCCGTGCCGAGGCGCTGGTTGCCGCCGTGGACGACCCGGATATCGGCTCCATGGAATTTGCCATGGCCAACGGCCGGCTGGGAGCCGCGCTGTATCGCCATTGCGGCAGCGACTATCTGGCAGACTTCCTGCGTGACCAGGGCGACCGGTCCATTTGGGGCCTGATCTGGCGACAGCGGCCGCTCGACTTCCTGACGACGGAGCGTCGGCGCGAGTCGGCAACGATCTGGACCGAGGCCAGCCTCGCGATCCACGACGGCAACGAAGCCGCCGCCGAGCGCGCGGTGCAGGCCATCATGTACACGTCGCGCGATCAGGTGATTGCGACGCTCGGCCAGGTTCGCTCGGAAACGGTCAGCCGGCACAAGCTGATCCAGCCTTTCAGCCCCTCTGCGCGGGTCCGGCGCACCTGACCGGCTTCACATCCGCGGCGGCGGCGGAATCGGATCGGTGGGCGGCGGTGGCGGCGCGGGCGGCTGGGGCTGGTCCGGCGTCGGGCCGGGACGCGGCGGCGGCTCGGGCGTCTGGGGCTGCGTGGCGGCAATCAGGTCCGGCTTGGTCTGGCGCATCGGGGTGGCCTCCTGGTTGCCTGACCAACCCCCCACGCGGCCTTGCGTTCCCGAACCGCCATCAGATCGCCGGCCTCTGCCCGATCGCAGCCTTCAGGACGGCCGGAGGCCCGACCGCCGGATCGTTGCCCCGGCATAGGCATCGGCATAGGCGCCGAGGAACCGGTCGATCGCCCGCTCGATGACCGGGGCGAGGTCATCCGGAGTCGGCAACTGGTAGATGAAGCGGCGGATGCCGATGTAAACGATGCCGCCGTGGAGGTTCCAGATGTCCTCCTCGTCCGGTGGGCTGCCGTGGCCGGGCTCGGACAGTTCCTGCAGCAGCGGCACGAGCAGCACGTCGCGCACATGCTCGAGGTAGCGGCGGTTCAGCCGCTCCCCGGCAAGGCCGGAGAACATGAAGATGCGCATCCACTCATAGGTGAAGATCGCGCGGGTATATTCGCCGTAGAAGCGGTTGAGCCGTTCGCGAAGGCTCAGCCTGCGGTCGCGGATCAGATCCTGCCAGCCGGGCGACAACCGGCCGAGATAGACCCGCTCGAACACGGCCTCCACCAGATCCGCCTTGCTGGCGAAATATTTGTAGAGCAGCGCCTGGGTGACGCCGGCGCGCCTGGCGACGTCGCGCGTGGACCCCGACAGGCCGACCTCGGCGAAATGGGCCACCGCCGCGTCGACGATCTCGAGCCGGCGCGCATCCGGCTGAAGGCGTCGGCGCCGCGTTGCCGACGCCCCTGCCTCCGCGCTGCGGTCGCTGTCCATCGCTGTGCCTGTCCTGCCGGTCCGGATCCCGTCTGCCATGGGCCGGTCATGACCGTCCGGCCCGCGACGATCAAGGGCCTTGCATTCAAGCCGATCTTATTTATCGTTCGATCAATAACAATGTGAAAGTGCCGCGCCAAGGCGACGGCACCGCAAGGCGAGGAGAGCCCATGAAGTGGCCGGCGTTCGATTACGTCCGGGTGACGGCGCTCGATGACCTGTGGCCGGCCTGGCAGGCCGCCGGTCCCGAAGCGCGTGTTCTGGCCGGCGGGCAGAGCCTGCTGGCGACGCTGGCGTTCCGTCTTTCCGATCCGCCGGCGCTTCTCGACATCCGCGCCATCGCGGCCCTGAAGGGCATTGTCGACCTCGGCGACCGCCTGCGAATTGGCGCGCTGACGACCCATGCCGAGCTCGGCCGCAACGCGCTCGTCGCCGCCCACGCTCCGATGCTGCACCAGGCGGTGCCGCTGATCGCCCATGCCGCCATCCGCAACCGCGGCACCATCGGCGGCAGCCTGGCGCTGGCCGATCCGGCGGCCGAACTGCCGGCCTGCGCGGTTGCCCTCGATGCGACACTGGTTCTGGTTTCGGCAGCAGGCGAGCGCCGCATCGCGGCCGCTGACTTCTTCCGCGACCTGTTCGAGACCGCGCTGGAGCCCTTCGAGATTCTCGCCGCCATCGAGATCGGCAAGGCGTCCCCAGGGTCCCTCCAGGCAATCGTGGAAACCGTCCGGCGCAGCGGCGACTACGCCATCGCCGGCGTGGCGGTCGCCCTGGCGCTGAACGCGGGCACCATCGCCGATCCCCGCATCGTGTGCTTCGGCGTCGGGTCGCATCCGGTCGCCGCCGCCGGGGCAATGGCGGCGCTCGACGGCCGGCCGCTCGGACCGGAGGCGATCCATGCGGCGCGCGAGGCGCTCCGGGGCGAGCTCGATCCGTCGGCCGACCTGCACGGGCCGGCCGCCCTCAAGCGCCACCTTGCCGGCGTGCTGCTGTCGCGCGCGCTCGCCTCCTTCATGCCTGCCGAGGAGGAGGCCGCGTGACCGCCCCTGTCCCCGTCCGTCTGACCGTCAACGGCGAGCGCGTGGAGCGCCATGTCGAGCCGCGCCGCCATCTCGTCGATTTCCTGCGCCTCGACCTCGGCCTGACCGGCACCCATGCCGGCTGCGAGCATGGCGTGTGCGGCGCCTGCACGGTGCTCGTCGACGGCGAGATCGTGCGCGGCTGCCTCGTCCTTGCGGCCAGTCTCGACGGCGCGAGCGTCGACACGATCGAGGGCCTCGCCGACGAGGGCCGGATCCGCGACCTGCAGGAGGCCTTCATCGCGCGCAACGCCTGCCAGTGCGGCTATTGCACGCCGGGCATGCTGGTAACCGCGACCGATCTGCTGGAAAACGCTCCGACCACCGACCGCGCCGCCATCCGCGAACATCTGTCGGGCAATTACTGCCGCTGCACGGGCTACCAGTCCATCGTCGATGCGGTGGCCGAAGTGGCCGGCCGGCGGCTCGCTGCGCGGGAGGCCTGAGCCATGAGCCATCCCGCAGCCTCCGGCCTGTCCAGCGTCGACCTGCCCAACAGCTATATCGGCCGTTCGGTGCCGCGGCCCAATGCGCGCCGCCTCGTCGAGGGCCGGGCGACCTATACCGACGACGTTGTCCTGCCGCGCATGGTCCACGCGGCTTTCGTCCGCTCGCCGCTCGCGCATGCGCGCATCCGCGCGATCGACGTCGAGGCGGCCCGCGCCGCGCCCGGTGTCGTCCGCGTGTTCACCGGTGCGGACCTTGCCGAGGTCTGCGACCCCTGGGTGGCGGTGCTGGCCCACCTCAAGGGCATGAAGTCGGCGCCGCAGCATGCGCTGCCGCTGGAGCGCGCCACCTGGCTGGGCGAGGCGGTGGTGGCGATCGCGGCCGACAGCGTGGCAGCGGCCGAGGATGCAGCCGCGCTCGTGGTCATCGACTGGGAGCCGCTGCCGGTCCAGGCCGACATGGAAACCGCGCTGGCGCCCGGCGCGGTGGTGATTCATCCCGATCTCGGCGACAATCTGACCTTCACCCGAACCGCCGAGGCAGGCTCCGTGACCGAGGCCTTTGCGGGGGCCCACAAGGTGGTGGAAGCGACCTTCCACACCGCCCGCCACACGGGGGTGACACTCGAGCCGCGCTCGATCGTGGCCGACTACAACCGGGCCGACGGCACGCTCACCGTGCATCATTCGACCCAGGCACCGCACATGATGCAGACGGTTTTTGCAAAGCACCTGCGCATGGCGGAAGGCGACGTGCGGGTCATCTGCAAGGATGTCGGGGGCTCGTTCGGCATCAAGGTTCACGTCTATCCCGACGAGATGGCGGTCGCCGCCATGGCCCGCATTCTTGGCCGGCCGGTGAAATTCGTCGCCGACCGCTACGAGAGCTTCGCCTCGGACATCCATGCCCGCGACCATCGCATCAAGGGGCGGATCGCGGTCGCAGAGGACGGCCGGATCATCGGTTTCGATATCGACGACCTGACCGGCATCGGCCCCTATTCGGTCTATCCGCGCACGAGCGCCATCGAAGGCAACCAGGTCGTCAACCTGTGCGGCGGGCCCTATGCCTTCGACCATTACCGCTGCACGACGACGGTCGTGTTCCAGAACAAGGCCCCGACCTGCCAGTACCGGGCCGTCGGACATCCGATCGCCACGACGGTGACCGAGGGGCTGGTGGATCTGGCTGCCGAAGCCCTCGGCATGGACCCGGTGGACATCCGCCGCCGCAACCTGATCGCGGACGACGCCTATCCCTTCACCTCGCCGTCTGGCATGCGGTTCGAGGGGCTGTCGCACCACAAGGCCCTCGACATGCTGGTGGAGATGGTGGACGTGCCCGGCCGGCGTGCCGAGCAGGCAGCGCTCCGCAAGCAGGGCATCTACCGCGGCCTCGGCATCGCCAGTTTCATCGAACTGACCAATCCCTCGCCGTTCATGTACGGCATCGGCGGCGCGCGCATCTCCGCGCAGGATGGCTGCACCGTGCGCATGGACCCGGACGGATCGGTGGTTGCCATGTCCGGCGTCACCGAGCAGGGCCAGGGCACCGAGGCCATCCTCGCCCAGATCGTCGCCCAGGGCGTCGGCGTCGCCATCGACAAGGTCAAGGTCGTCACCGGCGACACCCGCACCACGCCCTATGGCGGCGGCACCTGGGCATGCCGCGGCGCGGGCATCGGCGGCGAGGCGGCGCTCCAGTCGGCACTGGCCCTGCGCGAGCAGATCCTGACGGTCGCGGCGGCCATGCTGCAGGCAGCGCCCGAAGCGCTCGACATCGTGCTGGGCCATGTCGTCGACAAGGCGAGCGGCGAGCAGCGGCTGGCACTCGCGGAGCTCGGCCGTCTGGTCTATTTCCGCGGCGACACGCTGCCCAAGGACCTCGCCCGCGAATTTGTCCAGACGCGGCACTTCGCCACCAAGGAATTCCCCTTCGCCTTCACCAACGGCATCCAGGCAAGCTGGCTGGAGGTCGATGTCGAGACCGGCATCGTCCGCCTTCTCGATCACTGGGTGGTGGAGGATTGCGGCCGCATCATCAACCCGATGCTGGTCGACGAGCAGGTGCGCGGCGGCGTGGTGCAGGGCATTGGCGGGGCGCTCTACGAGCACTGTGTCTATGACGATCAGGGCCAGCTCCTGACCACCACGCTTGCCGACTATCTCGTGCCCATGGCGGCCGAGATGCCGGACATTCATGTCGGCCATGTCGAGACCCCAACCCTGGAATCGCTGCTCGGCGCCAAGGGCGCGGGCGAGGCCGGAACGGCGGGCGCCCCCGCCGCCATCATGAACGCCATCAACGACGCCCTTCGCCCGTTCGGGGCCAAGGTCTTCGCCCAGCCCTTCACGCCGGACCGCATCCTGCGGGCGCTCGGCCGCTACTGAAACCGCCAAGGCCGGCGGCAGACCGGCTTCCACGACAGGCCCAATGGCCTTTTTGTCATCGAAGGAGGAGACTTCCATGTCCCAGCAGTCCCGTCGACGCTTCATGGCCGGTGCCGCTGGCGCCGCCACCCTGCCCGTCTTCAGCATCCGCGCCAGTGCCCAGCAGGCCATCACCGTGCAGATCGGTGCCAGCCATCCGGTCCAGAACATGTGGGTGGCGGCGATGAAGCAGTCGTTCCAGCCGGAGGTCGACAAGTTCCTGCGCGACAACGGCAACACCCATCGCATCACCTGGCGCGAGGCCTATGGCGGCACGCTCTACAAGTTCCAGGACACGATGGAGGCGGTGCGCGACAACATCGTCGATGTCGGCTTCGTCGGGACGCTCTGGGAAGGCTCGACGATGCCGCTCCAGAACATGACCTATTTCACGCCCTTCTCGGGCGGCGACCATGGCCTGGTGGCCCGCACCTTCGAGATGCTGAACACCGCGGTAGCCCCGCTCCGGGCTTCGTGGAACGGCCTGAACATGGTGCCGCTGGCCTCGATGATCACCGACAGCTACCACCTGTGGACCAATTTCCCGATCCGCTCGCTGGACGACCTGCGCAACCGCAAGATCTCGGCACCGGGCACCTCGGCCAACTGGCTCACCGGAACCGGCGCCACGCCGCTCGATGGGGCGCTGACCACCTACTACACCGACATCCAGACCGGCGTGTCGGAAGGCGCGATCTCGTTCTTCGTCGGCATTCTGCCGACGCGCGTCTACGAGGTCGCCAAATACATCACCAAGGTCGATCTGGGATCGATGTATGTCGGGGCCATCGCGGTCAACCGCGACCGGATGAACCGCTATCCGAAGCCGGTTCAAGACGCCTTCGTGGCGGCCGGCCGCAAGGCGACCGAATGGCACATCGCCGATGTCGCCAGCCGCATCGAGGCCAACGAGAAGGAGATGGTCGCCAAGGGCGCCATCGTCTCGACCCTGGCCGCCGCCGATCGCGAGAAGTGGATCAAGGGCCTGCCGAACATCGGCAAGACCTGGGCGGACTCGGCAGGTCCTGCGTCGCGTGCCATGCTCCGGGCCTATTTCGCGGCCCTGCGGCAGGGCGGGTTCAGCCCGCCCCGCGCCTGGGACGAGGAAGCCTGAGACCGGCGGCCACCGGTCGCTGACAGTTGAACCAGCGGGGGGCCGGCAGCGCCGGCCCCTTCGCCGCGGAAGGTGCCCATGGCGACAGAGTCCGACCCGGCCATCCTTGACGACCGGTCAGCCACGCCGCTCGGCCCGCTGGGCGGCTTCGTCAATGTCGTCGCCGCGATCGGCACGACCTGGACCTTCCTGCTGATGTTCCTGATCGTTGCCGACGTGATCGGGCGGTCCTTCCTGTCCCGGCCGATCACGGGCGTGGCCGAGATCGCCGCCCATTCGATCGTCGCGATCGTGTTCATCCAGCTGGCCGCCACCGTCCATGCCCGCCGCCTGACGCGCGCGGATGTCATGATCGACGCCGTCCGCCTGCGGGCACCCCGGTTCGGCCACCTGATGGAGGCCCTGTTCCTCATCGTCGGGCTGGCCGTGATGGCGCTGATCGCCTGGTCCGGCTGGAAGCCCCTGATGGACGCGCTGCGCGCCAGCGAGTTCTTCGGCGTGCAGGGGCTGTTCACCATCCCGACATGGCCGTTCAGGGCCACCATCGTGTTCGGGGCCACGCTCTCCGCCATCGTCTTTGCCGTCCAGATCGTCGCCGAGCTGCGTCAGGCTGGGGCTGCCTCACCCCGCCGCTGAGGACTTCCATGGATCCCGTCCTCATCGGCCTCATCCTGATCGGCGCCATGTTCGTGCTGATCATTCTCGGCCTGCATATCGGCATCGCCCTGATGGCGCTCGGCGCGGTCGGCGTCTGGCTGATCCGCGACAATCTGGAACTGGCCTTCCGCCTCACCGCGCTGACCACCTATTCCGGCATCCAGGACTATCTGTTCGCCACCATTCCGCTATTCGTCCTGATGGGCCTTCTCGTCTCCATCTCGGATGTCGGCAAGGACACGTTCGATGTCGCCCAGGCGCTGATGAAGCGCATCCGCGGCGGGCTCGGCATGGCGACCGTTGCGGCCAATGCCGTCTTCGCAGCGGTAACCGGCGTCTCCATCGCCTCGGCGGCGGTGTTCACCAAGGTGGCGGTGCCGGAGATGCGCCGCCACGGCTACACTATGCGCTTTGCGACCGGCACCGTGGCGGGGTCATCCATCCTCGGCATGCTGATCCCGCCCTCGCTCTTGATGATCATCTACGGCGTGCTGGCGGAGGTCTCGATCGGCAAGATGTTCGTCGCCGGCATCATTCCTGGCGTCATGATCGCCGTCGGCTTCGCCGTCCTGATCTTCCTGATGGCGCGATATGCGCCGGGCCAGGTCTTCGCCAATCCCGCGATGCCGGACGCGGCCGATGACGGGCCGGACATGAGCGTGCTGGAGATGGCGGGCAAGTCGGTGCCCATCCTGGCGCTGGTGGTGCTCATCCTCGGCGGTCTCTATTCCGGCTATTTCACCCCCACCGAGGCTGGTGGCGTCGGCGCCTTCGGCGCGCTCCTGATCGCGCTCGTTCGCCGCCGGCTCGACCCCGGCCGCCTCTGGCGCCTCCTGACCGAGACGGGCCAGGTGTCGGTGGCGATCCTGTTCCTGCTGATCGCCGCGGGGCTCTATTCGCGCATGCTGTCGCTGGCGGGAATCCCCAATGCGATCTCCGACCTCGTCACCGAGCTCGGCCTTGGCCCCTACGGCTTCCTGCTGATCTATGTCGCGATCATCATCGTGCTCGGGATGATCCTCGATTCCTCGTCTATCCTGCTCATCATGGTGCCGATCGCCGCACCCATCGCGCAGGGCTTCGGCTTCGACCTGATCCATTTCGGCATCATCACGATCATCGCGGTGGAGGCCGGGCTGCTCACGCCACCGTTTGGAATATCCGTCTTCACCGTCAAGGCGACATTGGCGGACAGGACCGGCATCGAGGAGATTTTTGCCGGTGCCCTGCCCTTCCTCGGGATCATGCTGCTGGCACTGGTCGCCATCGCCGCCATGCCCTGGCTGACGCTGGCCCTGGTCAACTGACGCCGCGTCCGGCCCCGGACGGCAGGCCAGCCCGTCCCGGGGTTCCTCAGAACCGGCCCGGAATGTGGAAACGCAGCCCTCTCCACCGTCATGGCCGGGCTTGTCCCGGCCATCCACGACTTGAACACGACCGAAAACGATAAGTCATGGATACCCGGCACAAGGCCGGGCATGACGAAGTCGGCATCGCCAACCCTTTTTCGGCCAGCCTCTCAGAACAGGCCGACCGGGGCGAGCGGGCGGCCGTCCACCAGCCGCTGGTAGGTGTAGGCCGCCGGGTCGATCAGCGGCGGGTCGCCCGTCACGATGTCGGCGGCCAGCCGGCCGGCGGCGGGCCCGATGCCGAACCCATGCCCGGAAAAGCCGGTGGCGAGGAAGAAGCCCGGCAGCGTGTCGACGGCCGAGATGATCGGGATCGTGTCCGGGGTCGAATCGATGGTTCCGCCCCAGGCTTCCGCGATGCGGATATCCTTGAGCTCCGGGCTGGAGGCGATGAGGGCGGCCAGCCCCTCCTCGACCAGCGCCATGTCGGGCGCGGGATCGCGCACCCGTTCGGCCTCGAAGGGCGAGGGCCTGTCGAGGCTCCAGTTGGCCCCGCGCATGAGCTGGTCGAAGAACGCCCGGCCGAATGCGATCTTCAGGCCCTTCCGGCGTTGGCGATAGGTCGGCAGGAAGGTGCGGGCGTAGCGGATGAGGTCGGGCGTCAGTTCCACCGTTCCGCGCCCGCGCAGGGCCAGCGTGAAGCCGCCGTCGAGCCGCCGCCGGATGCAGTAGAAGTCGGTGCCGAGCGCGCCTTCGGTGATCTCCGGACCCGGTGTCGTGCGGCAGGCCGTGGCATTCACAAGGCCGATCGGCAGGTCGATGCCGTGGCGCCGGCAGAACAGCGACGACCACGCCCCGCCGGCGAGCAGCACCGAGGACGTGCGGATCGTTCCCTTCTCGGTGACGACGCCGCTGACCCGCCCGCCAGCGGTCTCCAGACCGCGCGCCGCGCAGCCCTGGTGAAGGGTGACGCCGCGCTTGCGGGCGGCATGGGCGAGCGCGGGAACCGCCATCGAGGGCTCGGCCCGCCCGTCGCTCGGCGTGTAGAGCCCGCCGACCCAGTCGTCGGCGAGGCCGGGCTGGCGCTCGCGCACCTCGGCCGGCGTGAGCACGGTGGAATGGACCTGCTGCTCGCGCGCGATCACCGCCCATTTCTCCCAGGCCGCGAGTTCCTCCGAATTGCGGGTCAGGAACAGGATGCCGGTGCGCCGGAAGCCGGCATCGCGGCCCGCCTCGGCCTGCATCTCCTCCCACAGGCGCAACGCCTCGCGCGCCAGCGGGATCTCGGCCCGCGCCCGCCCCTGCTGGCGGCACCAGCCCCAGTTGCGGCTCGACTGTTCGCAGCCGACATGGCCCTTCTCGACGAGCGCCACCGCATGGCCCTTGCGGGCAAGCTGGTAGGCCGCCGAGATGCCGATGACGCCGCCGCCGATGACCACGACATCCGCTTGGGACGGCAGGCTGGCATCGCTGTCGATGCGGTCAAGGGGCGGGGACATGGGGGCTCCTGCGATGCGCGGCAGCGCGGTGGTCATGGGATGCGGCGGCGTGGGCAGGGTCCCGCCGGGCCTGGCCCGAGAGCACCGGACAGACCCGGCGCAGGACGATGGCCGGAGCGGCGGATGCCCAATCGGCGCGGACAGAACCATCCTCTTCCGCCGTCAGCAACACGGATCTCTGCCGGGGGTGCCATGCCGAACCCACCGGCAACACGATGCATCGACACCGGCACCAAAGGCGCCGTCGTCATGCGGCCGCGCCGGTCAGCCGTCGGTGCGCACCTTGGCGGCATCGCGCGCAAGCGCCTCGGTGGTGGCCATTCTCCGGTACCAGATCGTGACGAGAGACGAGGTGATCACGATGAACAGGCTGTAGAGAACCGGGATGAACAGCACCTCCTGCTGCTGCACGCCGGTGAAGGTAAGGGTGATGACCAGCACCGCCAGCGGACCGTTCTGGATGCCTGTCTCGAGTGAGATGGTGCGGGCGCGGTTGGAGTCCTGCCGGAGCGCGCGCGCCAGCAAGTAGCCGAGCAGCATCCCCGTCAGCCCGATGCCGATCACCGCCACATAGACCGGCAGACCCGTGTCCAGAAGCATCTGATAATTGCGCGGCACCCACGAGGCGACCAGGAACAGGATCACCACGACACCCAGCAGCGAGCCGATCAGCTCGACGGTGGCGCCGATATTGGCGTTGACCTTGCGCAGGATCATGCCGATCACGGTCGGCACCAGCAGGACGACCAGAACCTGGGCCACATTGCCGGCGGGGATCACGTAATTGCCGGTCACACCGGCCAGGTTGCTGTAGAAGCTCAGCAGCAGGGGCACCATGATCACGGCGACCAGGGTCGAGACCGAGGTCATCATGATCGACAGCGCCAGCACACCCTTCGAGAAATAGGCGAAGATGTTGCTGGTGGTGCCCCCCGGCATGCAGCCGATCAGCACCAGCCCCACCACCATCGGCGTCGGCAGGCCGAGCGCCATGGCCAGGGTGAAGCCGAGCAGCGGCATGATCAGATATTGCGACGTCAGCCCGACCAGGATGCCCTGGGGCTTGCGGAACGCGATCAGGAAGTCGCGCCAGGTCATCGACGCCCCCATGCCCAGCATGATGACCATCATCATGACGCCGAGCAGGGTGGTCTCCAGTTCCGTCAACATTGGCGACCCCTCACTTGGCGAATTCGGCGCGCACTTCGGACTTCAGATCCTTGCGGAGGATCTTGCCGATGGGCGATTTGGGCAGCTCGTCGCGCAGAACGATGGATTTCGGCACCTTGTAGTCGGTCAGCAGACCCTTGCAGTGCCGAAGGATGTCGTCCTTGGTCAGCTCGCCGGCGAAGTCCGGATTCTTGACCACATAGGCCCGAACGGCCTCGCCGGATCTGGCATCCGGGATCGCCACCACGGCGGCCTCAAGGACCGCCTCCATCTTGGCCAGGGCATCCTCGACCTCGTTGGGATAGACGTTGAAGCCCGAGACGAGCACCAGGTCCTTCTTGCGGTCGACGATCTTCAGGAAGCCGTCGGCATCCATCACCGCCACGTCGCCGGTATAGAGCCAGCCGTTCCGCAGCGTCTGGCCGGTTTCCTCCGGTCGCTGCCAGTAGCCCAGCATCACCTGCGGTCCGCGCACGATCAGTTCGCCCGGCTGGCCGGGAGCGACCGGCTTGCCATCGTCGTCCACGAGCAGCACGTCGCAGCCGGGAACCGGCACCCCGATGGAGCCGCTCTTCGCGCGGTCGTCAAGCGGGTTGAAGCTGACCAGCGGCGAGCTTTCCGTCAGCCCGTAGCCTTCAGCGATCTGCGTACCGGTGATCACGCGCCAGCGCGTCGCCACGGCCTCGTGCAGGGCGGTGCCGCCGGCAATGGCGGCACGCAATTGCCTGGGCGGATAGGTGGTGAACCACTCCTCGTTCATCAGCCCGTTGAACAGGGTGTTGACCCCCGTGATCCAGGTGACCGGATAGTTCTCGATCGCGCGCTGGAGGGACTGCACCGGGCGCGGTGACGGGATCAGGATGTTGCGGGCGCCCGCCTCGAAGAAGGCCATCAGGTTCGCCGTGAATGCGAAGATGTGATAGAGGGGGAGCGCCGTCAGCACGCAGTCGTCGCGCGCCATCATTCCCCCCGACATCGCCTGAACCTGCGTCAGATTGGCGAGGATATTGCCGTGCGAGAGCATCGCGCCCTTGGCGACGCCGGTGGTGCCGCCCGTATATTGCAGCAGCGCCAGATCGTCAGGCTTCGTGCCCTGCCAAAGCGCGCCGACATCGCCGGAACGCGCCTCGCCCCTGGCGAGTGCCTCGCGCAGGCGGAGCGTCGCCACCGGAAGGGCTGGAACCGGCGGCAGCACGCGGCTCCACACCTTCTGCACCCCGCGCACGATGATCCCGGGCAGCAAGGGAAAGAACTCCGACACCCCGGCCAGGACCACCGTCTGGATGCCGGTCTGCGGCACCACCTCGGCCAGCTTGTCGGCGAACATGTCCACGATCACCAGCGCCTTGGCACCGGAATCGTTGAACTGGTGGATCATCTCGGAGGGGGTGTAGAGCGGGTTGGTGTTGACCAGCACGCAGCCGGCCTTGAACACGCCGAAGGCCACGACGGGATAGGGCAGACCATTGGGCAGTTGCACCGCCACGCGGTCGCCGGCACGCAGGCCGCAATCGTGGTGCAGGAAGGCGGCAAAGGCGTCCGACATCCGGCCGATCTGGGCATAGGTCAGGGTGCCGTTCATGCCGTTCGGCACGACGCAGGTGAAGGCTTTGCGCGTGCCATGCGCTTCGGTCGCCTGATGCACCAGATCCGCCAGACTGCGGTATCGGGCCGGCGGCAATTCGTGCGGAATGCTGCTGCCATAGGATGCCAGCCACGGGCGTGGCGGGCTCGCTGGATCGGTCATGTTCCCTCCGGCTGCGTCTGTGCCGACGCTTGCTGTTCGACTGAACCTACGCGATGTCGCACGCGTGTAAAATCGTCTTCCTGAACAGTCCCGCCCTGATTTCGCGGTCACGGGCCGCGCCGCGCGGAGAGATGCGCCGCGGACGGTCACGGCAGACCCTGCCTGACCGGTTCCACGCCATTCAGGGACTGAACAGCTAGCGGCGCGACAGGGGAGGAGGCGGCGGAGGGGTCGAGGTACCCGGCCCGAGCGACCGCTGCACCATGACGCTGTCTGCCCAGCGCCCGTAGCGATAGGCGACGCCGGGCAGATGGGCGACGCGCCGGAAGCTGAAGGACTCGTGCAGGCCGAGCGAAGCGGCATTGTCGGCATCGACATAGCCAATCATCTGCCGGAAGCCGGCGGCCGCGCAGGCATCGATCAATGCCTTCAGCAGCGCCTTGCCGATGCCCTGGCCGAGATGATCGTGATGCACATAGATCGAATGCTTGACGGTGTGGCGATAGGCCGGCCGTTTGCGGAACAGCACGACATAGGCATAGCCGACGACGCGATCGTCGATGGTTGCGGCAAGGTGCGGATAGCGCCGGTTGCGCAGGTTCTTTCGCCTGTCCCGCAGATCATCCGGCTCCAGGGTCTCCGCATCGTCGACCCCCTCCTCCACCCCGCGCCGGATGTGATGGCGGTAGATCGCCAGCATGTCCTCGACATCGCTGTCGCGCGACGGCCTGACGGCGATGCGAGCGGGCTCGGCCATGACGGGCTTACTCCACCGCGACATAGGTGTGGAGGCGGATGCGCCCGGTCTCGTCGATCTCGCGATAGACGCCCTGGATCTCGACCTCGAAGCCAGGGAATGTGTTGAACGCGGTCTCGAACATCTTGAGATAGTCGATCATCGGCTGCGCCTTCCGGGTCAGGCGCTCGCCCGGCACCACGGTCGCGATCCCGGGCGGATAGACGACGAAGGGCGTCGTCGCGATGCGCCCGGCTATCGCGTCGATCGGCAGGTAGTCGACATCGTTGCGCACCAGACAGCGGGCGGCATCGTGGGGCGACATCGCCATGTCGGGCAGGTGCTCGAGCGAGAACTGCCGGGCCTGCAGGCTGCTCACGTCGGCTTCGCGGAAGAAGCGGTGCATGTCCGCGCACAGGTCGCGCAGGCGCACGCCGGCATAGCGATGCGGCCGCCGCCGGAAGAATTCGGGAATCGCCTCCTCGATGGTGACGTTGTCGTCGTGCAGCCGCTTGAAGGCGACGAGCCCGCTGACGAGGGTGCCGGCCTTGCTGGCCTCGACGCCGGGCGTCAGCAGGAACAGCAGCGAGTTGAGGTCGTTCTTCTCGGGGACGATGCGGTTCTCGCGCAGGAACTGCGCGACGACCGGCGCGGGAATTCCATGGTCGGCATAGGCACCCGTCGCGCGGTCGAAGCCGGGCGTCAGCAGCGTCAGCTTGTTGGGATCGGTGATGGCGAAACCCTTCGCCATGTCGGGAAAGCCATGCCAGTTCGCGTCCGGCGCCAGCTCCCAGTACGAGGGGTCGGCGACAAGCTGGTCTGTGCTGATCGATTCCCATGGGACGTCGTGGAACGCGCCCTGGCGGGCCGCATCCGGGATGGCGACCCGGTCCGGCACGAAGGGCTCGAAGAACCAGCGCCGCTCAGGCCGCTGCTCCTTCTCCTCGAACTCACGCCTGATCGCCCGGATCTTCTTGCGCAGCTCGATGCCCAGGCGGATCGTGTCGTCCCACAGGACCACGCCGGAGCGGCCCTTCATCATCTGCGCGCCCACGTCGAGCGAGGCGAACAAGGGATAGAAGGGCGAGGTCGAGGCGTGCTGCATGAAGCTCTCGTTGAACCGGCGATGCTCGACGCGCCGCTTCTGGCCCTTGATGTGCCTGTCCTTGATGTGGATCTGCGAGGCCTGGGAGAAGCTGGCAAGCTGCTTGTGCGTCGACTGCGTTGCGATGATGCCTGGCGCATCCGGCCCGAGCTCGCCGAGCCCCATGGCGAAGCGGCCGGCATAGAGCGGGTGGAACTTCATGAAGCCCGCCCAGGCCTCGTCGAACAGGATGTAGTCGCAAAGGTGTCCGATACGCCTGAGGATCATCTCGGCGTTGTGGATCGTGCCGTCATAGGTGCATTGCTCGACGACCGCCACGCGGAACGGCCGCGGCTTCCTCCAGGCCTCCGGGTCCTTGACCAGCGGATGGGTGCGGATGCGCTCCCGCAGGGCGTCCTCGTCGAAGGCCTTGTGGCACATGGGGCCGATCAACCCCCAGGCGTTGCGGGCTGTCGGGAGGTAGACGGGAATGCCGCCCGCCATCATCAGCGCGCCATGATGGGCGGCCTTGTGATTGTTGCGGTCGAACAGGACGAGGTCGCCATCCGTGACGAGGGCGCCGAGCGCGATCTTGTTGGAGGAGGACGTGCCGTTCAGCACGAAATAGGTCTTCTCAGCGCCGAAGATCTTGGCCGCTTCCTTCTGCGCATGCAGCGCGGGACCCTCATGGGTCAACAGATCGCCGAGGTCGAGCACGGAATTGTCGAGATCGTCCCGGAATATGGCTTCGCCGAGGTGCTCCATGAACACGCGGCCGATCGGGCTGCGGCTGTAGAACACGCCGCCATTGTGGCCCGGGCAGGTCCAGAGCTGGTTGCCCTCCTCGGCATAGTCGACGAGCTGGCCGAAGAACGGCGTCTTGAGCGTCTCGGCATATTGCTTCAGCCGGCTGATCAGGTTCTTCGCAATGAAGGCCGGCGTCTCCTCCGAGAGAAAGACATAGCCGTCGATGAAGTCGAGCACCTCGACAGGCAGGTCCTCGAAGCGCTTGCGGCGGATCAGCAGGATGATCGGGAAGTCGAGGCCGCGCCGGCGCATCAGGTTGATGAGCCCCGAGGTCCGGCCCTCCAGGCCCTTCTTGCCCCAGTCGACCACCATGCAGCCGATGGCGGCGTCCGTCTGAACGGCGATTTCCGCGTCTTCCAGCTTGGGCGCCTTGACCACCTCGAAGCCGGAACGCTCGATCTCGTCGACGATCTGGTGGAAGCGCTGGCCCTCCAGATCGCCTTCGTCAAAGGCGGGTGTCGCGAACAGGAAGTTGAAACGCTTGAAGTAGTCCATGTCGCTGATGCTCCGGCCCGCGGGATGTGTCGACGCCTTTTGTGACGAGAGGGTGACGCCGACGGCGAGGCTGCCAGATCACCGATGAAGTGCCTTTGTCCGAGGGTCCTTTTGCGCGAAGGTCGGGCGGGCCTGTCGGCGTGCCCCGCGACAGTGACCCCCCGCTTCCATCCAGCCTTGCGGACGCTCCAGCGCCTGGATTGATCCGCCCGGACGACCTGAGCGACCGACGACGTCGGCTCAGCCCTTGCTCGCGCCCGGCAGGCTTTCACGCAAGGCCTGCATCTCGGCACGCAGCCTGACCATCTCGTCGACGATCAACGCTTGCTCGTTCTGCACCTTGTCGCGCTCGGTGGCGGCAATTTCGTCGTGCTCCGCCTGCATGGCCGAGACGACGACGCCAATGAACAGGTTGAGGACCGTGAAGGTGGTGCAGGCGATGAACGGAATGAAGAACGCCCAGGCCCACGGATAGGCTTCCATGACGGGGCGCACGATGCCCATCGACCAGCTTTCCAGCGTCATGATCTGGAACAGCGTGTAGGCCGACGCGCCGATGCTGCCGAACCATTCGGGAAACCGGTCGCCGAACAGCTTGGTCGCCATCACGGAGAAGACGTAGAAGACCAGCAGGAGCAGCACGAGGATGGATCCCATGCCCGGCAATGCGCCAAGCAGCCCGCCGACGACCTTGCGCAGCGAGGGGACGCCGCTGACCAGCCGCAGCACGCGCAGCACCCGAAGCGCACGCAACACCGAGAACGCGCCCGTTGTCGGGACCAGCGCAATGCCGACGACCACGAGGTCGAAGATCCGCCATGGGCTGCGGAAGAACTCGAGACGGTAGACAATCAGCTTGGCCACGAGTTCGGCGACGAAGACGGCGAGGATGACCCTGTCCACGGCCATCAGCAGCCAGCCGAAACGGGCCATGACCGCATCGGATGTTTCAAGACCGAGCGTGATGGCGTTGATGATGATCAACACCATGACGGCCCGTTCAAACCGGGCGGATTCGATGAGAGCCTTGAGCGCGTTCATGTGCGGGTCTGGTCGTGTGAGGTGAGGACGGGAGCCGCGATATAGCGCCTTGCACCGGGTTTTGCATCGCCGAAGATCACCGTCCGTGCAACACGAGATGCCCCATTGGGGATGTGTCCTGGTGGGGAGCGCGCTGCAAGAAGGGCCTGGCTTGTTGGTAGCCCGAGGTCAGACGTTGGTCCCGCTGCTTCCTTGCCCTCCCGCCGCAAGGTGAAGGGCTTTTTCCCGCGCGACGTTTCGGTGAACTGGAGGCGCATCATGCGGGAGCTTCGGGGATGCCAGTTGCCAACCCGGGCGGTGAAAGGATGGACGCGGCCAGCGCGAAGCGCGGCCCTGGATATCGCTGCGCGAAAGATCGCTACGCCGTCTCACACATCGGACGATGCGGACGAAATCGTGAGCGAACTTGCCGGTCTCGGCTGCGGGGATGGCATCGGATCGGGCGCGCATGTTGCGCTGGCAATACCCCGATGCGCCAAGGATCAATGGCATATCGCGCTAACCTAATGAAAAGTCTGGCGCACCCGGCACGATTCGAACGTGCGACCTTTGCCTTCGGAGGGCAACGCTCTATCCAGCTGAGCTACGGGTGCGGACCGTTGCGCGAGCCACGGTGATCCGTCTTTAGCGGATTGGTCCGTGCGCTGCAATCCGCTCCGACGGCGCGCCGAGCCGATCGTCGCCGGACAGCGCCGCGGCCCGTCCTGCCATTGCGGACATCGCTGCCGCCTGTCGCGCGGCGAGCCGTGCTTGCCGGGACCCTGCCCGTCCCGGTTGCTCCACGAGACGATCGTTTCCCCTCCCGAGGTCACGGCGGCATCCCAACGACATGACGGCGCCCCACGGACATGAACGGCATCCCGCAGGCCGGAAAGCGTCCCCCGAACAGGATGGCGGGCCATGGACAGGACGACATCCCGCGGACAGAACCTCATCCCGCCACAGGACGGCATCCCACAGGGCACGACGCCGTCCCGCTGATCGGCCCGCTGCCTTGAAGCTGCCCTTCCCCATGGTTATCTGGCGACACGTCGCACCGGACCCGACAGGATCATGATCCGATTCAGCCTCCGCTTCACCGGCTTCCTGATCGTCGCCTTCGGGTTCGTGCTGGCGGTCATCGACGGCACGCGCTCCATCGCCGGCCAGACGCTGCTTTTCACGTCTTTGTCCGAGAGCTGGCGCGCGGTCCATCCGCGGAGCCTCGTCGACCTGGAGCAGACGCTTGCCGGGCGCGGCCTCGACTGGCTGTGGGATCCGGTCATGCTGGTCATGCTGGCCCTGCCCATGGCGGCGCTGGCGCTCGTCTTCGGCGCGCTGCTCATGGCCCTCGGCCGAAAGCGCGAGCCCCGGATCGGCGTCATCGGCCGGCGCTGAGGCCGGAGAAAGCGACCCGCGCGCCGGTTTTTCGGCCGGCGCGCCGGAGCCCCGGGAGAGCGCGCCCTCAGAGGATGAAGCGGCTCAGATCGGCGTTCTTCGCCAGATCGCCGACGGTCTTCTGCACATAGGCGCCGTCCACCGTCACGGTGTCGCCGGAGCGGTCCGGGGCGGTGAAGGAAATCTCGTCCAGCACCCGCTCGATGATGGTCTGCAGCCGCCGGGCGCCGATGTTCTCCACGGAGGCATTCACCTCCACGGCAAGATCGGCGATGGCGTCGATGGCATCGTCGGTGAAGACGAGGTCGACCCCTTCGGTCTTCATCATGGCCACCGACTGGCGGATCAGGCTCGCCTCGGTCTCGGTCAGGATCGAGCGCAGGTCCTCGCGGGTCAGCGGCTTCAGCTCCACGCGGATCGGCAGGCGGCCCTGCAATTCCGGCAAGAGGTCCGAAGGCTTGGCGACGTGGAAGGCGCCGGAGGCGATGAACAGGATATGGTCGGACTTCACCGGCCCGTATTTGGTCGCAACCGTCGTGCCCTCGATCAGCGGCAGCAGGTCGCGCTGCACGCCCTCCCTTGACACTTCGCCGCCGCGCAAGCCCTCGCGTGCGCAGATCTTGTCGATCTCGTCGAGGAAGACGATGCCGTTGTTCTCGACGCTGCGGATCGCCTCCTGCGCGAGATTGTCCTGGTCGACCAGCTTGTCGGCCTCCTCCTGCACCAGCGGGTCGTAGGCCTCCTTCACCGTCGTGCGGCGCTGCCTGGTGCGCCCGCCCATCATCTTGCCGAGCATGTCGTTCAGGTTGGCGATGCCGATCTGCCCGCCCGGCATGCCGGGAATGTCCATCATCGGCAGGCCGGAGGGCGCGCCGGCCGAGACCTCGATGTCGATCTCCTTGGCGTCCATGTCGCCGTCGCGCAGCTTCTTGCGGAAGCTCTCGCGGGTGGCGGGCGAAGCGGTCTTGCCAACCAGGGCATCGAGCACGCGCTCCTCGGCCGCCAGATGCGCCTTGGCCTGCACCTCCTTGCGCTTGGTGTCGCGGATGAGGCCGATGCCGACCTCGACGAGGTCGCGCACGATCTGTTCCACGTCGCGGCCGACATAGCCGACCTCGGTGAACTTGGTGGCTTCCACCTTGAGGAACGGCGCATTGGCCAGCCGCGCCAATCGCCGCGAGATCTCGGTCTTGCCGACCCCTGTCGGGCCGATCATCAGGATGTTCTTCGGCACCACCTCCTCGCGGAGACTTTCCTCCAGCTGCAGGCGGCGCCAGCGGTTGCGCAGCGCGATGGCCACGGCGCGCTTGGCGTCCTTCTGGCCAATGATGTGGCGGTCGAGTTCGGAGACGATCTCGCGGGGGGAAAAATCGGTCATCGGGGTCCGGGAAGCGGGGAAGGCGGAAAGGATGGAGATGGCGATCCGGCGGCGGGGATCAAGACGCGGGGGCCTGGGGCATGGCTGGGACGGGCGGATCGCAGGTCATGTATTGCGCAGGGCCGAAGCCGGGCACGTCGCGGATATCGCGGCGCACGAAGCCGGCCTTCTCGAAGGCGCGGATCGACGCGGCATTGTCGGGATGCGGATCGGTGATCAGCCGCGGCACGCCGCGGGCGAAGGCCTCGCCGGCAAAGGATTTCAGGAAGGCGGAACCATGGCCCCTGCCTGTCAGGTCCACCTCGCCGATGGACAGGTCGAGCCCGAGCGTGCCCGTCGGCTCGCCGCGGAACGGGTGGTCGTCCTCGGCATTGGGATCGTAGTGCTGGAAATAGCCGACGGGCCGGCCATCGAGCAGCATCAGGAACGCCTCGACATGGGGATCGGCCAGGATGGTCTCGATCTCGGCCATCTCGTGCTCGATCTCGCCCCACCAGCGGGCGACATGCGGCCGCTGGAGCCAGGAGCGGACGAGGGGCAGGTCGGCACGGGTCAGCGGCGTGAAGGCGTAGGTCGGTCCGATTCCGGTTTCCACGGTCTGGCTCCTGTGAATGCCGCATCCGCACCCTCCCCGTCTCGCTGACGCTCGCCGGAGAGGGGACTTCGACCGCGCGTCCCGACACCAAAAGGGTCGCGCAAGGCCCATCGGTTGAAGGAAAGGGCGGGGCGTCAAAGTCCCCCTCTCCGCGCAGCGGGGAGGGTGAGGGTGGGGCCATCCATTGCGCCCGCCCCGCCCCTCAGCCGATGCTCTCGATGACGAGATTGCTGTTGGTATAGACGCAGATGTCGGCGGCGATGCCCATGGCGCGGCGCACGATCTCCTCGGCATCGTGCTCGCTGTCGGCCAGCGCGCGGGCGGCCGCCAGTGCGTAGTTGCCGCCCGAACCGATAGCCGCGATGCCATTCTCCGGCTCCAGCACGTCGCCGGTGCCGGTCAGGATCAGCGAGACGTCCTTGTCGGCCACGATCATCATGGCCTCCAGCCGGCGCAGATAGCGGTCGGTTCGCCAGTCCTTGGCGAGTTCCACCGCCGCGCGGGTCAGCTGGCCGGGAAACTGCTCGAGCTTGGCTTCCAGCCGCTCGAACAGCGTGAAGGCGTCGGCGGTGGCGCCGGCAAAGCCGCCGATCACGTCGCCCTTGGCGAGGCGGCGAACCTTGCGCGCATTGGCCTTGATGACGGTCTGGCCAAGGGAGACCTGGCCGTCGCCGCCGATCACGGCCTTGCCGTTCTTGCGCACCGTGCAGATGGTCGTGGCGTGCCAGCCGGGAAAGGAACTGTCGCTGCTCGAAGTCATGGAACCTCCGGAAAGAGCGTCATGTAGGCCGTTCCGGAGCCGACGCAAGCGGCCGCACTTGCGCCGGGCGGGCGCGGATGCAAGCTACGGCGCATGAACTCCGGACGCGACCCGCGCTACCCACGCCCATGACCGGCAAAGACCACCATCGCCAGGGCCCGTCCAGCAAGGAGCCGCTCTACCGGCGCGTCAACACGACCGCCCGGGGCGTCCACCACGATCGCGGCGGCGAATATCGCTGGTCGCGCGGCAAGGACGACCGCATCGCGCGGGGGGCCATGTCGCAGGGCAGGCAGCGCGGGCTGGACTATACGCCGCTGTTCCGCTTCCTGCTGTCCCGCGTCGGGCAAGACTGGGACGACGTGCAGGGCGAGGCGATCGCGAGGCTCGACAAGCCCGATCCGATCTTCTGGATGGTGGCGCGCACCGAGGACGAGAAGCGAGCCTTCGTGCGAATCGGCGAGAGCACCTACTACAGCGGCCTCTATATCGATGGCGACAACCGGCTGGCCAAGGTCGATCCCGGCCTGACGGTCGAAGCCATGAAGCCGGTCTGCTCGTGCTGCACCCACACGTTCAACGGCGTGCGCTTCGTCCGCAAATACGATCCGGACGACCGCTCCATGTAGCGCGTCAGCGACGGGCGGCCAGCAGCTTCGGTGGCGCCGCGCCCCGCCAGGCGGCGTTGAGGATGGACAGGACGAGCGCCCTGTCGGCGGCGGAAAGCTCGACCCGCGTCCAGCCCTGACGGCCCCAGCCGCCGGCAACCGGCCGAACCGCTCCGCCGCCGCTCTCGACGAACAGCGCCTGCTCGTCGGGGCCGAGCTTGACGTTCATGTCGCCGCCGGTCCCGAAGGTCGCGAAGATGCGCCCCTTGCCGGCCTTGACCGCCGTGCGGTCGAAATGGGGGTGGGAGGCGGCCTCGGGCAGGCCGAGCGCGAGGGAGAGGGCCTCGTCGCGCGTCATGGCAGTCTCCTGTCGATCGGGCGTGCCAGCCTGGCACGGGCCGGGCGGCGGCATGGCAGGAGCGGCGCGCCCGTCAACCAGCCTGCCGGCTTCAGCTTCCAAAGGGGCGGTGGCACTGGTAGAAGACCCGGCATCACCGGAGAAGGCCATGCGCAAGGGTCAGATCACCCGCACCACCCGGGAGACGGATATTTCCGTTTCCGTCGATCTCGACGGCAAGGGCCGGGCCGAAATCGGCACCGGTGTCGGCTTCTTCGACCACATGCTCGACCAGATCGCGCGGCACGCCATGATCGACCTGACCGTCGAGGCGAAGGGCGACCTGCATATCGACGACCACCACACGGTGGAAGATGTCGGCATCGCGCTGGGCCAGGCGGTGCGCCAGGCGCTGGGTGACATGAAGGGCATCACCCGCTATGCCGACGTCCACCTGCCCATGGACGGGACGCTGACGCGCGTTGCGGTCGACGTCTCCGGCCGGCCGTTCCTGGTGTTCCGGACCACCTTTGCCTGCGCCAAGATCGGCACGTTCGACACCGAGCTGGTGCGCGAGTTCTTTCAGGCCTTCGCCATGAATGCCGGCATCACGCTGCATGTGGAGACGCTCTACGACGACAATGCCCACCACGTCGCGGAAAGCTGTTTCAAGGGCCTCGCCCGGGCGCTGCGTGCGGCCGTCGCCATCGACCCCCGGCGGGCGGATGAAATCCCCTCCACCAAGGGCGTTCTCTAGATGGCCCGGCTGACCAGCTATACGGTTCACGTGCCGCCACCCAAGGCCGGCCGCGACGAGGACGTGGCGACGCAGTTCGTCGCCGACGCCTTTTCGTGGGTGGCGTTCCTGATGCCCTGGCTCTGGTTCCTGTGGCACCGCATGTGGCTTGCCACGCTCGGCTATCTGGTGCTGATGGCGGCGATTATGGCTGCCGCGATCACGCTCGGCGTGACGCCCAATGCCGGCGTGGCGGTGGCCGCCGCCTTCAACCTGCTGGTCGGGCTCGAGGCCACCAATATCCGCCGCCGCAAGCTGCGCTGGCTCGGCTATGAGGAGGCCGGCGTCGTCGTCGCCCGCAACCGCGAGGAGGCCGAGCGGCGCTGGTTCACCGAACAGGCAGCAGGACGGGCTCCCGCCTCGCCGCCGGACCGGCCGGCCGCCTTCACGCCCGCCGCGCCCATGGCATCTGCATCCGCTCCGGCATCGGCTTCGGGGTCCGGCATCATCGGCCTGTTCCCCGACGCCGACCCGGCGGCACGGGGCGGGCGGTGAGCGTCGCCATCGTCGATTACGGCTCGGGCAACCTGCATTCCGCGCAGAAGGCCTTCGAGCGGATGGCGCGTGAGCGCGGCCTCAATGCGCCGGTGCATGTCACCGCCGATCCCGACCGCGTCAGGAAGGCCGACCGCATCGTGCTGCCGGGCGTCGGCGCATTCGCCGACTGCAAGGCCGGCCTTGCCGGCGTGCCCGGCATGGTCGAGGCGATGACCGAGGCCGTGCGCGGACGCGGGCGGCCGTTTCTCGGCATCTGCGTCGGCATGCAGTTGATGGCCGGCCGCGGCCTCGAGAAGACCGAGACCGCCGGTCTCGGCTGGGTGCCCGGCGACATCGACCTGATCCGGCCGGCGGATGCGCGCCTCAAGATCCCGCATATGGGCTGGAACACGCTGAACACGACGCGCGCACACCCCGTCCTCGCCGGCATTGCCACCGGGCCGGACGGGCTGCACGCCTATTTCGTCCATTCCTACCACCTGACGGCGACGGCCGACGACGTGGTGCTTGCCGATGCCGACTACGGCACCAAGGTCACCGCCATGATCGCCCGCGACACCATGGTCGGCACCCAGTTCCACCCCGAGAAGAGCCAGCGCCTCGGCCTGGCCCTGATCGGAAATTTCCTGGAATGGCGGCCGTGAGCCCGTCCGCCCGGCAGGCGCGACCTGCCCTTCACCTCTCCCCGGCGGGGAGAGGTCGGCGCGCAGCGCCGGGTGAGGGGGCCGGGGCCAGGGCCATCCCCCACCCCCCCCCGCCGCTGACGCGCCGGTCGACCTCTCCCCGCCGGGGAGAGGTGAAACGCCCTTCCTGTCAGGCCGGGCCTTGCCCGGTGCTCCACCACGCCACCGGGACCGCGTCATGAGGCTCTTCCCCGCCATCGACCTCAAGGACGGCCGCTGCGTGCGCCTGCGCCAGGGCGACATGGCGCAGGCCACCGTCTATGCCGACGACCCGGCCGCGCAGGCGAAGGCCTTCGAGGACCAGGGTTTCGACTATCTCCACGTCGTCGATCTCGACGGCGCCTTTGCCGGCAAGCCGGTGAATGCCGCGGCCGTCGAGGCCATCCGCGCCGCGACCGCCTTCCCCGTCCAGCTCGGCGGCGGCATCCGCGACATGGCGACCGTCGAGGGCTGGCTGGCCAAGGGCGTCACCCGCGTCATCATCGGCACAGCGGCGGTGCGCCAGCCGGACTTCGTGAAGGAGGCGGCCCGCACCTTCCCCGGCCAGGTCGCGGTCGGCATCGACGCCCGCGACGGGTGGGTCGCCGTGGAGGGCTGGGCCGAGACCTCGACGCTTGCCGCCGACGATCTCGCCCGCCGGTTCGAGGATGCAGGCGTTGCCGCCATCGTCTATACCAACATTGCCCGCGACGGCATGCTGACCGGCATCGACTGGGACGGCACCATCGCGCTGGCCGACGCGGTCGCCATCCCCGTCATCGCCTCGGGGGGTCTTGCCTCGCTCGACGACGTGCGCGAGCTGATGACGCCGCGCGCGGCCAAACTGGACGGCGCCATCACCGGCAAGGCGCTCTATGACGGCCGGCTCGATCCGGCCGAGGCCATCGCGCTGATCCGTGCCGGCCGCGCGGCGTGACGACGCCCGCCGGTTTGGGCTATCATCGGCCCATGAACCTCCCGCCACCCCGCGCCCTGCGCCTTGCCGAAGGCGCGCCCCGCGACCCCGAGGGCTTCCTCGCCTGGGCGGCGAACACGTCCGCGCTGGAAGGCTTTCATGTCGAGCTGGCGAGGGGGGAGGTGACCATGATGATGGTCCGCGTGTCGCAGGCCCATGCACTTGTCTGCAGCAATCTGTCGTTTGCGATCCGCAGCAAGCTGGGTGAAGGACCATGGCTGGTGACCACAGCCGACTTTGGCGTTCGCACACCAGTTGGCATTCGATATCCGGACATCCTTGTGGCCCGCCCGGGAGAACCGCGCGACCTCGCGACGACGGCGCCCCTGATGGTCGCCGAAGTCCTGTCGCCGTCCTCCGTCGCCATCGACATGGTCGAGAAGCGCGACGAATACCTCCGCATTCCAACCCTTCAGGCCTATCTCGTCTGCTCGCAGGATGAGCCGCGCGCCTGGCTGTTCCGGCGCGACGACGGCGTGTTCCATCCGCATCCGACCATGATCGAGGGTCGCGAGGCGACCGTCGAGGTTCCCGCTCTCGCCCTCAGCCTGCCGATGGCGGACATCTTCGCCGGCATTCCGGACGCACCGACGCTGCCATGACCTTCAAAGTCCGCATCATTCCCTGCCTCGACGTCAAGGACGGACGCGTCGTCAAGGGCGTGCAGTTCGTCGACCTGGTCGATGCCGGCGACCCCGTCGAGGCCGCCAAGGCCTATGACGCGGCCGGCGCCGACGAACTGACCTTCCTCGACATCACCGCCTCGTCCGACGACCGGCGCACCATGTTCGACGTGGTGACCCGCACGGCGGAAGCCTGCTTCATGCCGCTCACCGTGGGCGGCGGCGTGCGCACGGTCGAGGACATCCGCGCGCTGCTCGTCTCGGGTGCCGACAAGGTCTCGATCAACACGGCGGCGGTGACCGACCGCGCCTTCGTCGGCCGGGCCGCCGACAAGTTTGGCAACCAGTGCATCGTCGTCGCCATCGACGCCAAGCGGGTGTCGGGCGAGGGCGAGACCGACCGCTGGGAGATCTTCACCCATGGCGGGCGCAAGCCGACCGGCATCGACGCCGTGGCCTATGCCCGCGAGGTGGTGGCGCTGGGCGCCGGCGAGATCCTGCTGACATCGATGGATCGCGACGGCACCAAGTCGGGCTTCGACCTGAAGCTGACCCGCGCCATTGCCGACGCCGTGCCGGTGCCGGTCATCGCCTCCGGCGGGGTCGGCGCGCTCGACCATTTCGTCGAGGGCGTGGCGAAGGGCGGCGCGACCGGCGTGCTGGCCGCGTCCGTCTTCCATTTCGGCACCTTCACCATCCCCGAGGTGAAGCGCCACATGAAGGCCGCCGGCCTGCCGGTGCGCATGGACGGCATTGCGGAACCTGCCGGCGCGGCCTGAGGCGATCCGGCGGACCAGCCATCGCAGTTGCGAATTGACTTCCATCCCGGTCCCGCCTGTGATCGGACCATGAGCGACGATCTCGACAGCCTCTTCCTTGCCCGCGCTGTGGCGCTCTCGCGCGCGCACATGGACGCCGGCCATGGCGGGCCGTTCGGCGCCGTGGTGGTGGTGGACGGCGCGGCGGTGGCCGAGGGCTGGAACCAGGTCACCTCCACCAACGATCCCACGGCCCATGCCGAGGTGGTGGCGATCCGCCGGGCCTGCGCGACGCTCGGCCGCTTCGACCTGAAGGGCGCCACGCTCTACACGAGCTGCGAGCCCTGCCCCATGTGCCTTGCCTCGGCGCTGTGGGCGCGCATGGACCGCATCGTCTATGCCAATACGCGCGACGATGCCGCCGCCATCGGCTTCGACGACGCGCCCTTCTACGAGGAGGTGCGCAGCGCGCCCGCAACGACTATGACCCGCATGGAGCACAGGCCCTCGCCCGAGGCGCGCGGCGTGTTCCGCGCATGGGCGGCCAAGCCCGACAAGGTCGCCTATTGATGACAGGCGCGGCCCCGCCCCTTCTCGAAGCCCGCGGGATCGTCAAGCGCTACGGCGCGCTGGTGGCCAACGACCATGTCGACCTGACGGTGGCAGGGGCGGAGATTCACGCCCTGCTCGGCGAGAACGGTGCCGGCAAGTCGACGCTGGTGAAAATCCTCTACGGCCTCGTGCAGCCCGGCGAGGGGCAGATCCTGTGGCAGGACCGGCCCCTGGCCATCGCCAGCCCGGCCGAGGCACGCCGGCTCGGCATCGGCATGGTGTTCCAGCACTTCTCGCTGTTCGAGGCGATGACGGTGGCCGAGAACGTGGCGCTGTCCCTGCCGCCCGGCACGGCGATGGCGACCATCGAGGCGGAGGTGGCGCGGCTGTCGCGGGCCTATGGCCTGCCGCTCGAGCCCAGGCGCGAGGTCTGGCGGCTCTCCGTCGGCGAGCGCCAGCGCGTGGAGATCGTCCGCGCCCTGCTGCAGAACCCGAAGCTGCTGATCCTCGACGAGCCGACCTCGGTGCTGACCCCGCAGGAAGCCGACCAGCTGTTCTCAACCCTGGACACGCTGAAGACCGAGGGGCGCAGCGTGCTCTACATCTCGCACAAGCTGGAGGAGGTCCGCCGGCTCTGCGACCGCGCGACCATCCTGCGGCTCGGCAGGGTGGTCGGCACCTGCGACCCGCGCGCCGAGACGGCCGCCAGCCTTGCCCGCATGATGGTCGGAACCGAGGTCCGGGAGGTGAAGGCCGCCCGGCACCAGACAGGCGCCGTCCGGCTGGCCGTTGCCGGGCTGTCGCTGGCCGCAACCGACAGCCATGGGACGCCGCTGAAGGACATCGCGCTGGAGGTGCGCGCAGGCGAGATCGTCGGCATTGCCGGCATTGCCGGAAACGGCCAGGACGAACTGTTTGCCGCGCTCTCCGGCGAACAGGCGAGCGCCGCGGCCGCCGTCTCCATCGACGGGCGGCCGGTGGGGGCGAAGGGCATCACCGCGCGCCGGCGTCTCGGCGCGGCCTTCGTGCCGGAGGAACGGCTCGGCCATGGCGCCGCCCCGCGCCTGACGCTGACCGAGAACGCGCTCGTCTCCGGCCACGCCACGGAGGGCTTCCTGCGCGGGGGACTGATCGACCGGAGCCGCCTTGCGGGTTTCGTCGCCAGGGTGGTCCAGGCCTTCGACGTGCGCATGGGCGGCACCGACCCCGAGGCGCGCGCGCTGTCCGGCGGCAACCTGCAGAAATTCGTCGTCGGCCGCGAAATCCTGCGCGAACCGGGGCTGCTGATCGTCGCGCAGCCGACCTGGGGCGTGGATGCGGCGGCGGCCGCGACCATCCGCCAGGCGCTGGTCGATCTTGCCGGGCGCGGCGCGGCGGTGCTGGTGATCAGCCAGGACCTCGATGAACTGTTCGGCCTTGCCGATCGCATCGCCGTCATCTCGGAGGGCCGGCTGACCGCCGCCGTGCCGACCGCCACGCTCACCCGCGAGGCGGTCGGCCTGATGATGGGCGGCCTTCATGGGGTCGCGGCATGAGGGGACCCGACGCCGCGACGCTCTTCGGGAAGATATGCCCCACCCGCACCCTCCCCTCGCTGCGCGAGGAGAGGGAGACTACGACCTCCCGCCCTGGCCGAAGCCGTTGGGCCAGGCACGAAAGGCCGAAACCGAGACGCGACGCCGAAGTCCCCCTCTCCCTGGAGCGGAGCGAACAAGGGGAGGGTGCGGGTGGGGCATCTGGATCCGTTCTCGCACCGGCTGTGCCATGCGCCTGATCCTCGAACGCCGCGACGACCGTCCCGCCTGGCTGTCGCTGGCCTCGCCGCTGATCGCGGTGGTGCTGACCCTGATCGCCGGCGCCATCCTGTTCGCGCTGATGGGCCGCCCTCCCCTCGCCGCCCTGAAAGTGTTCTTCCTCGATCCCCTGAGCGATGGCTGGGCGCTGCAGGAGCTAGCGGTCAAGGCGACGCCGCTGATCCTGATCGCGGTCGGCCTGACGCTCTGCTACCGCTCGAACAACTGGAACATCGGCGCCGAGGGCCAACTCGTGATGGGCGCCCTGTTCGGCTCCTGGCTGGCGCTGGCGACGCACGACGTTGCCAACGGCCCCTGGGTACTGCCGGCCATGCTGCTGCTCGGCATGATCGGCGGCATGGCCTGGGCGCTCATTCCCGCCATCCTCAAGGCCCGCCTCGGCGTCAACGAGATCCTGACCAGCCTGATGCTGGTCTATGTCGCCGAACTGATCCTCGACTATCTCGTGCGCGGACCCTGGCGCAATCCGCGCGGCTTCAACTTCCCGCAATCGGTGAACTTCGAGCCGGAGGCGACCATGCCGCTGCTGTTCGGCGGCGGGCGGATGCATGTCGGCTTCGTCATTGCGGTCGCCGTGGCGCTGATCGCCGCGCTGGTGGTCTCGCGCACGCTCAAGGGTTTCGAGATCCGGCTCGTCGGCGAGGCCCCGCGCGCCGCCCGCTTCGCCGGCTTCGACGACAGGCGCACGACCCTGTTCGTGTTCGCCGTGTCCGGCGCGCTCGCCGGCCTTGCCGGCATCATCGAGGTGGCGGGGCCGGTCGGCCAGCTCCAGCCCTCGATTTCGCCGGGCTACGGCTTCACCGCCATCATCGTCGCCTTCCTCGGCCGCCTGAACCCGCTCGGCGCGCTCGTCGCCGCGCTGTTCCTGGCGCTCACCTTCATCGGCGGGGAGAACGCGCAGATCGCCATGCGCATCCCGCTCGACGTGACGCGCGTGTTCCAGGGCCTGCTGCTGTTCTTCGTGCTCGGCTGCGACACGTTCCTGCTCTACCGCGTGAGGCTCCTCACCGGCGCGAGGGCCGCCTGATGGGCATGACCGAGGCCATCCTGCTCACCGTCATGACCGCCGCCACGCCGCTGCTGATCGCCGCGCTGGGCGAACTGGTGGTCGAGCGCTCCGGCGTGCTCAATCTCGGCGTCGAGGGCATGATGATCATCGGCGCGGCCACCGGCTTCGCCGCAGCCGTCCTGACCGGCTCGACGCTGGTCGGGGTCATCGCCGGCATCCTGGCCGGCATGCTGCTGGCGGCGGTGTTCGCGGCCCTGGCGCTCGGCCTTGCCGCCAACCAGGTGGCGACCGGCCTTGCCCTGACCATTCTCGGCCTCGGCCTTGCCGGGCTGATCGGCCGCGACTTCGTCGGCGCCCGCCGCGACCCGATGGCCAAGATCGTCGTGCCCTGGCTTTCCGACATTCCCGTGGTCGGCAAGATCCTGTTCGCCCAGGACCCGCTGGTCTATGCCTCGGCGGCGCTGGCCGCGGGGGTCTGGTGGTTCCTGTGGAAGACCCGCGCCGGCCTCGTCCTGCGCGCGGTCGGCGAGAGCCACGGCTCGGCCCATGCGCTCGGCTATTCCGTGCTGAAGATCCGCTTCCTCGCCGTGCTGTTCGGCGGCGGCTGCGCGGGCCTTGCGGGCGCCTATCTGTCGCTCGCCTATACGCCGTTCTGGGCGCCGGGCATGACCGCCGGCCGGGGCTGGATCGCGCTCGCCATCGTGGTCTTCGCCTCGTGGCTGCCGCTGCGCGCGGTGATCGGGGCCTATCTGTTCGGAGGCGTCACGGTGCTGCAGCTCCATGCCCAGGCGCGCGGCTGGGGCATTCCCAGCCAGGCCCTGTCGGCCCTGCCCTATCTCGCCACCATCGCCGTGCTGGTCGCCATCAGCCTCGGTCGGCGCGGCGACGGCCGGGCGCCTGCCTCGCTCGGCACCCCCTTCGTTCCGGATCGCTGAAGGGTTCATCGGTCCGGGTGGCAAAGTGCCGATCCGTGACGGCGCTCACATCGGCCATGACCCGACCCTGAGACAGTGGGATCACCGAAAGCAATCGGGCTTCGGTCAATCTCTCAGGGAGAGTATCATGACCAGCAAGACCACCAAGCTTCTCGCCGCTGCCGCCCTCGCCATCGCCGGAACGGTCGGCTTCGCGATGGCCGATGCCGAGGCCCGTGGCGGGCGCGGCGGAGGCGGCGGCATGCATGCCGGCGGCGGCGGGGGCGGCGGCTTCCGCGGCGGCGGGGGCGGGTTCCGCGGCGGCTTCCATGGCCATCGCGGATTCCACGGCCATCGTGGCTTCCACGGCCATCGCGGTCACTTCCACCGCCCCTGGCACCACAACCGCCATGGTCACTGGCACTGGCGCCACCGGCATATGGGCTTCTACGCCACGGGTGCCTGCTACCTGGTCCGCCGCTTCGATCCCGCGGTCGGCGTCTATCGGCGCGTCCAGGTCTGCAACTGACGCGATCCTCTCGACGGTCTCCGGCGGGGGCGGCTCGGGCCGCCCCCGCTTTCGTTTGGCGCGGCGTCCCGGCCGCCGGCATTCGCCAAATCCGTGACGGCGGTCACAGCGGGACTGGCAGGCCTCGGGCACGGTCCGATCACCGAACGCAATGAGGCTTCGGCCCAAACGAAAGGACCATTCCGATGAACCTCAAGACCAAGACCCTCCTGGCCGCCGCGGCACTCGCCATCGCCGGCACCATCAGCTTCGTTTCCACCGAGGCGGAAGCCCGTGGCGGACGCGGCGGCGGTGGCGGCATGCACGCCGGCGGCGGCGGGGGCGGCGGCTTCCGCGGCGGCATGGGCGGCTTCCGTGGCGGCTTCCATGGTCATCGCGGTTTCCATGGCCATCGCGGCTTCCACCGCCACGGCCATTTCCACCGCGGCCACCACTGGCACCGTTACCCGCACTGGCGCTACCGCTTCGGCGCCATCGCGATCGGCGGCGCGATTGCCGATTGCGGGTGGGTGCGCCGCTTCGATCCGGTCTATGGCGTCTATCGCCGGGTCCAGATCTGCGACTGATCCCGGCCTGTCCGTGACCGGGGCGGGACCGGCAGAGCCGCTCCCGCCCTTCGCCTGACCGATGGCTTGCCGGCCGGCCAGAGGGCCGCCCGGCCCGTCCAGAGCCGGCGGATGTCAGGCCCCGGCCGGCGCCTGTGCGCCCATGGCACCTGGGACGCGGGCCTCGTGGTCCGGCCGGCCCTCCTCATCCCCGGCCTGCGGCGGGGGCGGCACGCGCCGCCCCCGTTCGCCGCTTGTCTGGTGCCTCCATCCGTGTAGCCTTGGCCCATGGCCCAGGATCAGCCTCACCGGACGGAGTTCTTCGCCGCCCTGCCGCCGGAGGTGACGTCCCGGCTGCTGGAACGGGCCCATCCGGTGAAGGTCGGCGCCAACCAGACCCTGTTCATCGCCGGCGATCCGGGCGACGGCTGCTACATCATCGACGAGGGCCTTCTGAAGGTGGAGCTCGCGTCCGAGGCGGGCGTCAACCGCATCCTCGCGCTGCTCAGGCCCGGCGCGGTGGTCGGCGAGCTGTCGCTCATCGACGGGCGGCCGCGCTCGGCCTCGGTCTCGGCGCTGCGCGCCTCGAAGCTGCGCTTCGTCTCGCGCGCCGTGTTCGACGACCTGGTGGCCGGCGACCTTGCCACGCTGAAGGTGGTGGCGGCCATGCTGGCCACCCGGCTGCGCGACACCAACCAGGCGCTGGCCAGTTCCAATTTCATGCCGGTCAAGGACCGCGTGGCCGTGGCGCTGGTCGCGCTGGCCGAGGGCTTCGGCCAGACCGTCGGGCCGGGCCGCACGCTGATCAAGGTCAAGCTCAGCCAGGGCGACATCGCCGCCATGGCCGGCGTCTCGCGCGAGACGGCGAGCCGCATCCTCAACGACTGGCTGCGGCGCGGCGATGTCTCGCGCCTCGCCGGCTATTACTGCATCGAGCGGGACGAGGCGATCAGCCGGGCGGCGGAACAGTCCTGACCGGCGCCTGCCCGGCCTCGCCGATCAGGAAACAGGTCGGCACCGGGCCGATGCCCTTGACCTCCACCTCGCCGCGCGGCTCGAACAGGAACGCCCCGCCGGTCGCCTCGCGATAGGCATCGCAGACCTGGATCCGACCCGGCATGCCGGTCGATTCCATGCGCGAGGCCATGTTCACCGCATCGCCCCACAGGTCGTAGCCCATGCGCGAGCGGCCGATGATGCCGGCGGTCGCCGGCCCGCAATGGATGCCGATGCGCAGGGCGAGCCGGCTCCCGCCGAGCGGCGGATAGCGGTGCTGGGCGGCCTGCATGGCGAGCGCGAAGCGGCCCATGCGAACGGCCCCGTCGGCGTCGTCGCCGGAAATGCCGGCCGCGGCCATGTAGCTGTCGCCGATGGTCTTGATCTTCTGGATGCCGTGCGCGGCGCACAGGTCGTCCCAGTCGCGCACCACCCGGTCGAGCCAGGCCACCACCTCCTCCGGCGGCAGGCCGTGGGCGGCGGTGGTGAAGCCGACGAGATCGGCGAACAGCACGGTCGCCTGGTCGAGCCGGTCGGCGATGGGGCGGGCGGGATTGGCCTTCAGGCGGTCGGCGATGGGGCGCGGCAGCAGCACGGTCAGCAGCGAATCGGAGCGGGCGAGCGCGGTCTCCACCTCCTGCTGCGAGCGGCGCAGCAGGGTCAGCGCGTAGAAGATCATCACGCCATTGACCAGGATGGCGTTGATCATGGCGTGGTTGCCCAGCGTCTCGCGAATGGCGGTATCGTCCGGCACGATGAAGCCGCGCGCCGGGAACAGCCACATGGCCCCCGCCAGCGCCAGGCCGGCCGCGACCAGGAAGGGCAGCCAGGCGCGCCAGTTCTCCACGCCGACCAGCAGCATGATGCCGGCGGGCATCAGCGTGAAATAGACGTGCAGGCTGCTGTCGCGGCCGAGCATCAGCGAGACGAAGGCATTGCCGGCGGTGATCAGCGCGAGCAGGGCGACCGCGCTGGCATGCGGCCCGATCCGGTGCAGGCGCGGAATGAAGGCCAGCAGCACGACCATCAGCGCATTGTAGACGTGAATGATCATCATGCCGTGGAAGTCATGCAGGGCATTGGTGACCAGATGCGAGCCGGCATTGGCCATGGCCGAATAGACCGCGACATTGGTCAGCCGCTGGCGGCGCGCAACCTCGCGGTCCTCGGTGACCACGCCGAGCGACAGGAGCCGGTCGAGCCAGGCCGGCACGGCGATGCCGCGTCCGGCGCGCGGCTCGAAGAGAGGGTCCTGGTGGCTCATGCCCGATCGGTCCATCCGGGGATCGCCCCATCAATGGGGAGATCGGGGGCTTGGGCAAGGGGGGCTTGGGCAAGGGGGCCGGCCGTCCCGCCCGCATCTCGCCTCTGCGATCCGATGGGCGTATGGTCCGCGCTTCTGCGCTGAGCCAGCCGCACGGACCAAGCCGCTTCATGGATTCGCCTCCCGCCGTCATGCCCGCCCGTCGCCGTCCCGTCCGCGGCCCTCTGGCCGATCCGGCCGAGATGAAGCGCGAACTCGACCGCATCCATGTCCGGGCCGGCAATTCGGCCGAGGCCCGTGCCGAGGTGGTGCAGGTGCTCAAGCGGCGGCTCGGGGAGGCGCGTGCGGCGGCCGAGCAGCGCCTGATCGAGGATGCCGACGGCCGCGCCTGCGCCGAGGCGCTGTCGCATTTCCAGGACGAGGCGATCCGCGCCGTGTTCGACTGGGTGCGCGCCGAGCTCTACCCTTCCGACAACCCCTCCTCGGGCGAACGCATGACCGTGGTGGCCACCGGCGGCTATGGCCGCGGCATGCTGGCGCCCGGTTCGGACATCGACCTCCTGTTCCTGCTGCCCTACAAGCAGACCGCCTGGGGCGAGAGCGTCGCCGAGGCCATGCTCTACTGCCTGTGGGACATGGGCCTGAAGGTCGGCCATGCCACCCGCTCGGTGGACGAATGCGTGCGCCAGGCCCGCGCCGACCACACGATCCGCACGACCCTCCTGGAGGCGCGGTTTCTGCTCGGCGACCGGGCGCTGTTCGACGAACTGGAGCGGCGGTTCGACGCCGAGGTGGTCAAGGGCACGGTTGCCGATTTCGTCGCCGCCAAGCTTGCCGAGCGCGACGAACGGCACCGCAAGTCCGGCGCCTCGCGCTATCTGGTCGAGCCCAATGTCAAGGACGGCAAGGGCGGCCTGCGCGACCTGCACACGCTGTTCTGGATCGCTCGCTATGCCTACCGGGTGAAGACCGACGAGGAACTGGCGAAGAAGGGTGTGTTCACCCGCCGCGAGGCACAGATGTTCCGCCGATGCGAGCGCTTCCTGTGGACCGTGCGCTGCCACCTGCACTTCCTTACCGGCCGGCCGGAGGAGCGCCTGTCCTTCGACCTTCAGCGCGAGCTTGCCCCGCGGCTCGGCTATCGCGGCCATGCCGGCCTGGTCGATGTCGAGCGCTTCATGAAGCACTATTTCCTGGTCGCCAAGGATGTCGGGGATCTCACCGCCATCCTCTGCGCGGAGCTGGAGGAGCGCCACGAGAAGCCGGCGCCGGTGCTCGACCGGTTCCTCGCCCGGCTGAAGCCGCGCACCCGGCGCGGGTTCAAGGAAAGCCCCGACTTCCAGATCGACCATGACCGGATCACCGTGTCCGACGAGGAGGCGTTCACCCGCGAGCCGGCCAACATGATCCGCATGTTCTGGCTGGCCGACCGCTATAATCTGGCGCTCCATCCCGATGCCATGCGGCTGCTCACCCGCTCGCTCAAACTCGCCGACGAGACGCTGAGGACCGATGCGACGGCCAATCAGCTGTTCCTGTCGATCCTGACCTCGGCCAACACGCCGGAGATCGTGCTGCGGCGCATGAACGAGGCCGGGCTGCTCGGCCGCTTCGTGCCTGATTTCGGCCGGGTGGTCGCGATGATGCAGTTCAACATGTATCACCACTACACGGTGGACGAGCATCTCCTGCGCTGCATCGGCATGCTCCACCGGATCGAGCGCGACCCGAAGCCCGAGGACGGGCTGGCCGCCGACCTCGTCCGGTCGATCCAGCCGCGCAACCGCGACCTGCTCTACGTGGCGCTGTTCCTCCACGACATCGCCAAGGGGCGGCCCGAGGACCATTCGGTCGCGGGGGCGCGGGTGGCGCGCCGGCTGTGCCCGCGCTTCGGCCTGACCAAGGCGGAAACCGAGACGGTGTCCTGGCTGGTCGAGCACCACCTCGACATGTCGACCATCGCCCAGTCGCGCGATCTCGGCGAGCGCAAGACCATCGAGACCTTCGCCGGCATCGTGCAGTCGCTGGAGCGCATGAAGATGCTGCTCATCCTGACCACCGCCGACATCATGGCGGTGGGGCCGGGCGTGTGGAACGGCTGGAAGAGCCAGCTTCTCAAGACGCTCTATTACGAGACCGAGCCGGTGGTCACGGGCGGCTTCTCGGAGGTCAACCGCTCGCGCCGGGTGGAGATGGCGCAGGAGGAGTTCCGCCGCGCCGTCCCCGAGCGCCTGCCCACCCTCTCGGGGCCTGCGCTGGAGACCTATATCGGCCGCCACTACATGGCCTACTGGCTGAAGGTGGACCTTGCCACCAAGATCGAGCACGCCCGCTTCCTGCTGGACGCCGAGGCGACGCGCAAGACCCTGGCGAGCCGCGTCGATCTGGTTCCCGGCCAGGGCGTCACGCACCTGACCGTGCTGGCGCCAGACCATCCCCGGCTGCTCTCGATCATCGCGGGTGCCTGCGCGGCGGCGGGTGCCAACATCATCGGCGCGCAGATTTACACGACCACCGACGGGCTGGCCCTGGACACGATCTCGATCACCCGCGGGTTCGACCGCGACGAGGACGAGGAGCGGCGGGCGCGGCGCATCGCGGAGGGTATCGAGAAGGCCCTGCGCGGCGAGATCAGGCTCGGCGAGGCGGTGGCGGCGGCGGCCAGGAAATCGCCCAGCCGGAACCGCTCGCGCACGTTCAGGATCGCGCCGGAGGTGTCGATCAACAACACATGGTCGACACGCTACACGGTCATCGAGGTGGCCGGCCTCGACCGGCCGGGCCTGCTGCACGACCTGACCTCCGCCCTGTCGCGGCACAGCCTCAACATCGCCTCGGCCTATGTCGCCACCTTCGGCGAGAAGGCGGTGGACGTGTTCTATGTCACCGACCTGATGGGCGCGAAGATCCAGTCGGCCCAGCGTCAGGCGGCGATCCGCAAGGTGCTGACTTCGGTGCTCGAGGAGGATGCCGACCGCTGAGGCGGCGTCCGGTCAGTCAAGGAAGACGCGTTCGCCGCCGGTGCGGGCATCCATGGCGGAGAGCCGGTCGCGCAGGCGCTGCTCGGTATCGGTGAGACGGGCATGGAGGCGGCCCTCGGGGCTGTCCGGATCAGGGTCCGATGTTTCCGCTTCCAGCAGGATACGCATGGTCCTGACCCGCGCCAGCAGGGCGGCGACGAGGGCATCGGCCACCAGCCCCAGGGCTTCACCCTCTGGCAGGGTTTCCGGCGACAGTGTCTCGGCGATGGGCGAGGCATAGGACTGCGTCATGCCACCACGGCTAGCAGAAATGCCTTTACGGAAGGGAAACGGCCGGGCGGAAGCGCCCTGACAGTCCGTTTACCTTGATGAAGGCTGAAGCCCGGTCACGCGCCCGCCTTAACCGCCCCTTCATTGCGCCCGCTTTAGCTCGCAGGGAGGGGTCCGGAACAGGCAGGCCGAACGGCGACGGGAGCGATGGGACGCAGCCGCAAGGGCAGGGACGAGCGGATCGAACCGCGCTTCGGCACCGCGCGCGGCGGCATGGACCTGCGCGCCCATTCCGAGGACCGTCCCTGGGTGGCGGTTGCTGCCCCCGAACGGCCGAGCCCGAAGGTGCGCGGCGAGCCCGAACGGAAGCCGGCGAAGCCCGAGCGCAAGCGTCCGGCCGGGCGCGAGACCGACAACCGGGCGCCCGAGGACCGTTCGCGCAAGCGCCGCAAGCGGCGCGGCCTTTTCGGCACGCTGATGGTCTGGGGCCTGACCGCCTCGGTCTGGCTGGTGATCCTGGCGGCGGGCGTGATCGCCTGGTACGCGGCCCACCTGCCGCCGACCCATGCGCTGGAAGTGCCGCCGCGCCCGCCCAATGTCGCCATCGTCGCGGCCGACGGGGCGGAACTGGCCAACCGGGGCGATACGGGCGGGGCCGCCGTGCCGGTTCGCAGCCTGCCGCGCCATGTGCCGGATGCTCTGATCGCCATCGAGGACCGGCGGTTCCGCTCCCATTTCGGCATCGATCCGATCGGCCTCATGCGCGCAGCCGTGACCAATTTCACCAATCGCGGGGTCCATCAGGGCGGCTCGACCCTGACCCAGCAGCTTGCCAAGAACCTGTTCCTGACGCCCGACCGGACCATGGGACGCAAGATCCAGGAGGCGGTTCTGGCGCTCTGGCTGGAGAGCAATTATTCCAAGGACCAGATCCTCGAACTCTACCTGAACCGCGTCTATTTCGGCGCCGGCGCCTATGGCATCGAGGCCGCCGCGCGCCGCTATTACGACAAGCCCGCCACCGCCCTCACGCTTCAGGAGGCGGCCGTCATCGCCGGCCTGGTCAAGGCCCCCTCGCGGCTGGCGCCGACGCGCAACCCGGAAGCGGCACAGGCGCGGGCGCAGCTGGTGCTGACCGCCATGGCCGAGCAGGGCCTGATCACCGACCAGCAGCTGCGCGTGGCGAATGCGGACCCGGCCCGTACCAACCGGGCGGCCCAGTCCGGCTCGATCAACTATGTCGCCGACTGGGTCATGGACCTGATCGACGACTATGTCGGCAAGGTGGAGACCGACATCGTGGTGGAGACCACGATCATGGCGCCCGTCCAGCAGGCGGCCGAGGCGGCGCTGCGCGAGGCGCTGGCGCGCGGCGGCCAGCGCCACGGGGTCGAGCAGGGCGCAGTGGTGGTGATCGACACGGCCGGCGCGGTGCGCGCCCTCGTCGGCGGGCGCGACTATGCGCAGAGCCAGTTCAACCGGGCGGTGGCGGCGCGCCGCCAGCCGGGCTCGGCCTTCAAGGCCTTCGTCTATCTCGCCGCCCTCGAACGCGGCCTGACCCCCGACACGGTGCGCCCGGACGCGCCGGTGCAGGTGCAGGGCTGGCGGCCGGAGAACTATACCCGCGACTATCGCGGCGACGTGACGCTGTCGCAGGCGCTCGCCGCCTCGCTGAACACGGTGGCCGTCCGGCTTGGCCAGGAGGCCGGCCCGCGGGCCGTCGTGCGCACCGCCCAGCGGCTGGGCATCGGTTCGGCGCTCAATGCCAATCCGTCGATCGCGCTCGGCACGTCGGAGGTGAACCTGCTTGAGCTGACGGGTGCCTACGCGCCCTTCGCCAATGGCGGGACCGGCGTCGTGCCGCATGTCATCACGCGCATCCGCACGGCCTCGGGGCGGGTGCTATTCCAGCGCCCGCGCCTCAGCCTCGGGCAGGTGGTGGAGCCGCGCCACGCGGCCATGATGAACGCCATGATGAACCAGACGACCGTCTCGGGCACCGGCCGCACCGTGCGCCTGCCCGGCTGGATCGTCGCCGGCAAGACCGGCACCAGCCAGGATTTCCGTGACGCGTGGTTCGTCGGCTATACGGGCCGCTTCGTCGGCGGGGTCTGGTTCGGCAATGACGACGGCACGCCGACGCGCCGGCTGACTGGCGGCGGGCTGCCCGTCGATGTGTGGAACCGGGTCATGGCGGAAGCCCATCGCGGCCAGCCGATGACCGACCTGCCCGGCAACTGGCGCTCCTATGGCGGGTCCGACCGGATCCTGCCCGGAGAGACCCTCGACCAGCCCATGGCGATGACGCCGACCGATGCGCGCCGCGCGGCCCGCCGGCCGGCCGAGCCCGAGGACCGCAGCGCCGTGGTGCGGCCGCAGCCCGGCGCGGGCCTGTTCGACCGTCTGTTCAGGTAGCGGCGTTGGCCTTCAGGCGGCGGGCGACGACCGCCGTTCCCGGCAACTCGGCATTGCCCGGTCCCGGCAGGGCCAGGACATCGGCCGCCTCGACCGCGCCGCCGCAATGGCCGCAGGTCACCCGCGCATGGAGATCGCCGCCGCAGGTCCTGTGGACGAAGCGCATCGGCACGCCCTCGCGCGGCCGCACCCAGCGATCACCCCAGGCCGAGAGCGCCAGCAGCACCGGCACCAGTTCCTCGCCCGCGCGGGTCAGCACGTAATCGTGGCGCAGCGGCCTCTGGCTGTAGGCGCGCTTGTCGACCACGCCGCTGTCGACCAGCCATTTGAGGCGGCGGGCGAGCAGGTTGCGGGAAATTCCGAGATCCGTGACCAGGTCGTCGAACCGGCTGACCCCGATGAACAGGTCGCGCAGGATCAGCGGCGTCCACCAGTCCCCGATGACCTCGAGGCTGCGGCCGAGCGTGCATCGCATGTCAGCGAAACTGATTCGGTCCATGGCATCATCCTTGTCGGTATTCTGATTGAATGCAATGCAGCGAGGGGGCGTCGGTGCGCCGGGCCCGACGAGGCCGCGCGACGCGGCAATCACGACCTTGCGATGCAACGGCGGCCGCCCATATGCGTTGGGCCGACACGGGCCGGAGTTGGCTCACACGGGAAGAAGGGCCGATGCGCAAGTTTGTCTGGATTGCCGCCATCACCGGCACCGCCGTCTGGTCGCTGGTGGCGCTGGTCGGCTGGGCCATCGTCTCCTTCCTGCTGGGCGAGGTGGCGGCCAGCGGCACAGCGCCGGGATTCACGCCCGAGCCCATGACCTTCGCCTGGTTCGCCGGCAAGGTGCAGACGCTCGGCGGGCTTGCCATCCTCGGCGGTTGGCTGGTCGGCGTCGCCCTGATGCTCGGAACCGCCCTGCTGGTGAGCCGCATCGCGGGACGGCGCGATCCGCGCCTCAATGTGCGCCCGCGCGGCCAGGGCGCATCCTATCCCTCGACCTTTCCGGGGCCCGGCGGGCCGCCCGCCGGCGGCAGCGCGCGGCGCTGAGCCCGTCCGGCTCCGGTCATTCGGCGTCGGGCTGGGCCTCCGGGCGGGCGCGGGCGAAGGCATCGAGCTTCAGGCAGGCCTCGGTGACGGCCGCCAGCCGCGGAAAATCGTCGACCGCCACCTTGAACCGCCAGGCGTTGAACATCTGCGGCACGATGCAGAGGTCGGCGAGCGTGACCTGCGCCCCGAAGGCGTAGGGGCCGGGCGCGATCATCCGCTCGAGCGCCGCCAGTCCGTCGCGGACGAAATGGGCATACCAGCGGTCGATCCCCTCCTGCGGCACGCCGATCTCGGACTTCAGCCAGGCCAGCGTGCCGCTGTTGTTGACCGGATGGATGTCGCAGGCGATCACCTGCGCCGCCGCCCGCACCCGCGCCCGCATCAGCGGGTCGGCCGGCAGAAGCGGCGGTTCGGGCACGGTCTCGTCGAGCCAGTCGATGATGGCGAGCGACTGGGTGAGAACCACCGTCTCGCCGCCGGAGACGATCTCCAGCGAGGGCACCCGCCCCTGCGGGTTCACCGCCCGGTAGCTCGGCTTCTTCTGCTCGCCGCCGTCGCGCACCAGATGGATCGGCACGCTGTCATAGACGATGCCCTTGAGATTCAGGGCGATGCGGACGCGAAAGGCGGCCGACGAGCGGAAATAGGTGTAGAGCCGGACGGTCTCGATCGGCATGTGCATCCCCTGGCTGGCACGGCCAGTCTCGTGCGGTGTGGCGCGGCTGGAAAGGCTATTCCGGTTCGCCGCCGCCGGTTTCCGCCAAAAGGGCCTCGGCACGGGCGATCAGCCGGCCGATGAGCGCGTCGATGTCCCCCCGGTCGCCGGTTGCGATGCCGCGGAGCAGGCTCTGCTCGAAATCCAGCGCCACGGGCACGAGGTCGTCATAGACCGCCCGGCCGTCCGGGCTCAGCGCGAGGAAGGATTCGCGCAGGTCCTGCCGGTTGGCGCGCCGCGTCACCAGCTTGCGCCGCGTCAGGGAGGCGACGGCACGCGAGACCTTGGTCTTGTGCATGTGGCTGTGCCCGCCGATGTCCTTGGCCGTCATGGTGCCGAACTGGCCGAGCGTCGCGATGATTCGCCATTCGGGAATGCCGAAGCCGTAGCGCCGGGCATAGAGGCCGGACAGGGCCTGGCTGACGGTGGAGGCCAGCACGTTCAGCCGATAGGGCAGGAAGCCCTCCAGTTCCAGCTTGCGGACGCCCTCCCCGCGGTCGTCCACACTTCGACCGTCCATGTTCCGCCCCTGCTGCATGCCTGTCGCCCTCCGCGAGGCTAGGACCTGTCCCGTCCCGTTTCAACGCGATCCGCGAAAATATGCACGCTATGGTCGCACTCTCAACTGTCTCTGGCCAATCGCACCGCGAATGGCTTTGATGGTGACCCGGCCGCCAGAGCCGGGAACAGACCGACACGCAGCTGCCGAGGCCCGCCGATCATGAAGCTAGCATCCCTCAAGCACGGCCGCGACGGCCGCCTGGTGGTCGTGTCGCGCGACCTGACGCGGGCGACCGACGCCTTCCCGGTGGTTGCCACGCTGCAGCAGGCGCTCGACGACTGGTCGCGCGCGGGCCCGCGCCTCGCCGATCTGGCAGAGCAGCTGGACCATGGCTCGGTACCCTCCTTCCGGTTCCACGAGCACGACTGCATGAGCCCTCTGCCCCGCGCCTATCAGTGGGCCGATGGCTCGGCCTATGTGAACCACGTCGCGCTGGTCCGGCAGGCGCGCGGCGTCGAGATGCCGCCCTCGTTCTGGACCGATCCGCTGATGTACCAGGGCGGCTCGGATTCGTTCCTCGGTCCGCGCGATCCGATCGTGCTGCCCGACGAGGCCCACGGCATCGACTTCGAGGGCGAGGTGGCGGTGATCACCGACGACGTGCCGATGGGGGTGACGCCGGAGGAGGCGCGCGGCCTCATCCGCCTGGTCATGCTGTGCAACGATGTCTCGCTCCGGAACCTCATTCCGGCGGAACTGGCCAAGGGCTTCGGCTTCTTCCAGTCCAAGCCCGCCTCCGCCTTCTCGCCGGTGGCGGTGACGCCGGACGAACTCGGCCCGGCCTGGACCGAGGGCCGGCTCAGCCTGCCGCTCACCGCCTGGTTCAACGGCGAGCCCTTCGGCAAGCCCAATGCCGGCATCGACATGACCTTCGACTTCGGAACGCTGATCGCCCATGCCGCGCGGACCCGGCCGCTGGTCGCCGGCACGATCATCGGCTCGGGGACGGTGTCGAACCGCGACAGCGACGGCGGCCCCGGCCTGCCGGTGTCGGAGGGCGGGCTCGGCTATGTCTGCATCGCCGAGCAGCGCACGGTGGAGACCATCCGGGCCGGCAAGGCATCGACCCCCTTCATGCGCTTCGGCGATGCCGTGCGGCTGGAGATGCGGGACGCCAGGGGCCATTCGATCTTCGGCGCCATCGACCAGATCGTGCGCCGGCACCACGCCTGATGTCCGGTGCCCGGCGCGCCGCCCTTGCGGCGGCCGGCGCCGCCTGCCCTTCCGGAGTGACTGACCATGTCGAAAGCCTTCGCCTCCACCTCCGACCTCGGCCCGAAGACCATTTCCTTCGGCGAGATCGGACCCGGCCTCTATGCCTATACGGCCGAGGGCGACCCCAATTCGGGCATCATCGTCGGCGACGACGGCTGCATGGTGGTGGATGCCCAGGCGACGCCCGCCATGGCCGCCGACGTGATCGCGCGCGTGCGGCAGGTGACCGACAAGCCGATCCGCTACGTCCTCCTGTCGCATTACCATGCCGTCCGGGTGCTCGGCGCCTCGGCCTATGAGGGCGCCACCGTGCTGGCCTCCGATGCCACGCGCGGCCTGATCGTCGAGCGCGGCGAACAGGACAAGGCGAGCGAGATCGGCCGCTTCCCGCGGCTGTTTCCGGGCGCCGAATCCATCCCGGACGGGCTGACCTGGCCGCATGTGACCTTCCAGAAGGAGATCACCGTCTGGCTCGGCCGGCGCGAGGTGAGGATCATCCATCCCGGCCGCGGCCACACGGCCGGCGACACCATCGCCTGGGTGCCGGATGCCAGGACCGCCTTTACCGGCGACCTCGTCGAGTATCACTCCGCCTGCTATTGCGGCGATGCACATTTCAGGGACTGGCCGAAGACGCTGGACGCCATCGCGGCCCTTGAGCCGCAGGCGGTGGTGCCTGGCCGGGGCGACGCGCTGTCGACGCCCGCCATGGTCGCCGACGGCATCCGCCTGACGCGCGATTTCCTGTCGACGCTCTATGGCTCGGTGGCCGACAGCGTGGCCCGGGGCCGCAGCCTGAAGGAGGCCTTCGATGCCTGCCGCGTGGCGATGGACCCGAAGTTCGGATCCTTCGCCATCTACGAGCATTGCCTGCCGTTCAACGTCTCGCGCGCCTATGACGAGGCGAGCGGCATCGACTGGCCGGTGATCTGGACCGATGTCCGCGACCGCGAGATGTGGGCGAAGCTGCAGGGCTGAGGCGCCCCGCAGCGATCCGGCCCGCAGCGTCAGTCGCCGCGCAGGGCGAAGGCCCGCCTGGCGCCCGGACGGGCGAGCGCCGCCTGATACCAGTCGCGCATGGCCGGCCGGTCGTCCATCAGGTTCGACAGGCGCAGGTAGAAGGCGCAGGAGGCGACGTTCAGGTCGGCGATGGTGAAGCGGTTGCCGACCAGATGGCCGCCATGGCTCGCCAGATGGCCCTCGAGCACGGCGAGCGGGGCCTGCAGCGCCGCGGTGCTGGCCGCGACCACGGCCTGATCGCGCTCGGCCTCGGGCTTTGCCTGCTGCATCAGCAGGGCAAGCGCCGGGGCTTCCATCTCGGTCACGGCCCAGAACGACCACATGGTCATCAGCCCGTCCTCGTTCACCGATTCGGGCGCCAGCGGACCGCCGGCCTTCTTGGCGAGGTGCAGGTTGATGGCGAGCGATTCCCACATCACCACGCCGTCGATCTCGGCGGCCGGCACGCGCCCGTTCGGGTTGAGGGCGAGGAAGTCGGCCTTGCGCGAGCCGTCAGCGCCATAGACCACCGGCACATGCCTGTAGGCGAGGCCGAGCTCCTCGGCGGCCCAGAGATTGCGGATCGCACGCGATTTTGCGATGCCGTAGAGGGTGATGGTCATGCCGGTATCCTATTGGCGGAAGGTATCGCGCGCGATGATAAGCCGCTGCACCTCGCTCGTCCCCTCGTAGATGCGTGTGATGCGCGCATCCCTCACATGCCGCTCGACGGGGAAATCGGCGCAATAGCCGGCGCCGCCATGGAGCTGGAGGGCGGTGTCGGTCGCGCGGCCGGCAGCCTCGGAGGCGAACAGCTTGGCCATGGAGGCCTCGCGGCCGAAGGGCTCGCCGCGGTCCTTCCTCGCCGCGGCCGAGAGGATCAGCAGGCGCGCGGCCTCCAGTTCGGTCTCGCGGTCGGCGACCATCCACTGGATGCCCTGGAAGTCGGCGATCGCCTGGCCGAACTGGCGGCGCTCCCGCACATAGGCCTTGGCCGCGTCCATGGCCGCGCGGGCAATGCCGAGGGAGAGCGCGGCAATGCCGATGCGCCCGCCGGCAAGCTCGCCCACCGCGATGCGGAAGCCGTCGTCGAGCCGGCCCATCAGGGCGGAATCCGGCACGCGGCAGCCGTCGAAATGCACGGTGTTGGTGGCCGAGCCGTGCTGGCCGAGCTTCTTCTCCGCCTTGCCGATGACGAGGCCCGGCGTGCCGGCCTCGACCAGGAAGCAGGAAATACCCTTGCCCTTCGGCGCGTCCGGGCTGGTCACCGCCCAGACGACGAACAGGCCGGCATATTCGGCCGACGTGATATAGACCTTCTCGCCGTCGAGCACGAAATGGTCGCCGTCGCGCCGGGCGCGGGTGGTCATGGCGGAGGGGTCGGACCCCGCGCCCGCCTCGGTCAGGCAGAAGCCGGCGGCCGGATAGGTGCCGTCGGCGATGCGCGGCAGGTAGCTGCGGCGCTGCGCGTCCGAGCCCACCGCCTGGATGACCTCGGCGACCATGTTGGTGACGGAGGCCGTGACGCCGTGGGAGGCGCAGGCATAGCCGAGTTCCTCGATGGTGAGGGCGAAGGCGACCGTGCCGGCTTCGGTGCCGCCATGCTCGGCGCGCACGTTGACCGCCATGAAGCCGGCCTCGGCAAGCGCCTTCAGGTTGGCGAGGAAGGCAGTGCGCCCCTCGCCCCGATCAAGCACCGGCGCGAGCGGGGCGATGATGCCGGCGGCCATCTTTCGCGCCGTGTCGCGGATCAGCAGTTCTTCCTCGGTGAGTTCAAACAGCATGGCGGCCTCCGGCAGGGGTTCCGAGGTCTTAGAAGAGGCTGGCGCTGGCGGCAATCAGTCCGTGCGACAGGCTGTCCTTGCGGCAACTACGGACTGTTAACGGCCATGGTCCTAGTTTTTCCGGAAACCTGCCCGCCGGAGCCCTGATGACCTGTTCAGCCTGCCGGAACGCCCAGAGCCTGCCGTTCGACTTCTCGATGGCCTTTCAGCCGATCGTGCGCACCAGCACCGGCGAGGTCTTCGCCTATGAGGCGCTGGTCCGCGGTCCGGGCGGAGAGGGCGCCGCCAGCGTTCTCGCGCGCGTGACCGAGGACAACCGCTATGCCTTCGACCAGCAGTGCCGGGTCAAGGCCATCGAACTGGCAGCCCGGCGGGCGCCGCAGAACGCCCGTCTGTCCATCAATTTCATGCCCAACGCGGTCTATGAACCGCGGGCCTGCATCCGGCTGACCCTGGCGACGGCCGAGCGCATTGGCTTTCCGATCGATCGCATCATCTTCGAATTCACCGAGAGCGAGGTGGTCGATACCGACCACCTGCTCAGGATCCTGCAGACCTACCGGACGATCGGCTTCGCCACGGCCATCGATGATTTCGGCGCCGGCCATGCCGGCCTCAACCTCCTCGCACGGTTCCAGCCCGACATCGTCAAGCTCGACATGGACCTGATCCGCGGCATCGACAGCGACCGCGCCAGGCGCATCGTGGTGCGCCATACGCTGGCCATGCTCGCCGATTTCGGCATCACCGCCATCTGCGAGGGCGTCGAGACGACCGACGAGCTGTCGGCGCTGCGCGATCTCGGCGTCGACCTGATCCAGGGCTATGTGTTCGCCCGCCCGGCCTTCGAGCAGTTCGAGACCGCCCTGCTCGCAGCCTGACGCCAGGCGACGGATGCCGTCCGGCAAGGCCTGATCCCGGCCCTTCCGGCGACCGCTCCCCTTTTCAGAAGCTCCCCTTTTCAGCGCTCCCCCCGGCCGGGCCGCAGCCCGCGGCGGCCGCCGCACGCCCCGTGCCCGCGGGCCCGTCGCGGCACAGGATGAACCGGCCGGCAGGCCGACAAGCGGCGGCAGATCCATCCGGACGGCGGTCGGCGAGGTCATGGTCAGGATCATGGTCGCGGCTCCTCGACAGAGCCGGAACTCTAGCAGGAGCCGCCGCACTCGTCAAGGATAACTATCATAAAAAGGATTTTGATCCTCTGAACCCATCGCCCCGAACCGGCGACCCCGACCCGGCCCTCACACCGGATGGGCAAAGGGCGCAAAAGCTTCCGCCACCCGCTCGTAGACCCCGCGCTTGAACGGGATGATCAGCCCCGGCGTGTCGGCCAGCCGCTCCCAGCGCCAGGCCTCGAACTCGGCCTTGTGATGGCCGCCGGCGGGATGGGCGATGTCGATCTCGCTGTCCGGGCCGGTGAAGCGGAAGGCGAACCACTTCTGCGTCTGGCCGCGATACCGGCCCTTCCAGGCCTGTCCGGCGACCTCGGGCGGCAGGTCGTAGGCGAACCATTCCGGCGCCTCGGCGATCAGGCTGGCCGAGGTGACGTTGGTCTCCTCGTGTAGCTCGCGCCGTGCCGCCACCAGCGGGTCCTCGCCGGGATCGATGCCACCCTGCGGCATCTGCCAGGCATGGCCGGCATCGACATGCTCGGGCGCAGGGCCCTTGCGGCGGCCGACGAAGACAAGGCCCTCGCGGTTGAACAGCGCGATGCCGACGCAGGGGCGGTAAGGCAGGTCTTCGAAGCGGGGCATGGGGGTCCGGTGGTTCGCCCGTTGCTAGCCCGATTGCGGCCGGCGCGCCACGCCGGCCGTCACCGGAACGAGGATGATGCCGCGGTTCTCCAGCGTCCGCGCCCAGCGGGCCAGCCGGTCGATGGTCACGGGCAGTGCCGAGCCGATGCCGAGGGCAAAGCCGGTCTCGCGGGCCCGCTCCTCGAGGCGGGCCAGCTGGGCATCGACATCGGCCGGTGTCGGCACCCGGTCGAGCAGGATATCGCCGCGCACGACCGGCTGCTGCAGCGTGGCGGCGAGCTGGGAGACGAGGCTGCGGGCGCTGGAGCCGTCATCCACCACCATCAGCCCGCGCCGATGCGCCTCGCGCAGAACCGGCAGGAGGGCGTTCTCGGTCGCGGTGAATTTGGCGCCCATGTAGTTGACGATGCCGGCATAGCCCTGGAAGCGCCCCATCGACCAGTGCAGCCGCTCGATGTTGCGGTCGGAGGTCAGGGTGGTCAGCAGCGTCTGCGGACCGGGGTCGTTCTCGGGAAAGTCGAAGGGCTCCATCGGCACCTGGAGGAACACCTCGTGGCCATCGGAGCGGGCGCGGGCGGCCAGCCGCTCAAGATCGGCGCCATAGGGCGCGAAGGCAAACGAGACCGCGCCCGGCAGCTTGGCCAGGGCCTCGGCGGTGGTCCGCTGGCTGATGCCGAGGCCGCCGACCAGAATGGCGATGCGGGGCATGGCGGCCTGGTCGGCCGCGGCCAGCCGGAAGGCGCGGGCATAGGCCTCGTGGGGCTTGCGGCCGTCGGGGGCGATGCGCGGCAGGGGTCCATGCGGCCCGCGCTCGACCATGCGCGGATCGAGCCCGGAGGCGCGTTCCTCGCCCTGCGGCACGGCAACGCGCACGGACCGGGCATTGCCGGACATGCCGTCGATGATGTTGATGGTGCGGCCGTCCTCGCCCGTGGTCTCGCCGGGCGCCGGGGCGGCCGGCACGGGCTGCGGGCCGGTCGGCTCGACCGTGCGCGCCTCGGCCGTGGCGATGGCGGCAATGGCCAGCGGTTCGCCGCCGAGCGGATTGTCGACCACCACGACGGCGCCGACAAAGGCGAGGACCAGGGCGCCGACGAGCCCGGCGGCAGCCGGCATCAGCGGCGGCAGCCACCGCTTCTTCGGTTCCGGCCTTGGCTCCACCCCGAGCGGGGTGTCGAGATCGTCGGTCATGGCGCCTTGACTGCGCGCGCGTCGTCGCCGCTCCTCTAGATCAGGCCGGAACTCTTAAGCGCCGGTTAACCAAACCGGTCCAATCACCATGCGGCCTTGCCGGAACGGCAGATTTTACGCAAACAGGCCAATGTGCTAGGCATCCGGCCCTCTGGAGACCCGGAATGTCCGTGCCCGCCCCCACCCTGCCGCAAAGCCCGGACGAAGCCGGGACGATGGCGGCGCAGATGCTCGAGCTCGGCCGGCTGGCCAGGGCCGCCGCCCGGCGCCTCGCGCTCGCCCCGACCGACCGCAAGGATGCGGCGCTGGAGGCGATCGCGAGCGCCATCCGGCAGCGTCGCGACACGATCCTCGCGGCCAATGCCGAGGATGTCGCCGCCGCCCGCGCCGACGGAATGGCCGCAGCCTTCGTCGACCGCCTGACGCTGACGCCCGAGCGCATCGAGGCCATGGCCGCCGGCGTGGAGGTAGTGCGCGACCTTGCCGACCCGGTCGGCACGCTGATCACCGAATGGGACCGGCCGAACGGCCTGCATATCGAGCGGGTGCGGGTGCCGCTGGGCGTCATCGGCGTCATCTACGAGAGCCGGCCGAACGTGACGGCGGATGCGGCCGCGCTCTGCCTCAAGGCCGGCAATGCCGTGATCCTGCGCGGCGGTTCCGACAGTTTCCGCTCCAGCCAGGCGATCCATCAGGCCATCGTGGCCGGCCTCGAGAAGGCGGGCCTGCCGCCGGCCGCGGTGTCGCTGGTGCCGACCCGCGACCGCGCCGCGGTCGGCCTCATGCTGCAGGGCCTCGGCGGCACCGTCGACGTGATCGTGCCGCGCGGCGGCAAGAGCCTCGTGGCCCGCGTGCAGGACGAGGCGCGGGTGCCGGTCTTCGCCCATCTCGACGGCAACTGCCATGTCTACGTCCATGGCGCGGCCGATCTCGGCATGGCGCGCGCCATCGTGCTGAATGCCAAGCTGCGCCGCACCGGCATCTGCGGCGCGGCCGAGACGCTGCTGGTCGACGAGGCCTGCGCCGGCACCCATCTGAAGCCGCTCGTCACGGCCCTTCTCGATGCCGGCTGCGCGGTGCGCGGCGACAGCCTGACCCGCATCGTCGATCCGCGCGTCACGCCGGCGAGCGAAGAGGACTGGGCCACCGAATATCTCGACGCGATCATCGCGGTGAAGGTGGTCAACGGGCTGACCGATGCCATCGCCCATGTCGAGCGTCATGGCTCGCACCACACCGATGCCATCGTCACCAACGATCAGGCGGCCGCCGACCGGTTCATGGCCGAGGTCGACAGCGCCATCGTGCTGCACAATGCCTCCACCCAGTTCGCCGATGGCGGCGAGTTCGGCTTCGGCGCGGAGATCGGCATCGCGACGGGGCGAATGCATGCGCGCGGTCCGGTGGGGGTCGAGCAGCTCACCTCGTTCAAGTACCGCATCCGCGGCACCGGCCAGATCCGCCCGTGAGGCCGCAGGGCTCGCGCATCAAGCCGCGCCGCCGGCAGAGCGACGCGCGTCTTGTGCTGCCGCCGCATGCGCCGGGCATGGCGATCGGCCTGTTCGGCGGCTCGTTCAATCCGCCGCACGACGCCCACCGCCTCGTTGCCCTGGCGGCGCTGAAGCGCCTCGGGCTCGATGCCGTCTGGTGGCTGGTCTCGCCCGGCAATCCGCTGAAGGCCCAGGGCGGGCTGGCACCGCTCGACCAGCGGATTTCCGCCGCCCGGACGCTTGCACGTCATCCCCGTATCCACGTCACCGGCATCGAGGCGGTGCTGGGCACGCGGTTCACATCCGATACGGTGGCCGCCCTCAAGGCCCGCTGCCCGGGCGTGCGCTTCGTCTGGATCATGGGCGCCGACAACCTCGCCCAGTTCCATCTGTGGCAGAACTGGCGCGGCATTGCCGGCAGCCTGCCGATCGCGGTGGTGGACCGTCCCGGCAAGGGGCTGAAGGCTGCCTCGGGCGTTGCGGCCACAGCGCTCGCCCGCTGGCGGATGGCGGAGGGCGATGCCCGGCGCCTCGCGCGCGCGCCCGCGCCGGCGTGGCTGTTCCTGCATGGCCTGAAATCGCCGCTGTCCTCGACCGCGATCCGCGAAAAGCACGGTATTCGCTCAAATTGAATCAAATCGCTTAGCGGCGGCTCAAGCGCCGGCCTCTAGGTTGCCCCCGGCAAGCCGATGGGGCGGCAGGGGGCGGTCGGAATGAACGGTCTGATCTCGAAGAAGGTCGAGCAGCTGCTGTCGAGCGTCGACGTGCTGGTCGTCGACGACAACCAGTTCATGCGCAAGGTGATCCGCAACATTCTCACCAATATCGGCATCAAGGGCGTGCGCGAGGCAGCCGACGGGCTCGCCGGGCTGGAGCATATCCGCCAGCATGCGCCCGACATCGTCATCCTCGACTGGGAGATGCCGATGCTGAACGGCGCCGAGATGCTCCGCATCGTGCGCAATCCGGCAAACTTTCCCGTGCCGGATGTGCCGATCATCATGCTGACATCGCACCTGGAGCGCTGGCGCGTGGTCGAGGCCACCCGGCTCGGCGTCAACGAATTCGTCGCCAAGCCGGTCTCGGGCAAGGTGCTGCTGGAGCGGATCGTCTCGATCATCGCCCGGCCGCGGCCCATGGTGCATCTGGAAGGCTACTACGGGCCGGAGCCGCGCAGGCTGCTGCTGGAGCCACGCATGCGCACGCGCGTGGTCGAGCAGGCCGCCAACTCCGCCTGACCCTTCACGCTTTCGCGCCATGCAACTGCGGGGCTTGCGCGCTCCGGCGATTGGCGCTTGCCTGCCACCCTGAAATCGTTCCAGGGAGGCACCGATGAGCGCCAGCACGACCGCAGGCACCAGCACCAGCCAGCCGCCGGCCCATCCGGCCGGCCTGTCGATGCTGGAGAAGCGCCGGATCGAGGCCGAGATCCTCAAGCATGTCTACGACACGCTGAAGGCCAATATCGGGACCGAGGCCGCGCAGAAGACCGTGGCGGAGGCGGTGCGCCGGTCCGCCATCGAGCAGGCCCGCCGCTTCGCCGAACAGTCTCCAGACGGCACCTCGCTGCAGGGCTTCATCGCCATGCAGCCGCTCTGGACCGCCGACGGCGCGCTGGAGGTCAAGGAGGTCGGCCGGTCCGACAGCACCTATGCGTTCAACGTCGTCCGCTGCCGGTATTCGGAAATGTACAAGGCGATGGGCCTCGGCGAGATCGGCCACCTGCTGTCCTGCCAGCGCGACGGCACCTTCTGCGAGGGCTATGACCCGAAGCTGAAGCTGGAGCGCACGCAGACCATCATGCAGGGCGCCAGCCACTGCGACTTCCGCTTCAGCTACGAGGAGGACGGCAAGCCGGCGGCCTGACCCGCCGGCCTGCCGGATCCCGGTCTCAGCCGGCCGGATTGCCGACGAAATCGCGCTTGCCGAGGTCCACGCCGTTGTGGCGCAGGATGGCGTAGGCGGTCGTCACGTGGAAATAGAAGTTCGGCATGGCGAGGTGGGCGAGATAGGTCTGCCCCTTCAGCGTCAGCGGCGCGCCGGCGATCGTCAGGGTGATGTCGCGGTCGGCGCCGGCATCGAGTGCCGCCGCATCCTGGCTGGTGACGAAGCTGATCGTCGTCTGGATGCGCTGCTTCAGCTCCTCGATCGTGGTCTCCACGTCCGGATATTTCGGCAGTTCCACGCCGGCCAGTCGGCCAGCACCGGCCTTGGCGAAGTCGGTGGCAAGCTGCACCTGCCGCACCAGCGGGAACATGTCGGGGGCCAGCCGCGAGTCCAGCAGCACCTTCGGATCGACCTTCTTCGCCTCGGCAAAGGCGGCGGCCTTGTCGAGCCAGCCGGACAGGTTGGTCAGCATCCGGACGAAGACGGGGACGGAGAAGGGCTGGACGGACATGAGCAGGGAATCCTCTGGGGGGCGTCGCCCGATGCGGGCGAGGCTCATTTAGTTGTCGCGCCGCGGCTTCGCCATGGGGCAAGAAGGGGCATGACGATTGCGATTCCGCGAACCCTCGCCGAGACGCCGGTCGCCCGCTGCCGGGTGACGCGGATCGGACTGTCGCGCTTCCGCACCTATGCGGCCGCCTCGCTCGCGCCCGAGGCGCCGCTGGTCGCGCTGGTCGGGCCGAACGGTGCCGGCAAGACCAATGTGCTGGAGGCGCTGTCCTTCCTCGCGCCCGGCCGGGGGCTCAGGCGCGCCACCCTTGACGAAGCCGCCTTCGACCAAGGTGACGGCGGCTGGGCGGTGAATGCCACGGTCGAGGGCCCCTGGGGCGAGACGGTCCTCGGCACCGGCATCGAGGCCGGCGAGGTCGAGACCCGCTCGCGGCTTTGCCGGATCGACCGCGTGCCGGTCTCCTCGGCCACCGCCTTTGCCGAGCATGTGCGTGTCGTCTGGCTGACACCGGCCATGGACGGCCTGTTCATGGGTTCGGCAGGCGAGCGCCGGCGCTTTCTCGACCGACTGGTGCTGGCAGTCGATGCCGAGCATGGCGCGCGGGTCAATGCGCTGGAGCGCTCGTTGCGCGCCCGCAACCGCCTGCTGGAGGAGATGGCGCCCGACCCGGCCTGGCTGGAGGCGGTCGAGCACGAGACGGCCGAGCTTGCGGTGGCGGTGGCCGCCGCCCGCGCAGAGACCGTTCGGCGCCTCGCCTCGCTGATCGAGGCGACCCGGGACCCCGCCTCGCCCTTCCCCTGGGCGGCACTTGCCCTCGACGGAGCGGTGGAGGCCGCCGTTCTGACCCGCCCGGCGCTGGATGTGGAGAATGACTACCGGGATGTGCTGCGCGCGCACCGGTCCCGCGACCGCGCGGCCAGCCGGACCACGCAGGGCCCTCACCTGACCGACCTCATCGCCCATCATGGCCCGTCGTCGGCCCCCGCCGAGCGCTGCTCGACGGGCCAGCAGAAGGCGTTGCTGATCGGACTGGTCCTGGCTCACGCGCGGCTGGTGGCCGACATGGCCGGCTTCACGCCCGTCGTGCTGCTCGACGAGGTGGCGGCCCATCTCGACCCGGAGCGGCGCGCCGCCCTCTATGGCGCCCTCGAAGGCCTCGGGGCACAGGTCTGGATGACCGGCGCCGATCCGGCCGCCTTCGAGAGCCTGAAGAGCCGCGCCGACATCCTGTCCGTCACGCCCGGCCGGATCGGTCCGGCCGGGCGGAGTTGAAGCGGCCGTCAGGCCGCCCGTTCGTCCCGCCGCCGCCGCAGCTGCCAGCCGATGGCCAGCACGATGGCCGCACCCACCACCGCCGATCCGTAATGGGCGATGGCGACTGGTTTCAGTCCAATGGGATAGGTCTGGGTGACCTCGACCGGGACCGCGAGGCCGGTGCCCCAGGCCACGAGCTGGCGCAGCACCACGGGATCGGAGAGGATCATCTCGCCGGCGATCCAGCCGAGCAGGGCCGCGCCCGCCCAGACGATGAGCGGGTAGCGCTCGATCATGCCGAGGATCAGGGTCGAACCGAAGACGATCAGCGGAATGGTCAGGGCAAGGCCGAAGACGAACAGCCAGACATTGCCGTGGGCCGCCGCCGCGATGGCGATGACGTTGTCGAGGCTCATCACGGCATCGGCGATGGCAATGGTGCGGACCGCGCGCCAAAGATTGTCCGTCTCGGCAATGTTGCCATGCCCGCCGCCGTGGTCCTCCTCCCCGACGATCAGCTTCACCGCGATCCAGAACAGCAGGAGGCCGCCAATCACCTTCAGGAAGGGAACCGCGAGCATATAGGTGATGACGAGCGCGAACAGGATGCGCAGGCCGACGGCGGCCCCCGCGCCCAGCATGATGCCGATCCTGCGCTGTTTTTCGGGCAGCCCGCGGCAGGCGAGCGCGATGACCACCGCGTTATCGCCCGAGAGGAGGATGTCGATCCAGATGATCTGAATGAGACCGACCCAGAACTGGCTGTCCATTGAACCTACTTCCCGCAGCTCGCGTTGCGTCCGGTCACGGCCGGATCTGTTACCGGCAGGGTCTTAGCGTGTCCTGCGCCAATTTCCAGTGCGAATTCGGTCAGGAGACCGCATCGGCGATGGCCTTGCCGCAGGCCACCGTGTCGGCAGCGCCACCAAGGTCGCGCGTGCGGTAATCGGGCCTGGCAAGCACCTCCTCGATGGCGCGCACGATGGCGGCGGCCGCCTCCGGCTCGCCGAGATGGTCGAGCATCATCGCCGCCGACCAGATCTGGCCGACCGGATTGGCGATGCCCTGCCCGGCAATGTCCGGCGCCGAGCCATGGACCGGCTCGAACAGCGAGGGGAACTTGCGGTCCGGATTGATGTTGCCAGACGGCGCGATGCCGATGGTGCCCGTGCAGGCCGGCCCAAGATCGGAGAGGATGTCTCCGAACAGGTTGGACGCCACGACCACGTCGAAACGGTCCGGGTTCAGCACGAAATGGGCGGTCAGGATGTCGATGTGATACTGGTCCACCGCCACGTCGGGATAGGCCTTCTTCATCTCGGCCACGCGCTCGTCCCAATAGGGCATGGTGATCGAGATGCCGTTGGACTTGGTCGCGCTGGTCAGCTTGCGGCGCGGGCGCTTCATGGCCAGTTCGAAGGCATATTTCAGGATGCGGTCGACGCCGATCCGCGTCATCACCGTCTCCTGGACGACGAACTCGCGCTCGGTGCCGTGGAACATGCGCCCACCGATGGAGGAATATTCCCCCTCGGTGTTCTCGCGCACGACGAAGAAATCGATCTCGCCCGGCTTGCGGTTGGCCAGCGGCGCCGGCACGCCCGGCATCAGCTTGACCGGCCGCAGGTTGACGTACTGGTCGAACTCGCGGCGCATCATCAGCAGCGAGCCCCACAGCGAGATGTGGTCCGGAATCTTGTCCGGCATGCCGACGGCGCCGAAGAAGATGGCGTCCGATCCGCCGATCCGCGCCTTCCAGTCCTCCGGCATCATGCGGCCGTGCTGCTCGTAATAGTCGAAGGACGAGAAGTCGTGGTGCTGGAGATCGACCGAGAAGCGATACTTGCGCGCGGCAGCCTCCAGAACGCGCAGGCCCTCCGGCATCACCTCCTTGCCGATGCCATCGCCGGGAATGACGGCGAGCGTATAGGTGTTGGAGCGGGCCATGGGTTCCTCCGGTTCTCGTGCCGGAAGTGGCATTAGCCGGGTCGCCCCGGCCCGGCAATGGGGCCGGCCGCGCGGCTGCCCGGCGCCGTCAGCCGAAGAAGGCCTCGAGTTCGGCAGCAACCTCGTCGGGACGCTCCTCGGCCAGATAGTGCCCGCCCGGCAGCGCATGGCCGCGCACGTCGCTTGCCCGTTCGCGCCACAGGGCCAGCGCATCGAAGCAGCGCTCGATGACGCCGTCGCGGCCCCACAGCACGAGAAGCGGGCAGTCGACCTTGCGCCCGCCATCGGCATCGTCATGGGCGATGTCGATCGTCGCAGCAGCGCGATAGTCCTCGCAGCTTGCATGGATCGCCGCCGGATCGCGGAAGCACCGGAGATATTCGGCCAGCGCCTCGGCCGAGAACACCGAGAGCCCTCCCGGGCCCGAGCCGCATTTCTTCAGCCAGTAACCGTCCGGGTCGGCGCCGATCATGCGCTCGGGGAGGGGCGCCGGCTGGATCAGGAAGAACCAGTGCCAATAGGCACGGGCGAAGGCATCAGTGGTGTCGCGATACATTTCCCGCGTCGGCGCGATGTCGAGCACGGCGAGGCGCTCCACGCGCTGCGGGTGGTCGAGCGCGAGACGGTGGGCGACGCGCGCGCCGCGGTCATGGGCTGCGATCGAGTAGCGGGCATGGCCGAGGGCTGCCATGGCCTCGACCATGTCCTGAGCCATGGCGCGCTTGGAATAGGGCGCATGGTCCGCGGTGGTTTGCGGCTTGGAACTGTCGCCATAGCCGCGCAGGTCGGCCGCCACCACGGTGAACCGTTCGGCGAGCCGCGGGGCAACCCTGTGCCAGAGGACATGGGTCTGGGGATAGCCGTGGAGAAGGAGCAGCGGCGGCCCCGACCCGCCGGTCCTCAGCCGGATGGTGGCGCCTGCTGCCGGCACGTCCAGCATCCGGAAGCCGGGGAACAGGGCATCGGTGACCGCCACCGGAGTGATCGCGTCGTTCTGATCGTGCGACTGGCCTGTCATCCTTGCCTCGTGTCGGGGGAGTGCTAGGTGTTGAAGGGGACCGGGAACCCGCTCGGTTGGGTCTCATGCCCGGACAAAGCCACCATAGAGGACGCCAATGAACCGACGCCACCTTGTCACTGCCATTGCCGCCACCGCGCTTGCCGCCGGGATCGCGCCGGCCACCGCCCAGACCTTTCCCGCCCGCCCCGTCGTCATGATCATCCCCTTCGCGGCGGGTGGACCGACCGACGTCGTCGGGCGCATCGTCGCGGAGGCCATGTCGAAAAATCTCGGCCAGACCGTCGTGATCGAGAACGTGGCGGGTGCCGGCGGCACCACCGGCTCGACCCGGCTGACCGGCGCCCAGCCCGACGGCCACACGATCATGATCGGCCATACCGGCACGAATGCCGCCTCCGTCGCGCTCTATCCGAACCTGCGCTACAACCCGCTGACCGATTTCGCGCCGATCGGCCTGGTCAACACCAATGCCATCCTGCTGGTCGCCAAGAAGGACCTGCCGGCGAGCAATCTCAGCGAGTTCGCCGCCTGGCTGAAGGCCAACGAGCGCTCGGCCAACAATGCCCATGCCGGCATCGGCTCGGTCAGCCACACCACCTGCCTGCTGCTGCACGCGATCATCGGCGTGAAGCCCCAGTCCGTGCCCTATCGCGGCACGGGCCCGGCCATGAACGACCTCGTCGGCGGCCAGGTCGACTACATGTGCGACCAGGTCGTGAACGTCGCCCCGCAGGTTCGAGCCGGCACCATCAAGGCCTTCGCCGTCGCCCAGGCCAACCGCAACGGCGCGCTGCCGGACGTCCCGACCACCACGGAGGCCGGCCTGCCGAACTACCAGGTCGTCGTCTGGAATGCGATGCTGGCGCCCAAGGGCACGCCGGCCCCGATCGTCGCGCGCCTGAACGAGGCGCTGCGGGCCGCGCTGGCCGATGCCAATGTCCGCACCCGTCTTGCTGATCTCGGCGCCGACCTGCCGGCCGAGAACCTTGCCACCCCCGACGGCCTTCGGGCGTTTATGGAGGCAGAAATCGCCAAGTGGACCCCGGTCATCCGCGCTGCCGGCGTGACCGCCGGCAACTGAGCAGACAGGGCCGATGAACCTGGCTCCGGTCCAGCCGGACAGGGGCCTCTTCCACACGAGACGCGCGGCCGGGCTAAACCCCCGGTCGCCGCTCCGGAGACCATTTCCCATGATCACGCTTCAGGTTGACGGCATGACCTGCTCGGGCTGTTCGGCCGCTGTCGAACGGGTCATCAGGCGGATCGATCCCGCTGCCAGCGTGGCGGTCGATCTCGCAACAGGACGCGTCGAGGTCGGATCGACGAGCGCCGAGGCGGACAGGCTGGCGCAGGCCGTGACGGCTGCCGGCTACGAGGCCCGGCCGGCCTGAAGACCGGTCCCGCTCAGTTGCGGCCCGGCATCCGCCGGTCGAAGCGGATCGACCATTCCATCAGGATCCGGTCGCGGTTCTGCGCCATCCAGGAGAAGTCGTTGGTCACCATGCGCGCCTCGACACCTTCCGGATAGTTCTCCGGTGGAGACCCGACGCCCGCGCGCGCGACGACGGCATAGAACTGCGCATAGATCTCGTTGGCCCGCCGGCTGGTGGCCCAGTCGGCGATGCGCCGGACCGCCGCGGCCTGAGCGCTCGGCCGGTCGCGGACGATGGCGAAGGCCTCCATCTCCCAGCCCACGCCATCCTGCGGGAGGATGACTTCCAGCGGCGCCCCTTGCGACTTCTCGCGGGCACCGCGCATGTCGAACGAAAGCCCCACCACCCGTTCGCCGCGGGCCGCCTGCACGCAGGGCGCGCTGCCCGAATGGGTGTAAAGCGCGACGTTCTGGTGCAGGTCCTCCATGAACCGCCAGCCGGCCTCCTCGCCCATGCTCTGGAGCCAGCCGGCGACCATCAGGAAGCCGGTGCCGGACGAGGCCGGGTGCGGCATGACGATGCGGTTGCGGAACTCGGGCCGCAGCAGGTCGCGCCAGGCGCGCGGCGGCGGGGCGCCGACCTTTCGCGCCTCCTCGGTGTTGAAGCACAGGGCGCCGACATAGGCATCCATGCCTGTCCACAGATAGGGATCGTTGGCATCGCGGAAGGCGGGCTTCAACTCGTCCGCGCCCTTCGGCTTGTAGGGTTCCAGCAGGTTCTCGCCGGCGAACAGGATCAGGCTGGTCGCGGCCAGCCCGAAGATCATGTCGGCCCGGGGGCTGGCACGCTCGGCGAGCACCCTGGCGGTGATGACCCCGGTGGAATCCCGCACCCAGTTGATGTCGATCTCCGGCAGGTCCTTCTCGATGGCCTGCTTGAACACGGAAAGCTGGTCGGTCTCGATGGAGGTGTAGAGCGTCACCCGCGTGCGGTCCTGCGCCAGCGGCGCGCCGATGCCGACAGCCATTGCCGCCACTGCCAGAACCGCGACCCACACTCGCCGCAACCGCATGCCTGGCCCTCCGCCCGTCAGGTCTGCGACACCGATGCGCATCCTAGCGCACTTTGCGATGCAGGACACGTGCCGGCTGGTGGTCACACGATCAGTACGGCGCGGATATCGTTGACATTGGTGTGTGTCGGTCCGGTGACGATGAGGCCGTCCACCGCTGCGAAGAAGCCGAAGCCGTCGTGGCGATCGAGAAAGGCACGCAGCGACAGCCCCCCTGCCTCGGCCGCCGCCATCAGCGCAGGGGTCACGACGGCGCCGGCATTGGCCTCCACGCCGTCGATCCCGTCCGTGTCGATCGCCATGGCATGGATGCGGTCGCGCAGGGCCGGCGCCAGCGGCTGGATCGCGGCAGCAAAGGCCAGTGCGAATTCCGAGTTCCGGCCGCCGCGGCCCGTGGGACGGTCTTTCGGCAGCGTCACGGTGGTCTCGCCGCCCGACAGGATCAGCAGCGGCGCGGAAAAGGGCAGCCCGTGCTCAAGCACGGAGCGGGCAAGCGCTGCGTGAACCTGCGCCACGTCGCGGGCCTCGCCCTCGATCGTGTCGCCGAGCACCAGCGTCCTGAGACCTGCCGCCTCGCCGATTCGCGCCGCAGCCCTCAGGCTTTCCACGGGGCGCGCGATGAGCCGCACATCGCTGCCGGCCGCGAAGGCCGGATGGCCGGGCTTGGGGCTTTCCGAGGCCGGGCTCTGAAGATGCCGCATGACCGCGGCCGGCAGGTCCATGCGGTAGCGAGCGACGATGGCGAGGGCCTCTTCCCGCGTGGTCGGGTCCGGCACGGTCGGCCCCGAGGCGATGACGGCGGGGTCGTCGCCCGGCACGTCGGAGATGGCGAGGGTGACGACCTTGGCCGGATGGGCGGCCGCCGCCAGCCGCCCGCCGGCGATCGCCGAGACGTGCTTCCTCACGCAGTTCATGGCGGTAATGTCGGCACCGGAGGCGAGCAGGGCCGCGTTCACCGCCTTCAGGTCCTCCAGCGACAGGTCGCCGCCCGGCAGGGCGAGAAGGGCCGAGCCGCCGCCGGAGATGAGGGCGACGACGAGATCGTCCCCGGTCAGCCCCTCCAGCCGCGAGAGGATGCGCCGCGTGGCCGAAAGACCGGCCTCGTCCGGCACGGGATGGGAGGCCTCCAGAACCTCGATGCGCGCTGAGGGCACCGCATGGCCGTAACGGGTGACGACCGTGCCCTCCAGCGGCGCGGGCCACAGCTTCTCGAAGGCCGCCGCCATGCTGGCCGCCGCCTTGCCGGCGCCCACCACGACCGTGCGACCCTCGGGCACGGGCGGGAGGTGATCGGCGATTCGGTCGGGCAGCGCCGCCTTGATCGCGGCCTGGCCGAGCGAGAGGAGAAAGGCGCGGGGATCGGCATGGTCGGTCATGACGACTGATTAGCCGCTGCCGAAGGCTTCGTCATGTCCGGAAGCTTGGTCATGTCCAAGGCGCTGACGGCTGTCAGACCCAAAATGCAAAAGGCCGCCCGGAGGCGGCCTGTGCTGAAACCGGAATGGCCGGCGGTCGGCGATCAGTGCGTCGAGCCGGCGGTCGCCAGAACGGACTTCACGCCGCGAAGCTGGTCGAGCTTCTCCATGGCCTTCGATTTCGAAATGTCGTCCCTGGCGTCGGCGAGATCGTCCTCGGCATCCTTGATCTCGCGGTCGATCTGGTCGGCGTGCAGGTCCTCGACCGGGGTGGCCCGCTCGGCCAGCACGGTGAGGCCGGCCTCGGAGACCTCGGCAAAGCCGCCGCGGACGTAGAGGCGCTTGGCCTGACCCTCGCCGTGGATGGTCAGGATGCCCGGCCGCAGCGTCGAGACGAAGGGCGCGTGACCGGCGAGCACGCCGAAATCGCCCTCTGAGCCCGGCACGACAACCTGCTCGACGTCCCCCGAGAAGAGCTGCCGCTCGGGCGAAACCAGTTCGAAGTGGAAGGTGGCCATGACTACACCCGTTCAATCCAAGAGCAGGGAACGCAGACCCATTCCAGCGGCGTTACTTCGCCTGCGGAATGCTGGAACACCAACTCGATCAAGCCGTGCGGGGTTCGGGTCTCGACGGTCCAAACCCGACCGACAAGACCCTTGAGCCGCATTGCGTCCCTCTCGTCGAGACCTGAGAAGAACGCGGTATCCAATCTCAGCAGACGGACCTTCTCGCCCGGGGCGAAATCCGGTCCGTCCGTCACGCTTACGCCGCCTCGGCGGCGAGCCTGCGGCCCTTCTCGACGGCTTCCTCGATGGTGCCGACCATGTAGAAGGCGGCCTCGGGGAGGTGGTCATACTTGCCGTCGACGAGATCGGAGAACCCCTTGATGGTGTCCTTGATGTCGACGAACTTGCCCGGCGCGCCGGTGAAAACTTCGGCGACGAAGAAGGGCTGGGACAGGAAGCGCTCGACCTTGCGGGCGCGGGCCACCGTCAGCTTGTCCTCTTCCGACAGCTCGTCCATGCCGAGAATGGCGATGATGTCCTGCAGCGACTTGTAGCGCTGGAGGGTCTGCTGGACCTTGCGGGCAACCGCATAGTGCTCGTCGCCGATGACGCGGGGGTCGAGCATGCGCGAGGTCGAGTCGAGCGGGTCCACCGCCGGGTAGATGCCCTTCTCGGCGATCGAGCGGTTGAGCACGGTCGTCGCGTCGAGGTGGGCGAAGGAGGTGGCCGGCGCCGGGTCGGTGAGGTCGTCGGCCGGAACGTAGATGGCCTGGACCGAGGTGATCGAGCCCTTCTGGGTGGTGGTGATGCGCTCCTGCAGCGCGCCCATGTCGGTGGCAAGGGTCGGCTGGTAGCCCACCGCCGAGGGGATGCGGCCGAGGAGCGCCGACACTTCCGAACCCGCCTGGGTGAAGCGGAAGATGTTGTCGACGAAGAACAGCACGTCCTGGCCCTGGTCGCGGAAGTCTTCCGCGATGGTGAGGCCCGACAGGGCGACGCGCGCGCGCGCACCGGGCGGCTCGTTCATCTGGCCGAACACCAGGGCGCATTTGGAGCCTTCGCCGCCGCCCTTCTTGTTGACGCCCGATTCGATGAACTCGTGATAGAGGTCGTTGCCCTCGCGGGTGCGCTCGCCGACGCCGGCGAACACCGAATAGCCGCCATGGGCCTTGGCGACGTTGTTGATGAGCTCCTGGATCAGCACGGTCTTGCCGACGCCGGCGCCGCCGAACAGGCCGATCTTGCCGCCCTTGGCGTAGGGTGCGAGCAGGTCGACGACCTTGATGCCGGTGACGAGGATTTCCGCTTCGGTCGACTGCTCGGAGAACGAGGGAGCCGGCTGGTGGATGGCGCGGCTGCGATCGGTCTTGACGGGACCTGCCTCGTCGATCGGCTCACCGATGACGTTGAGGATGCGGCCAAGCGTCTCCGGGCCGACGGGCACGGCGATCGGCTGGCCGGTATCGGTGACCGGCTGGCCGCGGACGAGACCCTCGGACGTGTCCATGGCGATGCAGCGCACGGTGTTCTCGCCGAGGTGCTGGGCAACCTCGAGGACCATGCGCGCGCCGTTGTTGCTGGTCTCCAGCGCGTTCAGGATCTGCGGCAGGTGCTCGTCGAACTGCACGTCGACCACGGCGCCGATGACCTGGGTGATCCGGCCAGCCTTGCCGCCTGCCGGGGCCGCCTTCGCGCTCGTCGCTTTCTTAGCCATTGTGAGGGTCCTCGACTTGATCTTTGGAAGCTCAGAGCGCCTCGGCGCCCGAGATGATTTCGATGAGTTCCTTGGTGATCATCGCCTGACGCGCGCGGTTGTACTTGAGCGTCTGCTTCTTGATCATCTCGCCGGCATTGCGCGTGGCGTTGTCCATGGAGGACATGCGCGCACCCTGCTCGGAGGCCGCGTTCTCAAGGATGGCCTTGAAGATCTGCACGGTGACGTTGCGGGGCAGCAGGTCGGCGAGAATCTCGCCCTCGCCGGGCTCGAACTCGTAAGGGGTGGTGGTGCCGCCCTCCCCGCCCGTGACCTGGGCCGGGACGATCTGCTGGGCGGTCGGGATCTGCGAGATCACCGACCGGAACCGCGAGAAGAACAGGGTGGCGATGTCGAACTCGCCGGCCTCGAACAGTTCGAGCACCTTGGCGCCGACCTGCTCGGCCTGGGCATAGGACAGCTGCTTGATCGCACGGAACTCGATGAAGCCGACGATCTGCCTGTCGAACTGGCGGCGGATCAGATCGTAGCCCTTGCGACCGACGCAGAGGAACTTGACGGTCTTGCCCTCGGCCTGCAGGGCCAGGGCGCGCTCGCGCGCGAGGCGCACGATGGAGGTGTTGAAGGCGCCGCACAGGCCGCGCTCGGCGGTTGCGACGACCAGCAGATGGACCTCGTTCCGGCCCGTGCCGGCGAGAAGGCGCGGCGCGTCGGAACCGGACACGGAGCCGGCGAGGTTGGAGAGCACCGCCTCCATCTTCAGGGCATAGGGACGGGCCGCCTCGGCAGCGGTCTGCGCACGCTTCAGCTTCGCCGCGGCCACCATCTGCATGGCCTTGGTGATCTTCTGCGTCGCCTTGACCGAGGCGATGCGGTTCCGGAGGTCCTTCAAGCTCGGCATCAGCCGACGTCCCTTCTGGCTTCGATGGCCTGTTCAACCTTGCGGCGGAAGGCCAAAGGATCCGCGATCATCTTGATGGGCGTGGCGTTGATGCCCGTCCCATGCACGGTCACATTCCCGAAGTCGAGAACGCGACCCAGAAAAGTCTGGTCGACCGCAACCGAGTCGACCTTTTCGAGCCGCTGCTCGATGGTGGAGCGGGCGATGAAGCCCCATTTGGCCACCACCTTGCGCGAGGTGACTGCCAGCTCCGTCGTCCGGCTCAGGAACCAGGCCACCGCGAGCCAGAGCACCGCGGCCGCCAGGGCCAGACCGCCCCAGGGCCAGAAGCCCCAGGCGACCGGCAGAGCCACGATCACCGCAACAAGGGGCCAGACATAGACGACCCAGTGGATGGTCGCCTCGTGGACGATGGTCTCGCCCGGCCCCAGGCTGTCGCTGACGTAGCTCATGCGATCCCGCTCAGCTGAACGAGGCCGCGAAGTCCTGCACGGTCGTCTTCAGCTTCGCCGCGACGTCGTCGGCGAGGTCCTTCGACGTCCGGATCGATTCGAGGATCGAACCCTCGGCGCGCAGCCGCGCGAGCAGACCCTCCTCGAAAGCCTTCACGCGGTTGAGCGGCAGGGCGTCGAGATAGCCGTTGGTGCCGGCCCAGATCACCGCCACCTGCTCTTCCATCTTGAGCGGCGAATACTGATTCTGCTTCAGCAGCTCGGTCAGGCGCGCGCCGCGGTTGAGCAGGCGCTGCGTCGTGGCGTCGAGGTCCGAGCCGAACTGGGCGAAGGCGGCCATCTCGCGATACTGGGCGAGCTCGCCCTTGATCTTGCCGGCAACCTTCTTCATCGCCTTGGTCTGGGCCGAGGAGCCGACGCGCGACACCGAGAGGCCGACGTTCACCGCCGGGCGGATGCCCTGGAAGAACAGGTCGGTCTCCAGGAAGATCTGGCCGTCGGTGATGGAGATCACGTTGGTCGGGATATAGGCGGAGACGTCGTTGGCCTGCGTCTCGATGACGGGAAGCGCGGTCAGCGAGCCCTTGCCGGCCTCGTCGCCCATCTTGGCGGCGCGCTCGAGCAGGCGGGAGTGCAGATAGAACACGTCGCCCGGATAGGCCTCGCGGCCCGGCGGGCGGCGCAGCAGCAGCGACATCTGGCGATAGGCGACCGCCTGCTTGGACAGGTCGTCATAGATGATGACGGCGTGCATGCCGTTGTCGCGGAAGAACTCGCCCATGGCGCAGCCCGAGAAGGGCGCCAGGAACTGCATCGGCGCCGGGTCGGAAGCGGTTGCGGCGATGACGATCGAATATTCGAGGGCGCCGTTCTCCTCCAGCGCCTTGACGAACTGGGCGACCGTCGAGCGCTTCTGGCCGATGGCGACATAGACGCAGTAGAGCTTCTGCTGCTCGTCGGCGCCTTCCACGTTCAGCGGCTTCTGGTTGAGGATGGTGTCGAGCGCGATCGCGGTCTTGCCGGTCTGGCGGTCGCCGATGATCAGCTCGCGCTGGCCGCGGCCGATCGGGATCAGCGCGTCGATCGACTTCAGGCCGGTGGCCATCGGCTCGTGGACCGACTTGCGCGGAATGATGCCCGGCGCCTTGACGTCGACGCGCGAACGCTTGTCGGCGACGATCGGGCCCTTGCCATCGATCGGATTGCCGAGGGCATCGACCACGCGGCCGAGCAGGCCCTTGCCGACCGGCACGTCGACGATGGCGCCGGTGCGCTTGACGGTGTCGCCTTCCTTGATGTCGCGGTCGGCGCCGAACAGCACGATGCCGACATTGTCGACCTCGAGGTTCAGGGCCATGCCGCGGATGCCGTTGTCGAACTCGACCATCTCGCCGGCCTGGACATTGTCGAGGCCGTAGACGCGGGCGATACCGTCACCGACGGACAGCACCTGGCCGACCTCGGAGACCTCCGCCTCCTGGCCGAAGTTCTTGATCTGGTCCTTCAGGATCGCAGAGATTTCAGCGGCGCGGATGTCCATCAGCCGACCTCTTTCATGGCGGTTCTAATCGCGTTGAGCTTGGTGCGAAGGGACGTGTCGACCATCCGTGAGCCGACCTTCACGATCAGCCCGCCAAGAATGGCCGGGTCTACCTTCACGTCGATCCTGGGCTCCTTGCCGAGCACGTCCTTGAGCGCGGCGGAGAGCGTTTTTGCATTGGCGGCCGAAAGTCCCTCGGCCACGGTAACCTGGGCCGTCACCTCGCCGCGCGACTGGGCGACGAGGGCGGAATAGCCGCGGATGATGCCCTCGACGGCGAACAGGCGCCGGTTCGAGGCCACGACCTTGAGGAGATTGCCAGCGAGCCCGCCGATGCCGGCCTTGTCGATGACGGCCTTGATCGCCTTGAGCTGGTCTTCCGCCGAGAAGACCGGGCTCTTCACCAGCCGCCTGAGATCGTCGGAACCCTCGAGCAGCGTCTGGAACCGGCCGAGATCGGCCTGGACCTGATCCACCTGACCCGCTTCGGTCGCCAGATCAAAAAGGGCTGAGGCATAACGCCCCGCCATGCCGGAAACGGTCTTGTCTTCGCCAGCCACCGCGTCTCTCGCGCATCAGGCGCCGGGCCGCGGCTTGCGCAACTGCCGCAGAGACGCTGCAGCATGATCACAAACCGTTGGCTCGACTGGGAAAATCCTGTCCCGGGACCCTGCGTGCGTAAGCCTGCCCCCGGAAGCCGCGTGTCCGTTAGCACAGGCATTTCGATGGTGCAACGCCACGAAAGCCGGGTTCCTGTGCACTGCAGGGTGCAAAGCGCCGGGTCAGCGGCGGAATGACGCGGCGATGCCGGCGATCGGACGGAAATGACCACGTCAGGCTGGCGGGCCCAGGGCCTGACGCCCCAGCCGCATCGGACCGCGCGCGACGTCGGTTCGCTGGCGGGCCCTGAAACGACCACGGGCGGCCGAAGCCGCCCGCGCCGATCGCTATTCGTCGTCCGATGGCGTCAGGCCGCGGCCTTCTTCGGCGCCATCCGGCCATAGAAGGTCTCGCCGCTGGCCGCCATCTCGCGCAGCAGCGCGTTGGGGGTGAAGCGGTCGCCGAACTTCGACGCCAGCGCGTCGCATTTCGCGACGAAGGCCTTCGCCCCCATCGAATCGATATAGCTCAGCGTGCCGCCGGACCAGGGCGCGAAGCCGAAGCCGAGGATGGAGCCGACATCGGCCTCGCGCGGATCGGTGACCACGCCCTCCTCGACGCAGCGGGCTGCTTCCAGCGCGGTGGTGACGAGCAGGCGGTCGATGATCTCCTGCCGGTCGACCGTGTCGGGGTCCTGCTGCATGCCGACGAAGGCCTTCAGCCCCGGCCAGATCGTCTTCTTCTTGCCGCCGGCGGGATAGTCGTAGAAGCCCTTCTGCGCCTTCTTGCCGACCCGGCCCTCCTGTTCCACCAGGAAGGTGAGCAGCTTCTCCTGCTGCGGGTCGACCGACTGGGCACCGACCTGCGCCTTGGTGGCCTTCAGGATCTTGAGGCCGAGGTCGATGGCGACCTCGTCGTTGAGGGTGAGCGGGCCGACCGGCATGCCGGCCTGCTTGGCAAGATTGTCGATCATGACGGGGGGCACGCCCTCCATCACCATCAGGTGGGCTTCCTTGATGTAGTTGCCGACACAGCGGTTCACGTAGAAGCCACGGGTGTCATTGACCACGATCGGGGTCTTCCGGATCGCCTTGACGTAGTCGAGCGCCACCGCCAGCGCCTTGTCGCCGGTCTTCTCGGCCAGGATCGTCTCGACCAGCATCATCTTGTCGACCGGCGAGAAGAAGTGGATGCCGATGAACTGATCCGGCCGGACCGAGCTTTCCGCCAGCCCGGTGATCGGCAGGGTCGAGGTGTTGGAGGCAAAGACCACGTCCGGACGGATGGCGGCCTCGGCCTTCCGGATCACGTCGGCCTTCACCGCCGGGTCCTCGAACACCGCCTCGATGACGAGGTCGACGTCCTTCAGGTCGGCGAAATCGGCGGTGGTGGTGATCTTCGCCAGCAGCGCCTCACGCTGCGCCGAGGTGGCGCGGCCCTTGTTGACCTGGTCGGTCATCAGCTTGTGCGAATAGGCCTTGCCCTTCTCGGCGGCCTCCACGTCGCGATCGACGAGCACCACGTCCATGCCGGCCTGCGCCGAGACATAGGCGATGCCCGCGCCCATGAAACCGGCCCCGATCACGCCGACCGTCTTCAACTGGCTGGCGGGAACGCCGGCAGGCCGGCGCAGGCCCTTGGCCAGAGCGCCCATGGAGACGAACAGCGAGCGGATCATCGCCTGCGCCTGCGGCTGGCGCAGCACATGGGCGAAATAGCGCGATTCGATCCGCAGCGCCGTGTCCATCGGCACCAGCAGGCCTTCATAGACGCAGCTGAGGATGGCGCGCGCGCCCGGATAATTGTCGTAGGTCTCCTTGCGGTAGAGCGCGCTGGCGGGCGGCCAGACCATCATGCCGCCGGCCGAATAGATCGGGCCGGAGGGCAGCTTGAACTTCGGCTTGTCCCAGGGCTTGACGGGATCGACACCGGCCTTCAGGCGCGCCTTTGCGGCCTCCACGAGGTTGGCAGCCGGCACGACGTCGTCGATCAGGTTCATCGCCTTGGCCCGGTCGGCCTTGAGCTGGTCGCCCTTCAGGAGCATCTGCAGCGCCGACTGGATGTCGGCCATGCGCGGCACGCGCTGGGTGCCGCCGGCGCCGGGGAAGAGCCCGACCTTCACCTCGGGAAGCCCGACGCGCAGCTTTGGATTGTCGGAGGCGACGCGCGCGTGACAGGCGAGCGCGATCTCGAAGCCGCCGCCAAGGCACATGCCGTTGATGGCTGCCACGAAGGGCTTGCCGCAGGTCTCGAGCTTGCGCAGCACCAGCGAGTAGGACCGGCTCTGCTCGAAGAAATCGACCATCGCCGCTTCCGGACCCTTGGCCTTGATGGCCTCGCGGAAGGTCTTGCCGAGCCCCTCCAGCATGGTGAGGTCAGCGCCGGCCGAGAAAGTGTCCTTGGCCGAGGCGATGACGACGCCCTTGACCGCCGGGTCGGCGACGGCCCCGTCGATGGCCGCGTTCAGGTCATGGCCGACGGACTCGTCGATGACATTCATCGACTTGTCCTTCATGTCCCAGGTGAGAAGGGCGATGCCGTCGGCATCGACAGACCAGGTGAAGTTCTTGAGGTTCATGGTCCTGTCTCCTCTCACACGCGCTCGATGATCGTGGCGGTGCCCATGCCGGCGCCGATGCAGAGCGTCACGAGGGCAGTGGATTTGCCGGTGCGCTCCAGTTCGTCGAGCACGGTTCCGAGGATCATAGCGCCGGTCGCGCCGAGCGGATGGCCCATGGCGATGGCGCCACCGCAGACGTTCATCTTGTCGTGCGGAATGTCGAGCGCCTGCATGTAGCGCAGCACGACCGAGGCAAAGGCCTCGTTCAGTTCGAACAGGTCGATGTCGGCCAGCGTCATGCCGGCCTTCTTCAGAAGCTTGCGCGTCACGTCGATCGGGCCGGTGAGCATGATCGCCGGCTCGGAGCCGATATTGGCAAAGGCGCGGATGCGGGCGCGGGGCTTCAGGCCCGCCGCCTTGCCGGCCTCGGCATTGCCCATGAGGACGGCGGCCGCGCCATCGACGATGCCGGAGGAATTGCCGGCGTGGTGAACGTGGATGACGCTCTCAACATCCGGATGGGCCTGGACGGCCACCGCGTCGAAGCCGGCCGCCTCGCCCATCATCACGAAGGACGGGTTGAGGCTCGCCAGCGACTGCATCGTGGTCGAGGGCCGCATGTGCTCGTCGCGGTCGAGGATGGTGATGCCGTTGATGTCCTTCACCGGCACGACCGAGTTCTTGAACCGGCCTTCCTGCCAGGAGCGGGCGGCGCGGTTCTGGCTCTCCACGGCATAGGCGTCCACGTCGTCGCGCGAGAAGCCGTATTTGGTGGCGATCAGGTCGGCCGAGATGCCCTGCGGCATGAAATAGGTGGGGATCGCGACCGACGGATCGACCGGCCAGGCGCCGCCAGAGGCGCCCATGCCGACGCGCGACATGCTCTCCACCCCGCCGCCGATCACCAGGTCGTGCTGGCCGGCCATGACCTGGGCCGCCGCGAAGTTCACCGCGTCGAGGCCGGAGGCGCAGAAGCGGTTGATCTGGATGCCGGGGACCTCGTCGCCATAGCCGGCCTTCAGGGCGGCGATGCGGGCGATGTCGCCGCCCGCCTCGCCGACCGGATCGACGCAGCCCATGACCACGTCGTCGAGCAGGCGGGCGGTGTCGAGGCCGCTGCGGTCACGGATTGCGCGCAGCGCCGTGGCGGCGAGTTCGACGGCCGTCACCTCGTGGAGGGAGCCATCGGACTTGCCCTTGCCGCGCGGTGTGCGGACATGGTCATAGACGAAGACGTCGGTCATGGCGGGTTCCTCTCCCGTTCGGATCGTGGGGGCGCGGCGTCAGAGCGTGCGCGCGATGAGCAGCTTCATGATCTCGTTGGTGCCGCCATAGATGCGCTGGATGCGCGCGTCCCGGTACATGCGCGAGATCGGATATTCGTCCATGAAGCCGTAGCCTCCGAACAGCTGGAGGCAGCGGTCGACGATGGTGTTCTGCAGGTCGGACAGCTTGTACTTGACCATGGACGCGGTGGCGGTGTCGCAGCGGCCCTCGATATGGAGCCCGACACAGGTGTCGTAGAAGGCCTTGGCCATGGTGGCCTCGGTCTTCATGTCGGCCAGTTCGAACTGGGTGTTCTGGAAGTCCATCACCGGCTTGCCGAAGGCCTTGCGCTCCTTGACATAGGCAATGGTCAGGGTGAGCGCACGCTCCATCATCGCAACCGCAGCGCCGCCGATGGTCAGCCGCTCCTGCGGCAGCGAGCGCATCATCTGGTAGAAGCCCTGGTTGGGTTCGGGGCCGAGCAGGGCCTCGGCCGGCAGCTTCATGTCGTCGAAGAACAGTTCGGATGTGTCGGCCCAGTCGAGGCCGAGCTTCTTGAGCTTGCGCCCGCGCCGGAAGCCGGGCGCGTTGTCGGTCTCGACGACGAAAAGCGAGGTGCCTTTCGCCCCCGCAGACGGATCGGTCTTGGCCGCCACCACGACCATGTTGGCGTGCTGGCCGTTGGTGATGAAGGTCTTCGAGCCGTTGAGCACCCAGCCGTTGCCGGAGCGCTCGGCCTTGGTGCGGATGCCCTGCACGTCGGAGCCGGCACCCGGCTCGGTCATGGCGAGGGCCGCGACAAGCTCGCCGGTCGCCATCTTGGGCAGCCAGTTCTTCTTCTGCTCCTCCGTGCCGTAGTGGAGGATGTAGGGCGCGACGATCGGGCCGTGGATGGCCCAGCCCCACGAATCCGCACCGGCAAGGCCGATCTCGTGGGCGATGACCGCCTCATGGCTGTAGTCGCCGCCGGCGCCGCCATATTCCTCGGGGATCGAGGCCGAGAGCAGGCCGGCATCGGCGGCCTTGGTCCAGGCCTCGCGGTCCATAATGCCCGCCTCCGACCAGCGGTCGAGATGGGGCACGAATTCCTTGTGAAGGAACGACCGGGTGCTCTCGGCGAGCATCGAATGCTCGTCGGTCCACCAGGCCGGCTTCGGCAGATCGAGCGCACTCATGCGGGGTCTCCCTGATCGTTCTTCGCTGTCGGGCGGGGGCGTGCTGTTACACCATCGAAGCCGCGCCACCCGCCAGACGGACATATGGGGGAGACGGCCTGATGGCCGCCTCCCGGATGCGTCAGAAGGCTTCCGCGGGCAGGGCCATCATCGAGTCGGCGCCCGCCGAGATGCGGGCCAGATGCGCACCCGTTTCCGGCATCATCTGCTCGAAGAAGAAGCGCGCCGTGGCGATCTTGGCGGTCATGCGGTCGTCGGCGCCGTTGCCGAGCTTTTCGCCGGCAACCTTGGCCATGCGGGCCAGCATGTAGCCCATGGCGACGAGGCCGAACATGTGCATGTAGGGCGTCGAACCCGCGCCGGCATTGTCGGGCTTGGCGAGGGCGTTCTGCATGAACCACATGGTGGCCGCCTGCAGGTCCTTCAGGCCCTTCGACAGCGAGGCGACCATCGGGCCGACCGTCGCGTCGTCCTTGTTCTGGGCGCAGAACGTGCCGGCCTCGTTGAAGAAGGCCATGACCGCGCGGCCGCCATTGGCCGGCAGCTTGCGGCCGACGAGGTCGAGCGCCTGGATGCCGTTGGCGCCCTCGTAGATCATGGTGATGCGGGCGTCGCGGACGAACTGGCCCATGCCCCATTCGTCGATATAGCCGTGGCCGCCGAACATCTGCTGGGCCTTGACGGCATTGTCGAAGCCGAGATCGGTGAGTACGCCCTTGATGATCGGCGTCATCAGGCCGAGATGGTCCTCGGCCTTCTGCCGCTCGGCGGCATCCTCCGAGCGATGCAGGACGTCGGCCTGGAGCGCGGTCCAGATGACCAGCGCCCGGCCGGCCTCGTTGATGGCGCGCAGGGTCATGAGGTTCCGCCTCACGTCCGGATGGACGATGATCGGGTCGGCGGGCTTCTCGGGCGCCTTCGGTCCGGACAGCGAGCGGCCCTGGAGGCGGTCCTTCGCGTAGGCCACGGCGTTCTGATAGGCGACCTCGGACTGCGAGAGGCCCTGGATGCCGACCGACAGGCGCGCCTCGTTCATCATGACGAACATGGCGGCAAGGCCCTTGTTCTCCTCGCCGACCAGCCAGCCCTTCGCGCCGTCATAGTTCATCACGCAGGTGGCATTGCCGTGGATGCCCATCTTCTCCTCGATCTTGCCGCAGGAGACCGGATTGCGCTCGCCGATCGAGCCGTCCGCATTGGGCAGGAATTTCGGCACGACGAAGAGGGAGATGCCCTTCGTGCCGCCGGGCGCTCCCTCGATGCGGGCGAGCACGAGGTGAACGATGTTCTCCGACATATCGTGCTCACCGGCCGAGATGAAGATCTTCTGGCCGGTGATGGCGTAGGAACCATCGCCGTTCGGCACGGCCTTGGAGCGCAGCATGCCGAGATCGGTGCCGCAATGCGGCTCGGTCAGGTTCATGGTGCCGGTCCATTCGCCGCTCACCATCTTTGGCAGGTAGGTGTCCTTGATCGCGTCGCTGGCATGGACGTGCAGGGCCGCCATCGCGCCCTGGGTCAGGCCCGGATACATGCCCCAGGCAAGGTTCGCGGAGGACATGTATTCGCCGATGATGGCATGCAGCGCCGCCGGCAGGCCCTGGCCGCCATAGGCGGGGTCGAAGGACAGGCCCATCCAGCCGCCCTCGCAATATTGCTTGTAGGCCTCCCTGAAGCCCGGCGGGGTCGTGACCGTGCCGTCATCGTTGCGATGGCAGCCCTTCGCGTCGCCGGAGAGATTGAGCGGCTGAAGCACTTCCTCGCACAGCTTCGCGCCCTCGGTGACGACCGCCTCGACAAGATCGCGGGGCGCGTCGGCGAAGCCCGGCAGGTTCCCGTAGCCCTCCATCTTCAGGACGTCGAAGAGCACGAAAAGGGAGTCATCGACGGGGGCCTTGTAGACCGGCATGGTGTTCTCCTCCTCAGGTCCGGGCCTTGCGTCAGCCGGACGGGTTCACTGATTGGCCGCTGGGGCCGGTTCTCATTCCCTGTCGGCGCCGGGGCCGAGCCCTCCCAGCCGCGCGTCGATCACGGTGATCGCCCGTTCGAGTTCACCGATGGCAAGGTCGATGTCGCGCTTCTGGTCGTTCAACCGGCCGATCTGCTCGCGATATTTCCCGCGCGCGACCTTCATCTGTGTGACGCCGCCATCGCCGAGGTCGTAGAGGTCGAGCATGGCGCCGATCTCCTCCAGCGAGAAGCCGACACATTTGCCCATCAGCACCAGCCGCAGGCGGCCGCGGTCGCGGCGCGAATAGAGGCGCTCCTGTCCGACGCGCTGCGGGGCGATCAGCCCCTTCTCCTCGTAGAAGCGCAGCGCGCGGGCGGTGACGCCGAAGGTGCGGGTCATCTCGCGAATCGTCAGGATATCCCTGGCATCGACATCGGTCCCGACGCCGGCAAGAAGGTCGGCAAGCATGGGGCCGCCGCGGTCGGCGCCGTCCCGGGATTGTGTCGTGCTCATGCCGCTCCGCAAGCCTGTCCTGCCCGTGCAGGATACCGAACGCTCATAGCCTACGTTTACGTAAACGTCAACCTCGGTGGCCTTCTGTGGACGGTGCGAGGGACGGGCATCCGGCAACATCCGCGGTCGCAGGCGGGTGGACGACATCGGTCGGTGCTCTATAGTGCCGACCACATCGAGCCTGAACGGGCCGACAGATTTCCAAGGGAAACGCCAGGAGTTCCGCCATGTCCTTTACCCGCCGCACGCTTCTTGCCGGAGCCGCTGCCACGCCATTCGTCTCGCTGGCCAGCGCCCAGACGCGCGATCCGAGCTGGCCCGCCAATGTGACGCTGGGCACCGCCTCGGTCGGCGGCACCTATTTCGTCTACGGCCAGGCCTGGGCGAGCCTCGTGGGCGAGAAGATCGGCCTGCAGATCAACACCCAGCAGACCCAGGGTCCGAACCAGAACCTGCTGCTCGTCCAGGGCAAGCAGATCGACCTCGGCATGACCACGATGGGCGTTGCCTTGCAGGCCTGGCACGGTCGCGGCGACTGGACGCGCGGGCAGCAGATGCGCGACGTGCGCGCCCTGTTCCCGATGTACGACACGCCCTTCCACTTTGCCGTGCTGAAGCGCTCGGGCATCACGAAGGTGGCCGATCTCGCCGGCAAGCGCGTCGGCGTCGGCCCGCGCGCCGGCACCCCCGGCACCTATTTCCCGCTGATCTTCCAGGCGCTGGGCGTGCAGAACGTCACGATCCGCAACGGCCAGGCCTCGGACATGGGCTCTCAGCTCGGCGACGGTCTGATCGACTGCTTCGCCTTCGCCGCCGGCCTGCCGATCGCCGCCTACACCGAACTGGCCAACACCCAGGACATGGTGTTCTTCGGGTTCAACGACGGTGAACTTGAGAAGCTCAAGGCCGCCATGCCGGAGCTGTCGCCCTCGACGATTCCCGCCGGCACCTACAAGCAGATGGCGAGCGCCGACAAGACCATCGGCCTGTTCAACTTCGCCATCACCAACAAGGGTCTGCCGGACTCGCTCGCCTACGCCATCGTCAAGGCTGTCCACGAGAACCACGACGCAATGGTCAAGGGCCATGCCGCCGCGTCTGAGACCATCCCGCAGAACGTCGCGAAGAACGCCTTCCTGCCGTTCCATCCGGGGGCGGCCCGCTACTACCGCGAGAAGGGCCTGACCATTCCGGACAATCTGGTCGGCTAAGAGTTCCGGATCGGAAATGCCGCGACCGCTCTTGCCAGCGGTCGCGGTTTTCGTTTGGGCGGCAGCCTCGGGTTGATCGACACATGAGCCCACCCGCAGGCAATCTGCGGGTCCGACACGAAACGATCGGACCGGCCAGCGCGAACAGGTCGGACCAGGGTGAAGAACCTTCCGGGGGGCGGGATGACGGCGAAGCCAGAGACGGTGGACGCGGACGACAAGCCGGTGACGATTCCCGAGGAGGAATTCTCCGGCTACATGCGGCAGCTCGGCGGCATGGAGAAATGGCTGTTCTTCGTCTGCGCCGCGGGCTTCACATTGTACCATCTGGCCGTGCTCAACCTGTTCCCACAGGAAGCGCTGCTGTTCCGCTCGACCCACGTCGCCTGGGCGACCGCGCTGGGCTTTGCGCTCTACCGCCCCTTCGGACGGGCCCGGGCCGACCGCATCCCGTGGTATGACTGGGTCTGCATCGTCCTGTCCATCGCCTGCTGCGCCTATATCTACTGGGAACTGGACGGGCTGCTGTTCCGCGCCGGCGCCATCCCCGATCCGATCGACACCGTGGTCGGTCTCGTCGGCACGCTGCTGATCCTGGAATTTGCCCGCCGCAGCGCCGGCATTGCCCTGCCGATCATCGCCGGCGTGTTCATTCTCTATGTCTTCGTCGGCCCGTGGATGCCGGGCGTGCTGCATCATCGCGGCTTCGAGTGGTCGCGGTTTTTCGCCTACATCTATTCGGACCTTGGAATTTTCGGCACGACCACAGAGGCCTCGGCCAATTTCATCGTGCTGTTCGTCGCCTTCGCCGCCTTCCTGCAGATGTCGAAGGTGGGCGATTATTTCAACGACCTGTCGCTGTCGCTGTTCGGCTTCCTGCGTGGCGGCCCGGCCAAGGCGACCATTGCCTCGGGCGTGCTGTTCGGCTCGATCTCCGGCTCGTCGGTGGCTAATGTCGCCGCCTCGGGGGCCATCACCATCCCGATGATGCGGCGCGTCGGCTATGACCGCGCGACCGCCGGCGCGGTGGAGGCAACGTCTTCGACCGGCGGGCAGATCACGCCGCCGGTGCTCGGAGCCGGCGCCTTCCTGATGGCCGAGATTACCGGCATTCCCTATGCCGACATCGCCTTTGCCGCGATCATTCCCTGCCTGCTGTTCTATGTCGCCTGCTACACCCATGTGGAGCTTCACGCCCGCCTGCGCGGGCTTCACGGCCTGCCGCGCAGCGAGTTGCCGCCGCTCTTCGGCCTCCTCAAGAAGGCCTACCAGTTCACCCCGCTGGTGGTGATGGTCTGGCTGCTGATGTCCGGCTATTCGCCGTTCCGCGCCGGAACGCTCGCCATCATCACGGCCGTGATCGTCAGCTGGCTCGACCGGCAGAATGCCATGGGGCCGATGCGCACGCTCGACGCCCTGCACCGCGCCGCCCGCGACTCGCTCCAGCTGATCTCGGTCTGCGCAGCGGCCGGCATCATCGTCGGCGTCATCGCGCTGACCGGCATCGGTGGCCGCTTCGCCCAGTTGCTGCTGCAACTGGCCGGCGAGAACGTGCTGTGGGCGATGATCTTCACCATGGTCGTCGCGCTGATCCTCGGCATGGGCATGCCGACCACGGCCGCCTATGCCATCGGCGCCGCCGTTCTGGCGCCCGGCCTGCAGCGGCTCGGCGTGCAGCCCATTGTCGCGCACATGTTCATCTTCTACTACGCGGTGGTCTCGGCGATCACCCCGCCCATCGCGCTCGCCTCCTTCGCGGCGGCGGCCATCGCCAAGGCCGATCCATGGAAGACGGCCTTCATCTCGGTGAAGATGGGCCTTGCCGTGTTCATCGTGCCGTTCATGTTCTTCTACTCGCCACTGCTGCTTGGCCAGGGATCGTTCCTGCAGGTGGCGCCGGTGTTCGCCACCGCAGTGATCGGCGTCATGCTGCTCGCCTGCGCGACCGAGGGCTGGGCAGGTCGGCCGATCGGCTGGCTCCTGCGCCTGCCGCTGCTGGCGGGCGCGCTGTTCCTGATCGTGCCGGAGGGCATCTCGGACATCATCGGCATCGGCATCGCGGTTGCGGTTTTCGCGGTCGCCCGGCTGATGCCCGGCTTCGCACCGGGCCGGGTCCACGCCTGATGCGGACCGGCCGCCACGGCGGTTTTCAGGCGTCGCGCTGACGACGATCGAGATAGCGTCGAAGCGGGATGCCGGCCAGCGACAGGAGCCCCAGCCCGGCAAGGCCAAGGGCCACCTTGGGCGTCAGGATCGAGCCGATGGTGACGGCGCCACCCTGGTCCAGCACATCGCCAAGTCCGGATCCGGCCGTGGCGAAGACTGCCGTCGCCGGCACGATTCCGACCAGGGTCGTCGCCGCGAAAACCGGCAGCCGCACGCCGGAAAAGGCGGGCACGAGGTTGACCAGGAAGAAGGGAAAGACCGGCACGAGACGTAGCACCAGCAGATAGGACCAGGCATCGTTGCGCAGGCCGGCGGCCAGCCGCGCCGCCTTCGGCCCGAGCCGGTCCACCGCGTCGGCGCCAAACAGCCGCCGGGCCGCGAGGAACACCAGCACGGCGCCGGTGGTCGCGGCCAGGACCGCAAGGCCCGTTCCCATGACCGCTCCGAACAGGAAGCCGCCGGCCAGCGTCAGCCAGACCGCCCCCGGCACGGCGAGCGCCACGACGGCGGCGTAGATGGCGGCATAGGCCGCAGGCGCGACGACCGGATGGGCGGCGGCCCAGCCGGCAATGGCGGCGCGGTGCTGCCGGAGGGTCTCGATGGACAGGAGGTCGGCGATGCCCGACAGCTTGAGGCCGACCACCAATGCGACCACCAGCACGAGCACGACAAGGCGGCGGTCGGGTCGAAAGCGGCGGACGTCCATCGGCATGGCGCCTGAATGCGGCTGGAAGCCGGTTGGGTCCAAGGGCTGAATACTGTCTGCGACATCGCAAACGCGATCAAGCGACCAGCCCTTCGCGCGGGAACGCTCCGATGCTAAACCCCATCACGTCGACGTGTGATGCCGCCGTGCAGGGCTTTTCCGGCTGCGCGACCCGATCCGTGTGTAACATTCCGCCCATTGCCCGCGTAGGAACTTATGGTTCGGCCGTGACAGACCGAGACGAGCAATGGAGTGCCTGGCTGCGTGCGGGCCTTACGGGCGACGAGGGGGCCTATCGACGGTTCCTGCGTGATCTCGCGCCGTTTCTGCGCGGCCTTGCGCGCTCGGGCCTGTCGCGGGCCGGCCGGTCGACGGCAGAGGCGGAAGACATCGTGCAGGAAGTGCTGATCGCCATTCACACGCGACGGACCAGCTGGATGCAGGACCAGCCCGTTCTGCCATGGGTGCGGGCGATCCTGAAGCACAAGCTGATCGACGCGCTGAGGCGGCGCGGCAGTTCGGGCGCGGTGAATATCGACGACCTGTCCGAGGTGATCGCCGCGCCGAACGACGCGCCGGAGATCGCCACGCGGGATGTCGTCAGGCTCGCCGAGAGCCTGCCCGACGGCCAGCGGGCGGTGATCCGCGCGATGTTCGTGGACGGCCACAACACGGCGGAGACTGCCGCAGCGCTGTCGATGAGCGAGGGCGCGGTGCGGGTTGCCCTTCACAGGGCCCTGTCCGGCCTTGCGCGCATGCTGCGCGGGAGTATCTGACGACCATGAAGACCGACGATCTCATCGAGGCCCTGTCGCGCGACGCAACGGTCGCCGGCCCCGCATTCCGCCAGCGGATGGCACTGGCGGTCGGTGTGGCGCTGGCCTCGGCCATGATCCTCCTGTGGTTCGCCATCGCGCCACGGCCCGATCTTGCCGCCGCGATCCGCACGCTGCTGTTCGACCTGAAGATCGCGCTGGTGGCAACGCTTGCCGTGGCGATGCTGGCCCTGCTGGCGGCCAGCTTCCGGCCGGAGGCGCGTCTGCCGTTGCCCGTGCTTGCCGTGCCGCTCATCCTGCTCGCCTTCGGCATCGGCCACGAACTCGCGACGCAATTGCCGCAGAGCTACGTCACCCGCCTTGTCGGGCGCAACGCCTCCGCCTGCCTGACCTGGATCCCGCTCATGTCGATCGTGCCGCTCGGCGCCTTCCTGGCCTTGCTGCGCGCGGGCGCGCCCGCGGACCCGATGCGCGCCGGTGCCATTGCCGGCCTCGCCGCCGGCTCGGTCGCCGCGCTGTTCTACGCCTTCCACTGCACCGACGACTCGCCGCTCTTCGTCGCCACCTGGTACCCGATCGGCATCGGCCTGGTGGCTGCGCTCGGTGCCCTTGCGGGCCGGCGCCTGCTGGTCTGGTAAGCCGGCATCGGCAACGCGGACGGCTTGCGAGGGCCCCTGAAAGCTGATCGACTGATCAGACAGTCAGTGAGGCTTCATGGTCGCAGCGGCCGCCGCATCGCGCGTCAGGGCCACGTCGAAGGACGACATCCTCGACGCTGCCGAACAATTGTTCGCCCTGCGCGGGTTCGACGGCACCAGCATGCGCGAGATCGCTGAGGAGGCGGGCGTCGCGCAGGCGCTCCTGCACTACCATTTCCGGACCAAGGAAGGCCTGTTCGAGGCCATGTTCCAGCGCCGGTCCGACGCCATCAATAGCAGCCGCCTCGCCCGGCTCGACCAGATTCTGGATGCCGGCACGCCGCGCATCGAGGAGATCATCGATGCGCTCCTGCGCCCGACCCTCGAGGCCGGCCACGACCCGGCGCGCGGCGGGGCGACGTTTGCCAGGCTGATCCTGACCACGGGCGCGTCCAGCCACGCCTGGCAGAGGGCGCTGATCGCCGCGAGCTACGACGCCATGGCGCGGCGCTATATCGCCGCTATCGGCAAGGCCGTGCCCGGCCTGTCACTGGCCGACGCGACCTGGGGCTACCTGTTCGTCATCGGCGCGGCGCTGACGCATATGTCGCCGACCGGGCGAGCCGACCGCCTGTCGGATGGCGAAACGTCGGACAGCGACACGGAAACCCTCATCGCCCGCGCCACGACATTTGCAGCAGCGGGGCTGAGGGCACTGGCCGCCGATGCAGCGCGCCCCGGCCCTCGCGCGGGGGATGGCGGTCATGCGTGAGAACCGCGCCGAAACACCGGGCGGGAGCATGATGCTCCCGAGCGCCCGGCAGAACCAACACAAGGGAGAGACCCATGACCCGACGAATCGTCGACCTGTCCGTGGCGCTGCGCGCCGACATCGCCTCCGATCCGCCGGGCGCGCTCCCCGAGATTACCTATATCGACCACAAGGCATCGGTTCAGCAAATCCTGCAGTTCTTCCCCGGACTGACTGCCGAGGACCTGCCCGGCGGCGATGGCTGGGCCGTGGAGCGGCTGCAGATCTCCACCCATAACGGCACGCACCTCGACGCGCCCTACCACTTCCACTCGACGACGGATGGCGGCAAGCCGGCCTGGACCATTGACGAGATGCCGCTGGACTGGTGCTTCCAGCGCGGCGTGAAACTCGACTTCCGTCACCTGCCCGACGGCTATGTGGCAACGCCCGGCGACGTGGAGGCGGAACTCAAGCGCGCCGGCGTGGAGCTTCAGCCGCTCGACATCGTGGTGGTGAACACGGCTGCGGGCGAGCGCTACGGCCAGCCCGACTATGTCGCGCGCGGCTGCGGCATGGGGCGCGAGGCGACGCTGTGGCTGACCGAGCGGGGCGTGCGCATCACCGGCACCGATGCCTGGAGCTGGGATGCGCCGTTCGTTCACACCGCCAAGAAATATGCCGAGACGAAGGATGCAGGGCTCATCTGGGAGGGGCACCGCGCCGGCATGGTGCGCGCCTATGGCCATATCGAGAAGCTGACCAATCTCGACCAGCTTCCCGCCACCGGCTTCATGATCTCCTGCTTCCCCTACAAGATCCACAAGGCCTCGGCCGGCTTCTGCCGGGCGGTCGCGATCTTCCAGGACTGAACCGGCCTGCAGGCGCCCGGCGGGGGTGAAGCCCGCCCGTCCCCGTCATGCCCGACATTTCTTCGGGCATGACGGCCGGATGCAGCCGCCCGGCGGCAGCAGCCGCACGCTTGCGCACAGGTGCGACATGACGGCGGGCGCGCGTCCCGCCATAATGGCAAAGACACCGTCCGCGTTGCCGAAGGTTCCATGTCCCAAGAGCACCATCGCCCCGTGACCAAGGGAGACCGCGTCTTCCTGGTCGATGCCTCGTCCTTCGTGTTCCGGGCCTATTTCCAGTCGATGAACCAGGACCGGAAATACAATGCCCGGTCCGACGGCCTGCCGACCGGGGCTGTCCGGCTCTTCGCCACCAAGGTGCTGCAATTCGTCGAGGAGGGGGCGCTCGGCGTGAAGCCCACCCATCTCGCCATGATTCTCGACAAGAGCGAACAGTCGTTCCGCAAGGAGCTCTACCCGCTCTACAAGGCCCAGCGGCCGCCGCCGCCAGAGGACCTGGTGCCGCAGTTTCCACTGATGCGCCATTGCATCCGCGCCTTCGGCCTGCATCCGATCGAACAGGATCGCTATGAGGCCGACGACCTGATCGCGACCTATGCCGAACAGGCCTGCGCGCGCGGGGCCGACGTGCTGATCATTTCCGCCGACAAGGACCTGATGCAGCTCGTGCGCCCCTGCGTCGCCTTCTACGATCCCGAAAGCGGCATCCGGGGCAAGCCCGGCTACCGGCCGGAGCGCCTGCTGACGCACGGCGACAGGTTCGAGCGCTGGAATGTGCCCCCCGGCAAGGTCGGTGACGTGACCGAATACTGGGAAGGGATGCCGCCCGAGAAGATCGTCGACATCCAGTCGCTCGAAGGCGACACCTCCGACAACGTGCCGGGTGCGCCGGGCATCGGTCGCAAGACCGCCGCGCAACTGATCGCCGAATATGGCGACCTCGAATCGCTGCTGGCCCGCGCCCACGAGATCAAGCAGCCCAAGCGGCGCGAGACCCTGACCAATCCCGAGGTCATCGAGAAGGTGCTGATCTCGCGCAAGCTGGTCGAACTGGTCCGCGATGTCGCGCTCGAGGTGCCTCTGGACGAGACCGGGCTGGAAAAGCCGGACGGCAATACGCTGGTCGCCTTCCTGAAGGCGATGGAGTTCACCACCATCACGAAGAAGGCGGGGGAGCTCTACGGGGTCGATCCGGCCAAGGTCGAGCCCGACCCGGCGCTGGCGGCAGGCAAGGGCGTGGCGGTTGCGCCTGCCGCAGCGGCGGCGGACCCATCCGAAGTCACCGATGCAGCCCCCGGCAGCCCCTCCGCAGATGGCCCCTCCCCCGCCAGCCGGGCCGCTGCCGCGCTGGCCGCGCTGAAGGGTCTTTCCGTCGACCATGGCAGCTACCAGTGCATCACCACCGTGGAGGCACTCGATGCCTTCATCGCCGCGGCCCGCGAGGCGGGCGTGGTGGCGCTCGATACCGAGACGACCTCGCTGGATGCCATGAGCGCCGATCTGGTCGGTTTCTCGCTGGCCTATGCACCGGGCAAGGCCTGCTACGTCCCGCTCGCGCACAAGGCAGGCGAAGCCGGCCTGTTCGATTCCGGGCTCGTGGAAGGCCAGTTGCCGATGGGCGAGGCGCTCGGCCGGCTCAAGGCGCTCGCGGCCGATCCCGGCGTGCTGAAGGTCGGGCAGAACCTGAAATACGACCTGCTCGTGCTCGCCCGCCACGGGATCGCCATTGCGCCCTATGACGACACCATGCTGATTTCCTATGCTCTTGACGCCGGGCGCGGGACGCACGGCATGGATGCGCTCTCCGAACGGCATCTCGGGCACCAGCCGATCAGCTTCGATGCGGTGACCGGCACGGGCAAAAACCGTATCACCTTCGACCGCGTGCCGCTGGACCGCGCCACCGCCTATGCGGCGGAAGATGCCGACGTGACGCTCAGGCTCTGGCAGGTGCTGAAACCCCGCCTGCCGGCCGAGGCCAAGACCACCGTCTATGAAACGCTGGAGCGGCCGCTGGTCGAGGTCCTCGCCACCATGGAGCGGCGCGGCATCCTGATCGACCGGCAGGTGCTCTCGCGCCTGTCCGGCGATTTTGCCCAGGTTGCGGCGCGGGTGGAGGCGGAGATCCAGGACCTGGCCGGCGAGCCACTCAATCCCGGTTCGCCCAAGCAGCTCGGTGACATCCTGTTTGGCAAGATGGGCCTGCCGGGCGGCTCCAAGACCAAGACCGGGGCCTGGTCGACGGCCGCCGGCGTGCTCGAGGATCTCGCAGACGAGGGCCACGAACTGCCGCGCCGGATCATCGACTGGCGCACCGTGACCAAGCTGAAATCGACCTATACCGATGCGCTGCCGACCTACATCAATCCGGAAACCGGACGGGTTCACACCTCCTTCGCACTTGCGGCGACGACGACCGGGCGGCTGTCGTCTTCCGACCCCAATATCCCGAACATTCCGGTGCGCACCGAGGAAGGCCGCAAGATCCGCACGGCCTTCATCGCGCCGAAGGGGCGCAAGCTGGTCTCGGCCGACTATTCGCAGATCGAACTGCGCATCCTCGCCCATATCGCCGATATCCCGCAGTTGAGGCAGGCCTTCGCCGACGGCATCGACATCCATGCGATGACGGCCTCAGAGATGTTCGGCGTGCCGGTGAAGGGCATGGACCCGCTGGTGCGACGGCGCGCCAAGGCCATCAATTTCGGCATCATCTACGGCATCTCGGCCTTCGGCCTTGCCAACCAGCTGTCCATCCCGCGCGAGGAGGCCGGCGCCTATATCAAGAAATATTTCGAGCGCTTCCCGGGCATCCGCGACTACATGGATTCAACCAAGGCCTTCGTGCGCGAGCACGGCTATGTGGAGACCGTTTTCGGCCGGCGCTGCCACTTTCCCGCGATCAGGTCCGGCAATCCATCGGAACGTGCCTTCGTCGAACGGCAATCGATCAATGCGCCGATCCAGGGCTCGGCGGCCGACATCATCCGCCGCGCCATGGTGCGGATGGATGCGGCGCTGGAGGCGGCCGGACTTGGCGCGCTGATGCTGCTGCAGGTCCATGACGAACTGGTCTTCGAGGTGCCGGATGACGAGGTGGATCGCACCCTGCCCGTCATCCGCCGCGTGATGGAGGAAGCGCCGATGCCGGCGCTGGAGCTGAAGGTGCCGCTGCAGGTCGATGCCCGCGCCGCCCATAACTGGGACGAGGCGCATTGAGGGGCTGCCGGCGGCGGGGCGCTACCGTTTGCGGGCCTGCGACGCACGGACGGCGGCGCGCCGCCTCAGCGATCTGAGCAGCAGATAGCCTGCACCGACCGGCAGCAGGAGCAGGATGGCGATCGCCTCGCCGCTGCGCGGGCGCGGACCGGTGGTCATGCCCTGCCACAGGGCGAAGGCGACGCCGCCCGAGATCACCAGCGACACGGCGAGCATGGCCGCGAGGAACGCCAGGCCGATGGGCCCGTTCCAGAAGCTCATCCCTTCCGCCGTGGCGGGAAGCCCGTGACCGGCACGTTCTGCGGCGGTGCGGATCGCCACAGCAAAGGCGCCAAGGTCCGCCCCGGGATCGGGACGCGCAAGGTCGCTCGGGCCTCCCGTCATGGCCTGCGACAGGCGGAACCGCTGCCCCGCGCGCGTGGTGATTTCGATCAGCCGATCGAGGCCATTCTCGACATTGCGGAACGCGGCAATGTCCGGGAACGGCACGCAGATCCTGCGGGACAGGCCGGTCAGCGGAACCCTGGGGCGCTGGTGGATCTCGACGCCGCCCGGTCCGACCGTCCAGCGATGAACGCGAAAGGCCGTCACGAGCACCAGGCCGAGAAGCAGGACCGTGGTGATGGCCAGGGCGATCACCGCGGTCTCGAGATGGCGATCCTCGACAAGCCGCACGACCGCGACGGCGGCGGCGGCCACCAGTGCGACCACGCCGAAGAGGGCGGGAACTGCGACCTCAGACCGGCGATAGGTGGATTCGTAGACGCAGGTGTCGTCACGAAACGGTGCCGGCGTCATGGCCAGACCCTTGCGTCGGGCCGCCTCCGTCCCGCACGGCAGACAAGCGCTGTTCCGGAAGGCAGGCTCCGCGGGTCATGCCCCGGAGCCTGCCGCCGCGCTGGCCCGGTGGCGGTTCCCCCGCGCCTCACCCGACGATCGTCGCCGCCCGCTGCGCGAACCGCCCCTCGAACGACTTGCCGACCACGTCCGCCGGGACGGTCTGCATGTCCTTGTCGAGCGCCTTCAGCATGGCGAAGACCGCGTTCATGCCGTCCTGCGCCATCACGCCGGTCTTGGAATAGGCCTCCTTGGAGGACTGGACAGCGCGCATGTAGAGGGCCTTGTCACCGAGGTGGTACTGTTCGGGCACGGCATCCGCGATCTGCGCGGGCGTTGCCTTGTCGATCCAGCGCAGCGCCTTGTAGAGGCCGTTGACCGCAGCCTGCGTGGTGTTGGGGTTCTTCTCGATGAAGTCCTGGCGCAGGTAGAGGCAGGCCGCCGGATTGGTAGCGCCGAACAGGGCCTTCGTTCCGGCTTCCGTACGCGTGTCGATCAGCGTGACGACGTCGCCATCGGCCTCCAGCTTGGCAATCACCGGGTCGAGGTGGGAGATCAGGTCGATCTCGCCGCGCTTCATGGCGGCCACCGCACTCGCCCCGCCTCCGACACCGATGAAGCTGGCATCGGCAGCCGTCAGGCCGTGCTTCGACATGGCATGGACCACGGTGATCCAGGTCGAGGATCCCGGTGCGGTGACGCCGACCTTGAGGCCCTTGAAGTCGGCTGCCGACTTCACCCGGTCCGCGATGGCCTTGCGGACGGCGATGACGATGGTCGGGAAGCGCAACATCTCGATGGTGGCGCGGATGTCCTGGCCGCGCGCCTGCATGCGCAGGGTGTGCTCATAGGCGCCGGCCACCATGTCGACCGACCCCCCGACCAGTGCCTGCAGCGACCGCGCGCCGCCAGCAAAGTCATTGATCTCCATGTCGAGGCCGAACTCCTTGAAGTGGCCCTGGCGCTCGGCAATGGTCAGCGGCAGATAGTAGAGCAGCGACTTGCCGCCGACGCCCAGGACCACCTTGGGCTTTTCCAGCGCGCCCTGCGCGACGGCGGGCAGCGGCAGGGCGAGGCTGGCGCCCGCGCCCATCAGCGACAGAACCTGTCTGCGATCCATGGTATGTCCTCCCGATCGGGTTGCGGTGCCTTGCCCGGCACCTTGATGTCAGACTGTTTTAGTCTCCCCCGGCTTCCAGACAAGCAGGGGCTTCTCGACCAGCGTCACGACCCCGTCGATGACCATGACGAAGCCCATCAGGATGACCATTCCGGCGAACACGCCGGTGACGTCGAACACGCCCTCGGCCTGATGGATGAGGTAGCCGAGGCCGGCCGCCGAGCCCAGATACTCGCCCACCACAGCGCCGACCACGGCGAAGCCGACGGAGGTGTGGAGCGAGGAGAACAGCCAGGCAAGGGCCGCCGGCCAGTAGACGTGGCGCAGCAGTTGACGCTCGTTCATGCCCAGCATGCGGGCATTGGCGAGCACGACCTGCGGCACCTCGCGCACGCCCTGGTAGACGTTGAAGAAGACGATGAAGAAGACCAGCGTGACGCCGAGCCAGACCTTGGACCAGATGCCGAGGCCGAACCACAGGGCGAAGATCGGCGCCAGCACGACACGCGGCAGGGCGTTCATCATCTTGACATAGGGGTCGAAGACGGCGGCAACCAGCGGCTTTCGGGCGAACCAGAAGCCGATGACGATGCCGAGCGTCGCCCCGATGATGAAGGCGAGAATGGTCTCGATCAGCGTGATCCACAGGTGCCGGTAGACCGAGCCGTCGGCGAACATCGTGTAGACGCGCACGATGACGTCGATGGGCGTGGAGAAGAAGAAGCGCATCGTGCGCACGTCGCCGAACAGCGGCCAGTGCGTCATGACGTGCCAGAAGGCGAGGACCGCGACGGCGACGAGAACCTGCAGCGCCAGGAGCTTCGGACGCGAGATCGGCATCAGGCGGCTCCCTTGTCGGTGAGGCCGTAGGTCTTGCGAACCTCGTCGCGCAGGCAGGCCCAGATCTCGGCATGGAGGCGGTGGAAGGCCGGCTCGGAACGCACCTCGGCAATGTCGCGCGGCCGCGGAAGGTTGACGTCGAACTCGCCGATGAAACGCGAACTGGGGCCAGCCGACATGACCACCACCCGGTCCGACAGGGCAATGGCCTCGTCCAGATCATGGGTGACGAACATCACGGCCTTGCGGTCCTGATGCCACAGGTCGAGCAGGAGCTCGCTCATGATCAGGCGCGTCTGCGCATCGAGCGGCCCGAAGGGCTCGTCCATCAGCAGGATCTTCGGTTCGCGCACAAGGACCTGGGCAAGCGCCACGCGCTTCTTCTGGCCGCCGGAGAGCTGATGCGGATAACGGTCGCCGAAGGCGGCAAGCCCGACCCTGGCGAGAAAGGCGCGGGCCTTGTCATAGGCTGCCGCGCGCGAGAGGCCTGCCACCTCGAGACCGATCGAGACATTGTCGAGGGCCGTCTTCCACGGCATCAGCGCGTCCTGCTGGAACAGGTAGCCGGCCTGTCCGTTGAGGCCCGACAGGCGCGCGGAAAAGATGTCGCAGGTGCCGGAGGACGGCGGTATCAGGCCGGCGGCGATATTGAGCAGGGTCGACTTGCCGCAGCCGGTCGGGCCGAGCAGGGCCACGAACTCCCCGTCCCTCACCGACAGGTCGACGGGCTGAACCGCCTCGTATTTTCCGCCGCCCGCCAAAGCGTATGCGACCGAAACACCCTTGAGGTGCACGGCAATTGTCACGTCGCCTCCCCGGCGTTTCTGAAGTCGCGCGCCCACCTGGCGGACACAGACCTTCGGGATTGTCTCCCGGCTCGGGGCACATTATCGGCGGGACATCGGCTTGAGAAGGGAAGACCTGTCGCAGCGCTGGTCATTGCTGCTGGCGCGCCGCACGGTGCAGACGCGACGCCCGGCTCAGGCGCGCTCGGCCAGGACCTGGGCGATGGCCGCCCGCAGGTCCGGCATTCCGGCGCCCTTGCGGCTGGAGGTCGCGATGATCTGGGGGAAGGCCGCCGGGCGCTTGCGCAGCGCCTCCAGCGTCGCGACCTCGAGCTTCTCCAGCGCCGCAGCGTCGATCTGGTCCGCCTTGGTCAGCACGACCTGATAGGAGACCGCGGCCTTGTCGAGCATGTCCAGCACGTCGGTATCGACCGGCTTCAGCCCATGCCGGGCATCGACGAGCACATAGACGCGGGCAAGGCTCTGCCGGCCACGGAGATATTCGTGGATCACCGCGGTCCAGGCCTTCACCTTGGCCTCGGGGGCGGCGGCGAAGCCATAGCCCGGCATGTCGACCACGATGAGGTCGACGGCCTGGTCGCCGGTCACATGGAAGAAGTTCAGTTCCTGCGTGCGGCCCGGCGTATTGGAGGTGCGGGCGAGCTGGTTCTGGCCGACCAGCGCGTTGATCAGGCTCGACTTGCCGACATTGGAGCGGCCGGCAAAGGCGATCTCCACCCCGGCCATGGGCGGCAGATGCTTCATGTCCGGCGTGCCGCGCCAGAAGGTCCAGGGCCGGGCGAAGAGCTTGCGCCCGGCCTCGATCAGGTCATCGCCCGGTTGGGTGCCCATGTCCTCAGCCGGCCGGCTTGGCCGGCCCTCGCCCGAACATGCTGCGCAGATTGTCCCAGAGTTCGATCTTCACGCCGTATTTGCGCATGATCAGGCCCTGCTGCAGCACCGAGAGCAGGTTGTTCCAGGCCCAGTAGATGACCAGGCCCGCCGGGAACGAGGCCAGCATGAAGGTGAACAGGATCGGCATCCACTTGAAGAACGCGGCCTGGATCGGGTCCGTCGGGGCCGGGTTCATCTGCATCTGGACCCACATCGTGATGCCCATGATGATCGGCCAGATGCCGACCAGCAGGAAGGCGGGGACGGCGAAGGGCAGCAGGCCGAACAGGTTGAAGATGGAGGTCGGGTCCGGCGCGGACAGGTCCTGGATCCATCCGAAGAACGGCGCGTGCCGCATCTCGATGGTGATGAACAGCACCTTGTAGAGCGCGAAGAACACCGGAATCTGGATAAGGATGGGCCAACAGCCGGCGAGCGGATTGATCTTCTCGCGCTTGTAGAGCGCCATCAGCTCCTGCTGCTGCTTCATCTTGTCTTCGGCGTAGCGATCGCGGATCGCCATCATCTCCGGCTGCACCTTCTTCATCATGGTGATGGAGGCGTAGCTCTTGTTGGCGAGCGGGAAGAACAGGGCCTTGATGAGCAGCGTCACCAGCAGGATGGCGATGCCGAAATTGCCCGTCTGGACGAAGAACCAGTCCATGACGATGAACAGCGGCTTGGTGATGAAATAGAACCAGCCCCAGTCGATCAGCCGGTCGAAGCGGTCGATCCGGTAGGTGTCGGAATAGCCGTCGACGACCCGCACCTCCTTGGCGCCGGCGAACAGGCGCGTCACGGTCTCGGACGATCCGCCCGGCGCGATGGTCTGGGCCGGCTTGAGGAAATCGGCCTGGTAGCTCTTCAGCGTCCCGGCCTGGAAGAACTTGAAGCTGGCATCCGTCTCGGTCGCCGCATCAGGGACCAGCGTTGCCGCCCAGTACTTGTCGGTGATGCCGAGCCAGCTTCCCGCGGCTTTCCATGTCTGGGTCCGGTTCGGAGCCGATTCGATCCCGGAATAGCTCACCTCCTGAAGGCCGGCCTGGCCGAACACGCCGATCAGGCCCTCGTGCAGGATGTAGAAGCCCGAGGTGTGGGGCGTGCCGTGCCGCGAGATCAGGCCATAGGCGTGGAGGACGGCCGGTGCGGAGCCGGAATTGGTCACGCCGTCCTTCACCGTGATCATGTAGTTCTGGTCGATCTCGAAGGTGCGGCGGAACGTCAGGCCCTGGCCATTGTCCCAAGTCAGGACCAGAGGCGTTGCAGGCGTCAGCCGGCCGGTCCCCTGCTGGGTCCAGAGGGTCTGGTTGGTGGGCACCGGAATGGCGGCTCCGGCACCTGGCACGTAGCCGAACTCGGCATAGAACGGGTGGCGGTTCTGGAGCGGATCGACCGGCGAGCCCTGCGGGGCGAACAGCACGACGTTCGGGCTGTTGCGCGAAATCCCCTCGCGATAGTTGGTCAGAACGAGGTCGTCGACACGGCCACCGACGAGGTTGATGGAGCCGGTCAGGCGCGGGGTCTCGATGCCGACACGCGGGGTCGCGGCGAGAATCGTCTCGCGGCTGGCGGCACCAGCCGGGGCGGGCGCGGCGGGAACGGCTGCGCCGGGGGCTGCGGGGGTCGCGGTCTGGCCAGTTGCGGGGGCCGGCGGCGCGCCGGGCGTCGGCGGGGCTCCGGGCGTCGCCTGCGCCTGCGGCTGCGGTGCCTGACCGGCCTGCTGCTGCGCTTGCTGCTGCTGGCGCTGGGCCTCGCGCTGGCGCTCCATCTGCGGCATGCCGACAAAATACTGCCAGCCCACCAGAACCAGGATCGAGAGCACGATCGCGAGGATGAAGTTGCGGTTGTCAGCCATCGGTCCGTCCGGATGCGGTCGGTGTTTCGGGAGCGGGGCTGCGCGGCACGTCGCGCGGCCTCTGCCGGCCGGCGCGCTGCAAAGCCTCCTCAAGGTCGACCTGCAAGGTCTCGAAGGGGCGGGTCAGCGCGGCGCGGCTGGCGATCAGAACATAGTCGGAACCGGAACGGGCCCGGCCGGCCGCCGACAGGCGGACCGCCTCCTTGAGGCGACGGCGCATGCGGTTGCGCTCGACGGCGCCGCCCGTCTTCTTCGTCACGGTGAAGCCGAAGCGGGGCGGTGCATCATCACCGCGCGGACGTTCCTGCAGCACGAAGGCCGCCGTGGGAACACGGCGGCCCTTTTTTGAACAGGCGACGAAGTCGGCACGGCGGACGAGGCGTCGGAGCGATGGTGCATCGGTCATCGGCGCCTCCCCGATCCACTCAGCCGAGACTTCGGCCGGAGCGGCTCACGCGGACAGGCGCTTGCGGCCGCGGGCGCGGCGGGCAGCCAGCACCTTGCGGCCGCCAACGGTCGACATGCGGGCACGGAAGCCATGGCGGCGCTTGCGCACGAGCCGGGAGGGTTGAAAAGTGCGTTTCACGGGACGTCTCCGCGCGGTCTGGATCGTTCGATCGGAAAATGTCGGAAACGGCCTGCGGGACGCCTTCCGCGAACGGACAGCGTTCTCGGGCGCGGGCCGCTCCCAAGTCGGCGCGGGTTATAGGCCGCGACCGCGCGAAAAGTCAACGCGGCAAGAAACCCGACGCCGAACGGGCGATCCAGCGCGCGAGGGCGCGGAACAATGCCCGGCTGGCTGCCTCACCGTGAGCGCCGGCGTCAGGCGACCTGACGCAAGCCGGGCGCGGCCGTCTTGCCCCGGACCTCCGCCTCCTCGAACTCGGCGGCAAGGATGGCGCGCGCAAGCGCATCGCGCAACTCACGGGCGCTGTCCAGCGTCAGTTCAATGCCGGCGCGCGCACCGGGGTCGAGCCCGGCATTGACGAAGTCGAGCGTGATGACGTCGTCCAGCGGCGCGTGACGCGCATGGTCATAGGCCACCACCGCCTGCGTAAGCGGGAACCAGGCCTCGCCGCGCTTGGCCATGCCCTCGGCCGGGACGATCTCGACGATGGACGTGCACATGGCTTGAGCCTCCCGTCAGGCCAGATGACGGCCGAAGAACGCAAAGACCTTGCCCCAGGCATCCATCGCCTGTTCGGGCCGGTAGAGCGGCCGGTGCCAGTAGAAGAAGCCGTGGCCGGCGCCGTCATAGCGGTGGAATTCGTAGGCCTTGCCGTGCTCCTTCAGGGCGGCCTCGTGGCGGTCGACCTGTTCGGGGCTCGGCGCCCGGTCGTCATTGCCGAAGATGCCGATGAGCGGGCAGGACAGGTCAGCCGTCAGGTCGATGGGCGCAACCGGCGTCTTCCCGTTGAGCTCCTCCGCGGCCATGACGACGCGCCCGCCCCACAGGTCCGCACAGGCGTCCACGTCGGTCCTGCGGCTGGCATAGATGACGGCATGGCGACCGCCCGAGCAGGAGCCGAACAGGCCGACCTTGCCGTTGTGGCCCGGCTGGGATCGCAGCCACGCGACGGCCGCGGCCGTGTCACCGACCATCTGCGCGTCGGCGATGCCTCCCTCGGCGCGGACGCGGGCTGCGACGTCGTCGGGATCGCCCGGGCCGGCCCGCTCGTAGAGGTTGGCGCAGATGGCGATGTAGCCGTGATGGGCGAAGCGCCGCGTCGTCTCGATATAGAGCTCGCTCCAGCCCGGCAGGTGATGGATCAGCACCACGCCCGGAAACGGCCCGGCGCCCTCCGGCCGGGCGACATAGGCGGAGACGGGCGTGCCGCCGTCGCCGCTGAGGGTCACCGTCTCGCAGGTCATGCCCCGATAGAACGCCATGGTTCCTCCCTTGTCGTTGTCAGCCCCTCGTCAGCCTGCCGGACAAGCGAAGGGTCAGGTCAGCGGGATGTCGGTGACATGCTCGCGGAAGGCCGGCCGCTCCATGAGCGCTGAATACCAGCGGTCGACATGCGCATAGGCCGGGCTTTCCGGGATCAGCGCCTTGTAGCGGAAGACCATGACGCCGATCGGAATGTCGGCCACCGAAAAGGTGTTGCCGACCACGTAGAGATGCCGGCCGAGTTCGTCATCGAGCATCTTCATCGAGGCGATGGCGAGTTTCCGCGCGCGGTCGATGGCGGCATTGTCGCGCTGCTCGGGCGGCGTCCGCACCATGCCGATGAAGACCGGTCCGACCCCCATGCCGAGCTCGGTCTGCTGCCAGTCCATCCACATGTCGACACGGGCCTGGTCGGCGAGGGCGGCCGGCATCAGCCGGCCATGCCTGCGGGCAAGGTGCCGGCAGATGGCGTTGGATTCCCACAGGACCACGCCCTGATCCTCGATTGTCGGGATCTTGCCGTTCGGGTTCATGGCCCGGTAGTCCGCTCCGTCGACGATGCCGAACTGGCGGCCCGCATCGACGCGCTCATGGGCGATGCCGAGTTCGCCGACGCACCACATGACCTTCTGCACGTTGGACGAATTGTTCCGTCCCCAGACCTTCAGCATGACCGGTTCCTATCGCTGGCATGTCGGGCAGAGGAACGTCGAGCGGTTCGACTGCACGATGCGCCGAACAATGGTCCGGCAGCCGGGCGTGACGCAAGCCTCGCCCTCCCTGTCATAGACATGGAAGCTGTGCTGGAAATAGCCGAGCTCGCCGGAGGGCTGCGCATGGTCGCGCAGCGACGAGCCGCCGGCCTCGATCGCCTCGGCGATCACCTGCCGGATGACGGGCACCAGCCGTTCCAGCCGGGCCGTGGGCCTGCCGGCCTTCGTCACCAGCGTGCCGGCGGCGCGCTCAGGCGACAGGCCGGCGCGGAACAGCGCCTCGCAGACATAGATGTTGCCGAGACCGGCAATGATCGACTGGTCGAGCAGCGCGGCCTTGAGAGGCGCGGACTTGCCGCGGAAGGCGGATGCCAGATGCTCCGCGGAGAGGTCGTTGCCGGTCGGCTCGACACCCAGATGGGCGATGAGCGGATGTTCGGCGAGCGCCGGGCGCGCAGCCATCAGCATGAAGCCGAAGCGGCGCGGATCATTGTAGGTGACGGTCGCACCCGACGACAGGCGGAACACGACATGGTCATGGGCCGCGGCGCGCGAGCGCTCGTGGTGGAAGTCGCCGACCACAGCGCCCTCGATCCGGAACGAGCCGGACATGCCGAGGTGCATGATGACCACCTCGCCGTCGTCGAGATCGGCGAGGAGATATTTGGCGCGGCGGCCGAGTGAGGCGATGCGCCGGCCGGCAAGCCGCTCGGCGAAGCGCTCGGGAAAGGGAAAGCGCAGGTCCGGCCTGCGCAGCTCTGCGGCCAGGATGGTCGCGCCCTCCATGACCGGCGCCAGGCCCCGCCGCACCGTCTCGACCTCTGGCAGTTCCGGCATGGCGCTGATCGTCTCCCGGCCGCATCGGCCGGCCTGCCCCGACATAGCGCCGGCCGGAGGCTTCCGCTATGGTCCGGCCGAATTCGCGGGACCCTTTCATGTCAGCAGCGCCCACCGACACCGATTTCGGCTTTCGCCGCGTCGATCTCGACGCCAAGCAGGGGCTCGTCGACGAGGTGTTCCACAAGGTCGCCGGCCGCTACGACCTGATGAACGACCTGATGTCGGCCGGCCTGCATCGCGTCTGGAAGGACGTGATGGTGACCCGTCTCGGCGTGCCGAAGCAGCGTCCGTTCCGGCATCTCGACGTTGCCGGCGGAACGGGAGACGTCGCCTTCAAGGTGGTCGCGGCGGGTTCAGCCGCTTCCGCCACGGTCTGCGACATCAACGGCGAGATGCTCAAGGTCGGCCGCGAGCGGGCCGGCCAACGCGGCCTTGGCGAGCGCGTCGCCTTCATTCAGGGCAATGCAGAGGCGCTGCCCTGCCTGGCCTCGTCCTTCGACGGCTATACCATCGCCTTCGGCATCCGGAACGTGCCGCGCATCCAGCAGGCGCTGGACGAGGCCTTCCGCGTGCTGCGGCCCGGAGGCCGGCTGCTGGTTCTCGAATTTTCGCCCGACGTGCTGCCCGGCCTCGACCGGGTCTATGACGCCTATTCCTTCAACGTCATCCCGCCGATGGGGCGCATGGTGACCGGCGATGCCGAGCCCTACCAGTATCTCGTCGAATCGATCCGCAAGTTCCCCCGGAACGAGACCTTCGCCGGCATGGTCCGCAAGGCGGGCTTCTCCCGCGTCGACATCACACCCATGACCGGCGGCATCGTCTGCCTCACCGGCGGCTGGAAGCTCTGAGCCCGTGATCACCGGCTTCGTCCATATCCTGCGGCTGGCGCGTGCGGGCCTCGTCTTCGCCCGGGAGGGCGTGTTCGGCCTCGTCGATCCGGAGGCCCTGCCGCCGCCGGCCCGCCTGGCCTTACGGCTCGCGCGCCTCATCGAACGGCGCAGCACCGGAACGCGCGCCGACCGGCTGACCGCCGCGCTAACCCGGCTCGGGCCGACCTATGTGAAGCTCGGCCAGTTCCTGTCGACACGGCCAGACGTGGTGGGCGCCGCGATCGCCACCGACCTTGAGGCCCTGCAGGACAAGGTGCCGCCCTTCGACCAGGCGGAGGCCGAGCGCATTGTCGCCGAGAACCTCGGGGAACCCGTCGCCGCCATCTTCGCCTCGTTCGGCCCGCCGATCGCGGCAGCCTCCATCGCGCAGGTGCATCGCGCTACGGTCCGCGAGGGCGACAGCCTGCGCGACGTGGCCGTGAAGGTGCTGAGGCCGCGCGTGGCCGACCGCTTCCGCGCCGACCTGTCCGACTATTATTTCGCCGCCCGGCTCGCCGAGCGGCTGGTGCCGGACAGCCGGCGCCTCAAGCCGGTCGGCGTGGTCGACACGCTGGCCCGCTCGATGGGGATGGAACTGGACCTCCGGCTGGAGGCCGCCGCCGCCTCGGAACTCGCCGAGCGCACGAAGGACGATCCCGGCTTTCGCGTGCCCTCCGTCGACTGGATTCGCACGGGAAAGTCCGTGCTCACAACCGAATGGATCGACGGCATCCGCCTCGGCGACCGGGAGGGCCTGGCAAAGGCCGGCGTGGATGCCCGCGCATTGGGCCAGATCGTGATCCAGAGCTTCCTGCGCCAGGCACTGCGCGACGGCTTCTTTCATGCCGACATGCACCAGGGCAACCTGTTCGCGGATCCGGCCGGCAATCTCGTCGCGGTGGATTTCGGCATCATGGGCCGGATCGGGCCGAAGGAGCGCCGCTTCCTGGCCGAGATCCTGCTCGGCTTCATCACCAAGCAGTACCGGCGCGTGGCGGAGGTGCATTTCGAGGCCGGCTATGTACCGGGGCACCATTCCATCGACGAGTTCGCCCAGGCGATCCGCGCTATCGGCGAGCCGATCCATTCGCGCACGGCCGACCAGATCTCGATGGCGAAGCTCCTGTCCCTGCTGTTCGAGGTGACCGGCATCTTCGAGATGAAGACGCGCACCGAACTGATCCTGCTGCAGAAGACCATGGTGGTGGTCGAAGGCGTCGCCCGGTCGCTGGACCCGCGCCTCGACATCTGGACGACGTCCGAACCGGTGGTGCGCGACTGGATCACGCGCAATCTCGGGCCCGTCGGGCGCATCGAGGAGATGGGCGAAGGGGCCCGCACGGTCGGCCGGGTGATTTCCGAGGCACCAGCCCTGCTCGGCCGTGCGGCAATGCTGTCGGAGCGGATCGACGAGCTGACGAAGGACGGCTTCGTGCTCGCCCCGGATTCGCTCAAGGGCATCGGCGAGGCGGAAGCCCGGCGCAACCGTGCCTCGACCGTGGCCCTCTGGGCCATCGCGCTCCTGCTCGCCGCGCACCTCATCTGGCGATAGGCCGGGCTTCCGCCGCAAGTCAGCCGCAATCCACAGGCATCCAGCGGCTTCATCCCCCACAAGACGGGCCACATGACGAAGCTTCGCGATCTCGCCAACACGCTGTTCAGCGCGCTGGTCATCGTGGTGGTGCTGCGATCCTTCGCGTTTGCCACCTATCACATCCCGTCGGAGAGCATGGTTCCGACGCTCGAGATCGGCGACCGCGTGGCCGCGACGAAGTATCCCTTCGGCTACAGCCGCTATTCGCTGGTGGGCGGCGACTACCTGCCGCGCTTTCCAGGCGAGACCGGCCGGGTGCCTGCCGCCATGCCCGGTCGCGGGGACGTCGCCGTCTTCCGCCATCCCGTGTCGGGCGAGGATTTCGTCAAGCGCGTGGTGGGCCTGCCCGGCGACCGGGTTGCGATTCGCGACGGCAGGGTCTGGCTGAACGGCGAGGAAGTGCCGCTCACCCAGTCGGGCCGCTGGACCTACCGGACCACCGATGGCGCGGTTGTCGCCGTCACCGCCTATCGGGAGATGCTTCCCGGCTCAAGCCGGCCGCACACGGTGATCCTGCGCGACCGGCGTCCGGTTGATTCCGACATGGCCGAACTGGTGGTGCCCGAGGGCCGGCTCTTCATGCTCGGGGACAATCGGGACAATTCCGCCGACAGCCGCTTTGCCGCGATGGGGTCCGTACCGGTGGAGAACCTGGTCGGGCGGGCCGACGCCATCCTCTATTCGTTTGCGAGCTGTGCGGGGGAAGCGGGTTTGCGCTGCGCGCCGCGGCGGCTGCTGGAACGGGTGGACTGACCGTCCGTCAGCCTCTGCCGCCATATTGCGGCAGCGACCAGCCGCGCGCGATGGCGAGACCGCGGATCAAGAAGACCACCGCGAAGCCGAGCAGGTCATCGACCTCGGGCGACAGCAGTCGGTTGGCCAGAACGAAGACGATGGCTCCCGCCAAGGCTGCGGTCACGTAGATGTCGCGGCGCAGCGCCAGCGGCACGTCGCCGGCCAGGATGTCGCGGATGATGCCGCCGAACGTCGCCGTGACGACGCCGAGCATCACCGCGGAAATGGCGGGGGCATCGGCGCCGAGGGCCTTGGCAGTGCCGGTAACCGTGAACAGGGCGAGGCCCAGCGCGTCGGCCCACAGGATCGCCTTGGCCCGGCCCTCGCGCTCGAACAGATGCGCGGTGAAGAACGCTGCGAGCGAGACGACGAGGCAGATGACCACGACGGTCGGGTCGAGGATCCACGGCACCGGCCGGATGCCGAGCAGGATGTCGCGCAGCGTTCCGCCGCCGATGCCGGTGACCGTGCCGAGCAGCGCGAACCCGAAGGGATCCATCTGCTTGCGCGCGGCCACCAGCGCGCCGGTCAGCGCAAAAACCGCGACGCCTGCCCATTCCAGCCAGGGCAGGAGCCCGGTCATCGCCCCTACTTGCTCTCGGACGGGGTCTGCGCCGGCGCCACCTTCGGCCCGCCCTTGGAGACGCCGACGAGGGCTGGCCTCAGCACGCGCTCGCCGATCGTGTAGCCGGCCTGCACGGTCTGGACGACCATGCCGGCGGGCACCTGGTCGTTCGGCATCTCGAACATGGCCTGGTGCAGGTTGGGATCGAATTTCTGGCCGTCCGGCTCGATCCGGCGGATGCCGTGCTTCTCCAGGGTCTTCAGCAATTCGCGCTCGGTGAGGTCGACGCCGTCGGCAAAGGCCTTCAGCGGACCGTCGGCCGGCAGCGCCTCGGCCGGCAGGCTCTCGAAGGCGCGGCGGATGTTGTCGGCCACGTTGAGCAGGTCGCGGGCAAAGCTGCTGACCGCATAGGTGCGGGCATCGGCCACCTCGCGCTCGGTGCGCTTGCGGATGTTTTCCATCTCGGCAAGCGTGCGCAGCAGGCGATCCTTCATCATCGCCGCCTCTGCCCTCACCTCCTCGATGAGATCGACCGGCGCAATCTCGTCAGCCGCTGCTGCGCCTGCCGGCGTCTCGTCTGCCATCATGTCGTCGTTCTGCGCTTCCGTGCGCGTGTCCTTCGGATCGGTCATGGCGTCTCGCCTGTCATGGAACGGGTTGGGCCGGATATCGAGGCTTCGCGCGCAGAAATCAAGGCTGCGTGATCACAGGGGAGCCTTCGGGCCGGCAATGCGGGCGAGCAGGTCAGCGCCTGCGGCATGCTCGCCCGCGCGCAGATGCCTGATCCATTCAATCATGAGACTGTTCAGGGGCGCAGCCGCTCCCGCCCGTTCCGCCATCCGGACGATGGCGCCGCACAGGTCGTCGATCTCGGTCGGCCGGCCGGCCTCGATATCGTCGAGCATGGAAGAGCGGGCACGCTCGTCGATGGACAGCATGCTGGCGGCGATGCGCGAGAAGGCCCAGGTCGGCAGGCGCAGGATGGTCGGGATCAGGGCTGGCGGGGCGGCGCCAATCTTTGCCGGGCGGATGCCGGCGGCCTTCATGACGGCCAGCGCCTCGGCCTGCAGGGCGGCCAGCACGCGCCGGTAGTCCGGGTCGAGAAGCTGGCGCTTCAATGGCAGGCCGGACAGCGCATTGACCGGATTGTTCAGGTTCAGAAGGAGCTTGCCCCACTGCACCGCCGCCATGTCGGACGAAAGGGTCAGCGGCAGGCCGGCGGCTGCAAAAGCGGGTGCCACGGCCCGCACGGCCGGGTGGTCCTCGGCGTGGAGATCGCCCGAAGTGCCGCGATGGGCGGTGACAGGCGCGCCATCCTCCATGCTCAGCGCCACATTGAACGGCACCATGCCGGCGAGCACGACGAGACCGGGCGCGGCGCTGCGGATGCGGGCGGGATTATCCACGCCGTTCTGCAGCGACAGGACCGGTGTCCCGGGAGGAAGAACAGCGGCAATCCCAGCCGCCGCGGCCTCCGTCGAGGGGCCCTTGACGCACAGGAGGACGAAGGGCCCGCCGCCTGCCTGCAGGGCTGCCTCGGCGGGGGTTCCGGCCAGGTGCAGGCTCTGCGGGGCAAGGTCGAAGCGAGAGCCGTCGAGATCCGTGACGGACAGTCCGCGCGCGGCAAGGGCCATGCGGCTGCGATCATGGGCGAGAAAGACCACGCGCGCGCCGGACGCTGCCAGCCGCCCGCCGACATGACAGCCGATGGCGCCGGCACCGACAACGATGAACGCGGGACGACCGGCCGGCACAGCCATCGCGACCTCCCGTGGTCAGAGCGTGAAATCGGGACGGCGCAGGCCGGACCTCAGATGCGCGGCCGTCACCGTATTGGCCATGAGCATGGCAATCGTCATCGGCCCCACACCCCCCGGAACGGGCGTGATCGCGGAGGCCAGCTCCATGGCCTCGTCGGTCGCGACATCGCCGACGAGCCGTGTCTTGCCCTCGCCGCGCTCGGGCGCCGGAATGCGATTGACGCCGACATCGATGACAACGGCGCCTTCCTTCACCCAGTCGCCGCGCACCATGCGCGGGCGACCGACAGCGGCCACCAGCACATCCGCCTGCCGGCAGAGTTCGGGCAGGTCATGCGTGCGCGAATGGGCGATGGTGACGGTCGCGTCCCGCTGGAGGAGAAGCTGGGCGACCGGCTTGCCGACAATGTTCGAGCGGCCGAGCACCACGGCATGGCGGCCGGCAAGCGAACGGCCGGTAGCGCCCTCGATGAGGATCATGACGCCGGCGGGCGTGCAGGGGACCAGCGCCCGCGCTGTCTCGCCACTGGCGATCAGGCCGACATTGACCGGGTGGAAGCCATCGACGTCCTTCGCCGGATCGATGGCGGTCAGCACGGCACCCGAATCGATGTCACCTGGCAAGGGCAGTTGCACCAGGATGCCGTCGATGCCGGGGTCGCCATTGAGCCGGGCGACGAGGGCCAGAAGGTCGGCCTGCGAGGTATCGGCCGGCAGGCTGTGCTGCTCGGACCGGAAGCCGCAGGCCTCCGCCTCGCGGCTCTTGTTGCGCACATAGACCTGGCTCGCCGGGTCCTCGCCAACCAGCACGACGGCCAGGCCGGGCGGGCGGCCGGCGGATTTCACGAAGGCGCCGGAGAGCGTGGTCGCCCGGGCGATCACTTCGCGGGCAACAGCCTTGCCGTCGATGATGGCCGCAGTCATGCCCTCACACGCGCATGGGCATGAGCACGTAGAGCGCGCCGGGACCAGCCGGATCGCGGATCAGCGTGGGCGAACCGGGATCGGCGAGCTTGAGCTCTACCGTGTCGCCGTCGATCTGGCCGGTGATGTCGAGCAGATAGCGGGAGTTGAAGCCGATATCGAGCGCGTCGGCCTCATAGGAGACCTCGATCTCCTCGGTCGCGCTGCCCGAATCGGGATTGGTCACCGATAGGGTCAGCCGCCCGTCGGCAACCGACAGCTTCACGGCCCGGCCGCGCTCGGAGGACACCGTGGAGACGCGATCGACGGCAGCGGCAAACTCGCCCTTCTCCACCGTCAGCACCTTGTCGTTGGCAGCGGGGATCACCCGCGCATAGTCGGGAAAGGTGCCGTCGATCAGCTTGGAGGTGAGCACGGTCTCGCCGAAGCGGAAGCGGATCTTGGCGGTCGACAGTTCGACCGTCACGCTCTCCTCCGGATTCTCCACGAGACGCTGCACCTCGGCGACCGTCTTGCGCGGCACGATGACACCGGGCATGCCGGCAGCCCCCTCGGGCGCCCCGAACTCCACCTGCGCGAGCCGGTGACCGTCGGTCGCCACCGCCCGCAGCATGGCCGCGCCGCCCTTGTCGACAACGTGCAGGTAGATGCCGTTGAGGTAGTAGCGCGTCTCCTCGGTGGAGATGGCGAACTGTGTCTTGTCGATCAGGCGCTTCAGGTGACCGGCCGGCAGTTCGAAGCGATGGCTCATCTCGCCGGCGGCAATGTCGGGGAAATCGCCCTCCGGGATGGTCTGCAGCGTGAAGCGCGAGCGCCCGGCCCGCACGGCCAGCGTCCCCTTGTCCCCGACGGTCTCGATCTGGACCTGCGACCCATCGGGCAGCTTGCGGACGATGTCGTGGATCATGTGCGCCGGAACGGTGATGCCACCGCCGGTCGCCACCTCCGCCGGCAGGGTCTCGACAACCTCGATATCGAGATCGGTGGCCTTCAGCCTGAGCGAAGCGCCTTCGGCGCGCATCAGCGCGTTCGACAGCACGGGGATCGTGTTCCGCCGCTCGACCACGCGATGGACATGGCCGAGCGACTTGAGGAGCTGGGCCCGCTCGACGGTCACCTTCATCAATGCTGCTCCAGATAGGGACGTTCGGGCACTAGCCGATGCCCGGAAAGAGGCCGGACAGTCAAGCTTGCCGTTCACTCCGTTGCAAGGCCGGTGCCGCATGCCACCCGGCTCATCCCCCGGCAAATCACCGGGACGGCCGGACGGCCGCTGCGCAAGCGGCCGCAACATCCTGCAACCCGGCGCAATGCCCGCCGAAGCCGGTCGCCGCTACGCCGGCACCGACCGCAGCGTGAACCGTGGCCGGTCGGACATCTGGAAAGGGCATGAGCATGACCACGAGAACCGCAGCCGGCTTCGGCCCCCGCCCTCCGGGCACGTCGCTCGACGATGCCGGCGCGCGCCATCTGGTCGCCTCGACGCCCGGTTTCGTTGTCATCGCCTATTCCACCGCCTGGAGCCTGGCCTGCCGCCTGCTGAGTCCGATCATCGACAAGCTCGCGATCGAATTTGCCTGCAAGGCTGCGGTTGCGCGGGTGGACGGCGATCTTGCCCTCGATTTTCGCCGCGACCATGCCATTTCCGGCATCCCGCAGATCCTGGTGTTCGAGGACGGAGTGCTCATCGACCGGCTCACCGATCTCGACGACCCCCGTCTTGTGCGCTTGCGCCTGCGCAAGGTCATGCGGCTGCCGGCCGCCGGTCCGTGCGGCGAGGCCGAGCATCTCTTCCACGAGGTCCATGCCAGGGCGAAGCGCCTGTTCCATGACATGACCGAGCCGGCCAACCGGGCGCTCCGGCCGCATCTCGACCGGATAGCCCCGACTCTGGAGGCGCTGGAACTGAAGCTTGCAGCCGACCGCGCGACCGGCCGCATCGACGACGACATGGAGATGGAGCAGCGCAGCGCCACCTTCGAGGCCGCGTTCCAGCCGATCCGCTCCGAACTCGACGCGCTCGACCGTGCCGAACGACAGGCGCTCAGGGCCTACACGGATCTGATGGACGAGGCAGTCGACGAGTATCGCATCCTGTCGCGTTGCCCGGACAGCGCCCACAGGTGCCGGGAGGTGGCCGTTTGATCTGACGCCTTAACGCGGCGGGAAGGCGCACCTATATTAGGCTCGTCTTGAACCTTTATCGCTCACTGCGACACTCAGGACGACCAGGGGGCCCCAACCTCGTCGGAACAGGAGACAGTGATGACGAAACTGAAGATGATCCGCCCGGTCACGCTCGCAGCCGCCGCGGCGCTCGGCCTCGGAGCCCTTGCGGCCGGGCCGGCCGCCGCCCAGTGGGGCAATCGCGACCATGGCGGCGGGCCGATTCTCGAGCGCTTTGACGACAGCCGCAACCGCCAGACGGTGTCGATCCGAACGGTTCCGGTCGGCGAGTTCTGTGTCAGGGCCGTGGAAGCCGTCGGCTACGATCCGCGGCTGAACCGCAGGCTCTATCGCGTGCGTTTCGATTCCGGCCCGATCACCTCGCTCGGCGTGGTGGCGTTCGAGAACGCCTTTTCCGGTGCCCGGACCGAGGGCGATGCGGTGCGCGCGCTGGCCGCCGGCCAGCACGATGCCGCTCCCTATCGCCGCGGCCGCGGTGAATGCTGAACCGATCCGGCGGCCTGCCGCCGGATTCTGACTGAACGACCCGGCGCCGCCTCAATCATTGAGGCGGCGCTTCAATGTCTCGATCTCCTCGTTCAGCGCGCGATCCTGGCCGGCGAGATTCTCGATCTTGCGCACCGCGTGCAGAACGGTGGTGTGGTCACGACCGCCAAAGCGCCGGCCAATCTCCGGCAGCGAGCGCAGGGTCAGCGTCTTGGACAGATACATCGCGACCTGCCGCGGGCGGACCACGGATGCGGTCCGGCGGGCGGACAGGATGTCCGAGCGGCTGACATTGTAGTGCTGCGCCACGACCTTCTGGATGTCCTCGATCTTGATGCGCTTCGGCTCGGCCACGCGCACCAGATCCCGGATCGACCGCTCAGCCATCTCGATCGTGACCGGCTGGCTGGTCAGCCGGTTGTTGGCCAGGAGGCGGGTGAAGGCGCCGTCCAGATCGCGACCATTCTGGGTGACGTTGCGGGCGATATAGGCAAGCACCTGCTGGGGCACGTCGAAGCCCTGGTGCTGCACCCGCGCCTGATCGAGCTTCTGGCGCAGGATATCGAGGCGCAGCCCCTCGTCGAGCGTGCCGATCTCCACGGTCAGGCCGCCTGCAAGACGCGAGCGCACCCGCTCGTCCATGCCGTCGAGGTCGGACGGCGGACGATCGCCGGCGACCACGATCTGCCGGCCGGCATCGATAAGGGCGTTGAGGGTGTGGCAGAACTCGGCCTGGGTCTGCTTGCCCTGCAGGAACTGCAGGTCGTCGATGACCAGAAGGTCGATGCTGCGCAGCGCTTCCTTGAAGGCGATGGCGGTCTGGTTCTTCAGGGCGGCGACGAAGCCGAAGGTGAACTTCTCCGCGGTGAGATAGAGCACCCGCCGGCCGGACGCCTGGGCCGCGCCCGCGACCGCCTGCAGCAGGTGGGTCTTGCCGAGACCGACGCCGGCATGGATGTAGAGCGGATTGAACAGCACGGCATCGCTCGACCGCGACTGGGCGACCTGCAGCGCGGCAGCGCGCGCCAGCGTGTTCGAGCGGCCCTGAACGAAGCTGTCGAAGGTCAGGCGCGGGTCCAGCGGCGAGCCCGGCAGACCTTCGACACCGGACATGGCCGGCACGACCGGCTGCGGCGAGGCGGCCGCCGTCATCGGACGCGGCGCCACCTCCCCGGCAGCCCGCGGCCGGACCGGCAGACGGGCGCCACCAGCCGAGCGCACGCAGAACTCGATGCTGACGCGGCGGCCCGCCTCCTCGCTCCAGCGATCGACGATCCGGTCCTTGTAATTGGCGTCGATCCAGCTCTTCAGAAACCGTGTCGCCACCGACAGGCGCACGTCATTACCGTCCGCGCGGTCGATCTCGATGCTCTTGAACCAGCTCGAGAACACATCCTCGCCAAATTCGACGCTCAGGCGCCGCCTGACGCGACCCCAGATGGCTCCGGCGCGCATGGCATCGCTCGTGGCATCGGTGTCGTTGCCGATCGGTTCGCGGATGGGTTCGGGAGTGGCGAACACAATGTTCTCCATGGTTGAAGCGGGGTGTAAGGCGGGGAAAGCGTGGAAACGGGGGACGCGGTAGGGATCAGGGCTGGATCCAGGGCAGACCAGCGGCCTTCCAGCCAGCGACCCTGCCGCGGTGGCCCCCGGCATCGGGGGGCCCCTCGAAGCCGCCGGCAACATTGAAGCAGGACGCAAAGCCCGCCTCCGTCGCTGCGATGGCGGCAGCCTTCGAGCGCACGCCCGAACGGCACAGGAAATAGAGCTTGGCGGAGGGCTGAACGCCGCGCGCCGCAAGCGCTGCGGCAAGCCGCGCCACAAAATCCGGGTTGACCCCCATATGCGGGAAGACCTGCCATTCGATCCGAATGGCATCCTTGTCCAGGCCCTTCAGGTCGGGCGACCCGACATAGGCCCACTCGGCGGTGGTGCGCACATCGATCAGCTGGGCATCGGCCTCGCGGGAGATCGCCTCGAAGGTCGTCTCCACGGTGGCATCCCCAGCATAACCGGCTTCATTTGCAGACAGCATCTCTTCTCACACGGTCCAGTGAAGGACCGCGCGCCCCAGTCTATGGTTTTGTCTTTTGCTCGTTTGTCCGACCTGCATCAATCAGCAACGCGATTGATGCAGGTCGACACACCAGGGTCTCATGTCGAACGCACCGGCATTCTCCTTGAAAGACATGCGTCTTTCGAGACAATGCTTCTCCGACCCGCACAATACAGGCGTTTCAGTCCGGTTCGTCGTTGAAACCCGAGGTGGCCCCCCCGAGTGGGTTGATTGATACACAGCGGACGCGCCGCGGGCAACGGATTTTGATTAAGGAAGAGTTAACGCCTGGCGCTTGACTCACCCCGTTTTCCCGACCGCCCGTGAGCCGGCTTTCAACCCCCTGACGAATCGCCTGAATCGATGAGACTGCCGCGAGCCGGCCATCGGGTCCGCCTGATTTGGGCCGGCACCGGAGGTCGTCCCGAGAGGAGCGAATCGGCCCGTTTCGATTCCGGAACGAAACGTCCCCTCGCCAAGCCCTTGAAGAAAAGGCGCTTTCGGGGGCGTGACTTTTGAGCCGGATCAGCTTCTGTCCTTCGGCCAATGAATCTGGCCTGCGTGGGATCGGGTCTGCGTGCCCCTGTTGCCATCCGGCAACGGCTCCCTTGGGGCATCCCCTAGGTCAGCTGCAGGGGTACCGTGGAGCGGGTCACGGACAGATCGTGCAACAAAAAACCCGGCCTCGCGGCCGGGTCTGAAAGCGTCGAATGGATGGTCGTCGGAGGGGTCGATCAGGCCCCGATCACGGCCACGCGATGGGCAAGCCGCGAGACCTTGCGGGAGGCCGTGTTGCGATGGAGAATGCCCTTCTGGGCAGCCCGCATGATCTCGGGCTCGGCTGCCTTCAGCGCATCGGCGGCGGCCGACTTGTCGCCGGAGGCAATCGCCTCCTCGACCTTGCGCAGATAGGTGCGCATGCGCGAGCGGCGGGCCTGGTTGACGGCGGTGCGCCGCGCGATGACGCGGGCGGCCTTCTTCGCGGATGACGTATTGGCCATGGGTGCGGTCCCGGCGGATGGCGCCCCGATCAGGGCGCAGGAAAACGAGAGCGGCGGCCCCTCGGCCGCCACGGATCGGCGTGTATAGTCGCGGCCGCCCGGGCCGTCAACCGCCGCGCGGGATACAGCGGGATTTTTCGGGCGGCCCTGCGAAATTGGCGCGGGACCCGGCTGCCTCTCCCCTCTAGAACGTGAGGCCCCGCCCCATCTGGCCGCCGAGACCGATGACCGCCGCCACACGCAGCTTCCTTCTCGTCGTCGCCTGGATGGCCGGTTCACTGCTGTCGTTCAGCGCGATCGCCCTGTCGATCCGCGCCCTGCATGGCACCCTTTCGATCTTCGAGATCCTGGCCCTGCGCAATCTCGGCGGCCTGGTCATCCTCGCCGCCATGGCGCTCGCGACGCCGGGCCCGGACCGGCGGCTGAAGCCGTCCCGGCCGGGCATCCATTTCCTGCGCAATTCGATCCACACGGCGGGACAGGCGCTATGGGCCTATGGCATCACGCTGCTGCCGCTCGCGACGGTCTTCGCCATCGAGTTCACCACCCCGGCATGGGTCGCGGTGTTTGCCATCCTGTTCCTCGGCGAGCGGCTCACGACGGCGCGCACCATCGCCCTGCTGCTCGGCTTCGCCGGCGTCCTGATCATTCTGAGGCCCGGCCTTGACGGCTTTCGTCCCGAGGCGCTGCTGGTCGCCGCCGCCGCCGTCTGTTTCGGCGTGCAGCAGACGACGACCAAGTTTCTCACCGGCCGGGATTCCACCTGGACCATCATGTTCTGGATGAATGTCATCCAGCTGCCGCTCAACCTGATCGCCAATGTGGTGGCGGGCGGGCCTGTCTGGTTCGGGGACCGGCTGGACCTGACCCAGTGGCTGCCGCTTGCTGGCATCATGATCGGCGGCTTCACGGCGCATTACTGCCTGACCAATGCCTTCCGGCATGGCGATGCCATCGTCGTCACGCCGATCGATTTCATGCGCGTGCCGCTGATCGCCGCTATCGGTTGGATGGTCTATGGCGAGCAGCCGGAACTTGCGGTGCTGATCGGCGGGCTTGTCGTGGTCAGCGGCGTGGTGGTGAACCTGACGATGGAAACGCGCGCGCGCACGTAAGGTTCGTCCCGGATCGGCACGGATCCGTTAACCTGAAGGCTCGGCCAGGCGGGCCGACGCCGTTCGTGGCGCTTGTCCCTCTGCCTGTTTCCTGAGCCGGATCGCCCCGTTTGGCGACGGAACGAAGCGCCAACACGGCGGGGAAGCCGATTCGGGCCCGTTCCGTTCGCCTTGCGTGCGGAAGGTTAAGCGCGCGCCTCCTGGCCGACCCGTCTTAACCGGGCAGAAACCATACAGGCCCCAGGCTGGACGAACGGCAAACGGCCACGCGGCCCTTTCCGCTTGCGCCGGTCCCCCCGGATCGGCTACGAAACTGGGTTATCAGCGGCTGCTACGCCGCCTTGTCGAGGAACCGTCCGTGCCGATCGTCCGTGCCATTGCACCGATCAGCGTCCGCGCTTTCAGCGCCACGGCCTCGCTGTCCCTTCTTCTGCTTACCCGCCCCTGAGCACCGTCCGGGCCGGATCGGCCCTGGCGCTCAGGGGATCACCGCCACGACCACCCACCCGCAAGGGGCCGGTGCTGTGAGGCGCGTCAGTCCGCCCCCGCCGGCCGCAGCAGAAGGACAAGACCCATGACCAGCACCGCTTCGAACGCTTCTGGCACGCCCGTATCCGCCAGGGACCGCGTCCTCATCTTCGACACCACGCTGCGCGACGGCGAGCAGTGCCCCGGCGCCACCATGACGCTGGAGGAAAAGCTGCAGGTCGCCGACCTCCTCGACGAAATGGGTGTCGACATCATCGAGGCCGGCTTCCCCATCGCCTCCAACGGCGATTTCGAGGCGGTCGAGGCGATTGCCATGCGCGTGAAGAACGCCGTGGTCGCCGGCCTCGCCCGCGCCGGCATGGCCGATATCGAGCGCGCCGGAGAGGCCGTGCGCAAGGCGCGCCGGCCGCGCATCCATACCTTTCTGTCCACCTCTCCCGTCCACATGAAGCACAAGCTGCAGAAGGAGCCGGACGAGGTGCTGGCCATGGTGGTGGCCTCGGTCACCCGGGCGCGCAATCTGGTCGATGACGTGGAATGGTCGGCCGAGGACGGCACCCGCACCGAGCACGATTTCCTGTGCCGCTGCGTGGAGGCGGCGATCAAGGCGGGCGCCACCACCATCAACATTCCCGACACGGTCGGCTACACCGCTCCCCAGGAATACAGGGCGCTGTTCGAGATGGTGCGCAGCCGCGTGCCGAACTCCGACAAGGCGATCTTTTCGGTGCACTGCCACAACGATCTCGGCATGGCGGTGGCCAATACGATTGCCGGCATCGAGGGCGGCGCCCGCCAGATCGAATGCACCATCAACGGCATCGGCGAGCGGGCCGGCAATGCGGCGCTGGAAGAGATCGTCATGGCGATCCGGACGCGCAACGACATCTTCCCCTATGACACCAATATCGACGCGAAGATGCTGACGCGCGCCTCCAAGCTGGTCTCCACCGTCACCTCCTTCCCGGTGCAGTACAACAAGGCCATCGTCGGGCGGAACGCCTTCGCCCACGAGAGCGGCATCCACCAGGACGGGATGCTGAAGAACACGCAGACCTACGAGATAATGCTGCCTGAATCGGTCGGCGTGAAATCGACCTCGCTGGTCATGGGCAAGCATTCCGGCCGCAACGCCTTCAAGGACAAGCTGAAGCATCTGGGCTATGGCCTGTCCGACAACCAGCTGGAAGACGCCTTCGTCCGCTTCAAGGACCTGGCCGACCGCAAGAAGGTGATCTACGACGAGGATATCGAGGCGCTGGTGGACGAGAAGATCGCCCATGCGCAGGACCGCATGAAGGTCATCTCGCTGCTGGTCGTTGCCGGCACGATGGGCCCGCAGGCCGCGACCCTGACACTCGACCTCGACGGCACGCACAAGACCGTCCAGGCCTCGGGCAACGGCCCGGTGGATGCCGTGTTCAATGCCATCAAGGCCATCGTGCCGCACGAGGCGGTGCTCGAGCTCTACCAGGTCCATGCCGTCACCGCCGGCACGGATGCCCAGGCCGAGGTTTCCGTGCGCCTGCAGTCGGGCGGTCAGACCTATACCGGCAAGGGCGCCGATCCGGACACCCTGGTCGCCTCGGCCAAGGCCTATCTCTCGGCGCTCAACAAGCTGACCGCCCGGCGCGAGCGGCTGCACCCCCAGCGCGGCATCGAGGCCGCCGAATAAGTGCCGATGGGGAAAGCGTCCATGCGCATCGGCATCGATCTCGGCGGCACCAAGATCGAGGTCGTCGCCCTCGGCGAGCGGGGCGAGGAGCTTCATCGCCGCCGGGTTCCCACGCCGCGCCACGACTACCGCGCGATCGTCGAGGCGATCGCCGGGCTCGTGCGTGGGGCGGAGGCCGAAACAGGGCAGACCGGCACGGTCGGCATCGGCATTCCCGGTGCCGTCTCGCCGGCGACCGGTCTGGTCAAGAATGCCAACACGACGGTGCTGATCGGCGAGCCGCTGACCGGTGATCTGGAGGCGGCTCTGGGGCGCGCGGTGCGCATCGAGAACGACGCCAACTGCTTTGCCCTGTCCGAGGCCGTGGACGGGGCGGCGGCCGGTGCCCATGCCGTGTTCGGCGTGATTGTCGGCACCGGGGCGGGCTCCGGCATCGTGATCGGCGGCAAGGTGCTGCGCGGGCGGCACCTGATCGCCGGCGAGTTCGGCCACAACCCCCTGCCCTGGCCGTCGGTGGAGGAGGTCGAGACGGCCCCCTCCTGCTATTGCGGCCAGAAGGGCTGCCTGGAGACCTGGGTCTCCGGCACCGGCTTTGCCGACGACTTCGCCCGCGCCACGGGTAAGGCGCTGCCCGCGCCCGAGATCGCGACCCGGGCCATGGCCGGCGACGGGGCGGCCGGTTCGGCCTACCGGCGCTATGTCTCGCGCCTCGCCCGCGGGCTTGCCCATGTCGTCAACCTGATCGACCCGGACGTGATCGTGATGGGGGGCGGCATGAGCAATGTCGACAGCCTCTATGCCGACCTGCCGGGCGCGATGCGCCCCTATGTCTTCTCCGATGCCTTCACCACGCCCATCGTCAAGGCACGCTTCGGCGATTCCTCCGGCGTGCGCGGCGCCGCGTGGCTCTGGCCGGCGGATTAAGAGGGGCAGGGCGCTTTTTGCCGGCGGCATTCTGGACAGGCCGCATCCTGTCTGCTAGTCACCCGGCTCCCGTGCGGCCCGGCCGCGCGGCGGCGGGTGATTAGCTCAGTTGGTAGAGCAGCTGACTCTTAATCAGCGGGTCGAAGGTTCGAGTCCTTCATCACCCACCATTGTCTTTCCCCAAATGCCTTCCCCAAACCTTGCGCGCGTCGTGACGCTCTTGCGCTCTGCTGAAAAGCAGACGCTTGGGTATGGGCCATAACCCTTCCGCAAAGCAGCTTTGTCCAGGGCGCGGCTGTTCGGTCCGCGCGACCTGACGTGCCTTTGCGAGAGACGTCGCCGCCTGCGGGCGAACCGCAGTAGAGACGAGCGTCGAACTGGGAGGATCACCAATGCGCAAGACCATTCTGGCCTTCATAGCGGCCATAGGCCTCGCCCTGCCGGGCGTTGCCATGGCCCAGGGCACCGCCCCCCCCATCAAGATCGGCATCCTGGTCGCTCTCGAGGGCGCCTTCGCTGCCGGCGGCGCCGACGGCGTCCGCAACGTCGAACTGGCGCTGAAGCAGGTCAACAACATGATCGCCGGCCGCCGGGTGGAGATCGTCGTCGCGCCGACCGACACGCGGCCCGACACGACCATCCGCATGGCCCGCAAGCTCATCGAGCAGGATCGCGTGGACTTCATCATCGGGCCGCTGTCCGGCTCCGAAGGCATCGCCATGCGCGATTTCGCCAAGACCATCCCCGGCCATGTCGTGATCAACGGCATTTCCGGCGCGCTCGAGACCACCTGGGTCGACCCGGCACCCAATTTCTACCGGTTCAACCTTGACGGCTCGCAGTGGGGCTTTGGCCTCGGCAGCTATGTGGTCAAGACCAAGGGCTGGCGCCGCGTCGTCACGATCGCGGCCGACTATTCCTTCGGCTACACCAATTTCATGGGCTTCGCCGTCGACTTCTGCAAAGCGGGCGGAGACATCGTGCAGCGGTTCTGGCAGCCGCTTGGCCAGTCAGACTTCGGCGCCATCATCGCCCAGCTGCCGGACAACGTCGATGCCATCTATCTCGGCCTCGGCGGCACGGACGCCATCAACTTCCTCAACCAGTACCAGCAGGCCGGCGAGCGCACGCGGCTCATCGGCGGCACGATCATGGCCGACCAGACCGTGCTGACCGCCCGCGGCCGCGCCAAGGACGCGCTCGTCGGCACGCCGACCTCCGGGCCCTTCGCCGTCGACAATCCGGAAGCCGCCTGGCAGGCCTATGTGAAGCTCTACCAGGATGCCTTCCCGGCCGCCCAGCGCTTCCCGACGCCGTCGCTCTTCGGCATCGGCTACTACGTGGCGACCCTTGCCGCGATCCGCGGACTGGAAGCCGCCGGCGGCGACCTCAGCAACGGTCAGGCGCGGTTCAAGGCGGCGCTCAACACGCTGCAGCTCGACAGCCCCATCGGCCGCATCACCCTCAATGAGAACCGCCAGGCCACCGGCAGCGTGTTCATCAACGAGGTGGTCGAGGGCCCCGGTGGCACCCTGACGCTGAAGATGGCCGGCAGGACGGACAACGTCACCCAGACGCTCGGCATGACGGCCGAGCAGTTCCGGGCGATCGGCCTGCCGTCCCGTACCGCGGTCGACTGCGCCCGGCTTCGCGCCGGGGGCTGACCCGAACCAAGGCAGCAATGCGCGGGAGGCCGGCTGCCATGCCGGCCTCCCAAGCCATTCGCCTCGGCGGATTTCCTCGCGGAATCCAGGGTGACAAGGCGGCCCGCATGACGTTGATCGGCTATCTCACGCGGACGCAGTTCGCGGATGGCGCCATCGACGATGCCCTGCCAGAAGAGGCTTCCCGGCTCGGCAGGGCGCTGGCGCTCATCGACACGGAACCCGGCGCGGCCCCGGCGCTTGCCCGCGTTCGCGATGCCCTGCCGCGCGTCCTGATCGCGGCCGAGACCCTTCGCTCTCGGGCACCCATGCGCGGCAAGGTCCAGCGGCTGACGGCAATGCTGGAGGAGGCCGGCACATCCACCATCCTGGCGATTGGCGGGGCGGTGGCGATCGGACAGGCGCGGCTCGTCGCGGAGGCGGCCGGGCGGCGCGGAGCCGGCTGCTCGGTCATCGCCATTCCGGTGAGCCTGTTCGACCTCGGCCTGTGCCGGCAGGTCCGCCCGCGCGACGGGGAGCCGGTCGCTTGCCCGCGTCCCGACCGGGTGATTGCCGACCCAAGTGCCCTTGCCCATGCGCCCCCCCGGCGGCTGGCGGCGGCCGGAATGGAGATCCTTGTCCATGCCATCGAGGCCTATGCCAGCCCCAGCTACAACCCGCCGGCCGATGGCCTGGCGCTGGAGGCCGTGCGGCGCCTGGCGCGGTGGCTTCCCGTCGCCGTTGCATCTCCGGACAGTTGCGAGGCCCGCCGTGAAGCTCTGGCGGGCGCCTTGACGGCCGGACTGGCCATGGAGAAGAGCATTGGCGGCGTGGATGCGCTTGCCCATCCGCTGGAATATGACCTCGCGGAAACGGGCCTGCCGGGCGAACTGCATGCGCCGGTGCTGGCTGCCTTCGTCGGGTTCAATGCCCGAGCGGTCGGCGACCGCTATGGCGCCTTGTCCGCCACCATGGGGCCGGCCGACCCTTCCGTCGGGCTGGATGCGCAACTCGCCGCCTTTGCCCGCAGCCTCGGCCTGCCCACCGCCCTGCGCCAAACGGGGACCGACCCCAGCCGCTTCGCGCGCGTCGCGGAGATGGCGGCCGACGACCCTGCGGCCCTTGCCAATCCCCGCCTCCTGACGCCCGGCGACTGCCGGCGGATCCTGGAGGCCGCATGGTGAGTGCGACCGCAGATCGTGATCTGACGGCAGCGGTTCTCCGGCGCGGCGAATCGCCGGTTGCCAGCGGCAGGGCCTGCGATAAGCTTGGCCCTACAAGAACGATTGAAAACCAAGAAAAGACGCCCGTTCATCAGGGAGGAGCGTTGTGAGTGTTGCTCACGCTGTCGCGCACGGCGTGTTTGGTCGTGTCTGTCTTTATGTGATGGACAAGACCATGGCGCCGCATGCGCATCGGGAAGGTCACCTGATCTTTCACCTGCACGGACCGCCGGCCGAGGTTGTGGTCGAGGGGCGGGCCTTTCCGCTGTCGCACGGACAGGCGGTGGCGATCAGCCCGTGGCAGCCGCATTTCTACCGGCCCCTGAAGCAGGACGACCGCGCGCTGGTTCTGGTGCTCTATGTCCGGCCGGGCTGGTTCGTGCAGGCCAGTTGCCAGGCCACCGAGATCCTGCGGTTCGGGCGCGTCGGCGTCGAGGTCACCGACCGGATCGCCCGCCTGGTCGCCGATACCGGCCGGCTGCTCTCGGCGCATGGCGGCACCGACGGCGGCTTCGAGGACCGCGTGAGCGCACTCACCCAGACCTGCTTCGACCAGACCTGGCAATGGACGAACGAGGGGCATGGATTCATCGGCCAGGAGCGGCCGCTGCGCGACTTCCGCATTCGCCGGGCGATCCGGCTGCTTGACGAGACGCTGGGCGAGCCGATCGATCTGACGCGGCTGTCGCGCGCGGCCGGCCTGTCCCGACCGCACTTCTTCAAGCTGTTCCGCGAACAGATCGGGCTGCCGCCCACCATCTATGTCAACGCGCTGCGCATGGAGCGCGCCATCCAGCGTCTGGCGCTGGGTAGCGAGACGGTGGCCGATATCGGCCTGGATCTCGGCTTCTCGACGCCGGCCAGCTTCTCGCGCTTCTTCATCGCCAATGGCGTCGTGCCGCCAAGCACATACCGGCGCAGCGTGCTCGCCCACGCGACGCAATGACCAGCCATTGCGGGGCGGCGAAAGAAAAGACCCTCGGTAACGTCGCCGGTGATCGATGGGCATAGCTTGCGTCAAGCCAGCGGCGTGGTTGCCGCGCGAATCCGCATGTCGACGGTGAAATGGAACAGTTCGCCAAGAATCGTCCGGCCTGGGCCCTGCTGATCGCGCTGGTCGTGGTGGGGTTCCTGTGGCTCGTGCTCGCGCCCTGGCCGGTCGAGCTGGAAGCGATGGTCGGGCGCAAGCGCGTCTTCCTCAACGCCATCCTCGGGGGCGTGACGCTCGGCGCCCTCTATTTCCTCGTGGCATCGGGGTTCACGCTGATCTTCGGCCTGATGCGCATCGTCAACCTGGCCCACGGCTCGCTGTTCCTTCTCGGCGGCTATCTCGGCTACGAGATCGCCACCTATACCGGCTCCTGGTTCCTGGCCTTTCCCATCGTCTTCGTCGTGGTCGGCCTCGTCGGCCTCGCCATGCAGCGCTTCATCTTCGGCTATATGGAGGGTGAGGAACTGCGCCAGACCCTGGTCAGCATCGGACTGTCGGTGGTGATTGCCGACCTGATGCTCTGGTACTGGGGGGGACAGTCCTACACGACGCTCGCGCCCGCCTTCCTGCGCGGCCCGATGGAACTGCCGCTGATCTCGTCGATCAATCCCACCAGCGGCGAGGCCATCTTCATCCGCTATCCGTCGGTGCGCATCTGGATCCTCATCGCCGCCATCGTCATCGGCGTGGCCATGTGGCTGGTGCTCAACCGCACCTCGCTCGGCATGCTGATCCGCGCCGGCGTGGACGACCGCGAAATGCTCGCGGCCTCAGGCGTGCGGGTGCAACTGGTCTTTCTCGCTGTGTTCGTGTTCGGCGCAGGGCTTGCCGGCATGGCCGGTATCGTCGGCGGCACGTTCCAGTCGCTCTCGCCAGGCGAGGACACGCGCTTCCTGCTCGCGAGCCTCGTCGTCGTGATCGTCGGCGGCATGGGCTCGATCGTGGGCGCAGCCATCGGCGCTGTCGTCATCGGCCTGACCGAACAGATGGGTCTCGTCTATGCACCCACCTATTCGGTGGTCTTCACCTTCCTGATCATGGCAGCGGTTCTGGCTTTCCGGCCGCAGGGCCTGATGGGCGCGGGCAGGTAAGCGATGTCGCTGGCTGAACACGCCTCCTCCCGCCCCTCCGCGAAGGCCGCCAGCGCCGCCCATCGCAGCTGGTTCGAGCGGATCCCGGCGGGCTGGTGGGCGACCATCATCGTCCTCCTGGCCATGCCGCTGTTCGCCAACAATTTCTGGCTGTTCCAGGTGATGGGCTGGACCTTCATCATGGGCATGATCGCGGTCAGCCTGACCTTTCTCGCCGGCTACGGGGGCATGGTCAGCCTGCTGCAGATGACCGTCGCCGGCCTTGCCGGCTACATGGTCGCAATCCTCGGCCCGTCGGGAACCACGACGATCAGCCTCGGCCTGTCCTGGTGGCTGGTCCTGCCGGCGGCCTTCATCATCGCGGCCCTTTTCGCCACGCTGTCCGGCGCTCTGGCCGTCAGGACCGAGGGCATCTACACGATCATGATCACGCTCGCCATCGCGGCGGCGTTCTTCTACTTCAGCCGGCAGAACTACTCGATCTTCAACGGCTATTCGGGGTTCAACCTCGTTCTGCCGCCGCAGCTTTTCGGTGTGAACTGGCGCGATCCGGTGCCGTTCTACTATCTGTGCCTGGGCTCCGCGGCGCTCTGCTACGGCGCCGTGGTCTATGCCGCCCGATCGCCCTTCGGCCTCGCCCTCCAGGGCGTGCGCGACAATCCCCGGCGCATGGCGGCGCTGGGCTTCAATGTCACGGCCCATCGGGTTGCCGCCCACGCCTTTGCCAGCATCTTCGCCTCGCTCGGAGGCATCCTGCTGGTCTGGCAGAACGCCCAGATCGCGCCCGGCACGGTCGGCATTCCCGCTGCGATCGACGTCCTGGTCGTCGCGGTGGTGGGGGGCATGCGCCGCCCGCTCGGCGCCTTCGTCGGCGCCTTCATCTACGTCATCCTGCAGGTGTTCTCGCCCGACGTGCTGGGCGCCTTCGGCTTCTCGGCCGAACGGTTCAAGCTCATCATCGGCATCGGCTTCCTGGCCGTGGTGCTGTTCTCGCCCGACGGCGTTCTCGGCCTGTGGGACCGCTGGCGCGCCCGGACCGCGCGAAAGGTCGATCCTCTGACCGGGGCACCGCGATGAACCCGCCCGGCACCTCGGAACCCCTCGCCCAGATGAACGCCGGCAATGCGCTGGAGCTGCGCGGCATCACCAAGATGTTCGGGGCGCTGGCCGCCATCGCCGACGTGACCATGTCGGTGCGGCCGGGCGAGCGGCGTGCCGTGCTCGGCTCCAACGGGGCCGGCAAGACCACGCTGTTCAACTGCATCACGGGCGACTTTCCGGCGACCTCCGGCATCATCCGGTTCTTCGGAGAGGACGTGACGTCCTTCCCGCCCTATGAGCGGATTCGCCGAGGCCTGCGCCGGACCTACCAGATCTCCTCGCTGTTCGCCGGCCTCAGCGTCCTCGACAACGTCTATCTGGCCTGCCGCGGCGTGTCGCGGAACCGCTACTCGCTGCTGCGCCCGCGCAGCGACGATACGCTGGTTCATGCGGCCGAGACGCTGGTGGAGGCGGTTCACCTGACCGCCGTGAAGGACCAGCTCGTCGGCGAACTCGCCTATGGCCAGCAGCGTCAGCTGGAGATCGCTCTCGCCCTGTCGGGCGCGCCGCGGTTCATCCTGTTCGACGAACCGGCCGCGGGCCTGTCGCCGACCGAGCGCCGCGATCTCGTCGCCATCCTGACCTCGCTGCCCTCGCATATCGGCTACATCATCATCGAGCACGACATGGACGTGGCGCTGCGGGTCGTGGAGAGCGTCACGATGATGCACAACGGCCGCGTCTTCAAGGAAGGCCGGCCAAGCGAGATCGAGGAGGATCCGGAGGTCCAGGAACTCTATCTGGGGGGCGGACATGGTTGAGCCGTTTCCCGCGCCGCCGAAGGCCGGCGTGCCGATCCTGCAGCTTCAGGGCGTCAACGTCTTCTATGGCCGCAGCCACGCGGTGCAGGGCGTCGATCTGTCCCTCTATTCCGGCGTCCTGTCCGTCGTCGGCCGCAACGGCATGGGCAAGACGACCATGTGCAAGGCCATCATGGGCCTGGTGCCGATCGCCTCGGGCTCCGTCCGTTTCATGGGCGAGGAGATCGGCGGTATGGCTCCGGCCGATATCGCCCGGCTCGGCGTCGGCTACGTGCCGCAGGGCCGGCGCCTGTGGCGCTCGCTCACCGTCCACGAACATCTGCGCCTGATCGCCAAGCCCAAGGGCCGCTGGACGCCCGAACGGATCTACGAGGTGTTTCCGCGCCTCGCGGAGCGGCGCAACAATGGCGGTGCCCAGCTCTCCGGCGGCGAGCAGCAGATGCTGGCGATCAGCCGCGCGCTGCTGATGAACCCACGTCTCCTGATCATGGACGAGCCCACCGAGGGGCTTGCCCCGGTCATCGTCGCCCATGTCGAGGAGACGCTGGTGCGGCTCGCGGCGGAGGGCGACGTCTCGATCCTGGTCATCGAGCAGAATATCGGCGTCGCCACCCAGATGTCCGACCCCGTGGCGATCATGGTCAACGGGCGCATCAACCGGATCATCGCCTCAGCCACGCTGGCGGCCGACCGCGAGTTGCAGCAGCGCCTGCTTGGCGTCGGTCGGCATAGCCACGACGACGTGGAGCCGGGCGGCGGCGATGGCGGGGCGGCCCCCTCCCCCGCCGGTTCACCCGCGCCCGCCAGCGAGGGGCCGATCCGGGTCTATATGGCGAACCCGGTCGTTCCCACACGCTGGTCCCGTGAGGTCCCGGCCGCCCAGATCGAGGCCGCGGCCCGGACGATCTCCAGGCCGACGCTGGCAACGGTCGATGGCCGGCGCATCGGCGACACCTCGGCCGTCGCGGCCCGAAGCCCGAGCGAGCCGCATGTGATCATCGCCGGCACACTCGACACCAAGGGCGAGGAACTGCGCTACATCCGCGACATCATCAGGGCGGCGGGCCTGCGCACCCGGCTGGTCGATGTTTCGACGCAGGGGCACAACCAGGGGGCCGACGTCTCGGCGCATGAGGTGGCCGTTGCCTCGCCGCGCGGCCTGTCCGCGCTGGGCTCGGGCGATCGCGGCGCAGCGGTGGCGGCCATGACCGAGGCGTTCCGGGCCTGGATCACGACGCAGCAGGGGGTTGTCGGCCTCATTTCCGCGGGCGGCTCCGGGGGCACCGCCATCGCCACGGCCGCCATGCAGGTGCTGCCGGTGGGCGTGCCGAAGTTCATGGTCTCGACCATGGCGGCCGGGAATGTCGCCAGCTATGTCGGCTCGACCGACATCACCATGATGCATTCGGTCACCGACGTTCAGGGCCTGAACCGGATCTCGCGCGCCGTGCTCGGCAATGCCGCGCATGCGATGGCCGCCATGGCCAGCTCGCACATGGCGGCCGCCAGAGCGAGGCCCGGACAGGAGCGTCCGCTCGTCGGGCTGACCATGTTCGGCGTGACGACCCCCTGCGTGCAGCAGGTGTCGAAACTGATCGAGCCGGAATGGGAGCCGCTGGTCTTTCACGCCACCGGCGTCGGCGGCCGGTCGATGGAGAAGCTGATCGATTCCGGGCTCCTCCAGGGGGTCATCGACGTCTCGACCACGGAAGTCTGCGACATGCTGGTGGGCGGCATCCTGCCGGCGACCGAGGACCGGTTCGGGGCGGTGATCCGCACCAGGCTGCCCTATGTCGGCTCGGTCGGGGCGGTCGACATGGTCAATTTCGCAGCGCCCGACACGGTTCCCGCCCGCTTCATCGGTCGCGACCTCTATGCCCACAACCCGCAGATCACGCTGATGCGGACGACCGCGGAGGAGAATGCCCGCATCGGCCGGTGGATCGGCGAGCGGCTCAACCAGATGGACGGCCCCGTGCGCTTCCTGATCCCGGAGGGCGGGGTCTCGGCCCTCGACGCGCCGGGCAAGCCGTTCTTCGATCCGGACGCCAACGCGGCCCTGTTCGACGCCCTGACCGCGACGGTCCGCACCAGCGCGAACCGCCAGCTGATACGCCTGCCGCTTCACATCAACGATCCCGCCTTCGCCCAGGCGCTGGTGCGCGAGTTCCGCGCGCTGCACCAGGGCCGACGCGGCACCGCACGGACGAGACCCTGACCCATGGCGCGGTTCATCAAGTCGGAGCTTCTGGAGACCTACCGGGCGATGATCGCCCGCGGCGAGCCGATCGTCGGCGGCGGTGCCGGCACCGGACTCTCGGCCAAATGCGAGGAAGCCGGCGGCATCGACCTGATCGTCATCTACAATTCCGGCCGCTTCCGCATGGCCGGCCGCGGCTCGCTCTCCGGCCTGATGCCCTATGGCGATGCCAACCAGATCGTCATGGAGATGGCCGGCGAGGTCCTGCCGGTGGTCAAGCGGACGCCGGTCATTGCCGGCGTCTGCGCCACCGATCCGTTCCGGCAGATGGATGTGTTCCTCGACGAGGTGAAGCGCATCGGGTTTGCCGGCGTCCAGAACTTCCCGACCGTCGGGCTGATCGACGGCGTGTTCCGCGCCAATCTCGAGGAGACCGGCATGGGCTATGGCCTCGAGGTCGAGATGGTGGCTCTCGCCAATGCCAAGGGCCTGCTGACGACGCCCTATGTCTTCAGCGAGGATGATGCCCGGCGGATGGCGGCGGCCGGCGCGGACATTATCGTCTGTCATCTCGGCCTGACCACCGGCGGAGCGATCGGGGCGGAAACGGCCCTCAAGCTCGCGGACTGCCCGGCCATCGTCGATGCCTGGGCGCAGGCGGCGCTCGAGGTCAAGCCGGACGCGATCATTCTCGTCCATGGCGGGCCGGTCGCAGAGCCCGCCGATGCCGATTTCATTATGAAGAACACGCGCCATTGCCATGGCTTCTACGGCGCGTCGTCGATGGAGCGCCTGCCGGTGGAGGTGGCGATCCGCGATCAGACACGGGCATTCAAGACAATCAGCCGCCAAGGCGGCCCGGCACAATGAACGACCTGACCCACGGGCTGACGTCGGGAGGAGCATGACATGACAGGACAGCTCATCGGAGCCCTCATCCTCTGGCTGATCGTGGCCGTGATCGCCATCGCGATCATCGTCTACCTCGTCAACTGGCTCTACCGGCGCTCGTCGAAGGAAGTGTCCTTCGTCAGGACCGGTCTTCTCGGGGAAAAGGTGGTGATCAACGGCGGCGCCTTCGTGCTGCCGATCATCCACGACGTGACGCCGGTCAACATGAACGTGCTGCAGATGGCGGTGACGCGCAGCAAGGACACGGCGCTGATCACCCGCGACCGGATGCGGGTCGATATCGACGCCGAGTTCTATGTGCGGGTCAGGCCCGACAAGCCGTCGGTGGCGATCGCGGCCGCAACGCTCGGCCGGCGCACCCTGCAGCCGGAGCAGCTGAACATCCTGCTGTCCGGCAAGTTCATTTCCGCCCTGCGTTCGGTCGCCTCCGAAATGTCGATGGAGGAGATGCACGAGCAGCGCGGCACCTATGTCCAGCGGGTCAAGGAAGCGGCTGCCGAGGCGCTCGACCAGAACGGCCTCGTTCTGGAATCGGTCGCGATCACCGACCTCGACCAGACCGACCTGCAATATTTCAATCCGTCCAACCGGTTCGACGCCGAGGGCCTGACACGCATCATCGAAGAAATCGAGGAGAAGCGGAAGATCCGCAACGACATCGAGCAGGAATCGATGATCCGCATCCGGACCCGCAATCTGGAGGCCGAGCGCAAGGCCCTCGACATCGAGCGGGAGAGCGAGGCAGCCCGGCTCGAGCAGCAGCGAGAGATCGAGATCAAGCGCGCCATGCAGCGCACCGAGATCGCGCGCGAGCGCGCCGCGCGCGACACCGAGGCCGAGCAGGCCCAGATCATCTCGCGCGAAGAGATCGAGAAGGCCAGGATCGCCAACGAACGGTCGATCAGCGAGGCGCGCATCGCTTCCGACCGGGATATCCGCCAGCAGGAAATCGCCAGGACGAAAACGGTCGAAGCGGCCGAGATCGCCGCCCGCGAGGAGATCGAGAAAGCCAAGATCGCCAACGAACAGGCCATCCAGACGGCCCGCATCGCGTCCGACCGCGAAACGCGCCAGCGGGAAATCGAGCGCACGCAGGCCCTCGAGCAGGCCGAGATTGCCGCGCGCGAGGCGGTCGAGCGTTCCCGCATCACGCAGGAAGCGCAGGTGAGCGCGGAACGCATCGACCGGGAAAAGGAGATCAAGAACCTCGAGATCGCCCGCAACAAGGCGCTCGACGAGGCCGAGATCGCCGCCCGCGAGGCGGTTGAGAAGGCCCGCATCGCCCAGGACATCGCCCTCACGGCGGAACGAATTGCCTCCGACGAGGGCAAGCGCAAGCTGGAGATCGCCCGCAACCGGTCGATCGAGGAGGCCGAGATCGCCGCCCGCGAGGCGACCGAAGCCGCGCGGATCGCGCAGGAGAAGGCAACGGCCGCCGAGCGCATCGCGTCCCAGCTCGCCACCCGGCAGCTGGAGATCAAGAGCACCGAACATCTCGATGCGGCGGAGATCCAGCGGCGCGACGCGGTCGAGCGTCTGCGCATCGCGGCGGAGCTCAAGATCGATGAGGAGCGGATCGCCTCGTCGCGGACGCGCGAGGTGCTGCAGATCGAGCAGAAGAAGGCGGTGGAGGTGGCGGAGGAGGACCGCGCCATCGTCATGGCCGCCAAGCGGGCCGAGCGCACCGATGCCGACAGGTCGCTGCGCCAGACCGAGATCGTGGCCAAGCAGGAGGTCGAGAAGGCCGACGTGGCGCGCGAGCAGGCGCTCGAGGCTGCCAGACTGGAACGCCGCCGCGCCATCGAGCAGCTGGAGATCGCCCGCGCGCAGGCCCTGCAGGAATCGCAGATCGCGTCCAACGAAGAGGTTGAACGCGCCCGCATCGCCTCCGATCGCGGGCTCGACGAGGCCCGTGTCGGGCGCCAGCGCGACCTGCGCAGGCTCGAGATCGAGCGCGAGCGCGACGTCGAGAACGCCGCGATGGAAAAGGCGATCACGCTCTATGCCAAATCCCTGGAGGAGAGCGCCGCTGCCGTGAAGGCCGAAATCGCCAAGGCGAAGGCCGCCGAGGCCGCGGAGCAGGTTCAGACGGTCAAGGAGAGCGAAGCCGCTAGGCGCCGCAAGACCGTCGAGGTCATCAACGCCGAGAAGGAAGCCGAGGAGGTGCGCATCGCCGCCGAGGCCGACAAGGTGCGCAAGGCAGTCGATGCCGAAGCGCAGAAGCTGCTCTACGAGGCGGAGAACGTGCTCACCGACGGCGCCCGCTATGGTCTGTTCCGTCGCCGCCTGCTCGACCGGATCGAGGGCATCGTGCGCGAGAGCGTCAAGCCCATGGAGAAGATCGAGGGCATCCGCATCCTGCATGTCGACGGGCTGCAGGGCACGAGCGGCGCTGGCGGTGGATCATCGCGCACGCCGACCGACGAAGTGATCGAATCGGCCCTGCGCTACCGCGTCCAGGCCCCGCTGATCGATCAGGTCCTCAAGGAGATCGGCATCGAGGGAGGCAATCTCGCCCGCATGGGAGGTCTCATGCGTGAAGCCTCCGACATGCAGCGCGTCGCCAAGGACGCCCAGCCGCCCAAGCCCAAAGACGACGGCGAGAAGAAGTGAGGCAATCGACCATGGCGCGCGTCTATGTCTCCAGTGTTGTCAATGCCCCGGCCGCAAGGGTCTGGGCGCGTGTACGCGACTTCAACGGCCTGCCGAACTGGGTCCCGCCGGTGGCCGAGAGCCGGATCGAGAACGGCGAGGCGGCCGACAAGGTGGGCTGCGTCCGGGCCTTCTCGCTGCGCAACGGCGACAAGCTGCGCGAGAAGCTGCTCGGCCTGTCCGACTTCGATATGTTCTGCACCTATTCGATCCTCGACAGCCCGATGCCGCTGACCAATTACGTGGCGACGCTGCGGCTGACCCCGGTCACCGACCAGGACCGCACCTTCCTGGAATGGTCGGCCGAGTTCGACTGCGCGCCTGACAAGGAACAGGACCTGGTCTCCGGGATCGGCACCAACGTGTTCCAGGCGGGTTTCGACTCGCTCAAGCGCGCCTTCGGAGGGTGATGTGCCGAGGGTCGTCCGCAGCACCATCATCGATGCGCCGGTGGATCGCCTCTGGGCGGTGCTGCGCGACTTCAACGGCCATGACCAGTACCACCCGATCGTGGCGACCAGCGCCATCGAGCGAGGCCACCCCTCCGACCGGATCGGCTGCGTGCGGCGCTTCACGCTGGAGGACGGCAGCGAGTTGCGCGAGCAGTTGCTGGCTCTGTCGGACCTGGAAATGACCTACAGCTATTGCCTGCTCGACACGCCCATCCCGCTGTTCAACTACGTCGCCCATATCCGGCTGCTGCCGGTCACGGACGGCAATCGCAGCTTCTGGCACTGGGAGAGCCGCTTCACGACGCCGCCGGGCCGCGAGGCGGAACTCGCCGAGAAGGTCGGCAATGACGTCTATTCGGCCGGCATGGAGGCCGTGCGCCGCCTGCCCGAGCTCGAAGCCGGAGGTCTTTGATCCATGCCGATCGAGCTGCGCACCGCATCCACGCTGTCGGAAGCTGCCGGACTTCTGGCCGGCGACCGCAATGCCCGGCTCCTGTCCGGCGGCACCCTCATCATGCGTGACATCAACGAGGGGCGGCTGACCGACGGCCTGCTCGTCCGGATCACCGAACCGGCCTACCGGCAGATCAACGCGTCCGGCGGCAGGATCGAGATCGGCGCCGGGGTCACGATGGCGGAGATCCTGAAGCGTCGCGAGCTTGCCGCCCTGCATGCCCCTGCCATGGCGGTCGGAGGGCCGGCGGTGCGCAACATGGCAAGCGTCGGCGGCAATCTGTTCGCGGAAACGCCTTATGGGGACTTCACGGTCGCGCTGCTGGCGCTCGATACGCAGCTCATGGTGATGCAGGGCTTCGGGGCGGCGCGGGCCGTGCCGCTGGAAGAATTCCTGGGCGCGCGCGCGCGGGGGGGACAGGGCCTGGTGACGGCGGTGATGGTGACGCCGCCGCACAATGCCGCCGATCTCCGGTTCAGGAAGGTCAGCCGTGTCCGGCCGAAGGGCATGGCCGTGCTGTCGGTCGCCGCCCATCTGCCGCTGTCGGGCGGGCGCGTGGCCGGGGCCCGCATCGCCCTTGGCGCCATGGCCTCGACCCCGGTGCGGGCCAAGGCCGTCGAGCGGGCGCTGGAAGGCCGGCCCCTCGACCAGGCCACCATTGCCGCCGCGCGGGCGGTGGCCGCGGAGGGAACGCGGCCCGCCACCGATGCCATCGCCAGCGAGTGGTATCGCCGGGAGGTGCTGCCGGTGCATCTGGCCCGGCTCCTTTCGGGCCAGGGCTGAGGAGGCGCGCGTGGCAAAACTTCCGGTGCAATTCCGCCTCAACGGGTCCGAGCGGGCGACCTTTGTCGGCCCCACCGACAATCTCCTGACCGTACTGCGCCGCGGCCTCAACGATTTCGGTCCGAAATACGGCTGCGGTCAGGGCACATGCGGCACCTGTTCGGTGCTGGTCGACGGCGAGATCCAGCTCTCCTGCCTGACGCTGGCGGCAACCTGCGAAGGCAAGCATGTGGAGACCGTGTCCGGCATGGCCGACGGCCCGGTGCTGCATCCGCTGCAGAAGGCCTTCATGGACCATTTCGCCGCCCAGTGCGGCTTCTGCACGCCGGGCATGCTGACGGCGGCACGGGCCCTGCTGGCCGCCAATCCGAACCCGACGCGGGAGGAGGTGATCGACGGCATCGCCGGCAATATCTGCCGCTGCACGGGCTATGAATCGATCATCGAGGCCATCCTTGCCGCCGCCCGCAGCGGGCGCGGCGAACGCGCATCCTGACGGAGGCCGCCATGCTGGAATTCCGCAAGGACCTGTTTGCCGCCGAGCGCGACGACAATCTCAACATCGTCGGCAAGGGAACGCAGCGCCAGGACATGCCGGGCCACGTCACCGGCCGCTCGCCGTTCTTCGACGACCATGCCTTCGAGGGACTGCTGCACCTGAAGGTGGTGCGCAGCCCCCATCACCATGCGCGCATCCGCCATATCGATGTGGCGGCAGCCGAACGGGCTCCGGGCGTCAAGCGGGTGCTGCGCGGCGCCGACGTGCCGGTGAACAAGAACACGCTGCTCAGCCTGATCAATTTCGGCAAGGACGACGAGCCGACGCTGGCCGTCGGCAGGGTCGCCTACAAGGGCGAGCCGGTGGTGGCGATCATCGCCGAGACGGAGCAGCAGGCGCTTGCCGCGCGCGCGCTCGTGCGCGTGGACTACGAGGTCCTGCCGCATGTCTTCGACGTCGAGGAGGCGCTGAAGCCGGGCGCGCCGGTGGTCAACGAAACCTACCCGAACAATTACTTCGAGTATCACGAGCGATACGACCATTCGAAGCTGCGCTTCGGCGACGTGGACCGGGCCTTTGCGAGCGCCGACCTGATCGTCGAGGACCGCTACCAGATGTCGCCGATCGAGCACGCGCCGACCGAGACGAACGGCTCGATCGCCGCCCCCGAGCAGGACGATCGCTACGTCGTGCATTCCTGCGCGCAAGGGCTGTTCTTCTCGCTCGGCACGGCCGCCAAGATCCTCAACCTGGAATCGAACCGCCTGCATTTCATCGGCGGCACGGTGGGTGGCGGCTTCGGCGGCAAGGTGGACTCCCTCACCGAGCCGCTGTCGATCCTCGGCGCCATGATGACCGGACGGCCGGTGCGCTACGTGCTCGACCGGGAAGAGGAGATGCTCTACGGCTCGCCGCGCGGTGCCGAGCGCATCTATATCAAGGACGGCATCATGCGCGACGGGCGCATCGTCGCCCGCCGCATCCGCAGCTATTTCGATGCCGGCGCCTATACACGCCTGTCCAGCTATGCCGCGATCAAGTGCACCGCGCATCTGCCGGGACCCTATACGATCCCGAATGTCAGCGCCGACATCTATGTCGCCTACACCAACCGCTGCCCCTCGACCGCCATGCGCGGCTTCGGGATCACGGCGGTCGATTTCGCACTCGAGGTCCACATGGACAAGGGCGCGGAAGCCTGCGGCATGGACCCGATGGAATTCCGCATCCTCAACGCCTATCGCGACGGCGACATGAAGGCGCATCGTCGCGTCGCGAAGAACACGGCGCTGATCGAATGCGTGCAGGTTGCCGCGGAAAAGGCCGGCTGGCCGCTCTCCGACGAGGCCCGGCGGCAGTCCTCGCTGACCGGCGGGGGTGGCGCCCGCGCTGCCATCCCGGCAACCCCGCTCGACGACAATGGCCGGATCGGCCGGCCCGAGACCCGGGTTGGGCAGTCGACCGAGACCCTGCCGGCCGGCACGACGCGCATCCCCCTGACCGTCCAGCCGGTGATGGAGGGCTCCGCCGAGGCAAGGCCCCTGCCCGCTGCCGTGCCGCAATACGAGCCCTACCGGCCGACGCCGCAAGGCGCCCAGCCGGTCTATCAGCCACCGGCAGCGGCAGCGCCCCCGGCACCGCCGCCGCCGGCCGCCTCTCCGGCGCCTGCGCCACAGACGCAGCACGGAGCCGTCCGCTTTTCCTCCGTCTTCGGCACAAGGAGGCGCTGACATGGCCCGGCACCGGGGACGCGGCATGGCGTCCGTCAATTATCCGATCGGCATGAATCTCGGGGGCGATCCGAGCCAGGCGCTGATCCACTCCAATCCCGATGGCAAGTTCACCGTCGCGCTGTCGGCCATCGATCTCGGCCAGGGCATGAAGCAGGTGACGCGGCAGGTGGCGGCCGAGACGCTCGGCGTGCCGATGGAAGACGTCTATGTCGATACGGCCGACAGCGACACCGGCCCGCATGACATGGGCAGCTTTGCCTCGCGCGGCACGCACCGCATGGGCAATGCCGTCATTGCCGCCGCCCGCGAGGCCCGCGGCGTGCTCCTGGAGGCGGCCGCCGAGGAGCTGGAGGTCAATGCCAGCGACCTCGTCACCGACGGACGTGGCAATATTCACGTGCGGGGCGCGCCGTCCCGCTCGATCACGGTCAAGGCGACCGCCCAGGCCGCGCAGTTCAAGCAGGGCAAGACCATTGCCGGACGCGGCATCTTCCTCATCCCGCTGTCGTCGGTGGATGCGCAGACCGGCGAGATGAACCCCAACACCGCCTTTGCCCATGCCTGTCTGGTGGCCGATGTCGAGGTCGACGACGAGACCGGCGAGGTGACGGTGCTGAAGATGGCGTCGGCCTACGAGCTCGGCCGGGCGATCAATCCGAAGATGGTCGAGCAGCAGCTGGTCGGCGGCGCCTGGATGGGCATCAGCCACGCGCTCTACGAGACGCCGGAGCCCTATTACCCCGACCCGAGCCACGGGCCGCGCGACTTCAACGAATATCTGATGCCGGGGCCCGGCGATATCGCGCCCTATTCCATCACCGTCCTGGAGCGACCCGCGCCGGACGGCCCGTTCGGCGGCAAGGGACCCGGCGAAATGTGCGCCAATCCCGTGCTGCCCGCCATCGCCAACGCCGTCTACAACGCCGTCGGGGTGCGCGTGAACGAGTTGCCGATCACGCCGGAAAAGGTGCTGCGCGGCATCAGGGCGAATGGCGGTGCAAGGCCGCAGGCCCGCCGCGGCGGCGGGGGCTGACGCGATGGCGCTGCAGCCTCCCATTGCCGGCCTGTCGAGCCCCGAGGCGCTGGCGGACGCGCTGAGGGCAGCGCTGTATCTGGCCGACGACGGCATCGCCACCGCCGGGTTCCTGGCACTGGCGCTCGGCAAGCCGTTGCTGCTGGAAGGTGCACCGGGCGTGGGCAAGACCGAGGCCGCCAAGGCGCTGGCGGGCATTCTCGGCCGGCAGCTCATCCGCCTCCAGTGTTTCGAGGGCATCGACGCCTCCGCGGCCCTCTACGAGTGGAACTATCCGCGCCAGATGCTCGCCATCCGCCAGGTGCGCGAGGGCGAGACCATCGACATCTACCGCGACGATTTCCTCATTGAGCGGCCGATGCTGGCAGCGCTCAGGAGGCCGGAATCGACCGTGCTGCTGATCGACGAGATCGATCGCTCCGATCACGAGTTCGAAGCCTTCCTGCTGGAATTCCTGTCCGATTTCTCGATCTCGATTCCCGAGCGGGGCACGCTGAGCGCCGCCGACCGCCCGGTCGTCGTGCTCACCTCCAACCGGACGCGCGACCTGCACGAGGCGCTGCGGCGCCGCTGCGTCTATCACTACATCGCCTATCCCGATCCGGCGCGGGAGGCGGCCATCATCATGCTGCGCTCCTCCGCCGTGGCCGAGAGCACCGCACGGGCGATCGTGCACGCGGTCGGCCTGCTGCGGCAGGAGCCGCTGACCAAGCCGCCGGGCGTCGCCGAGGCCGTGGACTGGGCGGAAGCCGCGACCGCCCTCCACCGCACCGGCGCGCCCTGGCCCGAAGCCTTCCGCCGCTCGATCGGCACGGCCCTGAAGGACGAGGAGGACCTCGCCCTCATGCGCCCGCGCATGGACGCCTTCATCCGGGCGGTGGCGGCATGACCGCGCCGCTCGCCCTGTCGCCGCTGCCGGCGGCCGCCAGACCACTGGTTGGGTTCGCCTCCCTCCTGCGTGCAAACGGCTTTGCCGTGGCGCCGGAGCAGGTCGTCGCCTTTCTCGCCGGCGTGGATCTTCTGGGGCCGCGTTCCATCGAGGATGTGCGCAAGGCTGCGGTGGCGACGATCGCCCCGCCGCGCGAGCGACGGGACACGTTCGATGCGCTGTTCGACGCGCATTTCCTCGGCGCCGCTGGCGAGCCGGAGGACGCCGACGACTGGCAGGCCGACGACGACATGAAGGTGGAGGAAGAGGGTGTCGGCCAGGACATCCTGATCGGCGAGGAGGTTCACGAGACCGGTCGGGAGGCGACCAGCGCCGAGGCCCTCGCCGTGCGCCAGCTGCGGCCACCCGACGACGGCGACACGCTTCGCCGGTTCACGCGCGCGCTGCCCGAGGCGCTGCCGCGGCGGCGCGGCTACCGGCACCGGCGCGCCCGGCGCGGGCCCGGCATCGACCTTGCCGCGAGCCTCAAGGCCGCGATCCGCAACGACGGCGAGGTCATGGCGCTGAAGCGCTGGCGGCGCAGCACGCGGGTGCGGCCGATCCTGCTGCTGATCGACGTGTCGGGCTCGATGAAGCAGCGCAGCGATGCCAATCTTGCGCTCGCCCATGCCCTGGTCCATGCCGCCCCCCGGGTGGAGGTCTTCACCTTCGGAACGCGGCTGACGCGGCTGACCACCGCGCTCAAGCGCAGGAACCGGAGCCGGGCGCTGGCAATTGCCGCCGATCTGGTGGCCGACTGGGACGGCGGCACGCGCATCGGCGATGCGTTGCAGGCCTTCCTCGCGGTGCCGCGCTTTGCCGGCTATGCCCGCGGCGCCGTGGTGCTGATCCTCTCCGACGGGCTGGAGCGCGGCGACCCCGGCGCCATGATCCGCTCCGTGCAGCGTCTGGCCGCGCGTGCCCACAGGATCGACTGGCTGTCGCCGCTTGCCGCCGACAGCGGCTACCGGCCGGAAACCGAGGGGCTCGCCGCGATCCGGCCCTTCATCACCTCGCTGGCGAATGGCGCGACGACCGCCGCCGTCTGTCGCCACGTCCTGTCTCTCGGCCGGGAGCGCGCCGCATGATCGACGCCCATTTCCACATCTGGCGGCAGGCCGACCTGCCGTGGCTGGTCGGGCCGATGCAGCCGCGCATCTTCGGGCCCTACGAGCCGATCCGGCGTGACTATCCGGTCAGCGAATATCTCGCCGATGCCACGGCCTCGGGCATGACGGGCGCGGTCTATGTCCAGGCCAACTGGCCGGTGGACCGCTTCGTCGAGGAGGCAGCCTTCGTGGCGGAGGCTTCCGAGGACAGCGGCTTTCCCATCGCCATCGTCGCCTATGCCGACATGCTGGCCGAGGATGCCCGTCCGCAGTTCGATGCGCTCGCCCGCAACGGCCGCGTCCGCGGCGTGCGCATGCAGCTGCACTGGCACGAGAACCCGCTCTACCGCTTTGCCAGCGGTCCCGACCTGGCCCTCAATCCGACGCTCCAGCGCAATGTCGGGCGGCTCGTCGACTATGGCTGGAGCTTCGACCTGCAGGTCTTCGCCGGCCAGATGGCAGGGGCCGCCGCGCTTGCCGAGGCCTGTCCGGGCGTGACCTTCGTGCTTCAGCATGCGGGCATGCTGGAAGACCTCTCGCCGGCCGGCATCGCGGCCTGGCGGGCCGGCATGGCAGAGCTCGCCTCCCGGCCCAACGTGGTCAGCAAGCTGTCCGGGCTCGGCACGTTCCTGCGCCGCAACGATGCGGACCATGTGGCCATGATCGCGCGCGAGACGCTGGCGCTGTTCGGCGCGGAGCGCTGCCTGTTCGGCTCGAACTTCCCGATCGAGAAGCTCTGGACCAGCTATGCGGAGCTCTTCGCCGTCCATCACGGCGCGATCCCTCCACAGGATCGCGATGCCGTCTTTTCTTCAACCGCCAAGCGGGTCTACCGGCTGGCCTGACACAATCGGAGGGAACGATGCCACTTGAGATCAAGGTTCTCGACTATGGCGATATCGAACTGGAATCGAGCTTCCTCGTGCTCGGCCGGGGCTGCGGCCAGGTCCGCCGCACCTACACCTACGGGTTCCTGATCCTCGGCGGCCCCTGGCCGGTGGTGGTCGATACCGGCTACCGCCACAACCAGATCATGGAAAGCCTGGGGATGCGCGGGCTCCAGTTCCACGAGAACATGATCGAGAACCAGCTGATGAAATACGGCGTGCGCATGGGCGACGTCCGCTATGTCGCCCATACCCACCTGCACATCGACCATGCCGGCAAGGACGACCTGTTCCCGATGAACACGACGGTCATCATCAACCGCCGGGAGCTTGAACATTCGGTCTCCGGCCTGATGCACCCGCAATACCCCCTGCCGGACATCAAACACCTGATCGACCGGCTGCACACCAAGAGCGCGCTCAGGCTCGAGGACCTCGAGCTCTCGGGAATGGTCGAACTGTTTCCCGGCTGCTACCTGGAGGCGGCCGGCGCCCATACCGAAGGCTCGATGAACGTCCATGTCGACACCGCCGAAGGCCGGGCGACCATCTGCGGCGACGTGATCTACGACTTCAACGACCAGGTCATCAATCCGTATCACGAGGTCCATTCCGACGAACCCCGCGTCACCGGCAATCACAGCGTCAGCAAGCGGCACGAGAAGGCGGCGATCAAGAAGCTGCTGAACAGCTCCCGCTTTCTCCTGCCGATCCACGACAAGCCCGCCAAGATCGAGGCGGGACAGGTCGTCGCACGGCTCGACATGGCGGTGCCCGGACCGGTCACGCAGACCCTGCCGTCACGGCCCTGGTTCCCCGCCTGACCTTCCCTCACCCCTGAACCCTTGTGGAGCCGACCGAGCGAGACCGACCCATGACAACTCACGTTGCCGTCACGCCGGCCTTCGGCGAGCTCATCGATCTCTGGGCGCCCGTGCGCCAGCTTGGCACGGGCTTCCAGTTCACCGAGGGGCCGATCTGGCACCCGAAGGACGGGTATCTGCTGTTTTCGGACATGCCCGGCGACGTTCGCCGACGCTGGGACGGCGGCGGCATCCGCGAGGTGATGCGGCCGGCCAACAAGTGCAACGGCATGACGTATGACGGCGATCTCAACCTGATCGTCTGCGAGCATGCGACCTCCACCCTGGTCCGCGAACGGCCGGACGGACGGCGGGAGGTGCTGGCCTCGCATTTCGAGGGCCGCGAACTCAACAGCCCGAACGATGTGGTGGTGAAGTCCGATGGCGCCATCTACTTCTCCGACCCCTGGTATGGCCGCATGCCGGTCTATGGAGTCGAGCGGCCGCGCCAGCTCGGCTTCCAGGGGGTCTATCGAATCGCGCCGGGAGGCGGGCCGCCGCAGCTGCTCGTCGACCGCTACCTGTTCGAGCAGCCGAACGGACTGTGCTTCTCGCCCGACGAGAAGAAGCTCTACATCAACGATACGGTGCAGCAGCTGATCCGCGTGTTCGAGGTGCTGCCCAGCGGCATGCTCGGCATGAGCCATGTCTTCGCCACCGGCATCGCCTCACCCACCGAGCCGGGCGTGCCGGACGGCATGAAATGCGATGCGATGGGCAATGTCTGGGTCTGCGGGCCCGGCGGTGTCTGGGTCTATGCGCCCTCGGGCGACCTGATCGGCAAGGTGCGGGTGCCCGAACTGGTCGGCAACCTGACCTGGGGCGGGCCGCAGTTCCGCACGCTGTTCCTGACCGCGACCCATTCGGTCTATGCCGTCGAGACCAAGGTCGGCCCGCGATCGGAACCCTATATGGTGGCGGGCGGCGGATCGCGCCCCGGTCCGGCAGCCAGGACCGACGGCGCGGCTGCCGCGACGATTGCCCGAAACGGCGCGCAGAAATGCGCACCCGGCTATGCCCTCGATGCGAGCCGCTGTGCCCTGATCGTCCAGGACATGCAGAACGACGTGGTGATGGAGGGCGGCGCTTTCGCGTCCTCCGGCTCGCCGGCCCATTGCCGCGAGCAGAACGCCATCCAGAATGGCGCACGCCTCGCCGCCGCTGCAAGGGCCAGGGGCGTGCCGGTCATCCATGTCTGGTTCGTCGTCGAGCCCGGCTGTCCGGGCGTCACCATGAACGCCCCGCTGTTCGAGGGGCTGGCCGACGCCAAGGCCATGGTGCGGGGCACCTGGGGGGTTGCACCCGTTCCGGGCCTCGAAGCCGTGGCGGGCGACCATGTGGTGGAAAAGCAGCGCATGAGCGCCTGGGAAGGCTCCCGGCTGGAGACCGTGCTCAAGGCGCTCGACCGGGACATCGTCATCGTGACGGGCGCCTGGACCAACATGTCGATCGAGCACACGGCCCGCACCGGCGCCGACAAGGGCTATTACATGATGGTCCCGGAAGACTGCTGTTCGACCATGAATGCCGAGTGGCACACGGCATCGGTCAATTATGCGCTGCAGAACGTCGCGGTGGTGACCGATTCCGGGGCGATCATCTCGGCCTGGGGCGGGTAGGGGCCGGCCGCACCGCGCCGGGCGATCCGAGCAGCGTCCCCTGGCCTGAACCGGTGCGAAACCGACCCGCGCGCTCAGGGGCAAACCGGGGCGCGCAGGCCGGACACTCAGCCCATCTGCAGTCGACGGGGTCGCGTATCGTCCGCGACAGCCTGCAGAATCGTGGCCAGCACGCCGACGACGATCAGAGATATCCAGCCGGTCGCGTAGCTGCCGGTCATCTGGTAACTCAGGCCGCCTAGCCAGGCGCCGAGGAAGGCGCCGATCTGGTGGCTCAGGAACATGACGCCGAAGAGCGCGCCAAAATTGGCGGGGCCGAACAGCCCGTTGATGAGCCCGCTGACTGGCGGGACGACGCTCAGCCAAAGGAAGCCCATGGCGGCTGCGAAGATCAGTGTGGATTCGACGCTGACAGGGAGCAGGAAGAACACTCCGATGGACAGCGTCCGCGCCAGATAGATGAGGGCCAGCACATTGCTGTTTCCCCAGCGCTGGGAGAGGTACCCGGCCAGGACGGTGCCGACAGCGTTGCAGATCCCGATGAGTGCGATCGCCTGTGCACCAACCGATGGTGGCAGACCGCACATGCCAATGAAGTTCGGCAAGTGGGTCGCGATGAAGATCAACTGGAAACCGCAGGCAAAGAAGGCCACGGTGGTGATCACGAAGGCCCTGTTGCCAAGCGCCGCCGCGACTGCCTCCACCGCCTTGACCGGTGGCGCCGAGGCAGAAGCCGTCATGGTCGAGCCATCCCCCCGGAACAGAAGCGCGACACCGGCCATCAGGGCTGCCAGCAGCGCAAGGGCGACCAGTGCCGCACTCCATGACCAGCCAACGATCATGGTCTGGGCAGCCGGAGCGATGACGAAGGTGCCGAGCGATCCGGTCGCGGCGAGAATCGATATCGCTGTCGCGCGGACCGAGGGCAGGGCGATCCGCGAGACGATGCCGACAAGCACGCCGTGGGAGGTTCCGGCCACGGCCAGTCCGATCAGCAGTCCGCCACCGAGATACAGTCCGGCCTGTCCGTCGATCGTCATCAGGTACAGGCCGGCGCAATAGAACATCGCTGCGACGATCACCACCAGACGCCCTCCAAAGCGGTCGCAAAGCGCACCCATGAAGGGCTGTCCGATCCCCCAGGCGAGGTTCTGGAGGGCCATGGCAAGGCCGAACGTCGCGACGGTTGCGCCGGTTGCCCGGACCATCGGCTCCATGAACAGGCCGAGGCTCTGTCGCAGCCCCATGGACAGGGACAGAATGGTGGCGGCCGCGACAAGCGCAACCATCAGGGACCGGGACCACGCGCCGGGTCGATTTGCGAGCACAGCTGCCTCCTCGTCAGGACGCGCCCACGATAGAGGCTGCCCAAGGCAGTGATACTCACTAGTCGGTATACGCGCGGCGCGCCGCCGCAGCGTCCAGAGCGGCACTGCTGCTGCCCCCTGCCCCGCGTTCCGTCATGGCATTGCCGACAATCTGCGCAGCCGCATCGCCAGCCGACCGCGCATAGGCCGCATCGCGATGGACGAGTGCAAGGGCAATCGCTCCTTCCAACAGGATCATCACCTGTCGCGCCACCGCGGCCGGGTCTTCAACACCGCTGAGCCGGAACTCCTCCTCGAGCCACGTCTCGAAGCGCTGCTTGTGCCGCGCGGCCATCGCGACGGCCGGATGACCGGGCTGGCTGGCCAGTTCGACCGCGGCCCGGGTGAAGCCGCAACCAAGCCACTTCGGCTTGCGAGCATGGGCCGCCAGCCTGGAAAACATCGCGCTGACGCGCTCGGGCAGCGGGCGGTCGCTGCCGCCAAGCCATTGGCGATAGCGCTGCATGGTCGGCAGATCCCGCGCGGCAAGATAGGCCGCGATCAGTTCGTCCTTGCTGTCAAAATGGTAGTAGAGCGTCCGCTTCGTCACCCCTGCCCGCTCGGCAATCTCGTCCATGCTCACGCTTCGCAGGCCACGCTCATAGAACAGTGCATCGGCGGCCTCGACGATGATGGACCGCGTGGGGCTTCCCGCCAAAGCTTGGGTGCCGATGCCCGGCTTGTTCGTCTGCCTCATGTGACCGCACCTTCTCCGACGGAAGCCGACCCTGGCCCGCCGAAACGACAAGCCTGCGCTGCGACCCGTTCACCCCGCCTGTCTCGCCCGCGCCTCGCGCACCATGCGCACAAGGGTCTTGTGCAGCAGGTCGCCGCTGGTGACGCGCTCGGGAAAGAGCACGCGCGCCGTCCGGTCGCCGGCGGTCAGGTCGAAGCCTTCCGGGTCCGTGCCGCTGAGCCGCCAGGGGCCGGGCTCCTCGCCGGCGAGGGCGGTCGCATAGAGCGAAACGGCATCCGCGTGATCCTCGTTCATGTGGGCGATGGCACTGGCCTCTGCGGCCATAAGGTCGCCGGCATCGCCGACGTCCAGCAGCAGGTCGGCGGCGGCAAGATCGGCGGCGCGGGCGAAGCCGCCGTTCAGGTGCCCGGCCGCCACGCTCATCCGCCAGAAGCTGAAGTCCGGGAAATCGACATAGAGCTGCGATTTCGGATGGCGCGCGAGGAAGCGGCCCCTGAGCCGCGCGCGAAGGGCCTCGTCCTCCACCTTCGCGAATGTGCCGAGGACGGTGAGACGCGGATGGGCGAGCGGGTCGCCCTTGCCGGTGCGGGCGAGCAGCACCGAGCCGCGCGGATCGGCCTTCAGGTTGGCGGTATGGCTGGAGAGGTTCGAGATCAGGATGACCGGCGAGCCATCGCTGTCGGTCGCCACCGTCGTCAGGGTGGAGACCGGATGGCCGGTGTTGCGATCCAGCGTGCCCAGGGCGCCGGCGCGGGTGGTCCGCAACAGGTCGCGCGCCCATTCGACGGGGCGGAAATCAGCGGGCTGCGGTGCGTTCTCAGGGACATTGCCCGGCATGGCGCCGGGAAGGGCAGTCTGTGGGGATGCGGTCATGGCATGTCTCCGGGCGCGGACCATGGACCGGCGGACGTCCGGACAGCAAGGCCGCAGCGTAAACGCATGGTGACAACATGCCCTTGACGCCCCTTTTTCGTGTCGCGGAAACCGGACGTTCAGGGTTTCGTGTCACCCAAGGGCATGTCGTTGTCGATCCGTCCGGTCCTCCTTCACTCCGCGATCGTTGCAGTCCTCTGCGTCGTCGCCTCCCTCATGATCGCCCACGTGGCCCTGCCGCTTCTCGGCAGGGAGTTTGACGGGGTCGCCCTGGTCATGTGCGTCGCCTGCCCGCTGCTGATCGCCTTCCCGGTCAGTGTCTACCAGTTCGGCCAGCGCCAGCGGCTGAAACAAGCGAAGCAGGCCATGGAGCGCATCCATATCGAGCTCGACCATGCCCACAAGGCGCTGGCCCAGGCTCATGGCCTGCTGGCCGAGCGGGCCCGGCGCGACGGCATGACCGGCGTGCTCAACCGCGAGGGTTTCTTCCAGTCGATCCGGGACACGCGCATGCCTGCAACCGGCGGCACGCTGCTGGTCATCGACGTCGATCACTTCAAGTCGATCAACGACAGTTTCGGCCACCAGACCGGCGACGAGGCGCTGAAGATGATCGCCGCGGCCGTTGCTGGCTGCATCCGCAACGGCGACCTGATCGGGCGGATCGGCGGCGAGGAATTCGCGGTGTTCCTGACGGGCGCGGACGAAGGCGAGGCGACGATCATCGCCGAACGCATCCGTGCCGCCGTCGCCCGCCTGTCGCTTGCGGCGGAAGGTGGCGAGAGGCGCGGCCTGACCGTCAGCATCGGCGGTGCGGCCGGCCAGCACGGCAGCCCGCTGGCGGAACTGATGCGGCAGGCGGACCGGCGGCTCTACGAGGCCAAACGGCACGGCCGCAACCGGGTGGTGATGGGTCGGTTCTGGCCGGAAGCCGCCTGAGGCAGCACCAGCCGGCCGTCGGGACTTGACGTGCGGGCGGGGCTCCCCCATGGCTCGCTGCGACCCGGAACGAGCCCCATGCCCCTGCGCCTGACCACCCGCGACCCCGACTTTGCCAGCCGTTTCACCGAACTGCTCGCCATGAAGCGCGAGGTTTCGGAGGAGGTGAACGAGGTGGTGCGCGCCATCGGCGCCGACGTCGCCGCTCGCGGCGATGCCGCCGTCATCGACTACACCGCCCGCTTCGACCGGCTGAGCCTGACGCCCGCCACGCTGCGCGTTCCGCGCGGCGAGATCGCGGCGGCGGTCGCCGCCTGCGACCCGCGGACGCTGGAGGCGCTCAAGCTCGCCGCCGACCGCATCCGGATCTATCACGAACGCCAGAAGCCGAAGGACGACCGCTTCACGGATGCCATCGGCGTGGAGCTCGGCTATCGCTGGACCGCCATCGAGGCTGTCGGGCTCTATGTGCCGGGCGGCACGGCGGCCTATCCCTCCTCGGTGCTGATGAACGCCATCCCCGCCAAGGTCGCCGGCTGCCCGCGTGTGGTGATGGTGGTGCCGGCGCCCGGCGGCATCCTCAATCCGCTGGTGCTGGCGGCGGCCGATCTGGCAGGCGTCGACGAGGTCTACCGGATCGGCGGGGCCCAGGCGGTGTTTGCCCTCGCCTTCGGGACCACGACCATCCGCCCGGTCGCCAAGATCATGGGTCCGGGCAATGCCTATGTCGCGGCCGCCAAGAAGCAGGTGTTCGGCACGGTCGGCATCGACATGATTGCCGGCCCCTCCGAAGTGCTGGTGATTGCCGACAGCACGGCCAATCCGGACTGGATCGCGGCCGACCTGCTGGCCCAGGCGGAGCATGACACCGCGGCCCAGTCGCTGCTCATCACCGACGATCCGGGCCTCGCCGATGCGGTGGAGGCAGCGGTTGCGCGGCAACTCGCGACCCTGCCGCGCGCCGACGTGGCCGGGGCGAGCTGGCGCGACTTCGGCGCCATCATCATCGTCGACGATCTTGACGCCTCCGTCGCGCTCGCCGACCGGCTGGCCGCCGAGCACCTGGAGATCATCACGGCCGATCCCGAGCCGCTCGCGGCCCGGATCCGCAATGCGGGAGCGATCTTCCTCGGTGCCCATACGCCGGAAGCCATCGGCGACTATGTCGGCGGCTCCAACCACGTCCTGCCGACCGCCCGCTCGGCGCGCTTTTCCTCGGGTCTCGGCGTGCTCGACTTCATGAAGCGCACGTCGATCCTGAAATGCGGCCCGGACCAGTTGCGCGCGCTCGGTCCTGCGGCGATTGTGCTCGGCGAGGCGGAGGGTCTTGCCGCCCATTCCCGCTCGGTCGCCATCCGCATGAACCCCGGCCCTGCCGACTGACACCCCGGCCGGAGAGCACGCGCCATGACCGGTCCCAAGCCTTCTCTCCCGACCACCACGCGGCGCCTGGTCGCGGTCACCATCGACGAGGCTTCGATCGGCCGGTCCTCGGCCGATGTCGAGCACGAGCGGGCTGTCGCGATCTACGATCTGCTCGAGGACAATTCGTTCTGTCCGGTCGGCATGGAGAATGGTCCCTTCGCGCTGCATATCGCGCTCGCCGAGGGCAAGCTCGTGCTCGACGTGCGGCACGAGAGCGGCCAGCAGGTGGTCACCCATATCCTGTCGCTGACGCCGTTCCGCCGGATCGTGAAGGACTATTTCATGATCTGCGACAGCTATTACGAGGCGATCCGCCACGCGTCTCCCGCGCAGATCGAGACCATCGACATGGCGCGCCGCGGCCTGCACAACGAGGGCTCGGAGACCCTGCGCGAGCGGCTGAAGGACAAGCTGGAGTTCGACTTCGACACGGCGCGGCGGCTGTTCACCCTCATCTCGGTCCTGCACTGGAAGGGCTGAGGTGGTCTCCGACCGGCGCAAGAACCCCCAGGCCGTGCTGTTCGCCTGCGGCATGAACCAGGTGCGATCGCCCATGGCCGCGGCGATCATGCAGCAGCTGTTCGGCAGCCGCGTCTTCGTCGAGAGCGCCGGCGTCCACAAGGGCGAGCACGACGGCTTCGTCGACGCGGTGATGGACGAGATCGGCATCGACACGCAGAAGACGCGGCCGAAGACCATCGAGGAACTGGAGGAATGGGAAGGGCTGAACTTCGACCTGGTGGTGACCCTTGCCCCGGACGCCCACCACAAGGCGCTCGACCTGACCCGCACGCTCGACATGGAGGTGGAATATTGGCCCACTCCGGATCCGACGCTGGCCCAGGGCTCGCGCGAGCAGCGGCTCGACGCCTACCGGCAGGTGCGCGACATGCTCTACGAGCGCATCCGCCAGCGCTTCGCGCGCCGGGGAATGGGCAACGAGTGAGGCCGGCGTTCAGGCCTTGAGGAACTCGCCGGCCAGCGCCTTGCCGATCAGGGCGCGCGTCTCCGCAAGGCCGTAGAGCACGGCAAACGAGCCGAAGCGCGGGCCTTTCTCCTGGCCGAGCAGGATCTGGTAGATCGCCCCGAACCATTCCGACGAAACACCGGGCTTTTCGGGCGTCGCGCCCTTGGCCTTGAGGTCCTGGTAGCGCGGAACGGCGCGGCCGACGTCATAGACGGCGGCCTGGACGTCCTCGGCGCTCGCGTCCTTCGGCAGCTCCATCAGCTTGGCGGCCAGCGCCTGCAGCGCCTCGCGCTCGACGTCGTCGGCCGCCCGGTAAACCTTGGTCGGCCGCACGAAGGCGTGGAAATATTGCACCGCATAGCCGGCAAGCTCATCCAGCTTGGGGTTCTTGTCCGGCGAGGCGTCCGGCGCGTAGCGGCGGATGAAGCCCCAGAGAACCGACTTTTCGTGCGCGTTCGACACCGAGACGAGGTTCATCAGCATGGAGAAAGAGATCGGCACCTCCACCTTCGGCGGCGCGCCGGCATGGATGTGCCAGGCCGGATTCATCAGCCGGGCCTTCTCGTCCTGCACGGGATATTTCTCGACGAAGGTCAGGTAGTCGTCGGCATTGCGCGGAATGACGTCGAAGTGCAGCCGCTTGGCGCTGCGCGGGTTCTGGTACATGAACAGCGACAGGCTCTCAGGCGAGGCATAGGTCAGCCATTCGTCGATGGTCAGGCCGTTGCCCTTCGACTTCGAGATCTTCTGGCCGTCCTGGTCAAGGAACAGCTCGTAGACGAAGTGCTCCGGCGCCTGGCCGCCGAGAATCTCGCAGATCCTGTCGTAGATCGGCGCGTTGGTCTGGTGGTCCTTGCCGAACATCTCGAAGTCGACGCCAAGCGCCGCCCAGCGCATGCCGAAATCCGGCTTCCACTGCAGCTTGGTGCGCCCGCCGGTCACCGGCATGGTGACGTCGCGGCCATCCTCGTCGGCGAAGGTGATGGTGCCGTCGCGCGGGTTCACCTCCTTCATCGGCACGTAGAGCACGCGCCCCGAGATCGGCGAGATCGGCAGGAACGGCGAATAGGTCGCCTGCCGCTCCGCGCCGAGCGTCGGCAGCATGACCGCCATGATCGCGTCGTAGCGTTCGACTGCGCGCAGCAGCACGTCGTCGAACCTGCCAGACCGGTAGTATTCGGTCGCGCTGGCAAACTCGTAGTCGAAGCCGAACTGGTCGAGGAACCGGCGCAGCATCGCGTTGTTGTGGTCGCCGAAGCTCGGGAACTCGTTCGTCCACGGGTCGGGAACCGCCGTCAGGGGCTTCTGGAGATAGGGTTCCAGGAAGGCGCGATCCGGCACGTTGTCCGGGATCTTGCGCATGCCGTCCATATCGTCGGAGAAGCAGATCAGCCGTGTCGGCACCGCGTCATCGGTCAACAGGCGGAAGGCATTGCGCACCATGGTCGTGCGCGCCACCTCGCCGAAAGTGCCGATATGCGGCAGGCCCGAAGGACCATAGCCGGTCTCGAAGATGACAGGTCCTGCCTTCGGCGCCTTCTCCAGACGCGCCACCAGTTTCCGTGCCTCCTCGAACGGCCAGGCAGTGGAGACGCGGGCGGCCTCCGCAAGAGCGGGCGTGATGGTCAGGGCGGGCAGCATGGACGGTTTCCGGGCGGAACGGGCAAGGGTGCGTTGCCATAGGGCGGGGGCGCGGCAAGGTCAATGAAGCAGGGGCCGCCGCTGCGGCGGCGATCAGGCCGCGACCGGTGTCCTGCCCGAGAGAACGTCGGCGAAAACGGGGAGATCGATGTTCTGGCCGGACAGGATGACGCCGGCCTTGCCGCCTTTCAGACCGGGCGCTTCCTTCGCCAGTGCCGCAAGCGCCGCAGCCCCGGCCCCTTCGGTGGCGTTGTGCGTGTCGGTCCAGTAGACGCGCATGGCCTCGGCGATCGCATCGTCCGAGACCGTGACACAGCGCGCAGTGCCCTTCGCGATCATGGCAAGCGCCTCGGCATTGGGGATGCGCACGGCCATGCCGTCGGCAAAGCTCGCCGCCGTGTTGGTCTCGACCACGCGGCCGGCGGCCAGCGACAGTGCATAGGCCGGCGAGTTTTCCGCGACCACCGCCACCACCTCGGTCGTCAGCCCCAGCGCATCGCGCGCGGCGATGACCCCGCAGATCCCCGAGCCGAGGCCAATGGGCACGTAGACGACGTCGAGGTCGCCATGAGCGGTGAACAGTTCCAGCGCATAGGTCGCAACCCCCATGACGAGGTCGCGCTGGAACGAGGCGGCGAACTCGAAGCCACGCTCGGCGGCGATCTCCACCGCCCGCTCGCGCGCCTCGTCGAAGTCGCGGCCATGCTCGACCAGTTCGGCGCCGAAGGCGCGCATGGCGGCATTCTTCTCGACCGAATTGCCATGCGGCACGACGATCACCGCTGGCAGGCCGGCGCGGCCTGCGGCGAAGGCGAGGCTCTGGCCGTGATTGCCGCGGGTGGCCGAGACGATGCCCCTGACCCCGGGCCGTTCCCTCCGCAGGCGATCCATGTAGACCAGCCCGCCGCGCACCTTGAAGGCGCCGGTCGGCGTGTGGTTCTCGTGCTTGACCACGACGGTGAGGCCGTAGCGCTCGGCCAGCAGCGGCCAGGCATAGGCAGGCGTGGCCGGCATGGCGGTGCGCACCAGCGCCTCGGCCGCCTTGATGTCGTCGAGCGTGATCAGGTCCATGGGCATTCAACCTCGGGTCAGACGGCCTTGGGCGGGAAGGGTCCGGCACGGCCGAGCGCTGCCGGCACGGGCTTGCCGAGCACGCCGGCAAGCCAGCGGTTGGTGTCGATCAGCGCGTCGAGATCAAGGCCGGTGGCGATGCCCATGCGGTGGAAGGCATAGACCAGGTCCTCGGCGGCGACATTGCCGGTGGCGGCCGGCGCGAAGGGGCAGCCGCCGATGCCGCCGGTCGAGGCATCGAGGAAATCGACGCCGGCCAGCACCGCCGCAATGGCATTGGAGAGCCCGGTATTGCGCGTGTCGTGGAAATGGCAGCGCCACTTCACCTCCGAGGCCAGCACGCGCGCGCGCGCCAGCATGTCGGTGACCTGCGTCGGCACGGCGCAGCCGATCGTGTCGGCAAATCCGATCTCGACCGGATCGCTGGCCAGCAGCGCCTCGGTGATGGCGATCACCCGCTCCGGCGCCACCTCGCCGTCGAACGGGCAACCGAAGGCGGTGGCAATCGACACCGACAGCGGCAGGCCGGCGGCACGGGCGATCGCCGCCACCTCGCGGGTGCCGGCGACAAGGTCCTCGACGCTGGAATTCTGGTTGCGGGCCGCAAAGGTCTCGGACGCCACCACGACATAGTTGATCTGGGTGCAGCGGGCCGCGACCGCCCGCTCGGCACCGCGGGCATTGAGCGCGAGGCCGATCAGGTTCACGCCCGGGAAGCGGCCGGCAAGCCCGGCCATCACGGCCTCCGCATCGGCCATCTGCGGCACGCGCTTCGGATTGGCGAAGGACACCGCCTCGACATGGCGGAAGCCGGCGGTCACCGCCCGCTCGACCAGCGCGATCTTGTCGGCGGTCGAGACCATCGTCTTCTCGTTCTGGAGGCCGTCGCGCGGCGCGACCTCGATCAGCGTGACGTGACGGGCTTCAGCGGTCATGGCGTCCTCCGGGCAGCCGTTTTCGGGCCTTGGGCAGGGATTGGCAAGGCGGGCGAGAGCAGAGGTGGGGTGCCGGACCAGTCCCAGCCTGTGGTCTGGCAGCACCGTTGCCCCTTGCCGGAGCGATGCCCGCGTTAAGCGACGGGGAGGCCATGAGCCATTCCGGCGTTCTGTCTGCAACCGATCGGCAGGCTGGCGGGTATCTGGAACAGTCCCGCCCTGAACAAGGATCGCATTGTGCCAACCCTGTCACGACGACACGCCGTCGGCGCCCTCTGCGTCGGCGCGTTCCTGCCCGCCGCCCCGGCCATCGCGCAAAGCCTGCCGACCCGCGACATCGCCTTCGGCCCGCATCCGCGCCAGCGCCTCGACATCTACATTCCGGGGGACGGCGGGAGACAGCGCCGACCCGTCGTCTTCTTCATTTATGGCGGCTCCTGGTCGAGCGGATCGCGGGGAACCTACTTCTTCGTCGGCAACGCTCTGGCGGCGCGCGGCTATGTCACGGTCATCGCCGACTATCGCCTCGTTCCAGACGTGCGCTTTCCCGGCTTCATCGCCGACGGCGCCCTGGCACTGGCGCAGGTGCGAGCCAGCATCGGCCGCTACGGCGGCAATCCCGATCGCATCTTCCTGCTCGGCCATTCGGCCGGCGCCTACAATGCCATGATGCTGGCTCTCGATCCGCGCCATCTTGCGCGGGCCGGCGTGTCGCGCCGGTCGATCGCGGGCGCGGCCGGACTCTCCGGCCCCTATGACTTCCTGCCCCTGGATGCCGCGGCGACGCAGGCCGCCTTCGCAGGGGTGGGCAATCTTGCCGAGACCCAGCCGATCAATTTCGCGCGCCGCGGCGCGCCGCCCATTTTCCTGGGGACAGGCACGGCCGACACCACCGTGAGGCCCCGCAACACGGACTCGCTCGCGGCACGGCTTTCGGCGGCACGCGTGCCGGTCACCGTCCGCAAATATGAGGGCGTCGGCCATGCCGGCACGGTTCTGGCGCTGGCGCCGTTCTTCCGGGGCACGCCGGTGCTCGACGATCTGGCGGGCTTCTTCGGGGCATAGCCGCTTCGGGGCATAACCGCCCCGCCAACGACAAGGGCGGCCCGAGGGCCGCCCTTTGATGCATTCAACGGATCCGGAGAGGCCAGGAGGCCAACCGGTCACTCGGCCGCGGCGCCGTCCTCGGTGCCCGCGTCCTTGGCCTTCTTCTCCAGGTCCTCGCCGGTCACCTGGTCGACGACCTTCATGGACAGGCGGGTCTTGCCGCGGTCGTCGAAGCCGAGCAGCTTCACCTTGACCTTGTCGCCCTCCTTGACCACGTCGGTGACCTTGCCGACGCGGTTGTTGGCGAGCTGGGAGATGTGGACCAGGCCGTCGCGCGAACCGAAGAAGTTCACGAAGGCGCCGAAATCGACGACCTTCACCACGGTGCCCTCGTAGATCAGGCCGAGTTCCGGCTCCTGGGTGATCGACTTGATCCAGTTGACCGCCGCGCGGATGGCCTCGCCGTTGGCAGACGCCACCTTCACGGTGCCGTCGTCCTCGATGTTCACCTTGGCGCCGGTCTTCTCGACGATCTCGCGGATCACCTTGCCGCCCGTGCCGATGACCTCACGGATCTTGTCGGTCGGGATCTTGAAGCTCTCGATGCGCGGCGCATGCTCGCCGAGCTCGGCGCGTGCCGCCGTGAGGGCATTGGCCATCTCGCCGAGGATATGCTCGCGACCGCCCTTGGCCTGGTCGAGGGCGACCTTCATGATCTCCTCGGTGATGCCGGCGATCTTGATGTCCATCTGCAGCGAGGTAATGCCCTCGGCCGAACCGGCGACCTTGAAGTCCATGTCGCCGAGATGGTCCTCGTCGCCGAGGATGTCGGAGAGCACCGCGAAGCGCTCGCCCTCAAGGATCAGGCCCATGGCGATGCCCGCAACCGGCCGCTTGATCGGCACGCCGGCATCCATCAGCGCCAGCGAGGCGCCGCAGACGGTAGCCATCGACGAGGACCCGTTCGACTCGGTGATCTCCGAGACGACGCGGATCGTGTAGGGGAAGTCATGGGCGGCCGGCAGCATCGGATGCACGGCACGCCAGGCGAGCTTGCCGTGACCCACTTCGCGGCGGCCCGGACGGCCCATGCGGCCGGCCTCGCCCACCGAGAAGGGGGGGAAGTTGTAGTGCAGGAGGAAGTTCTCCTTGTAGGTGCCGGTCAGCGAGTCGATGAACTGCTCGTCCTCGGCGGTGCCGAGCGTGGTGACGACCATCGCCTGGGTCTCGCCGCGGGTGAACAGCGCCGAGCCATGGGTGCGCGGCAGGATGCCGACCTCGGAGACGATCGGGCGCACCGTGACGAGGTCGCGGCCGTCGATGCGGCTGCCGGTGTCGAGGATGTTCCAGCGGACGACCTTGGCCTCGAGGTCCTTGAACACGCCAGTGACTACCAGCTTTTCGTGCTTGCCCTCGCCCTCGCCGGCGAAAGCCTCGATGGCCTTCTTCTTGACCTCGCCGACAGCGGTGTAGCGGGCGGTCTTCTCGCGGATGGAATAGGCGGCGCGCAGGTCCTTCTCGACCAGCGCCAGCATTTCCGTCTCCAGCGCCGAATGGTCCGGCGGGGTGAAGTCGCGGGGCTCCTTGGCGGCCTTCTCGGCCAGGGCGATGATGGCGTTGATGACCGGCTGGAAATATTTGTGGCCGAACATGACGGCGCCCAGCATGGTCTCCTCGGACAGCTCCTGCGCCTCCGACTCCACCATCAGCACGGCATCGGCGGTGCCGGCGACGACGAGGTCGAGCTTCGACTCCTTCATGTCGTCGACATAGGGGTTCAGCACATATTCGCCGTCGATATAGCCGACGCGGGCGGCGCCCACCGGGCCCATGAAGGGCACGCCGGAGAGGGTCAGCGCAGCGGAGGCGGCGACCATGGCGAGGACGTCCGGATCGTTCTCCATGTCATGGGAGAGCGTGGTGATGACGACCTGCGTCTCGTTCTTGTAGCCCGGCACGAAGAGCGGGCGGATCGGACGGTCGATGAGGCGGGAGATGAGCGTCTCGCGCTCGGTCGGCTGGCCTTCGCGCTTGAAATAGCCACCCGGAATGCGGCCAGCGGCGAAGTACTTCTCCTGGTAGTTGACGGTCAGCGGGAAGAAGTCGATGCCGGCGCGCGGCTCGTAGTTGGACACCACGGTGGCCAGAACGGTGGTCTCGCCATAGGTGGCGAGCACGGCACCATGGGCCTGCCGGGCGACCTTGCCGGTCTCCAGCACGAGCTTGCGCCCGCCCCAGGTGATCTCCTCGCGATGGATGTCGAACATGGCTCTGTTATCCTTTCTCGTACGGACAGGACACGGACGGCCATGGGCAAGACGGCAAGGGGCTCGTGTCAGAAGCGGGTGCTTCCGAGCCCCTTGCGATCCTGCCATGGCGGTCGGCGTGTCAGTGGACTGGCCCCTTCGAGGACCTTAAGGCCGCGCGGGACGCGGCCCATTCGGGGGTTCGGGCGCCCCGTCGTGAGGTGGCCCGGATGTGGAAGCGGCCCCGGCGCTTCAGGCGCGGGGCCGGCCCCTTGAAGCAGCGTCAGCGGCGGATGCCAAGGCGCTCGATGAGCGACTTGTAGCGCGCCTCGTCCTGCTTCTTCACATAGTCGAGCAGCGAGCGGCGCTGCGAGACCATCTTCAGAAGTCCGCGCCGGGAATGGTTGTCCTTGGCGTGGGTCTTGAAATGCTGGGTCAGGTTGGTGATGCGCTCGGTCAGGATGGCGACCTGGACCTCGGGCGATCCGGTGTCGCCGGGCTTGGTCGCATAATCCTTGATGAGCTCGGCCTTGCGGGCGTCGGTAACCGACATCGGGTGATCCTTTGAACAGGTGGGATGGATGCGGCCGGCGCCGGGATGTCGTCCAGCGCGGTCGGATGGCCAGGGTGCGCGCGCGGCGCAGCCATGGATCGGACGGGCCGTCAGGCCTGCCGAAGGCGCGGCTTATACACGAAAATGGCAGGAAGGAAAGGCGCGGGCCATGTTCCCGTTTCATTCCCCGCCGAGGCGGGGCAGGATGGCCCAGTGTCCCTGCAGCCCGACCTGATGATTGCCCCGATGATTGCGATGCTCCCGACCCCTGCCCTGCCTGCGCCGCCGGTGGACGGCCGCCAGTCCGAACGGGCGCTGGCGATCGCCCGCGGCGTCACGCGGTTGCTCGCCGCGCTCGATTTCGCGGTGGTGCCGGAACTGCAACTGCCCTCCGGCCGGCGGGCGGACCTGACCGCGCTCGGCCGCGACGGGCGGCTGTGGATCGTCGAGATCAAGTCCTCGGTCGAGGATTTCCGCGCCGACCGCAAATGGACCGACTACCGCGCCCATGCCGACCGCGTGCTGTTCGCGGTGGCGCCGGACTTTCCGGCCGCGATCCTGCCCGGGGATGCCGGGCTGATCCTCGCCGATGCCCATGGCGCGGAGATCGTCCGCGAGGGACAGGCCGGGTCGCTGCATGCCGCCACCCGCAAGGTGATGATGCTGCGCTTTGCGCGGGTCGCGGCGGGCCGAATGACGCTGCTGGTCGATCCGGGGGCGATCGGAATCACAGGTTTGTGATTTTGGTCCGTTTTAGGATTTTGGTCTTGCATCGTGAACTGGAACAAACTATAAACATCGGGTCGGCGGCGGACGGGCGGGAAGCGGGCGATGAAGACGGAGGCAGAGCGGGACGTGGAGGCGGCCCTGTTCGAGAGTCTCTACCAATTGGTGCTGGCAGCCCTGTCACGCTTCGGCCGCCACGACGGCCTGAATCCGGGGGACTACTACGTTCTCGGCGACTATTGGGGGCATCCGCAGGTGCTCGTGAACGCCAATCTCCGGATGCTGCGTGAGGACGTGATCGAGGCCCTGCGCGAACTGCTTGCCAGACGGCCGCAGTGGGAGATCGTCTTCGCCCTCTGGGAGCCCGGCACCGAGACGAGCTGGCCGCGCATGGGACTTCGCATTCGCCGCGATGAGGTGCTGGACGGGCTCAGGCGCAGCTTTCTTCCCGAGCCCTACCGCAGTTTCACATGCCGCGACCTCAGGCCGGAACGGCAGGACGAGATTCCGGGTCCCTGAACAATACCGCTGCACGCTTGATGAACAGGCCAGCGAATCGGTCTTGCGGCGCGACCCGAGCCCCTCCTTTGCCCGCCCAAGCCTCACCGATGCTGGCTCAGGCCGGAATTGACGCGAAGAGGCGGATGTCGCCGGGATCGCGAACCAGCCTCACAACACCCTGTTGCTCGCCTTCACCGCCTCCGCGGCCTCGACATAGACCTTGCCGCCCATCTCCCGGAACTTCTCGCTCATCTGCGCCATGCCCTGCTCGGCGGTGAGCGCGTCGGCGCCGGCCACCGCCCGCTTGTCGGGATCGTTCAGCGTCGCCGCATAGTCGCGCACGTCCTGGGTGATCTTCATGGAGCAGAATTTCGGCCCGCACATGGAGCAGAAGTGGGCGACCTTGTGCGCCTCCTTCGGCAGGGTCTCGTCATGGTACGCACGCGCCGTATCCGGATCGAGGCCGAGGTTGAACTGGTCCTCCCAGCGGAAGTCGAAGCGGGCACGGGAGAGCGCGTCGTCGCGCAGCTGCGCCGCCGGGTGGCCCTTGCCGAGGTCGGCGGCATGTGCCGCGATCCTGTAGGTGATGACGCCGACCTTCACGTCGTCGCGGTTGGGCAGCCCCAGATGCTCCTTCGGCGTGACGTAGCAGAGCATGGCGCAGCCGAACCAGCCGATCATCGCCGCCCCGATGCCGGAGGTGATGTGGTCATAGCCCGGCGCGATGTCGGTGGTCAGCGGTCCGAGGGTATAGAAGGGCGCCTCGCCGCACTCCTTCAGCTGCTTGTCCATGTTGATCTTGATCTTGTGGATCGGGACGTGGCCAGGCCCCTCGATCATCACCTGGCAGCCCTTCTTCCAGGCGATCTGGGTGAGTTCGCCCAGCGTCTCCAACTCGGCGAACTGGGCGGCGTCATTGGCATCGGCGATGGAGCCGGGGCGCAGGCCGTCGCCGAGCGAGAACGACACGTCGTAGCGGCGCATGATGTCGCAGATCTCGTCGAAATGCTCGTAGAGGAAGCTCTCGCGGTGATGGGCGAGGCACCACTTGGCCATGATCGACCCGCCCCTCGAGACGATGCCGGTCACGCGGTTGGCGGTCAGCGGCACATAGGCGAGGCGCACGCCGGCATGGATGGTGAAATAGTCGACGCCCTGCTCGCACTGCTCGATCAGCGTGTCGCGGTAGAGCTCCCAGGTGAGCTTGACGGGATCGCCGCCGCACTTCTCCAGGGCCTGGTAGATCGGCACCGTGCCGATCGGCACCGGCGAGTTGCGGATGATCCATTCGCGGGTGTTGTGGATGTTGCGCCCGGTGGACAGGTCCATGACCGTGTCGGCGCCCCAGCGGATCGACCAGACCAGCTTGTCCACCTCCTCCTCGATGGAGGAGGACACGGCGGAATTGCCGATATTGGCGTTGACCTTCACCAGGAAGTTGCGGCCGATGATCATCGGCTCGAGTTCGGGGTGGTTGATGTTGGCCGGAATGATGGCGCGGCCGCGGGCGATCTCCGAGCGCACGAATTCCGGCGTGATGAAGGCCGGGATCTCGGCGCCGAAGCTCTCGCCATCGGCGATCTTCGCGTCCGCCCCTTCCAGCATGGCCTTGCGGCCGAGATTCTCGCGCTCCGCGACGTAGATCATCTCCTTGGTAATGATGCCGGCCCGCGCAAACTCGTATTGCGTGATCGGCGCATCGCCGACGCCGCGCAGCGGCTGGTTATGCAGCGGGAAGGCGCGGGCAAGGTGCCGCCCGGCATTGCCGTTGTCCTCCGGCTTCACCTCGCGGCCGTCATAGGCCTCCACGCCGCCGCGCTCGAGCACCCAGGCGGTGCGGGCGCGGGAGAGACCCTTCTCGACGTCGATGACAACGTTCGGATCGGTATAGGGACCCGACGTGTCGTAGAGCACCACATTCGGCTCGTTGGCACCCGGCTGGAGCTGGATCTCGCGCAGCGGCACGCGCAGGTCGGGTGCGGATTCCGGCACCGCGAAGACCTTGGTGGAGGCGGGCAGCGGGCCGGTGGTGACGGCAGCCTTGATGTCCTTGACCGGGGCGTTCATGGGGGTCCTCGCAGCGTTCTTATGGTGTTGGGGTCTGCGGCCAGTAGCCGGCAATGGTGAGAATGGCGCCGATGACCAGCCAGATGGCGGCGGTGATCCCGAGCAGCCCGTCGCGGGCGATCAGGTCGTGGCCGAGGCGGGCCATGCGATCGGGGAAGACGATGCGGACGGCACCGGCAACGGTCATGGCGAGGCCGATGAGGGTGATGAGGGTCCGCCAGTCGGGCGCGATCACGCGGTGCGCCAGAAGGATGGCGACGCCGGCGGTCATGGTGATCAGGCCGGACAGGAAGATCAGCGCCGTGCTGTCGAGAAACTGGCGGGCAAGCGTGCGGAAGGCGCCGGGATTGACCGCCAGCCCGATGCCGACCGCCAGCATGACGGGGCCGATAAGCCTGGCCAGATAGACCGAAGTGAGCATTTGCGTCCCATCCCTCCGCCGGCATGACCCGGATCAGGTTCAAGGGTCGCTGCGGGGCCCATAGCGGACGGTGCAGCCTCTCAGCCCCCTCGTCGGGGCCCCCCTTGGACAAGGTTCAATCTGGACCCTTGGCCGGCGAAGTCAAGGCGTGGCCGGCAGGGCTGGACCGCGCGGAGGGCGGGCTCTGCTGTTCCCGCTTCGTTCGAAAACGGGGCGCGAATCGGCTAGGCTCGTCCCATGTCCGATGTGCTTCTCGTTATTTCCGGCCGGCCGGTCACCGCTGGCGAGACCGTCCTCGCGCTGCTCGGCCTTGCCCTCGTCCTGCTACTCGTCCTGTTCGTCGGCCTGCGGCGGCAAGCAGCGGCGCGCGCGCTGGAGGCCGAGCGGGCGGTGATCCACGCCCAGGAGATCGAGGAGCGCATGGGCGAGATGACGCGCATCCAGGCCGAGCTCACCGGCCGGATGCAGGCCATGGCCGAGGGGCTGGGGTCGCGCCAGTCCGACATGGCGCGCGCGCTGGCCGAACGGCTCGACGGCATGTCGACGCGCATCGGCCAGTCGCTGGAGGGCCAGACCAAGACGACGGTGGAGAATCTCGGCAAGCTGAACGAGCGGCTGGCGGTCATCGACAGCGCGCAGAAGAACCTGTCCGACCTTGCCGGCCAGGTGGTGACGCTGAAGGACGTGCTCGCCAACAAGCAGGCGCGCGGCGCCTTCGGCCAGGGCCGCATGGAGGCGATCCTGCAGGACGGGCTGCCGCGCAACGGCTACGAGTTGCAGCCCACGCTCTCCACCGGCAAGCGGCCCGATGCGGTCATCCGGCTGGCCGGCGACCCGCGCGGGCTGGTGGTGGACGCCAAGTTCCCGCTGGAAGCCGTCACGCTCTGGCGCGAGGCCAAGGGCGATGAGGCCCGGCGCATCGCCGCCCAGCGGCTGAGACAGGATGTCACGGTCCATATCAAGGATATCGCCGACAAGTACCTCGTCCCCGGCGAGACCCAGGACATGGCGCTGATGTTCGTGCCCTCCGAGGGCATCTATGCCGATCTGAACGAGTTCTTCGACGACGTGATGCAGCGCGCCTTCCGCGCCCGGGTCCTGCTCGTCTCGCCCTCCCTCCTGATGCTGGCGGTTCAGGTGGTGCAGGGCCTCCTGAAGGACGAGCGGATGCGCGAGGAGGCGCGGGTCATCCAGAAGGAGGTTTCGCTGCTGCTCGACGACGTCAACCGCCTGACCGACCGGGTGCTGAACCTGCAGAAGCATTTCGGCCAGGCGCAAGACGATATCGGCCAGATTCTCACCTCCGCCGAGAAGATCGGCAAGCGCAGCGGCCGGATCGAGGCGCTGGAGTTCGACGAGGGCCCGCCGGCGGCGCCGCTTGCCAAGCTGCCGCTGAAGGGGTCGATGGCGGCAGAGTAGCGGCGGGTGCGGGCTCGTCACCCCGAATCACCCGCCGCGCAATTCAGGAGCGCCTGCGACCGCTTGATCTCCCCTGCGCGACCGACCACATTCGGCAGTGGAGAACCGCCTTGTCAGCCGAAGTCCTGCGTCCCACCCCGAGCCTGTCGTCGCTGGCGCTGCTCGATGAGCGCTCGCGCGAAATCTTCCGCCAGATCGTCGAGACCTATCTGGCCACCGGCGAGCCGGTGGGCTCGCGCCACCTGTCACGCCTGTTGCCGATGACGCTGTCGCCGGCCTCGGTGCGCAATGTCATGCAGGATCTGGAGGAGGCCGGGCTGATCTATGCGCCCCATGTCTCGGCGGGGCGCCTGCCGACGGATACGGGCCTGCGCTTCTTCGTCGATGCCCTGATGCAGTTCGGCGATCTCGCCGAGGACGAGCGCCGGCAGATCGAGGCGCAGGTTGCCGCCTCCTCGCAGGACCGTCCGCTGGAGAACGTGCTGGCCGATGCCTCCCAGCTTCTCTCGGGCCTGTCGCGCGGGGCGGGCGTGGTGCTCACCTCCAAGTCCAATGTCCGGCTGAAACATATCGAGTTCGTGCGCATCGAGCCCGAGCGGGCGCTGGTTGTGCTGGTCTCCGAGGACGGGCAGGTCGAGAACCGCATCGTGCCGATCCCGGCAGGGCTGCCGCCTTCGGCGCTGGTTGAGGCGTCCAACTTCCTCAATGCCCATGTGCGCGGCCGCACGCTGGCGGAGGCGAAGGCCGAGTTGCAGAAAAGCTTCGATTCGGCCCGCGCCGAACTGGACGGACTGACCCAGCGCCTCGTCGAGGCGGGTCTTGCCTCCTGGTCGGGGGGCGAGCCGGCCGACCGCAAGCTGATCGTGCGCGGCCAGGCCAACCTGCTCGGCGATCTGAAGGCCCTCGAGGACCTGGAGCGCATCCGGCTGCTGTTCGACGACCTGGAATCCAAGCGCGAGGTGGTCGATCTGCTCGGCCGGGCCGAGACCGCCGACGGCGTGCGCATCTTCATCGGTGCCGAGAACAAGCTGTTCTCGCTGTCCGGCTCCTCCATGGTGGTGGCGCCCTATCGCGACGGCCAGAGCCGCATCGTCGGCGTGCTCGGCGTCATCGGGCCGACCCGGCTCAACTATGCCCGCATCGTGCCGATGGTCGACTACACGGCCCGGGTCATTTCCCGCCTGATCGGCTGAGGCTTCGGCAAAGCGCCTCATTGTCGCCGGACGGCAAACAGAGCATGGTCGGCGCGCCGGGGGACAGAGGGAGGAGGCTCCCCGCCCTTCAAGGCCGCTTAGGGAGACCTCCATGCACGGACGGTTCAATTGGAACGAACTGATGACCAATGATCTGGCCAAGGCCAAGTCCTTCTATGGCCAGGCACTGGGCTGGACCTTCGAGCCGTTCCCCATGGAGGAGGGCGAGTACTGGATCGCCAAGGCGCGCGACGGAACCGCCGTGGCCGGCATCATGCCGATCGCGCCCGACGACGACCAGTCGCAGCCCGGCTGGCTGTCCTACACCTCCGTCGACAGCGTCGACCAGTGCCTGCATGCGGTGCGCAGCGGCGGCGGCAACATCCTGCAGGAGGCGATGGACATTCCCAATGTCGGCCGCATCGCGATCATCGAGGACCCGGCTGGCGCCGTCATCGGCCTCATGACGCCGGTCACGCCGCAGGCCTGAGGCAGGGGCTCAGGCGGCCGGTTTCGTCACCCGTCTCAGGGTCAGGTTGATCCGGCCGCCGTCCTTCAGAAGCGTGCTCGTGCCCGGCACGAGCCGATCGATGCCGTGATGGGCGAGCCGCGCCGGCCCGCCGAAGACGATGACGTCGCCCGATGCGAGCCGGACCGACCTTGTCGGCCCGCCCCGGCTCGTCCCCCCGATGCGAAACACCGCCGTGTCGCCAAGCGAGACCGAGACGACGGGAGCGTCGAACGCCTCCTCGTCGCGGTCCTGGTGCATCCCCATCTTCGCGCCCGGACCATACCAGTTGATCAGGCAGGCCTCGGGCGGCTGCGGATAGCCGGCCACGGCATCCCACAGCGCAAGCAGCCGGTCCGGCATGGGCGGCCAGGGCTGGCCGGTCGCGGGATGGCCGGGCTGGTAGCGGTAGCCGGCGCGATCGGAGACCCATCCAAGTGCGCCGCAATTGCTCATCCGGACGGAAAAGGGCTTGCCGGTGCGCGGCATGACCGGCTGGAACAGCGGGGCTTCGGCAAGGACCCGACGGAGGTCATCCACGAGCGCGGTCTGATCGGCCGGCGGGAACCAGCCCGGATGCAGGACGCAGCCGGGCAGCACCTCGATGGCGGTCATCGCTGCGCGGCGGGAGGCGGCGCGGCGGGAGGCGGCGCGGGCCGGTGCGGTCGGCGCGGCTGTTCGGCCGCCGGCTGGCCGCCGACCTGATGGGCAAGGGTCTCGGCCCGCGCCTCGGTATATTTCAGCTGGCAGAAGACCGGACCGATATTGGACGTTCCGTAATTGCGGCACACGCGCTCTCGATTGGCGGGGAAGGCCGCCTGCTGCTGCAGGAAGACCCGACCCTCCGGCGACGTCCTGAGCCGGGTCTGCAGGATGCGGCGGGCATCGTTCAGCCGCCGGTCGGCGACGCCGCGGGCACGCTCGATCTCGCGATCGGCCGGAATCTCGCGATCGTTCGGTCCCCACAATCCGCTGGGATCGACGACGCAGCCGTCATCGAACCGGCAGGCGCCACCGGGCGCCGAGACGAAGGCGACGTCGGAGAGCAGGTCCATCACCAGCGTGCAGCCGGAGAAGGTCGCCTCGAACCGGGCAAGGCCGTCCGGCCGGCCGAGCGGGCGGAGCGCCACCGTCTGTCCGCCATTGAGATCGGGCGTGCAGACATTGCGAAGGTCATTGTCGCGCCGGCCGACGCCGGTGACGGCGATGGTGTAGCCCTGACCCTGGCGGGTGATGACCAGGGAGCCCTGCTGGCCGAGAAAGCGCAGGGTGCGGCCGGGCAGCGTCTCGTCCCAGCGCCTGAGCGGCGAGGCGGTGACGCTGCTGGGCACGCGCGGGCTGCTGCCGTCCGGACCGGCCGGCGCGCGCGGCGGACCGGATGGCGCCGTGCCCCCGCGCGGCGTCGGCGCGACGGCGCCAGGAAGCTGGAGCTGGGCGCGCGCCTCAGCCGCCGCAAACAGCGCGGCGAAGGCAAGGACAGGAACCAGGGCCGTGCGGCGCAAGGGCATTCCGATGGGAGCTCCGGATGAAACCAGACAGGAGACATAGACTGCGCCGGGCGGCCGGTCATCCTCGCTGCTGGCGGACCGCACGCTTCGAGCAGGTCATGTTGCCGGAACGACGCACCCCCGACGCGCTGAAAAGCCTCACGGGCATGTGACGGTCCCGCTTGCGGCGACTTGCCGCCCCTCCTATATCCGGCCCAACCGGTGCGATGGCTGATGTGCAGCCGTCTCGCCATCTGGAACCCCGACTGACGAAGGGGTCGGCGCAAGCGGATCCGGCCGGGAACGCAATCCGGCAGGACAGCGCGCGTCACGGGTGCTTCGGGCCCGGCCGACCCGCTTGAAAAGGAGAAGACCATGGGCAAGGTCATCGGCATCGACCTCGGCACGACCAATTCCTGCGTGGCTGTCATGGAAGGCACCACGCCCAAAGTCATCATCAATTCGGAAGGCGCCAACACGACGCCCTCCATCGTCGCGTTCACCGACGAGGAACGGCTGGTCGGCCAGCCGGCCAAGCGCCAGGCAGTGACCAATCCCGAGCGGACGATCTTCGCGGTGAAGCGCCTCATCGGCCGCCGCTTCGACGATCCGACCGTGAAGAAGGACCAGCAGCTGGTCCCCTACAAGATCGCCCGCGCCGGCAATGGCGATGCCTGGGTGGAAGCTGAGGGCAAGACCTATTCGCCCTCGCAGATCTCGGCCTTCATCCTGCAGAAGATGAAGGAGACCGCGGAGGCCTATCTCGGCCAGACCGTTGACCAGGCGGTCATCACGGTTCCGGCCTATTTCAACGACGCCCAGCGCCAGGCCACCAAGGATGCCGGCAAGATCGCCGGCCTTGAGGTCCTGCGCATCATCAACGAGCCGACGGCGGCCGCTCTCGCCTATGGCCTCGACAAGAAGACCACCGGCACGATCGCGGTCTATGACCTCGGCGGCGGCACGTTCGACGTGTCGATCCTGGAGATCGGCGACGGCGTGTTCGAGGTGAAGTCGACCAATGGCGACACGTTCCTCGGCGGCGAGGACTTCGACATGCGGCTCGTCGACTATCTGGCGGCCGAGTTCCAGAAGGAGCAGGGCATCGACCTGCGCAAGGACAAGCTCGCCTTGCAGCGCCTGAAGGAGTCCGCGGAGAAGGCCAAGATCGAGCTGTCGTCCTCGACGCAGACCGAGATCAACCTGCCCTTCATCACGGCCGATGCCTCGGGTCCGAAGCACCTGCAGCTGAAGCTCACCCGCGCCAAGTTCGAGGCGCTGGTCGACGACCTGATCCAGCGCACGATGGAGCCCTGCAAGAAGGCGCTCAAGGATGCCGGCATCTCGGCGGGCCAGATTGACGAGGTGGTCCTCGTCGGCGGCATGACCCGCATGCCGAAGGTGCAGGACGTGGTGAAGCAGTTCTTCGGCAAGGAGCCCCACAAGGGCGTCAACCCGGATGAGGTGGTCGCCATCGGCGCCGCCATCCAGGCCGGCGTGCTGCAGGGCGACGTCAAGGACGTGCTGCTGCTCGACGTGACCCCGCTGTCGCTGGGCATCGAGACGCTGGGCGGGGTCTTCACCCGCCTGATCGACCGCAACACGACGATCCCGACCAAGAAGAGCCAGGTCTTCTCCACCGCCGACGACAGCCAGAACGCGGTGACGATCCGGGTCTTCCAGGGCGAGCGCGAAATGGCGGCCGACAACAAGATGCTCGGCCAGTTCGATCTCGTCGGCATTCCGCCGGCGCCGCGCGGCGTGCCGCAGATCGAGGTGACCTTCGACATCGACGCCAACGGCATCGTCAACGTCCAGGCCAAGGACAAGGGCACCGGCAAGGAGCAGCAGATCCGCATCCAGGCCTCGGGCGGCCTGTCGGACTCCGACATCGAGAAGATGGTGAAGGATGCCGAGGCGCATGCGGCCGAGGACAAGCAGCGGCGCGAATTCGCCGAGGCGCGCAACCAGGCCGACGGTCTCGTCCACTCCACCGAGAAGGCGCTGGCCGAGCATGGCGCCAAGGTGGGCGAGCCCGAGCGCAAGGCCATCGAGGATGCCCTCGCCGCGGTCAAGGAAGCGCTCAAGGGCGAGGATGCCGAGGCGCTGAAGGAGAAGACCAACGCGCTGGCGCAGGCCTCCATGAAGCTCGGCGAGGCCATGTATGCGGCCCAGCAGGATGTCGGTGGCACCGACGGCGCCGAGCCGAAGAAGGACGACGTCGTCGATGCCGACTTCACGGAAGTGAAGGACGACAAGAAGAAGAGCGCGTAAGACCCGGCGGGTCTTTTTCATCGGGCCCCCGGATTTCTGCGATCCGGGGGTCTTCGCTTGACGAGGGGCGAAAGCGCGGTCGATGTCCAAGCGCGACTATTACGAAACCCTGGGTGTCGGCCGCGACGCCGACGAAGCGGCGTTGAAATCCGCCTTCCGCAAGAAGGCGATGCAGTATCACCCCGACCGGAATCCCGACAATGCGGAGGCAGAGGCCCAGTTCAAGGAGCTGAACGAGGCCTATCAGGTGCTGTCGGACGGGCAGAAGCGCGCCGCTTACGACCGCTTCGGCCACCAGGCCTTCGAGAATGGCGGCGGTGCCGGTCCCCACGGCTTCGGCGGCGATTTCGCCTCCTCAATGTCCGACATCTTCGAGGAACTGTTCGGCATGGGCGGCCGGCGGCGCGGCCCAGGCGGGCGCGAACGCGGCGCGGATCTGCGCTACAACATGGACATCACGCTGGAAGAGGCCTTCAACGGCAAGGCCGCCCAGTTGCGCATCCCGACCACGGTCTCCTGCGAAGTCTGTTCCGGCACCGGCGCCAAGCCGGGCTCCAAGCCGAAGACCTGCGGCACCTGCGGAGGCCAGGGCCGGGTGCGCGCCTCGCAAGGCTTTTTCTCGGTCGAGCGCACCTGTCCGACCTGCCAGGGCCGCGGCCAGGTGATCGACGACCCTTGTGGCAATTGCTCGGGCTCCGGGCGCATCACCCGGGAGCGGGTGCTGTCCGTGAGCATTCCGGCCGGCGTCGAGGACGGCACGCGCATCCGCCTTGCCAACGAGGGCGAGGCCGGGTTCCGAGGCGGGCCTCCTGGCGATCTCTACATCTTCCTGTCGATCCAGCAGCACCCCTTCTTCCAGCGCGACGGCCAGGACCTCTACTGCCGCGCGCCGGTGTCGATGGTGACGGCGGCGCTCGGCGGCTCCTTCGAGGTGCCGACCATCGACGGCGGACGTGCGCAGGTGAAGGTCCCCGAGGCGACGCAGTCCGGCAAGCGCTTCCGCCTGTCCGGCAAGGGCATGCCCGTGCTGCGGTCCAAGGCCGTCGGCGATCTTTATGTTCAAGTGGACGTCGAGACCCCGCGCGCACTCACCAAGCGGCAGAAGGAGCTGCTGGCCGAGTTCGACAAGGAGAGCTCAGGCGCGACCCAGCCTGAGACCGCCGGCTTCTTCGCCAAGGCCAAGGCCTTCTGGGAGGGGCTGGGCAAGGACGGGTGAGGTCGCCTCACCCGCCTGCCGGCGCCCCGGCCTCCGCCCACAGACGCGCCGTCAGATCCCCCGCCCCCATCGGTCGCCCGAGCGCTGCCGCCTGCCCCGCCCAGAGCGAGGAGAAATCGGCACTGCCGCCGGCTTCCGCGCGCGCCTTGAGGGGCGCCAGCGCGCCGCCTGCGGTCGGGAAGGCGGGCGCGTCCGGTGCCATCGGGCCGACCTCGCGCATGAGGCGGTTCATCAGGCCGCGCGCCGGGCGGCCGGTGAACAGGTTGGTCAGCGCCGTGCCGTCGTCGCGGGCCTCGGCCAGCGCCGCCCGGTGCATCGGCGTGATGGTCGCCTCCGGCGTGAACAGATAGGCCGTGCCGATCTGCACCGCCGAGGCGCCGAGCGCGAAGGCCGCACGGATGCCGCGGGCATCGGCGATGCCGCCGGCCGCAATGACTGGCACCGTCACAGCATCGACCACCTGCGGCAAAAGGGCGAACAGGCCCGGCTGGCTGCCGATGGCATCGGTAAGGAAAATGCCGCGATGGCCGCCGGCCTCGGACCCCTGCGCGATGACGGCGTCGACGCCGCGGCTCTCCAGCCAGCGTGCCTCGGCAACCGTCGTCGCGGAGGACAGGACCTTCGCCCCCGTCGCCTTGACGCGGGCGAGCAGGGCCTCGGCCGGCAGGCCGAAATGGAAGCTGACGACCTCCGGACGGAAGGCTTCCACCAGATCGCAGAACGCCGAGTCGAAGGGCGCCCGGCTGGACGCCGGGATCGAGGCGGCCGGATCGATGCCGAACTCTGCGTAGTAGCCTTGAAGGCGGCGGCGCCAGCCGGCCTCGCGGGCAGCGTCGGGGTCGGGGGGCACGTGGCAGAAGAAATTGACATTCAGCGGCCGCGCCGTGCGCTGGCGGACGATGCCGATCTCGGTGCGCAGCTGTTCTGCGGAGAGCAGCGCTGCCGGCAGCGAGCCGAGGCCGCCGGCCTCCGACACCGAAATCGCCATGGCGGAGCCTTGCGCGCCCGCCATGGGCGCCTGGATGATCGGGATGTCGAGGCCGAGAAGCTGTTCGATGCGGCGGTCGCGGGTCATCGGGGTCTCCCGTGATGAGGGGGAAGACTAGCCGCGATGGCGCCGGGGGAAAGCCCTGCCTTCGGCACGGCAGCCTTCCGCCGCCTTGGGGGTCGGGGGAGCGCGGCACGAACCTGGCGGCGGCGCCGCTGCCATGCCCCACCCTCACCCTCCCCGCGCTGGCGCGCGGAGAGGGGACTACCGCGCCTTGTCTGTGCCGATGCGGTCGTGCCAGGCGCAGTCGTAGCAGGAAGCGCGCCACGCCACAGTCTCCCTCTCCGCGCGCCAGCGCGGGGAGGGTGAGGGTGGGTTCACTTCGCAGGTAGGTTCACTTCGCAGGTAGGTTCGCTTCGCAGGTGCGGTTCGCCCTGCCGGAAGCCGTCAGACCCTCGTCCCGACCGCTCCTGTCGGCTCACGGCCGCCAGGTCGTCTCCGCCGGCCCGGGTGTCACCTCTTCCGGCTCGGGCGTCTGCTCGGCGGCGCGGGCATCGTCGATATAGGCGAGCAAAGCGCCAAGCGCCGTTTCCACACCCTCGCCGGAGGCGGCCGAGAGCACGATCGGCGCCTTCTTCGCCGCCCGCTTCAGCCGGGCCAACTGCTCCTTGCGCGTCTCGGGATCGAGCGCATCGACCTTGGTCAGCGCCACGACCTCCGGTTTTTCTGCAAGGCCATGGCCATAGGCGCTGAGCTCCTCGCGCACCAGCTTGTAGGCCTTGCCGGCATGGTCGCAGGTGCCATCGACGAGGTGCAGCAGCACGCGGCAGCGCTCGACATGACCGAGGAAGCGGTCGCCGAGGCCGTGCCCCTCATGCGCGCCGGCGATGAGGCCGGGAATGTCGGCGAGCACGAATTCGCGCCCGCGCACGCGCACGACGCCGAGGCCGGGATGCAGCGTGGTGAAGGGATAGTCGGCGATCTTGGGCTTGGCCGCGGTGGTGGCGGCGAGGAAGGTGGACTTGCCCGCATTGGGCATGCCGACCAGGCCGGCATCGGCGATCAGCTTCAGGCGCAGGATGATCCACGCCTCCTTCGCCACCTGGCCGGGATTGGCCCGCCGGGGCGACTGGTTGGTCGAACTCTTGAAATGGGCGTTGCCGAAGCCGCCATTGCCGCCTTCCAGCAGCACCACGCGCTGCCCCTCCTCGGTGAGGTCCGCCAGCAGCGTCTCGCCGTCCTCGGCGAAGATCTGCGTGCCGGCCGGAACCTTCAGCACCACATCGGCCCCGCGCGCGCCGGTGCGGTTGCGCCCCATGCCATGGACGCCGGTCTTGGCCTTGAAATGCTGCTGGTAGCGGTAGTCGATCAGCGTGTTGAGGCCGGCGACACATTCGACCACGACATCGCCGCCACGGCCGCCGTCACCGCCATCGGGACCGCCGAACTCGATGAACTTGGCGCGATGGAACGACACGCAGCCGGCGCCGCCCGCGCCGGACTTCACATAGACCCTGGCCTGATCGAGGAATTTCATCGGTTCCGCTCTCCGCCGGAAGGGCGGACGGGTCTCTAACCCGAAAAGCGCGGCGGGAACAAGGAAAGCCCGCAGACAATGCCCGAAACGGCGCCGGGCGGCCGCATTGCTGCGACCGCCCGGTTTCTCAGGCACCACCGTTCCCCCGAATGGATGGAGCCCGATAGAACTGGGACCACCATGCCGGGCGGTGCGCGGCCGCGCCTTGATTCTGATCAATTGGCCGGACGGCTCAGCCCCCAGCAGCGTGGCCGATCAGGCGCTGGACGAAGGCATCGGCCTTCGCAAGCTCTGCTGCCTCGACATATTCGTCGGGCTTGTGCGCCTGTTCGATGGAGCCGGGGCCGACGATGACGGTCGGAATGCCGATCTCCTGGAACAGGCCCCCCTCGGTGCCATAGGCGACCTTGGCATGGTCGTTGCGGTCGGCAAGCCTCTTGGCGAGCACGGTGACGGGGGCCTCGGGCGCCGTGTCGAGGCCGGGCACGAGCGCCAGTTCCTCGAAGGTGAAGCCGGCCCCGGGCGCGATGGCCTTCATCGGCGGCTCGAGGACCTCGCGCGCATAGGCCTCGATCTCAGCGACGATGGCGAGCGGATCGTCGCCGGGAACGCAGCGCAGGTCGAAATCCACCACGCATTCGCCGGCAACGATGTTGCGCACGGTGCCGCCGCGGATGACGCCGACCGAGGTGGTCGAGAAGGGCACGGAGAACAGCGGGTCGAGATCGGTGCGGCGGGCCATGCGCTGGCCGATCTCGTTGATCTTCACGATCAGCTTCGCCGCCTCCTCGATGGCGCTGACGCCGGTGGGCCTGAGAGAGGAATGCACCTCGTGGCCGCGCACCACCACGCGCATGGGCCTGCCGGTCTTGTGGGCGATGACCACCTGCATGTTGGTCGGCTCGCCGACGAAACAGGCCTCGGGCTTCATCGGCCGCTCCTTCAGCACGGCGAGCAGCGTGCGCACGCCGCGGCAGCCGACCTCCTCGTCATAGGAGATGGCGAAGTGGATGGGCTTCTTCAGGGGCGCCGCCAGCATGTCCGGCACGGCCGCGAGCGAGGAGGCGACGAAGCCCTTCATGTCGCAGGTGCCGCGGCCGAAATAGCGCCCGTCCTTCTCGACGAGCGAGAAGGGATCGGTCGACCAGTCCTGGCCGTCCACGGGCACGACGTCGACATGGCCGGACAGCACGTAGCCGGGCACGTCCTTCGGGCCGATGGTGACCCAGAGGTTCGCCTTGGTGCCGGTCTCGTCATAGACGCGCTCGCCGGTCAGGCCGAAGCCTGAAAGGTAGTCCTCCACCCAGTCGATCAGCGGCAGGTTGGAATTGCGGCTGGTGGTGTCGAAGGCGACGAGTTTGCCGAGGATGTCGACGGTCGAGAGCTTCGTCATGGTTCAGGCCTTGCCCGCCATGGCCTTGGCCCGGATGGCGTCGATGGTGGTGGTGGGCGTGATCGCCTGCTGGTCGAGGAAGCAGTGGATGATCGCCGGCTTGCCGGAGGCCCTGGCCCGCTCGAAGGCCGGGGCGAACTCGGCAGTGGTGCGCACCGTCTCGCCATGGCCACCATAGGCGCGGGCAAGGGCTGCGAAATCCGGGTTCTTCAGCGTGGTGGCTGACACGCGCGTGGGATAGTCGCGCTCCTGGTGCATGCGGATGGTGCCGTACATGCCGTTGTCGACCACCACCACGATGATGCCGAGGTCATACTGGCAGGCGGTGGCGAATTCCTGCCCGTTCATCATGAAGCAGCCGTCGCCGGCGAAGGCGATGACGGTCTTCTCGGGGAACACGCGCTTGGCGCCGACCGCCGCCGGCGTGCCATAGCCCATGGAGCCGGAGGTGGGGGCAAGTTGCGAGCCGAACCTGCGGAACCGGACAAAGCGGTGGACCCATGTGGCATAGTTGCCGGCGCCGTTGCAGACGATGGCATCGTCCGGCAGCTGGTCGCGCAGCCAGGCCATGACCTCGCCATACTGGAACTCGCCGGGCAGGCGAGCGGGATTGCCGGTCCAGGCCAGATAGCTCTCGTGAGCGGCCGTGGCGGTGCCCGCCCAGGCGATTGTCTGCGGCGGCTGCACGGCCTCCAGCGAGGCACAGAAGGCGGTGGGGCTCGCCTGGATGGCAAGGTCCGCCTGATAGACGCGGCCGATCTCCTCAGCGCCCGGATGGACGTGGACGAAGGTCATCTGGGGCTTGGGGATATCGAACAGCGTGTAGCTCTGCGAGGCGATCTCGGAGAGCCGCCCGCCGAGCGCGATGACAAGGTCGGCCTCGCGGATCAGCTTCAGCATGTCCGGATTGCCGCCGAGGCCGAGATCGCCGGCATAATTGGCGTGCGTGTGGTCGAACAGCATCTGCCGGCGGAACTGGCAGACGACGGGCAGGTCGAAGCGCTCGGCGAAGCGGGTGACCGAGCCCACCGCCTTCTCCGACCAGCGCGAGCCGCCAAGGATCAGGACCGGCTTTTTGGCCGCCCAGAGCAGCTTCTGGAACTTGGCCATGTCGGTGAGGCCGGGCCAGGTCTCGGCCGCCTCGATGCGCGGCGCATCGGGAACGTCGGCGCTCTCGGTAAGCATGTCCTCGGGCAGCACCAGCACGACCGGGCCGGGCCGGCCCTGCATGGCGGTAGCATAGGCGCGGGCAACCATTTCCGGGATGCGCGCGGCCTCGTCGATCTCGGCGACCCATTTGCACATGCCGCCGAAGAACTGCACGTAGTCCATCTCCTGGAAGGCGTCGCGGCCGCGCATGGAGCGGTCGATCTGGCCGACGAACAGGATCATCGGCGTCGAATCCTGCTGGGCGATGTGCAGGCCGGGCGAGGCATTCGTGGCGCCAGGTCCGCGGGTGACCATGCAGATGCCCGGGCGGCCGGTGAGCTTGCCGTGGGCCTCCGCCATCATGGCGGCGCCACCCTCCTGCCGGCAGATGGTGACGTTGCACCTTGCGTCGTGCAGCGCGTCGAGCACGGCCAGATAGCTCTCGCCCGGCACGCAGAAGACATGGTCGGAGCCTTGTGCGACCAACTGGTCGACGAGAATCTGGCCGCCGGTGCGGGTGACGATGTCCGGGCGCATGGGATGTCCTCAAGGGTCGTTGCCGGCCGCGTTAACGTCGCGGCGCTGTCCGGGTGAGACCTTAGCGGTGCGCGCGGAAGTGAGGAAGCGGCTGAAACGCGGGAGGGGGTGGCGGAGGGAGGGAGGGCCCGCCCGGGTCAGGCGGGGGTGGCGCGCGCGTAGCGGCCGGGCGGTTGACCGACATGCCGGCTGAAAGCGATGCTGAAGGTGCTCGCAGAGCCGTAGCCCACCCGGTGGGCCACCTCGTCGACGGAGAATGTCCTCCTCCTCAGGAGGTCTCTGGCGAGCGCCATGCGCCAGGCGACGAGATATTCCATCGGCCGGATACCGACCATCCGGGAAAATCGGTCAAAGAAGGCCGAGCGCGACATGCCGGCAAGATGCGCCAGCTCTCCGGCCGTCCAGGGCCGCTGAGGCTGCGCGTGAATCTGCCGCAGGGCGCCGCAGATGCGCGGATCGCCCAGTCCGCGCATGAGCCCGGACGAGGCGTGGCTCCCCAGGTTGACCCTTAGCGCCTCGATCAGAAGCACCTCGACGAGACGCGCAAGCACCAGTTCCCGCCCGGCATGGCTGCTCCCCTCTTCCTCGCGGATGAGACGGACCAGCGCGGAGAAGCGCGGATTGCCGCGAATATGGATCATGACCGGCAGGAGCGATCCCAGCAGCACCGGATCCGGCGTGTCGATGGCGAAGTGGCCTCCGAGCAGCCGCAGGTCCGGCGGGCCATCGGCACGCCCGTGGCGGACCTCCTCGGTGATCATCGCGGCGGATCGTGGATCGACCTGCACCGGCCGCTCCGGCTCGAAGCTGGACATCGTGAACGCCGGCGTGGCCGGCAGGAGCACGAAATCGCCCGCGGCGAGATCGACGGCCACCTGGCCCTCGACCGCCAGCCGGCGCCCGCCCTCCAGCACCACGCAGAAGCCGGGCAGGCCGAACGCAGCATAGGTGACCGCCCACCGCCCCGCGCCGCTGATCCCCTTGGAAACGACCGCCCGGGGTTTCAGGAGAGCGATGACCTGCGCAAGCGGATCTGCGGATTCCGGACTATCGCTCATAAATCTTGGACGAACCAATCATGATCGTCCTGTTCTCTGCCGATATGTCTCCAGCGTCAACCGCCAAGGAGATTTTCCATGCCCACTGTCCTGATCACCGGCTCCTCATCCGGCTATGGCCTTGAAACCGCCCGCCACTTCCACGCCAATGGCTGGAACGTCATTGCCACGATGCGCAGCCCGCGGGCGGATATTCTGCCCGCATCCGAGCGGGTCCGCGTGCTGGCGCTGGACGTGACCGATGCCGCCAGCATCGCCGATGCGATCGCCGCGGCCGGACCGATCGACGTGCTGGTCAACAATGCCGGCATCGGCGTGGTCGGCGCCTTCGAGGCCACGCCGATGGACCATGTGCGCAAGATATTCCAGACGAACACGTTCGGCGTCATGGCGATGACACAGGCCGTCATCCCGCAGATGCGCGCAAGACAGTCCGGCGTCGTGATCAATGTCACGTCGAGTGTCACGCTGGCGCCGATGCCGCTTGCGGCCGCCTACACCGCGAGCAAAATGGCCATCGAGGGGTTCACGGGGTCACTGGCCTTCGAACTGCAGAACTTCGGCGTGGCCGCCAAGCTGGTCGAGCCAGGCTATGCGCCGACCACCCGCTTCGCGCAGAACACCGACATGCGGGCCGAGGACCTGATCCCCGAGTCCTATGCAGCCTTTGCCGCGCCGATCTTCGCAGCCTTCGCCACGCCGGCACTGGTGACCAAGGAAACGGACGTGGCGGAAGCCGTATGGCGCGCTGCACATGACAGAACAGGGCAGTTGCGGTTTCCGGCAGGAGCCGACGCCGTGGCACTCGCCGGCCTGCACTGACCGGCAGCGGGCGGGGAAGGGTTGTTGTCAGCCCGCCCCCTCACCGCCCCGTCGCGAGCGCCACCGCCAGCCGGCAGGCGTTCTGGAAGCCGGGAATATCCACCCACTCGTCCACGGTGTGCGGCTCGTTCTGGCCGCCGCCGAACGTGGCGGTGGGGATGCCGTGGCGGCTCAGCCAGTTGGCGTCGAGCCCGCCGCTGGCAAGCTTCGGATTGGGCGCAAGGCCGATGGCCTCGACCGCCGCGATGCCGCGCCTGACCACCTCCGAGCCCCGGTCGAGCGCGAAGGAATGGTACTTGCGGAACACATTGAACGACACCGTACCGGTCTTGCCCTCGCTGCTGACCAGCGTCTTCGCGGCCTTGGTGAAGGCGGCCTCGTAGGCGGCGTTGATGGCGTCGACGAAGCCCATGTCCTGGCTGCGGCTCTCGCCCTCCACGAAGCAGTAGTCGGTGACGACATTGGTGGCATCGCCTGCGCCGCGGCCGTCGCGGCCGGCAATGGTGCCGACATTGCTGGTGCCGGTCTTCCCGTCCTTCACCACCTTGCCGAACCAGCCGCCGGCCTGCACGTCGGCCAGGGCCATGGCGGCGATCATGGAGGCGGAGATGCCGCGCTCGGGGGCGACGCCTGCATGGGAGGCGCGGCCGGTGATCTCCACCGTCCAGGCATCGCCGCCGACCGCGCCGGTCACCACGTCCGAGGGCTTGGAGCCGTCGAAGTTGAAGCCGAAGGCGACCGGGCCGAGATTGGCGAGGTCGATGTGGCGGGCGCCCCACAGCCCGCTCTCCTCGCGCACGCAGAAGACCAGCACGAGCGGCGGATGGTCGAGGTTCTGGGCAGCGAGTTCCGCCGCCATGGTGACGAGCACGGCGCAGCCGGTGCGGTTGTCGCCGCCGAGCGCGGTGTCGCCGCCGGACACGATTTTGTCGCCGACGATGCGGGCCTTCGCGCCGGCGCAGAGTGGCACCGTGTCGAGATGGGTCATGAACAGCACCGGCGGGCTGTTCGCCAGCGCGCCGCGGCCCGGCAGCTTGACGATGAGATTGCCGGTCTCGGTCGGCACGGGAATGCGGGTATGGGCATCGTCGAAGGCGATGGCGTCCGCCGGCACGCCAACCTCCACCAGCGCACGGGCGACATCCTCACCGATGGCTTTTTCCTGTCCCGTCACGCCCTCGATGGCGAGGAAGCGCATCAGGCGATCGAGGGCCGCTTTGGAATCGTGGGTGATCATGGGAGGAGAGCCTGCAAGGACAACCGGGAAGCCGCGCATCATGCCGATTGCGGCCGGTGCGAGGAGTGCGCCAGCGGCAGGGCGGCAATGCCGGTTTGGCAGCGATGCAAGGCGATCGCCGTCTGGTCCTCTCGCGCCGGCGGCCCCATCTCAGTAGGCTCAAGGCTCTCGACCCGATCCACAGAAGCTGCCCCGGAGACCGACGCATGACCGCATCCGACTACGTGCCCCCGAAGGTCTGGACCTGGAACAAGGCGAGCGGCGGCCGCTTCGCCAATATCAACCGGCCCATCGCCGGCTCCACCCACGAGAAGGACCTTCCCGTAGGCCGGCATCCGCTGCAGCTCTATTCGCTTGGCACGCCGAACGGCGTGAAGGTGACGGTGATGCTGGAGGAACTCCTGGCGCTCGGCCATTCCGGCGCGGAATATGATGCCTGGCTGGTCCGCATCTCCGAAGGCGATCAGTTCTCCTCCGGCTTCGTCGGGGTGAACCCCAATTCCAAGATCCCGGCGCTGATGGACCGTTCGGGGCCGGAGCCGATCCGCGTGTTCGAATCCGGCGCCATCCTCGTCTATCTGGCCGAGAAGTTCGGCGCCTTCCTGCCCACCGAGCCGGCGAAGCGCGCGGAGGCGCTGTCCTGGCTGTTCTGGCAGATGGGCTCGGCGCCGTTTCTGGGCGGTGGCTTCGGCCATTTCTACGCCTATGCCCCGACAAAGATCGAATATGCCATCGACCGCTACGCCATGGAGGTGAAGCGGCAGATGGACGTGCTCGACCGGCGCCTTGCCGAAAACGAGTTCATTGCCGGGCCGGACTACACGATCGCCGACATGGCGATCTGGCCCTGGTACGGCAATCTCGCCAAGGGCCTGGCTTACGAGGCCGGCGAGTTCCTGTCGGTGCATGAATATACCAACGTGATCCGCTGGACCGACCAGATCGCCGCCCGGCCGGCGGTGAAGCGCGGGCGCATGGTCAACCGCGTCCAGGGCGACCCGGCGAGCCAGCTGCGAGAGCGGCACGAGGCCTCCGACTTCGAGACGAAGACGCAGGACAAGATCGAGGCGGCCGCCGGCTGAGCGAGCGCTGCGATCGGGGCGGCTGCCTTGCCGCCGCCGCCCCGACGCCCTATGACCCGGCAACCCGTTTCAGATTGCCGGAACCCGCCATGCGTCCTTCAAACCGTGCGCCCGATGCGCTTCGCCCCGTCTCGATCGAGCGCGCGGTGGCCCGCTATGCCGAAGGCTCCTGCCTGGTGAAGTTCGGCAGCACGCATGTGCTGTGCACGGCGACGCTTGAGGAAAAGCCGCCGCCCTGGCTGCGTGGCCAGGGGCGCGGCTGGGTGACGGCGGAATATGCCATGCTGCCGCGCGCCACCCTGGAGCGCACGCGGCGCGAGTCGACCTCGGGCCGGCCGTCGGGCCGCACGCAGGAGATCCAGCGCCTGATCGGCCGCTCGCTGCGCGCGGTGGTGGATCTGCAGGCGCTGGGCGAGAGGCAGATCACGCTCGACTGCGACGTGATCCAGGCCGATGGCGGCACCCGCACCGCCGCCATCACGGGCGCCTGGGTGGCGCTGTCCGACTGCATCGCCTGGATGACCGCCCGCTCGATGCTGAAGGCGAACCCGCTGCGCGATCACGTCGCGGCCGTCTCCTGCGGAATCTATCGCGGCACGCCCGTGCTCGACCTCGACTATGCCGAGGATTCGGAGGCCGATACGGACGCCAATTTCGTCATGACCGGCAAGGGCGGCATCGTCGAGATCCAGGGCACCGCCGAGAAGGAGCCGTTCAGCGAAGCACAGTTGCTCGAACTGCTCGCGCTGGCGCGCGCCGGATGCAACCGCCTCGTCGACCTGCAGCGGACCGCGGTGGCATGAGCGGGCCCTTGCGTCCCGGCACGCGGCTGGTGGTGGCGACCCACAACAGGGGCAAACTCGCCGAGTTCCGCGACCTGCTGGGTCCGCACGGCATCGACCTCGTCTCAGCCGGCGACCTCGGCCTGCCGGAACCGGCCGAGACCGGCACGCTCTATGCCGAGAATGCGGCCATCAAGGCGCGCGCCGCGACCGATGCCACCGGCCTGCCGGCGGTTGCCGACGATTCCGGGCTGGCCATCGATGCGCTCGACGGCGCGCCCGGCCTGTTCACGGCCGACTGGGCGGGGAACCCGCGCGACTTTGCCGCCGCCATGGCGCGGGTGGACCGGGAACTGACCCTGCGCGGCGTGGAGACGGCGGGCGCAAAGGCGCATTTCGTGTCCGCGCTGGCCGTCACCTGGCCGGACGGCAGCGAGGCCATTTTCGAGGGCCGCGTGTTCGGCACGCTGGTCTGGCCGCCGCGTGGCACGGAAGGCTTCGGCTATGACCCGATGTTCCTGCCTGACGGTCATGTCCTGACCTTCGGAGAGATGAGCGCCGAGGCCAAGCACGGGTTGCCGCCGAAGGGCGAGGGCCTGTCGCACCGCGCCCGCGCGTTCCTGAAGCTGGCGGGAACGCTGCTGAAGTCCTAGAAGACATTCGACCTGCATGACGTTTCTGCGTCCTTCGAGGCTCGCCCGGGCATCGAGCGAACGCGAGATGCGTTCGCTTCTCGCTACGGCTCGCACCTCAGGATGAGGAGGGAGCGACTTGCAGCGCCGTCGGGCTAAGGCGCGACGGATGAGCGCCAAGCGAGGCCGATGCAGCCCGCCACATTCCTCATCCCGAGGTGCGAGCCCGAAGGGCGAGCCTCGAAGGACGCAATATTCGCAAGGCAACAGGTTCGGCTCGCGCCATGTCTCAATCTCCCCCAGGCACCGGCGCCAAGGACGACCCCGGTTTCGGCGTCTATGTCCACTGGCCGTTCTGTGCCTCCAAATGTCCCTATTGCGATTTCAACAGCCATGTCCGGCATGAGCCACCGGACGAGGCGCGCTTCCTCGCAGCCTTCGCGCGCGAGATCGCCACGACCGCCGCCCGTGTCCCCGGCCGCACCGTCTCTTCGGTCTTCCTCGGCGGCGGCACGCCGTCCCTGATGGCGCCGGCCACCGTCGGCGCCATCCTGGAGGCGATCGCCCGGCACTGGACGATGGCGCCCGACTGCGAGGTGTCGCTGGAGGCCAATCCGACGAGCGTGGAGGCAGGGCGCTTCGCCGGCTATCGCGCCGCCGGCGTCAATCGCGTTTCGCTCGGCGTGCAGGCCCTCGACGATGCAGACCTTGCAAGCCTTGGCCGCCGTCATACGGCCGAGGAGGCCCTGGCCGCCGTGGCCGTGGCGCGCGCCCATTTCGACCGCTACTCGTTCGACCTGATCTATGCCCGTCCCGACCAGACCCCGCAGGACTGGGAGACCGAACTGAAACGCGCCATCGGCGAGGCCGCCGAGCACCTCTCGCTCTACCAGCTGACCATCGAGCCCGGCACCATGTTCGAGGCGCTGCACCGGGCCGGAAAGCTCGCCATGCCCGACGCGGAGATGGGCCGCGTGCTCTACGACCTGACCCAGGAGGTCTGCGCCGAAGCCGGCCTGCCGGCCTATGAGATCTCCAACCATGCCCGGCCGGGCGCCGAGTGCCGGCACAACCTGATCTACTGGCGCTCGGGCGACTTTGCCGGAATCGGCCCCGGTGCGCATGGGAGACTGACGCTTGGCAACGGCCGCATCGCCACCGCCACGGAGAAGCATCCGGAGACCTGGCTGTCGCTGGTGGAGCGGCAGGGCTCCGGCATCGTTGCCGAAGACCCTCTCGTCCAGATCGAAAATGCCGACGAGTTCCTGGTCATGGGGCTGCGCCTCGCGGAGGGCATTGATCTTGCCCGCTACGAGGCCCTCGCGGGCCACCCGCTGGACCCCGGACGCATCGCCTTCCTCGCGCAGGAGGGCTTCGTGCAACGCCTGCCCGGCGGCCGTCTGAAGGTGACGCCGGCAGGCTTTCCGGTGCTGAACGCGGTGGTCGCGGACCTCGCCCGCACCGACTAGCGCGGGATCCGTTCAAACGGAGCCCGGAGCACGCTCGTCGGGGTCTTGGGTCGTCGCATTTCCGGTCGGCGAACCGCGGTCGACTTGCCGGGAACCCGCGCTAGCGACAGGCCCGCCCGCCGCCGACATCGAGATGAAAATGGTCGTAATGCAGCGGGTTGTAGTCGGGTGACAGCGTCACGTCGAACCATCGGCAGGCGGCGTCGCGGACGGCCCTGAGGAAGGCCGCGCGGCTCGCATCGTTCGACGACCAGTCGGCGGTCAGCGTCAGCCGCCGGCCGTCGGCCAGCACGAAGGCACCGATGTCGATGGCATCCGCCGTGGCGTGCCGGCTGCGGCGCCCCGAGGCCGCGTGGTTGATGTTGCGGCACGCATAGGTGCCCATATGCTCGATCCGCGCGACCGCGCTGCCGAGATGGTCGCGTGCTGCAGCCCCGATCCCGTGACGTTCATGGAGTGCGAGCGCCAGGGCCGCGCGGCAGGACAGCACGACCGGCGAGGACAGGACCGCCCGGCCGAGGCGCGCGATCCGCCCGGCATCGGAAAAGCCGCAGCCCTCGCCCGTCACCTGATCGGGGACCGGATCGAAACGCAGGCCGGCGCGGTCCAGCGCCGCCCGGCAGAGCTCTGGGTCCGAGCGGGCGCGGCCGACCTTGAAGGACGTGAGGATGCCCGGCGTGTCGCGGATATCGAGGGGCGCGAACGGATTGAGTTCCGGTGGAACGGCCACGCGGCCGGCGGCCGCCAGCAGCATCAGCGCAAGCACGAGCAGGGCGAGACCGCCGATCACGGCGCGGGCGAGGCGGACGACCATAACGCGCAGCCTAACGGGAATGGCGGATGCGGGGTTCCGGCCGGGCGCCGCGACCGAGCGTCGCTGCACAGTGGCCTTTTCCGTCGGCGCTGCCTAGCTTGCCTCGATGCTGCAGCTCATTCGTCACCGGCTTCTGGCCGCACCAGCCAACTGGCAGACCAATCTCCGGCTGGAAACGCTGATCCGCCTGCGCTGGTTTGCCGTGGCCGGCCAGACCTCCGCGATCCTCATCGTCTACTGGGCGCTGAGCGAGACGCTGCCGATCGACTTCTGCCTGCTGGCGGTGGCGGCCTCGGCCTGGCTGAACATCGGGCTGCGGCTGCGCTATCCGACCAATCACCGCCTCTCGCCGGGCGAGGCCGGCTGGCAATTGTCCTGGGACATCGCCCAGCTCGCGCTGCTGCTGTATCTGACCGGCGGGCTGGAGAACCCCTTCTCGTTCCTGTTCCTCGCCCCGGTCCTGATCTCCGCCACCACCCAGCCGCCGCGCATCACGCTGATGGTCGGCGTGCTCGCCGTGGTGCTCGCCACCGTCGTCGGCCTCTGGCACCAGCCGCTGCCGTGGGAATGGAGCGTCGATCTGAGGCTGCCGCCGCTCTACCTGCTCGGCGTCTGGAGCGCGCTGGTCATCTGCATCTTCTTCATCAGCCTCTATGCCTGGCAGGTGGCAGAGGACCAGCGCACCTTCGCCGATGCGCTGGCCGCCACCGAGCTTGTACTGGCTCGCGAGCAGCACCTCTCCCAGCTTGACGGCCTTGCCGCCGCCGCCGCCCACGAACTCGGCACGCCGCTCGCCACCATCGCGCTGGTGGTCAAGGAGCTTGCCCGCGCCCTGCCGAAGGACGGGCCGGTCGGCGAGGACATGACGCTGCTCGCGGAGCAGGTGAAGCGCTGTCGCGACATCCTTGCCAAGCTGAAGAGCCTGTCCGGCGGCGATGCGCCCTTCGACACCATGCCGCTCGCCCAGCTCGTCGAGGAAGTGGTCCAGCCGCACCGTGACTTCGGCGTCGCCATCCGGGTCGACCTGCCGGAGATCCGCGAAGGCGGGCCGGTGATCGCCCGCAACCCCGGCATCCTCTACGGGCTCGGCAACATCGTGGAGAATGCCGTCGATTTCGCCCGCTCGACCGTCATCGTCGCCGCCCGCTGGGACGAGCGCCAGGTCACCGTCACCGTGCTGGACGACGGCCCGGGATTCCCCCCGGAAATCATCGACCGGATGGGCGAACCCTATGTCACGCAACGCGGCAAGGGCCGCCGGCGGCGCGGCCTTGGCGAGGATTCGCAGGGCGATGACGAGACCGGTCTCGGGCTTGGCGTGTTCATCGCCAAGACGCTGCTGGAACGGTCCGGCGCGCGCATCACCTACCGCAACCGGCCCGGTCCCGACGTCGGTGCGCTGGTGGAAGTTGCCTGGCCCCGCGCCGCCTTCGACCGTGCCGGTCCGCGTCATTCCGGTGCCGCGGAACCAGCGGCTGAGCAGCTTCCGACTTGAGAACCGGGGCGGAAGCCCTACATCTGAAGCCATATTGATCGCACGGTCGCAGGACCGGCGGAACCTTTGAGGGAGACAACCGCGATGCCCGAGACCGACACCGTTCAGGCCACGACGCCCGTCGCGCTGCCAGCGGACCGGTCGCTGCTCGTCGTCGATGACGACCGGCCGTTCCTGCAGCGGCTGTGCCGCGCCATGGAGGCGCGGGGCTTCGACGTGACAGCCGCCGAAAGCGTGGCCGAAGGCCTCGCCGCCGTCAGCGCCCATGCGCCGGCCTTCGCCGTGGTGGACATGCGGCTCGCCGATGGCAACGGACTGGATGTCATCTCGGCCCTGAAGAGCGCCCGCCCCGAGGCGCGCGGCGTCATCCTGACCGGCTATGGCAATATCGCCACCGCCGTGACGGCCGTGAAGCTTGGCGCCGTCGACTATCTGGCCAAGCCGGCCGACGCCGACGAGGTGTTTTCCGCGCTGCTTGCCACGCCCGGCAAGACCGTCGACCTGCCGGAGAACCCGATGTCGGCAGATCGCGTGCGCTGGGAGCATATCCAGCGCGTGTACGAGCTCTGCGGCCGCAACGTCTCCGAAACGGCGCGCCGGCTCGGTATGCACAGGCGCACGCTCCAGCGCATCCTGGCCAAGCGCGCGCCCCGCTGAGGGCGCGACGCCTGGCCCGCTCCTGACAGGATCGGGGGCGGCGGACGTGCTAGTCTTGCGCCATGCCGGCCTCAGGCTATGCCCTGTTCGAAACTGCCATCGGCTCCTGCGGCATCGCCTGGGGCGACGATGGCATTTGCGGCCTGCAGCTTCCCGAAGCGAGCGTGGACGCTGCGGTCAGGCGCCTTGAGCGCCGCTTTCTGAACGCCACCCGGGCCGAGCCGCCGCCGGCCGTGCGTTGCGTCATCGACGCGGTTGTCCGGCTGACCGGCGGAGAGCCGGTGGACCTGTCGCAGGTGCCGCTCGATCTTGCCGGCGTGCCGGATTTCCACCGGCGCGTCTATGACATCGCGCTCACCATCCAGCCCGGCGAAACGCTGACCTATGGCGAGATCGCCCGGCGCATCGGCGAACCGCACGCGGCACAGGCCGTCGGCCAGGCTCTGGGCAGGAACCCCTTCCCGATCGTCGTCCCTTGTCACCGCGTGCTGGCGGCAGGCGGCCGCACCGGCGGGTTTTCCGCCAATGGCGGGGTCGAGACCAAGCTGCGGCTGCTGACGATCGAGCGGGCGCGCACCGCCTCCGGTCCGACCCTGTTCGACGACGACCCGGCCTTCTGCCTCGCCACCCGGACGGAAGGGAGCCGCCGGTGACCGCGAGGCTTCTGTGCAGCTGCCCGGCTCTGGCCGTGATGGACTATCGCTGCATGGCCGGCCCCGATGACCGGCCCTTTGCCGAGATGCACACGTGCCTGTCGCTGTCCTATGTCCGGCGCGGCAGTTTCGGCCTGAAGGCCAGAGGCGCGACCTACGATCTCGTCCCCGGCGCATTCCTCGTCGGCCGCCCCGGCGACGACTATCAATGCACCCACGAGCACCATTCCGGGGGCGACGACTGCCTGTCGTTCCAGTTCACCGACGCGGCGATCGATGTCATCGGCCCGGCCGGCGAGGTCTGGCGCACCCGCGCGATCCCGCCGATCGCCGAACTCGCGGTGTTCGGGGAACTCGGCCAGGCTGCCGCCGACGGTCGGTCGGATATGGGGCTCGACGAGGTCGGGCAGGTGCTTGCCGCGCGCTTCATCGCAACGGCGACCGGGCGCGAGGAGTGCCGCACCCCGATCCGCGCGCTGGACCGCCGGCGCTGCGTGGAGGCTGCGCTTTGGCTCGAGGCCCGGTCGGCCGACCCGATCGACCTGGAGGCGACCGCCGCCTTTGCCGGCCTCAGCCCGTTCCATTTCCTCAGGCTGTTCCGCCGCGTCACCGGAGCGACGCCGCACCAGTACCTCGTGCGCTGCCGGCTGCGGCGGGCGGCAAGCCTGCTGGCCGATCCCGGCCGAAGCGTCACCGACATCGCCTTCGACGTCGGGTTCGGCGACCTGTCCAATTTCGTCAACGCTTTCCGCAGGGCGGCCGGCGTGTCGCCGCGCGGCTTCCGCAAGGCCTCGCGCGACAGGCGCAATTTCTACCAAGACCGGATCGGCCGGACCGTCCTAGCCTGACCTCCTCGTTTCGACGGAGGAGACCAGCATGTTCGACCATATCGGCCTCAGGGTGCGCGATTTCGACAAGGCGGTGGATTTCTACGCCGCCGCCCTCGCACCGCTCGGCATCCGGCCCGGCTCCCGCGGCGAGGGCTATGCCGGCTTCGGCCCGGACGCCGACACCACCCCGCTGTGGCTGCACCCGACCGTCAATGCCGGGACGACCGGCGTGCATGTCTGCTTCCGGGCCGCCAGCCGCGCGCAGGTGGACGCGTTCCACGCAGCCGCCCTTGCTGCCGGCGCCAGGGACAATGGCGCGCCCGGCATCCGCGCCGACTATTCGCCGACCTATTATGCCGCTTTCGTCATAGACGCCGACAACAACAACCTGGAAGCGGTGTTCACGGGGTGAGACGGCGGCGCAACCTCAGTAGATGCCGACCGGAAACGCCTTCAGATAGAGGTCGGCATAGATGCCCTTCTCCCAGATTCGCCGAAGGGCGTGATTGATGGCGGTCCGCAGAGGCTCGTTGCCGCGGCGCATGACCACGGCAAGCCCGTCACCGAAGAAGCGGCTCTCGTTGAAGGCCGCCCCGAGGAACCGGCAGCAATCGGCGGAGGTGGTGCCGTTCAGCCAGAAGGCCAGCGTGATGCCGTCAGCGAACAGGGCATCGACATCGCGGTCTGACAGCGCCTTCTGCGCCTCGGCGAGCGTGGCATGGGTGCGGATCGCCGACTGGCGATAGAAGGCGCGCAGATAGGCTTCGTGGGCCGTGCCGGCGACCACCGCGATCGACCGTCCGGCCAGCGCCTCGGGAGTTGCGTCGGCGAGGCGCGTCTCGCGGCGCATGACGAAGCGCGCCGGCTGATCGAGATAGCGGTCGGAGACCTCGTAGCGGCGACGGATGTCGGGTGTGATCGCCAGAGAGGCTATGATGGCATCGCCGGCATTGCGGTCGAGGCTGTCGGTCAGCGTGTCGAAGCGGCGCACCTGGACGGTGCAGGGAACGCCCAGTTCCTCGCATATGGCGCGGGCGAGATCGATGTTGAAGCCGACCGGTGTGCCGTCGGGTCCGGCATAGTTGAAGGGCGGGTAGTCTTCCTCGGTCAGGAACCGGATCTGCGGCACGCGGGTGAGATCGACGCGCTCGGAGCGGCGGCGCGGGTCCCAGTAGCCGGGAATGACGACTGTCGGTGCGGTCGCTGCCGCCGATGGTTGCGGCGCGGACGGCGGTTGCTGAGCTACGGCCGCGCCGGCGAGACAGGCCGCAACCAGAAGTGAGAGAATGATCTTCACGGCACGCAGAGGTAAGGGTTCGTCCGACTGATGGCGCCGGCTCGCCGCTTATAGCCTGTTCCGGGGTTGTCCGGGAGTGCGGGCGCGGGTTTCGCGGCCGGGGGCGTTGAAGCCATGCAGGGTGAAGGGGAACCGGGCGGCATCCGGCAGCCTGCCGGTGCGCTCAGGCCGGCAAGCCGGCTGCCGCCGGTGGAGCGGCGCGCCCGGGTGGCCAACCCGACGCCGTCCCGGCGCCGCCTTATCGATGATCTGCTCGACCGCCGCGCGGTCCTGCGGGCCGAACTGGCCGCCGAGCGCTGGGGGGTGACGCCGGTCGAGGCAGCGCTCGCTCTCGGCCTGACATCGCATGCCGCACTGGGAACGGCGCTGGCGAAGCGGCTCTCGGCGACCTTTCTGCCCGATGGTCCTGGTGAGCCCGTCCTGGCAGGCGATGCGGCAGACTGGCGGAGCATCCTCGAGCGCGGCCATATCGGCATCGTGCGGCCGGTCGGGGGCCTTGCCTATTGCGTGGCGGCGCGGCCCGCCGATGCCGAGCGGCTGGCGGCGGCCGGCCACCGCCTCGCCGGCCATGGCCTGCCTCTGGTGGTGATGCCGGCAGAGGCCTTCGCGGCCATGATCCGCCGCTGGACCGGACCGCGCTGGCTGGCCGGCGCTCTCGACGGACTGAGGGGCGAGGAGCCCGACCGGTCGGCGGCGGACCGCGACCTGATGACCCGGACCGCGCTTGTCGCAACAACCCTGCTTGGCCTGCTGGCGCTGGTTCTGGTGGCAGCCCCCGCGCCTCTGGCACTGGTCGGCGGGGGCCTCGTCGGCCTGGCCGTGATCGGCTGGAGTGCGATCCGTCTGGTGGCGGCGGCACTGCCGGCCCGACCGCTGCCCCGCCACCGGCTGACCGACCGGGATCTGCCGCGCTATGCCATTCTCTGCGCGCTCTATCGCGAGGAGGCCGTCGCGGCCCAGCTGGTCGGGGCGCTCCACCGGATCGCCTATCCGCGGGCCAAGCTGGATATCCTCATCCTGACCGAGGCGGACGATGACGCAACGCGAAACGCCATCGCGGCGGCAAATCCGGACCCGGCGATCCGCGTCATCACCCTGCCGCCCGGCGGACCTGCGACCAAGCCGCGGGCGCTGGCTCTCGGCCTGCCGCTGGCACGCGGCGATCTGGTGGTGGTGTACGACGCCGAGGACCGGCCCCATCCCGGCCAGTTGCGCGAGGCCGCCGAAACCTTCGCCGTCGCCGACGACAGGCTCGGCTGCCTTCAGGCGCCGCTGGCCATCGTCAACAGCCGCGACAGCCTGCTGACCCGCCTGTTCACCGCCGAATATGACGCGCTGTTCCGTGTCCTGCTGCCGGGGCTTGCCCGGCTCGGCTGGCCGATGCCGCTGGGCGGAACCTCCAATCATTTCCGCGGCATTAGGTAGCAAACTCACCTAGAAAAAACAACCTCAACGCAAAGCGTTGGCATATCATCGGGGCATGAACCCAGCCCGCACCGAGACCTACGAGCACACCATCAGCGGCCTTCTGGCCAAGAGGGTTGATCTGTACCACGAGGCCGAACGCATCCGTGATCGGCTGGCGGAGATCAGAAACGACCTGTCCGCCCTAGACCGCGTGCTTCACACATTGGGCTATGCCGGCAATCTGGACACCGACATGCCCCGCCAGAAGCACGAGCGCATCTTCGGCCAGGGCGAGCTTACGCGGGCCGTGCTGGACGCGCTGAGAGACGCACCAGAGCCCATGGCGTCACGGGACATCGCACGGGAGGTCATCGCCGTGAACGAGCAGGACGCGCGGGACCGGCGCCTTCTGACGGAGGTCACGCGGCGGGTATCGAAGGTACTACGCATCCAGTCGCAGGCAGGGCGCGTACGGAAGATCATCGACGCGACAAGTCGCACGACTTGGGCAATAGCGCTTCGCGTTTAATTGTGCGCGCCGCCTTCTGCTGGTCTCAGGTACATAGCTTTTAGAATTAGATACAACGCCTTTGGGTCCGGCGACCCATTGAGCAAATAACTCAAAATATCATGCCGCATATCAGCCGTTAGAGGCTGACGAAACGGAATCGCCCTATCTACGCGGTTCTGCTCAAACCAATTGATGACGATAATTGCAAAATCAAAAGCCAGAAGAACTTCCCGTCCATCAATCAAATCCTGGCGCGCAGCTTCAAATTGCGCTTCCGTTCCACGAAATTTATACTTTTCCTCTTCCTGATATTCGTGGTCATACATATTGCCAATGAACGGCTCAGAGGTCAGAGCAAAAAGCAACAGCGCGGCGATTTTGACGTGGGAGAGTTTAGTCGTTGCTGCTGACGTTTCGTCCTGAATCCACCTATCGTGATCCGCAACCCAACGTTCATGGATCCGTCGTGTCACGTTGGGGACAAAATCTGCCTTAACGCCGAATACCTTAAAGTTGGCGAAGCAGAACCCTCGAAAGGCGTGGTTGAATTCCTCATAGTCGCCCAACCAGGCATCTAGGCTGTCTTCATCAAACGCGATCATACGCTGACGCCTTCTTTGTGCGCCCACGAATCAAAAGGGCGACGGAGGATACCTCCATCGCCCTTAATGCATTAACTTCTTGTTAGGTTTCAACCGGCGGTTTGAGCGTTAGTGCTCAACAGCTCTGCGGTCGAAATGAATTCAAGCGCCTTCTGCGCATCCGTGCGAATGACAGCGCGGCCATTCGGATGCAAGTGCTTGAATCGCGACGTATCGCGCGGCAGCGCAGATTGGCTGTCGCGAGCTACGTTGTCTGACTCTTGCATATTGCCCTCCATGGCTAAAAGAGCTCGGGTACACGCCGGCTAGCGCGCGGCGCATACAGGCATGGATGATAGTTGTCAATTTTCCTGTAACGCGCAACGCGGCTTTTGGTGCAAAGTTCCGCATTGTTAGGTTCAAGCCATCCGGCACACTACGGACACGACATAGTCAGTGACGTACGGAGCGCTGCCAGTAGCCCTTCCACTGTCGAGATATGGGGTGCGTAAGCGCGCTAGCAACTACAATCAGGTACTGCTCGCCATTGCTGACGCGCCGATGATCCTCGCGCCACGCCATTTCGGCAGAGTACGCGGCGAGATGCGGGCCGCTGATGTGGTGATGCGTGCCGATTTCGGCACGGCGAAGGCGGGAGAAGAAGCTCTCGGCGCCATTGGTGCAGGCCTGCCCGTCTGAATAGGCTTCCTGATGGTTGATGCGCTTGGTCAGGTACAGGGCGTGAAGCGCATCCCAATGGGACGCTTCATCAGCGTGGATGATTGAACCGGCAGCGACACGCTGCGCGACGGTCTGTACCGACTGCGCTTCCGACTTGAACACGAACGGCAGGGTACGGCCGTTGCGCTCGCGCATGACCACGACGACGCGGCGTTTGCCGGTCTGGTACTTGGCAAGACGGCGATCAATGCGATTGGCAGCCTCATTGGCCGGGCGGATATGGCCGCCGAAATAGGCGCCGTCCACCTCGACCGTTCCGGATACAGTCATGTCGGACATCTCAGCGGCCAGGGCCTCGCGCAGCTTGTGCGAGAGCACGAACGCCGTCTTGTACTGACAGTCCAGATCGCGCGAGAGCTGCAGGGCGCTATGGCCCTTGGCGCCGTTCACGAAGATCGCAATGGCAAGGAGGTAGTCGCGGATGGGACGCTTGCGGGACGCGAAGATCGTGCCCGACGTGACCGAGAACTGATGCGAGCAACCCTTGCACTTGTACAGGCGGCGGGTCTTGTACATGAAGCTCTCGACGCAGCCACAGCGCGGGCAGACCGGCTCGCCGTCCGTGGCCGACCAGCGGATCAGACGGAAGGCGTCATGCGCATCGTCGTCCGACATGCGGGCAACCTTCGCCAGAGAGAGCGAACGGGCCGCAGTCGAGAGGAGGAAGTGCTGAGCCATGCCAAAGCCAACGTTTTTCGTTGACATTGTTGATAAGCGTTGAAATCGCTGGCGTCAACAGAAATCGTTGACCTTCGCGTTCTTTGCCGGTATGGCTCTGGCATGACACCGGAACAATGTCGTGCAGCGAGGGCGTGGCTGGACTGGTCGCAAGAGGCACTTGCGGCAGCAGCGCGCGTTTCGCTTTCAACCGTTCGCGATTTTGAGAAGGGGCGTCGCGTTCCGATTGCGAACAATCTAGCGGCAATGAGAGCTGCGCTTGAGGCGGGCGGAACGCGTTTCGTTGACGAGGGCGAGACATACGGGATCACTCACGACAGGGTCCTGTAATTGCCCTGCGCGCTAGACGGAATCTGAAAAATCAGATAAGGAAATGCATGATGACGCAGCTAGGTATGGACCCTAGCTACGCCACCACTCCTTACCCTTGTGGAGGGGGTAGGCAGGTCACCCGCCTAATGGCGGGAAACCTGTCTCCTACGGGTGATCGGCCAGATCACGCTGTTCTCCTTCTGCTCTGGCGCCGTGCGGACGCGGGTTAGGAAAAGGCACCAGGGGCGTTGGTAGCGCCCTGATCGCCGGGTTCTGAGGCTCCCCCCGATTTCTCGGCGGGAGCCTCATTCTCTTTCGGGGGGTGCCCCCCAGGTTTGTCCTTCAGCTGCTCAACGAGAAACCAAAGATTATTCCGCTTGTCGGTGATGCCGTCGGCGCGAAGGATGTTGAGCGTGCCCCGCACGCTGTTCTCCTTCAGGCCGGTGCGCTCAGCGATGTCGGCGGGGCGCGCACCGGTCATGCCCTTCAGCGCTTCGATCACGGCTGGCCTAACGCTGCCCTGCGGCAAGCGCTGCCCGATGGGCTTTTCAACGACATCGACGGGTGTCGTCGGTTCGTAGTGTGACACGCTGCCCCCAAGCAACGTCGGCCCCTGATGGGGAAACCCGATCAACGCCGCCAGCTGTTGGCGCATTTCGTTCTTGCCGGCCTCAAGACCCTCGGCGCGGCCAAGCTCGTACGCGCGCTTGATCGCTTCGCGGAGCGACGTTGACGTGGTATTGGCGATGGCATCTAGAGAATCGGTCACGACTCGCTGCCCCGTGTTGATGTGGCCGTTGTAGCGTTTTTGACGTTAGCCCGCAAGCGGCCAAAACGCGTGTTAACGTTCTGTTAACGTAATTCGTTATTAAGAACGCAGCGTTCGGCATGGCGGAAAACGTTGCGGGTGAGTTTGCTACCTAATGCCGCATTTCCGCCGGACATGCCTGGACCAGTCGCTGGGCTGGGATCCCTGGAACGTGACCGAGGATGCCGATCTCGGCTTCCGCCTCGCCCGCAACGGCTGGCGCACCGGCACCATTTCCCTGCCGACGGCCGAGGAAGCGCCGGCCCGGCTTGCCGCCTGGCTCGGCCAGCGCAGCCGCTGGTTCAAGGGCTGGCTGCAGACGGTGGCGGTGCTTGCGCGCGCGCCCCGCGCAGTCTCGGCCGAGTTGGGATGGCGCGGCGGGCTCGCCCTCCTGGCAACCATTGCCGGCACCGTCGGGTCGGCCCTGGTCCATCTCGTCTGCCTTTCGGCACTCGCCGTCTCGACGCTGCTCTACGGCCTGCCGGACTGGGCGGGCCTGGCCGGGCTGGTCGCGGCCCTCGGTCTCGGCAGTTCGATTGCCGTCAAGCTGCTCGGCCTGAAGCGCGCGGGCCGGCTGGCCCTTGCTCCCTGGCTTGCCCTGCTGCCGCTGGTCTGGGCCGCGATGGGGGTCGCGGCCCTGCGTGCGCTGTTCGAACTGGCCCGCCGGCCGTTCCACTGGGAAAAGACCGAGCATGGGCTCTGCCGGCCAGTTGGCGAGGCAACTGACCCACTGATGGGGGACAGCGACCCGGCGATCCTCGCACAGGCCAGCCTTGCAGCCGCCGAGCGTGTCGCTGCCGCGGGTATCCATGACGGGCGGGACCTTGCGGCCGTCATGGCCATCCAGCGACAGGGGCTGGAGGAGGCCGGCGCCGATCCGGCGACACTCGCCCTCGTCGATGCCTGGATCACCCGGCGCCTGGATCGTCCGGCGCCCGGCGCGTGAACCAGACCGTCCTTCGGCGGTCTTGCCAGCCGCGGCAGCGCACCGCACAACGCCGGTTCAAGCGGAAAGGCAGGGGCGTGGCGGACACCGGCGAGATGCAGCTCTACCGGGATCACCCGGAGATGAAGAGCGAGTTCCAGACCCTGATCGGCTGGACTGTGGCGGAATGGCGCGACGGCGAGGCCCTGATCCGATGCCGGATGCGCCGCGACTTTCTCAATCGCGGCAAGGTCGCCCATGGCGGCTTCATCGCGACCCTGATCGATGCGGCGGCCGGCCATGCCTGCGTCGGCCCGCCTCCGGGCGGAACGGGTCCCGCCGAGCCGCGCGGCGTGACCCTGTCGCTGACCATCAATTACCTTGCCTCCGTGGCCGAGGGCGACCTGTTCGTGCGCGCAAGGCGGACCGGCGGCGGGCGGACCGTCGCCTTCGCCCATGTCGAGATCACCGACGGCGAGGGCCGCCTGATCGCCGACGGCAGCTGCTCCTACCGCCGCTTTCCGCCCAAGGGCTGAGCGCGGCGAGCCCAGGCGCGGACCGGCAGCCGGCTCTCACTCGACCGGATCGAACTCCGAGGGGGCGAAACGCCAGCTCGACGAGCAATATTCGCACGTCACCGTGATGTGGCCGTCCTCGACCATGTCGCGGCGCTCCTCGCGGGAGAAGCTCTGCACGAGGTTCTCGATCCGCTCGCGCGAGCAGGTGCAGTGATCGGTCACGCCCTGCGCCTCGAAGACGCGCACGCCGCGCTCGTGGAACAGCCGGAAGAGCAGCCGCTCGGGCGAGACCGTGCGGTCCACCAGTTCGTCGTCGCCGATCGTGTCCGTGAGCGCGCGCGCCTCGGCCCAGGCCTCGGCCGGTTCCGGCCGTTCCGTGCCATCCGGCGCATCGCCGGGATCAAGGTCGCGCGTGTGGCCGCCTGACGGCGGGAAATGCTGCACCAGCACGCCGCCGGCGCGCCAGGCCGTGCGCGGGCCATCCTCGCCCGGCAGCACCTCCTCGGCCACCGCCAGCCGCACGCGCGTGTCGATCTGCTCGGACTGCAGGAAATAGCGGTCCGCCGCGCGCTCGAGGCCCTCGCCTTCCAGCGGCACGATGCCCTGGTAGCGCTGCATGTCGGCGCCCTGGTCGATGGTCATGACCAGTTGCCCGGCCCCGATCAGCCGTGCCGGATCGCTCTCCCCGGCGGCAACGGCTGCGTTGACGCGGTCGGCATCGTAGCGGGCCAGGGCGCGCACCCTGTCGGGTGTCGAAACATCGACCACCACCATGCGGATGGGCCCGTCGGTCTGGGTCTGAAGGATCAACCTGCCATCGAATTTCAGGCCCGAGCCGAGCAGCAGTGTCAGGGCGGTCGCCTCCGCGACGACGCGCGCCACCTCCGGCGGGTAGCCGTGGCGGTCGATGATCGAGGTCGCCGAGCGGCCGAGGCGGACGAGCCGGCCGCGCAGGTCCAGTTCGTCCACCTGGAAGGGCACGACAATGTCGTCGGCGCCGTGGGTAAGGTCAGGGATGTGGGTCATGACGGCGCTATATGGCCTTTCCCGAGCGCTTTTGCGAGAGCTCCACCACATCTGCATGGCACCTGCGGAACAGGCGCCTGCCGGGCACCCGTGGATCACGACTGCGTGACATTCGCGCTGGTTCCCGATCGTCCTGCAGCGCTGACCGATGGGGTTCGCGGCGAATGCGTTGCCGTAAGGTCACAGTCGCCCCCCGAATGTGACTTTATGCCCTTTTTTGACCCACCACTGCGATTGCGCCGCGCGCGGCTTTCACGGTTTAGCTAGCCGCGCCGGGGTAGTGTCCTCTCCGTCGCCCGCCGCGTCCCGCGGCTTTCGCTCTCATTGTCAGCCCAGGTGTATCCATGCGGCGTCTCCTATCCGCTCTTGCCACAGCCGTGGCCGTGCTCATGTCCGCCGGCGCGGCCGAGGCGCAGTTCGTGAATTTCGGCCGGGGTGACCAGATCATCATCGACCCCAACACCAACCAGCCGATGCGCATGCTGCCGCGGACCGACGGCGGGCGGACATCGGGCGGCGTCTCGCCGGTTCCGCGCCAGACCGTGGCCTTCGCCGGTGGCTATGCGCCCGGCACCATCGTGATCAACTCGTCGGAGCGCCGGCTTTATCTGGTCCAGGCCGGCGGCACCGCCATCCGTTACGGGGTCGGCGTCGGCCGGCCCGGATTCTCGTGGGCCGGGACCAAGTCCATCACGCGCAAGGCGGAGTGGCCGGACTGGCGCCCGCCGGCCCAGATGCTGCGCCGCCGCCCCGACCTGCCGCGCTTCATGGCCGGCGGCCCGGACAATCCGCTCGGCGCCCGCGCGCTCTATCTCGGCTCCTCGCTCTATCGCATCCACGGCTCCAACGAGCCGCATACGATCGGCACCGCCGTGTCGTCGGGCTGCTTCCGCATGACCAATGACGATGTCATGGATCTTTACGGTCGCGTGCGGGTCGGCACGCGGGTCGTGGTCCTGCGCTGACGCGCGATCGTCGCGACCTGGCCAGAGCCTGGAGGGGCCGGCGGCAACGCCGGCCCTTTGCTCGTCGTGGTGCGGCCTATCGCGGCTCGATCCGGAGCGTACCCAGTGCCTCCCGCTCGATATCGGCACGGCGGGTGCGCATGGGGATGAACCGGACCTCTCCCCAGCGCGCCGCCATGTTGCGGTAGAGCCCGGAAGTCGGCAGGCCCGACTGGCCGGTCGAGTGCATGAACAGCGAGCGCTCGGGATCGGCCATGTCGTAGATGCCGCGCAGCGAGGCCGCGTGCCGTGACACGAAGGGCTCGGCCTCGTTGCGGATCGTGTGGCGGTTGACGTTCACGGTGTAGGTGTCGCCGGGGACGGGGACGCGCACGTCGAACACTCGCGCGAGCGCGGGCACGCGCGCGAAGGGCCGATGCTCGGAGCGCGCATCATGGGCGACGCCCCAGCGCCAGGACGTCCGGTCGGCGCCATAGCGCTTCTCGAGGTCGTCGAGCGCCAGCGACAGCGCGCGGGTGACAAGCGCCGCACAGGTGGTCGGCTGAGCCGCCCCGCGCGTCTCGCACCAGGCGCCCTGTCCGTCGCGGTTCGACAGAACGCCCATCATGAAGACCTGCCGCTGGTCCCAATAGTCACGGAACAGGTCCGGGCCGAGTTCGTCGGCATAGACCAGCCGAGTCAGTTCGCGCACCCAGGCGGTGACGATCAGGGGCTCGGCACGGTCGGTTGCCATGGTGCCGTCGAAGCGCCGCAGCCCGTCGATCACCTGCCGCTCGCGCTCGCCGGCTGGCGGGGCGGCCAGCAACAGCGGCAGGATCTCGCGCACGGCATTGGACCGGTGGTCCGCCTGCAGCAGCCGGAAACTCTCGATGCTGTGCTTGTCCCGCTGCCCGAGCAGTTCCGCTATGCGGTCGGCCCGGTGGGGCGTCGCCCATTCGCTGGTGATGAAATGGGCATAGCCGTCGGGCGTGATGCGTTCGTTGGCGGTGATGCGATAGCCGCGGGCCGGATTGAACTCCTGCGGCAGGTCCTCGAAGGGAATGAAGCCGGCCCAGTCATAGCGGGCATCCCAGCCCGGTGCGGGGAACAGGCCGCGCAGGTCGTTCTCCGGCTTGCGAACCGGCACGCGACCCGGCGCGACGAAGCCGATATTCCCGTCAACGTCGGCATAGACCATATTCTGTTGCGGGGCGGCATAGTCGCGGACGGCCGAGAGGAACTCGGTCCAGTTCCGGGCGCGGTTCATCGGCCCGAAGGCCTGGATGGTCAGGTTGTCCGGGCTGAGAGCGGTCCATTTCAGCGCGAGCGCATGACCGGTCGGCACCGCCGACGTCGCTCCCCGCGAGGCCCCGTCCGAGATCACCGGGCCATTGCGGCTGATGCGGACCGTGAGCTGAACGTCCGGCTGCCCCTTGACCTTGATCACCTCCTCCACCGTCTCGAAGCGACGCCAGCCGTCGGGGGCCTGGTAGCGCATCGGATCGGCCGGATCGACGCGCTCGATATAGAGGTCCTGCACGTCCGGCCCGGTATTGGTAAAGCCCCAGGCGATCCGGTCGTTGCGGCCGAGAACGACGCCGGGCAGGCCCGGCAGGGTCGCGCCGATCACGGTGCCGGAGGGCGTCGTGGTGCGGGCGAAGTACCAGAGGGCCGGGGCGGAAAGCCCGAGATGGGGATCGTTGGCGAGCAGCGGCTTGCCCGTTTCCGAGCGGGCTCCCGAGACCACCCAGTTGTTGGAGCCGACGCCCTCCAGCCCGAGACCGAGCGGCTGGATGAGGGCGGCCGCCCGCTGCGTCGGCGCACCCAGCGACCGGTAGAGCGCCGTATAGTCGGGCAGGTCCGGCCAGCGCTCGCCCGGATAGGGCGGCAGGATCTCGCCGATCCGCTGCATCGAGAGCCCGGCCTGGGCCAGCCTCAGGCGCATGATCTCCGCATTGAGATTGCCGCCGAGGTCGAGGGCCATCATCAGCGACCAGCCGATGGAATCGACCTCGGTCCAGCGCTCGGGGGCGGGCGCGCCGAGGATGTAGAATTCGGGCGGCAGCGGGCCGGGACGGTTGTCCAGATAGGCATTCACGCCGCGGGCATAGGCCGTCAGCCAGGACTTCGTCCGGGCATCGAGCCGCGCCCAGATCGCCTCGGACGTGCGGCGGATGCCGATCGTGCGCAGGAACCGGTCCGTTTCCAGTCCCGGGGGCCCGACCAGCTCGGCAAGCCGGCCATTGGCGATGCGCCGGTTCATGTCCAGCTGCCACAACCGGTCCTGGGCATGGGCATAGCCGAGCGCCGCGGCGCCGTCCTCCTCGCTCTGCGCGAAGATGTGGGCGACACCCTCCCGGTCCCGGACCACCTCCACGGGCTGTGCGAAGCCCGGCAGCCGCACGGTGCCGGCGACCTGCGGCTCGACCGCGCGAATGTACCAGAAGCCGGTTGCGGCAACCCCGATGACGGCCACCACGATGAGGATGAGGAGCCATCTGGCGAGACGGAAGACGAGGCGCATGGGCAGGACCTTCGGCGGGGACGGGAGTTGATCACCTCGTCCCTTACCGGGCAAGCTGCCGCGATGCTGCTTCCTGGGGGATGCGCCGGCTGGCGCCCGCAGGACGGCTCCTGCAAGGAGGCCTGGATGTCCGGTCCCGATACACCCGATACCGACGACGAAGCCGCGCTGGAGCGGCTGCGACGCAGGCTCGCCGATCTTCAGAACAAGAGCAGCCAGCCTGCCCCCTCGCCGTCACCGGGACCGCAGGCCGACCGTGGCAGCAAGTCCCCCGACGGCGGGACCCCCGGCGGCCGGGGCCGGGACGGCAAGGCCTGACCTGCTCACCGGCCACGCGCCATGGTCAGCGTCACCCAGCCCTCGATGGTCTCGTGGCGCACCAGCCTCAGCCCGCGCGTCCGATAGGCCGAGACCACAAGGTTGGCGTGGGGCGGGATGATGCCCGACAGGATCACCGTGCCGCCGGTGGCGACAAGCGCCACCAGGTCGGTGGCGAGCCCGACCAGCGGGCGCGGCAGGATATTGGCAAGCACCAGGTCGTAGGGGCCGCCACGGCGGAACCGGGCGTCCCTCAGCCCGGCCGCGTGGATTACCCTGACGAAGGTTTGCGCCCTGTTCAGGGCGGCGTTGGCGCGGGCTGCCTCGACCGAGACGGCATCGATGTCGGAGGCCAGAACGGGAAGGCGGTGGCGCAGCGCGGCGGCAATGGCCAGCACGCCGGTGCCGGTGCCGACGTCGAGGACCGCGCGGGGGCGCCCGGCGCCAGCCATCCGGTCGATGGCCCTGAGGCAGCCCAGCGTCGTGCCGTGATGGCCCGTGCCGAAGGCGAGCGCCGCCTCGATCTCGATGCCGATGGCGCTCGGCGGCACACGGTCGCGGTCATGCGAGCCGTGGATGCAGAAGCGGCCCGCGCGCACGGGCTTGAGGCCATCCAGCGAGCTCTTCACCCAGTCCGTCGGTGCAATCTCGTGGAAGCTGATGCAGGCGGCTACGGCCTCGCCGGCCGCGACACGGACGAGTTCGCGCACGGCCGTCTCGTCCGGGGCCTCGCGGAAGAACACTTCGACGAGCCAGATCCGGCCGTCGGGCGCCTCGAAGGCGGCAACCGCCGTCTCTGCCGGATCGAAGCTTTCCGAGACGATATCCGCGACACGGCGCGCGGCGCGCTCCGACGTCTCCAGACGCATCAGGTGAGTGGGCGCAACGGGGTGCAGGCCTTCGAGCATGCCGCCTCTTCGACGCAGCCGCGGCGCCTGTCAACCGGCATGTCGGCGGACAAAGGTTTCTGCCGCGTTTCAAGCCGCCCCTGCCGCCCCGCAAAAGCCACGAGGCAGCGAAACCCTGCAGAAATCGGTGCGCTCTAGACAGGGTTCACCGACCTGCGTCGGACGAGAACCGGAGTCGCCTCCTCCATGTCCACCCTGCCATTCCGTGCCGCCAGCGCCCTCGCGGCGCTAGTCGCGGCCTCGCTGCTCTTCACCACCGCCGCCGACGCCCAGCAACGCCAGCGACAGCGCGCTGCTCCCCCCGCCGAGGTCGCAGTCGTCAATCGCGCCGCATCGACGCTCCAGTATCTCTACGTGACGCCCGTCGATGAGGCGAACTGGGGCGATGACCGCCTCGGCAGCGAAACCGTTCGGCCCGGCGCACGCTTCTCGTTCCGGTTGCAGGGCGCACAGCAGTGCCGCTTCGACGTCCGCGCGCTCTACGAGAACGGCGTGGAGGAGACGCGGCTGGGGGCCAATCTGTGCCAGCGCGCCGAGATCATGCTGACCGGCCGCGCGCCGACCAGCACCGCCGGCCTTGCCCGCTCCGGCCCGATCGCCCTGTTCGTGGTGCGCAACCGGACCAGCCAGACGCTTCAGGTGCTGCGCCTGACCGATGCGAACGGCCAGGAGGGCGAGGATATCCTCGGCGCTACCGTGATCGAGGCCGGGCACAGCTATACCGGCCGCTTCGCCCGCTCGGCAGGCTGCAATTACGGCGTGGTCGCCACTTTCGCCGAAGGGGGCGATCGCAACATCCCGCCGCAGAATCTCTGCCAGGGCCGCGAGGTGGTCTTCGACGCCGAAACCCCGGCCGGCCAGCCTGGCGCGCCCCAGGCCCAGCAGGGCGAGCAGATTGAGTTTTCGGTCGTCAACCGCTCCTCGGTCGTGGTCCAGTATCTCTATGTCCGCCCCACGGGCTCGGGGGGCTGGGGCCGTGACCGGCTCGGCAACGAGACGATTGCCGCCCGCGATGCCTTCACCGTGAGGATGCCGCGCGGCCGGTCGTGCCAGTACGACATCCGGGCTGTTTTCGACAACAACCAGGAGAACGTCACGAACGGCGTCGATCTCTGCGAGAACCGTGAGCATGTCGTCTCCGGCCCGGCCCTTGCCACTGGCCGGGGCGATCGCAAGCAGCGGCCCGATGTGCGGGCGGGACGGCCGGTGATCGTCGAGATGGCGGTGGTCAACGAGGGCGCCAACCCGATCGAGTCGCTGTTCATCTCGTCCTCCAGGCTGTCGACCTGGGGCGACGACATGCTGAATGGAAGCCGGATCGCAGTCGGGGCGCGCTACGTGGCCCGCGTGGAGCGGGACGACCAGTGCAATTTCGACTTCCGCATCGTCTATCAGGGCGGCCGCGAGGAGCGGCGCATGCGGCACAATATCTGCGAGCGGCGGGAACTGGCCTTCGGCGGCCCCAACGCCTTCCGCATCGACGGCGGCGGGCCGGACAACGGCCGGCGGGTGGTCCTGACCAATTCCGGCCGGACGGTGGTCCGCGAGGTCTTCCTGACGCCGACCCGCGACACGCACTGGGGCGACGACCGGCTCGGCCGCGAGACGATGGCCGCCCGTTTCCGGCTCGAACTGCGCCTGCCCGAGGAGGGCGGCTGCAACTGGGACCTGCGCGTGGTCTATGAAGGCGGCCAGTCGATGGAGCGCCGCGACCAGGACCTGTGCGCCAATCCCGAGTTGGCCATTGGCCGCCAGGGCAGGCCGGGAACGGTGGCCTCGACCGGCACCGGCTTCTACATCTCGGCGACCGGCCATGTGCTGACCAACCACCATGTCGTCGACGGCTGCGCCACGGTGGCGATCTCGCGGCCCGGCGGACAGCGCGTGCCGCTGCGCCTGATCGGCGCCGACGAGGGTGCGGACCTTGCGGTGCTGGTCGAGGAAGGCGCCACCAGCCTGCCGCTGGCCTTCCGCAACAGCCAGGGCGTGCGGGCCGGCGAGCGCGTGGTGCTGGTCGGCTATCCGGCCAGGTCCCAGCTCGGCGGCGTCAACGTCACCGAGGGCATTGTCTCGGGCCTGCGCGGTGCGCTCGGCGACCAGACCCGCTTCCAGTACACGGCGCCGACCCAGCCGGGCAATTCCGGCGGGCCGGTGCTCGATGCCTCGGGCCTGGTGGTGGGCGTCGTGGTCTCGCAGATCGACAAGATCTCCGGGGAGCGCACGGCGCAGAACATCAATTTCGGCATCAAGCTGGACCTGATCCGGACCTTCCTGGCCGCCAATGGCGTGACCATGCAGGACCGGGCCAATGGCGAGGCCATGCAGGCCGCCGACATCCTGCAGAATGCCGACGCCTCGGTGCTGCCGCTCGACTGCCTCGAGTAAATTGCCTTGAGCAAGCGACATCGACCGGACGGCCGTGCGAATCAGGCGAAGGGGATGGCGGACCAACCGCCATCCCCTTTTCTGCGGCCTGCGCTGCCGGGCGGAGAATGCGCGAGGTGATCAATCGGCAGGCAGTGCCTGCCTGCCGCCACGCGCCAACCGGCAAGACTCCGCTACCTCGGCGCTCAAATTCTGTGCATCCGCCGGGTTTCGACAGACCGTTAACGAGCCGGCAACCGTGTTGACGTGACCTTCCGTTTCGAAAGGTCAGACTCCATGTCCCATTCGGTTTCCGCGTCGGCATCCCACAGCCTTGACGACATCGTCTCGCTGACCCGCTCGGTCCGTTCAACGACCTCGGAAAAGATCGTCGAGATCCAGAAGATCACCGGCAGCCTGAGGATGCTGGCGCTCAACGCCCTGATCGAGGCTGCCCGCGCCGGCGACCAGGGGCGCGGCTTCTCGGTGGTGGCGGCGGAGGTGCGCGAAATCTCCGGCGCCGTCGGCCTGATCGCCGAGCGCCTGTCGGTGGAGCTTGCCGAACGGATCGAGGCGCTCGAGACCATGACCCTCTCGATGACCCGCCAGGCGGCCGGCCAGCGGCTGGTCGATCTCGCGCTCAACGCCGTCGAGATCATGGACCGCAATCTCTACGAGCGGACCTGCGACGTGCGCTGGTGGGCAACCGACGCGGCCATGGTGGAGGCACTGGCCGATCCGACGCCGGAGCGGGCCGCCCATGCCTGCCGCCGGCTCGGCGTCATCCTCGGCGCCTATACGGTCTATCTGGACCTGTGGCTGTGCGACACCGAGGGCCGGGTCATTGCCGGCGGTCGGCCGGACCGGTTCCCGGTCGTCGGGCAGTCGGTGCGGCAGGAGCCGTGGTTCACCCGCGCCATGCAGCTGGCAAGCGGCGACGATTTCACGGTGGCGGATATCGCGGTCTGCGGCCCGCTGGGCGGCGCGCAGGTTGCCACCTATGCCACGGCGGTGCGCGAGAACGCGGCCATGCACGGCCGGCCGCTCGGCGTGCTCGGCATCCATTTCGACTGGGAGCCGCAGGCCCGCACCATCTGTCAGGGGGTCCGGCTGTCCGAGGACGAGGCCCGGCGCAGCCGGGTGATGCTGGTCGACTCGCGCCGCCGCATCATTGCCAGTTCCGATGGCGAGGGCGTGCTGACCGCCACGCTGCCCTTCGAGACCGGCGGCAGGTCGCAGGGCTTCGTCACGACGCCGGACGGGATGACCACCGCCTTCCACCTGACGCCCGGCTACGAGACCTATCAGGGCCTCGGCTGGTACGGGGTGATCCAGCAGAAGGCATGAGCATGGTCGCGACGACCGGTGCCGGCTTGGTCCAGTCTCGCGAACCGGATAAATCCGGCAGCATGACGACACGCCCCCGCATCCTCTACGCTCGCGAGCAGGACCTTTGCGCCCGCGAGTTCCAGACCCTTCTGCAGGACTGCTCACTGGGTGCGATCCGCCCGGCAGGTGATCCGGACCGGCTCGATGCCATGCTGCGCGGCGCCAACCTGATCGTCACCGCGCGACGCGACGAACCGGAGCGTCCACTGGTCGGCATTGCGCGCTGCGTCACGGATTTCTCGTGGTGCTGCTACCTTTCGGACCTGGCGGTGGCCGACGCCGCGCAGGGCCTCGGCATCGGCCGCGGATTGCTTGAAGAAACCCGACGCATCATCGGGCCAACGGTCAGCCTCATGCTCGTCTCGGTGCCGGAGGCGGTGGGCTTCTACCGTCGCGCGGGAATGGCCGACATGCCTGATGGCTTCGTGTTCAAGCGCGAGCGTTAGGCGCTATTCCGCGGCGATCCGGCGGGACAGTGGATCGAAGGGAACAAGTTAGGGCAACCGATAGCGGCACGCGCCCGAGCGTCTCTCAGCCGATCCTGTCGGCCGCGATGATCAGCAACATCGGCCGCTCCAGTTCGTCCGCCAGCGCGGGGCGGGCCGCGATATCTTCCGGCGTTGGGCTCCATTCGCACAGGCGGCGGATCGCGAAGCCGCTTTCGACAAGCGTGTTCACGGTGGTGGCGATCCGGCGGTGGTGCTTGACGACGCCGGGAGCGAGCCAGTCGGTCCGGCGCTCGCCCTCAAGCGCGTAGCCATTGACGGGCCAGGTCTTGCGGCCCCCGGCCTGCGCGGGCAGCCAGCCCGGCCGGTCGGCGGCCATATAGATCGGATGTTCGGTGGTGAAGACGAAGGCGCTGCCCGGCGCCAAAGCCCGATAAACCTGCGAAAACAGCCTCGTCACGTCGGCGACATAGTGCAGGGCGAGCGAACTGTAGGCGAAATCGAAAGCACCCTGCGGCAGCTCGACCCTATCAAGATCGGCCTTTTCATAGGTCACTGCGGCGTCGGGCGTCTCGGACCGCGCCCGCGCCAGCATCCTGTCGGACAGGTCGAGGCCGAGAACCGCCGCGGCGCCCGCCTCGCGCGCCCAGCGGGAGAACCAGCCGAACCCGCAGCCGAGATCGAGCACGCGCCGGCCGGCAAGGTTCGGGATCAGGGCGCGGACGGTCGGCCATTCCGGCGCGCCGGCAAGGCCGTGGACCGAGCGGTCGAGGCGTGAATAGCCCGCGTGGAAAGCCGGATCGTCGTAGATGTTCTGCGCCACGAAACGCCTCACGCCGCCTGAACGAAACTGTCGACCACCTTCTTCTCGCCAGCCTTGTCGAACTGCACGGTCAGCTTGTTGCCGTCGGCCGACACCACGTCGCCATAGCCGAACTTCAGGTGGAACACCCGGTCGCCGGGCTGGTAGCGCGACGGCTCGCCGGTCGATTTCGCGACGAGTTCGCCGTCGATGGTGCGCCCGCCGCCCGAGCGGTCGGTGAGCCGGCCCTGAAAGCCGCCGCGGCCCTCGGCGAAGGTCGAGCCGAAGGCCTGACTCCCCGAGCGGCCGGTGAAGCGCGCCTGCGCCTCGTTCAGCGACTTCTGTGCCTGCGCGCGCTGCCAGCCGGGCGTCGCATAGGTGGACGAGAAGCTGTCGGCCCGGTCGAAGCGGCTCTGGCCATGGCCGCCGGCAAAACCGCCGCGCGCCATGCCCCCGTATCCGGACGTGCCAAGCCCCTCGGTGATCTCCACATGCTCGGCCGGCAGGTCGTTGACGAAGCGGCTCGGAATGGTCGACTGCCACAGGCCGTGAATGCGCCGGTTGCCGGCAAAGTAGATCTTCGCGCGACGCCGCGCGCGTGTGATGCCGACATAGGCGAGCCGCCGTTCCTCCTCCAGACCCGCCCGGCCGTTCTCGTCGAGCGAGCGCTGGTGGGGAAACAGCCCCTCCTCCCAGCCGGGCAGGAACACCGTATCGAACTCCAGCCCCTTGGCCGAATGCAGCGTCATGATCGAGACGGCATCCTCCACCTCGCCCTCGCCGCGCGCCTCGGTGACCAGCGCGATATGTTCAAGGAAGCCGGCAAGGTTCTCGAACTCCTCCATCGAGCGGACGAGTTCCTTGAGGTTCTCCAGCCGGCCGGCGCCCTCGGCCGTCCGGTCCTTCTGCCACATCTCGGTATAGCCGCTCTCGTCGAGCACGAGCTGGGCAAGCTCGGCATGGGGCATGGCCTCGATCTGGGCCGACCAGCGGTCGAAACTGTCGATCAGTTCCTTCAGGGTCCGCCGCGGCTTCGGCTTCATCTCCTCGGTCTCGGTGAGGACGCGGGCCGCCTGCATCAGTGGCACCCCGCGCGCGCGCGCATGATCGTGAAGCTGCTGAAGCGTCGCGTCGCCAAGGCCGCGCTTGGGCGTGTTGACGATGCGCTCGAAGGCAAGATCGTCGGAGGCTTGGGCGACGCAGCGCAGATAGGCGAGCGCGTCGCGGATCTCCAGCCGCTCGTAGAAGCGCGGCCCGCCGATCACCCGGTAGGGCAGGCCGATGGTGATGAACCGGTCCTCGAACTCGCGCATCTGGAACGAGGCGCGCACGAGGATCGCCGTCTGGTTCAGCAGATGGCCCTGCCGCTGGAGCTGCTCGAGCTCCTCGCCGACGGAGCGGGCCTCCTCCTCCGAATCCCAGACCGAGGTCAGGGTCGGCTTGTCGCCATCCTCGCCGTCGGTGAACAGGGTCTTGCCGAGCCGGCCCTCATTATGGGCGATCAGGTGGGCAGCGGCCGCCAGAATATGCCCGGTCGACCGGTAGTTGCGTTCGAGGCGGATGACGGTGGCGCCGGGAAAGTCCTTGTCGAAGCGCAGGATGTTGTCGACCTCGGCGCCACGCCAGCCATAGATCGACTGGTCGTCGTCGCCGACGCAGCAGATGTTCTGCGGCCGGCCCTCCTGGCGCTGCGCCAGCAGGCGCAGCCACAGATACTGGGCGACGTTGGTGTCCTGATACTCGTCGACGAGGATGAACTTGAACCGGCGCTGATATTCGGCCAACACCTCCGGATTCTCGCGGAACAGGCGGATGGCCTCCAGCAGCAGGTCGCCGAAATCCACTGCGTTCAGCACCTTCAGCCGCGCCTGATAATCGGCATAGAGCTTCAGCCCGAGGCCGCTGGCATAGGCCGCCGCCTCGCCCGCCGGCACCTTGTCCGGGGTCAGAGCGCGGTTTTTCCAGCCGTCGATGGCGCCGGCGAGCACGCGGGCGGGCCAGCGCTTCTCGTCGATGTTCTCGGCCTGGATCAGCTGCTTCAGCAGCCGGATCTGGTCGTCGGTGTCGAGAATGCTGAAGCCCGGCTTGAGGCCCACCAGCTCGGCGTGGCGGCGCAGGATCTTGACGCCCGTGGCGTGAAAGGTGCCGAGCCAGGGCATGCCCTCGACCGCCTCGCCGACGAGATGGGCGACACGTTCCTTCATCTCGCGGGCCGCCTTGTTGGTGAAGGTGACCGCCAGGATCTCGGAGGGAAAGGCGCGGCGCTGCGACAGGATATGGGCGATGCGCGTGGTCAGGACCCGCGTCTTGCCGGTGCCGGCACCGGCCAGCACCAGGACCGGGCCGTCAATGGTCTCCACCGCGGCACGCTGCTCCGGATTGAGCCCGGCAAGATAGCCGGCGGCGGCCTGGCTGCCGCGCGCGGCCATGGCCCTCTCGGCGAGGCTCGGCTGGCGGGGCGCGGCGGGGTCGGTCATGAGCGGGGAATGTTCCGATTCGGTTCTCCTGCGAAAATGGGGCCTCCGGCCGGCGAAGCCAACCACCCCGGCCACGATTTCCGTTCACGGCATCATGGCGGAAGGAATTGAAACGCCGCACCCCGGCGGCAGGCATCCGGGCGCAGGACTTGCAGGCTAAACCGGACAGGTCCCGCCTTCCAGGAGCCTGCCGTGACCCGTTTTCCGTTCGCCCGCCCGCTCGGCTTCGGCCTGGGCCTTGCCATCCTCGCCGGCATTGCGTTGTCGAGCCCGGCGGGAGCCACGGCTGCGGTGTGCAGCATCAAGCAGACGGCGGACGGTTTCGCCGCGCTGCGCCAGCAGCCCGCGCGGGACGGCCGCCTGATCCGGCGGATGCCGGCCGGGCACACGGTCGAGATGCATCATGCCAGCCCCGGCCGGCCGTCCCGGCAGGGAAGCTGGGTGCGGGTGACGCACTGGGCCGATGGCGAGCTCCATGCGCGCGGCGACGCCCGGTTCGGCACCGGGCGCACCGGCTGGGTGCATCAGGGACTTCTGGACGATTGCGGCTGACCCTTCAGGCCGCCCGTGCCTGGGCCAGGAAGGTGTCGATCTCGCCGCGCAGGCCCTCGATCTGTTCGGCCAGGCTCTGGCGGGCGCGGGCAACGTCGCGGCCGGTGTCCTGAACGCGGTTGGCCACCTCCGTCAACTGGTCCATGCCGCCGGAGACCTTCTGGGTGTTCTGGGCCGAGTCCTGCATGGTGCGGGCAATGGCGCCGGTCGCCGCCGACTGCTCCTCGACCGCCGTGGCGATGGAGGTGGCGATGGCGCTCAGCTTCTCGATCACCTCGGCAATGTCGCCGATACGCTTCACCGTGTCGCCGGTGGCCGTCTGCATCAGGTTGATGCGGCTGGAAATGTCGGTCGTCGCCTTGGCGGTCTGGCCGGCCAGCGCCTTCACCTCGCTGGCCACCACGGCAAAGCCGCGGCCGGCCTCGCCGGCACGGGCCGCCTCGATGGTGGCGTTCAGCGCCAGCAGATTGGTCTGGTCGGCGATCGAGTTGATCAGTTCGACCACCTCGCCGATCTCCTCGGCCCGCTTGGCGAGCGCCCCGATGGCCTCGGTCACGACGGAGGCCTCCTCCGCGGCGCGGCGGGCGACATTGGCCGATTCCAGCGACTGCTGGCCGATCTCGCCGACGGAGGCCGACAGTTCCTCGGTGGCGGCGGCGCCGGCCTGAACATTCTCCACCGTCAGGCGCGCCGCGCCGTTGACCGTTTCGACCTCCGCGAGCGAGGCGGTGGTGGCCGAATCGAGCGCCACCGCGCAGTCGCGCAGCTGGTGGCTGGCATCCTCCGAGCGGCCGAGCCGCTCCTGAACGCCCGTGGAAAAGGCCTCGATGGCCTTGGTCAGAGCCTCGCCGCGTCGCTGCCGGTCGGCCAGAAGGACCTCCTGATAGACGGAGATGGCCAGATCCATGTCCACCATGATCGCCGCCGTAATGGCCTTGAGCCGGATCACCGCTGCGTTCGGCCGGAACCGGTGGGCGCGCACGACGACGCCGTAGAGCTCCTTCATGACGAAGGAATAGCCGCCGATATACCAGCCTGGCTCCAGGCCGATGCGGTGGTGGGTCAGGCCGATGCGCCGCACGCCCGCCTCATAATCCGCATCGAAGCGCCCGGAAAACAGCCGCTCCCAGTGCTTGGTCTGGGCGCTGACGAGGCGTCCCTGCTGGCTCCCGATCATCGCGGCCAGGTTCGGCATGGCGCCGACATGCTGGTAGAAGCCTTCAAGGATGCGCGGAAGATCCCCGGCTATGTCCTTCCAGGCCAGCTTGAGAGCCTGGAGCGTGGGTTCGTCGATACCGTGAAAGACGAGGCGGGATGCGAGGGTCTTGGCGTTGGCATCCGTCATGGCGGAATCCGTTGGCTGGTTTTGCCGGGGGGTTCTCCATCTGGCGCGCAATGTCGTTAATGCCCGGTAAAAGAACTGTCCTTCAACGCCTTCGCGCCCTGTTTTCAACTATTCGGCCGGCCATCAGACGCATACATTCCCCATGGGAAGCCTCGAATTCGCCTGTGACAGCCTCGAATTCGCCTGTGACCGCATCGAATACAAAAACCCCGAGGAACAACTGCTATGAACGATAGCGCTCATAGCAGTTGTTGTGACGCGACGTCTTTGAAGGGCGAAGCCGATGACGGGGGTGTCAGGCCGCCGGATGCCTGAGGCTCGGGGTCCGCATGGTGACGAGTTCCTCGGCCGCGGTCGGATGAACGGCCATGGTCGCGTCGAAATCGGCCTTGGTCGCCTTCATCTTCACGGCAATGCCGGCGAGCTGGATCATTTCGCCGGCATCGGGTCCGCAGAGATGGACACCGAGCACCCGGTCCGTCGTGCCATCGACGACGAGTTTCATCAGCATCCGCGTGTCGCGCCCCGATAGCGTGTGCTTCATCGGCCGGAACACCGCGCGATAGATGTCCACAGCACCGCCCGCGGCGACCGCCTCCTGCTCGCTGAGGCCCACCGTGCCGATTTCCGGCTCCGAGAAGACCGCGGTCGGGATCAGGCCGTGGTCGGCCTGCCAGGCCTTGCCGCCATAGACCGTATCGGCAAAGGCATGACCCTCGCGGATGGCGACCGGTGTCAGGCTGACCCTGTCGGTGACATCGCCGACCGCGAAGATCGTCGGGGCATTGGTGCCGCTTGCGGCATCGACGATCACCTCGCCATTGACGCCAAGCGCCACGCCCGCCGTCTCCAGGCCAAGGCCCGCCGTGTTCGGCCGCCGGCCGATGGCCATCAGCACCTGATCGGCCTCGACCGGCGCATGGCCGTTGCGGAACCTCACCGTGAGGCCGCCAGCGCCCTGCTCGATGCCCGTGAAGGTCTCGTTCATGACGAGGCGGATGCCCTTCTTCGCATATTCCGCCATCAGATGGTCGCGCACGTCCTCGTCGAACCCGCGCAGGATCTTCGGGCCGCGATAGACCAGCGTCACCTCCGAGCCGAGGCCGGCGAAGACCCCGGCAAACTCCACCGCGATATAGCCCCCGCCGGCAATGACGATGCGCTTCGGCTGCTCGGCCAGATGGAACACCTCGTTCGACGAGATGGCGAGATCGCGCCCCGGCAGGGTCTCGTCAGTGGACGGCCGGGCGCCGGTGGCGATGAGAATGCGGCCGGCGGTCACGGTGCGCCCGTCGGCAAGCTGGACGCTGTTCGGGCCGGTCACGACGGCCCGCTGGGCCACCGTTTCCACGCCGGCCCTGTCCAGGTTGCCGGCATAGGCCGCCTCCAGCCGCGCGATCTCCCTGTCCTTGGCGGCGATGAAGGCCGGCCAGTCGAAGCGCACTGGACCCACCGTCCAGCCGAAGCCCGCGGCATCCTCGAAATGCTCGTGATATTGCGAGGCGTAGACCATCAGCTTCTTCGGCACGCAGCCGCGGATCACGCAGGTGCCGCCCATGCGGTATTCCTCGGCCAGCATGACCTTCGCGCCGTGGGTCGCGGCGATGCGGGCGGCACGCACGCCGCCCGAGCCTCCGCCGATGACAAAGAGATCGACGTCGTAGCGCATGGACACCTCGAGGGATCGGGACTCTGTCGGCGGGCTGACGCGGCCGGCAGGTTGGGAAGATGGTCGGTCCTCCGCACTTATCACAGGCCATGGACGGCACAAATTTGCCGGCCGATACCGGCGTCCCCTCCGGGAAATCCACTATGGCGGCGTGCCCGTCGCGGGTGCGACAGTCTGGCAAACATCGATCGGGAGGAAACGATGACCAACCTCACCCGCCGGGACGCCGTGGCGCTCGGCTCAGCCATCCTTGCCCTCGGTGGTGCCGGCCGTCCGGCCCTCGCACAGGCCCCGGCCGAGGTGAAGATCATGGCGCCTGCCGCGCCCGGCGGCGGCTGGGACCAGACCGCCCGGGTCATGCAGGCGGTGCTGACCGGCGAGCGCATCGTCCGCTCGGCGCAGGTGACGAATGTCGCGGGCGCGGGCGGCACGATCGGCATTGCCCAGTTCGCCAACGGGTCGCGCGGCGATCCTGCGGCGCTGATGGTCTCGGGCTTCGTCATGGTCGGCGCCATCCTGATGAACCGCGCGCCCGTCACGCTGGACCAGGTGACGCCGATCGCCCGCCTCACCGGCGAATGGCAGGCCCTCGTTGTGGCCCAGAACTCGCCGATCCGCTCCGTTCAGGATCTGGTCAATGCGCTGAAGACTGATGTCACCAGGGTGAGTTGGGGCGGTGGCTCGGCCGGCGGCGTGGACCACATCACGGCCGCCATGTTTGCGGGTCTCGCAGGCGCCGACGGCTCGAAGGTCAATTACATCGCCCATTCCGGCGGCGGCGAGGCGCTGGCGGCAATCCTCTCCGGCCGTGTCACGGTGGGCGTCGGCGGCGGCAGCGAATTCGAACAGCACGTCAAGGCGCGCCGCATGCGCTGGCTCGGCCTGACGGCACCGCGCGGCACGCAGGGCCTGGCCGGGCCGACGCTGGCCGAACAGGGCGTCGCCCTCGAACTGCAGAACTGGCGCAGCATTTTCGCAGCCCCCGGCATCACGGCCGAGCAGCGCACCGCCCTCGGCCAGGTGGTCGAGCGGATGGCGAAATCGAAGGCCTGGGCCGACCAGCTGGCGGCCAAGGGCTGGCAGGACACCTATCTCGGGGGTGCGGAATTCGAAGCCTTTCTCAAGGCCGAGATCCAGCGCGTATCGGGCGTGCTGCGCGATCTCGGCCTCGTGAGGGCGTGATGGATGACAGCGGGCATGGCGCACCCGACCGGCCGGTCGTCGTCATCGGCTGCGGCCTGATCCTGACGGCGGCGATCGTCGTCTGGCAGTCGTGGGAACTGAGGGCGAGCTTCGGCAGCCAGACGCTGGGGCCTCAGATGATGCCCTTCCTTGTCGGGCTGCTGCTGGTCCTGCTCGGCGCCATGACGGTTGCGGCCGGACTGCGCGGCGCCTTTCCCGCGCGCGACACCGCGGACTGGGGCAATGTGGCCTGGATCGGCGGCGGCCTCGCCGCCATGATCCTGCTGATCAAGACGGCCGGGTTCGTGCCCGCAGGCGCCATTCTTTTCGCTGCGACCGCGCGTGGCTTCGGCTCGACGCGGCCCCTGCTCGACCTGGCCATCGGCGCCGTGGCAGCGCTCTTCGTCTTCCTGTTCTTCGTCAAGCTGCTGGGGCTGACGCTTCCCTCCGGCTTCACCGAAAGCTGGATGTGAGCCATGGAGACCCTGGCGCTCCTCGGCAATGGCCTGACCATCGCCCTCCAGCCGACCAACCTCATCTTCGCCCTGATCGGCGTGACGCTGGGTACGGCCGTGGGCGTGCTGCCGGGCATCGGCCCGGCCATGACGGTGGCGCTGCTGCTGCCGGTTACGTTCAAGATGGATCCGGCCGGCTCGCTGATCATGTTTGCCGGCATCTATTACGGCGGCATGTATGGCGGCTCGACCACATCGATCCTGCTCAACACGCCGGGCGAGAGCGCTTCGATCATCACGGCCATGGAGGGCAACAAGATGGCCCGCAAGGGCCGTGCGGGTCCGGCGCTGGCCACGGCTGCGATCGGCTCCTTCGTGGCCGGCACGATTGCCACCGCCCTGCTGACCCTGTTCGCGCCATGGCTCGCGGAAATGGCCATCGCCTTCGGCCCGGAGGACTATTTCGCGCTGATGGTGGTGGCCTTCATCACCGTCTCGGCCACCTTCGGCTCGTCCCGGCTGCGCGGCCTGACCTCCCTCGCCATCGGCTTGACGCTCGGGCTCGTCGGCATCGACAAGCTGACCGGCCAGGCGCGGCTTGCCTTCGGCGTGCCGGACCTGCTGGACGGACTGGAGGTCACGACGGTCGCGGTGGCCATGTTCGCGGTCGGCGAGGCCATGGCGGTGGCCTCCCAGCGATCCTCGCTCGGCGAGGGGCAGGTGCAGCAGATCCGCGGCTCGCTGTGGATGACCAGGGAGGACTGGAAGCGCTCCTGGGCGCCGTGGCTGCGCGGCACGGCCTTCGGCTTTCCGATCGGCGCCCTGCCGGCGGGCGGTGCCGAGGTGCCGACCTTCCTGTCCTATTCGGCCGAGAAGCGCCTGACGAAGCATCCGGAGGAGTTTGGCCACGGTGCGATCGAGGGCGTGGCGGGGCCGGAGGCCGCCAACAATGCCTCGGCGGCAGGCACCCTGGTGCCGCTGCTGACCCTCGGCATTCCGACCTCGGCGACGGCTGCGATCATGCTGGCCGGATTCCAGCAGTACAATCTTCAGCCGGGACCGCTGTTGTTCGTTACCTCGGCCGATATCGTCTGGGGCCTGATCGCCTCGCTGTTCATCGCCAATGCCATGCTCATCGTGCTGAACCTGCCAATGATCGGACTGTGGGTGAAGCTGCTGTCCATCCCCCGGCCCTGGCTCTATGGCGGCATCCTGATGTTCGCCACCGTGGGCGTGCTGGCAGCCAAGGGTTCGCTGGTCGAACTGTCGCTGGTTCTGGTGCTGGGCCTTTTGGCCTTCGCCATGCGGCGCTTCGACTATCCGGTCGCCCCCGTCGTGGTGGGCATGATCCTCGGGCCGATGGCAGAGACCCAGCTCAGGCGGGCGCTGCAGATCAACAACGGTGATCCGATGGTGCTGCTGCACAGCCCGATCTCGGCAACCCTGCTGGTCATCGCCGTGCTGGCCCTGTTCGGGCCGATGCTCTGGTCGCGGCTCGGCTGGACCATGAAGTCCGACGAGGACTGAGACGCGAATGACGCGCCGGTTCGGCACCGGCGCGTCCGTTCGGCTTTCGACAGATGGCTCAGCGGCAGATGCGCACGCGGCGGACGCCAATGGTGCGGCCCCAGTCGTCGCGAACGCGACGGCGCTCGAACCAGCACTCCCGGGGGGCGCTGGCGCGGGCAGCCTCGGATGCGATGATCGCCGCGCCGAGGATGCCGATGGCAGCGCCAACCGCTCCGGCACCCCCGCCGCCGAAGCCGCCGCGGCCACCCCGGCCACCGCCGCGACCACCGCCAAAGCCTCCGCGACCGCCACCGCCGCCGGCACCGATGCGTCCGCCACCGCCGGCACCGACGCGGCCACCGCCGCCCCCGCCACCACCGAAGCCGGCGCCCCGGCGGCCCTGCATATCCATGGGATCAGCCACAGAAACCGGCACTGACGCCCCGGTGGCAGCGGTGTTGATGGTCACCGTGGAACCGGCGGTTGCAGGCATCACCCACAGACCAGCGCCAAGAAGGCCAGCCGCAATTGCTGTCTTCATGCCCTTCATTCGATCCTCCTGTATCGGATTGATGATCGAACACTAGCGCTCACGCAGAGGCATGCCTTGATTTACATCATTAAAATTATGGAATTTTCTCGGGCTCGCGATTGGACACGTGCCGTCCAAACGACAAACGCCGCCCCGAGGGGCGGCGGTGTTGCAGGCAGTATGGCCTGGCGGGCGTCGGATCAGAGGCGGATGCCGCGCTTGGCGAATTCCTCGCGGAAGCGGGCGACGATGTCGCGCGTCACGGCCTGGCTCCACTGCTGCGAGCGACCGAAGGTCTCCTCCATGATGGAGGGGATGGTGCGCACCAGCTTCTGGCCGTCCGGGGACTGGTAGAAGGCCTGGATGCGGCGCAGCTCGTCCATCGTGAAGCGCTGGGCATAGGCGACCGCGATGCCCTGGATCAGTTCGTTCACGCGCGGCTGAAACTCGACCTTCAACTGATCGCCGACCTCGTTGAACTGCCGGCCGAGGTCCGGGTTGGTCGGCAGGAACAGGCCCTTGGCCTGCTCGATGAAGGCCGGAATGACGTTCTCGAACGAGGCGGAAGCGCCCGACAGCTCCACCACCTGGCGGGCAAGGGCCACCTGCTCGGCCGGGGGCTGGGCTGCGCCCTGCGGCGCGGGCGCCTGGGCGATCGAGCCGGGGCGCTGCAACGGCGCCTGCTGGGCCTGTGCCGTTCCGGCCGCACCGAAGGCAGCAAGGGCAAGGGCAAGCGTGGCGACAGTCGGACGGACGAACATCAGGGTCACTCCCAGAAGTGGCAAGGCGGGCGGTGTCGGGCGCGCCGCCTCACTGTCCGACACGTCCTACGACCTCTGCGCCTCCAGGGGAAGCGATGATCGCGAAAGTCGCCAGACCGATGAACAGGCCGTGCTCCACGACACCGGGCACGGCATGAAGTTGGGCCGCAAGCGCCGCCGGATCGGGAATCCGGCCACAGGCCGCGTCGAGGATCATGTGACCGCCGTCCGTGACGAAAACATGGCCGTCCGCCATCTTGCGGATCTGGAGGGGTCCGGCACATCCGGCCCTCTCCAGCACCCTCTCGACCGCCCTGCGGGTGGCTCCGAGGCCGAAGCTGTTGACCTCGATGGGCAGCGGGAAGCGGCCGAGCGCATCGACCTGCTTGGAGGCATCGGCGATGACGATCATGCGCGCGGAGGCTGCCGCCACGATCTTCTCGCGCAGCAGCGCCCCGCCGCCGCCCTTGATGAGGTTCAGCGCCGGGTCGATCTCGTCGGCGCCATCGATGGTGAGGTCCAGTTCCGGCGTCTCGTCGAGCGTGGTGAGCGGAACGCCGAGGCTTTCGGCCTGCCGGCGCGTCGCCTCCGAGGTCGGCACGCCGACGACCGTCATGCCGGCGCGCACCTTATCGGCCAGCAGGTCAACGAAATGCTTCGCCGTGGAGCCGGTGCCGAGGCCGAGGCGCATGCCGTCCTCGACGAAGGTCAGGGCCTTGGCAGCTGCGTCGCGCTTGAGGGCTTCGGCGTCGGTCATGAGCGGTTCCAGATGCGATCGGCGCCCGATAGCCCGCGGCCGCTCGCAGGTCCAGCCCGAAACGCCCGGACCCGGACAACCGGCGGTCTGCCGGATCAGAAATCCACCACGTCCAGCCGCGGGCGCGCGTTCGGGCTCACCAGGGCCATGTCCGGGGCCGGCAAGGGCTCGCCAAGGTCGCGGAAGCGGTTGACGATCGGATAGCGACGGTCGCGGCCGAAATTGCGCGCCGTGACCTTCACGCCCGGCGCGGCCTGGCGGCGCTTGTATTCGGCAATGGCCAGCAGCCGCTCCACCTTCTTCACGGTGTCGAGGTCGTAGCCCTCGGCAACGATGGCAGCGACCGGTGCCTCCCGCTCGACCAGCCGCTCGAGGATGGCGTCGAGCACCTCGTAGGCGGGCAGGGAATCCTGGTCGGTCTGGTTCTCGCGCAGTTCGGCCGTCGGCGGCTTGACGATGATGTTGGTCGGGATGACCTCGCCGTCGGGCCCCTGCGCGCCGGCCGGCTTCCAGCGGTTGCGCAGCGCGGACAGGCGAAACACCTCGGTCTTGTAGAGGTCCTTCACCGGATTGTAGCCGCCATTCATGTCGCCATAGATCGTGGCATAGCCGACCGACATCTCGCTCTTGTTGCCGGTGGTCACGACCATGGCGCCGAACTTGTTCGAGATCGACATGAGGATCGTCCCGCGCGCCCGGCTCTGCAGGTTCTCCTCGGTGATGTCGCGGTTCGTGCCGCGGAACAGCGGCGCCAGTGCCGCCTCGAGCCCCTCCACTGCGCTGGCGATCGGCACGATGTCGTAGCGCACGCCGAGCGCACGCGCGCAGGCATGGGCATCTTTCAGCGAATCCTCGGAGGTGAAGCGGTACGGCAGCATCACGCAATGCACCCGGTCGGGACCCAGCGCATCCACCGCCATGGCGGCACAGAGCGCGGAATCGATGCCGCCGGACAGGCCGAGCACCACGCCGGGGAAGCGATTCTTCTCGACATAGTCCCGCAGGCCGAGCACGCAGGCGGTGTAGTTCGCCTCGTCGCCCGTTTCGTGCCCATGGATCGGGCCCGACAGGCGCCAGGTTCCGGCCTGCCTGACCGCCTCCACGATGGCGATCTGGCCGGCGAAGGCGGGAAGCTGCATGGCGAGCGTGCGATCGACATTGACCGCCAGCGAGGCGCCGTCGAACACCAGTTCGTCCTGCCCGCCGACCTGGTTCACGTAGAGCATCGGCCGCCCGCTCTCGGTGACGCGAGCCACGATGGCGCTCATCCGCTCGTCATAGACGCTTTCGCGGTAGGGCGAGCCGTTGGGGACGATGAAGAGCTCGGCGCCGGTCTCGGTCAGCGTCTCGACCACTTCCTCGCCCCAGATGTCCTCGCAGATCGGCACGCCGATGCGCACGCCCCGGACATTGACCGGGCCCGGCAACGGGCCGGGAGCGAAGACGCGCTTCTCGTCGAACACCGAATAATTGGGCAGGTCGACCTTGAAGCGCACGGCCTGGATCAGGCCGCCGTCGCAATAGGCGACCGCGTTGTAGACCTTGCCGTCCTCCGCCCAGGGCGTGGTCACCAGCAGGGCCGGGCCGCCATCCGCCGTCTCCCGCGCAAGCGCCTCCGTCGCCTGCCGGCAGGCCGCTTGGAAGGCCGGCTTCAGGACGAGGTCCTCGGGCGGATAGCCGGAGATGAACAGCTCCGAGAAGACGACGAGATCGGCGCCCGCAACCGCCGCGTCCGACCGTGCGGCGCGGGCCAGTGCGAGGTTGCCGGCGACGTCTCCCATCACGGGATTGAGCTGGGCAACGGCGATGCGGAGGGAGGCGGGCGGCTGGCTCATGAACGACATGTAGCGTGGCATCGGGCCGTTCTCAACGCGGGGCAGATGCGATGCGTCCGGACCTGCGCACGGTTCGCGGCAAGACAGCGTTAACCTTCGTCAACAGATGGTAAAAAACCCTTCCACTCCAGCGACTTGCTTCAGCGCGTCCTTAACCGCGCAGTAACCTTGATGTTTCATGAATGGTTCCGAAGCAGCCCGGCCCCTGCGGATCGGGCCTGGCATTGGAGGCCGGCATGGCAAATCGATCGAAGGCGGCTGCGGGTCTGGGGGCGTTGGCCCTCGCCCTGGTCATCTCTGGCGGCGCCGGTGCCGCCGACATGTCGCTCAGAGGCTCGCTGCCCGGCTATGAGGCGCCGGCGGCAAACTGGGGCGGGTTCTATGCGGGTGTCCACGGCGGGATCGGCAGCCTGAACCTCGATGCCCAGTCCATGGCCCGGCGCGAGGCCGAGCGCCTGCTGACCGGCCTCACCTATCTCAACCCGCCGAATGGCGGCACGCCGGCACCCGACTTCATCACCATCGACCCGATCCGGGCGAGCCCCGTCCTGTTCGGCCTTTTCGCCGGCTACAACGCCCAGTTCGACGATGCCGTGATCGGCTTCGAGTTCGACTACAGCCGCGTGGCGCGCGGCGGAGGCGGCACGCGCAACTGGGCCCAGCCCTATGCCGTGCTCTACGATTCCGGCCAGGGCTTCACCGATTCCTTCAACCAGAGCGCGACTGTCTCTGCCTCGGTCTCCGACATCTTCACCGCCCGCATGCGCGCCGGCTGGGCCTATGGCCGGTTCCTGCCCTATGTAACGGCGGGCCTTGCCCTTGTGCGCGGCAATACCAGCGTCACCTATACGGCCGGCTACTCGCGCATCGACACCAACAATGCCGACGGCGTCGACTGGACCCAGCCGTACACGCAGCTCGTCTCGCAGACCCGGCAGGCAAACGGCGTGGTCGGTGCGGGCCTTGCCATGGGCGCCGGCCTCGACGCCATGCTGACCGACAACATCTTCCTGCGCGCCGAATATCAGTACATCCGGGTGCCCAGCATGGGCGGGGTGCCGCTGACGCTCCACACGGTGCGCGGCGCCGTCGCCGTGAAATACTGAACGCTTGTCCCCTTCATCAAAAAAGGCCTGCGAGGAGATCCCTCGCAGGCCTTCTTCCGTGCTGACTGGCCACCAGCCTATTCGGCCGCCTCGCGGACGACCGGACCGCGCCGCAGCCGCTGGCGCTTGAGCATCTCGGCCACCTTGAACGACACCTCCAGCGCCTGCTCGGCATTCAGACGCGGGTCGCAATGCGTGTGATAGCGGTCTGACAGGTCCATGTCGGTGATCGCCGCCCGCCCGCCGGTGCATTCGGTGACGTTCTTGCCGGTCATCTCCAGGTGGATGCCGCCGGCATAGGTGCCCTCGGCCTCATGGAGGGCGAAGAACCGCTCGATCTCGCCCATGACCAGGTCGAACGGGCGGGTCTTGTAGCCATTGCCGGCCTTGATCGTGTTGCCGTGCATGGGATCGCAGGACCAGACCACCGTGCGCCCCTCGCGCTGGACGGCGCGGATGAGGGCGGGCAGGTGCTTGTCGACCTTGTCGGCACCGAAACGGCAGATCAGCGTGATGCGGCCGGCACGGTCCTCCGGGTTCAGCGCGTCCAGCAGCTTCAGCAGGCCGTCGGCATCCAGGCTCGGCCCGCACTTGAAGGCGATCGGGTTCCGGATGCCGCGGAAATACTCGACATGGGCATGATCCGGCTGGCGGGTGCGGTCGCCGATCCACAGCATGTGGCCGGAGGTGGCGTACCAGTCGCCGGAGGTGGAATCGACGCGGGTCAGTGCCTCCTCATAGCCGAGCAGCAGCGCCTCGTGGCTCGTATAGAGCTCGGTGGTGCGCATTTCGGGATGGGCCTCGGGGTCGATGCCGCAGGCGCGCATGAAGTCGAGCGCCTCCTCGATGCGCTCGGCCAGATGCCGGTACTTGTCGTTGGCCGGCGTGTCCTTCACGAAGCCGAGCATCCACTTCATGGCATTGTCGAGATTGGCGTAGCCGCCATAGGCGAAGGCGCGCAGAAGGTTCAGCGTCGCCGCCGACTGGCGGTAGGCCATGGCCTGACGCGCCGGATCCGGTTCGCGTGATTCCGGCGTGAAGGCGATGTCGTTGATGATGTCGCCCCGGTAGGAGGGCAGCGTCACGCCGTCGATGGTCTCGGTATCGGCCGAGCGGGGCTTGGCGAACTGTCCGGCAACGCGGCCGACCTTCACCACCGGCATGCCGCCGGCATAGGTCATGACCACGGCCATCTGCAGGAAGGCGCGGAAGAAGTCGCGGATGTTGTCGGCGCCGTGCTCGAAGAAGCTTTCGGCACAGTCGCCGCCCTGCAGCAGGAAGGCCTCGCCTCTTGCGACTTTCGCGAGGGCCTTCTTCAGGTTGCGCGCCTCGCCCGCAAAAACGAGCGGCGGAAAGCCCGAAAGGCGCTTCTCGACGTCCGCAAGCGCTGCCGTGTCCTTGTAGACCGGCACCTGCAGGATCGGTTTCGACCGCCAGCTCGACGGGCTCCAACGCTCGCCCATGGTCCTTCCCCTTCGATAGGGCGCCCCCGACACGGCGGCATCGGCCACCCGGGAACGCGAAAAAACCCCCGCCGAAGGTCTCCGGCAGGAAGATCGCGGCTTATACACGCTCGCTGCATGGCGGGCGAGAAAAACCGTGCCAGGCCGGCATCGGCCGGTCGGCGACACCGTCACGGAACTGCGCGTTGCCTTCGCCGCGGGGCTCCTGTACCCGGTTTCGCCAGAGGCGCTGCAATCGAGGCCCGTCATGATGTCCGTCCGGCTCAAGATCCTGTCTTCGGTCCTGATTCTGACCTGTGCCGCGGCCGCGCCATTGGCGGCGCAGGCGCCCGCCCCTGCGCCCGCCCCGTCGGCACCCCATGCCATCGAGGTCGACGTCGACCGGCAGGCCTGCCTTGCGGCGCCGACGCCGGCCTGCGTCGCGGAACTCGCGCTTGGCGCCGCGCGCGAGGAGCCGGAGGGCTGGGCCGGCACCGCCGCCTTCGAGGCCTTCCTGCAGAACGACCCGGATCCGGCCGCGCGTGAGCGCTGGATGCAGCGCTACGAGGCCTGGGCAAGGGTCGCCACCGTCGACGGGCTGAAGGAGCGGATCATCCCGGTCCGGGCCGAGCATCTGGCCCGCAAGGGCGATTTTGCCGGCGCCTATCGCGAACTCGGCCTCGACAAGGCCCAGCCGGACGGGATTTCCGAACCCTCGGTGCTGATTCTCGACGAGGCCCGCGCCGGGCGGATCGCCGATGCGCTGAGCCGCATCGACCGGCTGGTGGAGACCGACAGCCGCGACGACCTGAGGATCGAGATCCTCGAGCTGGCGCTTGCGCGCGCGCCCGAACACGCCGATGCCGCCGAGAATGCGATCAAGGACCGGTACAGCCGGCGGCTGGCGCAGGCCCTGCGCGCGGGCGCGCGCGGCGATGCGGCCATTGCGCGGTCCATCGACGAATGGGCCCGCGGCGCACGGGAGGGACAGCCCGCGCCGTTCGATGATCGCGACACCGCCCGCCGCGAAAGCTGGGACATGGTGCTTCGCGGCGCCGTGGCGGCCAGGAACCTTGACGGCTTCCGCTCCGCACTCGCCCTGCGCGCGCCTTTCACGACCCCGGCCGACGCGGAATCGGCATCCCGCCTGCTGCGCGTCCTGATGCGCGAGGGCCGTGCCGACTGGCTTCGCGCCCTCGGACCGGTGCTGAAGCTGCCGCCGGAGGAAACCGTCGCGATCGACGAGGATATCGGCCCGATGCGCACCCTGCCGGCCGCGCAGCTGGTGGCGGTGGCACAGGCGGCGGAGGCGACGGGCCCGGTTCGCGGCGCCATCACCGACACCGCCATCGAGATGCTGGTGGCACGCGGCGCGGTGGACGAGGCGCGCGAGACCTTCATCGCCCTCGGGCGGATCGAGGAGCTGAACCGCGTCACCTTCGACCAGGAGCGCATCGGCATCGTGTTCGAGACGCTTTGGCGGGCGGTTGTCGGCCGCGGCCCGAAGGAGGTCGCCGATGCCCTGGCGGCCCGCATCACCTCGCAGGGCGGCAAGGACTATATCGCGCGGGTGGAGCGCCTGGCCGCACGGATGCGCGAGATCGCCGCCGGCAACAAGGGCGAGGAACCGGCGGACGACGAATGGGCGATCATGCTGGACATCGCCATCGCCTCGGGGGATCCGGCGCTGATGACGAAGGTTGCTGATGCCATGAAGGATGCCGGGCTTCGCTCCACCGCCTTCGTGCAGGTCGCCCGCAACATGTGGGAGCGTGCGGCGCGCTGACGGGCGCCGCTACTGGCTGACCCACATGATGCGGGCCATCCATGCCACATCGCCGACCGGCAGCGACCGATCGGCATGGTCGGCATTCAGCGAGGTCAGATCGACGGTCCGGTTGGTCTGCCGCTTCAGTTCCTTGGCCATGATCTCGCCCTCCGTCGTCTGCACCACGACGCGGTCGCCGCGGCGCACGGGCGCGGAGGGCGAGACCACGATGCGGTCGCCGTCGCGATAGACCGGCAGCATAGAATCACCCTGGATCTCCAGCGCATAGAGCGCCTCGTCCTGGAGGTCCGGGAACGAGACCTCGTCCCAGCCGGTGCCCGCCGGATAGCCGCTGGCGTCGAAATAGCCGCCGGCGCCGGCCTGGGCGAAGCCGAGCAGGGGCAGCGGTCGCGACTTCATCTTGGCTCCTCCGACCAGAGCGACGAAATCGCCGAAGGTCGTGCCGGTGGCGTGCAGCACCTTGGCGATGGACTCCGTGGACGGCCAGCGCTCGCGGCCATCCAGCATCACGCGCTTGGACTTGTTGAAGGTCGTCGCATCGAGGCCGGAGCGTCGGGCCAGGCCCGATGTCGACAGGCCCTGCGACTCGGCGAGCCGATCGATGGCGATCCAGATGTCATTATGGGAAAACATGGTGGGTCTCCCGACGACAGCACGACGAGCCGGAAAGTGCCCGTTTGCGGCCTTGCCGTCGCTTCCAAGGAACTTTATCTATCGGTGAGACTATTTACCTGCGACCCATCTGTCAATGCCGCGGCAGCAGTACAAGGCAGCTCCCGGGAGCGAAACGGGGGCTGGAACGGGGATTTCCATGACGCTCATCTTCAAGATTTCATCCCGCGCCGCCTGGGAGGAAGCCAAGCGTGCCGGCCGATTCGCCGGCGCGCCCGTCGATCTCGCCGACGGCTACATCCATTTCTCCACGGCGGCGCAGGTGCGCGAGACCGCCGCGAAACACTTCGCCGGCCAGACGGATCTGGTGCTGGTCGCGGTCGATCCGGAAGCGCTCGGCCCGGCGCTGAAATGGGAGCCATCGCGCGGCGGCGCGCTGTTTCCCCATCTCTATGCCGATCTGCCGCTGGCGGCCGTCGTTCAGGTCCATCCGCTGCCGCTGGACGCCGAGGGCCGCCATCGCTTCCCGGACCTCACAGATCGAGCGCCCGCGCCGCGCGATAGCCGGTGACGATGCGTGCTGCGCCCGAGATGAGGCAGCCGATGGCGAAGATCACTGCAAGGGTCGGAAACAGCAGCGGCATCAGCGTCACGACGGCAAAGAACAGGATGGTTTCCGCGCCCTCGGCGAGGCCCCACATGTAGTGGAACGACTTGGCCTCGGGTGTCTCGCCAATGCCCGGATGCCGCGCGGCGAGCGTTGCATAGGCGAGGAAGGCCGAGCCGTTGACGTAGAAGGAAAACAGCAGCGCCGCTGCCGGCAGGCCATAGAGCTCCGGCTCATGCAGGGCAAAACCCAGCGGAACGGCGCCGTAGAAGACGAAGTCGCAGGTGATGTCGAGGAAGCCGCCGGCTTCAGTCCGACCGGCCGTCTTGGCGATCGCGCCGTCGAGACCATCGCACAGGCGGTTGGCAAGGATCAGAAGCAGCGCGGTGAGGAAGGCTCCGAACGCCGCCGCAACACCCGCACCGATGCCAAGCGCAAGCCCGAGCAGCGTGACATGGTCGGCCGCCACGCCCCGGCGTGCCAGGGCTGCCCCGAGCGGGTTCAGCAGGGGGTCGATCATCTCGCGCAACCGGGTGTCGATCATGGGGGTCTCCTGTTGACAGGGTGCCGCCGCTTGGCGAGCCTGTCACGGGGCGTCGGCGGGGCCATGAGGCCCGGCTTCAAGGGGCTCGCCATGTATCGCGCCATCACCCGGGGTATCCAGATCACGGTCCAGCCCCAGTTCATGCCGGAAAGGTCCGATCCCGAGGACAACCAGTTTTTCTGGGCCTATCGCGTCGAGATCGTGAACCTGTCGCCGGACACGGTGCAATTGCGCACCCGCTACTGGCACATCACGGACGAGAACGGCCAGGTCCAGGAGGTGCGCGGGGCCGGCGTGGTCGGCGAGCAGCCGATCATCGAGCCGGGCGCGGCCTACACCTATACGTCCGGCTGCCCGCTGACGACGCCGACCGGCATCATGGTCGGGCATTATGTGATGGTCACCGAGCGCAACGAGGCCTTCCAGGCAGCCATTCCGGCCTTCTCGCTCGACAGCCCCCACGGACGCCGGTCCGTCAACTGAGGCTCAGCCAAGGGCGCGGGCCAGCTGGATGACGGCGAGCGTCGAGACCAGCAGCCCGACCAGCGCCATCAACCGGTGCGCGGCGATGTGCCTGACGAGATAGCCGCCGAGGGGAGCCGCCAGCACCCCGCCGATCACCAGCGCGGCGATATATTCCAGATGGGCGAGGCCGAGTTCGATGAAGAAGGCGGTGGCGATCGCCACCGTGACGAAGAATTCGGCGGCATTGACCGAACCGATGACCCGGCGCGGGGCGTGGCCGGAGCCGATCAGGGTGGAGGTGACGATCGGGCCCCAGCCACCGCCGCCGATGGCATCGAGGAAGCCCCCGACGAGGCCCAGCGGAGCGGCCTGGCCGGGCCTTGCGTCCTCGCTGGTCGGACTGAGCCGGAATGCCTTCAAGAGGATGAGCAGGCCGACAATGAGCAGGTAGGCGGCGATGAACGGTCGGATGGCCCGGCCGTCGACATTGGAGAGGATATAGGCGCCGAGCACCCCGCCGGCCACGCCGGCCACACCCAGCGTCAGGAACAGCTTCGGGTCGATGTTGCGAAAATAGAGGTGCGAGAGACCGGAGGCACCCGTCGTGGCCACCTCTGCGGTGTGGGTGGCCGCACTGGCCTGCGCCGGAGGCAGGCCCATGGACAGCATGACGGTGGTTGCGATCAGACCGAAGGCCATGCCCAGGGCGCCATCGACCAGCTGGGCGAAGAAGCCGACCGCCACCAGAAGCGCGAACTCCATCGACACGCCGCCTGCCCTCCCGGGTTGCCGGTCGGGGCTCAGACTAACTCATCCTGCTGCGACACAGGAAGCCGCGCGCCACGGCGGCCATGCCGCTGGCGGGCGGATCAGATTGCGGTCAGGCCGCCATCCACCGCGATGGCCTGCCCGGTCATGAACGAGTTCTCGGGCGAGCAGATCCACAGCATTGCCTGCACGATCTCGTCGGCGGTCCCCGGACGCCGCATCGGCATGGTCTGCACGAGCCGACCGAGCATCTCTTCCTGCGACCGGTCCGTGCTGAGCAGCGATTCGGTCAGCATGGGGGTCTCGGCGAAGGCCGGGCAGATGGCATTGATGCGGATGCCCTTGCGCGCGGTCTCGGCGGCGGCCGTGCGGGTGAGCCCGACGACGGCATGCTTGGCCGCCGCATAGGCGGCAAGCAGCGGCGCACCGACGAGACCGGCAACCGACGCGGTGTTGAGGATGACGCCGCCGCCCTGCCGCTCCATGACGGGAATCTGGGCCTTCATGCCGAAGAACACGCCCATGACATTGACGTCGAACATGAGGCGCATCAGCGCCTCGTCGGTCGCCTGCAGCTTCACGGTGCCATGGGCAACGCCGGCATTGTTCAGCGCGATGTCGAGCCGGCCGAACGTGTTGGTTCCGGCCGCCACCAGGGCATCGACGGCATGGGCCTTCGAGACATCGGTCACGCGGGAGACCGCCCGGCCGCCGGCTGCCTCGACACGCCGCACGGTGTCGTCGAGGCCGTCCGCGCGAATGTCGCCGAGGACAAGGCTTGCGCCCTCGGCGGCGAAGCGCTCGGCGGCGCGCCGGCCGAAGCCCGAGGCCGCGCCGGTGATGAGGACCACCTTGCCCTCGAAGCGGCTGGAACCGGTCATCAGGCAGCCTTTCCGTCGATCACGTCGGCCGCCATGCGGGCCAGCACCGGGATGTTGTCGCGCACCTGCAGGGCCCGCTGCGGATTGGAGGCATTGCCGGAGAGCGCGCGCTTGAGCACGCCCTGCAGGATCGCCGCCATGCGGAACAGCGAGAAGGCAAGGCAGAAGTCCCAGTTGGGAATGCCGGAAAGACCCGCGCGCTCGCAGTAGCGGGCCACGTAGTCCTCTTCCGTCGGGATGCCCAGGGCCCGACGATCGACCCCGGCAAGTCCTCTGAAGGAACCCGCATGGGGAAGGCGCCAGTGCATGCACTGATAGGCGATATCGGCGAAGGGGTGGCCGATGGTGGAGAGCTCCCAGTCGAGGATGGCCAGCAGGCGCGGCGCGTCATGGGCGAAGATCATGTTGTCGATGCGGTAGTCGCCATGGACCAGCGAGGCGCGGCCGTCATCGGGCGGCAGGTTCTGGTCGAGCCACGCGATCACCCGGTCGATATCGGCGATGGCCTCGGTCTCGGAGGCGCGATACTGCTCCGTCCAGCGGGTGAGCTGGCGGGCGAAATAATTGCCGGGCCGTCCGAAATCGGCGAGGCCGACCTGTGCCGGATCGACGGCATGCAGGGCGGCCAGCGCGGCGTTCATGCCGTCGTAGATGGCACTGCGGTGGTCGTTGTCGACCTCCGGGATCGCCGGGTCCCAGATGATCCGGCCATCCACCCATTCCATGACATAGAAGGCCGTGCCGATCACGGCGTCGTCCTCGCACAGCACGTACATCCGCGGTACCGGCACGTCGGTGCCGCCCAGCGCCTTCATGACCCGATATTCGCGGTCGACGGCATGGGCCGACTTCAGAAGCTGGCCGGGCGGCTTCTTGCGCAGCACGGCCTTGCCGCCGGCATGGGTCAGCATGAAGGTCGGATTGGACTGCCCGCCGGCGAATTTCTCGGCGCTGACAGGCCCCTTGAAGCCGGGCCAATGCGCTTCGAGATAGGCGCCCAGCGCCGCTTCGTCGATGTTCATGGCGGAAGTCGCAGCAGGCAAGGCCAAGGGTTCAACTCCGGGTGCGTGGGGCGGCGGCTCGCGTGGGGAGGCAGTCTGCCATGAGCAGCAAGCCCGCGTCCCGTCAGACAGACGGCGGAGCGGCTTCCCTGACTGGCGGTGGGCAGATCGGATGACAAGGCAGCCCGGGGGACGGGCCGACCCCTGCGAACCGATCACACCTCCAGCCATTCCTTCCGCACGGCCTCGTTGGCCTTCAACTCGGCGGGCGTGCCCTCGAAGACGATGCGGCCATGGCCCATGACATAGACGCGGTGCGAGATGTCGAGCGCGATGGACAGCTTCTGCTCGACCAGCAGGATGGCGACGCCAAGCCGCGCGATTTCCGAGATGAGGGCCCCGACCTGCCGGACGATCAGCGGGGCGAGCCCTTCCGTCGGCTCGTCGATCATGACGAGTTCCGGGTCGCCCATCATGGTCCGGCACATGGTCAGCATCTGCTTTTCCCCGCCGGACAGGACACCGGCGGGCGCGTCGGCGCGCGCGGCCAGATTGGGGAACATCTCGAGCGAGCGCTGGATGGTCCAGCGCCCCTCCTTCTTGGCATCCTTCATGCCCAGCATCAGGTTCTGCCGGACGGTGAGAGCCGGGAAGATGTCGCGGTGCTCGGGCACATAGCCGATGCCGAGGCGGGCGATGCGGTGGCTCGGCAGGCCGGCGATGTCGCGGCCCTTGAAGCGGATCGTGCCGACCGGCGGCACCTCGCCCATGATCGCCTTGACCGTGGTCGACCGCCCCACCCCGTTGCGGCCGATCAGGCTAACCACCTCGCCGGCATCGACGTGGATGTCGACCCCCTGCAGGATGTGGCTCTTGCCGTAATAGGCGTTGAGACCGGAGACCTCGAGCATCACGCGGCCTCCTCGCCGAGATAGGCTTCCTTGACCTTCCGGTCGGCGCGGATCTCGTCCGGCGTGCCGCAGGCGATGATCTGGCCGTAGACCAGCACGGAGATGCGGTCGGCCAGCCCGAAGACCACGCTCATGTCATGTTCGACGATGACCAGCGTCCTCCCCTCGGTGACCTTGCGGATGAGGGCAACGGCACGCTCGGTCTCGTGGTGGCTCATGCCGGCCGTGGGCTCGTCGAGGAGGATGACCTTCGCCCCGCCCGCGATTGTCACGCCGATTTCCAGCGCGCGCTGGTCGGCATAGGACAGGAGGCCGGCCGGCGTCTCGCGCACCGCCGACAACCCGATCAGGTCGAGGATCTCCTCGGTGCGCTGCTCGACATCCTTCATGCCGCCGATGAACCGCCAGAACACGTAGCGGTGACCGAGCGCCCAGAGTGTCGCGCAGCGCACGTTCTCGTAGACGCTCATGTTGTGGAAGATGTTGGTCACCTGGAACGAGCGCGACAGGCCGCGCCGGTTGATCTCGAACGGCGGCACGCCACCGGCCTTGTGGCCATTGACGAGAATCTCGCCGGAGGTCGGCGGAAACGCCCCCGAGATCAGGTTGAACAGGGTCGACTTGCCGGCCCCGTTCGGCCCGATGATGGCGTGGCGCTCGCCCTCCGGAATGTCCATGGACACGTCGCGGATGATTTCCGCCGGGCCGAAGTTCTTGACGACATTGGTGAGGACCAGGGCGCTCATGGTGCGGACTCCCGGAAGCGCAGGGCTGCGCCGAGCGTGCCGCGCCGGCGCCAGCGAACCGCGATGACCAAAATGGCGATGCCCGCGGCCACGATGACGAAGGCAAGCAGCCAGCTCAGCGGCGATGACTGGTCGATTTCCCTGCCGAACATCATCAGGGGATCGCCGCCCTCGCGGACCCGGTAGGCCATCTCGATCACCATGACGGTGCCGCAGAAGGCGACGAGCGCGCCCGCCGTGCCCATGATCCAGCCCGGCAGCTTCTCGGCAAGCTCCCCGCGCCGGACGACGCCGAGAGCCTGGTGGACGATGCCCCCGATTCCATGGGGGGCGAACATCACGATGACAACGAACATCAGGCCGAGATAGAGCTGCCAGACCTTGGTGTAGTCCGAAAGCATGGACTGCATGATCGAGATCAGCACGGCGCCGATGATGGGGCCGTAGAAGACGGTGACGCCGCCGATATAGGCCATGAGCAGCACCGCGCCGGAATTGAGGGCGCCCAGCTTCTCGGGCGTGATGATCTCGAAATTGATGGCCGACAGCGCGCCGGCAAGGCCCGCGAAACCGCCGGAAATCAGGAAAACGAGATAGCGCACGCGCTGCGGATCATAGCCGACGAAGGCTACGCGGTCGGGATTGTCGCGCACGGCATTGGCCAGCCGGCCGAGCGGTGTGCGCGTGAAGGCCCACATCGCCAGGACCGAGATGAACATCCAGGAGGCGATGAAGTAGTAGACGTTGATCTGCGGGCCGAGGGAAAAGCCGAACAGTTCGGGTCCTGCCGCACGATCTCCGGAAATGCCCTCCTCGCCGCCGAAGACCGACACGAACATGAGGCCGGAGGCCGCGATCAGTTCGCCCACCCCGAGCGAGATCATGGCGAAGGCCGTGCCCGATCGCCGGCAGGAAAACCAGCCGATGACCGACCCGGCCGCCATACCGGCCATGAAACCGACCAGCGGCAGGGCTGCGACGGGGATGCCGAGGCCCTGGGTCTTGATGGCAGCCATCATGTGGATGGCCGCATATCCGCCCAGTCCGAAATAGACGGCATGGCCGAACGAGAGCATGCCGGACTGGCCGAGCAGCATGTTGTAGGCGAGCGCGAAGACCACCCAGGTGCCGATGATGTTCATCAGCGTGATCGAGGGCCTGGACGCGAAGATCATCGGAAGGACGGCCAGCAGGATCGCGAAACCGACCCAGATGGCGAGCGCCCGCAACGCGGATGTGTTGGTCATCCTTCGCGCGCTCCCATAAGGCCGCGGGGCCGGAAGATCAGGACCAGCACGAGGATCAGGAACGGCAGCATCGGTGCGATCTGCGCCAGTGTGACACGCCCGAGGTCCGACCGGTTGGAGAGCGCGATGCCGATGCGCGCCAGGAAGTCCGAGAGCGAGGCGTCAACCGCAACCGCAAAGGTCTGGATGAGGCCGATCATGAGCGAGGCGATGAAGGCGCCTCCCAGCGATCCCATGCCACCGACGACGACGACGACGAACACGATGGGGCCGAGCGTCAGCGCCATCGCGGGATCGGTGACGAGGAGTGCGCCTCCGACGACGCCGGCAAGACCGGCCATGGCGCAGCCGACCGCGAAGACGCCCATGAACACCAGCGGCACGTTGTGGCCGAGATGGCCGACCATGTGGGGATGGGTCAGGGAGGCCTGCACGATGAGGCCGACGCGCGTGCGCTTGAGGAGCAGCCACAACGCGATGAACATGCCGATGGCGACCGCCATCATGAAGATGCGCAGCGCCGGATAGTGCGTTCCCCAGAGGGTGAAGAGCGGCTGCTGGAGGATCGCGGGCGGCGTGTAGGGCAGCGGATTCTTGCCCCAGACCAGCTTCACGATCTCCTCGATGAGATAGGCGAGACCGAAGGTGAACAAGAGTTCCGCGACATGGCCGTTGCGATGGACGTGCCGAAGGCCGAAGCGCTCGACCGCCGCGCCGAGAAGGCCGACCAGCAGCGGTGCCAGGATCATCGCCAGCCAGAAGCCCGTGACCGCGCCAACCGTGTAGGCCAGGTAGGCGCCGAGCATGTAGAAGCTCGCATGGGCGAAATTGAGCACTCCCATCATCGAGAAGATGAGGGTCAGTCCGCTCGCCAGCATGAACAGCAGCAGGCCGTACAACAAGCCATTGAGCGTGGAGAAGACGATCGTCTCCATGCGGGAAAACCTCCGGACGCGGCAGAAGGAACTGCGGCGGACCCCATCGGGCCCGCCGCAGGGACTGTCCTCAGGTCGTCGGGCGGCGCATCTGGCAGGTGGTCGCCATGGCCGTCGCCGGTCCGTCGATGCGGACATCCGTCCGGAAGCCGAGACCGGTATTGTCCACGTCGAACTTCACGTTTTCGGCAAGCGTCGAGATGTAGAGCGGCTGGATCAGCTGGTGGTTGTCCTTGCGCATGGTGGCCATGCCGGTCTCGATCTTCATCTCCGACCCTTCGAGGGCCAGCGCCACTTCGCGCACGTCGATCGACTTGGTGTCGTTCATGGACTTGGCGAGCATGTCGAACATCACCTTGACGCGATAGTAGTAGTAGTCGAGGTCGCGGTGCTTCGCCTTGAACGCGCGCACGATGTCGTCCATCCCGATGTCCGGGATGTTGGAATGCCACTCGGTCACCTGGCGCACGAGCCCGACCGCCGAGCGGCCCATGCCGCCGACGGCGCCGAGACCGCCGCCGTAGAAGGTGAAGTAGGGCACGTTGAAGCCCGCATCCGACGACGCCTTGATGAGCAGCTGCATGTCATTGCCCCAGTTGCCGGTGATGACGGCCTGGGCACCGGATGCGCGCATCTTGGTGATGTAGGGCGAGAAGTCGCGCACGCGGGCGAGGGGATGAAGCTCGTTGCCGACGATCTCGATGTCGGGACGCTTCTCCTTCAGCATGCGGACCGAGGATTCCGACACGGCTTTGCCGAACGAATAGTCCTGGCCGATGATGTAGATCTTCTTGATGTCCTGAAGACCCTTGATGTAGTCGGTCATCGCCGACAGCTTCATGTCGGCATCGGCGTCGAACCGGAAGTGCCAGAACGAGCACTTGTCGTTGGTGAAGATCGGATCGACGGCCGCGTAGTTCAGGTACATCACGGTCTGGCGGGGATTGCGCGCATTGTGCCGCTCGATGGCGTCGACAAGCGCCGAGGCGACCGAGGAGCCATTGCCCTGGGCGATGTAGCGCACGCCCTGGTCGATCGCCTTCTCGAGCTGGACGATCGACTCCTGCGGATTGAGCTTGTTGTCCATGCCGATGACTTCGAGCTTGCGCCCGCCGGCAACGCCACCGGCCGCGTTGATGCGATCAGCCTCGAACTGGAACTGCTTCAGGCCGCCGTCACCGACGGGCGCCATGAAGCCCGACAGCGGGTCGATGAAGGCCATGCGGACGGGCCCGGCCTGCGCGCGGACGGGCATCGTGGAAAGTGCTGCGGCAGCAAGGCCGGAGCCGACCACCTGACGGCGATTGAGCTTGGTCATTCTCATCTCCTTCGATAGGCGCCGCTTTGCGGAGCGCCATCTGCGGCCTCAGCCGCGGTGTTTCCTGAGGGTCGATCCGGCCGCATTTGTTGCGGCTCTCGTCGAATTGGGACGGCGGCCGCCCATGCGCGGCCGCCAGTCCTCGGAGTCAAACAGGTCAGGCGACCTCGAACAACCCCGCAGCGCCCATACCTCCCCCGATGCACATGGTCACCACCACGTGCTTCGCGCCGCGGCGCTTGCCCTCGATCAGCGCGTGGCCGACGAGGCGGGCGCCGGAGACGCCGTAGGGGTGGCCAACGGCAATGGCGCCGCCATTGACGTTCAGCCTGTCGTTGGGAATGCCGAGCGTGTCGCGCGAATAGATCACCTGCACCGCGAAGGCCTCATTGAGCTCCCAGAGGTCGATGTCCTCGACCTTGAGACCGGCGCGCTTCAGCAGCTTCGGCACGGCGAAGACCGGGCCGATGCCCATTTCGTCGGGCTCGCAGCCGGCCACGGCAAAGCCCCGGAAGATGCCGAGCGGCTTGAGATTGCGCTGTTCGGCCAGCTTTGAATCCATGACGATGGCCATGGAGGCGCCGTCGGAAAACTGGCTGGCATTGCCGGCGGCAACCACGCCACCCTCGAGCGCCGGGCGGATCTTGGAGACGCCCTCATAGGTCGTGTCGGCGCGGATGCCCTCGTCCTCGGCGAGGGTCACCTCCTCCTGCCAGGTGCGCACGACCTCCTTCTTGTCGTTCATCTCGAACTTGGTCATCGCGGTGGTGAACGGCACGATCTCGTCGTCGAACTTGCGGCCCTGACGGGCAGCCGCCGCGCGGCGCTGGCTCTCCACGCCGTACTCGTCCTGCAGCTGCCGCGAGATATTGTAGCGCTTGGCGACATTCTCCGCGGTCTGCAGCATGGACAGGTAGATGTCCGGCTTGTGCTCCTTCAGCCAGGGGTCCTGGTAGTTCGACCGGTTCATCGTGTTCTGGACCAGCGAGATCGATTCCACGCCGCCGGCCGCGAAGATGTCGCCCTCTCCGGCGAGGACGCGCTGCGCGGCGGTGGCGATCGTCTGCAGGCCCGAGGAGCAGAAGCGATTGACGGTGACGCCCGAGACGGTCACCGGGCAGCCGGCCGACAGCGCGATCTGGCGGGCGATATTGCCGCCGGTCGCCCCTTCCGGATTGGCGCAGCCGACGATCACGTCCTCGACTTCGGCCGGGTCGATGCCGGCGCGTTCGATGGCATGCTTCGTGGCGTGGCCGCCCATGGCCGCGCCATGGGTGTTGTTGAGGGCGCCGCGGAAGGACTTGGCAAGGCCCGTGCGGGCTGTGGACACGATGACGGCTTCACGCATGGCTTGTCTCCTGACGTGGTCCCGGAATGGTCTAACTCAGCCGCGCGGCGGAAGGGTGACGCCCTTCGCGGTCGCGGCCTTCATGGCGAATTTCGTGGTCTGCTCGAACGCGCCCTGGAGCGCCTTCTGCCCGTCGGCATTCGAGATGTCGTCGAAACGCGCGGCGATCGTCTCCGGCGTGCGCTCGGCCTCGTCCAGCCAGATGCCGTCGGTCTCGTAGATGATGGTGCGGGCGAAGGCACCGGCGCCGGCGCACAGGATGGTGCGCGAGGGAGCCTTGTCGCTGACGAGGAACAGCACGCCGGGGGTGATCGATTCCGGGGTCAGGAGCGCAAGCGCCTCCGCGGACATCAGGTCCTCGGTCATGCGGGTCGCCGCTGTCGGGGCCAGCGTGTTGACGCGGATGTCGTTCTTGGCGCCCTCCAGATGCAGCACGTTCATCAGGCCGACCATGGCGGCCTTGGCGGCACCGTAGTTGGACTGGCCGAAATTGCCGTACAGGCCGGAGGAGGACGAGGTGAAGACGATGCGGCCGTAATTCTGCGCACGCATGATGTCCCACACCGCCTTGGTGCAGTTGACGGTGCCCATCAGGTGCACATCGACCACCGCTTCGAAATCGGCAAGCTCCATCTTGGTGAAGGTCTTGTCGCGGAGGATGCCGGCATTGTTGACGAGGATGTCGACACGGCCCCAGGCGTCCATGGTGGCCTTCACCATGTCCTGAACCTGGCCGTAATCGGCGACATTGGCGCCATGGGCCATGGCCTCGCCGCCGGCCGCCCTGATCTCCTCGACCACCTTGCGGGCGGCGTCGGACGAGCCGCCGGTGCCATCGCGGGCACCGCCGAAATCGACGATCACCACCTTGGCGCCGCGCGCGGCAAGCCCCAGCGCATGGCAGCGGCCGAGGCCGTTGCCGGCTCCGGTGACGATGGCGACACGGCCGTCGAAACGAATGGTCATGGACGAAACCTCAGGCTGTGAAGGCGAGTGTCACCCAGTCGGCGACCATGGCCGGCTTGTCGCCGCCCTCGATCTCGACCGTGACGCTGTAGGTCAGCTGATGCTGCTGCGGCGACTTGGAGTCCAGTGCCTTCAGGACAAAGCGGCCCCGCACCTTCGCGCCCGATTTGACCGGCGACATCATGCGCAGCCGGTCGAAGCCGTAATTGACGCCCATCGTGCGCTTCTCGACGGCCGGCAGGGCGTCGATGGCAAAGGCCGACAGCATCGAGACGGTGAAGAAGCCGTGGGCGATGGTGCCGCCGAACGGCGTCAGCTTCGCCTTGTCCGGATCGACGTGAATGAACTGGTGGTCATGGGTCAGATCCGCGAAGGCATTGATGTCGGCCTGGCTGATCTCGAACCATTTCGACAAGCCGATCTCCTGGCCCACCATGCCCTTGAGGGCCTCGATGCTGACCTCTTTCGCCATCGTCTGGTCTCCCCTGTCACAGGCGCCACATGCCCGGTCGTCACGAACCCGTCAGAAGCCGCGCGCCAGCGCGACCCGGTCGGTATGGAAATCGGCATCGCCATAGAGCTCGGATGCCACCTGCATGCGCTTCATGAACAGGCCGATGTCGATGGCGTCGGTCATGCCGATGCCGCCGTGCATCTGGATCGCCTCCTGGCTGGCAAGGCGTGCGACCTGAGCCGCCTTGGCCTTGGCAACCGAGACGGCGAGCGACGCCTTGTCGGCGTCGGCGTCAAGCGCCTGCAGCGCCGAGAGCACCGCCGAGCGGGCCAGTTCGACCTCGCAGAACAGATGCGCCGCGCGATGCTGGAGGGCCTGGAAGGCGCCGATCGTGCGGCCGAACTGCTTGCGCTCCCTGAGATAGGCGACGGTTCGGGCGAAGCTCTCCTGCGCATTGCCGGAGAGCTCGGCGGCAAGGCCCGCGCGGCCGGCAGCCAGCACGACCTCGACCAGGCCGTGGCCGGCATCGACCTCGCCGATGACGTCATCGGCCGTGACCTGCACGCCATCGAAGGTCAGTTCGGCGGCCCCCCGCGAGTCGAGCGTGACAAGCCGCTCGCTGGCCAGACCCCTGGCTTTCGGATCCACCAGGAACAGGCTGATCCCCTCGGTCTCTCCGGGCGCACCCGCCGTGCGCGCGGCGACGATCAGCGCGTCGGCGGCCTGGCCGTCCACGACATAGGTCTTGATGCCGGTCAGGCGAAAGCCGTTGCCGGACCGCTCGGCCTTCAGCGCAGTCTTCGCCGGGTCGTGCTTGCGGCCCTCGTCGATGGCCGTGGCGATCACCGCCTCGCCGGCAACGATGGCCGGCAGCCAGCGCTCCTGCTGCGCGGGCGTGCCCGCGCGCGACAGGGCGGTGGCGGCCATCATGGCGGTCGACAGGAACGGCGAGGCCGTCAGCGTGCGGCCAATTTCCTCGCAGATGACCCCTGCCCCGACGAAGCCGAAACCAAGCCCTCCCTGGTCCTCGGGCACGAGGATGCCGGTCCAGCCCATATCGGCCATCTGGCGCCAGAGATCACGGTCGAAACCGTCCGCGATCTTCTCGTCCCGGATCGTCCTGAGCGCCGCGACCGGCGCCCTGTCGGTGACGAAGCCGCGCGCGGCATCCTGCAGCATCACCTGATCGTGGTTCAGAACCAGCATGGCACGCTCACGCGGAAGGAAGCTGGAGGAGGCGCTTGGCGATGATGTCGAGCATCACCTCGCTCGTCCCGCCCTCGATGGAATTGGCCTTGGTGCGCAGCCAGGCGCGCGGCCGTTCGCCGTCGTTGGAGCGCGCGCCCTCCCATTCGAGCGCGGATGTGCCGGCTGCGCGCATCATCAGTTCGTAGCGGCGCTTGTTCAGCTCGGTGCCGTAATATTTGAGCACGGCCGACCGGTCGCCGACGCCCTTGTTGCCGGAGGCTGCCTCGTCCTTGTAGCGCGCCATGGTTGCCGCGAAGGCCAGCGCATCCACCTCCGCGCGGGCTGCGTCCACCCGCAGCATGGCATGGTCGAGCCGGCCGGTGGCATCGAGCCCAAGTTCGCCGGCCGCGATCTGACCCGGTGACCGCCCGCCGAGCAGGCCGCCACCGCCGCCGCCGATCATCTCGCGCTCGTGGGTGAGCAGATATTTGGCGATGTCCCAGCCGCGGTTGAGCGTGCCGACCAGATTGGCTTTCGGCACCTTCACGCCGTCGAAGAAGGTCTCGCAGAAGGGCGACTTGCCGGAGATGAGCTGGATCGGCTTCGTGGAGACGCCCGGCCAGGTCATGTCGAACAGAATGAACGAGATGCCGAGATGCTTGGGCGCGGCGACATCCGTCCGCACCAGGCAGAAGATCATGTCGGCCCGGTCGGCATAGCTCGTCCAGATCTTCGAGCCGGTCACGAGGAAATGGTCGCCGGCATCCTCGGCGCGGGTCTGGAGCGAGGCCAGGTCAGACCCGGCATTGGGCTCGGAATAGCCCTGGCACCAGCGGATCTCGCCGCGGGCGATGCGCGGCAGGTGCTCCAGCTTCTGTTCCTCCGAACCGAAGGCCAAGAGCGCCGGGCCGAGCATCCAGATGCCGAAGCTTTCGAGCGGAGAACGGGCCCTGATGCGCGCCATCTCCTCCTTCAGCACCTTGGCTTCCTCGTGGGAGAGCCCGCCGCCGCCATAGGCTTTCGGCCAGCGCGGCACGGTCCAGCCGCGGGACGCCATGCGCTCCATCCAGAGCTTCTGGGCCTCGGACTGGAAGGTCCAGTTGCGGCCACCCCAGCAGATGTCCTCGTCGCCCCGCACGGGCGTTCGCATCTCGGGCGGGCAATTGGCCTCGAGCCAGGCGCGGGTCTCGAGCCGGAAGCTGTCCAGCGCGTCCATCCGTCTCCTCCCGCTCCCCGATCGGCCGGGGATGTGCCGTTTCCATCGTTGACGCCTCCGCTGTGGCAGAGACATACTCAAGGGTATGTCCGCGGGCCGACGCTTGTCGAGGGCCTGAAGGCGGTCGGACGCGCATTTGTCGCTCCGCCATCCGGCAGATGCCGGAAGGCCTTCCGGACAGGGACAAGGTCAAGGACACCGGCTGAACGGTGCCCGTGTGGGAGGATACCGCGATGCTGCGCGGACTGATGATGGACACCCCGCTGAACGTGTCGGCGGCGATCGAATATGGCGCGGAGATGCATCCTGATACCCGGATCGTCTCGGCGACCATCGAGGGCGGGCTGCACCGCACGACCTTTGCCGAAACCCTGCCGCGGGTCTGCCAGCTGGCCCATGCGCTGAAGGCCCTCGGCGTGCGCGAGGGCGACCGGGTCGCGACGCTGGCCTGGAACGGCTACCGGCATGTCGAGCTCTATTATGCGATCGGCGGCATCGGCGCGGTCTGCCACACTATCAATCCCCGCCTGTTCCCGGAGCAGTTGGTCTATATCGTCAACCACGCCAGCGACCGCGTGCTGTTCTTCGACATCAACCTCGCTCCGCTCGTGGCGAAGATGCGGGCCCACTGGCCGAAGGACATGGTTTATGTCGCCATGTGCGACCGCGCGCACCTGCCGACCGGCGAGGGTCTCGACGGGGTGCTCAGCTATGAGGACCTGCTCGCCGGCCAGCCTGCCAGCTTCTCCTGGCCGCGCATCGACGAGAACGCCGCGGTCTCGCTCTGCTACACGTCGGGCACGACCGGCGAGCCCAAGGGCGCGCTCTATTCGCAGCGCTCGGTCATGCTGCACGCACTCTTCACGCTGACCTCCGGCATGCCGGGACTGACGACCGGCCGGACTATCCTGCCGGTGGTGCCGCTGTTCCATGTGAACGCCTGGGGCCTGCCCTACACGGCCCCGATCGTCGGGCTGAACCTCATCATGCCCGGCGTGAAGCTCGACGGCCCGAACCTCTACGACCTGCTGGAATCGGAGCAGGTCTTCTCCTCCTGGGGCGTTCCGACGGTGTGGATGGGCCTCCTGCAGGAGATCCAGAAACGCGGCAGGAAGCCCTCGGCACTCGGCGAGGTGATCATCGGCGGATCGGCCGCGCCGCGCGCCATGATCGAGGCCTTCGAGCAGATGGATGTCGGGGTCGTTCATGGCTGGGGCATGACCGAGATGAGCCCGGTCGGCACGCTGGGCGTTCTCGCCACCAGGGATCGCGGAAAGGACCTGCAGGAGCGGATCGACCTCAAGGCGCGGCAGGGCCGGCGCATGTTCGGCGTGGAACTGAAGATCGTCGACGAGGAGGGCCGACGGCTGCCGCATGACGGCGAGGCCTCGGGCGAGCTGTTCGTGCGCGGTCCCGGCATCATCTCCGGCTATTTCGAGAACGCGGAGGCCAGCGCGAAGGCCTTCGATGCCGAGGGCTGGTTCGGCACCGGTGACGTCGCGAAGATCACGCCGGATGGCTATCTGATCATCGTCGATCGCACCAAGGATCTGGTGAAGTCCGGCGGTGAATGGATCTCCTCGATCGACGTGGAAAATGCCGCGCTCGCCCATCCGGGCATTGCGGCCTGTGCAGTCATCGGCGTGCCGCATCCCAAATGGCAGGAGCGGCCGCTGATGGTTGCGGTCAAGGCACCCGGCGCCGACCCGACGAAGGCGGACCTGCTGGCGACGCTGGAAAAGGCCATCGCCCGATGGCAGCTTCCCGACGACATCGTCTTCGTCGACCAGTTGCCGCTGACTGCCACGGGCAAGGTGTCGAAGCTCACCCTGCGCAAGCAGTTCGCCGAGCATCCGCTGCCGGATGCGTCCTGACATGGCGGTGATGGCCGCGCAGGAAGCGACGCTGACCGACCGGCGCGAGGAGGTTCTGGCGGCGGCGGCCGAATGCTTCATGCGCCAGGGCTATGCGACGACGTCGATGGACGACGTGGCCGAGGCGCTGGGCGCGACCAAGGGGCGCGTCTATCACCATTTCCGCTCCAAGCCGGAGCTGTTCTTCGAGGTGTTCCGCCGCGCAATCGCCATCCTGATGCGCGAGGCTGGAACGCACGAGAAGGGCCCGGGCACGGCCGCGGACCGTCTGGCACGCATGGCGCGCGCCCATGTCCTCTGCATGATGGAGAGCCAGCCGTTCCAGCGCAGCCTCTCCCTCGGCGTCGACCTCTACCGCTTCGGCAAGGCCGGGGAGGAACACCGGATGGTTCTGGAGGACCTCATGGACCTGCGTCGCGGCTATGAGGATTCGTTCCGGCGCATCTTCGCCGCCGGCCGGGACGACGGCTCGCTGCGGCCGCTGGACCCCTCGCTCGCCATGCGCACCATCCTCGGCGCCATCAACTGGGTGGCGATCTGGTACACGCCGCGCGACGGGGAGACGCGGGCCCATCGCGAGCGGCTTGCCGACGAGATCGTCGAACAGGTGCTGGGCGGCTACAGGACGCCTTGAGGCCCCCGCCAGGAGAACTCTTCGCTGCCGTGGCGGAGACAGTTGTCAGAACCACGAATCATCAGCACGGTTCTCCGGCTGCCGGAGGGGCAGCGGGTGGAGAGGCTGATGTACAAATTTGAAGTCTACAAGGACAAGGCCGGCGAGTACCGGTTCCGCTTCAAGGCGCCGAACGGCGAGATCATGTTCGGCTCGGAGGGCTACAAGGCCAAGGCATCGGCCAAGAGCGCCATCGAATCGATCAAGAAGAATGCCGCCGGCGCGGCAGTCGAGGAGAAGGAATGAGGGCAGGCATGGCCGGTCCCGGACAGGGTCCGGCCACCTGCCGGCGCCTTACTGGCTGCGCTGGCCCTCGGCATTGAACTGGCGCAGATAGGCCGTCAGGTTGGCGATCTGCGTGTCGCTGCGCAGGCCCTGGAACACCATGCGCGTTCCTGGCGTGACCGAGCGGGGATCGCGGATATAGACGGCGAAGTTCGCCTCGTCCCAGACCTTGCTGGCAACTTCCGGCCGCTGGTAGGCGGGCGAATAGTTGAAGCCCTGTACGGAGCCGGCCTTGCGGCCGAACAGCCCGTTGAGCTGCGGGCCGACCGTGTTGCGCGCGGTCGGGCCGACCTGATGGCAGGCCCGGCACTGGGCATAGATACGTTCGCCGGCCGCGGCATCGCCGGCCGCCGGGGCAGCAGGTGCGGGTGCAGGCGTCTGCGAAAAGGCGGGAGCTGTGGCAAGGGTCGCCAGCAGGGCGGCGGCAATGGCGATGCGCATGATCGGTCCTTCAGTCCTCGTATCGAGCGGAGCCCCCGCGAGGGCCCCGGCGCGGGCGGCATTGGCTGCCACCCGCATCCGCAAGGGGGAACGGCCGTGTTCTACCACAGCCGCTCCGGCGTGAATGCCAGGGGTCAGGTGAACATGTCGGCGACGATGCCGGCATACCAGCCCATGTTCTCTTCCTGGGTCTGCTTGCGCAGGTCGGCGCTTTCGCCAGTCTTGGAGATGAACGTCTCCACGGCCGTGATCTTGCCGTCCTTGGCTTCGTAGCGACCGCCGACCTTCACGGTATCGTCGGTCTGGATCAGGCTCCAGCAGGTGTTGGAATAGCGCGCCGGGAAGGTGCGCGCGTTGGCCAGTTCGCCGCGCACCATCAGCGCCGCGACCTTGGCCTGGCTGTTGGCCGAGAAACCGGATTTCGGCATGTCGCCGGCAATCGTGGCATCGCCGAGCACATAGATGTTCGGATCGCTGGCCGACTTCATGCTCGCCGGGTCGATCGGGCAGAAGCCCGAGGCATTGGCGAGGCCGGCATCGCGGGCGATGGCGCCTGCCATCTGGGCGGGAATGACGTTGACCAGCGCGGCATTGGCATAGGTCTCGAAGCCGGTGACCACCGTGTTGGTCTTCGGATCGACCGACTTGATGCCGTCATGGATCTTGGGACCGATCCATTCGACCATGCCGGGATAATGCTTTTCCCAGCCCTCCTGGAACAGGCCCTGCTTTGAGAAGCTCTCCTTCGGGTCGAGCACCACGATCTTGGAGCGCGTCTTGCCGGCCCGCTTCAGCGCATGGGCCATCATCGAGACGCGCTCGTAGGGACCGGGCGGGCAGCGATAGGGATTGGGCGGGGCGATCATGACGATGACGCCGCCGTCCGGAACGGCGTCCAGCCGCGCCTTCAGGAGCTGGGTCTGCGGCCCGGCCCGCCAGGCATGGGGCATCGTCTCCTCGTGCTCGCGGCCCCAGCCGGGGACGGAATCGTATTTCAGGTCGATGCCCGGCGACAGGATGAGCCGCTCGTAGCCGAGGCGCGAACCGTCGGCGAGCAGCACCTCCTTCTTCTCCCGGTCGACCCGGCTGGCCATCTGGTGGTTCATCCGGAAGCCATGGGCCGAGGACACCCGGTCATAGCCGTGGGTGATCGAGTCGAAGGAGCGGAACCCGCCGAGATAGAGATTGGAGTGGAAGCAGGTGGTGAACTGCCGCTGCGGCTCCACCAGCACCACATCGAGCGCGCCCGCGCTGTCCTTGGCGATGTATTTGGCCGCGGTCACGCCGCCCGGTCCGCCGCCGACGATGACCACGCGCGGCTTCGCCTGACCGAGAACTGCGGGGGCGAACAGGCCCGACGATGCGAGGGCACCTGCACCCGCAAGAAAATGTCTGCGATCGATCCTCATGGCCTTGCTCCTCCACTCTTCTCTTCTCGTTGACGTCATCGGCGTCTGTGGCCGACGGCGGCTCCGCCCGAAAGCCGCAGGATGCCCTAAGGCTGCGGACGAAGGCTTCCAAAATAGGCGGCCAACGCAGCAATTTCTTCCTCGGAAAGGCGCGCCGCCATGGTCTGCATCATCTGGTTGTCCCGCTCCCTGCGCTTGTAGCTGTTCATCAGCGCGACGAACGCATCCTCCGGCAGCCCCACGATGGCGGGCACACCGGCGGTCTGGCGGCCGCTGATCTGATGGCAGGTGACACAGTCCGCCGACAGATATTCGCCAAGCGCCCGGTCGCCCGACTGGGCGGCGACGGCGCCCGGCAGCATCAGGCCGGCGGCAAGGCCGAGAATGGCGCCCGCGGCGGGGGATCGGGGGCGCGCGCTCATTCGATCCTCGGCCCGGTCGACCCCTCCGGCGTCACGTCAATGACGCGGGCGCGCCCGGTAACCCTCGCGGGGGTGGATCGGCAATTGCTCATGCAGGGCTCCCGTCCCCAGAACTGGCGCTCGCTGGTCTGCCGGTCGTCGTCGAAGAAGCCCTCGGCATTCGGCAGGCGGACGCCCGCGAAATTCTCCCGGGTCAGTTCGAACGTCTCCGGCACCACGTCGTTCAGATGGAGAAGATAGGCCGTCAGCGCATAGACGTCATCGTCCGACAAGGACCGCGCATTGCCATAGGGCATGGTGCGGCGAACATAGTCGAAGACGGTGGACAGATAGGGCCAGAACGAGCCGACGGTCTTTTCCGGTCCCTCGCCGGTGAGCGTCCCGCGCCCGCCGGCCAGGACCGGCCAGCGGCCGGCCCCCTCGCCGAACTCGCCGTGACAGACGGCACACTGGGTCTGATAGAGCTCCTCGCCCTGCTTGACGGTGCCGCGGCCGGGCGGCAGCCCCTGCCCGTCCGGACGGACGGCGATCGACCAGGCCGCGACCTCGTCGGGATGGGCCTCGCGCCCGAGCCCGGCGCGGGCCGGAGCCGGAGCCGGAGCCGGGGCAGCGGACGGTTGCGGCGCGGGCTGCTGGGCCGAAGCCAGCCCGGCCATGCCGATGCCGGCGGCGATGATGACGGTGCCGGCAAAGGCCGCGGCAAGCGCCTTACCCGATCTCGACATTCTCGGTCTCCCCGTTCGGGCGCACCAGCCAGGTCTGGATGCCGTTGTTGTGGTAGATGGAATTGACGCCGCGCACCGCCCGCAGCTCGTCCTTGGTCGGCTGGACATAGCCGGTCTCGTCGATCGCGCGGGACTGGATCATCAGTTCCTGCCCGTTCCAGTCGAAATCGACGTAGAAGCGGGTGAGCGACATCGGCAGGACCGGCCCGTCTATCCGGGCGGCCTGCCAGTTGTTGCCGCCGTCGAGCGAGACGTCGACCCGCCGGATCGTGCCGCGGCCGGACCAGGCGAGGCCGGACAGGACGTTCGGCCCCTTGTGCCTGAGGGGCGCCTGCGGCGAAGGATTGGTCACCACCGACTTGGCATCCATGATGTAGGTGAAGCGGCGCGAGCGGCCGTCCGCCATCAGATCGGTGTATTTCGACGTCTCCTCGCGGTGGTGCCAGGGCTGGTCGCCGACCTCGATGCGGCGCAGCCACTTGATCCACATGTTGCCTTCCCACCCGGGCACGACCAGGCGCAGCGGATAGCCCTGTTCGGGCCGCAGCATCTCTCCGTTCATGCCCCAGGCGACGATGCAGTCCTGCAGCGCCTTGTCGAGCGGGATGGAACGGGTCATGGCGGAAGCGTCGGCACCCTCGCCGAGCAGCCAGCGGGCATTGGTCCTGATGCCTGCCTCGTCGAGCAGGGTCTTCAGCGGAATGCCCGTGTACCAGACATTGTGGACCATGCCGTGGGTGTACTGACAGCCATTGAGCTGCGCGCCTCGCCATTCCATGCCGGAATTGGCGGCACATTCGAGGAAATAGGCGCGGTTCACCCGACCGGGGAAGCGCTTGAGATCGTCGACCGTGAAGACCAGGGGCTTGTCGACGAGGCCGTTGATCATCAGCCGATGCTTGGCCGGGTCGATCTCGGCAATGCCCGAATGATGCCGCTCGAAGCACAGGCCAGACGGGGTGATGATCCCGTCGATCGCATGAAGCGGCGTGAAGTTGACCGAGGATTCGCGGCTGGCGGTGAGCCATTCCACGTCGCGCCGGACGACATGCTTCTCGAACTGCGAGGGCTTGCCATAGGGCCGCGCCTGCACGCCGTCGCCAAGGAAACGGTTCCAGTCCTGGATCTCGGTGATGAGAGGATCCGGCGTTGCGGGCGGCGCGGCACGGGCACCGGTTGCACCTGCGGCAAGGCCTGCCGCGCCGAGTGCCGAGCCGGCGAGAAAGCCGCGGCGGTCCAGCCTTGCCAAGGCTTCCATGCGCCTGGCCTTGTCGTCCCTATCGGTCATGGCAGCCTCCTCAGCCAAGCGTTCGCTCATGCCCCGGTCACTTTCACGGCGCTGTTGGGTTCGATCCTGACGGTCTTCACCCGCTCGACATGGCGGCTGACGACCTCCCAGATGGGCGGCCCCTGCGTGCCCTCGTTGACGCTGGCCCAGCCGGCGACGACATAGGAGCGGTCCGCCTCGATGGGGCTTCCGGTCTTCAGGAACGTGAGGTCCGAGATGCGGCGGCCCATGGGGGCCGAGATGTCGATGGAGAAGCCGACGCCGCCGACGCGCACCATGTCGCCGCCGCCCTGGAAGTAGGGATCGGGGTGGAAGATGTTGTCGGCCACGTCCTCCAGCACCGATTTCAGCTGCCTGCCCGCCATCTGCATGCGGTAGCAGGCCGGATAGGTGATCGCGGTGGCGTTGGCGACCGCCTCGAAGGTGATGGGTTCGCCCGGCAGCAGCGAGGCGCCCCAGCGGAAACCGGGCGATAGCGCGATCTCCGCGTCCCGCTCGGCCAGCATGGCCTCGCAGATGAGGTCGTCGAACGTGCCGTTGAAATTGCCACGCCGGTAGAGAAGGCTCTCCGCGCGTCCGAGTTCGCGCGACAGGTCCGCCTTGAACGGCGCACGCACGCGCTCCACCAGCGCGGCGATATCCGGATCCGGCGCGATGGCGTCGGAGAAGACCGGCATGAGCCTGAAGCGCAGGCCGGCAACCTTGCGGTTCCTGATGTCGAGGTCGATGCGCGAAAGGAACTTTCCGTGCGAGCCTGACGCGACCAGTGCCGTGTCGCCGACCCGGACGACGCCGGGCATGGCGTCGTGGGTATGGGCCGTCAGGATGAAGTCGATCCCCCTGACGCGGCCGGCAAGCTTGGCATCGACGTCATAGCCGTTGTGGGAGAGCAGCACGACCACGTCGGCACCGCCGGCGCGGGCATCCTCCACCTGTTTCTGCAACTCCGTCTCGCGGATGCCGAACTCCCAGTCCGGGAACATCCAGCGCGGATTTGCGATGCCAGTGCGCGGCAGGGCCTGCCCGATCACCGCGACCTTCGCTCCACCCTTCTCGAAGGTCTTCACGGCCTCGAAGACCGGCTCCTGCCATTCCAGGCTGCGCACGTTCTGGGCGAGGAAGGCGAAGGGTGCCGTGTCGACGATCTCCTTCACGCGATCGGCACCGAGCGTGAACTCCCAGTGGGAGGTCATGGCGTCGACCTTCAGGGCCGACATGGCCTCGACCATGTCCTGGCCCCTCGTCTGCAGCGCCGACCAGGAGCCCTGCCAGGTGTCACCGCCGTCGAGCAGCAGGACGCGGTCCTCTCCGCGCTCGGCACGCACGGCCTTGACCAGCGTGGCGATGCGGTCGAGGCCGCCCATCCGGCCATAGCTGCGCGCCAGCGCGGCGAAATCCTCGCTGGTCAGGGCATGGGCCGCGGGCGTGCCGGCGGCGATGCGGAACGCCTCGCGGAAGGCGGCATCGGTCAGATGCGGCAGCTTGCCCCGCGCCTCGCCGACGCCGAGATTGACCGAGGGTTCGCGGAAATGGAGCGGCACGAGCTGGGCATGAATGTCGGTGACGTGCAGGATCGTCACGTCGCCCGGCCGGTCGAACCGGAGGATGTCGGCCTGGGTCAGGCGCTGCTGGGCGGCAACGCGCCCGAGCGGACCGAGCCCGCCGGCTGTCACCAGCGCGTGCGCAGCCGCCGTCGCCTGCAGGAATTGCCTGCGCGAGATCATCATACCAATCCTGTCTCGAAGCGGTGGCCGGGCCGGTTGCGGCCCGGCATCAGCCGGTCAGCTCACCGTGACGCGCGATGTCGTGGTGTATTCCGCGCCGTCATCGTCCCGCCAGGTCATCTTCAGCTCGCCATTCTCGGTCGGCTTGAAGAAGAACGACTGGTAGGGATTGGCGGAGATCGCCGGCTGCCAGTCTGCCTCGAAGACGGGCTTGCCGTTGAAGGTCGCCGTGAAGCGGTTGATGATCTTCCGCGGGATAGGCTTGCCGTCGGCAGCGCGGCGCTGGCCGCTCTCCATCTCGTGCGAGATCAGGGTCTTCACTTCGACGATGTCACCGGCCTTGATGTTGCCGGGAACGCGAACGCGGGGTGTGGGTCGGGTTGCCATGATGATGTCCTCCCTGTCCCGGGTCAGCCGCCGCAGCCGCCGATGGTCACCTTGACCTCGGCTTTCGCGGTGAAGAGTTTGCCGTCCGACATCTCGGCGACGCAGACGATGTTCTGGGTCTGGGCGAGGCGCATGCGCGTCGACGCCATGGCCTTGCCGGCGAGTGGCGAGAACCGGAATGTCACGACACCGGGCAGCGGGTTGCCGTCGGCATAGACGTGGACGGCCTTGACGTGGTCGGCCTCGGTCATCGGGCTCTCGACATCGACGCTGATCGGCACGACGAGGCCGTTCTCGGCGATCTGCGGCACGTCGAGCCGGATGCGGCCCTCGGCCATCGGCTTGTCGCCGTAGAGCTTCTTCAGTTCCGCCTCGACCGCCTTGGCGTCGGCGAGAGCGGTATGGGGGGCAATGATGGCGGCTGCGGCCGCGATCATGGCGAGGTGCAGGGCCTCGCGTCGTGTCTTGTGCGGGGAATCACCCGGCATGGGGGTCTCCTTCGGGTTTCCTTGGATGCGTTCCAGTGAACGTCTTGACTGCACAGCGACGAGGCTGCACGCTTCGACATATCGTGATATTGTTTTTTTTGAATGTAAAGCCCTGAGGCGAGCGAAAGGTTCTCGGGGTTCGTGCATGCCGGATCGGCCCGACAGAGGCCGACGGAACGTCAGACAGGGAGAACACGCATGAGCCGGGCACGGTGGATGCTCGCCTTGGTGACATCGCTCGCGGTGGGAACGGCCGCGACGCTTGCCATGGCACAGTCTAGTCAGGACGAGAGCGAACGGGAAATCGAACGTTATCGCGCGATGATCAACGATCCGATGGCCAATCCCGGCTATCTGGCCGTGGATCGCGGCGAGGTGCTGTGGGCGCAGGCGCGCGGCACCCGGAACGTGTCGCTGGAGACATGCGACCTCGGGGAAGGACCGGGCAAGCTGGAAGGCGCCTTCGCAAAACTGCCGCGCTTCTTCGCCGATGCCGATCGGGTGATGGATCTGGAACAGCGCCTGCTGTGGTGCATGGAGAAGATCCAGGGGCTCGACACCGCCGACGTGATTCGCCGGCGCTTTTCGGGTCCCGGCCGGGCCTCGGACATGGAGGATCTCGTCGCCTTCATCGCCAACAAGTCGAACGGCATGCCGATCCAGCCGCAGACCGGCCATGCGCGCGAGCGTGAGATGCTGGCGATCGGCGAGGCCATGTTCTTCCGCCGCGCCGGCGTGATGGACTTCTCCTGCGCCACCTGCCACGCGGAACCTGGCAAGCGCATCCGCCTGCAGGGCCTTCCGGACTTCTCGGCGCCGGGCAAGCAGGCCCAGGAGACGATGGGGTCCTGGCCGACCTACCGGGTCTCGCAGAGCGCCTTGCGCACCATGCAGCACAGGCTCTGGGACTGTTTCCGCCAGCAGCGCTGGCCGGAGCCCGCCTATGCCTCCGACGGACTGACTGCCCTCACCATGTTCCTCAACCAGCAGGCGGCGGGCGGCGAGATCAATGTCCCGTCCATCAAGCGCTGAGGTGGCCGCCATGAACACGATCCGACTGACGGCAGCACTCGCGCTGCTCCTTGCCGCCACCTCCGTCACCGCACAGGACCGGCCCGCCGCCGACCCTGCAAAGGTCGATGCGGTGATGCAGGCCATGTTCCACCGTGTGTCGCCCGAATGGCAGGCGCGCGCCCGTCTCGACGAGACGCAGCGTACCTGCACCGAGCGGCGCAACCAGGTCTCGGCCGCCGAGGCCGATGCCATCCAGGCACGCGAGCAGGCGCGCGTGCAGATGCCGGCGGACGGCCAGTTCCTCGGCGACTGGCAGCGCGGCTTCCGGGTCGCCAACAATGGGCGCGGCGGGCAGTTCTCCGATCCGGCGGGAACCGTTGCCGGCGGCAATTGCTTCGCCTGCCACCAGATGGACCCGAAGGAGGTCAGCTACGGCACGCTGGGGCCAAGCCTTGCCGCCTACGGCCGCGACCGGAACTATGATCCGGAGGTCATCCGGCAGACCTATATCAAGATCTACAATTCGCAGGCAGTGGTCGCCTGTTCGAACATGCCGCGGTTCGGGTCATCGGGCGTGTTGTCCATCGACCAGATCAAGGACGTGATGGCCTATCTGTTCGACCGGACCTCGCCGGTGAACCAGTAGGCGGATCGGGCCTTCCTCTTCGGGCCTTCAGCCGACGCGCCCGAAGAGCGGCACGATCTCGACAAGCCAGCCGCCGATGCGCGGCATCTGGCCGCTCGCGATCAGCAGGCCCGTCACCACCATGGCCCAGCCCGTGACCGTCTGGATCGTGGCGAGCCGGTGCCGGACCCGCGCCATCCAGGACAGGAAGGGACCGGCAAAGGCGGCGGCCACGATGAAGGGCAGCCCCATGCCGGCGGCGTAGGCGGCAAGCAGCGCGATGCCCTGCCCCAGCGTGTCGGTCCGCGCCGCCATCAGCAGGATGGCAGCGAGCACCGGACCGACGCAGGGTGCCCAGCCGAAGCCGAAGGCGAGCCCGATGCCGAAGGCTCCGGCAAGACCGGCCGGGCGGCGTTCCATCCCGGCGCGCGCCTCGCGCGCGAGGATCGGAATGGTGACGAGGCCGGTGAGATGCAGGCCCAGAACGGCGATGGCAAGGCCGGCCACCACGGCCAGCCAGTCGAAGGCATGGGAAAAGGCCTGGCCGAGCGCCGAGGCGGTGGCTCCCAGGAGGATGAACACCACCGAGAAGCCGAGGACGAAGGCCAGCGACCGGACGACCAGCCGCCGCCTGAGACCCGCTTCGGCCACCCCGCCAGCGATCTGGTCGTAGGTCGAACCGGTCAGGAAGCCGAGATAGGCCGGCGTCAGCGGCAGGATGCAGGGCGAGAAGAACGAGGCAAGCCCACCGACGAAGGCCCCGGCAAAAGTCATGTCGAGCACGAGGCTCACCCCGCTGGCGAAACACTGCGAAAGCGACTATATTCGCGCGATGGAATATGTCACGCCGAGTTTCGGAAGGTTCTCGCGGCTGGCGCGGGGCAGACTTGCCGCGACGCTGGCTGCGCTCGTCGTGATGGCGATCGCAGCTCCGCCGTTCCTCGCCGCCCCCGCCGCGGCGGCCGAATTGCTGATGTTCGAGAGGGCCGGCTGCCCCTGGTGCGCGCGCTGGCTGCGCGAGGTCGGACCGGCCTATCCGAACAGCGAGGAGGGACAGCTGGCACCGCTCCGGCGGCTGGACCTCGACCGCGGCCAGCCGGCAGGTCTCGCGCTTGCCCTGCCCGTCCGGTTCACGCCGACCTTCGTGCTTGTGCATGAGGGTCGCGAAATCGGCAGGATTGTCGGCTATATGGATGCGGCGACGTTCTGGGGGCTCTATTCCCGAATGATCGAAGAGTTCCGCAAATCGACCGGTCCTGCGCGCCAGGGCGCCATCCGGTCAGGAAGGTCTGGCTGATGTCGGCGATCGTGTCGAAATCCATCGAGGACGAACTGAGATCGGGCGACGAATATTCTGCCGATCTCGAACAGCTGATGCGCCGCGCGCGCGAGGCGAGCGACTTCCTCAAAGCGCTCAGCCACGAGAGCCGTCTGCTTCTGCTCTGCCTGATCGCCGAGAAGGAGCGCTCCGTCGGCGAACTCGAGAACATCCTGTCGCTGCGCCAGCCGACCGTGTCGCAGCAGCTCGCGCGGCTGCGATTCGATGGTCTGGTGACCACGCGGCGCGACGGCAAGACCGTCTATTACAGCCTCGCCAACGAGAATGTCCGGCGGGTCATCGGCGTCATCTACGACATCTTCTGCGAGGGCGGCTCCAAGACCGCCACGTGAAGACGGGGCCGCTCCGGCCCCTCGGGAGGAAACATGACCGGATTGCCGGCCCTGGCCGTCGGCATGACGGGGCTTGCGGTCGGTGTGATCGCCGGGTTCCTCGTCCAGCGTGCGCGCCTGTGCACGTTCGGGGCGATCGAGGACGCGCTTGCCGGCGGCAACTGGCGGCGCATGCGGGCCTTCGGCCTCGCCCTGGCGGTTGCGCTCGTCGGCACGCAGGCTCTCGTCACCTTTGCCGGGTTCGACCCGGCCCAGACCTCCTATGTTCCGCCGCAGGTCGCGATTCCCGGCGCCTTTGTCGGGGCGTTGATGTTCGGCCTCGACATGGCCCTGGTCGGCACCTGCGCCTTCGGCTCGCTGGTGCGGCTCGGCACCGGTGATCTGCGCAGCCTGGTTGCCCTGCTGGTCTTCGGTGCGCTGGCCTATGCGGCGCTGCGCGGCGTTCTTGCCGGCCCCCGGATCGACTGGATCGAGAAGCTGGCCCTGCCCATGCCGTTCGGTGCGCCATCGTCCTGGACGGCGCTGGCCGGCGCCGTATCGACGCCCGCCGCCGGCTTCGCGCTGGTGCTGGCCACAGCCGTGATCTTCTGTGTGCTGGCCGTGCGCGACGAGCGGCTGATGCGCTCTCCCCGGCTGCTCGCGGCGGCGATCGGGCTCGGCCTGTGCGTCACCGCGGGCTGGGCCGTCACCGGGCCGCTGGCCGATCCCTTCGAGACCTCGGTCAGGGTGCAGAGCCTGACCTTCGTCGCGCCTGTCGCCCGCGGCCTCTACGGGCTGATGATCGGCGAGGCGGGCCTGATCGACTTCGGCGTGATGTGCGTCGCCGGCGTGGTCATCGGCGCGGCCGTGGCCGCCATGGCCGCGCGCGAATTCCGCTGGGAGGCTTTCGACGACCATCACGAGATGCGCCGGCACCTGTCCGGAGCCGCCCTGATGGGCGTTGGCGGCGTGCTGGCCGGCGGTTGCACCATCGGCCAGGGCCTGAGCGCCGGCTCGCTCATGGCCGTGACCTGGCCGTTCACGGTGGCCGGCATGGTACTTGGCGCCCGGATCGGCATCGCGGTGCTGGTCGAGGGCTCGTTCCTCGACTGGCTGCGGGCGATCGCCCGCCGCGACGGCGACGGGCAGCGCTCGGCGGCCGAATAGATCAGGCCGGTACGAACCGGAAGGCCGTGCCGCTCTTCTCGGCGCGGCCAAGGCCGCCGCCGGGAAGGTGATAGGCCGAGAGCAGCAGCCGGTCCGTGACCAGCCGGTCGAGCAGCCTCCGGCGGCTTGCAACGGCCTGTTCGCCGTCCCGGTCGAAGCCGCCTGCCCAGTCCGGCCGCTGGAACGATACGACAGGATGGGTGATCGCATCGCCGGTCACCACGAAAGGATCGCCGCCAGCGCGCACCTCGAACGAGACATGGCCCGGCGTGTGGCCGGGGGTGCCGATGGCCGCAATGCCGGAGACTGGCTCCTCGCCCGGCCGGAAACGCTTCAACTGCGGTTCGATCAGCTTGAGAATGCGCTGGGCCCCGGCAGCGAAAGCGTGCTGGGTTTCAGGCAAGCGGCCGAAAATGCCGGGATCCATCCAGAAGTCCCACTCGCCCTGCGGCAGGTGATAGGTCGCATTGGCATAGGCAGGGGCGTCGAAATCATCGATGGCGCCCCACAGATGGTCCGGATGGGCATGGGTCAGCAGCACATGGCCGACACTTGCAGGGTCGATCCCCGCCGCGGTCATGGCGGCGGGCAGCTTGCCGGCCGTTGCCATGAAATTGGGCCCGGCGCCGCAGTCGAACAGGATCACCTCGCTGCCGCGCTTCAGCAACGGCACGTTCAGACTGGACTGGATCGTCGGGCCGGAATGGCCGGCCTCGGCCAGCAGCGTCGAAAGCGTGGCCTCGGGAACGCCGCGGGCGACCGCCGAGAGAGGCAGCGTCAGGCCGCCATCCGAGAGGATGCCGAGTTCGCCCGTCGGCCGGGCTGCCCGCGCGAGGAACTGGGCTGCGGCCGGGCGAGGCGCCAGCGCCGCCACGGCCAAGGCAGCCCCGCCGGCAAGCGCGGCACGCCGCGTCGTTCCCCCGAAGATCCTGTCCATTGTCGTCTCCCTGGTCACGTCCCCGGGTGGGACGGCTCGTGATGCCTGAAGTCTATCAGGCCGATGCTGTCCATGGGGAAGACCGGAAACCGTCAACAGCCGGCCGCCTGTTGCAGGGCTCAGTGGTCACTGCCTGTAAACCACGGCATTTAACCTGACGTTCTCATCGGCGTTCTATTCCTCTTATCAATTGTCTTCTCAACGGGGCGACATCGACACCGATGGTCCAGGCGACGGCCATGCGATTGCAGGAGACGGGGGCAAGCGACGACCGCAGCTTGCCCGGCCGCGCACCGACGCGGCTGGAACTGCACGAGGTGATCCTCGATTCGGTCGCCCACGGCCTGTGCGTCTATGGGCCGGACCTGCGACTCGAACTGTTCAACCGGCGCTTCCTCGAAGTTTTCGACGTGCCGGATGGCATCGTTCACATCGGCATGCACCTCTACGACGTGCTCGCCATGGGCGTGGTCCGTGGCACCCATGGGTACCAGACCATCGAGAAGGTCTGGTGCGACCGTCAGGCCCTGCTCGCCACTGGCCGACCCTTCCAGCTGTATCAGCACCGCGCCAACGGTGCGGTGATCGACGTTCACTACCGGCCAGCGCCAGGCGGCCGCTGGGTCGCCACCCACGAGGACGTCACCGCGCCAGTCCGCCTGCAGGACGAGTTGCAGGCGCAGGCCACCCTGCTCGGCCAGGTGATCGGCAGCATGTCGCACGGCCTCGCCATGTTCGGCCCGGACGAGCGGCTGGTGGTGTGCAACCCGCAATATACCGAGGTGCTCGGGCTCGATGCGAATGCCGTGCGGCCCGGCATGTCGCTGGTCGAACTCACCAACCACGTCATGGAGCGCGGGCTGTACGAGGGGCAGTCGTTCGACGACCTCTATAGCGACGCGCGGATGCGGCTGGTCGATGGCGGTCATCGCGACTTCATCCGCCAGCTCGCCGATGGCCGCTACATCTCCACCCGCAGCCGGCCCGTCGGGAGCAGTGGCTGGGTCGTGACCTGCGAGGACGTGACGGCGCGCGAGCGTGCGGGTCTGGACCTGCGCGAGCAGCACCGGCGCTTCGACGCCGCCCTCAACAACATGAGCAACGGCCTGTGCATGTTCGACGCCAGCCAGCGGCTGATCGTCTGCAATGACGGCTATGTCTCGATCTTCCGGGCCGACCCTGACGTGGTCAAGCCGGGCGTGACGCTGCGCGAGATCTTCGTCCACGGCGTTGGCCTCGGTCTCTATCCGGGCATGACCGCCGATCAGCTGACCGAACGACGGATCGACGCGATCAGCCGCGGCGAGAGCCAGTTCTATGACACCCGGCTGGGCGACGGGCGCATCATCGAGGTGGCCACCCGGCCACTCGCCGATGGCGGCTGGATCGGCATTTTCGAGGACGTGACCGAGCGGCGGCGCATCGAGGCCGAGCGGGCCGAGGCGATCGCCGAAGCGCGCGAGAAGAATGTGCTGATGGACGCCACGCTCGACGCCATGGCGCAGGGCCTGTGCGTTTTCGACCCCGATTTCCGCGTGATCGTCATGAACCGGCGCTATCTGGAAATCTACGGCCTCGACCCGCAGGTCGCCCGCCCGGGCGTCCCGATGATCGAGCTGATCAGGCACTCGGTCGCGCGCGGGGTCCACAGCGAGGGGCGCGATGCCGAGGCCGTCCATGCCGATTTCGTCTCGCGCCTGATCGACAACAAGGAACCGGTGGTGCATCGCCATCTGGCCGATGGCCGGGTGATTGCCGTGCGCGTGCGGGCCATGGCCGAGGGCGGCTGGGTGGCCACCTTCGAGGACATCACCGAGCGCGAGCGGGCGGCCGGCGAACTGCGGGAGCAGCATCGCCGCTTTGACGCCGCCCTCAACAACATGGCCCATGGCCTGGTCATGCTGGACGAGAACCTCAATCTCATCGTCTGCAACCGGCGCTATCTCGAGATGTACCGGATGTCGCCTGACGTCGTGCGACCGGGGACCTCCATGATGGAGATCGTCCGCCACAGCCTGGCGCAGGGCAACTACAACAACGTCACGGCCGAGCATCTGGTCGAGGGCTATTTCGAGCGTCTGAGGGCGCGCGATTACGTCTCGCAGCGCCAGCTGGCCGATGGCCGGGTGTTCAGCGTCGTCTACGAGCCGATGCCGCATGGCGGCTGGGTGGCGGTCCACGAGGACATCACCGAGCGGCGCAAGGCGGAACAGCACATTGCGCACATGGCCCATCACGACGCGCTGACCGGTCTGCCCAACCGCGTGCTGCTGCGCGAGCGCATGTCGGACTGGCTCGCAGGCTCTGCCGAGACCGGCGAACCGCTGGCGGTGCTCTGCCTCGACCTCGACCATTTCAAGGGCGTCAACGACACACTCGGCCATCCGGTCGGCGACCAGTTGCTGACGGTGGTTGCTGGACGGCTCGGCGAGGCGGTGGGGCCGACCGGGCTGATCGCGCGGCTGGGCGGCGACGAGTTCGCCATCGTCCTGCCTGCGACCTCCGCGGAGGCGGCCGGTGTGCTGGCGCGCCGCCTCGTGCGCCTGATGGCGGAGCCCTTCGTGATCGACGGCCACCTCCTGAACACCGGGCTGAGCATCGGCATCGCCATGGCGCCCTGCGACGGCATGGCAACCGATCACCTGATGAAATGCGCCGATCTCGCGCTCTACCGGGCGAAATCCGAGGGACGGGGCATGTACCGCTTCTTCGAGCCGGACATGAGCGCCAGGATCGAGGCGCGCCGCGCGCTCGAGCTCAGCCTGCGCGAGGCCCTCGGGCGCGACGAGTTCCGCGTGGTGTTCCAGCCGCAGGTCTGCGCCCAGTCAGGCAGCTTGCGCGGTTTCGAGGCGCTGCTGCGCTGGAACCAGCGCGAGCGAGGCCCAGTCTCACCCGCCGAGTTCGTGCCGCTTGCCGAGGAAACCGGACTGATTCACACGCTCGGGACCTGGGTCCTGCGACAGGCCTGCCGGACGGCGAGGCACTGGCCGGCCGGGGTGCGCCTCGCCGTCAACCTGTCGCCCGTCCAGTTCAAGAACCGCGGCCTCGTCGCCCAGATCATGGCCATCCTGGAGGAGACGGGGCTCGACCCGCGCCGACTGGAACTGGAAATCACCGAGCAGGTGCTGCTTCAGAACGACGATGCCACCATCGCCATGCTGCATGCCCTGCGCAACCATGGCATCCGCATCGCGATGGACGATTTCGGCGTCGGCTATTCCTCGCTCAGCTACCTGCGCAGCTTCCCGTTCGACAAGATCAAGATCGACCGCTCGTTCATCGCCGACATCGACCAGAGCAAGGACAATGCGGCGATCATCCGCGCCATTGCCGGGCTCGGCAGCAGCATCGGGGTCGCGACCACCGCCGAGGGCGTAGAAGCCGAGGAACAGCTGGCCATCATCCGTGCCTGCGGTTGCACCGAGGTGCAGGGCTATCTGATCAGCCCGCCCCGCACCGAAGCCGATGCGCTCGCCTTCATTCAGGCCGGATCGACCGGCGCCGCCTGAGGGGCGTCCGACCTGCGGCGCTGCCATTCGCCATGGCTCAGTCGTTCCAGGGCGAAGACCTCGCTCTGATGGGCGTAGAGATTGGCGAACAGCCTGCCGACCGGGCGATAGGCGGCCATGTCGACGTTGAACGCCGCATCCATCACCTCGGGCCGGACATGGACATGCAGCACCCGGCCGATCAGCAGTTCGCGGTGGGGTCCGAAATTGAGTGACAGCTCGCGCCGGCATTCGAGCGCGGCCGGCGCCTCGACAATCCGCGGCGGCGCGACATGGACCGAGGGGGCGGTTGCCAGTCCGACCGCCTCCAGCTCCGAGGTCTCCGGCGGAAAGTCGGTGGCGCAGATGTTCATCGCCTCGGCCAGCGGTTCGTCGACCAGATTGACCACGAACTCCCCGCTCGCCTGAATGTTGCGCGTGGTGTCCTTGGGCGAATGGTCCGGCCGGTGCTGCAGCCCGAGCACGACCAGCGGCGGGGCCTCCGAGAACACGTTGAAGAAGGAGAACGGCGCGGCATTGACGATGCCGCCGGGGCCGAGCGTCGAGACGAGCGCGATCGGCCGGGGAATGACCAGCGAGCAGAGGATCTTGTAGACGCGGTCGTCGGGAAGGGTCGAGAGATCGATGGAGCGCATGAGCCGTGTTGGCCGAACGGCCGCGCCCGGTCAACCCGAATAGGGCGCCCGCTCAACCCAGAGCTCCACCTGCCGCATACCGGACCGCTCGAACCGCAGGTCGAGCGGTACGCGATCGCCCCGGACCAGCGGCCGCTTCAGGCCGGTGAGCAGGAGGTGCGGGCCATCCGGACGCATGGCGACCGGGCGGCGCGCGGCGATCTCCCAGCGGCTGGCCGCCGGGCCGCGCGGATCGGGGCGAAGCTCCACGGCTTCCGCCGCCGGCGTCGATGCCCCGGTCAGCGTGTCGCCCCGATTGCCGGTGACGGCGAGCGGCATCATGGCGCGGGTGGTCGGCCCGTCGGACGGCTCGCACCAGGCATGACCGATCATCAGTTCGCCGAAACGATAGGAATGGGCTTCCGCCCGGCCGGCGATAAGGACAAGTGGAGCGGCCAGCAACAGGCGGCGCGGGGTCACGATCAGCACTCCGGATCAGCGACGCTGCGGTGTCGTCGCGCCAGTGTCCGGCGCCCGGCCCTGCGGCTGGCTCTGGGCCTGCCCGGGAATGACCGGGGCGGTCTGCTTGCAGTCGGTCAGCCAGACGTCATAGACGGGATGCTCGATGCCGGAGAGACCGGGGCTCGCGGCGAACATCCAGCCCGAATAGATGCGGCGGACCTCGCCGGAAAGCGTCACCTCGTCGACCTCGACGAAGGTGATCGTCTGGGGCGTCTCGGTCGGCGGCCGGCTGTAGCAGGCGCGCGGCGTGACCTGCAGGGCGCCGAACTGGACGGTCTCGTCGATCGCCACGTCGAAGGCGATGATCCGGCCGGTGATCTTGTCGAGCCCGGAAAACACGGCCGTGGGATTGGTGATTCGCTGGCGTGGCGGGGCGATCACGGTCTCGTCCGGCGCCGGCGCCACGGTCTCGCCGGGCATGGCCTGACGACGGTCGCGCGGCGCGTCGGGCTGCTGGCTTGGTGCCCGGTCGGAGGGACTGGCGGGGCGGGCCTGCGGACGGGGGCGCGGCCCGGTCTGGGCAGGCCCTGCGGCCGGCGGGCGCGGAGCCTGGACACCGGGGGCGGAGGGGCGCTGCGGCTGCGCACCGGGCGGGCCGAGTTGGAGCTGCGCCACCGCGTCCTGGCCGGCAACGACGGCAAGCGCCGTGGCCAGAGCGGCAGCGCCGAGGAAGGTCAGGAGAGAATGTCGGATCGCCAAGGCACTGCCCGCTGTCTCGTGTCGTCAGGGGCCCGGATCGCGATCCGGGGTGCGGCGGGTGCCAGAACCCGCGACAGGCGAGCACTAACACGCTGAAAATGGCGGAACCAAGCCGGCTCTCCGGCGCCGCACGAACGACCTGTCAGCTGCCGGGCGTCCAGGCCTGATAGTCGCCGGTCACCGCGGGTCGCCGGCCGGGATTGAGCGTGGATCCGGGCGGCCGGTAGGCGAGTGCCGTGCCGGTCATGTTCGGCTGGTGCGGCTGCTGCCAGTCGTGCGGCTGGTAGGCCTGATCGGTCGGCGGGGTCGCGGTGCGGTGATGCATCCAGCCCCACCAGCCCGGCGGGATGGCGCTGGCCTCGGCCACGCCGCTATAGACCACCCAGCGGCGCTCGTGGCCGAGGGCCGGGTCCTTCGCAAACTTCGACCGGTAATAGCGGTTGCCGAACTCGTCCTCGCCGACGAACACCCCGACACGCCAGATGGTGAGCTGGGTGCCGAAGGTCTGGCTGTTCCACCAGGTGAAGAACTTGAGGAAGAAGGCCTTCATTGCCCGCCCGATCGCTTGTCCGGTGCCGGTTCATGCCACCGGGGGGGCCGGTTGTCCAGTGTCGCAGACCCGCGGTCACTCCGGCGCGAGAGCCGAGGCTATGAGGCCAAAGGAAACGGCCGCCCCATGGAGGGCGGCCGTCGAGGATGTCAGGCGGGCGGAGGATCAGAGATCGTCGCCGAAGTCGTCGAAGCCGCCATCGTCGTAGGAGCCATTGTCATGGTCGGAGCCATAGTCTCCGCCCTTGTCATGGCCGCCCTTGTCGAAGTTCTGGCCGTTGCCATCGCTGCCGTCGCTGCCGGTGAAGCTGTCCTGACTGGATGCCGGCTTGTTCTCGGAGGAGGCGGTCTGGCTGCCTGCCGCCGGCGTCGAGGTGGAGGAGCCGGACGCGGTGCGGTTGCCGCCCATCATGGACGAGATGGCATTGGCCGCGAGCATGCCGCCGGCAACACCCACCGCAGCCGAGGCGGCCGTGGCGAGGAAGCCGCCGCCCTGACGCTGCTGGGGCTGAGCCGCAGCCTGGTTGCCCCAGGGACCGCCCTGCGGACCGCCCATGGGGCCGCCCTGCGGACCGCCTTGCGGACCGCCCATGGGGCCGCCCTGGCCCATCATCGGCGGTTGACCCATCGGACCGCCCTGCTGGCCGGACCAGGGTCCACCCTGCGGAGGGCCACCATAGGCACCACCCTGAGGCGGACCGCCGAAGGCACCGGGAGCGGCCGCGCGCGGCGCACCAAAGCCGGAAGGCGGCGCGCCATAACCGGACTGCGGGCCGCCCATCGGGCTCATGCCCTGGGGCGGGGGGGGCGGAGCCGGACGGGCGCCGCCGCCGAACAGTCCGGACAGGAAGCCGCCACTCTGGGCGGGCTGCTGGGCCGCAGCCTGGATCTGCTGGTTCACCTGCTGCAGGTGGGAGACCTGCTGCTGCAGGTCGCGCATCTGGCCCTGCAGTGTCTCGTTCTGCTTCGACAGGTCGTTGAGGGCCTGCTCCGACACGTAAATCGACTGCAGCATGGCATAGACGGCGCCGGGCTGCTGGGCCATGCGCTCCCTGATGAAGGCGTCGACGGCGGGATCGCGCTGCTGGCTCTCGGCAGCGCGCAGGCGGTCGAACAGGCCGGCGATGATATCGCGTTCCTGTTGGTTCATAGGACAGGTTCCTCCGGAAGGACGGAATTGGCGGGTCGCCCCCGCTTGGTCCCGTCTCGCATCGGCACGTTGCAATCTGATGTCGCAACGGAACGCCGCGAACCGGGCTGCGCTACAGATGGTCGATGTCCGGAGCGGGCGCCAGAGCCCAACGCTCGATCCGGGCAAAATGTCGCGCCGGCAGGCAAGTCGCCATAGCAAAAGGGCCGGGACAAGCCCGGCCCTTCGTCAATGCAGGCGCGTTCAGGCGATCAGCGGTAGGGCAGCTTCGACCACTGGAGGTCGACCGAGAGGGTTGCAACCACGCTGTGGCCGCACCAGTTGGAGCGGCCGGAACCGGTGAGCACGCCGCGGTAGTCGCCGGTCGTGGCGAAGCACTGCTGCGAGGTCAGGTTGGTGCCGTGGTAGCGCAGGTCAAGGGTGAGGAAATCCCTGTAGGTCCACGACACGCCGGCGTTCCAGTACAGGTAGTCCTGGATGTTGAAGTCGTTGCCCGGTCCGAACACCGTGGTCGTGCCCAGCCAGTAGTGACCGATGGCGCCGGAGATGGCGAAATCGTTCGGCAGCTTGATCTTGGCATTGGCCTCGGCATAGAGGCCGGAGGCGCCGGTTCCGAGCCAGTTCGGCGCATAGTAGACCGCCGCGCCGACATTGATCTGCGGGGTGATGTCGTAGCCTGCCTTGCCGTAGAACTCGACGAAATTGGTGCGCGCCGGCGCCCAGACGCCGTTCAGGGCCGGAGCCGGAAGACCGGCCGTCACGAACTGGGTCTCGTTCGGATAGAGGTAGTACATCACGCCGAGGTCGAAGGAGGCATCGCCGATGACCGGCCGGATGCCGGCATAAAGATCGACCTCGCCGACCGGGCGGTTCGGAAGCTTGGTGGTCCAGAAGGCGGCGCCGCCATAGAGCCAGCCATAGCGCAGTTCGCCATAGACATTGGCCGCCGGCCCGCGGGCCGACTGCGAAATTCCGCGGAAATTGTAGTCGGACATCAGCTTGCCGCCGAAGGCGAAGTCGAACGCCCAGGGCGTCGGCGCCGCGATCGGGGCTGGGACAGCAACATCCGCCGCCATGGCCTGGCCGGCGAAGGATGTGGCAAGAAGGCCGGCAAGCACTGCTTTGCGAAACATGGTCTGCTCCCGAAGATCGACACCGTTGTCGAGCCGCGGCGATTCACCGCCATTGGCATGACACAATGTCGTCATGCTTCCGCGATGCGGAACAGACAAAAAAACGGGCAAACCCTGCCTTTTTGCCCATCATTCGGGCATTGTCATAGGGGCTGTGGAGACTGTGTCTTCGCAGTCACAGCATGGGAGGGTGCAGCGCACCCTCCCTTTGGCTGATGCCGCAACGTCAGGCGAGCAGGCGATAGGCCGGCAGGGTCAGGAACTCCTCGAAGTCGGGTGCCAGCGACAGCCGCTTGAACAGATCCACAGCCTCGGCGAATCGCCCGCCATCGAACGCGGCATCGCCGACCTCGCCGCGCACGACCGCCATTTCCTCGGCCAGCGCCGTTTCGAAGAAGCCGGGCGTGCAGGTGATGCCGCCCTCGAGCGCGACCCCGTATTTCGTCCACTGCCAGATCTGGGCGCGCGAGATTTCTGCGGTCGCGGCGTCCTCCATCAGGTTGTAGATCGGCACGGCGCCGCGGCCGCGCAGCCAGGCCTCGATATATTGCACGCCGACGCGGATGTTCTCGCGATAGCCGACCTCGGTGCGAATGCCCTCGTGGACCTCCAGCAGGTCGGCCTGGCCGACCGTCACGTCGTCTCGCTGGCGCGACACCTGGTTCGGCTGCGGCATCAGACGGTCGAAGGCCTCCATCGCCACCGGCACCAGATCCGGATGGGCGACCCAGGTGCCGTCATGGCCGATGGTGGCTTCGCGCTCCTTGTCGGCCTTCACCTTGGCGAAGGCTGCGGCATTGGCCTCCGGATTGTTCTTGATCGGGATCTGGGCGGCCATGCCGCCCATGGCGAAGGCGCCGCGCCGGTGGCAGGTCTTGACCAGCAACTCGGCATAGGCCTTGAGAAAAGCCTTGCTCATGACCACCTGGCCGCGGTCCGGCAGGACATAGTCCCTGTTGCGGGCCAGCTTCTTGATGAACGAGAAGATGTAGTCCCAGCGGCCGGCGTTCAGGCCTGCCATATGGTCCTTAAGCTCGAACAGGATCTCGTCCATCTCGAAGGCCGCCGGCAGGGTCTCGATCAGCACGGTCGCCTTGATCGTGCCCTTCGGGATGCCGAGTTGCTCCTGGGCATGGACGAAGACATCATTCCACAGGCGCGCCTCCAGATGGCTCTCCATCTTGGGCAGGTAGAAGTAGGGGCCGGAGCCCTGCGCGATGGCGGCCCTGGCATTGTGGAAGACATAGAAGCCGAAATCGAACAGCGATCCCGACATGGGTTCGCCGTCGACCTCCATATGCACCTCCGGCAGGTGCCAGCCGCGCGGGCGCGGGATGATGACGGCGACCTTGTCCTGCAGCGCGTAGGACTTGCCCGAGACCGGATCGGTGAAGGCGAGGGTGCCAGCCCAGCGGTCCTTGAGGTTGATCTGGCCATCGACCTGATTGGTCCAGGTCGGCGAATTGGCATCCTCGAAATCAGCCATGAAACACTTGGCGCCGCAGTTCAGCGCGTTGATGACCATCTTGCGGTCGACCGGCCCGGTGATCTCGACGCGGCGGTCCTGCAGATCGGCGGGGATCGGCGCTACCGTCCAGTCACCCTCGCGGATATGCTTCGTCTCGGCCAGGAAGTCCGGCAGCGCGCCGGCATCGAACTGCTTCTGCCGCTCGGCGCGCAGCCTGATGAGCCGCTTGCGCGTCTCGTTGAAGCGCCGCTGCAGGCCGGCAACGAAAGCCACGGCCTCCGGCGTGAGGATCTCCTCGTAGCGGGGCGCCATCGCGCCGGTGACCTTGATGCCGTGGCCGAAATCCGTCGTGGGATGCGTGCTGGTCATGACAATCTCCTCCCGAGCGTGCGCGACTGAGCCGATGGCAGAAATGTAGCGCAGCGCCGCTTTTGCAGAACCGGCCAAGACCGACGAGCACTTTTGCCAATCCGGCAAGAATGCGCCGGACTGGCTTTTCGGGTCGCGGCCGTCTATGGCCATGCCGCTCCGGCCCCCGAAGGCAAAGACCCGCATTCGAACCATGGCGCAGATCACGCCCGTCGAGACCTATTCCTTCACGCCCGACGACCTCAAGGTCGGCGAGCGGCGCCCGGGTATCTCGGCCTTCGTGCGCACGCGCAACGGCGCCGACTTCATCCGCGCCACGATCCTGAGCCATGCGCCGTATGTCGACGAGATCGTCGCCGTCTATAACCAGTGCACCGACGGCACCGAGGCCATTCTGGCCGGCCTGCAGGACGAACTCGGGCCAGAGAAGCTGCGCCTCTACCACTACCTGCCGCGGGTCCATCCCCCCGGCTCGTCTGAACATGCCGCGGAGCCGGGCGCCTCGCCGCACAGCGTCGTCAACTACTCGAACTTCGCGCTGACCCGCACCAGCCGGCAGGTGGTGGTCAAGCTGGACGACGACCACATCGCATTCGACCGCCTCCTGGCGCCGATGGTGGCCGATATCAGGTCCGGCGGACTGGCTCCCGGACGAATGACCTGCTTTTCCGGCCTCAACCTTGCCCGCGACGCGAACGGGGACATCGGCATTCATGCCGGTACGCCGTTCTCCGGCAATGGCGATATCGGGTTCTTCCGCCTCACGCCCGACGCCTATTTCGTCCATGACCGGCGCTTCGAGGATTTCCGCAAGTATCACTTCCGGCGCGTCTTCGGCGGCTTCGCCTACTGGCACATGAAATATCTGAAGACCGGCCTCGGCTTTGCCAACTACGAGATCGAGGAGGGCCGCAACCGGCGCTTCGAGCGCAAGGAGCGCGACTTCCTGAATAGCCGCGAGGTCATCACCCTTGCCGAGTTGCAAGCCTCGCTGCCAGGGCTGCGCTCACGGGTGATGCGGCACCTGCCGTTCGAGAAATGGGCACTGATCGGCGGCCGCGCTCTGGCCATTCTCGACAATATGGTGACGGAAGCCGACATCGCCGACCTCGTGGCGGCGCAGGGCCTCGGCCGTGCCCTGACGGCATAGCCGGTCTGGGGCCAGACCCGGCTGTCGCCGGACTGGCGGTTCAGGCCACCAGCATCTCGAGGCCGCGAGCCTCGACGGCCTCGGCGAGCGAGGCTCCGGGAGCCGAATCGACGATGATCCCGGCTGCCTGGTCCACGCCTTCGATACGCACCGGAGTCTCGCAGTCGAAACGCGAGGAATCGACCAGGAAATAGGCCCGCTTGGCAGCCGAGATCATCAGCTTGCGCTGCTCGGCCGCGACGCGGGAGAAATCGGTCGGCTGGCCATCGGAAGCCAGACCCCCGGCCGAGATGAAGGCGATGTCGACGCGGTAATTGCGCAGCATCTCCATGGTGTCGATGCCGACCGTGCCGTCCTCCACAGCGTTCACCTCGCCGCCCAGCATCACGACCCGGAACCCCGGCACGCGGGCGAGCAGCGCGGCATTGGCAATGCCATTGGTGATGACGGTCAGATGGGTCCGGACCGCCAGCGCCTCGGCAACGGCAAGCGCGGTCGGGCCGCAATCGAGCAGGACGACCGAGCCCTCCTCCACCAGCGCGGTTGCCGCACGCGCAATCGCGACGCGGCCATTGGCATTGTCGACGGGGCGCAGCACGATCGGCAACTCGCTCGTCGCGCGCCGGGTCGCACCCCCGTGGACGATGTTGAGTTCGCCCCGCTCGGCCAGAATCTTCAGATCGCGGCGGATCGTCTCACGCGACACGTCGAGTTCATGCGCAAGATCGGCGACGGTCGCCGAGCCCTGTTCGATGAGGCGCTCACGAATGCGATCGTGGCGGTTGACGGCGAGAGGACGAGACATATTCAGACAGCTTCATTTGGTGAAAAGGGGCAGAATAAGGAACAATGCTTACTCGACCACGCAGAACGCCACGTTTCATCCGGATATATACGGATGCGCGCCGCTGACGCAGCCTATCGCCCGAATGTCGGCATCGCGCTGTTCGACGCGCGCGGCCGCGTGCTGATCGCCCGCCGCACCGGCGACGATGGCCCGGAAGTGATCGCGCCGGGTTACGAATGGCAGATGCCCCAGGGCGGCGTTGACGATGGCGAGACCATCGAGGCTGCGGCCCGGCGCGAACTGGCGGAGGAAACCGGTGTCAGCAGCGCCGCCCTGCTCGCCATCATGCAGGACAGCCTCACCTATGACTGGCCGCCCTATTGCGGGCCACCGCACCGGCTCGGCCGATGGACGGGCCAGCGCCAGACCTGGCTGGCCTTCCGGTTTCTCGGCGAAGAGACAGAGATCGATGTCGGTCGTGCCGCGCCGGGGGAGCATCCGGAGTTCAACGCCTGGCGCTGGGAACGGCTCGACCGGCTGCCGGCACTGGTCGTGCCCTACAAGGGGGATGTCTATAGGGCGGTCTGCCGCGCCTTCTCAGCCTTCGCCCGCCCGGCCTGACAGCCGGCCGCGCTCCCGCCATCGCTCATCATCATTCGGTCACGATGGCTGATGATGGTCCGCGCGCCGTCATCGATGCTTCGGACATGAGACCCCATGACATCAGCAGTTGAACAGGCCCTTGCGGCGCTTCACGCCCATCGGCGCGCCACCGGGGCAGCCGACATCCCCGCGCTGTTCGGCGCCGACCCGAAGCGCTTCGCCCGCTGCTCGCTGAAACTCGGCCCGCTGCTGATGGACTGGTCCAAGACGGAGGTCACGGCCCGCACCATGCGGCTGCTCGTCGGGCTTGCCCAGGCGGCCGGCGTGGAGGGGCGGCGGGATGCCATGTTTGCCGGCGAACGGATCAACGTGACCGAGGACCGGGCGGCCCTCCACGTCGCGCTGCGCAACCTTTCCGGGCGAGAAATGACGGTCGATGGCCGCGACGTCATGCCGGCGGTGGCGGCGGAACGGGAGCGCTGCATGGCCTTCGCCGAGGCGGTCCGGTCGGGCGCGCTTCGCGGCGCCACCGGCAAGCGCTTTTCGGCGGTTGTGAATATCGGCATCGGCGGCTCCGATCTCGGACCGGCCATGGCGGCCGGCGCGCTCGCGCCCTATGGCAAGCGCGGGCTGGCCGTCCACTTCGTCTCGAATGTCGACGGCGCCCATATCGCCGACACGCTGAAGGACCTCGACCCTTCCCGAACGCTGTTCGTCATCGTCTCCAAGACCTTCACCACGGTGGAGACCATGACCAACGCCACGACGGCACGCAGCTGGGTGGCCCAGGCGCTTGGCGATGCAGCGGTCGGCCACCACTTCGCGGCCGTCTCCACGAATCTGGCCGCGGTCAACGCCTTCGGCATTCCCCAGGCCAGCATGTTCCGCTTCTGGGACTGGGTGGGCGGCCGTTATTCGGTCTGGTCGGCGGTTGGTCTCGCGCTGATGATTGCCATCGGCCCGCGCCATTTCACCGCCTTCCTTGCGGGCGCTGAACGGGTCGACCAGCATTTCCGGACCGCGCCGCTCGCCCGCAACATGCCGGTCGTCATGGGCCTGCTCGGCTTCTGGCACCGCGTCATCTGCGGCCATGCCAGCCACGCCGTGTTGCCCTATGACCAGCGCCTTGCGCGCCTGCCGGCGCATCTGCAGCAGCTCGACATGGAGAGCCTCGGCAAGGGCGTCACTCTCGACGGCCGGCCGGTGACGGGGCCAACCGGACCGGTGATCTGGGGCGAGCCGGGAACCAACGGCCAGCACGCCTTCTTCCAGCTTCTCCACCAGGGCACCGAGGTCGTGCCCTGCGACTTCCTGGTGGCGGCAACACCGCACGAGCGCGGGCGCAAGCACCATGACCTGCTGATCGCCAATTGCCTTGCCCAGAGCCAGGCGCTGATGACCGGACGCAGCCTCGACCAGGCCCTCGCCCAGCTTCTGGAACGCGGGATGGCGCGTGCCGAGGCCGAGAAGCTGGCGCCCCACCGGGTCTTTGCCGGCAACAGGCCCTCGACGACCTTCCTCTACCGCAAGCTCGACCCGGCAACCCTCGGCATGATCGTGGCGCTCTACGAGCACAAGGTCTTCGTGATGGCGACGCTGCTCGGCATCAATGCCTTCGATCAATGGGGCGTCGAACTCGGCAAGGAACTGGCCACGGCGCTGGAACCGGTCGTGACCGGCCGCAGCGCCGCGACCGAGGGCCTCGACGGATCGACGGCCGGGCTGATCGCCCAGTTGAGGAAACTTCGCGTGTGACCGCCGGCCGCGCGCCCTGGCGCAGAGCCGGCCGGCCTCACGCTGCGGGGCCGACCGTCACGGGCGTGTAGTCCTGGAACCAGTTGCGGGCCTGAACGAAGCCCCGCACCCGAGGAGAGAGGCCGCGCGGATTGAGGTCGTGGACCACGAACAGGGCGGCCGCGTCATCGACCAGCATGGCGTGCAGCTTGCCCATCGCCTCGTTCTGCGCCGCGGGATCGAAAGCCTCGCGCATCGCCTTGATCTGGGCGTCGATGGCCGGGTTGTTGTACCAGCCCCAGTTCACGCCGCGCGGCGCGGTGAGGCTGGAATCGTAGATCACCCAGCCGGTCGTCGGATCGATGGAGGGGATGGCGATGTTGAGCGCGTGGAAGCCCTTCTGCTGCTCGGCGCGGGTTCCGCCGCGCAGCATGTTGATGATGGTGGTGAAATCGACGACCTGGAAGGTCACGTCGATGAAGATGTCCTTCAGGTTCTCCTGAAGCATCTCGTTCATCGGCATCGGCACCATCTGACCGCCGCCGCCGGAAGCGATGACGGCGACCACTTCAAGCCGCTTGGCAGGACCGTAGCCGGCTTCCATCATCAGCTTCTTTGCCGCCTCCACATCGTAGCGGATGTCGAAGGTCGGTTTGCCGAACCACGGGTCTCCCGGCAGGACCTTGCCCTTGGCCGGCAGAGCCGTGCCGGAGAGCAGCTGCACCATCGCATCGCGGTCGATGGCGAGGTTCGCCGCCCTGCGCACGCGGACATCCGCAAAGGGCGTGCCCGGATTGACGTTGAGCCTCCACGCCCAAATATGCGGATAGGAGTTCTGCACGACCTGGAAGCCGGCGCCCTTCAGCGAGGGGATGGCATCAGGCGGCAAGGTTTCGGCAATGTCGATCGTGCCGGAGCGCAGCGCGGCGATCCGGGCATTGCTGTCGGGGATCGGCAGCAGCACCGTGCGGAGCGTCTTCGGCACGCGCGCCTTGTCCCAGTAGGCGGCGTTGGCCTCGAGCTCGACCCGCTCGCGGGGGGTGACCGAAACCACCTTGTAGGGGCCCGTGCCGGCCGGACGCTGGGTGAATTTCTGCCAGTCTCCGCCGAGTTCGGCGAGGCGCGCCGGGCTGACGAACCACAGATAGGACAGCTGGTAGGGGAACATGCCGTCGACCACGTTGGTGGTAACTGCGATCGTTCGGGCGTCGATCTTCGTATAGCCGGCAACGGATGACAGGCGCGAGCGCACGAGACCGACCCGCGGCTGGTGAAACTGCGGTGCGTCCGCCTTGAAGATCGAGTCGAAATTCCAGATCGCGGCATCGGCGTCGAAGGGCGTGCCGTCGTGGAAGGTGACGCCCTCGCGCAGGGTGATGATCCAGCGCTTCTTGTCGGACGGATCGACCTCCCATCGGGTCGCCAGACCGGGGGCAAGGCCCGACGGCTGGTCAGCCTTCGACATGTCCCAGTTCACCAGGGCGTCGAACACCATGTAACCGCCGAAGCGGATGCCCTCGAAGCCGCCTTCCGGCCCGCCCCACAGGCGCGGCACGTCGGACAGCGAGATGCCGACGCGCAGCGGTCCGTTGGCCTGGGCGAATGCGCCGGCCGGAAGCGCTGCAGTCACCACCCCGGCCGCGGTGGCCTTGAGGAGCGTGCGCCGGGAAATGCTGCTGCGGGAGACGATGCTGCGCGCCATGACGGGCCTCCGGGTTGCTTGCCTGGAGGTCCTGCATACAAGTCATGTGCCAGTGCGATTAACCCTCTAACCTTCTGATATCAAAGAGATGAGGGTCCAGAGCCGCAGTACCCGGCCTGGAGTCATTTGCAGCAGAGTGCCGCTAGGTTAGGCAATGCGGGAGGCTGCCTGCATTGCGGGCGCGGCCGGGGGCATTACTGGCCCAGCGGCTCGCCGACCCCGACACGCTCCGTGATCAGCCCATAGTGCTCGATCCGCCGGTGGCGCTTGAAGTCGAAGATGGTGTCCTTGCCGAACCGCGTCTCGTCGAGGTCGCAGGCATGGACCAGCAGCCCGTCCTCCTCGTGGTCGATCTCGCCGACGATCCTGCCGTTCGGATCGACGATCAGCGTGCCGCCCATGCAGTGATGGCCGTCCTCGGTGCCGGCCTTGGCCACCGCCACCACCCAGGTCGCGTTCTGATAAGCACCAGCCTGGCAGGACAGGCGGTGATGGAACAGGCGGTCCTCGATCCGCTCGTCACCTCGCTGGGAATTGACAGAAGGGGTGTTGAAGCCGAGCACCACCATCTCCACGCCCTGCAGGCCCATGACGCGATAGGTCTCCGGCCATCGCCGGTCGTTGCAGATGGCCATGCCGACCAGACCGCCCTCGAAGCGCCAGACCGGGAAGCCGAGGTCGCCCGGCTCGAAATAGCGCTTCTCCAGATGCTGGTGGCTTCGCCCGGGGTCGAGCTCGACATGGCCGGGCAGATGCACCTTGCGGTATTTGCCGACAATCCGACCGGTCTTGTCGACGAGGATCGAGGTGTTGAAATGATGCCCGTCGGGCGTCAGCTCGGCATAGCCGAAGCTCATGGCCATGCCAAGTTCAACCGCCTTGTCGAACAGCGGCTGGGTCGCCGGTCCCGGCATCTCGGCCTCGAACCAGGGATCAGCCTCGGCGCGATCCTCATGATACCAGCGCGGGAAGAAGGTGGTCAGCGCCAGTTCCGGATAGACGATGAAGGTGGCGCCCTGCGCCCTGGCCTGTTCCATCAGGGAGATCATGCGCGCGACCACGGACTGGCGGCCCTCGGCCTTCTGGATGGGGCCGAGCTGGGCGGCGGCGACGGTGACGATGCGGGCCATGGGCTTCTCCTGATCCCATGAGGCTAGGCCGGCCGGCGGGCCGGCGACAAGTCCGGCAGCCGCACCGCGCTGGGCATCCGCACGACGGAAACCGGCAGGCCAGCCTTGCGGCGCCCGCCTTTGACCGGCACCTTCTTCCGTGTCATCCGCAGCGCCACGACAATCCTGAGCCAGGAGACAGCCATGAAGGCGAACGGCACCGAGCTTTCCACCGCCAGCGGCGTTTACGTGATCGCGGCGACGCCCTTCCATGACGATGGCCGCGTCGACGAGAAGTCCACCGATTCGATGGTCGACTTCTATCGCGCCTGCGGCTGCGACGGCATGACCATCCTCGGCGTCATGGGCGAGGCGCCGAAACTGTCGGCCGAGGAATCGGTTGCCATCTCCAAGCAGATCATCCAGCGCGCCGGCCCGTCCATGCCGGTCATCGTCGGCGTCTCGGCACCGGGATTTGCCGCCATGAAATCGCTTGCGCGCACGGTGATGGATGCGGGCGCGGCCGGCGTCATGATCGCCCCGCCCAACACGCTGCGCACCGACGAGCAGATCGTCACCTATTACAAGCAGGCCGTCGACGCGATCGGCGGCGACATTCCGTTCTGCATCCAGGATTTTCCGCTCACCTTCTCCGTGCAGATGAGCCCGAAGGTGATCCGCTCGATCATTCAGGAGCTGCCCTCCTGCGTCATGCTGAAGCACGAGGACTGGCCGGGGCTTGAAAAGATTTCTGCCCTCCGCGGTTTCGAGGCCGATGGCTCCATGCGCCATGTGTCCATCCTGTGCGGCAATGGCGGCCTGTTCCTCGACTTCGAATGCGAGCGCGGCGCCGATGGCGCCATGACCGGCTATGCCTTCCCCGACATGCTGGTGGACGTGGTGCGCCTGCAGAAGGCCGGCAAGCGCGATCAGGCCCATGACCTGTTCGACGCCCACCTGCCGCTGATCCGCTACGAGCAGCAGCCGGGTGCCGGCCTTGCCGTGCGCAAGTATCTGCTCAAGAAGCGCGGCGTGATTGCCTCGGAGGCCCAGCGCAAGCCGGGCGCGCCGCTCTCGGCCAAGGCCCGCGCCGAGGTCGACTACCTGTTCGACCGGCTGTCCAAGCACGATGCCCGCGCCAAGGCGGCTTGAGGGTATAGGGCAGGGCCTTGCCGGTATTGCCGGCGGCCATTCGGCCTGACCTGCACGGCGCGAGTGCGTCCTTCGAGGCTCGGCCGTTCGGCCTCGCACCTCAGGATGAGGAGGGCGATGATCTGCACTGTCGGGGCATGGGGCGCGTCACAACCGCTGCGCACCTGGCCTGCCATCCGCCACCTCCCTCATCCTGAGGTGCGAGCGCAAGGCGCGAGCCTCGAAGGACGCAGTTCGGTGGTGCCATACGCCCTGCTGGAGCCAACAGTCCGCAACAGCTTGTTGCGCATCGAACCCGCTGCGACAATGCGCAAGCCATGGCCGATCCCATCCCCGTCACGCCGTTCCTCGACCTGAACCCGGACGACGTCACCTATTCGTTCGTCCGGGCGTCCGGCCCCGGCGGCCAGAACGTCAACAAGGTCTCGACCGCCTGCGAACTGCGCTTTGATCTGGCGGCCGCCGCGCTGCCGCCCGACATCAAGGCCCGGCTGGTGCCGCTGGCCGGCTCCAGGCTGACCAAGGATGGCGTCCTGATCATCCAGGCCGACCGGTTCCGGTCGCAGGAGATGAACCGGGAGGATGCCCTCGCCCGCCTCGTGGCGCTGGTGGCCCGTGCCGCGGTCCGCCCGAAACGACGCATCGCCACGAAGCCGTCGCGCGCCTCGAAGGAGCGGCGCCTCGAGGGCAAGGCGAAGCGCTCGGGCGTCAAGAAGGGCAGGCAGAGCCGGCCCTCCATCGACTAGGCGGCCCGCTGCGGAGGCCCGCTGCCCTTGCCGACGGGCGCGCGGTATAGTCGCGCCATGGCCGGCACCCTGACCCCTGATTCCGCCGTCGACAGGCTCGAGGAGCTCTACGACACCGCCACCGATGCGCTGCGCGCGGCGCTCGCGCGCTATCTTGCCGGGGGCCCGCCGCCCTCGCCCGAGGAGCGCGCCCGTTTCGTCTATCCGGAACTGGCCGTCACCCACGCACCGGACCGGGCCGGGCCGCGCAACCGGCGCGCCTATGCCAAGTTCTCCCGGCCGGGCCTCTATGCGACCACCATCACGCAGCCCGGCTTCTTCCGCCGCTACCTGCTCGACCAGCTCCGCCCGCTCGTCTCCGAATATGGCGCCACCATCGCCGTTCGCCCGAGCTCCCAGGAGATCCCCTACCCCTATGTGCTCGACGGCGTCGACGAACTGGCGGCCGGCGGGCGCAGCCCCTCCGAGCTTGCCCGGCACTTCCCCTCGCCGCTGCTCGCGCTGGTCGGCGACGAGGTGGCCGACGGCACGTTCGACTGCCTGCCCGGCGGCGGGCTGCCGCTGTCGCTGTTCGACGCCGTCCGCGTCGACTATTCGCTGCGCCGCCTGGTCCACTATACCGGCACCGACTGGCGGGCCGCGCAGCCGTGGATCCTGCTGACCAATTACCACCGCTATGTCGACCAGTTCGTCGCGTGGAGCGCCGGCGAGATCGAGGCCGGGCGTGCCCGGAAGCTGACCGCGCCCGGCGGCCTGTCGATCACGCGCGAGGATCTCGACGGCGGCATCGCCCGCATCGCCACCTCGGCGTGGCACCGGTTCCAGATGCCGGCCTATCACCTCGAGCGCGAGGGCACGGCCGGCGTGACGCTGGTCAATATCGGCGTCGGCCCGTCCAACGCCAAGAACATCACCGACCACCTGGCCGTGCTGCGCCCCCATTGCTGGCTGATGATCGGCCATTGCGGCGGCCTGAGGCAGGCCCAGGAGATCGGCGACTATGTGCTCGCCCATGCCTATCTCAGGCGCGACCATATTCTCGATGCGCTGGTGCCGCCGGAAATCCCGATACCGGCGCTTGCCGAGATCCAGACGGCGCTGCAGGAAGCCTGCGCCGCCGTCACGGGAGCCACCGGCGAGACGCTCAAGCACCGCCTGCGCACCGGCACCGTTGTAACCAACGACGACCGGAACTGGGAGCTGCGCTACACCCAGGAAGCGCGCCTGTTCAACCTGTCCCGCGCCATCGCGGTGGACATGGAAAGCGGCACGATCGCCGCGCAGGGCTACCGGCTGCGCGTGCCCTATGGCACGCTGCTCTGCGTCTCCGACAAGCCGTTGCACGGCGAGATCAAGCTGCCGGGCGCGGCCAATGCCTTCTATGCCACTGCGGTGGCCCAGCACCTGCTCGTCGGGCTCGATGCCGTCGAGCGCCTGAAGCGCGCGGGCGGGGCCATCCACTCACGCAAGCTCCGGAGCTTCGACGAACCGCCGTTCCGCTGACCCGCCAGCCAGCCTCCCGCTTGGCGACCTTGAACGGCAGCGGCAAAGGGTTACGTTCGCGCAACCTCACCCGGGGGCCTCCCGCCCATGCTCACGGCCAAGCGCATCCTTCTCGTCATCGGCGGCGGCATCGCTGCCTACAAGTCGCTGGAACTGATCCGGCGGCTGCAGGACCGCGGCGCGAAGGTACGCGCGATCCTGACGCGGGCCGGGGCCGAATTCGTCACGCCGCTGTCGGTCGGCTCGCTCACCGGCGACAAGGTGTTCCAGGAGCTGTTCTCGCTCACCGATGAGAACGAGATGGGCCATATCGAGCTCTCGCGCGATGCCGACCTGCTGGTCGTCGCGCCGGCCACCGCCGACCTGATGGCCAAGATGGCCCATGGCCATGCCAATGACCTTGCCTCGACGGCGCTCCTGGCCACCGACAAGCGCATCCTCGCAGCGCCCGCCATGAATGTGCGCATGTGGCTGCACCCGGCGACACAGCGCAATGTCGGCATCCTGAAGGGCGACGGCGTCACCTTCGTCGGACCGAACGCGGGCGGCATGGCCTGCGGCGAGTTCGGTCCCGGCCGGATGGCGGAGGTGCCGGAGATCATCGCGGCCATCGAGGCGATGATGGTTGACCCCGCCGTGAGCCGGCCCCTTGCCGGCCACCGGGTGCTGGTCACGTCCGGCCCGACCCGCGAGGCGATCGATCCCGTCCGTTACATCTCCAACCATTCGTCGGGAAAACAAGGCCATGCCATTGCGAAAGCGGCCGCCGAGGCCGGCGCCGATGTCACGCTGGTGACCGGGCCCGTGGGCGTCGCCGACCCCGTCGGCGTCACGGTCGTGAAGGTGGAGAGCGCGCGCGACATGCTGGCCGCCGTGGATGCGGCGCTGCCGGCCTCCATCGCGATCTTCGCGGCGGCGGTCGCCGACTGGCGCGTGGCCGACATCGCCGGCGGCAAGCTGAAGAAGGGACCAGACGGGCCGCCGGCCCTGTCCTTCGTGGAGAACCCCGACATCCTGGCAACCGTCGCGCGTCATGGGACGAAACGCCCCAGGCTGGTCGTCGGCTTCGCCGCCGAAACCGAAAATGTCGTCGACAATGCCCGCGCCAAGCTTGCCCGCAAGGGCTGCGACCTGATCGTGGCCAATGACGTGGCGACCGGCACAGGAACCTTCGGCGGCGATGCCAATACGGTGCATCTTGTCAGCAGCGAGGGCGTCGAGACCTGGGCGCGCCAGTCCAAGGACGAGGTCGCCCGCGCGCTCGTGGCCCATCTGGCCAGGAGGCTTGCCGGAGCATGAGCGGGCCTGTGACGATCGCCGTCGAGCGGCTGCCGCATGGGGAGGGCCTCGCCCTGCCGGCGGCGCAAACCGAACATGCCGCCGGCATGGACCTTCTGGCAGCGCTTCACGAAGCCGAGCCACTCCTGCTCGCCCCCGGCGCCCGTGCCGCCGTGCCGACCGGGCTGAAGATGGCGATTCCGCCCGGTTTCGAGGGACAGGTGCGGCCGCGCTCGGGCCTTGCCCTGAAGCATGGCCTGACCGTCGCCAACGCGCCCGGTACCATCGACGCCGACTATCGGGGCGAGGTGAAGGTGCTGCTGGTCAATCTCGGGACGGAGCCAGTGACCATTCGCCGCGGGGAGCGCATCGCCCAGCTTGTCATCGCGCCAGTGGTGCAGGCGCAGCTCGTGGCGGTCGAAAACCTCGATACAACGGTGCGCGGCGCCGGCGGATTCGGCTCAACCGGGCGTTGAAGAAGACGTTCCCTGCGTTGCAGGCACAGGCCACATGCACGAAACGGGCTTCTTCACCGCGGACCCGGCATGATTTGTTGCAGGCGGGCCGATAAGGTTGCGGCCCGTTGCGGGATAACGATGCCAGTGCTTTCTCGTCGCGGCCGACTCGCCATTGCCGCGGTCATCGACATTGCGATCCATGCACGCACCGGGCCGGTCTCGGCCAAGGCGCTTGCCGCGCGCAATCACCTGCCGCCGCGGCATCTGGAGCCCATGCTTCAGCAGCTTGTCAGGGTCGGCATCCTGAAGGGCATGCGGGGTCCCCGCGGCGGCTACGACCTCGCGCGCGAGCGCGCGCGGATCACCTGCGCCGACATCGTCCGCTCTTCCCTGAGCAGCGATGCGGAGGAGTTCGAGGCCCTGTCGCCGCTGGTCGCTTCCGTGGTCTGCCCTGCCGTATCGAAGGCCGAGGACCGCTATTTCGACGAACTGGCCCGGATCACGCTGGCGGACCTGTGCGAACAGGCCGAGCGCCTGGAGGCCGTTCCCGAGGCCGTCGCCGCCCTGTGACGACAGGGGATCAGGCGCGGGCGAAGACCGGGGCGAGCCGCTCCAGCGCGCCAGTCAGCGTCTCGTCCTTCTTGGCGAAGCAGAAGCGCACCACCGAGGTGACCGGCGCCTCGGCATAGAAGGCCGAGACGGGGATGGCGGCGACCCCGTGGTCCGATACCAGGCGACGGCAGAAGCCGACATCGTCGTCGATGCCGGCGCCGGCCAGATCGACGTTGATGAAATAGGTCGCCGCACTCGGCAGAACCGTGAAGCCGGCTCCTGCAAGGCCGGCGGCGAACAGGTCGCGGGCGCGCTGGAACTCGGACCGCATGCCGGTGAAATAGCCGTCGTCCTTGGCAAGGCCATAGGCGACGGCCGCCTGCAGATTGGGCGGTGTGGTAAAGGTCAGGAACTGGTGGGCCTTGGCGAGAACCCGCATGATCTCGGGTGCCGCCACCACGAAACCGACCTTCCACCCCGTCAGCGAGAAGATCTTGCCGGCCGAGCCGATCTTCACCGCACGGGGGCGCAGGCTGTCGATGGCCAGCACCGAGACGTGGCGATGCCCGTCGAAGACGACATGCTCCCAAACCTCGTCGGAGATCACGGTCGCGCCGAAGCGCTCACAGAACCGGCCCAGCAGATCGAGATCCGCGGTCGGGAAGACGGAAGCCGCCGGGTTGAGCGGATTGTTGAGCAGCACCACCCGCGTCCGGTCGGTAAAGACCGCCGCCAGGTCCTCCTCGGTGAAGCGCCAGTACGGCGGCTTCAGGTTGACGAAGCGCGGCACGCCCCCGGCCCGGCGCACCAGCGGCAGGTAGGCGTCATACATGGGCTGGAACAGCACCACCTCGTCGCCCGGCTCGATCAGCGCGAACAGCGCTCCGGCAATGGCCTCGGTGGCGCCGGAGGTGATCATCACCTCCCGGTCCGGATCGACGGCCAGATCCTGGTGATGGCGATAATGCGCCGACACGGCCTGCCGGAGTTCGGGCAGGCCCATCATCGGCGGATACTGGTTCCAGCCGGTGACGACGGCCTCGGCCGCCTTGCGTCGCACATCCTCCGGCCCGGGATCGTCGGGGAAACCCTGGCCGAGATTGATCGCGCCGGTCTCGCGGGCAAGCTGCGACATCACCTCGAAGACGGTGGTCGGGAGGCTGGCGAAAATCGGGTTCATGGCATCACCACGCGGCAGCGTTCGCTACATCGAACGGGATGATCGATATGCGGAAAGGCCCGGGTCCTGTCAAACGTTCGAAGGGCTGGCGACGAAGGTCATGCGATGCGGCGTCAGGCCGAGATTGGGCACATGGCGACGGCCGGCAAACCCCTCGCGCCGGAGCAGCGCCAGCATGTCCGCCTCGGCATAGGTCGTCAGGCCGAGTTCGGCCCGCAGCTTGCGGTAGGGCGAGACGGCGGTTGCCACGAGGCCCATGGCCGCGGCGGACAGGTAGCCGTGGGCAAGGCCGTTGCGCAGCAGCGAGAGGACATCGGCGACCATGCCGGCATCGGGCGGGATGACATCGGCAACCACCAGCCGGCCCGACGGCTTGAGCTTCTGCCGGAACCGCCGCAGCAAGACCGCGAAATCCTCCTGCCCGAGATACTGGATGAGCGAGGAGACCACGATGACATCGGCCGTGCCGTCGGCCAGCGCGTCGTCGAGGTCTTCCGGCAGCACGGCGGCAACCCGGGCCTCGCCGGAGAAGCGCTCGGCAAGCCTTGCCACGACGCTCGGCGCCCCGTCGCACAGGACGAGACGGCCGACCGCTGCCGCCACCCTGTCGGCCTCGAGCGCCTCGCCGCAGGCATAGTCGAGCACCACGGCATCCGGACCCGTTCCGGCGGACGCCAGATGCGCCAGGATGCCGTCCGCGATCGCGCGGTAATGCACCTGCTTGTGGCGGGCGCTGACATAGATGGCATGCTCGCCATCCCAGAAGCTGCGCCAGTCGGCCATCAGTCCGCGTGTCCGGTCAGCCGGTCGGTCAGCGCAAGAAGCACGCCGGAGCCGACGAATGTGACGTGAATGATCACCAGCCACATCATCTCGCGGTCGCTCATCGCCCCTACATTCATGAAGGCCTTGAGCAGGTGGATGGCCGAGATGGCAACGATGGACGCGAGGAGCTTCAGCTTGAGCGTCGAGAAGTCGATCGTGCCCATCCATTCGGGCCGGTCCCGCCCCTTCACGTGGTCCATCTTCGACACGAAGTTCTCATAGCCGGAAAAGACCACCATGATGACCAGGTTGCCGGCCAGCGACAGGTCGATCAGCGTCAGGACGCCGAGGATGACGTCGGCCTCCTTGGCCGTCGGCACCTTGACGATGAAGCCGACAAGATCGCGCAAGAACACGACCATCAAGGCGGCCAGCCCGATGACCAGCCCGGCATAGAAGGGGGCCATCAGCCAGCGACTGGCGAACAGCGCCCTTTCCAGGCCGTTCTCCACGCGGCGTCCTACGCCCGAGGCGTCCGATATCTCGGTCATGCTGGAACCATCTCCGAACGATGCTCGCCCCTGGCTGGCGCTATTCGCCCTCGCCGAACCGGTCGGCCACCAGGGCGGCCACGGCATCCACCACTTCACGCGCCTGCGGTCCCGTCGCCTGAACGGTGACGCTGGTGCCGATGCCGGCGGCCAGCATCATCAGCCCCATGATCGAGGTTCCATCGACACTTTCGCCGGCGCGGGTGACCGTGACCCGGGCGTTGAAGCGATCGACGCAGGCGACGAACTTGGCCGAGGCTCGGGCATGGAGCCCGCGCTTGTTGAGGATCGGCAGTTCGCGCACCACGGCGCCGTCCACCGGCCCAGCCACAATCCCCCCGGATGTCTCGCCATCCCCGATCAAGCAAATCTCCCGGATCACACCATTTCGCCTGCCGACCGATGGTCAGCCAAAGCGGTCAGTTTCCAACACTCTACCAAGCGCGCGCGCCGCCACAATGGCAAAGGCGCGGGTTCACTGGCCGGCGAGGACACGACTGGCGATGTTGATGTATTTGCGCCCCGCCTCCTGGGCGTGCAGGACCGCCTCCTGCAACGGCTTCTCCTGGCGGACGGTCGCAAGCTTGACCAGCATCGGCAGGTTGATGCCGGCAACCACCTCGACGGGACGCCCGCTCATGATCGAGATCGCGAGGTTCGACGGCGTGCCGCCGAACATGTCGGTCAGCACCGCGACGCCATCGCCGGTATCGACGCGGTCAACGGCGGCGATGATGTCGCGGCGGCGCTGGTCCATGTCGTCGCTGGGACCGATCGCGACCGTCTCGACCTGACGCTGCGGCCCGACCACATGTTCCATCGCGTGACGGAATTCGACGGCCAGCTGGCCATGCGTGACAATAACGAGTCCGATCATCCGGCACTCCGCGCGCGACGCTCCGCACGCACCTTTCCGAAAGAGGCCGTAATGATCACCAAGACGACCGCGAGCGCAAGAGACCCGGACATGAGACTATCGCCGTGAGGCCGGATTGGCGACATCGCGCGACGCGCCGATGAGCCAATCCACCAGTCCAGGCAGCGGGTCAGCGCCTTCCTCGACGGCAAGACGCGGCAGGATGACGCTCCCGACTGCGACACTGCGGCTTTCCGGTTCCGGCATGCGGGTCGCGTCCGGGGCCGACAGATCGATGACGAGGCGCACGATGCCGGCCGTCTCGAACGGCCGCGCCACGATCCCGATGCCGCGCAGTTCGATCAGGCCGGCAAGAGCCGCCGGAGGCCGGGCGACGAGACGGCCATGGACTTCGGCGAGCAGCACGCGGTCATCGGCGACGAGCCTGACGGGCGGCGCGCCGGGGATCGGCGGCCCGTCGATCAGGCGGAGAGCGAGGCGCGACTTTCCCGAACCGGACGGCCCGCGGATCAGCACCGCGCGGCTGCCGACCAGCACCACCGAGCCGTGGATGGTGCCCGGCCCCGTCACGCCGCAGGCAGCCGGACGACGAAGCGGGCACCGGCAACCGTCGGTTCGCCGTCGGGACCCGGAGGACCCGGCTGGTTCTCGGCCCAGATGCGCCCGCCATGGGCCTCGACGATCTGTCGGGAAATGGACAGGCCCAGGCCGGAGTTCTGGCCGTAGTCCTGATGCGGACGATCAGTATAGAAGCGCTCGAAGATCCGCTGCAACGCGTCTTCGCGGATGCCGGGACCCTGGTCTTCCACCGCGATCTCGATGGCGCCCTTCAGCTTGCGTGCGACGACGCGGACGACACTCCCGGGCGGCGAGAACGAGCGGGCATTGTCGATGAGGTTGGTCACCACCTGGCTCAGGCGGCTGTCATGGCCGCGCACGCCGAAATCGCGCGGCCGCCCGTCCTGGAAGACCAGTTCGACCTTGACGTCCTCGCCGGCCTTCACCTCGTTGGCGATGGTCACCAGCGTGGTCAGCAGCCTGGCAAGATCGACGCGCGTCGCCTCCTGGCGCTGGAGCTCTGCATCGAGGCGGCTGGCGTCGGAAATGTCGGTAATCAGGCGGTCGAGCCGCCGGACATCGTGCTGGATCACGGCCAGCAGCCGTTCGCGGGACGCTTCCGTCTTGGCCAGCGGCAACGTCTCCACCGCCGAGCGGACGGAGGTCAGCGGATTCTTCAATTCGTGGGAGACATCGGCGGCAAAGCGCTCGATCCCTTCAATGCGGGCATAGAGCGCGTCCGTCATGTCGCGCAGGGAGCGCGACAGATGGCCGATCTCGTCGCGCCGGTGGCTGAAGTCAGGGATCTGCTCGCGCGAGCGATGACGTCGGCGCACCTGCTCGGCACCTTCGGCCAGCTTGCGCACGGGGCCTGCAATGGTGCGGGCCATGAGAATTGACAGCACCACCATGACCAGCGCGGCGACCATGAAGACGCGCAGCACCTGCAGGCGTTCGGCATCGATCACGGCGTCGATCTCGCCGCCGCGCGTGTTGAGCAGCAGCACGCCCAGCACCCCGCGGAAACGCTGCACGGGAATGGCCACCGAGACGATGATCTCGCCCTGCTCGTTGACGCGGACCATGCTGCCCTTCTGGCCGGACAAGGCCTGGGCCACCTCCGGATAGCTCTTGCCATTTCCGAAGCCGAAATCGCGGTAGATCGGGAAATTGACGCCGCCGCGCAGGAAGCGGCGGATCTCGTTCCACCATTTCTCGTAGAAGGGCGGCTTGGTGCCGATGGGCGGCAGGTCGAGGGTCTGGATGTCGCCGCGGCCATAAAGATTGCGGCTGTCTAGGATCAGGTTGCCCTCGCGGTCGTAGATGCGGGCCTGGGTCTCGGTCGGGCCGGTGAGCCGGCGCAGCACCGGCGCCACGCGCTCGGGATTGATCGGAAACTCCAGCAGGGCCGCCGGATCGTCGATGGAGGAGCCGGCACCGCCGAGCTGCAGTTCGAACAGCTTGTCCGGGTCGATGGGGATGACCGAACTGTCCACCGTCGCCGAGGCGGCGATGGCGCCGGCGATGATCTCGCCCTGGACGATGAGGCTCTGCGCCCGGGATTCGATCAGGCCCGCGCGAAAGCTCGACAGCCAGAGGATGCCGGAGACCAGGGCGACAAGGCCGGCAAGGTTGAGAAGGACGATGCGGCGCGTGAGACTGGAGAACGACCGGTTCAGCACCGCCCGCGTGAAACGGGCGGCCACGCGGCCGAACCGTGCGACAGGCCGTCCCGCGCGCGCGGGGGCTGCGGGATCCGCGTCCGCCGCCTGCGGAGGTCCGGCGCTCTGGGTTCGGTCGAGCATTGGCGGGGAGGAAGCCTCCTCACTCCTTGAAGCGATAGCCGACCCCGTAGAGGGTCTCGATCATCTCGAAGTCGTCGTCCACGGCCTTGAACTTCTTGCGCAGGCGCTTGATGTGGCTGTCGATGGTGCGGTCGTCGACATAAACCTGATCGTCATAGGCCGCGTCCATCAGGGCATTGCGGCTCTTGACCACGCCCGGGCGCTGGGCGAGCGCCTGAAGGATCAGGAACTCGGTGACGGTCAGGGTCACCGGATGGCCGTCCCAGGTGCAGGTGTGGCGCTCGGGGTCCATGCGCAGCTTGCCGCGCTCCAGCACCTTGGCGTCCGACTTGATCTCGGCCGCGGGGTCCTTGGCAGCGGCGCGGCGCAGGACGGCCTTGACCCGCTCGACCAGCAAGCGCTGGGAGAAGGGTTTGCGGATGAAATCGTCGGCGCCCATCTTGAGGCCGAACAATTCGTCGATCTCCTCATCCTTGGAGGTGAGGAAGATCACCGGCATGTCGCTCTTCTGGCGCAGGCGGCGCAGCAGTTCCATGCCGTCCATGCGCGGCATCTTGATGTCGAGAATCGCCAGGTCCGGCGGGGCCTGCTTGAAGCCGTCGAGGGCCGAGGCCCCGTCATTGTAGGTGACGATCCGGTAGCCCTCGGCTTCCAGCGCGATCGCGACCGAAGTCAGGATGTTCCGGTCGTCGTCGACGAGTGCGATGGTCGGCATGAAAAAACCTTGTGCGAACCCGGTCTTGGGGCGGTGAGGACCGCCGTTCCAACGCGGCAAGCGTGGCAAAAATGGGACTCACGCAGGATAATGCGGTGTTGACCCCGTGTCTGCCTGGAAAATCAGGGGTCCGAACGGGTGCGGACCGCGCGTCCTGAAAGCAAAAGGCCGGGGAAACCCCGGCCCTTTTCATTCCCGTGGGAGCGATAATCTCACTTCGGCAGGTCGACCGGGGTGTCGGCCTGCTCGCGCAGATAGGCCATCAGGTCGGCGCGCTGCTGCTCGGAGCGGATACCGGCAAACGACATCGTGGTGCCCGGAACCGCGCGGCGCGGATTGGTGATGAAGGCGTACATGGCCTCCAGCGTCCACGGCTCGCTGGCCTTGCCGCGCATGGCCGCCGAATAGTTGAAGCCGGGCGTTGCCGCATGGTTGCGGCCGATGATGCCGAACAGATTGGGACCGGCGCCATTGGCCCCGCCCTTGTTGATCGTGTGGCAGGTCGCGCACTGGCGGAACACGGCCGGACCATTGGCGGCATTGGCGGAGGCGAAGACCTCGGCCATCGTCTTGGTCGGCTCGGCGGCGGCGGGGGCCGCCTGCTGCCCGGCGGGCGGCGCGACGACCACCTCGAAACCGGGCTTGGCCGGCTTGGCCGGTTTGAACAGGATCTCGCCGGCGACGATATTGCCGCCGAGCGTTGCCGTGCCGACCAGCAGCAGGGCCATAAAGGTCTTGTTGATCTCGAATCCGTCCATCAGGACCAGCTCCAGCCGATCGGCAACCTGTCATCGAATCGGGGACCCACGGGGGGAAGCCGCCCGAACCCGGCCGATTTGGCGCGGACACTAATCAAATTGCGCCGCGTGAGGCAACCCGTATATGCACGCCCCCGGCATGCTACTTTCAGCCGCGCCCGAGACCCCTTCCGCCCCATGTCCCGCACACTCGTCCTCATTCCCGCCCGCATGGCTGCCTCGCGCCTGCCCGGCAAGCCCCTCGCCGATATCGGCGGCCGGCCGATGATCGTCCATGTCATGGACCAGGCGCGCGCAGCCGGCCTCGGCGAGGTGATCGTCGCCACGGATTCGGACGAGATCAGCGCCGCGGTGGAGGCCGCCGGTGGCCGGGCCATCATGACCCGTCCGGACCATCCGAGCGGTTCGGACCGCATCCACGAAGCTGCCATGCTGGTCGATACGGCGGCAGCCGCCGACAGGATCATCAACGTGCAGGGCGACCTGCCGACCATCGACCCGGCGATCATCCGGGCAGCGGCCGACCTGCTCGACGACCCGGCCGTCGATATCGGAACGCTGGCGTCCGTCATCACGCGGCCCGAGGAGGTCGCCAATCCGAACGTGGTGAAGGTGGTCGGGACGCCGCTGTCCGGGCGCCGCCTGCGCGCCCTCTATTTCACCCGCGCGACGGCCCCTTCCGGCGAGGGGCCGCTCTATCACCATATCGGCCTTTACGCCTATCGGCGCGCGGCGCTGGACCGCTTCGTCGCGCTGCCCCCCGCCCCGCTGGAGCGGCGCGAACGGCTGGAACAGCTCCGCGCATTGGAAAACGGCATGCGCATCGACGTCGCCGTCGTCGATACCGTGCCCCTCGGCGTCGATACGCCGGAGGACCTGGAACGGGCCCGCGGCCTCATCGCCAAAGCCTGATCCTTCCGCTAAACAAGCCGCCCCACCGGAGTAATGCGTCCCATGATCCTCGCGCCCAAGCGGATCGCCTTCCAGGGCGAACTCAGCGCCTTCTCCCACCAGGCGGCCAATGCGGTCTTTCCGCAGGCCGAGGTTCTGCCATGCCCGAGCTTCGAGGACGCCTTTGCGGCCATCCAGAACGGCGATGCCGATCTGGGCATGATCCCGATCGAGAACTCGATTGCCGGCCGCGTCGGTGACGTCCACCACCTTCTGCCCACCGCCGGGCTCCACATCATCGGCGAGTTCTTCCTGCCCATCCGCTTCCAGCTCATGGGCGTGAAGGGCTCCTCGCTCGCCACCGTCAAGACGGCGCGCAGTCATATCATGGGCCTCGGCCAGTGCCGGCAGATCATCCGAAAGCTCGGCCTGAAGCCCATCGTCGCCGCCGACACGGCGGGCTCGGCGCGCGAGGTGGCGGAGATGAACGACCCCAGCCAGGCCGCCATCGCCCCGAGGCTCGCGGCGGAGGTCTACGGCCTCGACATCCTCGCCGAGGACATCGAGGATGCCGCCAACAACACCACCCGCTTCGTCATCCTGTCGCGCCAGAAGATCTGGGCCGCACCGGGCCGGGACTGCCTGACGAGCTTCGTCTTCCAGGTGCGCAACGTGCCGGCGGCGCTCTACAAGGCCATGGGCGGCTTTGCGACCAACGGCGTCAACATGACCAAGCTCGAAAGCCACATGATCGGCGGGCGCTTCGTCGCCACCCGCTTCTATGCGGAGATCGAGGGTCACCCCGACGACCGGCCGCTGAAACTGGCGCTGGAGGAGCTTGCCTTCTTCGCCAAGGAACTGACCATTCTCGGAGTCTATTCCCAGCACCCCTGGCGGGCCGAGGTGGAGAAGCAGGTCGCGGAGTGAGCCATGGCGATCCGTCGCGCGACGGCGGCGGATGCCGGCCGGATCGCGGAAATCCACGTCCAGTCCTATGACGAGAGCTATCGCGGCATCGCCCCGCCGGAGATCTTCGAGGGGCTGACGGTCGAGCGGCGCCGCGGCCAGTGGGAGCGGTTCTTCAGCACGGCCGGCGACACGACGTCCGCCCATGTCGCCGAGCTTGGCAACGAGACCGTCGGCTTCTGCTCGGGACTTGCGGCCGATGGCGAGATCGGCTGGATCAAGACCCTCTACGTGCTCCGGCGGGCGCAGCGGACAGGCATCGGCCAGGCGCTGATGGCCGCGGTTCTGGCGGACCTCATCCCGCTCGGCAGCCGGACCCTCCGCCTCGACGTCGCGGAGGGCAACGAGAGGGCGGAGGCCTTCTACCGGGCCCTTGGCGGCATTCCGGTCAGCCGGCAGGTCGATCCCGGCCCGATCTGGAAGTCGGTGACCCTCACCTATGAATGGACCGACCTTGCCACGCTCGCCCGGGTCCTCGGCCGTGACTGACGCGCCGCCCGACGCTGCCACGCTGCGCCTTGCGGTGGCCCTTGCCGATACCGGCGACCTCGGGGCAACAGGCACCGCCTTCGGCATCGGAAGGCGGACGGTCGCGGCCCGCATCGCGCAACTGGAGCGCAAGGTCGGCGCGGTCCTGTTCGACCATGCCGGCAAGCGCGTACGCCTCACGGCGGCTGGCGAGGCCTTCATCGGCGAGGCGCGGCTGGCCCTTGCCGCAACCGACCGGGCCGGCCGGCTGGCGCGTGCCATCGCGGACCGCCCGTTGGCGGTCGCCATCGGCGTGACGACCGAGGCCCTGTTCGGTCCCGTGCGCGCGCTGCTGGAGGACCCCGCCTTCGTGGATTCGGGCCTTGCACTGGCGGTTCATGTCATGACGCGGGAGGATCAGGCGGCAGCGCTTGCCGATGGCCGCCTCGCCATCGGCTTCGTGGCACCGCCGCTGCCGGCCCTGCCGCGCGTGCAGCACCACGTTGTCGCGACGTCGAAATGGTCGGCCGTGGTGCCCGATGCCGAGGCCCGGCTGCGCAAGACGGCCAGCCTGTCGCAACTGGCCCGCAAGCCGCTGGTGACACTGGAAGCCGATGCCGCAGGCCTTGCCCGGCACACGCTGACCGCCGCCCTGCGCGCCACCGGCGCCGAGCCCGCCTTCATGCAGGAGGCGCCGGACTGGTCGTCGGTGATGGCGATGGTCGCCCTCGGGCTCGGCTCGGCCCTCGTGCCGTCGATCGTGGCGAAGCGGCTGGCGATCGGCGGCGCGACCGTGCTGCCGCTGGTCGAGGCGGAGAGCCTTGCGCCCTGGGCGATCCATGCCATCTGGCTGCCGCAGCCGGCGGGCACGGCGGCGGCGCAAGCCATTGCGCTGGTCAGGAGCCGGCTGGACTGAGCCGTCGGCGAGCCCGTGGCGCGGGCCTCGCGGCCGTCGCGTCCCTCAGGACGCGATGCGGCTGAGCACCAGGCCGTCGTCGACGAAGGCACGGATCAGGTGATGCGCGATGGCCAGCGGCGGCGGGCAGGCGAGCCGCCCCGGATGCTGGCGGGCGAGCATCATCCAGCACTCCTCGCGGGAAAACCAGCGGGCGTCCTCCAGTTCCTCGGTGTCGATCTCGATGTCGCGGCCGAGCGCCTCGGCATGGCAGCCGATCATCAGCGAGGCCGGATAGGGCCAGGGCTGGTCGAACAGGTAGCCGACCCGGCCGACGGGAACGCCGGCCTCCTCCATGATCTCGCGGCGCACGGCGCCGGCCACCGTCTCACCCGGCTCCAGAAAGCCGGCGAGGGCCGAATACATGCCTTGCGGGAAGCGGCGCTGGCGGCCCATCAGGCAATGGTCGCCATGGACGGGAAGCATGATCACCACGGGGTCGGTGCGCGGGAAGTTCTGCGCGCCGCAGCCGGAACAGTCGCGCCGCCAGCCGGCCTGCACGGCCTCGGTGCGCGTGCCGCAGCGGCCGCAGAAGCGGTGCATGGCGTGCCAGTGCATCAGCGCCTTGCCCTCGGCCATCGGCCCGAGATGGTGCGGCTCGACAATGCCCTGCACGGCAATGGTGCGCATGTCGGTGATCAGCAGGGTCGGGTCGTCGACCTTGATCTCGTCGATGCGATAGGCATTCGGGTCCGGCTTTGTCAGTTCCTTGACGAGACGGGCAAAGCGCGGCGCGCCGTTGAAGAGGCCGAGGAAGGCCGTCTCCACCGGCTCCCCGAAGGCCTCGGCCTCGGCAGCGGTGAACAGCGGATCGCCGCGCTCCTCGTTGCGGCGCAGGATCGGTGTCTCGCCCGCAAAGACGTAGAGGCGCGCGCGCGGGTCGGCGAGGGTCGCGGCCAGCCAGAGCGCGTCGCCACGCTTGGCGCTCATCCGGTCCAGTGCATTGTCCGTGTAACCGAGCGTGACCGGAGGCAGGGGCGGCAGGGCATCGGTGTCGGACATGGCGGCTCGCAGGGCTGATCGGGGCGCAGACGCTCGCACGGCAGGCCGGCGTCAGGCAACGCGGTCAGGCGGCGGAGAGCCCTGCAGCCAGCGCCGCCGTCAGGCCGGTTCGCGCCGCCTCGCCGTAGGGGCGGGCCGGCACCTTGCCCCAGACCGGGCCGGGCCAGGCCGGATCGGCAGCGAAGCGGCCGATGACATGGATATGCAGCTGGCGCACCATGTTGCCGAGGGCCGCGACGTTCAGCTTTTCGCAGGCGGTCAGCCGCTGCAGCAGATCGGAGGCCAGGGCGATCTCGTCCATCGCCTGGTTCCGCTCGGCGCGCGACAGGTCGATGAGTTCGACGGCACCGGTCCGGCGCGGCACCAGCACCAGCCAGGGATAGGTGGCATCGTTCATCAGCCGGACCGTGCAGAGCGGCAGGTCGGTGACAGGAAAGGTGTCGGCCTCAAGCCGCGGGTCGAGATGGAAGGCGTCGCCGGACATGATCGAGGGGTCCTCCGCACGATGGCGCAGGCGCACAGTCCTAGCAGGCCAGGGGTGCGCGGGTCACGCGGCGCGATGCCATCTTGAAGAGCCGATTTAGTTATGCGACATAACTGTTATCGAAGGAGGCGCGGATCATGCCGCAGGCTCAGGCGACCGCCGGTCTCTCCGCCGCCGGACCGCTCGCGACCGAGGTCAGGGGCCCGGTCATGACGGTCGGCATCAACCGGCCGCACAAGCGCAATGCCCTCGACGACGCCACCGTGCTGGCGCTCGAGGACTGCTTCTCGGCGATTCCCGACGGCGTGCGCGTGGCAGTCATCCACGGCATCGGCGAGCATTTCTCCGCCGGCCTCGACCTCTCCGAACTGTCCGAACGCAATGCCGCCGAGGGCATGATGCATTCGCGCATGTGGCACCGGGTGTTCGACCGCATCCAGTTCGCCCCCGTGCCGGTGGTTGCGGCGCTGAAGGGCGCCGTCATCGGCGGCGGACTGGAGCTGGCCTCGGCCTGCCACATCCGCGTTGCCGAGACCGGCGCCTTCTACGCCCTGCCCGAAGGCCAGCGCGGCATCTTCGTCGGCGGCGGGGGCTCGATGCGCCTGCCGCGGCTGATCGGCGTGGCGCGCATGGCCGACATGATGCTCACCGGGCGGACCTATACCGCTGCCGAGGGCCTTGCCATCGGCCTGTCGCAATATCTGGTCGAGGCCGGCGACGGTCTGGACAAGGCGCTGGAACTGGCGGCCCGCATTGCCGGCAATGCGCCGATGACCAATTTCGCCGTCGTCCAGGCCCTGCCCCGCATCGCGGAAAGCGACCCGCAGGCCGGGTTGCTGATGGAATCGCTGATGGCCGCCATCGCCCAGAGCGACCAGGAGGCCAAGGACCGCATCCAGGACTTTCTCGCCAAACGGGCCGCCAAGGTGAAACCAGGCTGAGCCCCCAGCAGCACACCAGCTCCCGCCAAGAGGAGCGATCAAGAGAACCGAACAGGGAGTGACGGGCATGAACGCCCACGCGCCGCAGCCGCTGCGCCCGATCCGTTTCCAGCGCCCCGACGTGACCGTCGAGCGGCGGGACGACGGCGTCGTGCTGGTGCGCCCGCAGGCGCCGCTGGCCCCCTATCCCGACCGCCTGACCGACCGCCTGCTGCACTGGGCCGCCATTTCCCCCGAACGCATCTTCATCGCCGAGCGCGCGGGCGGGGGCTGGCGGGAGATCACCTACCGCCAGGCCCTGGCCTCCGCCCGCTCGATCGCGGCCGGCCTGCTGGCACGCGGGCTCTCGGCGGAGCGTCCGCTGGCCATCCTGTCGGGCAACAGCATCGACCATGCGCTCCTTGCCCTTGGCGCGCTCCATGCCGGCGTTCCCTTCTGTGCGGTCTCGCCAGCCTATTCCACCGTGTCGCGGGACTTCGGCAAGCTGCGCTACGTGATGGCGCTGCTGACCCCCGGCCTCGTCCATGTCGACGAGGCCTCCGTCTTCGCGCCCGCGATTGCCGCCGCCGTGCCGCCGGATGTCGAGGTCATGGCCTCGCGCGGCGACCTGCCCGGCCGGCGCGTCACCGCCCTCGCCGACCTGCTCGCGACGACGCCGACGGCAGACGTCGACCAGGCCCATGCCGCCATCGGCCCGCAGACCATCGCCAAGTTCCTGCTCACCTCCGGCTCCACCGGCATGCCCAAGGCGGTGATCAACACCCAGCGCATGCTGTGCTCCAACCAGGTCATGCTGCGCGAGACGCTGGCCTTCCTGAAGGAGGAGCCGCCGGTCATCGTCGACTGGCTGCCGTGGAACCACACCTTCGGCGGCAACCACAATGTCGGGCTGGTGCTCTACAATGGCGGCACGCTGCATATCGACGACGGCCGGCCGGTGCCCGGTGGAATCGAAGCGACGGTTCGGAATCTGCGCGAGATCGCTCCCACGGTCTATTTCAACGTGCCGAAGGGCTATGAGGAACTGGTCCGGCACCTCCATGACGATGCCGGCCTGCGCCGGCACTTCTTCTCGCGGCTGAACTGCCTGTTCTTCGCCGGCGCCTCGCTCGCCACCCATGTCTGGCGGGCGTTGGACGAGGCCTCCGTGATGGAGACCGGCCAGAGGCTGCCCATGCTGACCGGGCTGGGCGCCACCGAGACCGCTCCCTTCTCGATGTCGGTCACGCCGGAGACGAGCCGGTCCGGCCATGTCGGCCTGCCGGTGGCAGGCAACGAGATCAAGCTGGTGCCGTCCGGCGGCAAGCTTGAGGTGCGCGTGCGCGGTCCGAACGTGACGCCCGGCTACTGGCGCCAGCCCGACGTGACGGCGAGGGCCTTCGACGAGGAGGGCTATTACTGCTTCGGCGACGCGCTGCGTCCGGTCGATCCGGGAGACCTGTCGCGCGGTTTCGACTTCGACGGCCGCATTTCCGAGGATTTCAAGCTCGCAACCGGCACCTGGGTCAGCGTCGGCCCGCTGCGCGCCCGTTTCATCGCCGCCACGGCCCCGCTGGTGCGCGACGTGGTAATTGCCGGGCTCGACCGCGACCAGCTCGCCGCCATCGTCATTCTCGACCAGGACGGCGTGCGTCAGGTCCTGCCGCATCTGGCGGGCGCCGACCTGCGCAGCATGGCTGCCGATCCGGCGCTGCGCGGCCTGTTCCGGCAGCGGCTGACCGCTTTCGCGGCGACCGCGACCGGGTCCGCCTCGCGGATTGCCCGCGCGGTCCTGCTGGACGAAGCTCCCTCGATCGATGCGGGCGAGATCACCGACAAGGGCTCGATCAACCAGCGTGCCGTGCTGCAGCACCGCGCGGCGCTGGTCGAGCTTCTTTATGCGCGGCCGGTGTCCCCGGCCGTGATGGAGGCGGATGCTCCGGCTGCGGCCGGTGCGCCGGTCCTGCAGGCAGGATAGAATCGGGCGCTGGCGCCCGGCCAAGACCAGAAGCCCGCCACACGGGCCGACACAACCCAGCCGGAAGTCACCCGACATCCGGACAGATCGCAAGGGAGGACTTTCATGACACGCATCACACGACGCAACACGCTGATCGGCGGCACTGCACTCGGCCTGGTCGGGTTCACGGGCGCCCGCGCCCAGACCGCCGACGTCACCATCGGCATCACCATCTCGATCACGGGCCCGGCCGCGGCCCTCGGCATTCCGATCCGCAACTCGGTGGAACTTGCCCCCACCGAGATCGGCGGGGTCAAGCTGCGGCCGATCGTGCTGGACGACGCCGGCGACCCGACGGCCGCCACCACCAATGCCCGTCGCTTTGCCACGCAGGACAAGGTCGACGTGCTCATGGGTTCGTCGACCACCCCGCCCGGCATCGCGGTTTCCAACGTGGCTGCCGAAGCCAATGTCCCGCACTTTTCCTTCGCGCCGATCCCGGTGCCGCCGGAGCGGCGCAAGTGGAGCGTGGTCATGCCGCAGCCGGTGGCGCTGATGGCCGGCGGCCTGTTCGAGCATATGAAGAAGACCAATGTGAAATCGGTCGCCCTGATCGGCTTCTCCGATTCCTGGGGTGACCTGTGGGTGCGCGAGTTCAAGGCCCAGGCCGAGCCCGCCGGCATGCGCCTCGTCGCCGACGAGCGCTATGCCCGCGCCGACACGTCGGTGGCCGGCCAGTCGCTGAAGATCGTCTCGCTGCGTCCGGATGCGGTGCTGGTGGCGGCTTCCGGCACGGGTGCCGCCCTGCCGCAGATCGCCCTGCGCGAGCGCGGCTATCGCGGGCCGATCTACCAGACCCACGGCGCCGTGACGCGCGACTTCATCCGCATCGCGGGCCGCGCGGCCGAGGGTGTCATCATGGCCTCCGGCCCGGTCATCGTGCCGGAACTTCAGCCGGATTCCTCGCCCACAAAGGCGCCGGGCCTTGCCTATGTCACCGCCTACGAGGCCAAGTTCGGCAAGGACACGCGCACCCAGTTCGGAGCGCATCTGTTCGACGCCTACAAGATCCTCGAGCGGGTGGTGCCGGTGGCCCTGAAGGAGGCGCGTCCGGGAACGCAGGAGTTCCGCGAGGCGATCCGCAAGGCCCTGCTGACCGAGAAGAACATCGCCGCCAGCCAGGGCGTGTTCAATTTCTCCGAGCAAGACCGCTACGGCGTCGACGAGCGGGCGCGCGTGCTGCTCACGGTGAAGGACGGCAACTGGGCGCTGGTGAGCTGATCTGCCTTCCATCATGACGGCAGCGGGCGGCCGGGAGGCTGCCCGTTGTTGTTTCTGGTCGATCAGTCATGCAGGCGGATCAGCCGCTTGCCGCGGTTCTCGCCCCGGTAGAGGCCGGCAATGGCGTCGGGTGCGGCCTCGATGCCGTCGAGGATGTCCTCGGCATAGCGCAGGCGCCCCTCGCGTATCCAGGAGGCCAGCCGCGGCAGGGCCTCGCCGTAGCGGGCGGCATAGTCGAACACGATGAACCCGGCCATGCGGGCGCGCTTGACCAGCAGGTGGCGTTCCGGGCGCGGCCCGGTCGGCCATGGATCCCATGACGGCACCGACGCCGTGCCGCAGAGCACGACGCGCGCGCCGATGGCCAGTTGCGCCAGAACCGTGTCGGATACCGGTCCGGACGTGTTGTCGAAATAGACGTCGACGCCCCGAGGCGCGGCGGCGGCCAGCGCCGTGGCCAGGTCTTCGCCGGCCTTGTAGTCGATGGCCGCGTCATAGCCGAAGTCCTCGACGCACTGGCGCACCTTGTCCGGCCCGCCGGCAATGGCGACCGTCCGGCAGCCCATCAGCCTGGCGATCTGGCCGACCGCCGAGCCGACCGAGCCGGCGGCGGTGGACACCACCACCGTGTCGCCCGGCCGCGGCGCACCGACATCCAGCAGCGCGAAATAGGCGGTGAGGCCGTTGAGGCCGAGCACGCCGAGGGAGGCCGACAACGGCAGGTCCGTCTCGGTCACCTTGCGAGACACGGCCGAGGCCGGCACGGTGGCCAGTTCCTGCCAGCCGAACATGCCGGTGACCTTCTCGCCGGGGACAAAGCCCGGATGGCGGGACGCCACCACCTCGCCGCTGGCAAAGGAGCGCATGACCGCGCCGATGCCCACCGGCTGGGAATAGTTGGCGACCGCGCTGACCCAGCCGCGCATGGCCGGCTCCACCGACAGGAACTGGTTGCGCACGAGGATCTCGCCTTCCTTCAGGTCGGGCACCTCGGCCTCCGCCACGGCGAAGTGCCGGGCCTGCGGGATGCCGTCCGGACGGGCGGCCAGAACGACGCGGCGGGATGTCGGCATGGGGGCCTCGCTGATTTGCACAGAGCCGCCCGCCGCTTCCTGCGGACGGACACTCGGCTCACTTCTGGCCGGATGCTAGAGGGTTCGGGGCGCCGCTGCATCTCCACCGAAGGCAGGGCGTCGCGACGTCACGCTCTTGGAACCGCCGTGCCGATCATGCAGTCGCGCGTGACTAGGCTCATCAGCCGGTCCAGAGGCCAGCCCTCCGTTCCCTCGGGCCGCATGGGCAGCACGATGTAGCGCATGTCGGCGTTGGAATCGTGGACACGGACCTTGACGCCCTCCGGCAGATCGAGGCCGAGTTCGGCCAGCACCGCCCGCGGCTCGCGCACCGTGCGGGCCCGGTAGTTCTTGGAAATGTACCACCAGGGCGGCTGGCCGAGCAGCGAGCGCGGATAGCAGGAGCACAGCGTGCAGACGATGACATTGTGCAGGTCCGGCCGGTTTGCGACCACGACCAGTTGGGCCTCCTTGATGCGGAAGCCAAGTTCGAGGGCTGCCGCCGCGCCATCGGCCAGCAGCCGGGCCTGGTAGGCGGGGTCACGCCAGGCCTCGGCGACGATCCGTGCGCCCCAGGTGGCATTCGGCGCTTCGAGTGCGGCGATCACGCGGTCGGTATCGGCCATCGACAGGACCTGCTTTTCCAGCAGGATCTTGTGCAGGGCCTCGGTCATCAGGGCGTAGTAGTCGGCACCCTCGTGGCCTTCGACCACGGGGCGGTCCGGATCGGTCTTCTCGGCCGGGAAGCCGATGGGATCGGGGGTTGCCATGATGCCGTCCTTGTCCGCCAGTCCTTGTCCGTCAATCCTGGCCTGCCGGTTCAAGCCAGTGGTCGTAGATCTCGATCTCCAGCGTGTCCTCGCCAGGGCCGCGATAGTCCTGCCACAGGGCCGGCTGATCGAAACGCACGCGATAGAGGTCGATGGCCGGCAGCCCCGGCCGGCCGAAGGCGAGATCCTCCGGGTTCGGATAGGCTCCGCAATAGCGCTCCACCTCGCCGGTCTTGAGCCGGATAAAGAACGGAATGCGCACGTGACCGGGTTTGCCGAGTTCGCGCACGGTGACGCGGTCGCCGGGCCGGAATCGCGGCATGGGTCAGACCTCCGGGGTGACGGTCCGGGCGACATGGTCGACCTTCAGGCCGCGCATCGCCGCGATCGCATCCATCCTCTGACGGACCTCATCCACCGCGACGATGTCCTTCTCGGCGAGAAGGATGGTCAGCGCCTCGGCCCGCCGCTCATAGAACCCGAGCGTCTCGTAGAGATCCTCGCCGAAACTCTCGAAGACGCGCCGGATCTCGTCGAGCGAGACGCTTCGATCCTTCTGCTCCAGCGCGCCGCGGATCGCCTCGGAGAGCTTCTGCCAGTCCTCGAACGGCCGCTCGACACACTGGACCGGTCCGCCGGGCAGGCCGCCGATATCGTGATAGCCCCGGTAGCGGATCTCCTCGCTCACGATCCCCTCACCGCGGTCTGGAACACCTCCAGCGCCTCCGCCTTGAGGCGGACGAAGGCCGGCTCGCTGAGCACCTGGGGCGAGCGCGGACGGGCAAGCGGCACGTCCATATAGGCGGCGATGCGCGAGGGCCTGCGCGTGAGCAGCAGCACCTTGTCGGCGAGATAGACCGCCTCCTCCAGGTCGTGGCTGACCAGCACGGTGGTCGTGCTGCGGGCGATCAGCACCTTCTGCAACTGGTCGCGCATGATCAGCGTCATCTCGTAGTCGAGCGCGGAGAACGGTTCGTCCAAGAACAGAACCTCCGGCTCGACCACCAGCGAGCGCATGATCGAGACGGTCTGCTGCTGGCCGCCGGACAGTTCGTAGGGATAGCGGTTGAGATCGAACTTGAGGTCGAACCCGGCTGCCAACTGCTCGATCCGCCGGTCGCGCTCGGGCTTCGGCACACCCATCAGCTTCAGCGGATAGTGGACATTGTCGATGGCGCGGATCCAGGGGAACAGCGCCTCGCGGTAGTTCTGGAAGACGTAGCCGATGCGTGTCTCTGCGATGGTCTTGCCTTCGAACAGGATCTGGCCGGAATCGAAGGGAAGCAGCCCGGCCACCATGTTGATGAAGGTGGACTTGCCGCAGCCGTTCGGCCCGAACACCGACACGATCTGTCCCTTCGGCAGATCGATGTCGAAGTTCTCGTAGACCGGCACGCCGTTGAAGCGCTTGGTCAGCCCCCGGACCGTGATGTGCGTTCCGGGGGTGAACCAGCGCTGGTCGGTATAGGCCACAGCCTCGGGGTCGGGCTTGTGATGGGCATTCACAGGGCGCGTCCTCCGTCAGGCGCCGAGATCGGCGGGCTTGAGGATGATGTCGCGCACCTTCATCGGCGTGCGCAGCGCTCCTTCCGCCGAGAACACATCGACCAGCGCCTGATAGGAGTTGAGGTCGGTCTCGTTCAGGTCCTTCCAGGCGCGCAGATAGGGCTGGGCGACGATGCCGACCTGCTCGGGCTTCATCGGCGTGAACTTCGGCAGCATCGGCCGCACCTTGTCGAACTGCGTCTCCGAGAAGGCGGTTGCCTGGTCGAGAACCTCCACCATGCGGCGCGCCACCGCCGGCCGGTCCTTGATGAACTTGGTCGTGAGCAGCGACACACCGGAATAGAACGGATCGGCAATGATGCCGGCGACCGGGTTGGTCATGGCCCGCTTGGCCTCGCCCAGGGCCACGGCGATGGAGCCGACCGGCTCCAGCGACAGCGTGGCATCGACCGAACCGGCGATCACGGCCTGCACCTGGAGGCCGACGGCCAGTTCCACCAGCCGGATGTCCTTGTCGGGATCGAGGCCGGCCTTGCGCACCATGTGGCGCGAGATGGTCCGCCACTGGATGCCGGGCAGATGGCCGAGCGACTTGCCGCGCAGGTCCTGGAACGACTTGATCGGCGAGTTGTTGGCAACGATCAGGCCGTCATTGATGCGGTTGACCGCGATGCCGCCGCCCTGCAGGCCGAACACCTTGAACGAGCCGGGGAACTGGCTCTCGGCCAGCACCGTGATGCCGGCCGCCGCGCCCGGCGCGCCGCAATCGGCACGGTTGGCGACCAGACTGTCGATGATCTGGTTCGGCGCCTGGAAACGCACCGCCTCCACCTCCAAATTGGCCTTCTCGAACATCTTCTCCTCGATCGCGACATAGAGCGCGGTCGTCTGCATGATCGGCAGCCAGGAGACGACCACCTTGTCGCGCGCCTGCGCGATGGCGGGAGCCGGCAGGCCGGTGGCCAGCGCCAGCGAGCCGGCGGCGGTCAGGAAGGTGCGGCGGTCGGTGCCGGAGATCGGCGGCTTGCGGATGGTCATGGGGCTACTCCTGTGGGTTCGGGATCACGAGCGCCCGGCCCAGTGCACGAGGCGCTTCTCAAGGCCGAGGAAAACGAGGTTGAGGCCGTAGCCGAGCACGCCGGAGACGATGATCGTCCCGTAGAGTTGCGGCAGGTCGAAGGTGATCTGGCTGTCGATGATCCGCTTGCCGAGGCCATCGTCCGAGCCGATGAACATCTCGGCGACGACGATCACCACCAGGGCCATGGAAACGGCCGTGCGCAGCCCGATGAAGGTCTGCGGCAGGCATTCGAAGAACAGCACGTCCCTGAAGACGCGCAGCCGCGAGGCACCCATCACCTGGGCCGCCAGGATGCGGGTGCGGCGCGAGTTCATGACGCCGTAGGCAACGTTGAACAGGATCACCAGCCAGGCCGCGAAGGCGGCGACCGAGATCTTCGAGAAGTCGCCGAGACCGAAGATGATCATGAACAGCGGGAACATCGCCGTGGCAGGCGTCGACCGGAAGAAGTCGATCAGGAACTCGATGGAGCGATAGAGCTTCTCGCTGGCTCCGATGACGATGCCGAGCGGCACGCCGACGATGGCCGCGATCGCGAAGGCATGCAGCGTGCGCCCGAGCGTGCGCATGAAGTCGGCGCCGAGGCCGCCGCCGAGGGCATTGGTCCAGATCGACTGGAGCGTGCGCACCGGAGAGGGCAGCAGCCGCGGCGTCACGAGCCCGGTGACGTTGACCAGATACCAGACGCAGAACAGCGCGACCGGGCCGATCGCCATCCACATCCAGCGCCTGCCCAATGCCTCGGATTGCATACAATAGCCCTCGGACTGACCTGTGAATGCCTACTCTTTGTGCATTCAGCATGTGGTTTCCGGGATATCCCGGCTTTGTCCGATGATTTCGCAAGAGGGATGCCATCCCGGCGGAAAGGCACGCGGCTTGCTCGTTCCCTCCCGAATGCCGCCGTCAGGGCGGCGCCAGCCGGGAGACGCACAGCCCATGACGACGATTGCCTCAGACCCCTACGCCTGGCCCTTCGACGGCGACCTCACGCCTGCCAATACAGCGCTGGTGGTGATCGACATGCAGACCGACTTCTGCGGCAAGGGCGGCTATGTCGATGCCATGGGCTACGACCTGTCGCTGACCCGCGCGCCGATCGAGCCGATCGGCCGGGTGCTCGCGGCCATGCGCGCCAAGGGCTACTGGATCATCCACACGCGCGAGGGCCACCGGCCGGACCTGGCGGACCTGCCGGCCAACAAGCGCTGGCGCTCGCAGCAGATCGGCGCCGGCATCGGCGATCCCGGCCCCTGCGGAAAGATCCTCATCCGCGGCGAGCCCGGCTGGGAGATCATCCCGGAACTCGCACCGCTACCGGGCGAAACCATCATCGACAAGCCGGGCAAGGGTTCGTTCTGCGCGACTGATCTGGAACTGATCCTGCGCCAGCGCGGCATCCGCAACCTGATCCTCACCGGCATCACGACTGACGTGTGCGTTCACACGACCATGAGGGAGGCCAATGATCGCGGCTTCGAATGCCTGCTGGTGGAGGATTGCTGCGGCGCGACCGACTACGGCAACCACTTAGCCGCCATCAAGATGGTCAAGATGCAGGGCGGCGTGTTCGGGGCCGTGAGCCAGTCCGGGGCAGTGGTGGCCGGCCTGTGACCTTGAGCCTTCCCGCAGCCCGGGCCTGCCTCAGATCTCGTAGGTGAAGCTCTGCGCCGGCCGCTCGGCAAGGATCTGGTCCATCTCGCGCGAGGGTTCGGCGCAACCGGCCGTGCCGACCGCCCTTGCAGGGACGCCCGCCACGGTCGTGTTCGGCGGCACGGCGTGCAGCACCACGGACCCGGCGGCCACGCGTGCGCAGCGGCCGATCTCGATATTGCCGAGGATCTTGGCGCCCGCGCCGATCAGCACGCCGCGACGCACCTTCGGATGGCGATCGCCGGCTTCCTTGCCGGTGCCGCCCAGCGTGACGTTCTGGAGGATCGAGACATCGTCCTCGATCACCGCCGTCTCGCCCACCACCAGACCGGTGGCGTGGTCGAGGAAGATGCCCTTGCCGATGGGCACGGCCGGGTTGATGTCGGTCTGGAACACTTCCGAGGAACGGCTCTGCAGATAGAGCGCGAAGTCGCGGCGGCCCCGGTGCAGCAGCCAGTGGGCCAGGCGATGGCTCTGGATGGCGTGAAAGCCCTTGAAGAACAGCACCGGCTCGATCAGCCGGTCGGCAGCGGGATCGCGGTCGAGCACGGCGGCGGCATCGGCGCGGATTGCCTGGACGATGGCGGGCGCGCGCGCGAAAGCCTCGCGGAAACTGTCGTGCAGCACGTCGAGCGGCACATCGTCATTGGCCAGCCGCGCGGCGATGCGGCGGGCCACCGCATCCTCGAACGAGGCGGAGCGGCCGATGGTGCGCATGGCCAGCGACGCCAGTTCGGGATTGGCGGACGCCATGGCCTCGGCCTCAGCGCGCAGCCGCTGCCAGGCGAGGTCGCCGGTGTCCTTCGTCAGGGGGATGACGGTGCCAGTCGCCTGATGGGACGGAGCCATAGCCGGGCATTCCTTTTTCGAGCCTGATCGAAGAATGAAACGCCTGTCCGCGACAGGATCAAGTCAATTCCTGTTCATGGAAACCTGTTCCAATTTCGGCGTTGATATCGAAAGGATCATATCGCCCGCCCACCCTTCCGGCGAAGAGGCGTTTGCCTGCGGCGCGTGGACAGGCACCCCACCTTGCCATGGCGATGCCGGCTGACCACGATGCGGCATCCGCCGGCAGACCGTTCACCCGAGGACCAGGCCCTTGAGCATCCCCCGTTTCACCACCCGCCCCGAGATCGACGGCACCTTCGGCGTGGTCACCACCACCCACTGGATCGCCTCGGCGGTGGCCATGGGCATTCTCGAGCGCGGCGGCAATGCCTTCGATGCCGGCTGCGCCGCCGCCTTCACGCTGCAGGTGGTGGAGCCGCACCTCAACGGCCCGGGCGGCGACGTGCCGGTGATCCTCTACGACGCGGGCAAGGAAGCGGTGGAGGTGATCTGCGGCCAGGGTCCGGCGCCGGCGGGCGCCACCATCGCGCATTACCGCTCGCTCGGCCTCGACCTGGTGCCCGGAACCGGGCTGCTCGCCACCTGCATACCGGGCGCCTTCGACACCTGGATGCTGATGCTGCGCGACTACGGCACCATGCGCCCGCGCGACGTCCTGGAAGCGGCCATCGGCTATGCCCGCAACGGCTATCCGCTGGTCGAGCGCATTCCGGCCACCATCCGCACGGTGGAGGCGCTGTTCCGCGACCATTGGCCGACCTCGGCGGCCGTCTATCTTCCGGGCGGCCAGGTGCCGGAGCCCGGCGACCTGTTCACCAATGTGAAGCTGGCCGAAACCTACGAGCGCGTGCTGCGCGAATGCGAGGGCGGCACGCGCGAGGACGAGATCGCGCGTGCGCGCTTCGTCTGGAGCCAGGGCTTCGTCGCCGACGCCATCGACCGCTTCTGCCGCACCGAGGCGGTGTTCGACGTCACCGGCGAACACAATCGCGGCGTGCTCACCGGGCAGGACATGGCCGGCTGGAAAGCCAGCGTCGAAGCGCCGATCCACTATGATTACGGCCGTTACCGTGTGTTCAAGCCGACCACCTGGAGCCAGGGTCTCGTCTGTCTCCAGCAACTCGCCCTGCTCAGGAGCTTCGACCTCGACGCGCTCGACATGGCCGGCCCCGATTTCGTCCATCTCGTCACGGAGGCCGCCAAGCTCGCCTTTGCCGACCGCGAATCCTTCTATGGCGATCCCGACTTCGTCGACGTGCCGATCGAGACCCTGCTCTCGGACGCCTACAATTCCGAGCGGCGCAAGCTCATCGGCGAGACCGCCTCCGTCGAGCTGCGGCCCGGCACCATCGCAGGAGCTGGCGGCAAGGTGGATGCCCGGGTCTCCACCGGCAAGCGCGTGGCGGTGGGTGCCACCGGCGCCGGCGAGCCGACCGTGGGCGAGATCGAGACCCATGAGAGCGGCGGCACGCGCGGCGACACGGTCCATTTCGACATCATCGACCGCTGGGGCAACATGGTCTCCTCGACCCCCTCCGGCGGCTGGCTGCAATCCTCGCCCGTCATCCCGGACCTCGGCTTCTGCCTCGGTTCGCGCGCCCAGATGTTCTGGCTGGACGAGAGCCACCCCGCCGCGCTGGTGCCCGGCAAGCGCCCGCGCTCGACGCTGACCCCGACCCTCGCGTTCCGCGACGGCGAGCCCTACATGGCCTGGGGCTCGCCGGGCGGCGACCAGCAGGACCAGTGGATTCCGCAGATGTTCCTGCGCCATGTCCATGGCGGCATGAACCTGCAGGAGGCGATCGACGCACCGGCCTGGCACACCGAGCATTTTCCCGGCTCGTTCTGGCCGCGCACGTCGCGACCGGGCGTGATCGTCGTGGAAAGCCGATTCCCGGAATGCGCGATCGCGGACCTGCGCCGCCGCGGCCATACGGTCGAGGTGGGCGGCGCCTGGTCGGAGGGCCGCCTCACCGGCGCGCGCCGTGAGGGGGTGCGGCTGAAGGCGGCCGCCAATCCGCGCGGCATGCAGGGCTATGCGGTGGGGCGGTAGGCAGCGCCCGCCCTCCCGCGCCTTCCCTTCGCCCGCCTGCCGGTGTATGTGGCCGCCTCCCTTTGGCGCCCACCCGGTCCGATCCCGGGCGAAGGAGACATGATGGCCAAACGATTCGATACGGGCAGCGGCCCGTCCCAGCGGCAGTTGCGCGTCGGCGAACTGCTGCGCCACGCCCTTGCCGAGGTGCTCCAGCGCGGCGAGGTGCATGACCCCGTGCTGGCGACCCATGTCGTCACCGTGCCGGAAGTGCGGATGTCGCCGGATCTGAAGATCGCGACCTGTTTCGTCATGCCGCTGGGGGGCAAGGACCAGGAGGCGGTGATTGCGGCGCTCGCCCGCAACAAGCGCTACCTGCGCGGCGAACTGGCCCATCGCACCAACCTGAAATATGCGCCCGACCTGCGCTTCCGCATCGACGGCTCCTTCGAGGAGGGCTCGCGCATCGACGATCTCCTCGACAGCGACGACGTGCGCCGCGATACCGGGGCCGCACCGCGCCGCGCCGGGGACGACCAATGAACGCGCCGCGGACCAGGAAGGTCGACATTCACGGCTGGATCGTTCTCGACAAGGATCTGGACCAGACCTCGACGCAGGCGGTGTCGCATGTGCGCCGCCTGTTCAACGCGAAGAAGGGCGGCCATGCCGGCACGCTCGACCCGCGCGCCACCGGCCTTCTGCCGATCGCGCTGGGGGAGGCCACCAAGACGGTCCCCTTCGTCATGGATGGCCGCAAGACCTACCGCTTCACCGTGACCTGGGGCGCCGAGACCGCCACCGACGACACCGAGGGCGAGGTGACGGCGCGCTCCGACCTCCGGCCGACGCGCGAGACCATCGAGGCCCTGCTGCCGCGCTATACCGGCACGATCATGCAGGTGCCGCCGAAATTCTCTGCCATCAAGGTGGATGGCGAGCGGGCCTATGACCTGGCCCGCGACGGCGAGGAGGTCTCGCTTGCCGCCCGGCCGATCATCATCGACAGCCTCAGGCTGGTGTCGCTCGACGCGGACAGCGCCGAGCTGGAGGCCGAATGCGGCAAGGGCACCTATGTGCGCGCCATCGCCCGGGATCTCGGCCGCGACCTCGGCTGTCTCGGCCATGTCTCCGCGCTCCGGCGCACGCGCGTCGGCCCGTTCGGCGAGGATGACACGGTGACGCTGGAGGAGCTGCGCGAGCTTGCCGGCGGCGCCATTGCCGGGCAGACGCTGGACGATGCGCTGCTGCCGGTGGAGGCCGCCCTCGCCGAGGTGCCCGAGGTGAAGGTGACGCGCGACATCGCCGCCCGGCTGGTGCGCGGCCAGAGCGCCATCCTGCGGGGCCGCGACGCGCCGGTCGGCGGCCCGGTCTGGGCATCGGCGGGGGGCGATCCGATCGCGCTGTGCGAGGTGGAGATGGGCGAGCTGGTGCCGAAGCGCGTGTTCGTCTTCGGCAGCTGAGCCGCCCTGCACGGCTTCGTCACAAACCTCGCCCGGCCGCGTTGACGCACCCTGCATCAGTCGCTATGAGAGCGGCCTTCGCCCAGATGGCGGAATTGGTAGACGCGCTGGTTTCAGGTACCAGTGACGAGAGTCGTGGAGGTTCGAGTCCTCTTCTGGGCACCAATTTCAAACACAGGCGCCGGGTTCGGCACCTTTGTCGACAAAACCCGCTCCGGTCACCGGAGCGGGTTTTTTCTTTTGTCACGCGCGGGGGCTGGCCGGGATCCGCTGCCCCGTTTCGAACGGCAGCGGGCGGCAGGTTGCCCTGCCGCCCGGCCTCATGTCGAAGCGTCTGGCGCGGTGCTCAGCGGCGATAGCCGCGGAACTCGCAGCGCACCGGCCGGCCATTGGGGTCGAACAGGCACGGCCCCTGGATGGTGCGGGCGGTCGGCCCGGCGCCGCCGCGGCCGTAGGTCGGGCCGCCGGGGACGGCGTGGCTGACCGGCGGCACGAGCGTCATCTGAATATCGCCGCCGCCGCCACCGCCGCCACCACCGCCGCCACCACCGGCGCTTTGCGCCATGGCTCCGGTGGACAGGGTCGCAAGCGCGAGGGCGAAGGTGCCGGCAAGGGCGAGGGTGCGGGTGCTGAACATGGGTCTTTCCTTGGGTCCTGAGGGGTCGGGGCCGGCTGCATGGCAGTCCGGTCTGGTGACCATGGGTGTCGGGACCGCAGGGAAAGGTTCACGGAAAGGTTCGCGACCGGGCCGGCGGATGGCTGGAGCCCGCGCCCGCAGCCCGCGAGCGGGCCGTGCGCGGCCCGGCGTGTCAGGGCTCTTCCGGCTCGATAAAGGCGACGCCGAGTTCGTTGCCGCGCCGCCAGACCAGACGGCACTGGCGCGTGGCCCGGCCGGCATTGTCCAGCCTCAGGACAAACCGGTCCGGCACCTCGCCGTCCTCGCGCAGGGTGACGCGCGCGCCCCCCTTGGAAATGTCGTTCATCATGCAGGGCAGCAGCCGGCCATCGGCCGGCAGTTCTATCGCGAGGGGATAGCTCAGGTCGCGCCGGGCGGTGCCGCGCTGGTCGCGCTGGTCGAGACTGCGTCGGGATCGCATCGTGAGCCATCGCCCGGAGAGAGATGACGCAAGGTCACCTCGGTCACCATCGCATGGTTTCCTTGACGATGCCTTGCGCGCGCACCGCGTCTTCCGCAGGGCTGGCCCGCGCGGACGCGTGAGCGGACGGGTGGTCAGCTGCCCTTGATGCGCTCGATATCGGCGCCGCAGGCGGCAAGCTTGGTCTCCAGCCGCTCGAAGCCGCGGTCGAGGTGATAGACGCGGTTGACGGCGGTCTCGCCCTGGGCGGCGAGGGCTGCGATCACCAGCGACACGGAGGCGCGCAGGTCGGTGGCCATGACCGGGGCGCCCTTCAGCACCGGCACGCCCTCGATGGTGGCCGTCTGGCCGTCCAGGTGGATATGGGCGCCGAGCCGGGCGAGTTCCTGCACATGCATGAAGCGGTTCTCGAAGATCGTCTCGGTGATGCGCGAGGTGCCGCTGGCCCGCGTCATCAGTCCCATGAGCTGGGCCTGAAGATCGGTGGGGAAGCCGGGGAACGGGTCGGTGGTGACCGTCACAGGCTGGATGCCGTGGCCGTTACGCGCCACGCGGATGCCCTCGTTGGTGACGGTGATGGCAGCGCCCGCCTGGCCCAGCACGTCGAGGGCAGACTGCAGCAGCTCCGGCCGGGCGCCGGCCAGCATGACGTCGCCGCCGGTCATGGCCACGCACATGGCATAGGTGCCGGCCTCGATCCGGTCGGCCACGACGGTGTGGTGCGCGCCCTTCAGCCGCGCCCCCCCGTCCACCTCGATGGTGGCGGTGCCCTGGCCGCGGATGCGGGCGCCCATCTTGACCAGGCAATCGGCGAGATCGGTGACCTCGGGCTCGCAGGCGGCGTTGCGGATCACCGTCGTGCCGTCTGCGAGGGCGGCCGCCATCAGCGCCACATGGGTGCCGCCGACCGTCACCTTCGGGAAGTCGATCTCGGCGCCCTTCAGGCCTTTGGGCGCGTCGATCACGGCATAGCCGGCATCGATCTCGATGCGCGCGCCGAGCCGCTCCAGCGCCATCAGCAGCAGGTCCACCGGGCGGGTGCCGATGGCGCAGCCGCCGGGCAGCGACACGCGGGCGCGGCCCATGCGGGCGACCAGCGGCGCGATCACCCAGAAGCTCGCGCGCATGGTGGAGACGAGTTCGTAGGGCGCGGTGGTGTCGACGATGGAGCGGGCATTGAGCCGCACCGTCTGGCCGACCAGGTCGTCGTCGCCCGTGCGCTTGCCGGCAATCGTCACGTCGACGCCGTGATTGCCGAGGATGCGGCCGAGATTGGTCACGTCCGAGAGGCGCGGGACATTGGCCAGCGTCAGTTCGTCCTCGGTGAGCAGCGAGGCGATCATCAGCGGCAGGGCGGCATTCTTGGCGCCGGAGATCGGCAGGGTGCCGTGAAGCGGGCGGCCGCCCCTGATCAGGATGCGATCCATCTGTCGGTCTCCGGGGACATGCGGGGGCGCCGGATTGGCGCGACCTGAACGAACACGCCGCAGCGGCGTGCAACCGTCTAGCCGACCAAACGGGGCGAAACAAGGAATGCGGCGCGGCGGCGGCAAGGCCGGCGGCGCGGCGGGCCGCTCCGGCCATGCCGGCCATGGGCCCCGGCCGGCCCCGCGACAGGGTCAGTCGACATCGGACCCGCCGCCGGACGGCTTGCCGGGCACCCCATCCGCCGTCCTGCCACGGGCCTGCGCCTTGCGGCGCGCAAGATTGGCGCGCAGCTGGGCGGCCAGCCGTTCAGCACGGGCTTCCCGCTCGGTGGCCCGGCCGGAGGGCGCGCTGCCCGACGCGGCGGTTGTCGATTCGCGACCGGGAGCCCCCTCTCCGGCCTGGCCGGGTGCCGGAGACTGTTTCCGGCCGTCCTTGTCCGCGGACATGGTGCAGGGCCTCCTCGAGAGCCAGGCGGTGCCAGGGTGCGATTGCCGCCCGGCGCGGGCGATTCGCGCAAGGGCCCGCATCGCGGCGCTTGCATCGTGGCCCCCCCTGTGGCAGGGAAGCGGCCCGTCCGCCAGCCCTCGCAGGTTCGGGCGGCGCACCGGTTCGCTGCGGTAGCTCAGTGGTAGAGCACTCCCTTGGTAAGGGAGAGGTCGAGAGTTCAATCCTCTCTCGCAGCACCAGTTTTTTCAACGGCTTAGCTGGTGTGGGTGTGGGCGGCGGCACAGAAATGTGCACAGAAACCCCTCATCGCCTCCGCCTGTCCGGCGGCAGAAGCGGAACAGGTGCGCCCTGAATCGTGCCGCCGGCGGTCCCATCCCGGATCCTCCGCGCCTCGACGAGGGCGCTCTCGATCAGGAACTGCAGCGGACCCCAGCGCTGTTCGCTCGCCAGCCCCGCGAGCTGCTCGAGCGAGACGGCGATGAACTCAGCATCGGTGGCCGGGTCACTCCGCATCAGCGCTGTCCTGACGCTTGCCTCGGGCCACCACTTCGAGTGCGCCGTCCGGCAGGGGTCGCTGCAGCTTTGCCGCCTCGGACCAGGGCGCCGTCATCCACGTCTCGATGTCCTCGGCCGACGTCAGGACCACCGGCATCGCCTTCGGATGGATGGTCTTCACCTCGGCATTCGGTTCGCAGGTCAGAAACGCGTAGAGGTCGGCCGTCACCTCGCCTTCCTTGACCTTGCGCACGCTCGTCCAGTCGGCCGTCCAGATACCGGCGAACAGCGCGAGCGGCCGGCCCTGATGCAGCGCGAACCATGCCGGACCCTTGATCGATGCGTCCCATTCGGAAAATGAGGTCCAGGGGACGAGGCACCGGTGCTCGACGCCGGTCCAGCGGCGCCAGTGGGGCGAGGCCAGGTTGCGGACATTGGTTACGCCCGGATCGGTCTTCTTGCCCTTCAGGGCGAAGACCGGGCTCGGCATTCCCCAGCGGGCCATGGCCAGTTCGCGGCCGTCCGCAGTGTTGCGCACGATCGGCGCCTGGTAGTCGGGATAGATGCCGGGCTGCGGCGGCAGGTTGCCGATCGCCGGATGGATGCGGGTGGCGCGGGCGAGCTCGGCGATCGCCTGGGCGCCCTTCGTGAGCGAGTAGAGATTGCACATCGCGACAGGCTAGCGCGGCGAGCCCTTGTGGCCAAACGAGAACGAACATAGAACACGCCTCTGGCAGCGAGGCGGCCATGGGCAGCAAGGTCTCTCACGATTTTCTGGTTGAGGTCTGGGAGGGGGGTCGCGTGGCCGAGGTGATGGCCGCGGCCGGCAACATCATCGTGGCGCAGGCGGCGTTCGAGGCGGCGGTCGGCCAGCGACCTGGCAGGCGCCTCACCCTGCGCCATGGCGCCCGCGTGATCCGCAGCGCCGGCGAGGACGCGGCTTCAAGACCCGCACCACCCACCGTGGGGCTGCTACGCGGCCAGGGCGTGATGGGCGCACGGCTCTGGTGCGTCGGTTGCAAGCGGCAGGGCATCCTCACCTGGGAGCAGATGCGGGCGCGGGAGGACGAACCGTTTCCGAGTGCGGGCGGCAGGCTTCGGTGTGGACGCTGCGGCAGCGATCAGGTGACGCGCATGCCGGACTGGCCTAGCTAGTCAAGCATCAATCGCTTCATCAAGATGCCTCGACGAAGTGCGAGAGGCAGCGGGGAACAATATGTTGCCACGCGACGCTAAGGAGCGGCGGCCAGATGAAGGCTCCAACCATTCGGTCGGGTGATCGCCTCCATGCAGAACAGCACCCTCAGTCCGGAACGAGACGCGCCTGCCGCCTGCAGGCGTGAGACGATCCCCAAAACCACCGTTGCCTCGTCCCTACGCTTGGCCGTTGACCAATTGGCCGATATTGAGAAGTTGATGGGAAAACGGCTCCGCCCGTGGCTCGGCGCACAGTGACGAAAGCTGACCGAATGAACTGGGACGATGAACTACCTCTGAGGACCTCAAAAGAGGTTGACGTCGATTTTCTCGACTTCGACCAGGCAAATCCTCGCTTCACGCCCGATAAACGTCCCGAGGATGGTAGCGACCAAGCGATAATTGCACTCTTAGATAAGACTTCGGATCTCGGCGAGTTGATCCAATCATTGTCTTACAATGGATATATTTCCATCGAGCCGATGATTGTGTTCGCAAGAGGCGATAGGCTAGTAGTCCTTGAAGGCAACCGTAGGCTCGCCGCCGTAAAAGTCCTGAGGGACCCGGCCCTGGCTGAAGCTTGTAAAATCTCAACGCCGCCGCTCAGCGACGAGATAAGGGCTTCGCTTGACCGCATCTTGGTATATCGCGTGGAAGACAAAGATGGCGCAAAGGATCTTATCGGCTTCAAGCATATAAATGGACCGCAAGCTTGGGATGCATACGCGAAGGCGCTTTACGCGATGCGGTGGCTCGACGACGAACGGGAGAAAAAGAGCGGCCTTACGCTGTCGCAAATTGCCCGCCGGATGGGAGACAAGCACGATACCTTGCATCGCATGGTCACCGCAGCCTACGTCCTCCGACAAGCCGAAGACAACGGTAGCTATGCGCTGGACGACCGCACTAAACGGCACTTTAGTTTTTCTCATTTGTATACGGGACTTTCGTATCCTGAATTCAGTGAATACTTGGGAATGGAGCGGCTATCCAGAAACGATGACCCTCACCGAGAACCGGTCCCGGTAGGCAAAACCGCTGAACTCCGTCAACTATTGGTTTGGCTTTATGGTTCCAAGCAGGATGATATTGAGCCAGTTGTGCAGAACCAAGCAAGTGATCTCAAGCGCCTTAAAAAGGTTTTGTCTTCCGCTGCTGCGACACGGGAACTTACGGCGCGAGGCAACCTTGACGATGCCGTCATGACAGCCTCTCCTGCTTCAGACCTATTTGCGAAAAACCTTGTGGATGCCGCTGCGTCGCTGCGTCTAGCAGTCGAAAACTTAACCGGGTACGATGCGGAAAGCCAACCTGACCTTTTAGAATTTTCAGAACTCTGTGTCAAACGTTCCGACGTGATATTTGGCACAATGGAACGCCAGAATGCAAAGATCAAGGGACAATGACAAATGACAAAGCGCATTGTTGTGCCGCCTCCTGTGGAGGCGGATGTCTCTGTCATTGTCGATTGGCTGGAGCTAACTTCCTTCTTTGATCACTTTGGGCGAGCACGTGTTGATGAGATCGCCGGTAGCTTTAAAACACAAGAAGAAACTCCCCCTGACAACTTTGGTGATGCTGATCGAGACAACGATAACTTGCGTGAGGGAATTGAGAACGAGGTTCTGGCTCGCCAGAAGGCGCTCGGCGATGCTTATCCTTTTGCACTTGATGACACGGGGGAAGAATTTAGGCTTGAGCGGCAAATCGATGATCCACGCGCGAGCTTCTACCTTCTCTGCCTAATCGCGACCCACATCTCCAAGTCTGTTATCCTCAGTCAACCTCCTTGCGACAAGCTGGTTTACAAGCTGAGAAATCGAGTCTTTCAGGTGCTGGGGACTCTCGCTGTAGCAGGATTTGCACAGGGTCCTGCCGTGAGTGTGGGCTATCCACGCCAGACGAAGGAGGGCATCCTTACTGTCCTTGCGAGAGCTCAGCAATGGGGAAGCGGCCTTATCGCTCGAAACAAGCCAGGAAAACATGCCAACCCGCGCGCAAATGACGCTGGAATTGACGTAATTGGCTGGCCACAATCAGATCGCCCGCCTCCTCCTCACATATATTTCGCCCAGCTCGCTTCCGGTAAAAATTGGACGTTGAAGCCGGCGATGTTAGAATACAGCAATTTCATGGATGATTTCTTTGAGGAGCATGGAACGGCTCAGCACAATTTCGTAACTATAATACCGCATCGTATTTTTGATGAATTGACGTTCACAAGACAAAGTAAAACCCATAAAGCTATTTTTGACCGACATCGCGCTCCTCGACATGCCCTCGCTGCACTTCAATTACACGACAGGGGCGTTCTTATGGATGAAGCTTGCAATGCTCACCAAATTTATCGGTGGCTTAGGCAATACCGTCGATCAGTCTCTTTTACTTGATGCTCTCCACTAAAATCTCATTTTCTTTCCTTGCAGTCCTCAAACTATAATTTACTCGAATCACTCGCCTTTGTAGATCGCGATATAGGCGATGAATGAGGGGGTGGTTGTCGTAAGTGAGGATCCAATTTGGATACCGGCCACTTTGCAGCATGTCAGCCAAAGCGCTGTGCTTACTTTCGCTCATTGCATCTAGATAGAGTCGTGACCCAGCCTCTACATACGGCGGATCTACGAATAGAAGTGTTCTCGCAAGATTCATTCGATCTGGCGCACGGGCGAGAAAAACCAGGGCATCTTCATTGGTCAAATGAATTTTTGCACGGTTAAGGCCGATCCAGGCGACGCGCTTGCTCATGCTTTCTCTATAAAAGCGCGCATCAATTTTCCATTGGCCGGTTTGGCGATAACCACCAATTGGTCCTGAACCTAGTATAATTCCTGAACGGCTTGTTCGATTTATGAAATAAGCGGCAAAGCCCACATCAAAAGAATAAGGGCCTATTGGTGGAGTTGTTTCGAGCAGTTCACGCGCCTCATGCCATTCGGTCATATCGACCTTGGCTTTTGCAATGCGCTCTAGAAAGCGCTCCGTTTCATGAACTATACCGCGCCAAGCTGAATAAACACGCACGTCCGCATCATTCAGATGAACTGCCGCCACCTTGCCTTCCTCAAGCAGGTTGAACGCCGCCCCCGCTCCCCCGCAGAAGGGCTCTGCATACAGCCGTTCGTCAGAAGCGATGGAATCGGTAACGGAGGCAAGGTAGCCCGACAGAAACCCCTTCCCTCCAGGATACCTGAACGGCGACGCTGAGGCTTGCACGTGCCGTCGCGGGTAGGATGATAGATCGAGGAGCGCCTCGTCAGGCATGGATTCGCAAGCTGTTCGCTGTTGCCGGCCCCCTACTATAGCGGTCCATTTCCTCACATGCCATTAAGTCCGAGGGTATCCCGCGCCAGTTCGCGCTAGCTCCAACCTGCCGCGAAGGCTTTAGCGCCGCCCGCGCCCAATTCTCAGCCAAGCCGCGCTTGACCCCGACGCAACTCGTACAAAAAATTCCGCGGTCTCCTCTCGGACGGCTTTTGCGATCACGGAGATCTAACGCGCGCCAACTCGTGCCAGCGGGCCAGTCTAGGGAGGAAACGCCCAAGGAGGGCATGCACTGCACGGCATCCGACCGGGTCTACGCGGCCGAATTTCTCACCAGTCGTCGCGGAGCGGGCTCTCCGGCGCGGCCAGGCCGGCCAACGCATCGGCAAGATGGGCGATGAGCTGGGCCGTCACGCGCGGACTGAGCGACAGTTCGGCCACCGCATCGCGCCCCACGGCCGTCACCACCACGCGGCCGGCATGGGGCCGGGCCGTGACGATGCGCGCGAGCGGTGACACGGCCCCCGGCAGGTCGCTCATCGCGCCAGAAAGCCGCCGATTGCCTTGAGCAGGCCGGTGGCCCAGGCGATGATCGCGGTGACCACAGTGCCTGTCGCAACAAGGAACCTCAGCGCCTTGCGCCCGCCCTCGATCTGATCGACGGCACGCTGGATCGTCTTCGTGTTCTCGGCGACGTTCTTGCTGACGTCGGCGACGTCGCTTCGCACCTCCGCGATCGCGCCTTTGACCTCGGCGCGCACGCCGGCAATCGCCCCCTTCACCTCGGCGCGGTCCTCGGACGCCCGATCGGCCGTCAGCCGCTGCTCCGTCTGCACGGAGGCGAGCTGCGCCGCGAGCTGGCTGATCCGCTCCGCCAGCCGCTGGTTGGTTTCCTGCTCAGCCATCGCATCACCTCACGATCGCCCGGCAGGCGTCGCGCAGCCGGCCGTAGTCGACGACCAGCTGGCCGACCGCCGATCCCGCCGGCAGCGCCTGCAGTTCGCCGGCCGCGCGGGACTGGAAGGCGGGCGGATAGGTGGCCAGCGGCGGGCAGCGGGTGGCGCTAGAAGTCGCCGCCCCGCAGCCGGCCAGCAGCATCGTCAACGGTGCGATGCTCGCCCAGCACCGCACCGGCCTTCCGTTCCGCTTCCAGCGCATCTCGCTCATCCCTGACCTTCTGTTCTGCGACGGCGGCGGCGGCGGCCTTTGAGGCCGCCATCCGCGCCATGGCGTAGACGAGCCCCGCCAGCGCGCTGATGGCGGCCAACGAGAGCCCTACGATGATCGCGGTCGTCATCAGGAGGTCGTGACGTTCGGCGCCCTGGTCTCGGCGGCGAGCGACGGCGCCACGATCTTCTGCACGCCGGGCTGATGCGCGGCGGCTTCGACGATTTGCACCGGCGAACGCTTCCACAGGCCATAGAGCGCCGTGAGGATCGTCAGGAGGCCTCCGACGATCGCCGTCAGCGTCTCGGCATCGAGATAGCCCTTGCCGACGAGGATGCCGCCGGCAAAGAGCAACGCCTGCCGCAGCAGGGTCCACACCTGTTCCATGTTCATTGGATTGTCCTTCGGGGTTGCCGGGAGCCGCCGGCGCGGGGTCAGGCTTCGTTGGTCGAGACCGGGCCGCTGGCGGCCATCCTGATGACGCGGCGGTTCGCCGGCGCCGCGATGCGCCAGGCCGGCTGGCGCGCCGCCAGCAGACGGCTTTTGGCGATACGGGTGACGTTCACCTGGTCACTCTGATTGCCGCCGAGCACGTGGAAGTAGCCGGCATCCTCGCCGACATAGACCCCCACATGGCCGCCGGTTCCGCGCGTGAACACCAGGATGTCGCCGAGCATGGCGGGCTTCGCGACCTTGCCGAACTTGGCCCAGTTTCGGGCCCACAGCGGGTCCTTCACCACGTCCCATCCGGCGCGCTTCGCGACGATCGCGGCGAACAGCCCGCACCAGGCGATGGACGTGTGCCTGTAGACCTTTTCCAGCCCCACCTCCTTCGCCCAGGCGAGGATGGCGGGGTTGTTCCCGCGCTCGTGGACGCCATGCAGTTTCAGCGCCTCGACCAGCATTCGCGGGGCGCCCTCGCGGGCGAGGAAGGCATATTTCGTGGGAAGCGCGGTCATGGCTGGTCCTTTCGGATCTGGATCAGGAAATCGACGACGAAGACCGCCAGCGCGGCGGCCACGGCGAGGCCCGTCACGACGACGAGCGTCCTCAGCGCCGGGTCGATGACCAGCGCGGCGGGGATGTCGATGGGCATGGAGGTGGCGCTCCCGCGTGATGCAGGTTGCAGGTGGTCAGGGATTCAACGGGGGTGACGCGCGGTGAGGCGAGTGGTCAGGATAGTGGCTTCAGGAGGAGGACGCCGTGGCCTGGAAGATCACCAAACTATCCTATGATTCAGGCCGTGAGCATGCGTCCCTGATCATGCTGAATACGCCGGGCAATGCTCTCAATCTTGAATTTAAGGTTCATATTGAAGGTGACGCGACAGAGAGTGCCGTAAATGAGGCTGTCAAGGTTGCCGCAAAGGCCGTGCTTCGTGATGCAGCCGACAATCTTTAGGCAATTCGACTATCGCATTCCGCCTTTGTGGCGGTCAGGTCGAAGCGTGCTTCAAGTTCGCTTACTCTGTCTTCGAGACAGTTGGACTGCACACACGCGATGGACAGGCTGGCGGCGAGCGCGCCGAGCTGGGATTGCAGGGCGGCGATGTGTTCGGCGAGGTCGTGCTGGCTTGGCAGGCTGGTGACGCCCGTTTCAACGACGCCGGTCTCAACCCTCTCGACTTCGAGAGAGGCTTCAACCTGCGCAATGCGAGCCTCGATTGAATTGTCGCTCATGCGTCTCTCCTATCGGTAGGGGTCATGCCGGTGCTGCCAGGCCATCCAAGCGAGCACGGCGATGAGGATGGGCGCGGCGAGGATCGCCACGACCAATCGCGTCAGAGCGCGGAGGCGGTGCGCCACAGGTCATCCACCTGACGCGGGGTCCAGCCGAGACCGGAGCCAAAGGCAGCCACCAGCGGCGAGGACCGGCGGAACTCATAGGCGCCGGCCACCAGAAGCTCGGCCGCCTCCTGCTCATCCTCGTCCGGCAGATCGCCGATGGCTTCAGTCAGGGCCGCGGGGATCGTGCCGGTCTGGACGAAGGCCATGGCCTCGGCGTGGGTCACAAGCCCGGCCGCCTTGAGCGCAGCGATGAACTGGCGGTCGGAGATCACATCCGGCACCGGGCCGGTCGGGAAGCGATCCTCGAACGGATCGGGATCGATCACGTCCGGTTCGCGGTCCTCGTCCTCTCCGTTGCGGATCGCCTCCAGCGCCAGCGTCTCACCAGAGGCGCCGGCAATGGTCTCGCCGGCCGCCTGCCAGCCCTCGTGGGCGGGGTCATCGAGTGGGGGCTGCTCGCCCGTCCTGACACGCCGGGCCGCCTCAAGCGCCTCCCCAGCCGCCACGGCCGCGCGCACCTCGGCATTGGCCGCCAGCACGGCCGCCGCCTCGGCTGGCGTGAGCCGGTGCGGCTCGATGGCGTCGTAGGGGCAGCGGGGGTGGCCGTCGATCAGCATCCACCGCTGGAGCCAGCCGCGTCGGGTGAAATCATCAAGCTGCATAGCTGAGCTCCTCGGAGACACGGGTGATCGGGCCGACAGCCTCGGCCGTCCAGACGAGCGTCGTGGCGGCCTTGCCGGTCACCTGGATGGCGATTGTCTGCGAAGCTGTGACGGCGACAGCGGCGGCGTCCATGCCGGCCGTCACCTCCTGCGTCGTGGTCGTGACGTTGGTCACCGTGACGTTGCCGCCGGCATCCCGCTTCGCCGAGCCTGTGACGAGGTAGGAGGCATATTCGGTGGCCGTGGCCCCAACCTGTCGGGCGTTGACGCGGGCCGAGAAGGTCATCGTTTCGCGCTCGCCGACATAGACGTGCGGCGCAAGGTTGGTCGGCGTCGCATCCGTCGTTCGACCGGACGCCTTCCAGGCGGCGGGAAGCCTCGGCCCATACCGTTCGATGGCGTCGAACGGATTTGTCACGTCCCGCTGGACCACAGCCTGGGCGCCACCCGCAAAGAGCCGGTAGCCGGCCGCGCTCGCAGACGCCTTCATGTTGTCGTTGGTCAGCGCCGTGTTCGTGGTGTCGAAATAGCCGGAGCGGACCAGCCCGGAGAACTCGGACACGCCGTCAGCCGTCGCCACGATCAGGGTGTTGCGGGCCTCATCGAAGTCGAGGTCGGCCACCGCATTCGAGGTGCCGCCGAGCACGCACCTGGCGCCAGCGTTGAACATCGGCGCCTCATCCGCATACATGCGGGCGATCTGCGCTGGCGTTGGTGCGGTCGCCCCAATCCTGGCGAGGGCCAGCGAGCCGCCGAAAGCGTTGGAGCCCTGGCAGTCGAGGCCGAACCGCAGGACAGCCGACGCATTGTTGATGCTGTCCACCGCCGCCGCCGAGCCCGTGGCGACCCGAACGCCGTCAATCCAGAGCTCCATTGTCGTGCCGCGCATGATGCCGGCTGCCTGGTGCCAGGCGTCATCGTCGACGGCGCCCGAGCTGGCGACTGTGACGGTATCCGTGCCGTCCGAGGCGACGAAGTTGAGCACCGACGTGGTCGCGGCGATCTGGAGCCCGAATCGCGCACCGGTCGTCGCACTGTCGCGCATGACGAGCGTCTCAAGGGCGGCCGTGGCCGCACGCTTGAACCAGATCGGGCCAACGACGAAATCGGCGTCGGCAAAGTCCATATCCGGGTTGTAGGGCTGCTCAAGATAGTTCGAGCCTGAGAAGCCGGAGATGGCCGCGAGATCGTTGCCAGTCGCAACGGCCGCGCGAGCGAGTGTGCCGACAACCTGCAAGCCGCGGCTCTTGTAGGATCGGTCGGGCAGGGCCAACTTGACGGAGGCGTTGTCGACGTAACGGGTCCCGGCAGAGGGCTGGGTATTGATTGAGACATGGTGCGTCGTCTGGGTGGCGACGAACTGCACCATGGCCACTCCGCCCGGAGCAGCCGCGGTTCCTGCTGTCGTTCCACCGCCAGCCGACGTGCCCACGTTCAGATTGATCGAGCCCGTGCTATCCGAGGCGACCGACACGCTTACGAGGTAGCTCTGACCGACCACGCATGTCACCGGCCAATTCAAGATGCCGCGATTGTTGGCATCCACGCCCGTCAAGGCTGCACGGCCGCCACTGCTGCTGTTCCACGCAACCGATCCTGTACCGGTTGAGATGTCAGACCATCCCGACAGATCCGTCGTGAACGCACCGTTGGTGATCAGCTCCGCCGTGCCGGTGACGTTGCCCGTCGTGGTGTCGCACAGCGCAGCGAGGCGAATATCGCCTGCCTGCCAACCGGTGGCGTAGTTGATGGCGGCGTAGGAGACCATGCCGAGGGTGAGAGACCCACGATCGGGGGCGACAAGCGTCACGCCGCTGATGCCGTTACCCGTAACCAGCGTGCCGTCGGGTCGCGCGATGACGCCTCGGTTGAAGATGCCGCTGGCGGAACTCTGAACTGCCGGAAACGTAGCAGCGTTGTAGACTTCAGGCGGCACGGTTGTCGAAACGTCGGCGTAGGGAATGGGCACGGACCCAACGGCCGGCGCGAAGGTGCCGGCAGGGTGCATGTTCACCTTTCCATCGGCGGACAGGAAAACTCGCCCGATCGTCGCGAAGCCACCGGATGAATAGACCAAGTCATAGACGCGGCCCCACGGATGGATGACCGACGCGCCGCCAGCCGTTGCGACAGCCACGGTCGGGATGGGCAGGCCGATCTGATCGAGCGGAGCTCCCGGCAGCACGCGGGCGTGGACGTGGTTGACATCTCGGTTGACCAGACCCTCTGGCCAACCCCCGGTTACCGACGTTGCTACACCTGTATTACGGCGGGCAATATCTCGTGGAAAATATTTCTGAGTGTTGGTGATCATGATCGCTGCGTCATCAGCGATAAAATTGATAACACCCAGTGCGCCGAGAGCAGAGCCACCACTTGTGCAAGTGACCCAAATACGACCGTTGAGCGCGAAGACAGAGGTCTGCGTCAGCGACGCTGCGGCATAGAGAGGGTGAGCGTTCCCGCCGTTGAACCGCATCCAGAGACGCGGAGTGCCGGCCCCATCAACATCGGTGAGGTCGAAGATATCGAGGAACGCCGTCGCGCCGGTGCCTCGCAGGACGAGCCCCGCAATCAGCGGGAACTCCCGACGCGCGCCCCGCGTCGCCGAGGCCGCCTCCTGATACCAGGAGGTGTGGGCGCACTTGTGCCGCCAGGCGCCGCCGTCGCTGTCGAGGCAAGTGTCATAGACCATGGTGTCGACCACGTCGGCGGCCGTCACGAGCACAGCGTTCAAGGCGCGCTCTGTCGCGTCGCCGAGCGCAGCGGGATCGACTGTCCACTGGCCGGTTCCGGTCTTGATGATCTCGATGACCGAGCGGGGCTTCGTGATCGTGATGGACGTGCCACCGTTGATCGTGTCGGAGCCCGCCCGAACGATCGTGATCGGCGTGCCGGGATTGATCGCGGCGATGCCGTCGATGATGCGGATGCGGCCGTTGAGAGCGCGCGAGGAGTTGGCCGGCAGCGTGAAGGTGCGCGCGGCCGTCCAAGCCACGTTGAGGATGATGTCACGGTCGCCGGCCAGGATCGTGTAGTTGGCGTCACCGCGCAGGGTGACAGCGGCCGACTGGTCGCCCGAGATCGTGAGTGCGCCCGTGGTGCGGTTAACCGAAAGCACGCTGATCTCAGTCGTGCCGTCAGGCGTGGCGATCAGTTCCAACACCTCGGCGCCGGACACCTGACGCTGGCGCCAGAAGAACGAGCGGGTATAGGTCGATGCTCCGGAGCGCAGCTGGAATGCGAGCTCGGCGATGGCCGAGGCGCCGGCGTCACGGGGGAGCGAGAACTGCGAACCACCACCGGCGAACTGCGTCGAGCCGATGCCGAACATCGTCGCCAGCTGGTTCGTCACCGTGGTGAACAGGAACGTGGCAAAACCCACCGGGTCGGTGCCGTCCATATCGATGAAGAACGGCTGCGTCGTGTAGGTCTGGTCGGCGTTGTCGGTCGTCGTGAAGGTCTTGGCCGTCCGATCGATCGTGGCGATGCGGAACATGCGCAGGGCATTCGACGGTACATCAGCCGTGCGCGACCCGACGAAGACCTTGTGGCCTGGATAGACGCCGTCGAGGTTGATCGTCCCCGTGATCGTCCACGCATTTTGGCCGGTCGTGCAGGAAACCGAAGACGTGCCGGTGTAGAGGTCCATGGCGGGGCGTTCCCTCGGAAAGGGTGGTCAGGGATGGGGCGAGGCGAAGGGGTCAGCGGATGAAGGCGAAGACCGCGAAATTGCCGCTCAGGCGGACGGTGTAGGCAGAGTCGGCCCACGACACGGGCGCATAGGACCAGCGCCAGGCGAGGTAGATGTCATAGTCTCCGGCCGGCAGCGCTCGCACGGAATTGGACACCTTCGGGTCGGCTTCGTTTGAGCCCCAACGCCAATACCAATTGTTCGTGCCGCTGCCGTAACTCTCCGACGAGACCGGCACCACGCGATCCATGAGGATCACGTCTGAGCCACCACCGACAGGGCGGGCGAGCATTCGGATGCCAAGAACAGGCGCGGTCAAAAGCGCCGCCATATAGTTGATCGTCATATCGACGGCCAATTCCATCGTGGTCTGAATCGGCACGATAGAGCCGGTCCCGCCGATGACTGCCGCCGTGTTGGCGATCAGGCTCATCTCGCCGATCTTCTCCTCCCGCCACGAGTTCGAGCCGCCGCCTGTGGTCGAGCCGGTGCCAACATTGACATAGCCGGTCGAGACGTCGCGCTCGTAGGGCAAGACCTGGATGGTGGCGCCCGGCGTGAGCGACGGGCCGACGAACCGGCCGTCGGAATCGACCATGAGGATCGGATCGCCGCCGCCTGACGGACGGCGATAGATGCGGTTGCCCACCAGCACGAGATAGCCCTGCGGCGAGCCGCCGCCCCCGGCAATGGCGACCATTTCGATGCCGGCGTCGGCATAGTTGCCGCTGTCGGCCGCCTTGACCAGCAGCTTGGCGGCCGAGGTGGCGCCGGAGGGCGTGGTGGCTGCGGCGACCCTGAACAGGCCATTGGCCGTCACGTCACCAATCGCGGCGTTGACCTCCGTCTGGGCCAGTGCGGTCGCGCCGGCCGCATCGACCTTGGTCCCGGCGAGCGTGACAGCATCAGCAATCGCATTTTCGATGCTGCCCGAGGCGCCTTCAACCCCGAAGCGGCTCTCCATCTCGGACTGAGCAATCGAGGCCGCCCCAGCCGCATCGACCTTGCTCGATGCCAGTGAGGAGATGGCAGAAGCATTGTTGCCAATCTCTGTCGTGTGCGTCGACAGGGTCGATGCGTGCGACGACAGGGTCGTGCCCTGACTATCCGCCTGCGACTGAACGGCCGTAACGGACGCCGCCGAGGCCTTGGTGGACAGCCCCGTGGTCGGGTCGTTGACGGCGGTCTCCAGCGCCGTGATGTCCGTGGCCTGCGATGTGATAGCGCCTTCGGTGGCGGTCACCCGCGTATCGAGGGCCGACAGGGCCAAGGCATCAGCCTTGGTCGCGATGGCGGTCGTATTGCTGGCGATATTGCTATTCGCCGTCGTCAGCCCTGAGTTGAGGCTGGTGATCGACGAGGACTGAGAGGTGATTGTCCCTTCCGCCGCCGTCACGCGCGTATCGAGGGCGGAGATCGCGGTGCCCTGGGAGGTGTTGACCCCTTCTGCCGAGGTCAGACGGCTATCAAGCGATGTGATCGACGAGGCCAGCGCGTCGTCACCGTTGGCGCGCGCCGTATTCGCGGCCGTGATCGCGGCGCTCAGCGCGGTGTTGCTGTTCGAGCCGGTATAGACCACCGCCTCGAGTGCGGTGATGAGGGCAGCCAGCGCGGCGTTGGTGGTCGCCTGCGCGACGGCTGCGGTGGAGATTTGAGCGCGAGTGGCGGCCAGACCCGTCGTCGGGCTGTTGACCTGTGCCAGCAACAGATTGATCTGCGTCGTGATCGCCGTCGTCGCGTTCGCGATGGACTGCGTCAGCGACGAGAATGTCGCCGCCGTGGATTGGGTCAGCGCGGCGAGGTCGATCTGCAAGGTCGCGATGGACTGGCCGTTGGCGTCGATCCGCGAGTCCAGCCGGAACCGCGTCGCGGCCGCCTGCTCCCACTGCACATCGGAAAGAGCCTGGAACCGCGCCAGCAGTTCGGCGAGGGTCTGCGACGCCACGGATTGCGACTGACGGAGCGCCGCAATGGTCTCGATCGTCACCGTGCCGGAGGCGATCTGGACCTCGGCCGCGTCAAGCCTCTCCACAACGGCATTGAGGCTCGCCTGCGACGCGAGCAACGTGATCGCGCCCTCGACCGCACCCATGCGGAACTCAAGCGACGCCACCGAACCGGTCGTGCCATTGACCGTCACAACCAGCGCCTCGTAGAGGCCCTGCACCGCGTCCAGCGTCTGCCGGATCACCGACAACTCGGCCTCGAGTTCGCCCAGGCCGTCGCCGCTCGCCGCAACGATCGTATCGACCCGGCCGGCGAGCAGGTCGACCGTCGTCGACAGGCTGGTGAGGCCGTTGTTGATCGTGTCGACCGCCCGGAAGCGCGAAGCCCCGCCCGGCCCGCGGCGCTCCCAGCCGAGATCGCCCAGCGCGCCGCGCATGTCCTCCGACACAGCGAGGGCCGACGCGAGCGCCTGCGACAGGTTGGAAATGCGCTGGCTGATCGTGACGCCGATCCGCGAGCCGGCCTCGTTCGCGCGCGTCAGGTCGCCGGAGAGCGAGGCGACAATGTCCTGCACCTCGTCCGCGGCTGCCCGCGCCGCGGCAAGGGCCTCGGCCGCCGCAGCCAGCGCCTCGGTGCGGACCGCGCCGGCCTCGTCGAAGGCATCCTGCGCCGCCTGCTCTACATCCTCGACGCGCTCCTGAAACGCCTCATCGAACGAATCCCAGTCGATCGCACCGGGCACGACGGTGACCGCTGTCTGCGCCGTGCGCACGACATGCTCGGCGCTGGCCACGACCGGCGCGCCGAGGACCGCCGGCTCCGTCACCCGCGTCGGCAGGGTCTCGAGGTCATAGGCGAATTCATAGGCCGTGGAGGCCTGGACACCGGAGACGATCTTGCCCTCGCCGGCCGCGAGCACCGCCGCGCCGGAGAAGCGCTGTTCCTGCCAGGCCTCGCTGCCCACCACGCGATAGCGCACCAGCAGGGCCTTGACCGTGGGGTCGGTGATCGGCGTCCAGGAGACGAGGAAGATCGGGCGCACCTGACCGTCGTCGCCGGCCTCCGACGAGGCCACGACCGCAAAGCCCGGCGCGGTTTCCAGCCGTTCGGCGGCCGAGGGCAGGTCCGCCGCCTCCAGCACCGAAAGCTGGTCCTCGTCCGGATCCCAGGGCCAGATGCCCGCAGAGGTCTCGGCGAGGCCGAGCGTCAGCGTCATGTTGCGGTTACGACGCCACGACACGATCCGGTAGGCGTAGGTTTCCCCGGCATGCCAGCGCGCCGACTGCCAGGAGATCACCTCGCCGACCAGCGGATTGCGCAGGCGCGGCGGCACGGTGATCGTCGCCGACCGCGTCAGCCGCTGGGCCCGCCGGCGGATCTCCATCAGGTGCTGGCCCTGGGTGGCGCTCGGCACATGGCCGAGCGTCAGTTCGCTGGTCATCCGCTCGCCGCCATCGATCGCCTCGTCCTCCGACGAGAAGCGGACCGGCAGGTCCTCAATCTCATAGTTCTTCAGCGGATTGGCATATTTGCCGGTGACGGCATTGCGCCGGTCCATGCGCGGCACCTGCGCCCGGAACCGCCGCGGCCCCTTGACCAGATCGGAATCGGTGATGGTCGCAACCGGTGTCTCGAGGGCGCCGGCGCGGATACGGAACGTGCCGCCCACCTCCGTCTCGGCACCCGCCATGGTGTCGTAGACAATCTGCAGGTTGTCGCGATGCGGACGGTCGTTGCCGATGACGGCGGCGAGGCGCCACATGGGCTCGCTGGCATCGTCGGGCAGCGCGCGCGGGGCATCGCAGGCGGCGAGCGCGGCAAAGACAGATGGCATGTGGATGCGGGCGAGCGGCGTGCCGACGCCCAGCACCTTGGTGGTGCCGAGGCGCACGCCGCGCCGATAGTCGAAATGGCAGAGCGCCGCATTGTCCGACCATTCCCAGGTCGCGGGGTCGGCGAGGTCGTGGCTGCCGGTGCCGCCGAGGGCGGTGCATTTGCGCGGGTCGAGAACTTTCCGCCCGCGCACCACGAATTCGAGCGACGGCGCGGCCGAGAGCTGCACCTCGCTGTCGGGCTGGATCTCGACAATCACATAGGCGATGCCGCGCAGCCGGTGATCGGAGGTCCAGAGCTTCCGCCCCTGGGCGTCGGCCTGGGCTACATCGGGCAGGGTGGTGTCGGCCACCTGGTCCTGCCGGCCCGGATAGAACTTGACGCGCATCCGCGCGGCCGAGCCACGCTTGAACTCCAGCACATTGGTCCAGGCCGAGCCCGAGGCGCCGCCCTGCAGGCCGGGCGTCGCGGGCGGATCGCCGGTGGCGACGCCCGACGCGGTGTCACCCGGATTGACCGGGCTGCCGGCCCAGTCCACCGCGCCAAACGCCGACTGACGCACCGCGCCGGCATCGGTCCACTGGCCGGCGATCCCCTCAAAGCGACACCGCCGGCCATCTACGATGATGGCTTCCAGGGCATCCATCTCGCCGATCCCGAAGGCCCTGACGTGATAGACCTTCGTCGCCGTCTGCACCGGCGGCAGCAGCAGGCCACCCAGCTTCGTGCGGCCATAGACCGTGAAGAACGGCACATTGGCGCCGACCTTGACCTCGAACTGCTGGCCGGGCGGCTTCTGCCGCGGGGTGAGCGCCCGCGCCAGCAGGCTGAAACCGACCGAGATGCCGAGGCCGACAATGGCCTGGGCGGCAACCAGCGGGATGGCGAGCGCCCCGGCGATCGCAGTCGGGAGCGTGACCGAGAAGAAGGCGATGGCGGCGGCGACGGGCGGCATGTCAGACCCTGAAGGCGCGCAGGAGCTGCTCGCGCGGCAGGTCGCGCACGAGGCCGGCATCAGTGACGGCGGCGAGGCGGTCGCCGAGGACGACGACGGCCGACGGGCCGCGCCGGCCGCCATCGATGACGCCGAGATCGCCGACATGGGCCATGACCGGCGGGATCTCGGTCAGCACGGCGGCCAGAAGGCTGCCGACATCGGCATGGCCGAGGCGGCGCAGCAGGCGCCCGGCCGCCTGTTCGCTTGTCCAACCCGAGGGCCAGAACGACCGATCGGCACCGGTCAGGGCGCAGACATGGTCGCTGGCCAGCACGATGCAATCGAGGCGGCCCCACCCGGGCTCCAGAGCGCCCAGCCGGTCGAGCGTTGCGACCATGCGCAGCTCCCAGCCCGGCCGGCGAGGAGGAGGAGTGGTCAGGACCATCATTTCAGGTCGATCTTGATGGTGGCGGCCACGGCCACGCCGTCGAGGCCGGCGTCGCCCGGGAAGATCGACCGCAGCAGGGCCGGCGAGAAGGTGGAAGTCTCGCGGCGGCCCATGTCGTAGCTGTCCGATTCCAGCACCATGGTGCCGCGAACCGTGCCCTTCTCGGTGTCGTGTTCGTGCTGGACAGGGCCGCAGGTGCCGGACCATTCGAGCAGCACCTCGACCAGCCGGCCTTCGGCGTCGAGGATGTAGTCGTAGATCCGCACGGGCCGGCCGACATAGGGGATGGTCTCGATCGAGGCGAAGACGTCCTCGGCGTCGGGGATGGTGCGGTCGCGGGTGGTGCGCAGCGACACCTCGACCTGCTGGGCATAGCCGCCATCCGCCCAGGCCAGCGTCGCCACCTCCAGCGCCCCGCCGGGCCGATAGGTGACCCCCTCATGGACGATGTCCCAGGAGCCGGACCAGAAGCCGACGGACCCGACCGGCGCGTCGAAGTCGAAGCGCAGCATCCAGCGCCAGCCGCCGCGGGGCCGGCGGAAGGCATTCAGCGTGTTGGTCGAGAGATTGCGGGGCACAGGATTCCGGATAGAGCGTCAGAGGGCGGTTGCGACGAACCGCGCCCTCGGCTTGCGCGGGCGCGGTGTACGATGCGGAAAGTGGCGTCAGGGTGAGGTTGCGTCGGCGCATGCCCTCGGCTTGCGCGGGCAGGCGCCGCCAGATCAAAGCTCGCTCAGCACCTTGTTCACCTGGATGGCGCGGAAGCCGATGACCGAGCGGTCGATGTCCATGGCGAGCGAGGTCGGGTCGAGGTGGAACAGAGCGAGCGGCCGGTCCAGCGTCACCGCCGTTCCGGAGGCCGCCGCCAGCAGCACGCGCGGCAGCACGTCGACGGTGGCGGCGCCCGCGCCATCGGCCACCACATCGGCCACGATGCGGTGGACGACGCGCACGCCGGAGGTCGAGACGAAGCCGAGATGATCGCCGGCCGACAGGGCATAGCCGGCGCCGAGGCCGGCAAGCGCCACCTGCCGGGGCGTGGCCGCCGGCACGCTGGCCGAGAGCGTGACGCCCGAGGGCGGTGTCACGCCGTTGCCGGCAGCAAAAGGGCGGCGCCGGCGCGGATCGAAGCCGAGGAATCGCCCATGATGCAGGAGGCGGACGCGGTTCACCCAGCCCTCCATCCGGTGATAGTCGGGATAGTCGAGCGGCGCGGTCTCGATCTCGAGGATCCAGCGGGGATCGAAGACTTCCGCCTCGATCACCGTGCCGTCCTCGCCCTGCGAGACGTCGAAGACGTTCGGCTGGTCGAACCGGCCGGTGGCATAGGCCGTGCCCGTCGGCAGGACCGGCAGCCCGCCGACATCGGCGAGCAGGACGACGGCGCTCACGACAGGCCCCGCGTATAGGGGTCGATCTCGACGCCGCGAGCGTTCTCACCCTGCAGGAACGGCACGGTGACCTCGCGGATCCGCTGATCGACCCGACGGGCGATTTCCTCGGCATCGGCGCGGCTGGCGCCAGGGGCATCGACGCGGATGTCACCGATCGACACGGCATTGCCGGCGGCGCGGCCCGTCGTGGCCTCGCCGGCACGGTCGGCCATGTCCAGCGCGCGGGCGGTGGCGCGGCGCTGGCTGCGGGTCAACACCTCCTCGCCCAGCTGGGCGATGATCGGCACCTCGTCGGCGCCGAGCCGCCGGCCGGAATGGGCGCGCGGCGCGCCGGCGAACAGCGCGGCCGGGGCGATCATGGGGACCCCGCTTCCCGCCTCGCCGCCAGCATGCTGCATGAAGGCCAGAAGATTGAGAGGAGCACCCGCACCGCCACCGCCACCACCGCCGAACAGCCCGCTGAACAGGCCGAGCAGCCCACCAAGCGAGCCGGCGGGCGAGCCGGCGGCCGGGGCGAGCCCCATGAGTTGCGCAAAGATGCCCTGCCCCGTCAGCGCGGCGCGCGCCAGCTCCGCGGCCAGGCCGCGCAGCATGTCGGAGGCCTTCCCGCCGCGGAACACCAGGTCGATCAGACGGTCGCCGCCATATTTCAGGGCATCCGAAAGGGCGCGCTGGGCGGCCGTCGCGTCCTCGATGGCGTTTTTCAGAATCTGCTGCTGGGCCGCCAGTGCCGCGACCTTGTCGCGCTCGGCCTCGGTGAGCCGGCCGCCCTGCTCGCGCGCCTGGGCCTCGGCCTTGACCACCTCGGTGAGCCGGGCGCGCTCCACCGCCGAGCGGCCGACCGTCGCCAGCTCGACCTGCGACAGGGCGATGGCTCGCTCCTGGGTGCGGATGAACTTCTCGACGGCCTCGGTGCGCTTGTCGGTCTCGTCGGCCGAGGCGCCACCAGCTGTGCCGGTTTGACGGCCGTTGCGCTCCGCTTCGCTGCGGGGGTCACGAAGGGGGACCGGCGCGTCAAAGGACACGCCCGCACTGGCCGCCCGGACTGATGGCGGCTCAAGGATCGGCACCTCCGGCACTTGCGAGGCCTCGCGCCGCGCGCGGCTCGCTTCGGCCGTGCGCAACTGCTCCTCCAGCCCGCGCCGCTGGAGCGGCGTAAGGCCGGCATCGCGCAGCCGGGTCTGCAGCCCCGTGATGGTTCGTTCTTCGGTGGCCGCCACTGCGCCGGCCATGGTGGCGGGCACGAGGCTGGCAAGCTCGCGCATCAGGCCGACCGCCCGGCCGACCACACCGACCACGCGGGTGAACTGCTCGGCTGTCCAGGCGGCTCCATTGCCGATGGCCAGCGCCAGGCGCGCGCATTCGTCGAGGATGGGCCGGAGGTTCTGCTGCAGCTCGCGGGTGTTGGCCTCCCAGCGGCGCTTGAGCTCTTCGGCGCGGGCGATCAGTTCGGGCGAGACCAGGCTGCCGTCGCGGACGCCGGAGGCGGCTGTCTTCTCCACCTCGGCAAGGAAGCCGGCGAAGGAAGCCGTTCCGCGATCGACCTGCTCGGCGAGGGCGGTGAGGCCGAGCTGGCGGGCAAGGTCGATGGCCGCAAGCCGCTGGCCGGCGGCCTCCATGTCGCGCAGGCCGACGAGCACGGCCTGAATGCGCTCCTCGGCACTGGTGGCCGCGTCGAGCAGGGCTGGCGCAGCGCTGATGCCGAAATCGTTGGTGCCCCGGAAGCGCTCCTGCAGCAGGTCGCGGGCGCGGTTGGAGACGCCGCCGGCGCGCTCGCCATCGAACCGGTCGCGCGTCGAGCGCTCCAGCCGCGACAGATCCTCCTCAAGCGCCTTGACCTCGAGCCGGAACTGATGGGCGCCGACGGAGAAGGCCTGGAAGAAGGTGGTGCCGACATTGGCGTCGGCCGCGCGCTTGGCGATCTGCTCGAAGCGGCCGAGCTCGGCCGCGCCAGCTGCAGCCGCCGCGGTGAAGGCCGCAAAGGCACCGAGCGCGACATAGTGGAAGGCGGTCAGCGAGGCCGCAGCGCGCGCGGCCGTGAGCGCGATTCCGCCGAGCGAGGAGCCGGTGGCCTGGTGGGCCGCGAGCGCCGAGGCCGAGACCGACCCCATGCCGGTGGCCACCGCCCGGGCCAGCGTGGCGATGGCGCGGCTGGCCGGTTCGGTATCGGCGCGGAAGGGAATAACGAGAGGGCGCACGGGCAGCTTTCGGCTGGAGGTCAGCTGGCTTGGGGAGGGTCAGTCCGGCAACAGCCGGTCGAGGCGCTTCAGCGCGGCCTTGATGGCCTCGTCCGGCACGGGCGGCGGCGCGGCCGGGCCCTTGCCGCCCTTCGGGGCGCGCACGGCGAGCACGCCATCGGCGACCTCCATCAGGTCGGGCAGGGTCATGCGGCGCACCTCGGAGGGCTGAAGCCCGATCAGGAGGCCGAGGGTGACGAAGGGGGTGATGTCGCCGGGTCCGGCGGGACGGCTGGTGCCGCGTCCCCCTCCGCCGGACCGCCCTCGTTTTTTAGGACCTCGTCCAGGCCGGTGGCATAGGCGGCGAGGATGGCGGCGGCCAGTGACAGGAAGGGCGCGACCGGCTGGCCATCGACATAGGCCTCGATCAGGCGCGTGGCCTCCGGCTCGCCGAGGCCGCCGCCGACCAGGCCAAGACGGATCGTCTCGCGGATGTCGGCATGACGCCAGGTGAGCGTCTCCAGCCGGCGCAGGATGAGGCCCGCGCCGGCATCGCACAGCCGCTCCAGTTCCTCCACGGCGCCCAGCGTCAGCTGGAACGGCCGCGTGCGCCCGCCGAAGGGGCGCAGGATGCAGATGCGGCCCATCAGGCGGCCGGCGCCCAGGCCTTGGCGCCGTCCACCTTCAGGGTGGCGGTGAAGCCGACCGTGCCCTCGTCGGGCATGGAGGTGCCGAGGTTCTCCATATAGGCCAGGAAGACATCGGCGCCGCCGCCGGCCTTGGCGAGCATGTCGTCCTTGTCCTGGAACTCGAGGCGCCGGCCGGAGCGGATGGCATTGCGCAGGAGCTTCCAGGTCAGGCGGGCGGGACTGGCGAAGCCGGTGAGGCTGTAATTGGCCGAGTAGGAGCCGGAGGTGACCTGCGTCACCGGCTTGGCCGAAGGCACGTCGCAGTCGCGCACCCGGCGCTCCTGGAAGCTGCGCTGCTCCTGCGCCTCGCACGAGGTGACGAAGCAGAGGAACTTGAACCGCCCGGAGGCGTCAGCCGCATTGACCGTGGCGGTGGCGGTGGCCCCGGTGCCGCCGCCGCCGGTGAAGCCGACCGTGGGGGCCGCCGCATAGCCTTCGCCCGGATCGATGATGTGCAGCGCCGAGACTGCACCGGCGGCGATCTCGGCCACGGCCTGGGCCGGGCGCGTGCAGGCGCCGATGAAGGTGACGGCGGGCGCCGTGGTGAAATCGGCGCCGCCGGCGCCGATGACGAGCGCCGAGACGGTGCCGGCATCCGAGACGAAGAGCTGCTTGAGCTCGATTTCCTGCTTGGGGGCCGTGGTCATTGAGCGCTCCTTAGGGTGCGGTGGAGACGGTGAGGGAAAAGTCGATGAAGGCCTGATCAAAGGCCTGCAGGCGGTCGTTCTGGTCGGCGGAGCGCCGCTCCCTCAGCCGCGCGGTGACGGCGTAGGGCGCGGCGAGCGCGAGTTCGGTGCCATGCAGCGTCGTGCGCAACAGGTGGACGAGGGTCCAGAGCTGGGATCGGTCGGCGAACTTGCCGAAGACATGGAGGCGGAAGGCGATGTCCCAGCTGGAGCCGCAGCGGTCGGCCTTGCTGTCGGTCGCGACCATGCCGAGCGCGACGAGCGGTGTTGCCAGCACGTCGCCGTGCGGCACGTAGTCGTAGTAGAGCACCGGCGCGACGGCCGGGGCGACCAGCGCCTTCACCGCGGCGCCGACGGCGATCTCGGGCGACATGGGTTAGGCTTCGTCTTTGGGCTCGCCCGCCCGCGCAAGCCGAGGGCGCGCTCGCCCCGATGCGGAGGCGGGACGCATGTCTTCCGGCGGAGCCTCGGCGATCGGCTCGAGCACGCCGGCGGCCATCAGGCGGGAGACGTGATCCTCCGGCGCGGTGGCGTCGTCGAGCTCCGCGCCGGCATCGTACTGGTAGGAGCACTTGTCATAGCCCGTGAGCACGCGGGCCTGGGTGACGCGGTAGCGCATGGCGGTCCTTCCTGCAGGGGTGTCAGGGTGCGCTGCGAGCCCGGCACGCCCTCGGCTTGCGCGGGCGGGACGGCCACGAGAATCACCCGTTGAACTCATCGGCCAGGCGGTCGAGGTCCTCCGCGAAGCGGCGCCGCGTGGCCTCCATGACCTCGCGCGCCGAATCCCAGAAAAAGGGCTGGCGCCCGGCATGTTCGGTGCCCCATTCGACGAACGGTGCGTAGTCTTCCTCGCCCGCCATGGCCGCGCGCAGGGCGCGTGCCTCGACAACCACGATGTCGCCCTCCCGGCGCCAGCGAGTGCCGCGCTCCAGGCGGAAGGTGTCGTCCGGCCCGCGCTCGCGCATCAGGCGGACCATGTCCTCGGCGGCGGTGTCGGCGCCGCGCCGCGCCAGGGAGGAGACGGCCTTCGCGACCTTGTTCAGCTCGACCAGCGTATCGAGCACGCGCAGCACGCCGACCGCGCCCTGCGTGAACTGCCGGCCGGGCGCGACGTAGCCGAGGGCCGCGCCGGCGATCGACAGCTCCGAGGGAGGTCCGGAGGCCGCGAACATCACCGCACGGGCAGCAAGGCCGTAGATGCTCATGGCAGGCGCCCCGGCGCCTCGCGCACGCAATAGGCGGTGCGCCGGCCGTTGAGCGGATTGGCGGGCTCGACCGAGCGGATGCGGTAGGGCTGACCCTGGAACCGCAGGACGTGGTCGCCGGTCAGGTCCCTCACGGCGCCATGGTTGCGCATGGTAACGATGAGGTCGCAGCGGTCCACCGCCACCTGCCCTTCCTGCGCCGTGGTGCCCCGGTCCGGCCGGACCGAGGCCCAGACCGTGTCGACATGCGTGGGCGTGCCAATGCGGCGGCCCATGGCCCCGTCGGTGGCCTGCTGAGCCCAGATCTCGACGCGGTGGCGGAGGGCGCCGGCAATGTCGGGCATGGTCAGACCCTGAGATTGCGGTAGGGGGCAAGCAGCCCTTCGGCCGCGCGCGGCAGGCCGGTGGCCATCTGCGTGCCACCGCGGTTCTCGAACCGGTCCGTGACGATGATCACAGCCGCCGCACGAAACAGTGGGGCCTTCTCCTCCGGAACCGGTGTGTCTCCCACGATGTCGATGATCTGCTGCGTCGCCGCCTCCAGATGGAGCAGGATGAGATTGTCCTCCTCGTTGCTTTCCACGCGCAGCTGCAGCTTGAGGTCTGCGAGCGTGCAGAAGGGCACGAGGCTGGAGACGGCGACGTCGGGCATGGCGGCACCCGTCAGGCGACGGGCTTCTGGGCGGGCTGGCCGCGAACGACGACAGCACCGGCCGCGATGCTGGTGCCGCTGTTCTTGGTTAGCACCACGCGCACGTAGCGCTTTGCGCCGATATAGCCCTGCTTGACGACGGCCGAAGCCGCAAGGCTCGCCGGCAGGTCGCCGACACGATCCTTGGCGACCACGTCGGTGAAGTCGCCGCTGGTGGTCGTGTCGGATTCCTGCACCTTCGCGGTGAAATTGCCGGAACCGGCAATCGCCCCGGTCGGGATTACGACCATGGCGCCGTCGAAGCCGGCCAGGTCGACGGGGTCGCCGGTAACGGTGTCGGACTGGACAGCCGGGACGATGGAAGCGGCCAGGCCGAGATTGCTCGCAAGATCGCGCATGTCGCGGATCCTTTCTTTGAGGAGGTGGTGAGGGTGGAGGCCGGGCGGAGGGCGCCCGGCACCGCGGTTGCGGAGGCTGCCGGAAAGACCGGTCAGGCGAAGCGGAGGAACTTCAGCGCCTCGAAGGAGATCGCGCCGCCGCCCACCCGCTTGGTCGTGTAGAAGCCGACATAGGGCTTGTTGGTGAGGGCATCACGCAGGACGCGGATGCCGATCCGGTCGACGATCTGATAGGCCTCGCGGAAGTTGCCGAAGGCGATCGACAGCGAGCTGGCCCCGATCGCCGGCATGTCCTCACCCTCGGCAATGGGGAAGCCGAGCAGCGTGCCGCCGGCGAGGACATTGAGGCTCGGCTGCCAGAGGTAGTTGCCCTGACCGTCCTTGAGCTTGCGCACCGCGCCAACGGTGGCGCGCGACATCAGGAAGCTGGCCCCGTTGCGGTAGGCCGACTTCACCGCATAGACGAGGTCGATCAGCTTGTCGGAGCCATTGGCGCCGGCGCCGAAACCGGCGGAGGTGCCCGTGCCGACGTGCTCGAACGTGCCCCAGGGGCGGGACGCGTCGGCGGTCGCAGCGGTCGGATAGGCCAGGATGCCCTTCGGCTTCAGCACGCCATCGCCGGCGATGAAGGCGGTGTTCTCCTTGCGGGCGAACTGCTCGGCCGCCTTGTCGGCGAGCCAGGCCTCGATGTCGAAGATGGAATCGTCGAGCAGCTTCTGGGTCGCCTGCGGGTAGGCATAGATCTCGTGGACCGGGATCTCCCATTTGCCGAGGCGCGCCGTGTCAGTGGCCGGTCGCGGCTGGGTTTCGCCGACCCAGCCGGCGGTGTTCTCGCCGAGGTCGTTGAGGCCCTCGAGGCGGTCGGTGCCGATCGTCGTGACCGAGGCGAGCTGGCGCATCGGCGTCGTCTCGAACACCTTCTTGACGATGCGGCCCGACATGTCCGGCACCACCGAATAGCCGCCGTCCGGGTCGGACCCGACCGACATCGCCGCCTGAACCGTCTTGCCGGCGGCGTTGCCGAGCCTGAGATAGGCATTGAGGCCGGTGCGGTAGGACCGGTAGTCCTCCACGGAGATCTTCGTGCCAGCCTCCAGGCCGAAACGGCCCGCGGCCTTCGCCTCGTCGTCGGCAACGCCGGCGCCGAGGCTGGCAGCGGCGATGCGGGCGTTCACGGCGTTGAGCGCGGCCTGGCACTCGTCGACCGCGGCATTGATGCGGTCGACCTTCTCGGCAAGCACGATGTCGGCCTTTGCGTTCAGCCGCTCGTCGTTGGCCGCCTTGAACGCGTCGAAGGCCTTGTGGAGCGCCGCGATCGCGGCGGCGGGATCGAGATCGGCCCGCGGCGAGACCAGAAGGCCGCGGGGCATTTTACGGGGCAGTTCACGCATAACGGGGTTCCTTCAGCGACGGGTGGTGGACTGGGTGACTGTCTCGACCAGCGCGGCGAGGTCGCCGAGCCAGCCAGCCGCGCCGGCGCTGGGCGTGCCGCGGATGGCATTGATGCGAGCCTGCGCGTCGGCCCGGTTGAGGCCCGAGGCGACCAGCTGCAGTTCCATGCAACGCAGGTCGTTGACCGCGCGGGCAGCCGCCTTCGCGTCCGGATCGACGGTGATGCGATCGGCCGGCAGCAGCGCGTCGGCAAAGCCGCGCTCGATGGCCTGCGAGCCGGACATGTAGGTCTCGGCGTCCATCCACCGGACGATGTCGACCCGGTCCTGGGCGGAGCGGGCGGCATAGACATCCGCCATGGCCGCATCGAACGGCTCCAGGAAGTCGGACGTCTCGCGCAGGTCGTGCCGGTTGCCCAGCGCCAGCACCCAGCAATTGTGGATCATGACGAAGGAGGCGGCGCCGATCTCGATCGTATCGCCGGCCATGGCGATGATGGAGGCGGCCGACGCGGCCATGCCCATGACCTTGACGGTGATGGGCTGAGGGTGCTCGCGCAGGATGTTGTAGATCGCGATGCCCTCGAACATGTCGCCGCCGGGCGAATTAATCTGCACCTCGACAGGCCGCGATCCGATGGCGCGCAGCTGGGCTGTGACCCTCTTGGCCGTGATCCCGCCGCCGGACCAGAAGTCCTCGCCGATCACGTCGAACATGGTGATGACGTTGTCGCCCTGTTCGACCGCGCGGATGCCCGCGGCTTCGGCGGTCCAGCGTTCGACCACCTCCGGCCGGCTCAGCGCCGCCACATCGAGGCCGGCCGGGACCGGCATGACCGGCGGGCGCGGACGCACAGAGGCGACAATCCTAGGGCGGTGCATGGGTCTCTCCGTCTTCTCCGGGACCGGGTGATCCGCGGCCGGTGCCGGGATTTAGCGCGTCGCCACCCTCGCGGGACGGCATGTCGACGATGTCGCGGACCTCGTTCTGGCTCATCCAGGCGGGGTGGCCGCCGGCCCCCAGCGCCCGCGAGAAGAACAGCGCCTGGTCCTTGAGCGAGCCGCGCAGCAGCGCGCCGGCATTGAACTTCACGGCGTAACGATCCTTGTCGGCCGCGGTCAGCAGCGAGCGCTCGACCGCCTGTTGCCAGGCCTCGAACCACGGCCCGAGGGCGTACTGGACGAAGAAGTGGCCGAGCGCCTCGATGCCCGAACCCCAGGACGTCTCATCCACCATGAGCAGGGGGCGCGGCACGCCGGTGATGCGGGCGATCTCCTCGACCTGGAGCTTGCGCAGTTCGGTGAGCTGGGCGTCGCGCGCATTCGAGGCAAAGGTCTCGAACTTCATCCCCTCCTCGAGAATGAGGTTCTTGCCGGCGTTGTCGGCGCCCTCCTTCTCGGCAAGGCTGGCCTTCAGCCGCGCGAAAGCCTGTTCGGACAGCTTGCCCGGATGGGTGAGTGCGCCACCAACGAAGGTGCCATGGCGGAACAAGCGCGCGGCGGCAAGCTCGGCCGAGAGCGCCAGCCCGATCGCCTCGGCCGCCTGGCGAACGACCGACATGCCGCAGAGGCCGTCCAGCGTCGCGCCGCGCAGGTGGAAGATCTGCGAGGCCGGCAGCTCACGCACCGTTCCATCGGGCGCCGCATAGGCATAGGTCACCGACCAGTCTTCGCCCTGGTGGATCGTCACCCGCTCCGGATCGATCGGCACTAGGGCGGTGACGACCTCCTGCCCGCGCCGAAGGTCGCGCGAGCGGATGATGAGGGCATAGGCATTGCCGTGGACCAGCGCGCGCAGCTGCATCAGGGCACGGAAGTCGAAGGCGCTCTGGAAGCTGTTCGGCTCCCGGTGGAGCACCCGGAACAGCGGATGATCGGACGCCTTCTGCTTGGTCTCGTCGTCGATCAGGTGCAGCGGCAGCATGCCGATGGCATTGGCGATCAGCGTCGTGGCGCGAAAAAGCGCCGTGTTGCGCATCGCGGTCCTGACGGTGACGCGCATGCCGGAGGCCGATTCGAAGCCGCCGCGCAGCAGCTCCTGGAGGATGGGATCGTCCCAGTCCAGAAAGGTGATGCTCTCGCCACGCGGGCGCGGGGACGCGTCCGACCGGAAGGACCGGCGCAGAAAGTCGAGGAGGCCCATGGTGCGTCAGACCATCAGGACGCCGCGGGTCTCGTAGACCGACGGACCGTCGGCCTCCGGATTCTTGGCCATCAGCATCGCAGCGTTGAAGGCCGCCACCAGCATGTCGATCTTCGCCTTGCCCGCCGTCTGCTTGGTGATCAGCACTGCATTGCCTCGCTGTTCGGCCTTGGCATTCGCAACATTCCAGGCCATGGCGCGCCGGCCGCCGTGCCTGAACGTGCCGTCCTTCAGCTTGCGCTCGAGGCCCCAGATGGCCGGGGACAGCCGCGTGCCCTGACCGACTGCGACCAGGGCCGGCACCGTGAGGCCGCGCGTGGCGAACTCGTCGACCAGGGCGCCGACCATGTAGGGGTCGAGCCCGACAGCGTTTTCCTTTGGCAGCAGCCCGGCGTGGTGGACGCGCTCGACGATGTCGACCAGGGCCATGATGTCCTCCGTCGCGTCCTCGCAGAGCACCAGGTCGCCGTCGCGTTCGAAGTCGAGCAGCCGTTCTGCGATATCCTTGCGGAGATCCAGCACCGCGCGCTGGACCCAGGCCCGGCCCCAGTGCAGCCAGTCACGCGTGGTGTGGCAGCGGCCGATGAGCGCGAGCGCGAGCGGATCGTCCATGCCGCCGCCATCGACGCCGGCGGTGACCACCTCGCAGCGATCGAGGAAGGCGCCGAGCTCGGCGAGCGATGGATCGGTCGCTTCCTCCCAGAGGTCGGCACCGCGCCAGCGGGCTGAGTGAAGCCCCATGCCGATCTCGACATTGAGGTGCTGAGAGGCCCAGCGCCGCTCCTCCTCCAGGCCCTTGTCGCGGGCGCCACGGTATTCCGGCAGCAGGCGCTCGATCGTGATCGAGCGGCCAAGGTTTGGCAGGACCATGGGCCAGACATCCGGGTTCCGCCATGCGCCAGAGGCCTGCATCTCTTCGGGGAACTCGTAGAGGATCGGCAGCATGCGCACGTCCTCGGTGATGCGGCCGTCGCGGACGCCGCGGGCATAGTCGAGCTCGGTCCTGAAGACCCCGGCGGGCACGTCGTCCGACTGGGTGGTGATCATGATGAGCAGGCTCTCGGGATTGGGGATCAGCCCGCCCCGGATCTGGCCGAGGACGCGCGAGGCGTAGGAGAGCTGGGACATGACGTGCAGCTCGTCGAGGATGACGACGACCGGCTTGGACCCGGTGATCACCTTCAGGTCGAAGGTCTTGATCTTCATCTTCGCGCGGGTGAGCCGGTCCAGGATGGTCTTCTGGTGCTCGATGACGTGGAAGCGCTTCTGCAGGTAGCCTTCCGGGTCGCAGGCGATCATGCCCGAGGCCTGCTGGAAGGCGAGGTCCGCGATCTCCTGCGTCGGGCCGATGAACAGCATCTCGGCGCGGGGCCGCTTGTTGGCGAGCAGGGCGACGATGGCGACGGCGCCGCCGCAATAGGTGGTCTTCGAGTTCTTCTTCGGCACCAGGGCGAAGATCTCGGGCACGCGCCGCGAGCGGGTCTCAGGATCGAGCGAGCCGAAGGCAGCGCGGACGATGTCGCGGGCCCATTCTCCGGCGGCTTCCTTCAGGGCCGGCGTGCCCGGCACGTCGGGCAGGCGCAGCTTGTCGAAGATGGCCACGGCCCGGTTGGCCTCGGCGACATCGAGCGGCAGGTCTGGCACGAGGGAGCGGCCGGCCTTCAGGCGCTCGACCCAGTCCGGGCAGGCAAACGACCAGGCGTCGGTCACTGCAGGATGTCGCCCCAGACGGTGCCCTCATGGGCGGTCTGCGCCTCGGCCAGGGCGGCCTCCTTCTTGCCCAGCGGGGCGGCCTTGTCGGGCTTCGGCACGATTGGGACCGCGGGGTTGCCGGCCTCGAGGGTGAGATCGAGAAGGCGGCCGGTGGCGACCGAGTTGCCCTGGCGCATCCGCTGGAGGGTCACCTGGAGCGCCATGCCGCGGATGAGGTCGGAGCCGTACTGGAGCTCGCGGGAAAAATGTTTCGCGAGCGTCTTGGCATCGCAGCCCAGATAGGCGGCGATGCGGTCATGAGTCCAGCCATCGGCACGAAGGAGCGCGACAAGCTCTTGATTCTGCTGTGTTTTCTTGAACGATGGGCGGCCCCAACGCTCGCGAATCTGCCCGACCGGCGCGCCGAAAAGGTCGCGTTCGACGTCGCTGTCATCCTTTGCGCTGTCGTCGCCGGAAAAACCGTCGCGCACCGAAAAAAATCTCCGAATGGTGGGAATGCGGGTCTAGAGCGACGAACCATCCAGACTTTTGACCCACCCCCCCTGGGAGTGCTCAAGCGCCTGCTTCCAGCTGTCGTGATGCGGCTTCCACAGTGTCTGGAACGGCCCGTTCCAGAACTTCTCAGGGTCGCCTCTATGGGGACGGACGTGGTCGCACACGAGCTGCGAGGTATCCGCCACCACCGTCCCGCAGCCGCACTGGCAGGTGAAGTTGTCCCGGACCAGCACGGACCAACGCAGCTTCTGCCAGCGGGCCGTCTTGTACCATCTGCGCCAGGGCGCCATCTCGTCGCGCAACCGCGACCGCTGCGCCTCGCCCTGAGGCAGATGCCCGACCATGGGGCTCAACGTGCCGATCGATGCGCCAAGCCGCGGCAGCCGGGCCATGCCACCCCACCCCCGGCCTGCCCCATGCCGGCCCTTATCCCTGTCCCTGAAACGACGAAGCCCGGCGCGATGGCCGGGCTTTGAGTCGGGGGGTCTATCTAGCCTCCGCACCGGACGTGACTCGCGTCACCCGGTGCTTGCGGACCCTCGGATCATCCATCGATCCTCAATCGGTCCGGCTCGAACACCGCCTCCTGCGATTGCCCAAGCAGGCGGAAGAGAACGCGCACACGGCCGTTCTTGTCAAGCCCCGTCACCTTGCCGATCAGGTCGGCGAACGGCCCGACGGCCACCCGCACCGCGCCACCCTGGCGGAAATGCTCGTCTTTTCGCGCCCCGATCAGCTTCGGCCCGACAGCCTGCAGCGCCTCCACGAAGCCTGTGGGTAACGGCAGCGGGCGCATCACGCCGCGCGAATCGGCCCCGCCGCGCCGCACGCTCACCAGCCCCTCGCCGAGGATCCGCGAGACGCCGAAGGTCTCGGTGATCTTCAGCCAGCCGCCCCGCGCGAAACAGAACCGCGCGAACACATAGTTCGGAAACAGGGGCCGGGTGACCAGATAGGCTTCGCCCCGCCGCACCACCTCCCGCTCGACCAGCGGGCAGAACGCCGCAAAGCCCAGCCGGCCGATGCCGCGCACCGCCAAATCCTCTGCCGATGGCTTGGTCGCCACCACATACCAGCGCTCTCCCGCCTCCGGCATCGCACTCATCGCCCGCCCCACCGTTCCGCCGCCTCGACTGCCTCGGCAAAGCCGCCCGCCTCTGGCCGCTGATGTCCGGCCGCCTCGCGCGGCGGCCACAGGCTCGGCATGTGCCGGCCGGTGCCACTTTCGTGCTTCGATGGAAACCCGACCAGCCGGCGCCCGTGCCGCGCCTCGTGCCGCTCCCAGGCCAGCCATTCCTCGCTGCCCACCCGCACCCAGAACACTGCCGCCGCCGTGCCGTCGCGCCGGCCGGCCCGGAGCAGGTCCAGCACCTGCCATTTGCGGTCGCGCAGATAGCCGCTGGCCGATCCGAGCCGCCGACCCTCGCGGCGCATCTGGGCCCGCCAGTCGGCAAGCCGTCCGCTCGCCTGCCGCCGTTCCTCCGCCGACAGGGCGGCCCAGAGCCTGTGCACCACCACCGGCAGGTCGGCTGCGGTCTTCGGCTCCCAGCCGGCGAGAAACGCGTCCGCCCCGGCCCGGTCGGGGTCGAAACCGTCAGGCAGCGCCCTCGCTGGCAAACCGGCAGGCACCAGCCCTAGCGGTTGATGCGCCGATGGCGGCGCCTCGCGTGACGTACGCGAGGGGGGCTGGGGGGAAGAGGTTAGTTTTTCAGGTTCATCTATAGGGTGGGGGTCCGTTTTCCCCCACCCCCCGGGTCCGTTTTCCCCCACCCCCTGTTTCGGGGGGTAGGGGTCCATTTTCCCCCACCCCCCTACATCTTGTGTCTCGCCGTCGGGCTCGGGAGCCCCGGCCGCGTCCTCGTCAAGCGCCGCCTCGTCCGGCCGGGTCCAGCCGAGGGCCTCGGCCTTCGCCAGGCACTCCGCGTCCCGCAGCAGGATGATCAGCGAGGTGTCGTGGCTGCCGTCCGGCTTGAGCCGCCTCACGCGCGCCAGATAGCCCATCGCCTCCAGCCGGCGCAGGCCGGTCTTGATGCTCTCGACAGTATTGCCAACGTCATCGGAAAGACATCGCGGGCTTGCGAACGTATAGCCGGTGTCGTCGTTGGTCCTGTCGGCGACGCAGACGAGCAGGAAGCGCAGCGCCGGGCTCATGGCCCGGCCGGCCTGCCGCGCGGCCTTCATCGCCCAGGCGGAGGCGGCCCAGCTCATCCGCCCATCCCCCGGCCCCAGAAATCGGCGATCAGCAGCCGTCGCACCTCCGGTTCCAGCGCCAGCATGGCCGGCGTGCCGGGCAGCCCGGCCGCGCGCAGCGCCGCATCCACCTTGCGCCGGGCATGCAGCGCCGTCGTGTGGTCGCGCCCGCCCATCATCCGGCCGATCGTCGGCAGCGACAGGCCGTAATGCACCGCGCCCAGCCACATGAGCTCCGCCCGCGCCAGCATGAGCTCGCGCCGCCGGCAGGGTCCGGCCAGTTCCTCGCGGGTCAGCCGCATGCGGTGGCAGGTCGCGCGGATCTGCCGGGTCAGCGTCGGCTCCAGCGTGGGGTCGGGCGGCGGCCCGTCGCGGTCGGGGTCCGGCACCGCCACCAGCTGGACGGCAGCGCGGAAGCCCGGCCGCCGGCGCGGCATGGGCACGGGCCGCAGGCGCTCCGGCAGCGCCACCATCAGGGGCGAGAAACCCTTCGGCCAGGCCACCAGCCGGGCCAGCGGCGGGCGCGGCTTGCGAACCCTCTCCCCAAGCCCGCGGTCGACGGGCAGAAGCCCCAACCGGTCGAGCGCCTGCAGCCGCGCGCCCAGCGGCCCCACCCGCACCAGCATCACTCCCAGCCCTCCATGCGGCCCATCGGCACCACGCTGTCGGAAAAGCGCCCGAGCTCCCGTCCCCAGCCGGTCCAGCCCGGCCGGTGTTCGCGGGCAAACAGGTCGGCCCGCCGCGCGCCGGGGCTTGCGGCCTCAACCAGCCGGTAGAATGCGTCCGGTTTGCGCGAATGCTCGCGGGCGAGCCCGTCGAGGCTCGCCTCGCTCAGCTGCTCGCAGAGATCCGCGGTCCAGTTCGGAAAGCGCCGCCCGTTCCAGCGCCAGGGTCGCACCCCCGGCCGGGTGGCGATCAGCCAGGGCTCGCACAAAGTGCGCGTCCAGTAGCCGGGCCCCCAGCGCAGCTTGCCGGTGACCGTGCGCTTGGCCCAGACGCCGCCGGTCACATAGGTGAGGCCCCAGATCCCGAGCAGGGCCATCTGCGGCTGCAGCAGCGGAAACGTGCCCCAGAGGATCATCACCCCGCCAGGCGCCACGAGGCCGCCGAGCGAGAGCCGGGCGATCGCGTCCATCTCCATCGTCGCGTAATGGGCCTCGGGGCTCTTCCCATGGCCGTTCGCCCCGCGCACGGCAAAGGGCCAGGGCGGGTCGGCCACCACCAGGTCGAAGGCGCCGCACCCCAGTCCGGTGGCCGGGTGCGTGCGCCCGCCGGGCAGCAGTGTCAGGCGTGGGCGGAACGGCACCACCGTCATGTCACGCTGCCGCCTGCAGGTTGTGATCCACCCGGTTCATGACCAGGCGAACGAGCGTCGGCGTCGTCTGGGCACCCGTCTGGCGCGCCAGCGTGGTGGCGGCGTCCAGCTCGCGGACGAGACGCACCCGGTCCAGAGCGGCCAGAACGGCGTCGCGCGGCCGGAGCGGCAGCCGCTCCGCCAGCACCTGCACCACCGCCTTCATGATGGGCGGCACCAGCATGCCGCGCTCGTCCTGCGCCGGACGCATGACGGCCTTCAGAGCCTCCACGGTCAGGTCGGCGCCGTGGTCCCGCACCATGGACTGGATGGTGGCAAAGGCGCAGGTCTGGCCGCGCTTCTGCAGCGCAATCTGGGTCGGGTTTCGCAGGATCGTGACGCCGGCCCGCCGCGCGGCTTCCATGGCTGCCACCGCAGCCGGATCGCCGGCTGCCACGGCCGCGTGGAACAGGTGCATTGGGTGGATGCGCGTGGTGCTGCCGTTGATCTTGCGGAACGCCTCGGCCTGCTCGTCCCGGCCTGCCACGATCACCTGGCAGGGCACGCTGTCATAACCGCAGAGCGCTGCGGCCGTGGTGCGGTGCTGGCCGTCCACGATGGCGTAGAGCCCCCCAACGACCGGCGAGACGATCACCGGCGAGAAGGCCGACCAGCGAAAAGTCTCGGCAATCGCGCGCACGTTGCGCCGGCCGGCGAGCGACATGGTCCGCTGGTAGCTGTCGTCCACCACCAGATCGGCGATCTTGAGCCAGGCGAGCTGCGGCGCCGGGCCGGCCGCCTCGGGCGGCGCGGCTTGCGTCACCGCGACATCGGTCACGGGCAGAATGGGTCGCATCACACCCTCCCCTTCAGGGTCAGCTGCAGGCGCCGGTTCCGGCCGCCCGGAATGCCGGTCACCATCAGTTCCGCGCCCAGCGGCGCCAGCTTGGACCTCAGCTTCGCCAGCGCCTGGTTGGCGCGCGAGGGCAGGGCAAGGCTGGCATGGCCATGGGCCATGGCGGCGGCATAGTCGGGGGCCGGGCGGCCGGCGGCGGCCTCCGCCAGCAGCAGCGCGAGGATCCGCGCATCGGCCTGGCTGATCGTCACGGTGACGGTGCCGCGCCGCGCCTCGGCAACGGGCGCCTGCGTCCCGTCCAGCCCGGGCCTGCCCGGCCGATAGGTCACCTCGAGCGGGCCAACGGGGGTCGCGGCCACCCGCGTCACGCCGCGCCGCGCGACGAAATCGGCCACCAGCGCGGCCGTTTCCGCATCCAGCCGCCGCACCGGAAAGCCCATCGGCGCCACAGGCGGTGCGAGCCGAATCATGCCCGCCCCCCGCTGCCGTGAGCGACCGGCTCCCCCATCCAGTCCGGCACCGGGTCCAGCACGGCCGCGAGGAAGGCCGGGCCGAACACCGCAACGAGCCGCAGCATGTGCGCGCCCGAAAGCTCCGAAGGCCCGTTCCAGGCCATGGCATTGCGGATCGTCCCCTCCGGGACGCCGGTCAGCGCCGAGACGGTCAGATGCGCCTTGGGCTCACGGAAACGCGCGCGCAGGAAATCGCGCACGGCGCCGGGCTTGGGTTTGCTCGGCGCGCCCGCCCCCGCGAATCGGGAGCCGGGCGCCGCGCTGTCCGCCGCCGGCGGCGCGGACCCCGCCACCCCGGCCACGCCAGTCTCGGCTGCATCGCACCCGGAGACAGCCGCCATGAGGCCATCGCGACGCCCTGCCAATCCTGCACCCGCCAGCGCCCCGGCAAAGCTCGCCGTCGCCTGCAGGGCGAGGGCCGCCGCCTGCCCGCCGGCCACGACCAGGTCCCGGCCCGGCCCGTCGCCCAGCCGAAAAACATTCACGAAGGTGCGGCGCTTCGATGCCGGCGCCACCCTGGGCGCCTTTTTGTTGGGGCGCTTGCCCGTGCGCGACACGGTGCTCATGCGGCGGTTCCTTGTTCGGGAGTGGAGGCCGACGAAGCGCCAGCATGCGCGCCATTGGCCGCGAGCTGAGCTTCGAGGATGTCGAGAAGTTTCGAGATCGGGCCGGATTCGGAGCCGCCACCTTCGATGGCGCACACGAGCGGCTGCGAAACCCGCAGCTCCCGCGCCATAGCAGCCTGCGAAAGGCCCATGGCCTCGCGAACCCGCTGCATCCGCGACTTTGGCTTTGGCGGTTCCACGAGCCTGCCATCCCTGATCAATCAAAAAATGATTGTCCAAGTTCAATCAGACACTGATCGGTCTTGTCAATAGATTTCAATCATGAGCAATCACTCCACGCCTAGGGACCGGCTTCGCGCCGCTCGCAACGCTCGCGGCTGGTCAATGGCCGAGCTGGCCCGACGTGCTGGCATCCCCGTCCCCACCTACCGCCACTATGAGAACCCCAACGAGGCTATCTCGTTCGACCAGCATGTTGAGGCGCTGGCGCGGGTGCTCAGGGTCGCCCCCGCTTGGCTCCGCTTCGGCCAGGGCGAGATGGTCGAGGCCAAGGAGGACAATGCAGGGATTGCACTTGATGTCCCCTTGGTTTCGTGGGTCAGCGCGGGGCCGCTGCACATCTCTGAAGCTGTCGATGAATATGCCGATGCCCCGCGCGTGTCGGGGCCGGACCTCGACGCAGGCGGCGACTGGATCGCACTGCGGGTTGAGGGCGATTCAATGGACCGCATATCGCCCCCGGAATCGGTGATTTTCGTCAACCGCAGGGATCGGCGGCTTGTCCCGAATGCCTGTTACGTCATCGCCGACGAGGACGGCGGGGCCAGCTATAAGCGCTGGCGGCCGGACGAGGGCTGGACTCCCGTTTCCACCAACCCCTCCCATCGTCCGCTCGCCATGCGCTCTAGCGCCGACGCCACAATTATTGGTAGAGTTCGTCTGTCGATCCTCAAGATGTAACCATGACGGAAACGCGAAGCATTTCCCTTCGTCTGACACCCATCGGGAATGCCCTTACCGGTGGTCGGGCTGCGCAGGCTCTGTCCATTACCTTCGCGGTCATCTCGGGCGCCTGCATCGCGCTCACCGAAGTCTACTGGGCGTCAGCACCGCAGGAGGTCGGCATCGGCACTTCTGGCTATGCGCTGGTTTTGTATACGCGTGCTTTGACTTTTGCGGTCCTCTCGGCCGCCTTCGCTGGTCTGGCTGTTTATCAGAAAAACCGCGACACGATTGTTGCGACGTGGGCCAGCGCCGATACACCGCCGGAGGAACCATCTGGTGCGCCTCCGATGGCCGCTGACGTCACTCCGAGACACCCCGGGTATTTCGGTCGTCGCCACGGCTGACCCGAACGACCTCGTTCCGCAGCCGCTCCACCAAATCAACTAGCCCACAGGAATCAATCACCAATGCAATCACATTCTGATTGACAATCAAAATATGATTGATCTAGCCTCCCGGTCATCGCTACCGAGGAGGACGCCGTGGCACCCGAGCCGGACACCCCTGCCCCCGCTCTCCCTCCGTGCTCCATCCGGTTAGCGGAGGCGCGCGCTGCCCGGCTGTTCGGCGGTGACACCGAAGCCACGCATGACGCCACAGTGGCGGCGATCCTGATCGCCCTCGAGCACCCGGCCGTCAGGGCGCGTGTGGTGGGCATTATCCATGAAGCGACGCTGAGAGGGCTGAAGCTATGAGCTTTGCCCGCTCCATCGCGGCCCTCGCATGGGCCGACCACGACTGCTCCCGATCGAACGGGATGCAGACCTCGATCCGCGCTCTTTCGAGGAAGGCCGGATCGTCCGGGACCCGCTCCCAGCTGACGACGGCCCAGACCGACCAGCGCCCCTCGATAGCGAAGGGCGCCTGCGGGAACGCCACGGCAAAGCCCGCCGGAATGAAACTCTCGGTGTCCTCCATGGTCATCAGGATGGTCGCCATGCCGCTCCCCTCTCGCTGCGTCTGCGCCTCCCGGCACGCTGCCACGAACGAGCCGCGCCTGCGAGCGCAGGCGCCCGCCCCCCCACCTGACGCTCGCCCATTGAGGAGGCCGCCGTGCTCCCCATCGACACCAACATTCCGCTGCCCGATTTGAACGACGGCAAGCGCGTCTATCCCTTCCCCGGGATGGCGGTGGGCGACAGCTTTTTCGTTGCCGTTCCGCAGACACCCTCGGAGACCTTCGCTCGGCGCCGCAAGCGCCGGCAGCAGGCCCTTGCCGAGCGCGCCCGCAACGTCGGGCTCAAGCTGAAACGCCGCTTCTCCACCCGTCAGGTCGAGGGCGGCGTGCGCGTCTGGCGCACCGCCTGATCCCCCCGATCCCCTGTCTCACCCACCGGAGGCCGTCATGGACGTGACCGATTTTCTGACCCCCACCGATGCGCGCCAGCCTGACGGCTGGCCGAACCCGCGATCCCGCATGACCTGCCGCGTGGCCATCGCCGCGCGCATCGTCGAGGACGGCCGGCGCATCGCCACCGAGACCGGCGCCTGCACGGAGGCCTGTCTCACCCGCCTCGGCTGGCGGCTGGAGCAGGTCAAGGGCGCCCAGGCCGACCTTGCCGCCGCCTGCGATGCGCTGGAGCAGGACCTCGCCCGGACCAAGGCCACCGCCGAAGCCATCCGGCAGGATCACGCGCCGGTCGCTCACGATGACGTCGACGTCGTCGAGGCCCCGTCGATCCGCGAGCCGGCGCTGACCGACGACGACATCGCCTTCGGCTGCGAGAGGGCGGCGTGACCACCCGTCAGCCCCTGCCCGACCGCCGCGGCGCCGTCACCATCAGCCTGAAGGTCGGCGGCCGGTCCTACGCCGTCACCGCCGGCTTCTATCCCGACGGCCGCACCGGCGAGGTGTTCATCGCCGCGCCGGGCGAGGCCGGCTCGGAGATCGAGGCCATCCTGCGCGACGGCGCCATCCTTCTGTCCTTTGCGCTGCAATACGGCGCCCCCATGCCCGACCTGCTCCACGCCATGACGCGCGAGGCCTCGGGCGATCTGTCCTCCGTCATCGGCCGCCTGGCCGAGGCAGTCGCCACCCTGCGCACCGAGGACCTGATGCGCCTCGCCCGCGCCACCTGACACCCCCTGACCCGAGGACACGGCCCATGACCGCCGCTGCCATCCTGCACCTGCCGCTCGGCCTGCTCCGGCCCGGCCACGAGGCCAACCCGCCGGTCAATGTGCGGGTGGCGGCCGACGATGCCTCCGTCGCCGCGCTCGCCCGCAACATGGCCGACCGGCTCGCCGCCGGAAAGCCGGCCCTGGTCGAGCCGCTCACCGTGGTGGAGGGGCCGAAGCCCCGCGGCCGCGAGCGGCTCTACTATGTGGCCAATGGCGGGCGGCGGCTGCTGGCGCTGCAGCGCCTTGCCGCTGCCGGCGGCACGCTGGCGGAGACGCTGACCCTGCCGGTGCTCGTCCAGCCGCGCGCCGAGGGCCTGGAGGCTTCGACCACCGCCGCGGTCCTGTCGCAGCCGCACCACCCCATCGACCAGCTGGAAGCCTTCGCCCAGCTCTGGCCCGACCGGCCGGAGGCCGAGCGCGTGGCGCTCATCGCCGCCCGCTTCGCCATGGCGCCGAAGCGCGTGCGCCAGATCCTCGCGCTCGGCTCGCTCGCCCCGGCGGTCCGCGCCGCCTGGCGCACCGGCGAGATCGATGCCCGGCAGATGCAGGCCTTCGCGGTCGAGCCGGATCACCGCGAGCAGGAGCGCGTCCTCGACGCCATCCAGGGGCGCAGCCACTGGGACCGGACGCCGCACATGATCCGGCGCCTGCTCATCGCCGGGCGCATTGAGGCCACCGATCTGGAGGTGGCGCTGGTCGGGCTGGACACCTACCGCGCCGCCGGCGGCACGCTGACCGGCGACCTGTTCTCCGGCCAGCGCTTCATCGCCGACCGGCCGCTGTTCGACCGGCTTCTGGAGCGCCGGCGCGCCGAGATCGAGACGGAGATTTTCAAGGCCGGCTGGGGGTTCGCGTTCTGGAGCACCGACGACCGGGCGCTGGGCTGGAGGGGCTGGACGCGCATCCACAATGCCGGCCGGCTGGAACCCGTCTGGACCCCGGAGGCGGAAGCCGAGCACGACAGGCTCACGAACGAGCTGGCGGCCATCGCCGCCTCGAGCCACGCCACGACGGCCCCGGCGGACGATGACACGGACAACACGGACGACGACAGCGATCCGGCCGACGAGCCGGACGCGGTCGAGCCGCCCGCCGATCCGCTGGGCGAGGAGTTCGAGCTGGACGCCGCCGACGGGTCGGATGAGCAGGACGAGGACGAGGCGGAGGAAGAGACCGCACCGCTGGCCGCCCGCGCGGCGTGGATCCGGGCGCGGCTCGGACAACTCGACCGCGACGCCTTCGCCGCCGCCATTCCGGCCGACGCGCGCGCTGGCCTCGCCGCGATCGTCGCGCCTCAGGTTCTGGTGGGCGGCGCCTGTGCCGTCGCGATCCATTACGGCTATGTCCCGCCAGCCTTTGCGGGGGCGCAGGCCCACGACAACCCCGACGACGCCGATCCGGACGAGGATGAGGACGATCGGCACAGCGAACAGAATGGGGCGTCAGGGCCGGCCAGCGACGAAGGGGCGCCCTCAGGCACCGCGGGCGAGGTGAGCACCAACGACGACTCCCCCGCCCTTCCGCGCGCCGCGCTCCAGTCGCTCTCGCTCGTCGCCAACCGCGCCGCCGCCGCCACGGTCGCGGCCGATCCCGACCTTGCGCTCACCCTGCTCGCCGCGGCCTGGATCGCGCGGGCCGGCAGCCGGGTCCACGAGCCCGGCAACGGCGTGCCGCTCATCGTCTCGTCGAACGGCCTCAACCAGGGACCGCTGGCCGACCGCATTGCCACCCTGGTCGCGGGCGAGGGCGGCGCCAAGGGGCGCTGGGGCACCGAACGCGCGCCGCACTTTGCCGGCCTCGTCCGCGCCATCGGCGCCATGCCGCGCGCCGAGCGCCTGTCGCTGGTCGCGGCGCTTGCCGCCGGCGCGCTGGATCTCTCCAACGACACGCTGGAAAACCGCAACAGCCATGCGGGCCAGAAGAACGTCAACGCCAACGGCCACACCGCCCTCATGACCGCCCTGCCGCCGGCAACCTTCGCGACCAACGCCCGGCTGCTGCTCGCCGGCTCCGGCGAGGCCGAAGCCCTGTTCGCAGACTGGCCGAAAGCCGCCCTGGTGGACGCCATCCGCGACATGGACGGCGAGGATGCGGCGAAGCAGGCGGCCAAGGCCAAGAAGGGCGACCTTGTCGCGCTCACCGCCGCGCGCGCCCTCGCGACCGGCTGGCTGCCGGTGTCCCTGAGGCTTGCCGTCGAGGCCGAGACCGAGGGCCCCGTCAATGGCTGACCAGGGCAAGCACGGCATCTCCTGGACCGACGCGACCTGGAACCCCGTGGTGGGCTGCTCCATCGTCTCGCCGGCCTGCACCAACTGCTACGCCATGGCGCAGGCCGCGCGGATCCAGCGGATGAACCCGGTCGCCATCGAAAAGGCGATCGACGCCGGCCGCAAGCCCCCGCCGCCGACCCACTATGCCGGCACCACCCGCGAGGTGAACGGCAACCATGTCTGGACCGGCAAGCTGGTCCTGGCGCCCGATCACATCGTCACCGCGCCGCTGCGCTGGCGCCGGCCGCGCAAGGTCTTCGTGAACTCCATGTCCGACCTGTTCCACGAGGACATGCCCGACGAGTGGATTGATCGGGTGTTCGCGGTCATGGCGCTGGCGCAGCAGCACACGTTCCAAATCCTGACGAAGCGTCCGGAGCGGATGCGGGCGTACATGACCGCCAAGGCGCGAAACTACGTGCTGACCCTATCCAAGGCGATCAACACGAACGTCGAATTGATCGCAGCAGCCGACAGGCCGGGACGGCCCTCGGTACATTGGCCCCTCCCCAACGTCTGGCTCGGCGTCACGGCCGAGGACCGGACCCGCGCCGACGAGCGCATACCCTCTCTGCTGGCGACGCCGGCGGCCGTGAGGTTCGTGTCGGCCGAGCCGTTGCTGGGGGTGCTGGACCTCCAGCGCTTCATGGAACGCTGCCACGCAAGCCGCGATGGCGAATGCTTTGCTGCATCCTGCCCGCAACTCCGAGACGGCGAACCGAGACGGTCAGGCCGTCATTGCCCGATCGACACCTGGGGCATTGATGCCGATGACATCTCCCCACTGCTCGACTGGGTCATCGTCGGTGGCGAATCCGGCCCCGGCGCGCGGCCGACGCATCCGGACTGGGTCCGCTTGATCCGCGACCAGTGCGCCGCCGCCGGCGTGGCGTTCCATTTCAAGCAGTGGGGAGAATGGGCGCCTGATTTCGAGGCCAGCTATCAGGGTGGTGCCGATTTCGACGGAGACGACCCAGAACAGAGCCGCTTCCAAACCTGTGTTTGGGACGACGAGCGCAAAGCGTGGCAGCGCACCAACGGCACCTGGGACGACCACGAGCAGTGGCCGATCGCCTCGTCGTATTGGGAGCCGGAGCAGTCCATGACGAGGCTCGGCAAGCGCCGCGCCGGTCGCACGCTTGAGGGCGTGATCCACGACGCCTTTCCGGAGGGCGTGAGCCATGGCTGACGTCACCCGCAAGGTCGATCCAGCGCCCTATCTGCAGGGCGTCATGAAGCGCCTCGAGGCCATTTTTCCCGGCCACGGGCTGGCGCTGCTGGTCTTCGACTTCAACAAGATCGAGGCCGGCCGCATGAACTGGGTGAGCAACGCCCACCGCGCCGACATGGTCGCGGCGCTTAGGGAAATGGCCGCACAGCTGGAGGGGCGCGCGCATCCGGCGCCGCCGAGCCAGCAATGACCCGGGCCGAGCGAATCGTGTTCGCCATGCTCATCGCCGGGGCGGCCGTCAGCTTCGCCATGGTGTTCTGGGCGGCCGGGAGGAACGGCTCATGAGGCGCGCCCGCCCCCTGCCGCGCACGCGCGTGCTCGAACTGGACGCGTTCACCCTGCACCAGCGCGTCAAGAAGCGGGTCTGCGAGGCCACCCATGCCGGCGGGCGCTGTCGCTGCTGGGAGGATTCGGGCCACCGCACGCCGCCGAGCTGCGACAGCCTGTCGTCCATCGTCGACAGGATCATCGACGACGTGCGCCGCGACATCTGGCGCGGGATCGAGGAGGCGCGGCGATGAGCGCCCTCCCCGACGATGCGCCGCTGACGCTGGCGGAGGCCGCCCGCACCCTCTTGCGCGGCGTCGTCAAGGTGGCCACGCTGAGGGCCGCGGCCGGGCGAGGCGAACTGGCCGTGGAGCGGCTCGGCCGTGTGCATGTCGTCACGCCTGCAGCCATCAGAGCATGGAGGGAGCGGTGCCGCGCCCCAGCAAAGGTCCCCGCCTCTACGCCGACCCGCGGCGCCGCCAGTGGATCATCCGCGACGGATCGCACTTCCGCCGAACAGGCTGCGCTCTCGACGATCGCGAAGGTGCTGACCGCGCCCTTGCCGCCTGGCTCGGAGAAAAGCTCTCGCTCCCGGAGCGGGAAAGTCGTCTCGCTGGCATCACGGCGGGCGAGGTCCTGATCGCCTATGGCCGCGAGCGCGCGCCCCATGTGCGGGCGAGCGCGACGATCGGCTGGTGCATCAAGGCGCTGTCGCCCTTCTGGGCCGGCCGGCTTCTGTCGGAGATCTCCGGCAATTCCTGCCGTGCCTATGCCGAGTACCGGCGCGCGGCGGGTGTCTCGGACGGCACGATCCGCCGCGAGTTGACGACGCTGCGCGCGGCCATCGGCCACTGGCACCGCGAGCACGGCCCGCTGGACGCGATTCCGGCCGTGTCCATGCCTGATCGGCCCGCCCCCCGCGAGACCTGGCTGACCCGCACCGAAGCGGCTGAGCTGCTGCTCGGTGCGCTCGGCTGGCAGGCTCATGCCTGCGTCATCGCCACCCGCCGGCCGACCCTGTGGCGGCGCTCGCCGGAGGCTTCGCTCTACCGCCACGTGGCGCGGTTCGTCCTTGTCGCCCTGCGCACCGGCAGCCGCCACGAGGCCGTGCTCGCCTTGTCCTGGCTGCCGCAGATCTCCGGCGGCTGGGTCGATGTCGATCGCAGTGTGATGCACCGTCGCGGCACCGACGAGACGGAGACCGCCAAGCGCCGGCCGCCGACGCGCATCAGCCGCAAGCTGCTGCCTCACCTTCGGCGCTGGCGGCGGCTCGACGAGGCAGCCGGCATCCACCACGTCATCAGCTGGCGCGGTGACCGCATCGCCAAGCTGCGGACAGGCTGGGACCGCGCCCGCCGTTTCGCCAGCCTACCGGACCATGTGACGCCGCACGTGCTCCGGCACACGCGCTGCACCTGGTTGATGCAGGAGGGCGTCCCGATCGCCGAGGCCGCCGGCTCCGTCGGCATGTCGATCGCCACCTTCGAGCGGGTCTACGGCCACCACCATCCCGACTTCCAGAGCCGCGCTGCGGCGGTCTGACTTCACATGGCACAGAAATGCACAGGAACCCCCGGAACATTCCGGGAATATCTGTGCCGATCCGAGGCGAAAAACGCTGAGGATTCAAGCTGCGCGCTGTTTTGGTAAGGGAGAGGTCGAGAGTTCAATCCTCTCTCGCAGCACCAGTTTTTCGGCCCCCACCGTCGACTTTGCCTGCCCGCGGCGCGGCAAGGCGTCGCCGGAACCACCGCGCCTCCCGTTGGTTCTTTCACCGGAGCAATGGAGGCTGTCATGACCGATCCCCTGAAGGAACGACGCGAGGCCGATCCCGGTGAGGCGCCCGCCGATCCGGCCCGCCGGCCCGGCCAGCCCGGTGCCGAGGGCGAGACGCGGCCGCATGCCAAACCCCTGCCGGCCGAACTCAGGCCGCCCGGCTATGCCGAGCAGCCTGTGCCGCCGCGCCATCCCGCGCAGGAGCCGAAGGGCGACGCGGGAAAGTCCGACGCCGGCAAGGCACGGCCGGAGCCGCCGCCGCTCTCCGACGGATCGACCAAGGCCGGCCCGGCCTGAACGCGGGCGTCCGGCTGTCGGCGACAGACCCTTGGCCAGACGCTAGCCGGGCGGCGTGCAGGTCCCCGTGGTGATCACCACCGAACCGCCGCGCAGAGCTGTGACGACCACGCCCGCCGTCGGGCTGATATCGATCATGTAGGTGGAATTGCCGAGCAGTTGGGCCCCGTCGCGATAGACCAGCCGGGCGCTCGCTGCGCCCGCCGCGGGATAGGTGACAATGTCGAGGGCATCGAGATTGGCGCAGATGTCCTGCGTTCCACGCCGCATGCACAGGCGCACCTCCCGGCTGCCGATGGTGATGGCGATGTCGAGGGGTTCCGTCCGCGGCTGGCACTCCCCCTTCTCGCAGACGAGGCCTCGCGTGGCTGTGCAGCGCGCCCCGGGCAGTTCCTGGGCCTTGGGCAGGTGCTGGGCGGTGGCGGGCAAGGCAACCGTCAGCACAGACAGGGTCACCAGCAGCTGTCGCACGCGCATGAACTCGGTCTCCGCGACCGAGACACCATCGGCCCGGTCATCGGCGCAGCCTATCGACGCATTTTCCGTAAGGGAAGGCGGCAACGGAGGCCAGTTCCGCAGGGCGTTGCGTCAACTTCTCTCCCTCTTCGCCTTCAGCGCATAGAGCGCCTCATGGGCCGCACGCGGGGTCAGGTCGTCAGGGTCGAGGCTATCGAGCAGCGCGAGCGCCGGGTCGGGTGTCGCCGGCTCCGGCGCCGGTCGGGGCGCTGCGGCAAACAGCGGCAGGTCGTCCACCATGCGGCGCACGGGGGCCGCGCGGTCGGTGGCCTCCAGTTCCGACAGGACCTGCCGGGCGCGGGCGATGACCGGGGCCGGCAGGCCGGCGAGCTTGGCCACCTGGATTCCGTAGGAACGATCGGCGGCGCCTTCGGTCACCTCGTGCAGGAAGATCACGTCACCCTGCCATTCCTTCACCCGCATGGTCGCGTTGTGCAGGCGCTTCAGGCGCCTCGACAGCACGGTCAGTTCGTGGAAATGGGTGGCGAACAGCGCGCGGCACCGGTTCGTCTCATGCAGGTGCTCCACCGCCGCCCAGGCGATCGACAGGCCGTCGAAGGTCGCCGTTCCGCGGCCGATCTCGTCGAGGATGACCAGCGCACGCGGGCCGGCCTGGTTGAGGATGGCGGCGGTCTCGACCATCTCGACCATGAAGGTGGAGCGGCCGCGGGCCAGATCATCGGCGGCGCCGACACGGGAGAACAGCCGGTCGACCACGCCGAGACGCGCCGTTGTGGCCGGCACGAAGCTGCCCATCTGGGCGAGCACGGCGATCAGTGCATTCTGCCGGAGAAAGGTCGACTTGCCGGCCATGTTGGGACCGGTGACCAGCCAGATGCGCCCCTTGCCGTCCTGGCCGGACAGGTCGCAGTCATTGGCGACGAAGGGCGTCGCGCGGCCGATCGCCTGCTCGACCACCGGATGGCGGCCGCCGCGGATGTCGAAGGCGAGGGACGCCTCGACCTGCGGCCGGGCATAGCCGTCCTCGACCGCCAGCGTCGCCAGTGCGGCTGCGACGTCCAGCGTTGCAAGCGCCCCGGCCGCGCTGCGGATGGCGGCCTCGGCCGACAGGACGGCACGGGCGAGATCGGCGAAGACCTCCAGTTCCAGCCCCGCCGCCCGCTCGGCGGCCCCGGCGATCTTCGCCTCCAGCCCGCCAAGCTCAGTGGTGGAGAAGCGCATGGTGCCGGCCATGGTCTGGCGGTGGATGTAGGTGGCGTTGAGCGGCGCCTTGAGGAACGCCTCTCCGTGCTGCTGGCCGACCTCGACGAAGTAGCCGAGCACGTTGTTGTGCTTGACCTTGAGGGTGCGCACGCCGGTCTCGCCAGCATAGCGCGCCTGCAGTCCGGCGATGACGCGGCGGCTCTCGTCGCGCAGCGCCCGCGTCTCGTCGAGGACAGCAAGGAAGCCGGAGCGGACGAAACCGCCATCGCGCTTCATCAGCGGCAGGTCCTCGTCGAGAGCGCCTGCGAGGCGGGCGGCGAGCGCGGCATCGGCAGAGGCAAGGCCGCTGGCGGCGACGGCAAGTTCCCCCTCGTCGCGGCCGGCGATCAGCGCGGCAAGCCCGGCAGCCGCCTCCAGCCCCTGGCCGATGGCGGCAAGGTCGCGCGGGCCGGCCCGGTCCATGGCGATGCGGGAGAGCGCACGCACCATGTCGGGGGCGGCGGCGAGGCGGCGGCGCAGATCCTCGCGCAGCGGGCCATCGGCGACCAGCGCCGCCACCGCATCCAGCCGGTCATGGATGGCGGCCGGGTCGGTCAGCGGGTTGGCGAGACGGCTGGCCATCAGGCGGGCGCCGGCGGCGGTGACGGTCCGGTCGATGGCCGCAAGCAGGGAGCCCTGCCGCTCGCCGGCCAGCGTGCGGACCAGTTCGAGATTGGTGCGGGTCGCCGCGTCGATCAGCATGACCGCGCCGGCCTCCTCGCGCACGGGCGGGGAGAGGGGTGCGCGCGCGGCAATCTGCGTCCGCTCGACATAGGTGGTCACCGCCGCTGCGGCGGTCAGTTCGAGCCGGGAGAAGCTGCCGAAGGCGTCCAGCGTCGCGACGCCGAAATAGCCGGCCAGCCTGCGCTCGGCGCTCGCCCCGTCGAAGACGTCGCGCGGCACCGGCGAGACCGTCCCGAGGCCGCGCCAGAGGTCGGCGAGCGCCTGGTCGCCATAGAGCGCGTCGGCGACGACGATCTCGCGCGGGTCGATGCGGGCGATGTCAGCGGCAAGGCGGGAGGCATCGGTGGTGGCGAGGCGGAATTCGCCGGTGGAGATGTCGGCCCAGGCGAGCGCGAAGCCGTCACCGCCTGCCGAGGACGCGCGCGCGCGCGCGACCGCGACGAGATAATTGGCGCGCCGCGCCTCCAGAAGTGTGTCCTCGGTCAGCGTGCCGGGGGTGACAAGCCGCACCACGTCGCGGCGCACCACCGCCTTCGAGCCACGCTTGCGCGCCTCCGCCGGGTCCTCCGTTTGCTCGCAGACCGCCACCTTGAAGCCGACCTGGATGAGGCGCTGGAGATAGTCGTTGGCGGCATGGACCGGCACGCCGGCCATCGGGATGTCCTGGCCCAGATGCTTGCCGCGCTTGGTCAGCGCGATGCCCAGCGCCCGCGAGGCCGCGACCGCGTCATCGAAGAACAGTTCGTAGAAATCCCCCATCCGGTAGAACAGCAGGCTGTCCGGATTGGCCGCCTTGATCTCGATATACTGCTCCATCAGCGGCGTGACGCGGCCATCCGCCTCGGCGGCGGCAGTCTCGGGCGGCTTGGCGGTCGGATCGAGCATGGCCGGACGCTGGCAGGCCGGGGCCGCGATTTCAACCGCCGGGCTCTCCCCGCCCACAGGCATCACCCCAGAATGCGCGAGAGATCGGCCTGCGCCTCGCGCAGCCGCGGCAGGATGTCGGAAACCAGCGCCGTTGGCGGGAAGCGGCTGGCATGGGTGCCGACATTGATGGCGGCCAGCGTGCGCCCGGTCCGGTCCACGACCGGCACGGCGATGGAGACGAGGCCAATCTCCAGTTCCTGGTCGATCACCGCATGGCCATCCCTGCGCACGGCCGCCAGGCAGGCCATCAGGCGGTCCGGGTCGGTGATGGTGCGGGCTGTCAGCGCACGGCGCGGCGACGCCTCGATGCGCCGGCGCGCCTCCGTCTCATCGAGCCCGGCGAGCAGGACGCGCCCCATGGAGGTGCAGGAGGCCGGCAGGCGCACGCCGACTGACAGGCCGACCGACATGATCCGGCGGGTGGCGGCACGCGCCACATAGACGATGTCCGTGCCGTCGAGGATCGAGGCGGAGGCGCTCTCGCCGATGGCTTCCGACAATCGCTCCAGCGCGCTCTGAAGGATGGCGGTGAGCGGGGTCGACGAGAGGTAGGCGTAGCCGAGCCTGAGCACCCGCGGGGTCAGCGCGAACAGCCGTCCGTCGGTCTCGGCATAGCCAAGCCGGTGCAGCGTGATCAGGCAACGACGCGCGGTGGCGCGGGTCAGGCCGGTCAGCCGCGCGACGTCTGCGATCGACAGGCGCTGGCGCCCGGCATCGAAGCAGGCGATGACGGCGAGGCCCTTCTCGAGCCCGAGCATGTGGTCCCGGTCGATCTGCCGGAATGGCGGGGAAGGCGTATCCACGGCAGCCTCCGTGCGGTCATCGCACATGTGCCGTGAAACATGCAGGGCCGCAACGCCTTTCAGACGTTGCGCCGGCCCCCATGCCATGCGAAGAGCCGGCCGCCCCGCTCCGGACCACCGCCATGCCGCTCCGCCTGCTCGTCGTCGAAGGCAACACCGCTGCCGATCGCGCCCGCCATGCGGTGAACCGCGGCGCCACCCCCTCGCAGGCCTATGCCGCGGTGCTGCGCGACCTCGCGGCCGATGCCGACGTCGATCTCTGCTTTCCGGCCGACCCGGGCGCCAGTCTCCCGGATTCGGGCGGGCTTGAGGGCTATGATGGCGTGGTGCTGACCGGCTCGTCGCTCAATCTCTACGACATGAGCCCGGAGATTCTCGCCCAGATCGACCTCGCCCGGCAGGTCTATGCCTCCGGAGTGCCAGCCTTCGGCTCCTGCTGGGGCCTGCAGGTGCTGACCGCTGCGGCCGGTGGGGTGGTGCGGCGCAATCCGAAGGGTCGCGAGATGGGCTTTGCCCGCCGCATCGTGCTGTCGGATGCCGGCCGCGCCCATCCGATGATGGCCGGACGCCCCTTCGCCTTCGACGCGCCGGCGATCCACCAGGACGAGGTGGAGACCATGGCGCCCGGCACCACGCTGCTCGCTTCCAACGGCATGAGCGAGGTGCAGGCGGTGGAAATCCGGTCAGGCCGCTCGGTCGCCTGGGCGGTCCAGTATCACCCGGAATTCTCGTTCGGCGAGGTGGCCGATATCGGCATCTCCATCGCCGACCGGCTGATCAGCGAGGGTTTCTTCACTGAGCTGGAAGAGGTCAGCCGCTGGCACGCCGATCTCGTCGCCCTCGACACCGATCCGGGCAACCGGCCGGTCGCCTGGCGCCTTGGCTTCGATGCCGAGCTGACGGACGCATCCCGGCGGCAGCGGGAGATCGCCAACTGGATCGCTGTGATGGCACGGCCCCACGCCGCAAGGAGCGGGCGCGGCTAAACCAAACCCTTTTCCAGGACTGGCGCAGCCGATCGCGGACAATCGTGGCGTCAGGTGAAAGGCGATAGGCGGGGCCCGCGAGGGCGGTTGCCCCTGGGTCAGCCGGCCAGCGAGGCAATGACGATGGCCAGCGGCATGAGAAGGCTGGCGGCCAGCATGAGAGCGGCCGACACCCGGTCCGGCAGGGGACGAACGCGATGGGTCAGACTGATGCGTCGGGACATGACATCCTCCTCGCTGGAACACGGCTCCGGTCTGGATCACCGATGCCGGCCTGAGCGCAGGGAGAACGCGGCGGGCGGCCGCGGGTTCCGGGATGGTCAGGAAGGATGGCTGGTGCCGCGGAAGGGATTCGAACCCCCGACCCCATCATTACGAATGATGTGCTCTACCAGCTGAGCTACCGCGGCAATCGCGCGCCTCATAGCGCCGCCGGCCGGGCTTTGCAACCGCCTCGCCGCAGCGGACAGGCTTCACCCCAGAACGAGGTCGAAAACGAAGCGCGGCATCAGGCCCTGTTCCGGCCGGGCGGTGAGCGCCGCGCGCGCCGTATCGCTGGCAAGCGACCGGTAGAGCCCGTCGCGCGCATTCATGGCCTCGCCGGGGAAATACATCTGGGTCACCAGTTCGCCCCGGCCGGCACCCAGAACCCGGAAGTGGATATGCGGCGTGCGCGCCCAGGAGCCCGAGCCGTAGAAGCGCGGCCGGATGGTGCGGAACAGCCAACGGCCCGCATTGTCCGACCGCACGGCGCCGAAGCCCTGGAAGTTCGGGTCGGCCCCGCCGGACGGGTCGCGGGGATGGTGATAACGGCCGGCGGCATCGGCCTGCCAGATCTCGACCGTCGCGCCGGCCAGCGGGCCCGTGCGCAGGCCGAGCACGCGGCCGGTCACCTCGATCACTTCGCCCTCGGCACGCCGCTGCCGCCCGGCGACCTGGGTGAGGTCCATGTCGCTGTCGGCCGGGCGGGCCACCGGGTAATAGGGCCCGCGGGTCTGACGGGGCGTGGCCGCTTGCTGGGCGATCAGCGGGTTGAGACCGATCAGCAGGGCCGGCGCGGCCAGAAGGGCCCTTCTGGGCAAGAGGAGGCTGCCTCCCAGGCGCCTGTCGTTCATGGGGCTGCGCTCCGTTTCAATGGCCATTGCGGCGCAGCCAGTCGCGCATCTCGGCAATCTCGCGCTCCTGTTCGCGGATGATGTCGGCGGCCCATTTGCGCACCTGTTCATCCCGTCCGTGCTCCAGGACCACCCTGGCCATGTCGATGGCACCCTGGTGGTGCGGGATCATGCCGCGAACGAAATCGGCATCGGCATGGCCGGTGAAGGCAATGTCCATGTCGCGATGCATGCGGGCATTGGCGGCCCGGAATGCGGCCACAGCGGGACTTTCCCGGCCGGCGACAGGGGCAGCCTGTCCGGTATGCCGGCCATGGTTGCCGTGAGCGCCGTGGCCTGGCGATGCCTGCGCCACCCGCGGTCCAACGCCCTGGTCGTGGTGGTGCGACAGGGCCGGGGCCGGAGCCCCAGCGAGACAGGTCGCGGCGAGACAGGCGGCGGCAAGAGAGACACGAGAGGCGAACATACAGTGCTCCTGGGCAAGTCTTTGCGTTTGAACGAACCGGGGGCTTCCGGATTGTGGTCCGGGCGGCATGGCAGGTCCATGACCGCTGGGCCAGCCTCACGCAGCTGTGTTGGTCCGCTGCCGGAGACGGGGTAACGTATCCGTCACGCGATGCGTATCTCGGGCATCACGGAGGTTCCCCATGTTCATGTTCCGCAAGAAGCTTGCCCTGCCCTCGCCCGCCGAGGCCCTGCCAGGCCGCGCCAGCGCGATCCCCACGGCGAGCCGGCACTTCGTCAACGGCCGCCCGCTGAAGGGCCCCTGGCCGGAGGGTCACGAGACGCTGATCCTCGGCCTCGGCTGCTTCTGGGGCGCCGAGCGCAAGTTCTGGCAACTGCCCGGCGTGTGGGTAACGGCAGTCGGCTATGCGGCCGGCCTGACCCCCAACCCGACCTATGAGGAGGTCTGCTCGGGCATGACCGGTCACAACGAGGTGGTGCTGGTGGTCTACGATCCGGCCCAGGTCTCGATCGAGGCGGTGCTTAAGACCTTCTGGGAGAGCCATGACCCGACCCAGGGCATGCGCCAGGGCAACGATGCCGGAACCCAGTATCGCTCCGGCATCTATGTGACGGGCGAGGCGCAGCGCGCGGCGGCCGAGGCCTCGAAGGCGGCCTATGGCAAGGCGCTGGCCGCACGGGGCTATGGCGCGATCACCACCGAGATCCTGGAGGCGCCGGCCTTCTTCTACGCGGAGGACTATCACCAGCAGTACCTGGCGAAGAATCCGCAAGGTTATTGCGGTCTGGGAGGGACCGGCGTGTCGTGCCCCGTCGGCGCGGGCGCGCCCGCGTGAGGCCGATCGGCGAGGCGAAGGATCTGGCGCTCGCCGCCGCCGCCCATGCGCGCGCGGCCGGGCGCCTGATCGGCTCGGGCCGCGACATGGTGCGCGCGGTCCATCTCGCACGCCGGCACATCAAGCGCGCGCGGAGCCTTCTGCGCGCGCTCGCGCCCCTGTCGCGCGAGGCGGTGGCGCGCGAGAACGGCTTCCTGCGCGCCTTCGCCCACCAGCTGGCGCCCCTGCGCGACGCGCATGCGCTGGAGGAGGCGGCCCGGCAGGTGGGACTGGCCGCCCATGGCGGCGCCACGCAGAGCGGCGGCGTCGACCTTACGGCGCTGGGCAAGGCCCTGCAGAGGCAGGCGCGGGTCATCGCGCGCCTCGCGCCCGCGCAAGCCCCCCGGCACTTCCTCGCCATGGCGGTCGCGCGGTCCTACCGCCGCGCCCGGCGCGCCTATGCCCGCTATGAGCTGGACCCGGGCACCGAGCCGCTGCACGAGGCCCGCAAGCGCATCAAGGACTGCCTCCACCTGGTCGAGGCGCTTGCCGACCGCCGGCCGAAGCGCGCGCCGCCCAAGCCCGGCCGGCTGGACGAACTGGGCGAGCAGATGGGCGCGATCCGCGACCTGGACCTGCTCGCTCATCGCCTGCGCCGCAAGGCCGGAAACGAGACCAAGCTGATCCGCATCGCCGCGAGGCAGACGCGGCTGGAGCGGGCCGTGGCGCGCGCGGGCGCGAGGGCCTTTGCCGACAAGCCCTCGGCGGTGGAGAAGGCCTGGCGCGGCGCATGACCGCTGCCGCGCCCGCCTGGCGGCCGATGACCGCCGGAGACCTTGCCGCCGTCAGCCGCATCGCCGCCATCGTCCACCCGCTGTTCCCCGAGGACGACGCGGTCTTCCGTGAGCGCCTGGCGCTGCACCCGGCCGGCTGCCTGGTGCTGGAGGATGCGGCGGGCCCGGCCGGCTATGCCGTGAGCCATCCCTGGCGGGCGGCCGATTTTCCCCCGCTCGACACGCTTCTCGGCGCGATCCCGGACGATTCCAGCGCCTTCTACATCCACGACGTGGCGATCCTTCCCGATGCGCGCGGATCGGGCGCGGCGGGGGCCGTGGCGCGCCGGCTTGTGGCCCATGCCACGGGTCTCGGCCTCACCGCCCTGTCGCTGGTGGCGGTCAACGGCTCGGCGCCGTTCTGGGCCCTCCACGGCTTTGCCGATGCCACCGACGCGGCGCTGGCCGCCCGCCTCGGCGCCTATGGCGCGGATGCCCGGTTCATGACCCGCAGGGCCGGCTGACCCAGCGTCAGCCATACTGCGCTGCGGCATAGGCCCTTTCTCTACCGTGACAGGCGCGCGAAAGTCTGCATCATGCCGCGACTTTCGGGGCCGCCCCCGCGGCCGCCCCGTCACGGGGGCTGTGCCATGCGTTCCTTCACCCTCGCCGACCTGGAGGCGGTCGTCGCCACCCGTGCGGCCGCCGATCCGGCGGAGAGCTACACGGCCAGCCTGATCGCCAGGGGGGCGTCGCACTGCGCCCGCAAGTTCGGCGAGGAGGCGGTGGAAACCGTCATCGCCGCCGTGGAGGGCAACCCGGATGCCCTCGTCGCCGAGAGCGCCGACCTGCTGTTCCACCTCATGGTCGCCTGGAAGGCGCGCGGCGTGACGCTGGCCGCCGTGATGGCCGAGCTCGAGCGCCGCACCGGCCAGTCCGGCCATGCCGAGAAGGCCGGCCGCGCCGGACCCGCTTCATGAACCGGCGCGTGACCCTGCCGAACCCGGCCGCCATCCTCGAGGAAGCCCTGACCAGCGAGGTCGACATGCCGACAGCCATCGCCTCCCCTCATCCGGCCGCCTCCGCCCTCATCGCCGAGGACCGCAACGGCCCCTCGCCCTATCTGGAGTTCTCGCGCGCCGAATGGGCGGCCAAGCGCGCCGACACGCCGATGACGCTCACCCCCGAGGAGGTGACGAAGCTGCGCTCGTTCAACGACCAGCTGTCGATCGAGGAGGTCGAGCAGATCTACCTGCCGATCTCGCGCCTGCTGTCGTTCTACGTCACCGCGCAGCAGCGCCTGTCGCGGGCCAGCCAGATGTTCCTCGGCGCCGAGGACGTGAAGATCCCCTTCATCATCGGGGTGGCGGGCTCGGTTGCGGTCGGCAAGTCGACCACCTCGCGCGTGCTGCAGGCGCTGCTGTCGCGCTGGTCCGGCACGCCGAAGGTGGACCTCGTCACCACCGACGGCTTCCTGCACCCCAACGCCCATCTGGAGCGCGAGGGGCTGATGAAGAAGAAGGGCTTTCCGGAGAGCTACGACACCAAGGCGCTGCTGCGCTTCCTGGCCGACGTGAAGGCCGGCAAGGGGCGGGTGCGGGCGCCGGTCTATTCGCACCTGGTCTATGACGTGGTGCCCGGCGAGGGCGTGGAGGTGGACGGCCCGGACATCCTCATCGTCGAGGGGCTGAACGTGCTGCAGACCGGCCGGCCGCCGCGCGACGGCAAGGCCATCCCCTTCGTCTCGGACTATTTCGACTTCTCCATCTTCATCGACGCGGAGGAAGACGTGCTCGAGCGCTGGTATCTCGACCGCTTCATGCGGCTGCGGGAGACCGCGTTCCGCGATCCGCAGAGCTATTTCCGCCGCTATGCCGAAAAGTCGGATTTCGAGGCGATGAAGACGGCGCTGGCGCTGTGGTACGGCATCAACCTGGTCAACCTGCGCGACAACATCCTGCCGACCCGCCAGCGGGCCAAGCTGATCCTGAAGAAGGCGTCCGACCACCGGATCGAGAGCGTCAGCCTGCGCCGGGTGTGACCGGCGGGGGGTGGCGGCTGACGCGGCCTTTGGTCCGCTCATAGGATTTTTGTCTTGACTGCGGAGCCGATCCGTGGCAGTCTGCGGCCCTTCGATGGAGGGAGCGGGTCATGATGGTGGGCGCGGTGGCAGGCAGGATCGGGAGCGAGGCGGCGGCGCTGGCGGCGACCCTCATCGCCTGGCTCGGCGTGCTGCTGGCGATGATGCTGGCGGCGGGCATCCCCTTCCCCTCTCCCCGGCGGGGAGAGGCAAGGCCAAGGCCGGGTGAGGGGGCAAGGCCGGGTCAGAGAGCAAGGCACTTGTCCGCAGGCTCCCCCTCACCCGATCCGTGGCTGTCGCCCGGATCGGCCTCACCCCGCCGGGGAGAGGCGGGCGGCGGGGCGGCTGGCACAAGACCCCTCTCCCCTCGTGGGAGAGGGTGCCCGCGTCAGCGGGCGGGTGAGGGGGCTGCGGCGGCGAAGGCCCCCTCATCCGGCGCCTGACGGCGCCACCTTCTCCCACGGGGGGAGAAGGAGCGCGACCGCCGAGGTTCGTCATGCCCGGACTCGTGCCGGGCATCCACGACTTCCTTGAGACGGCTGTGCTCAAGTTCTGGATGGCCGGGACAAGCCCGGCCATGAGGCGGAGAAAGACATGCCTTGCATTGGTGAGAATCGCGGCTCGCCCTCTTGATGTCGATTTCCAGCTGACAAGACTTATTGACTTTGCTGCTCAGCAACCGGAAATTGCATCTCGAAGGGCAGCATATGAAGGTGTTCATTAGCTGGAGTGGCGAGCGTAGCGAAAGTCTCGCAAAGAGCCTGCGAGATTGGCTCAAGCTTGTACTTTATTATGTCGAACCGTGGGTCTCTCAGTCAGACATCCAGGCCGGCGAACGCTGGAGCGTTGAAGTCGCGAAGGAGCTCGAAGGAAGCAATTTTGGAATAATATGCATAACAAAGGAAAATATGAATGCACCATGGATCCTTTTTGAGGCGGGGGCACTCGCGAAATCTATGCAAGAAGGTCGCGTAATTCCGCTTTTGCTCGACATTGACTTCAAGGACATATCCGGGCCCCTTGCGCAATTCCAAGCAAAGAAGGCTGATTCTAATGGCATAAATGAAATAATAAATAGTATCAATAAATCATCGCCCTCTCCAGTGCCTGATGCGCAACTAGAGAAGCTCTTTTGGCTTGCACGGCCAGAAATTGACGCTGCAATAAACGCAATTCCCAAGGTCAATTCGCCTGCCAAGATGGTCAGGCCACAAGGTGAAATACTTGAAGAACTTGTATCGGGTATTCGCAGTGTTGAACTTCGACTGAGAGACGTCTCAGAACCCGAGTACAATACACGACGTCGCAAAATGCACCGGCTGACTCCTCGGCTTGTGCTGGATGCAGCCCGATCGATTCAAGGAGAATCAGGCGATCCCGTTGCAATCCTGATGGTATCCAGCCTCTTCCGAGATGAAATTCCATGGTTATATGAACTCGGGGTCGACGCCTATCGAAGCGCGAGGTCTGGAGGTCGACAAGAATACATGAACTCAATACGCAATTTTCGAAAAGCTTTGGAAATAACACTTAGTGGCAACCTTGATGAATTCTGGAACGTTGAAAAGAAAGAAATGTATTATATGCTGAGGGAAGTTCTGGACATGGGAATATTTTACAGTATATCATCTACAAGGAAGAACTCTGGCGCACAGCGCCCCAAGAGAAGCGATGATACTAATACTGGCGAGCAGAAATAGATTCTACCCCCTCCACCCCTTCCCCGGCTTCCCCCCGCCCTTCTTCCGAACCTCCCCGCCCGCCGGCACTTCCCGGTCCGTGCCCGGTCCCATACTATCCAATCCCGGCTTGGCCGCGCGGGACGGCGGCAGGTTGGCGGAGCGCCCATATTTCCGCGGCCCCCGGAAGCCGCCGGTGCGGTCGTCCACCGCCTCCTGCCGCGCCAGGGGATCGTCGGAGATGGCGAGTTCGGTCTCGCGCAGGCGCTTGAGCTCGTCGCGCAGGCGCGCAGCCTCCTCGAAGCGCAGGTCCGCCGCGGCCTCGCGCATGCGCTTTTCGAGGTCGCCGATGACCGCCTGGAGATTGTGGCCGACCGCCGCGCCCTGCCGGGTCAGGCCGGCGTCGACGGTGACGTGGTCCTTCTCGTAAACGCTGTCGAGGATCTGGGCGATCTGCCGCTTGATGGTCTGCGGCGTGATGCCGTTCGCCTCGTTGTAGGCCTGCTGCTTCTCGCGGCGGCGGTTGGTCTCGGCGATGGCGCGCTCCATGGAGCCGGTCATGTTGTCGGCGTAGAGCAGCACGCGGCCGTCGACGTTGCGGGCGGCGCGGCCGATGGTCTGGATGAGCGAGGTTTCCGAGCGCAGGAAGCCCTCCTTGTCGGCGTCGAGGATGGCGACGAGGGCGCATTCGGGAATGTCGAGGCCCTCGCGCAAGAGGTTGATGCCGACGAGGCAGTCGAAGGCGCCGAGGCGCAGGTCGCGCAGGATCTCGATGCGCTCGATGGTGTCGATGTCGGAGTGCATGTAGCGGACGCGCACGCCCTGCTCGTGCAGATATTCGGTGAGGTCCTCGGCCATGCGCTTGGTGAGCACGGTGACGAGGGAGCGGTAGCCGGCGGCGGAGGTGGCCTTGACCTCGCCGATGAGGTCGTCGACCTGGGTGCGCGCCGGGCGGATGATGCAGGGCGGGTCGATGAGGCCGGTGGGGCGGATGACCTGTTCGGAGAAGGTGCCGCCGGTCTGGTTCAGCTCCCAGGGGCCGGGGGTGGCCGAGACGTGGACGGTCTGCGGGCGCATGGCCTCCCATTCCTCGAAACGCAGCGGCCGGTTGTCCATGCAGGAGGGCAGGCGGAATCCGTATTCCGCGAGGGTGGCTTTCCGGCGGAAGTCGCCGCGATACATGGCGCCGATCTGCGGCACGGTGACGTGGCTCTCGTCGACGAAGACCAGGGCGTCGTCGGGGACATATTCGAACAGGGTCGGCGGCGGCTCGCCGGGGCGGCGGCCGGTGAGCCAGCGCGAATAGTTCTCGATGCCGGCGCAGGAGCCGGTGGCCTCCATCATCTCGAGGTCGAAGCGGGTGCGCTGCTCGAGGCGCTGCGCCTCCAGCAGGCGGCCGGCGCGGTTCAGCTCGTCGAGGCGCCAGTTCAGCTCCTCCCTGATGCCGGAAATGGCCTGGACCAGGGTCGGCCGCGGCGTGACGTAGTGCGAGTTCGCGTAGACCTTGACGAAGGCGAGGTCGGCGTTCTTGCTGCCGGTGAGCGGGTCGAACTCGGCGATGCTCTCCACCTCGTCGCCGAAGAGGTTGATGCGCCAGGCGCGGTCCTCCAGGTGGGCCGGGAAGAGCTCGATGGTGTCGCCTCTGACACGGAAGGTGCCGCGGGAGAAGTCCATCTGCGTGCGCTTGTACTGGAGCGCGATGAGGTCGGCGATGAGCTGGCGCTGGTCGAGGCGCTCGCCGACCTTCACGCCGAAGGTCATGGCCGTGTAGGTCTCGACCGAGCCGATGCCGTAGATGCAGGAGACGGAGGCGACGATGATGACGTCGTCGCGCTCGAGCAGGGCGCGCGTCGCCGAGTGGCGCATGCGGTCGATCTGCTCGTTGATGGAGCTTTCCTTCTCGATATAGGTGTCCGAGCGCGGGACATAGGCCTCCGGCTGGTAATAATCGTAGTAGGAGACGAAATATTCGACCGCGTTGTTGGGGAAGAAGCTCTTGAACTCGCCGTAGAGCTGGGCGGCCAGCGTCTTGTTCGGCGCCAGCACGATGGCCGGGCGCTGGGTCTCGGCGATGATCTGGGCGGCGGTGAAGGTCTTGCCCGAACCGGTGACGCCGAGCAGCACCTGGTCGCGCTCGCCGGCGCGGATGCCGGAGACGAGCTCGGCGATGGCGGTGGGCTGGTCGCCGGCGGGCTTGAAGTCGGAGACGATCTCGAAGCGCTTGCCGCCCTCCCACTTCTCCGGGCGCGCCGGCTTGTGCGGCACCCAGGTGCGGCCGTCGACCTCCGGCCGGCCCTCCTGGATCAGCTTCTCCAGCGCCTTGACCGTGGCGGTGACGCCGGAGGCGCCGATCTCGCTCTCGATGTCGAGGGCCTTCGCCTGGTCGACGCCGATGCCGAGGCGGTGGGCGAGGGCCTTGTCGGCCAGGGTCGCCTCAGCCGCGAAGGCGGCCTGCGGCGCTTCCGCGAAGCCGCCGGTGGGGCCCGTGCCCGAGCCGACGCCGGCGGTGCCGCGGTTGATGGCGGGGTTGAGCAGGTCGGCCAGCGCCGGGCCGAGCGGCTGCAGCTCCGGCCGGGAGGCTTTCGATTTCGGCGCGCGGGCGGGCCTGGCTGACGCGGGTTTCCCGGCGGGCGGCTTGGTGGCTTTCGGCATGGCCGCAATATGGGCCGCGTGCGGGCCGGTGGAAAGATGCGCGGCCAGCCTGCCGCCATGCTGCTGACAAGGGGCGGGATGCGCCTGATGGAAAGTCCCCACCCTCACCCTCCCCGCTGCGCGGAGAGGGGGACTACGGCGTCACAGGTCGTTCTGATGGGTGGTGCCTGGCTCAACCGCTGTCAGGGCCGCTCGCGGCGGAAGTCCCCCTCTCCGCGCAGCGGGGAGGGTGCGGGTGGGGACCTTTCGGAGCCCCGGCGTTTTCGCAGCAATGGTCCTTCCGCCACTCCCGCCTCAGCCGCCCTGCGCCACCATGTCCCTGACCATGGGAGCGACCTTCTCCCCGTAAAGCCGGATGCAACTCAGCAGCTTCGCGTGGGGCAGCGGGCCGGCGCTGTATTTCAGCTGGAAGCGGCTCGCCCCCAGCGCCGTCACCGTGGCGGCGATCTTGCGCGCCACCGTCTCCGGCGAGCCGACATAGAGCGAGCCCTGGTCGATCTCGCGGTCGAACTCGGCGCGCTGCATGGGCGGCCAGCCGCGCTCGGCGCCGATCCGGTCGCGCATGCGCTTGTAGTCGGCGAAGAAGTCCTCGCGCGCCTGAGCATCCGTCTCGCCGACATAGCCCGGCGAATGCACGCCGACCGGCTGTTCCGGCTTCCCGAACTCGGCCAAAGCCCGCCGGTAGAGGCTGGAAAAGGCGCGGAAGCGGCCCGGCTCGCCGCCGATGATGGCGAGCATCAGCGGCAGGCCGTAGCTGGCCGCGCGCACCACCGATTCCGGCGTGCCGCCGACGCCGATCCAGGTCTTCAGCCGGCCGGATTCGACCGGCGGGAACACGGACTGGCTGGCGAGTGGCGGCCGGATCGAGCCTTCCCAGGTGACCGGGCCGCCGGCGATGAGCGCGGCGAACAGGTCCAGCTTCTCGGCGAACAGCAGTTCGTACTGCTTCAGGTCGAAGCCGAACAGCGGGAAGGACTCGGTGAAGGAGCCACGGCCGAGAATGACCTCGGCGCGGCCTTTCGAGACCGCGTCGAGGGTCGCAAAGCGCTGGAACACGCGGATCGGGTCGTCGGAGGAGAGCACGGTGACCGCCGAGCCGAGGCGGATGCGCGTCGTCCGCGCGGCAATGGCGGCAAGCGCCACGTCCGGCGAGGAGATGGCGAAATCCGCGCGATGGTGCTCGCCGAGGCCGATGAAGTCGAGACCCAGTTCGTCGGCCAGTACACCCTGCTCGACCACCTCGCGGATGACTTGGGCATGCGGCTGCGGCGTGCCGGCGGCATCGGCCGTCACGTCGCCGAATGTGTCGAGGCCGAGTTCGATGGGCTGGCTCATGAGGGCTCCGCTGGCGGCGCGTGGCTGGCCGCCGAGACCTAGACGGGCCGTGGCGGGCTGGCAACGCCGCGCGGACGGGACGCGGTTTGCAGTCCTGCAATCACGGTCCTGCGCGGTGGTCCGGAATGGCCCCACCCGCACCCTCCCCGCGCTGCGCGCGGAGAGGGGGACTACCGCGTCGCGTTTCACCGGCAACGGTTGGGCCAGGCACCGGGGTTGCCGGGAGGACGGGTCGTCAAAGTCCCCCTCTCCGCGCAGCGGGGAGGGTGTGGGTGGGGCATACCGGGCCTGCCACCCGTTCCGGCAAGCCATAAGGCCAGCGCATGAAGCCATGCGGCGGCGTCAGTGGCCTTTCGCCCGCGCGATGAGCCAGATGCGCAAGAGCGATCTTCACCTGAGGCAAACCCATGCGCGATGCCACCCGCTGCGTCCACCATCCCGCCATCTCCGAGGAGGGCTATGCCAGCCTGGCGGTGCCGACCCACCGCGCCTCGACCATCGTCTATCCGGATGCGGCAAGCTTCCTCGCCCGCCACGGGCGCGGGCCGGACGGCTACAGCTACGGCCTGTCCGGCACGCCGACGACCCGCAGGCTGGAGGCCCAATTGACCGCGCTGCACGGCGGTGCGCGCACGCTTCTGGTGCCCTCCGGACAGGCGGCGGCGAGCCTGCCGATGCTGGCGCTGCTGAAGCCCGGCGACAGCGTGCTGATCCCCGATTCGGTCTATCCGCCGGTGCGCGCCTTCTGCCGCGACGTGCTCGGCCCGCTCGGCATCGGCTGGCGCGCCTATGATCCGCTGGTGGGCGCCGCCATGGCCGGGCTGATCGACGACACAGTCCGGCTGATCTGGATGGAATCGCCAGGCTCTGGGACCATGGAGGTGCAGGACGTGCCGGCCATCGTCGCGGCGGCGAAGGCGCGCGGCGTGCTGACCGGCTGCGACAACACCTGGGCCACGGCGCTCAACTTCAAGCCGCTCGCCCATGGCGTCGATATCGTCGCCGAGGCGCTGACCAAATATGCCGGCGGCCATTCCGACCTGCTGATGGGCGCCGTCACGGTGGCCGACATCGCCCTGCGCGACCGCATCAAGGCCCTGCTCGGGGCGCTCGGCATCGGCGTCTCGCCGGACGAGGCGGCGCTGGCGCTGCGCGGGCTGGAGACCATGGCCGTGCGGCTCGCCCATGCCGGACGGGTTGCGGCGGATTTCGCGCGCCGCCTGCAGGACCATCCGGCGGTCGAGCGTGTGCTGCACCCGGCCCTGCCCTCCTGTCCCGGCCATAGCCACTGGACGCGCGACTTTGCCGGCGTCTCCGGCCTGTTCTCGGTGCTCATGAAGCCCGGAACGGCGGAGCACACCGGCACGGCGCTGGACCGCCTGAAGGTTTTTGCCATCGGCGCCTCCTGGGGCGGGACGCGCAGCCTCGTCGCGCCCATGGCGGTGGCCGGCGACCGGACGGCCGCTCCGTGGACCCATGAGGGCGCGCTCCTGCGCATCAGCATCGGGCTGGAGGATGCGGACGACCTGTGGGCCGATCTCGCAGGCATGATCGACGGTTTTGTCGGACGATGACCGCAGTCCCTGCCTGAACGATCCGGCAACCATGACGACGGCTTGTTCGGCCTGGACCAGCCCCGTTTAAGGCTCCGACCCCTATTTCAGTACCATTTTAGCGGTTCGTTCACGGCTGGCCTGCATGAAATTCGCTCAACAACGGAGCGTCAACAATGCGGCTGCAGCAAAATCGCCCAGATTCCGGCCTGACCCGATTTCGGCAGGTCCCCGGACCCCTGGCGCGTCTGCGCGGGGCTGCGGGCGGGTTCGCGCGCTCCCGCGACGGGGCAACGGCGGTGATGTTCGCGCTGGCGATCATTCCGGTGCTCGGCATGGTGGGCGCGGCCGTCGACTATTCGCAGGCCTCCCGCCAGAAGGCGAAGCTGCAGGGCGCGCTGGACTCGGCGACGCTTGCCGCAACCCGCGACCTGACCGCCAATTCCTCGCCCGAGCAGATCAAGGCGGCGATTGCCAAGACGCTGGCGGCCCATCTGAATTCCACCACCGGCCTGACGCTCAACGTCACCTATGACCAGAACCAGCGACGCGTGCTGGCCACCGCCTCGCAGCCGCAGAAGACCTATATCCTGCCGGTGATCGGCATCTCCCAGATCCCGGTCGGCGCCACCTCGCACTCGCAGCTCGGCCGACCCTATGTCGAGGTGGCGCTGGTGCTCGACAATTCCGGCTCCATGGCCGGCCAGCGGATCGAGGCGGTGCGCACCTCGGCGCAGAACCTGACCACCAAGGTCCTCGACATGGCCTATATCCAGGGCGACACGCGCGTTGCGCTGGTGCCGTTCTCGGGCATGGTCAATATCGGTGCCGGCAATGCCAACCAGGCGTGGATGGACACGCTCGGGCTCTCCCCCATCCATTCGGAAAACTTCTCGCCGGCCGGCAACCGGTTCACCCTCTATTCCCTGATGAGGAACGTCTCCTGGGGCGGCTGCGTGGAGGCCCGCCCCCAGCCGCATGACGTGACCGACAGCACGCCGACGGTCGCCAATCCCGCTACGCTGTTCGTGCCCGGCTTCGCGCCCGACGAACCGGACGACAACAACAGTTTCTACAACGACTATCTGTCCGACACGGGCGGCCTGTGCCTTTCGCTCGGCAAGAACGCACCGCTGAGCGAGCGCCAGCGCCGCATCTGCAAATATACCGGCGCCAATCCCGACCAGTCTCTGGCCAACGGCACGCGGCGCGGCCCGAACCAGATGTGCGATTCCCGCCCCATCGTGCCGCTGACGTCTAACAGGGGCACGCTGACCTCGAACATCACCGCCATGACCGCCTATGGCGGCACCAATATCCACGAGGGCGTGATGTGGGGATGGCGGGTGCTGTCGCCTGGCGCGCCCTTCACCGAGGGCCGGCCCTACGAGGACCTGGAGAACCGCAAGGTCATCGTGCTGATGACCGATGGCTCGAACGACCATATCGGCCTGAACAACATGAACAACTCGTTCTATTCCGCCTATGGCTATTCAGTGGCCGGCCGGCTTGGAACGACCTCCTCCACCAAGGCCCAGCTGATCGCCAAGATGAACGAGCGCACGCTTCTCGCCTGCACCAATGCCAAGGCCGCCGGCATGACCATCTACACGGTCGCCTGGTTCGTCCAGGACCAGACCACGCGCGACCTGCTGGCCCAGTGCGCCTCGCGGGCCGACATGGCCATCGTGGCGGATTCGCTGGAGGCGCTGAACCAGGCGTTCAACCATATTGCCGGCTCGATCAGCCGGCTCAGGCTGGTCAACTGACCGGGGCGGGGGACAAGCCCGCCGCCCCGGCCGGGACCCCTCCCGTCAGTTGCTGATGCGGATGCCGGCGCGCTCGATGACCGGCTTCCAGCGGTCGCGCTCGCGGGCGACCATGGCGCGAACCTCTTCGAGGCTCGACCCGACCTCCTCGAAGCCGGCGCCGCGGAGGCGCTGCAGCGCGTCCGGATCGCGCATGGCCGCGACCGCTGCGCGGTTGAGCTCGGCGACCAGCGGAGCAGGCGTCGCCGCGGGCACCATCAGCACGAACCACGAGGCCATGGCGAGATCCGGCACGCCGGCCTCGGTCGCCGTCGGCACGTCGGGCAGCATCGTGGCACGGCGCGCACCGGTCTGAACCAGCGCCCGGATGCCGCCGCCCCGCGCCTGCGCGGCGGCCAGCGGGATCGACAGGAAGGCGCCCGCCGTGCGCGCGCCGGCAATGTCGCCGATGCCGTCGGCAACGGCGCGATAGTGGACGGGCTGCATGCGGAAGCCGGCATTCTGGCCGAACAGCTCGGCGGCGATATGGCCGGGGCTGGTGACGCCGAACGTGCCCAGCAGGGTGCGCTCGGCCTGCTTCGCCTGTGCGATGAAGGCGGCCATGGTGGCAGGGCCGCTGGCCGGGACGACGAAGGCGAAATTGGTGCGCGCGACCTCGGAGACATAGGTAAAGTCGCGGGCGGGATCATAGGGCAGCGAGACGAAGGCGAAGGGCGCGATCGCCACCGACCCGACCTCGCCGAGCAGCAGCGTGGTCCCGTCAGCGGGCGCCCGGGCGGCCCGGCCGGAGGCGACCTGCCCGCCGGCGCCCGGCACGTTCTCCACGACGATCGAGACATTGGCCGTGCGCTGCATGGCATCGGCCAGGATGCGGGCCAGCGTGTCGGGCGCCGTGCCGCCGGCAAAGCCGACCATCAGGGTGATCGGCCGGCTGGGCAGGCCCTGCGCCAGCGCGGGCGCGCCGCACAGGCCCATGGCGAAGCTGGCGGCCAGTGCCGCCAGGGGTAGGCGTCGCGAGATTGTCATTGTGGTCAGTCCTCCCGGCGGCATGGGTGTCACCCGGGCTGCCGCTTTGCCCGCTCCCGTCGGCTCACCCCAGTTCGTAGATGTCGAGAAGCACCCGGTCCGGCAGCCGCGTTCCGGCGCAGACGAAGATCGAGCGCATCAGCCAGGCCAGCTCCGGCGCGCCGGTCTCGAAGCGCGGCACGGTGCGGAAATAGATCAGGGCCGGGTCGACCGGCTCGCCGCGCTTCAGGCGGGCGATGAGCTCCGGCGCCCCGCGCCGGATGCCGGTGTTCTCGACATAGACGCGTGCGCCGGCATCGGTCTCGATGACATAGCGGGCGTGGATGTCGGCAAGGCCCTCGTCGCGGATCGACTGGTAGTCGACGCCGCCGGGCAGGATGGTGCCGGTCAGCCGCGGGCCGGTGACGGTGCCGCCGAGAATCGGGATCAGGCGCCGCTCGCCGGCCGGCGTCGGGCCGACCTCGATGGCCGGGGCAACCTCGGCGGCGACCGAGAAGACGGGAACGAGGCTGGGCATGGCCATGGGTGAACCCTCGAAGGCCCGAATGGTGACCTTCCATAATCGTTATTGTCAATAACGATTGGTGTGCCGCCCGGGACGGCGCATGGCCGCGGTCGCATCTCGGGTCCAATTGCCGGACCTCATCCGCCTGGCCTGGCAGCGCCTGGCCTGGCAGCGCTCGGCTATCAGATGTGCCACAGGCCGAGATGGCGCGTGGCGAGAACCACCACGACGGCACCTGCAACGATGGTTCCGAAGAGGGTCGCTGGCGTGAAGAGCGGTGGCCTCGGGTCTCCTGAGGGCGCGCTCGCCGCCTCCAGCCCGGTCGCCGCACCGACCGGCGGGACCGCGCCACGGCGAAGGGTGGTATCGGGGGTGTTGAACGCCCGCCATCGCGTCTCGACCGCCACCAGCAGTTCCGCGCCCTCGGCGCGGGCCTGCTGCGGAAAGATATACAGATCGACACGTTCGCCCTTCGCGCCGAAATGCCCCATCCCGAAGAGATACTGCCTCAGGCGCCGGCCCTGCATCAGCCGGTCGTAGAATTCCCCAGAGATGGTCAAGGCGACCGCGCCGGTGTGAGCGCCCCACACCCTCGGTCTGGCCATCACCACAACGTCCTGCTTCCGAAAGGCCCGGATCTCGCTCCAGGGGATGAGCCGGTCGGTCGCCAGCCGATGGAGCAGGCCCTCGCGCGACAGAACCAGCGTGGGCCTGTCGGGCATTGCGAGGCGATAGAGGCTGAAGGCCAAGAGGCCGATGCCCCAGCCGCCGAAGATGAGTGCGGGAAAGACCATTCCTTCCGGCGGCCAGTCGCCGATCGGCACGGTCAGGGCCAATGCAAGCGCCGTCAACGCCAGGGCCTGGGGGAGGTCCGCTGCAGCACGCCCATGGGTGTACCCATAGGCGCGTGTCCTGCTCTGGTCCGTCACATCCGGGTGCATCGCGTGGTCTCCGGGCACCGCCAGGATCAGGCGAAGCTGGACAGATCGGCGAAGGGCCGAAAGGGGCCTTCGGTGCCGGTCTGGTCCGAGCGGCGCAAGATGCCTGCGCCAGAGTGAAAGCGCCATGGACCCCGATGTGGCATCGAAGACGTGTCCACCGGACTCTGCACGTCACAGTGTCAGCAGCGCGAGCCCTGCGCGAAATCCGGGGTGAAGGTCTGCGGCCTGCGGCTGGCCGGACGCCTGCCCCGGCGCTAGTCTTGCGCGATGAGCCGTCACCTCGACGACCCTGCCGATGCCATCACGCCGGAGGTGCTGCTGCGCGCCTATGCCTGCGGCATCTTTCCCATGTCCGAGAGCGCCGACGATCCCGGCCTCTACTGGGTGGAGCCGCAGCGCCGCGGCATCATCCCGCTCGACCGGCTGGTCGTGTCCTCGCGGCTTGCCCGCACGGTCAGGTCCGGCCGCTACGAGATCCGCTTCGACAGCGATTTCGGCGCCGTGGTCGATGCCTGCGCGGCGCCCGGCGAGGGCCGCGGCACGACCTGGATCAATGCCCGCATCCGCCGGCTCTATGGCGCGCTGTTCCGCATCGGCCATTGCCACACGGTGGAGGCCTGGGAGGACGGTGCGCTGGTCGGCGGGCTCTATGGCGTCAGCCTCGGCGCGGCCTTCTTCGGCGAGAGCATGTTCCACCGCGCGCGGGACGCCTCGAAGGTGGCGCTGGTGCATCTGGTGGCCGGCCTGCTCCAGGGCGGCTACCGCCTGCTCGACACCCAGTTCGTCACCGACCACCTGCGTTCGCTCGGCGCGGTGGAGGTGTCGCGAACCGACTATCGCCGCCTGCTCGACCGGGCGATCGGCGAGCCCGCGCGCTGGCCATCCGCGCCGCTGCTGCCGCAGGACGCCCTGGACCTCGTCCGCAAGGCCTCAGAGACCTCCGCATGACCGCTATCCGTGCCGTGCCTGACATCACCATCCGCCCCGCCCGCGATACAGACGGGCCGGCCATTGCCGCGCTGATCGCCCGGTCCTTTGCCGACTATCCGGGCTGTCTGTTCATCGACGAGGAGTTTCCGGAGCTTGCGGCGCCGGCCAGCCACTATGCCGGACGCGGCGGGCAGTTGTTCGTCGCCGAGCGGGACGGCGCGCTGATCGGGTCGCTGGCGGCGGCCATGACGCCGGTGCCCGGCCTTGCCGAATTGTTCAAGGTCTATGTCGACGGCGCCGCCCGCGGCTCCGGCCTTGCCCAGCGGCTCTACGGCGAGGGCGAGGCGCTGGTGCGCGGGCAGGGCGCGCGCGCCATCGTGCTGTGGAGCGATACGCGCTTCGAGCGCGGCCACCGCTTCTACGAGAAGCTCGGCTTCGTGCGCGAACCGGTGACCCGCTATCTGGCCGATGCCAGTGCCAGCTGGGAATTCTGCTACCGCAAGTCGCTGGCTGCCTGATGCCGCCTGTCACGGCTCCACCCCGCACCCCCGTCACCCTCGCCGGCATGGTCGAGGGCGCGCGCATGACCGTGCCCATGCTGCCCGGCGTGCTGGTCTTCGCGGCGGCGGTCGGCGCGGCCTCGGCGGAGAAGGGGCTGACTCTGGGCCAGGCCGTGCTGATGAGCGCGACCGTCTATGCGGGCGCCTCGCAACTGCTCGCCCTGCAGCTCTGGCCGCAGCATTTCACGCCGGCCGCCATCGCCGCGATGGTGGTGGTGACCATGGCGGTGAACCTGCGATTCGTGCTGATGGGGGCGGCCCTCCAGCCCTGGCTGTCGCGGGCCCCGCAGGGCCCGTCCTGGCTGGGGCTGGCCATGCTCACGGACGCCAATTTCCTGGTCGGCTCGCGCCATCATGCCGGCGGCGGCAACGATGCCGGCGTGTTCGTCGGCGCCGGCCTGTTCATGTGGGTGATCTGGACGCTGGCGACCGTGCCCGGCCACCTCGTCGGCCACATGATGACCGATCCGCGCCGCTTCGCCATCGACATGGTCATGCCCATCGTGTTCACCGCCATGGCGGTCGGCATCTTCCGGCTGCGGCGCGACAGGCTGGCCTGGCCGGTGGCGGCGGCGGTGGCGCTGGCCACGGCGCAGGCCTTCGACGGCTACTGGTTCATCGTCACCGGCGCGCTGGCCGGATCGCTCACGGCGGGGGTGCTGCGTGAGCGCACCTGAAGCGATGCTGCCGCTGGTCGCCATCCTGGCCATGGCGGCGGCAACCTGGCTGGTGCGCATGGCCGGCTACTGGATCATGGGGCGCGTGCCGCTGACGCCTTTCGTGCGCGCCTGCCTCGATGCCCTGCCGGGCACCATCGTGGTCGCCACCATCGTGCCGCTGGCCGCGCGCGGGGGACTGAGCGCCTGGATCGGAATCGCGGTGGCGGCGGGCGCCATGGTCCTGATGAAGCGCGACATCGCCGCGCTCGCCATGGGCCTCGGCGCGGTGGTGGCGGTGCGGGCGCTCGGCCTGCCTTGACGCGGATCAACGCAGAACCCACGTCCAGTCCCTAGGCATCATGGACCCTTGCCGGAGGCTCCCCCTCGCAGAGGACTTGCCAGAGATGACGACGCTCCCCCGTGGCTTCCACCGCATCCGCCTGAACCTTGCCCGCTCGAAGGAGCATCCGGAGGGCTCCAGCCGCCATGGCTACGAGTTCGTGGCGCCGCTGGACAGCGAGGGCCTCATCGACCAGGAGGCGTGGAAGGCCCATCGCGGCGTCTGCAAGGTGCGCCGCTTCTGGGCCGGCGAGGCCGACATGCACGGCCTGCTGGTGCGCAAGGCCGGCGGCGCGCGCGGCGCCACCTGGACCTTCGACTACGACCCCGGGGCCACGGACGACGACGAGGCCGGCTTCCGCTTCGGCGAACACGCCTTCCGGATCGGCGACTATGTCTCGATCCGCGACGAGGACGGCGTCATGCAGACCTTCGTGGTGACCTCCACCGACGCGGTGTGAGGCTCAGGCCAGCGCCGCCTCCAGCCGCTCGAACAGCGGGTTGGTGCGGGCGAAGACATAATCCAGCTCGCTGACGGCGACATTTTCCGCGCCCCTGTCGCGCAGGAAGCGGGCGAGCGCGAAGACCTGTTTCGGCGGGCAGTGCAGGGTGAGCATGCCCGAGGAGGTCGGCCCGCCGAAGGGCGCCTCCACGGCGAAGCGGGCCCTCGCCTCGTCCAGCAACGCGGCATCGGCCGCGGCGAAGCGGGTGCGCACCTCGCGCACCTCGCGGGCGCGCGCCTGCGCGGCGATCCGGTCGAGCATGTCGCGGGCACTGGCGCGGGCGCGCTCCGTCCAGTTCGCCGTGCGCGAGGCGACGAGATGGGCCTCCGATTTCATGATGACGCCGTCGTCGAGCACTTTCAGCGCATTGGCGGCGAGCGTCGCCCCCGTCGTGGTGATGTCGACGATCAGTTCGGCGGCGCCGGCGGCCGGGGCGCCCTCGGTGGCGCCCGCCGATTCGACGATGCGGTAGTCGGCAATGCCGTGGCGGTCGAAGAAGGTGCGGGTGAGGTTCAGATATTTGGTCGCCACCCGCATGCGCGTGCGCTGGCGGGCGCGGAACTGGCTCGCCACGTCGTCGAGATCGGCCATGGTGGAGACGTCGATCCAGGCCTGCGGCACGGCCACCACCACGTCGGCGCGCGAGAAGCCGAGCGGGGTGAGGGAGGCGAGCCGGTCCTCCGGCTCGGGCGTCGCCTCGTGCATCAGGTCAAGGCCGGTGAGGCCGAGATGGACGGAGCCTGCGGCGAGCTCGCTGGCAATGTCGGAGGCCGACAGGAAGGCCACTTCGACATGGTCGAGGCCGGGAATGGTGCCGCGATAGTCGCGCGCGCCGCGGCCCTGCACGGGCTTCAGGCCGGAGCGCTCGAGGAAACCCTGCGCGGAATCCAGGATGCGGCCCTTGGAGGGAATGGCGAAGACGAGGGTCATGCGCGGCCTCCCGCCTCGGCCAGCCGCTCGACCCAGAAGGCGCAGCCGACAGCCGGCACCTTCAGGTCGAGGCCGAGCTTGGCGGTCATCATCTCGGTCAGCCGGTCGTAACGGCCGCCGCCGACCAGCGGCTTGCCGACGCTGCCTGTGGCGTCATGGATCTCGAAGACGAGGCCCGTGTAATAGTCGACGTCGCGGCCGAAGCGGGTCGAGAAGCGCGATGCGCCGAGGTCGATGCCGGACCCGGCCATCAGCGCATTGCGCCGGGCGAGCCGGTCGAGCGCCGCGCCCATGTCGATCCCCGCCTCGCCGGCAATGGCCCGCAGCTCGCTTTCGGCCGATACCGGATCGGTGTCGATGGCCAGCACCTTCTCGACCACCGCCACCTGGTCCGGGTCGAGCGCGCCGGTGCCGAGCGCCGACTGTTCGAGGAAGCGCTCGGCAATGTCGGCGGCCGAACGCCCGCCGACCGTGGTGATGCCGGCGATCGACAGGAGATCGGCGACGAGCGCGCGCGCGGCCTTCGGGTCGGAACCCTCCAGCGCGGTGAGCAGGCCGCGATAGGTCGGCCCGCCATGGGCCGGTTCGGCAAGGCGCTTCAGATCGTCCTCCAGCATGCCGGAGCGGCGGAAATCCTTGGCAAGGCGGCGGCGCCACGCGGCCGGCAGGTCGAGCGCCGCGACCAGCGCCATGAACAGGCCGACATCGCCCATGGCCAGCACCAGCGGGCCGGAGGTGTAGAGCCGTGCGGCCTTCAGGGCGAGCGCGACCACCTCGGTCTCCGCGGCCTCGCGGTCGGCGCGGCCGAGCAGTTCGATGCCGGCCTGGTTGAACTCGCCGGCAAGGCCCGGCCGGTGGCGGAACACCGGGCCGAGATAGGAGCAGGCCGCCGCCTCGCCGGCGCGCGGGCCTTCCAGATGCGCCTTGACCACAGGGATCGTGTAGTCGGGGCGCAGGCACAGCTCGGTGCCGTCGGCATCGGTGGTGAGATAGAGCCGGCGCGCCAGCGCCTCGCCGACAAGGTCGCGAACGAGGTCGGCGGCGATCAGCAGCGGCGGCTCGGTGCGCGCGAAGCCGGCCCCGTCGAGCAGTCCGGCGAGGGCAAGGTCAGTGGCGGTGAGCGCGCGCGCGGTCATGCACGGATTCCGGTTCGGATGACATTCGGCTGAGAGTGACGTCCTGCACTCCGGATATGCGTCCTTCGAGGCTCGCTTCGCTCGCACCTCAGGATGAGGTGGGTTGTACCCTGCATCCGGGCCCGATGGGCTGCATCGGCCCGGCTCCCGCCATGCAAGGCGCCCGGCTCCTCATCCTGAGGTGCGAGCGAAGCGAGCCTCGAAGGACGCACGACAAGCATGCAGAACGCCGCTCAGGGCCTGACACCAAGCCTCTAGCCTTCCCGCGCGCCGAGGTCGAGCCCCTCGTCCCAATAGGGCACCGGACCGTAGAGGAGGGCCAGCCAGTCGACGAACAGGCGCACCTTCTGCGGCAGGAACCGGCGGGTGGGATAGACGGCATGGACGGCGACGCGGCGCGAGGCCCGCCAGTGCGGCAGCACCACCTCGAGCCGGCCATCCTTCAGCTCCGGCCCGACATCCCATGTGGAGCGCAGCGCGATGCCGATGCCGGCCAGCACCGCCTCGCGCACGACCTCCGAGGAATTGGTGCGCAGCGGCCCGTGCAGCCGCACCGTCTGCAGCCCGCCGGGACCCTCCAGCCGCCAGGTGTCGGCATTGTGCGCGAGCAGGACATGGGCGCCGAGATCGGCCAGCGTGTCGGGCCGGCCGCGGGCATCGAGATAGCCGGGGGTTGCCACCAGCAGCCGGTGGTTCGGCGCAAGGCGGCGGGCGACGAAGGAGGAATCGTCGAGCTCGCCGATGCGCACCGCCAGGTCGTAGCCCTCGCCGACGATGTCGACGAAGGAATCGGACAGTTCCAGGTGGACCACGAGGTCGGGATTGCGGTCGAGGAAGGCGTTGAGATGGGGGGCGATGTGCAGCCGGCCGAACGAGGTGGGCGCCGAGACGCGCAGCGTGCCGCGCGCAAGGTTGGAGCGGCGGGTGACGAAGGCCTCGGCCTCGTCGATGGAGGCGAGGATGGCGACCACGCGTTCGTAATAGCCCTGTCCCGCCTCGGTGAGCGCCAGCTGGCGGGTGGTGCGCTGCAGGAGGCGCGTGCCGAGCCGCTCCTCCAGCCGCTTGATGCGCTTGGAGATGACCGCCGGCGACAGGCCCATCTCGCGACCGGCCGCCGACATGGAGCCGGCGGTGACGACGCGCGCGAAGATGTCGAGATCGGCAAGGGGCGTCACGGATCGGGTTCCATCTTTTCCCGTGTGGAAACAATCCTGACGCCTTGCGGGCCATTCCGCCAGAGCCGTTCGGCGCTATAGTCTGACGTGTGGGCGCCTTCGGCTGCGAAGGGCCCCACCCGTACCCTCCCCGCTGCGCGGAGAGGGGGACTATCGCGTCGCGCGAGGACCGATCCCGTCGGGCCTGGCACAATGCCCGGAGAACCGACGGGCCGTCGAAGCCCCCCTCTCCGCGCAGCGGGGAGGGTACGGGTGGGGCCCTTGAAGCAGCTGGACCGTTTGGGCCTCATCAGGGGAGACCGACATGGCCATCGCCTTTCCGACGCCGCGGCCGGACGTGCTGGCGAAGCGCGAGGCGGTCGTCGCCGCCCTGAAGGCCATCGTGCCCGGCGAGGGCGTGATCACCGAGGAGAACGAGCGGCGCGCCTTCGAGACCGATGCGCTGACCTCCTATCGCCGCCTGCCCATGGTGGTGGTGCTGCCCCAGACCACGGAACAGGTCGCCGCCATTCTCGCATTCTGCAATTCCGAGGGCGTGCCGGTGGTGGCACGTGGCGCCGGCACCTCGCTGTGCGGCGGCTCGATCCCGCAGGAAGATGCCGTGGTGCTCGGCGTCTCCCGGATGAACCGCGTGCTGGACGTGAACTTTGCCGACCGGACCATGCGGGTCGAGGCCGGCATCACCAACCTCGCCATTTCCGGCGCGGTGGCCCATGAGGGCTTCTTCTATGCGCCCGATCCGTCCAGCCAACTCGCCTGCACCATTGCCGGCAATGTGGCGATGAATTCCGGCGGCGCGCATTGCCTGAAATACGGCGTTACCGCCAACAACATCCTCGGCCTGAAGCTGGTGACCGTGGAGGGCGACATCGTCGAGATCGGCGGCGGGGCGCTGGATGCCGCCGGCTATGACCTGATCGGGCTGATGGTCGGATCGGAAGGCCAACTCGGCGTTGTGACGGAAGTCACCGTGCGCATCCTTCGCGCGGCGGAGGGGGCGCGGCCCGTGCTGTTCGGCTTCTCGGAGATCGCCGCGGCCGGCCGCACGGTCGCCGACATCATCGGCGCCGGCATCATCCCGGTCGCCATCGAATATATGGACCGGGAGGCCATCCACATCTGCGAGGCCTTTGCCAAAGCCGGCTATCCGCTGGACGTGGAAGCCATGCTGATCATCGAGGTGGAGGGCTCCGAGGAGGAGATGGCCGCGACGCTGGCGCGCATCGTCGAGATCGCCCGGCGGCACGGCGTGGCGGTGGTCAAGGAATCGAAATCGGCTATGGAGACGGCGGCCATCTGGAAGGGCCGGAAATCCGCCTTCGGCGCGACGGGGCGCGTCGCCGACTATATCTGCATGGACGGCACGATCCCCACCGGCCGCCTGCCGGAGGTGCTGGAGGGCATCGACCGGATCGTCAAGGGCTATGGGCTGCGGGTCGCCAACGTGTTCCATGCCGGCGACGGCAATCTGCATCCGCTCGTCATGTTCAACGTCAACGACCCGGCCGAACAGGTGAAGGCCGAGCATGCCGGCGAGGACATCCTCAGGCTCTGCGTGGCTGTCGGCGGCTGCCTGACCGGCGAGCACGGCGTGGGCATCGAGAAGCGCGACCTGATGCGCGAGCAGTTCACGGATGTCGACCTCATCCAGCAGACGCGCATCAAGACCGCGCTCGATCCGAAATGGATCCTCAACCCGGCAAAGGTGTTCCCGCTGGACGCGCCGCGCGATGCGGGGCGGGAGGCCGCGTGATGGCGATCCGTCCGGATGACGCGGGGGCGCAAGGAAGGCCCCACCCGCACCCTCCCCTTCTCCCGCTGGTCGAAGGAGAGGGAGACTTCGACGTCGCGTCCCTCTTGCGCCCGTGGCGCCTGGCCCCACGTCCATCGGTTGGGCGGCCCGTAGAAGTCCCCCTCTCCTCGCGCCAGCGAGGGGAGGGTGCGGGTGGGGCCATCTTCCATCGATCGGCGGCGGCATGACCCTCCACACTCCCTCCACTCCCGCCGAACTGGCCAATGTCATCGCCGAAGCCCGCCGCGCCGGCACGCCGCTCGCAATCACCGGCGGCGGCACGCGCGCGGGCCTCGGCCGGCCGGTTCAGGCCGCCGCCACCGTCTCGACCGCGCGGCTTTCCGGCATCACGCTCTACGAGCCGGCCGAACTGGTGATCGCCGCAAAGGCCGGAACGCCGCTTGTCGAAGTGACGGACACGCTGGCGGCCAGGGGCCAGCGCCTGCCCTTCGAGCCGATGGACCATCGCCGGCTCTATGGCACCACCGGCGAGCCGACGGTCGGCGGTGTCGCCGCCGCCAATGTGTCCGGGCCGGCGCGCATCAATCTCGGCGCCGCGCGCGATTCGATGATCGGGCTGAAATTCGTCAACGGGCTGGCCGAGGACGTGACCTCCGGCGGTCGGGTGATGAAGAACGTCACCGGCCTCGATCTCGTCAAGACATTAGCCGGCTCGCATGGCACGCTCGCCGTGTTCCACGAGGTCTGCTTCAAGGTGCTCCCGGTGGCCGAGGGCGAGCGCACGCTGGTGGTGGCCGGCCTGTCGATCCCGCGCGCCGTCGAGGCCCTGTCGGCGGCGCTCGGCTCGCCCTTCGAGCCGACCGGTACGGCGCATGTGCCGGCGGGTGACGGCGAGCCGGCGCGCACGCTGATCCGCATCGAGGGCTTTGCCGCCTCGCTCGCCTATCGGACGGAGCGGCTCGCCGGCCTGCTCGCCCCCTTCGGGATGGCTGAGGCGATGGACGGCGCGGCCTCTCGGGTGCTGTGGGCCGACATCCGCGATGCAGCGATGTTTGCCGGCAGCGACGAAGCCGTCTGGCGCATCTCGGTGCCGCCCTCCGCCGCGCCGGACCTTGCCGCGACGCTGGCGCCGCTCGCGCCGCGCCTGCTGCTCGACTGGGGCGGCGGGCTCATCTCGGCGGGCGTCGCGGCGGCCGGCGATGCCGGCGCGGGGCTCGTCCACGAGGCGGCGAAGGCTGCCGGCGGCCATGCGACGCTGGTGCGCGCGCCGGACGCGGTGCGCCTTGCCGTCGATGTCTTCGCGCCGCTGCCGGCCCCGGTCATGGCGATGCAGGGCAAGCTCAAGGCCAGCTTCGATCCGGGGGGAATTCTCAACCCCGGCCGCATGTATGGGGGCATCTAGGACGCCATGCAGACCAATTTCACCCCCGCGCAGCTTGCCGATCCGGCCATGGCGGCATCGGAAAAGATCCTGCGCACCTGCGTGCATTGCGGCTTCTGCACGGCCACCTGCCCGACCTACCAGCTGCTCGGCGACGAGCTGGATAGCCCACGCGGGCGCATCTACCTGATCAAGGACATGTTCGAGACCGGCAAGCCGGCGACGCCCGAAGTGGTCAAGCATGTCGACCGCTGCCTGTCGTGCCTGTCCTGCATGACCACCTGCCCTTCAGGCGTCCACTACATGCATCTGGTCGACCATGCCCGCGCGCATATCGAACAGACTTATCGCCGGCCGCTGCCCGACCGGCTGATGCGCGGCGTGCTCGCCGCCATCCTGCCCTATCCCAACCGGTTCCGGCTGGCGCTGGCCGGCGGGTTTCTGGCGAGGAAAGCGCTGCGCCTCGCCTCGCTGCTGCGCTGGAAGGGCCGCGCGGCGGTGGCGGTTGCCCGCCATGGCACGGCCCCCGTCTCGGCCAGAACCGGCCTCTTCCGGCGCGCGCATGCCATGATTGAACTGGCGCCCCTCCGGTTGCCGTCCCGCTCGCATCTCGACCGTGGCGGCGTGCATCCGGCGCAAGGGTCAAGGCGCGGCCGGGTGGCGATCCTCAAGGGCTGCGCCCAGTCGGTGCTCGCGCCCTCGATCAACGAGGCCGCCGTGCGGCTGCTGACCCGCCTCGGGGTGGAGGTGGTGTTCGCCAAGGGCGAGGGCTGCTGCGGCGCGCTCGTCCATCACATGGGCAAGGAGAGCCAGAGCCACGCCCAGGCGAAGCGTGCCATCGACGCCTGGATCGCCGAGATGGACGGCGAGGGTCTCGACGCGGTGGTGATCACGGCGTCCGGCTGTGGCACCACCATCAAGGATTACGGCTTCATGTTCCGCGACGACCCGGCCTATGCGGACAAGGCCGCGCGGGTCTCGGCGATCGCGAAGGACGTGACGGAATATCTCGCGACCCTCGACCTGCCGCCGGCCCCCGAGGCGCGCGGGCTGACGGTGGCCTACCACTCGGCCTGTTCCATGCAGCACGGGCAGGGAATCAAGGACCTTCCGGTGAAGCTCCTGAAGGCCGCGGGCTTCACGGTGAAGGAGCCGGCCGAGGGGCATCTGTGCTGCGGCTCGGCCGGCGTCTACAACATCATGCAGCCGGAGATCGCCACGCGTCTGCGCGACCGCAAGATCGGCAATCTCGACCGCGCGAAGCCCGACCTGATCGCCGCCGGCAATATTGGCTGCATCACGCAGATCGCCGAGGGCTATGCCGGGAAGGACAGGCCCGTGCCCATCGTCCACACGGTGGAACTGATCGACTGGGTGCATGGCGGCCCGCTTCCGGAGGCGCTGGAGCGGGCGGGGTTCGCGAGCCGGGCGTAGGCGCGGGGTTGCAAGGTCCCCACCCTTACCCTCCCCGCTTCGCGGAGAGGGGGACTTGCACCGCGCGTCATGACATCGACCCCGATGCCTGGCTCGACCGGCGGTCAAGGGGCTGGCGGCCCGCTTCCCGAGGCGCTGGCGCGGGCGGGGTTCGGCAGCCGGGCATAGGCGCTGGTTGCAAGGGCCCCACCCTTACCCTCCCCGCTTCGCGGAGAGGGGGACTTTGGCCTCCCACCCCACTCGTTTGCGTCGTGCCAGGCCCGGCGGTGACCGGGAGGGTTGGACGTGGGCGCCCCCCCCCAGTGGTGGGGGTGGGGCCCGGCCCGGGCGGGGACGGGGGGGTTTGCCGGGGGACGCCCCCCCCGCGGCCCCGCGGGGAGGGTGAGGGTGGGGTCATTCGAGGCCTGACGTGCCGTGGCAGAACGACTGCCGGCTCAGGCCGCCTTGCCGGCCCCTTCCGCATAGGCGTCGAGCATGGCGGTCAGCGCCACCATCTCCTTGCGCAGGCGTTCGATCTCCCGTTCCGGCCGGCCGATGGCGCAGGCCATGGCGATCGGCACGACCTTCGCCTCCTCATGCAGGGCGCGGCCCCGCTCTGTCAGCGCGATGCGCACCGAGCGCTCGTCAGCCGGATCGCGCCGGCGCGTGACGAGGCCGGCGGCCTCCAGCCGCTTGAGCAGCGGGGTCAGCGTGCCGGAATCGAGGCCGAGCCGCTCGCCGATGGCCTTCACGCTGAGATCGTCGCTCTCCCACAGCACGAGCATGGCCAGATATTGCGGATAGGTGAGGCCGAGCCGGTCAAGATGCGGCTTGTAGGCGCGGCCGAAGGCATGGGCGGCCGAATAGACGGAGAAGCAGAGGAGGTCGGACAGGCGCAGGGTGTCGCGGCCGGGACGGGCGTCGCTCATGGGAATCTCCCGGGAAAGGTTGGTCTGAAGATAGGCGCAAAATTAAATTGTGCAAAATGGAATTGACAGTCCGCGCCCTGCCGCCTATTGATTGCGTGCAATTCAATTGCGTCATCACAGCGGCCGACGACGCCGGCCCGACAGCAGGAGAGCACGATGAAGATCCTCTACACCGCCAAGGGCTCGGCAACGGGTGGACGCACGGGCGCTGCGGCCAGCGATGACGGCCGCCTGTCGGTCACCCTCGACACGCCGAAGGAACTCGGTGGAGCGGGCGGTGCCGGCACCAACCCCGAGCAGATGTTCGCCGCCGGCTATTCGGCCTGCTTCCTCGGCGCGCTCAAGTTCGTCGCCGGCAAGGCCAAGGTCGCCCTGGCGCCCGAGACGAAGGTGACCGCCACGGTCGGCATCGGCCCGCGCGATGACGGCCAGGGCTTCGGCCTCGACGTGGCGCTGGAGGTGACCGCGCCGGGCGTCGACCGCGAGGTTGCGCAGAAGCTGGTCGAGCAGGCCCATATCGTCTGCCCCTATTCCAATGCCACGCGCGGCAATCTGGACGTCCGCCTGTCGGTCGCCTGACGCCTGACACAGGAGCACCCGCCGCGCCGCCATCGGCGCGCGGGACGTTCTGCGCGGACTAGAGACCCGCCGCGCCGCCATCGGCGCGCGGGGATGTTTTGCGCTGACTAGAGACCCGCCGCGCCGCCATCGGCGCGCGGGTCATGCGCCCCCGACAGCGAGCCGTCCGGATGCCAGACGGCGGCGCCGGCATGGCCCATCGTGTCCGACCAGCCGTCCTCGATCCGTTCGGCCTGGTGGCCCATGCGCTGGAGATCGGCGATCAGCCGCTCGTCGAAGCGGTTCTCGAAGCGCAGGCCCGTGAGGGCGGAACCCCAGGTGCGGCCGAGCAGCCAGCGCGGCGCGTCCAGCGCCTGTTCCAGCCCCTGACGATAGCGCAGGTGGCGCTCGAAGAATTGCGCCTGCGTCTGCGGCTGGCCATCGCCGCCCATCGTGCCATAGGCCATGACGCGCCGGTCGGCTGCGACGGCAAGCGCCGGGTTGAGCGTGTGGAACGGCCGCCGTCCGGGCTGCAGCGGGTTCACCGCCTTGGGATCGAGCACGAAGCTGGCGCCGCGGTTCTGCATCAGGAAGCCCGTGCGCGGCGAGACCATGCCGGAGCCGAATTCCCAGTAGATCGACTGGATATAGGAGACCACGCGGCCTTCGCTGTCGGCGGCGCCCATCCAGATCGTGTCGCCGCGGGCGGCCGGCTGCGGCCAGTCGAGCGCCCTCCCCCCGTCGATGGCCATGGCCTCGCGGGTCAGCGCCTGTTCGGTCAGGAAGGAGGCAGGGTCGGCCTTCAGCCGGTCGAAATCGGTGACGACGCGGTCGCGCACCATGAAGGCGCGCTTGGTCGCCTCGACGATGCGGTGGACGAAGGCGGGCGTATCCGGCCGCACCGATCCGTGCAGTGCCTCCAGCCTGTCGACGATGCCGAGGATCATCAGCGAGGCGAGACCCTGGGTCGGCGGCGGCATGTTGAAGACGCGGCCGAGCGAATGGTCGAGCACCAGCGGCGTGCGCTCCACCGCGTAATAGGCCTGCAGGTCGGCGCGGGTGACGGGCGAGCCGAACTCCTCGAGATCGGCGGCAAGCTCGCGGGCAATGTCGCCGCGATAGCAGTCCTGGAAGCCGGAGCGGGCGAGATGCTCCAGCGATTCGGCCAGCTTCGACTGGCGCAGCACGGCGCCCTCGGCGGGCGGCTTGCCGTCGACGAGGAAGGTCTCGGCAAAGCCCGGGCAATCCTTCAGCTCGAACAGCTTGTCGACGGTCAGGCGCGCCTGCGAGCGGGTGACGACATAGCCCTCGCGGGCCGCGCGGATCGCCGGCTCCAGCATGGCCGTGCGCGGCAGCTTGCCGCCCGCAGCCTTGGCCATGGCATTGGCCAGCCGCCAGCCGCCGATGGCGCCGGGCACGGTGAGGGCGGCCAGCGCCCCGCGCGTCGGGATCTCGTAATGGCCCTTGTCGAGATAGGCTTTCAGCGTCGCCCGTTCGCCGGCAAAGCCGCAGGCCTCGATGCCGTGGACGCGCCCGCCCGGCTCGTGGATCAGCCAGAAGCCGTCGCCGCCGACATGAGTCATGTGCGGATAGACCGCCGCGATGGTGGCGGCGGCAGCGATCATGGCCTCAATGGCATTGCCGCCCTCGGCCAGCATCTGGCGGCCGGCCTCGGCGGCGGCCCGATGCGGAGCGGCCACGACCCCGCGCGAAAAGGCGCCCTCAGTCATGGATGTCGGCCTTCCTGTCATTCACGGCGCCACCATAGTGGAGACGGATCGCGATCTGAACCTCGCAATCCGGATGAGCCGGTCTGACGCAGGCGGCGCTGCCAGGCCCTCAGATCGCCATGGAGCTGTGGAGTTGCTCGCGGGTCACCTCGCCCTTGCGGCCGGAGACCACCACGCGGCCGCGCTCAAGCACGGAGAAGCTGTCGCCCAGTTCCTCGGCGAAGTCGAGATATTGCTCGACCAGCACGATGGCGATGTCGCCCTTGCTGCGCAGATAGGTGATGGCCCGGCCGATATCCTTGATGATCGAGGGCTGGATGCCTTCGGTCGGCTCATCGAGCACGATGAGACGCGGCCGGGTGACCAGCGCCCGGCCGATGGCGAGCTGCTGCTGCTGGCCCCCCGAGAGGTCGCCGCCGCGCCGGCCGAGCATGTCCTTCAGCACCGGGAACAGCGAGAAGATGTCGTCGGGAATGGAGCGGTCGGCGCGCTTCAGCGGCGCAAATCCGGTCTCCAGGTTCTCCTTCACGGTCAGAAGCGGGAAGATCTCGCGGCCCTGCGGCACATAGGCGATGCCGCGGCGCGCCCGCTCGAAGGGCGGCATGCCGGTGATGTCGCGGCCCTCCCACAGGATCTCGCCGCCCGAAATGGGCTGGTGGCCGATGATGGCGCGCATCAGCGAGGACTTGCCGACGCCGTTGCGGCCGAGCACGCAGGTCACCTCGCCGGGCACCGCGTTGAGCGAGACCTCGCGCAGGGCCTGCGCCGCGCCGTAGTGCAGGTCGACGGATTTCACCTCAAGCATGGAGGGCTCCCTGAGAGGGCGAATGGCGAGGGGCGAATGGCATGAGGCGAACGGGGAGTGGTTGCGAGAATCGAAGGGCTTCGCGATCGCCAGCCGGGTTCCCATTCGCCATTCGCCACTCGCTCCTAGCGCCCAAGATAGACCTCGATCACCCGCTCGTCGGAACTCACCTGATCCAGCGACCCCTCGGCCAGAACCGAGCCCTCGTGCAGGCAGGTCACCTTCACCCCGAGGTCGCGGATGAAGCCCATGTCGTGCTCCACCACGATGACCGAATGGGTCTTCGCGATGTCCTTCAAGAGGTCGGCGGTGGCGGCGGTTTCCACGTCGGTCATGCCGGCGGCCGGCTCGTCGACCAGCAGCAGCTTGGGGTCCTGCGCCAGCAGCATGCCGATCTCCAGCCACTGCTTCTGCCCGTGGGAGAGTTCGGCGGCGAGGCGCGCGCGTTCGTCGCCGAGCCGGACGATGGCGAGAACCTCGTCGACGCGCGTGGCGACCTGCGCCGACTGGCGCTGGAACAGCGTGCCGAACACGGTGCGGTCGGCCTTCACCGCCATCATCACATTGTCCTCCACCGTGTGGCTCTCGAACACGGTGGGCTTCTGGAACTTGCGGCCGATGCCGAGATTGGCGATGGCGGTCTCGTCGAGCAGGGTGAGGTCCACCTGCCCGTCGAAGATGACATCGCCCGTGTCGGGCTTCGTCTTGCCGGTGATGATGTCCATCATGGTGGTCTTGCCGGCACCGTTCGGGCCGATGATGGCGCGCATCTCGCCCGGCTCGATGACCAGCGACAGGTTGTTGATGGCGCGGAAGCCGTCGAAGCTCACCGAGACGCCGTTCAGGTAGAGCAGCGACTGGGTGATCGCGCGCGGGCGCTCCAGAGCCTGCACCGGCTGGGCGGGACCCTGGCTGGCGGCAAGCTGGGCCTCGACGGGTTCGATCAGCATGGAAGCCTCATTCGGGGCGCTCATTCGGCAGGCTGGGCGGCCGCACCCGCCGGCGGCTTCGGCGCGCGGCGGCGGGACGCCCACCATTCGGTGAAGGTGCCGAGCACGCCCTTCGGCAGGAACAGGGTGACGAGCACGAACAGGGCGCCGAGCGCGAACAGCCATCCCTGCGGGAAGGCTACCGTGAACCAGCTCTTGGCAAGATTGACGATGCCGGCGCCGAGAGCTGCGCCCACCAGCGTGCCGCGCCCGCCAACCGCCACCCAGATGATGGTCTCGATGGAATTGGCGGGGGAGAACTCGCTCGGATTGATGATGCCGACCTGCGGCACGTAGAGCGCCCCGGCAATGCCGGCCATGACCGCCGAGACGGTCCAGACGAACAGCTTGTAGTTCTCCACCCGGTAGCCGAGGAACCGCGTGCGTGCCTCGGCATCGCGCACGGCGACGAGGATCTTGCCGGCCTTGGAGGTGACGATGGCGCGGGCGACCAGATAGCCGGTCATCAGCGCCAGCACCGACAGCGAGAACAGCACGGCGCGGGTGGTCTGGCTCTGGATGTTGAAGCCGAGGATGTCCTTGAAATCGGTCAGGCCATTGTTGCCGCCGAAGCCCATGTCATTGCGGAAGAAGGCGAGCATCAGCGCATAGGTCAGCGCCTGGGTGATGATCGACAGATAGACGCCGGTGACGCGCGAGCGGAAGGCGAACCAGCCGAACACGAAGGCCAGGATGCCCGGCACCAGGCAGACCATCAGCATGGCATAGGGGAAGGAGGAAAAGCCCCACCAGGTCAGCGGCAGGTCCTTCCAGCTGAGGAACACCATGAAGTCGGGCAGTTCGGGATGGGCATAGACGCCGCGCGGGCCGATCTGGCGCATCAGATACATGCCCATGGCATAGCCGCCGAGGGCGAAGAAGGCGCCGTGGCCGAGCGAGAGGATGCCGCAATAGCCCCAGACCAGATCCACCGCGATGGCGAGCAGGGCATAGGTCATGTACTTGCCCCAGAGCCCGACCGTCGTGTTGGAAACGTGGAAGGGCGAGTCGGGCGGCAGGGCGAGGTTGAGCACCGGCACCAGGATGGCGGCGAGCCCGAGCAGGACGAGAAAGACCCAGCCGGAGCGGTCGATGCGTTCGAACAGGAAGCGGGTCAGCATCATTCCACCGCCCGGCCCTTGAGGGCGAACAGGCCCCGCGGACGCTTCTGGATAAACAAGATGATGAAGACGAGCAGCAGGATCTTGCCGAGCACCGCCCCCGCATAGGGCTCGAGGAACTTGTTGGCGATGCCCAGCATGAGCGCGCCGACCAGCGTGCCCCACAGGTTGCCGACCCCGCCGAAGACCACGACCAGGAACGAGTCGATGATGTAGCCCTGGCCGAGATTGGGCGAGACATTGTCGATCTGGCTGAGCGCCACGCCGGCAAGGCCCGCGATCCCCGAGCCGAGGCCGAAGGTGAAGGCGTCGACCCAGTTGGTGCGGATGCCCATGGCGCCCGCCATGCGCCGGTTCTGAGTGACCGCGCGGGTCTGCAGGCCGAAGGAGGTGCGCTTGAGCACCACCAGCAGCGTGGCGAAGACCAGCCCGGCGAAGACGATGATGGCGAGCCGGTTGGCGGTCACCACGAAGGGACCGAGTTCGATCGAACCCGACATCCAGGAGGGGGTGCCAACCTCGCGGTTGGTGGCGCCGAACCAGGAGCGCACCGCCTGCTGCAGGATGAGGCTGATGCCCCAGGTGGCCAGCAGCGTCTCCAGCGGCCGCCCGTAGAGATGGCGGATGACGCCGCGCTCGATCAGCACGCCGATGGCCCCGGCGACGAGGAAGGCCAGCGGCAGCGCGATGAACAGCGAGGCGTCGAACAGGCCGGGCGCATGGGTGCGGATGACCTGCTGGACCACGAAGGTGGTGTAGGCGCCGATCATCACCATCTCGCCATGGGCCATGTTGATGACGCCCATGACGCCGAAGGTGATGGCAAGGCCGATGGCGGCGAGCAAGAGGACCGAGCCGAGCGAGATGCCGAACCAGACGTTCTGGCCGGCCTCGTAGAAGGCGAGCGTGCGGCGGATGGCGACCTGGGCGGTCTCGGCCGCCTCCTTCAGGGCCGGCGCGGTGTTGGCGGGCAGGGCACCGAGCAGGCCGAGCGCGTCCTGGTCGCCGCGGCGCTGGATGATGGCGACGGCGGCGATCCGGTCGGCTTCCGGCTGCGACGCGTCGATGATGACGATGGCCGCGCGGGCCTCCTCCATCAGGCGGCGCACGCGCTGGTCGGTTTCCTGGCCGATGGCGGTGGTGAGGGCTGCCAGCGCCTCGGTATCGCGCGACTTGAACACGGCATCCGCCGCGCTGGCCCGGCGGGCGGGATCGGGGTTCATCAGGCTGAGCGCGCCGATGGCCGCGGCGATGGCACGGCGGACGTTGTTGTTAAGGCGCACGGGGCGGGTGGCGCCGACCTCCGCCACGGGCTGCCCGGTCGCGGCGTCGACGAAGGCCCCTTCGGCCTCGCGGATGAACACGGCGCGATCGGCCTGGCGATAGACGAGGCGGCTGGTGCGCAGCGCCTCGATCACGGGCAGGGCGCGCGGCGAGCCGGAGGCGGCGAGCGTGGCCACCGCCTGGGCGATGTCGTTGAAGGTCTCGGTGGCGAAGCGCTGGACCAGCGCGGGATTGTCCTGGGCGGCGGTGGGGCTCTGTGCGAACGGCAGGGCGAGCAGGAACAGCGCGAGCGCCAGTCGGGCAAACAGGGCAATGGCCGGGCCCGCACCCTCCCTGCGCAAGCGAGGGGAGGGTGCGGGTGGGGCATGACAGGTAACGCCGCCAGGGAGTTCAGACCCTTGTTTCAAGCTCTGCCCTCTCGTCAGGCACTCGGGGGAGGATAAGGGCGCGCCGCGCGGGCGCGCCCCGGTCGTGTCAGGCGCCGGCGGCTAGCGTTGCGCGCCGCCGCAGCGTCCCGTGCGGACGTTGAAGTTGCCGCAGCGCATCGGCGGGCGATGGTCGGCGATCAGGTCGCGCGAGCCTTCCAGATGCGGCGACCATTCCTGGGCCACCACCGTGCCGGGCGTCTGCCAGACGGTGGAGAACTGGCCGTCCTCCTGGATCTCGCCGATCAGCACGGGCTTGGTGATGTGGTGGTTCGGCATCATGGTGGAGATGCCGCCGGAGAGGTTCGGCACGGCGATGCCGATCATGGCCTCGCGCACCTTGGTCGGATCGGTGGTGCCGGCCGCCTCGACCGCCTTTACCCACATGGCGAAGCCAATGACATGGGCCTCCATCGGGTCGTTGGTCACCGCGCGCTCGTTCTTCTTGAAGGCGCGCCAGCGGGCGATGAAATCGCGGTTGGCCGGATTGTCGACCGACTGGAAATAGTTCCAGGCGGCGAGATGGCCGACCAGCGGCTTGGTGTCGAAGCCGGCAAGCTCCTCCTCACCCACGGAGAAGGCGATGACCGGGATGTCGGTCGCCTTGACGCCCTGGTTGCCCAGTTCCTTGTAGAAGGGGACGTTGGCGTCGCCGTTGACCGTGGAGATCACCGCCGTCTTCACGCCGGCCGAGCCGAAGCGCTTGATGGCCGCGACGCGGGTCTGCCAGTCGGCATGGCCGAAGGGCGTGTAGTTGATCGAGATGTCCTCCGGCTTGATGCCCTTGGAGAGCAGGTAGGCCTCGAGGATGCGGTTGGTGGTGCGCGGATAGACGTAGTCGGTGCCTTCCAGAACGAAGCGCTTCACGCCCTCGGCGAGCAGGTAGTCGACGGCGGGGATCGCCTGCTGGTTCGGTGCGGCGCCGGTGTAGAAGATGTTCGGCGAGGATTCCTCGCCCTCGTACTGCACGGGATAGAACAGGATCGAGTTCAGCTCCTCGAAGACCGGCAGGACCGACTTGCGGGACACCGAGGTCCAGCAGCCGAAGGTCACCGCCACGCGGTGCTGGGTGATCAGTTCGCGCGCCTTCTCGGCGAAGAGCGGCCAGTTGGAGGCGGGGTCCACCACCACCGCCTCAAGCTTGCGACCCAGCAGGCCGCCACGCTTGTTCTGCTCCTCGATGAGCATGAGCATGACGTCCTTCAGGGTGGATTCGGAGATCGCCATCGTGCCCGACAGCGAATGCAGGATGCCGACCTTGATGGTTTCCTGCGCCTGTACGGGCTGGGCAAAGACGCCGGCCGCCGCGAGGGCGGCACCGGCGGCCAGGCCGAGCACTTTCGACTTGAGGTTCAACATGGAGTGTTCCCGTTTCTGGAGACCGCCGCCGTGAGCGGGGGTGCCTGCCCTCAGACAGCACGGGTGACTTCGCAACCGCCGTGCCAGTGCCGTTGCCGCCGGGCAATTGCTTGACTCTCTTCCGGAATCGGCAATCCCCCTGCCCAAAGGGAAGGTGCGGTTCCATCATTCGGCACGCTGCACCGCACAGCACATGCCTATTGTTTAGGCACGGGCGACTGCCTCATTATGCATCAGGCTCGTCTCCGGCCCGGCCGCGGTGTCGCCATGGACAGGCCTTCAGCCTTCATTAACCGTATCGGAGTCACCTGATCGGCGGCGCGATTTCCGGAGGGCACCCATGGCCGGCCAGACCACGACGGCGGTGCCGTCGGCCCCTGCCGCAGCGGCCGCACGGCCGGGCTGGCGCGAGGCGGCGGCCGTCTATCTGCGCCGCGACGTGCTCATCGTCCTGTTCCTCGGCTTTTCCGCCGGCCTGCCGCTGGCGCTGTCCGGCTCGACGCTGCTGGTCTGGATGGCCGAGAGCTCGGTCAACCTGACCACGATCGGCCTGTTCGCGCTGGTCGGCACGCCCTACACGATCAAGTTCCTGTGGGCGCCGGTGGTCGATGCGCTCGATATCCCGATCCTGTGCCGCCTGCTGGGGCGCCGGCGCGGCTGGCTGATCTTCTCGCAGCTGCTGCTGATGGCGGCGATCGTCTTCCTCGGCATCCAGAACCCCGACGTCTCGCCGGTGATGATCGCGGTCGGCGCCGTGCTGGTCGCGACCGCCTCGGCGACGCAGGACATCGTCATCGACGCCTATCGCGTGGAGAAGCTCGACACCTCCGAACAGGCCGCCGGCATGGGCTCCTATGTCGCCGCCTACCGTATCGGCATGCTCGTCTCGACCGCCGGCGCGCTGTTCATCGTCTCGTTCTTCGAGAAGGTGCAGGGCTTCGACAAGGCGACATCCTGGACGCTCAGCTATGTGGTGATGGCCGGGTTCGTCGGCGTCGGCATGGTGACGGCGCTGTTTGCCCGCGAACCCGCCCGCTCGGCCGAGGTCGCGGCGGCCCATGCGCAGGAAAACCCGCTGGCGCGCGTCTGGAAGGCGGCCATCGGCGCCTTTTCCGAGTTCCTGACCCGCGACATGGCCATGGCCATCCTCGCCTTCGTCATCCTGTTCAAGCTGTGCGACGCCTTTGTCGGCGCCATGACCGGGCCCTTCGTCATCCGCGGCATGGGCTATTCGCGCGAGGAATATGCCGCCATCGTCAAGGGACTGGGGCTGGCCGCAACCCTGACCGGCGGCATTGCCGGCGGCTTCGTCGCACGCGGCCTCGACCTCAGGACCAGCCTGTGGCTCGCGGCCTTCCTGCAGATGGGCTCGAACCTGGTCTTCGCGCTGCAGGCGGTGAGCGCGCCGAGCTATGGCATGCTCGCCTTCGTCATCGTCGCCGAGAACTTCACCGGCGCCATCGGCACGGTGATCTTCGTCGCCTACCTGTCCTCGCTCTGCCAGTCGCCGCTGCACACGGCCACGCAATATGCGCTGCTCTCGGCGCTGTCGGCGGTCGGGCGGACCTATATCTCGGCGCCGGCCGGCTGGGTGGCCGGCCAGACCGGCTGGTTCTGGTTCTTCGTCCTGTCCTGCCTGACAGCCATTCCCAGCCTGATCCTGCTCTGGTGGCTGCAGGCGCGCGGCCATTTCGCGACGCTGGAACGCCCGACGGGCAAGATCGCGGCGGACGACTGAGGAGACGGCCTGTCATGCCCGGCTCATGCAAGACCCGTCACCCCCGGCGAGACCCAAAGCGAGATGCGAACGCGTCTCGCCTTCGCTCGATGCTTGGAGGGCGAGGGAAGGGGGACCAGCTTTTCGCCTGGCGCGCTGCAGGCCCTGGATCCCCTTCCCCTCGCTTCGCTCGGCCGGGGATGACGTGCGTTCAAACAGGGCACGCTGACAGCGAGCCGGGCCGGCCGAAGCCCCTGATGGCCATTCTCACAGCAGCGTGGCGCCGAAATTGCGCTCCGGGTCCATGTCGGCGGTGAGGCGGCCGGTCGGCTCGGCCGCCCAGCCGCCGGTGCGCTTCAGCCAGCGGCCGGAGCCCGGCTTCCCCTTGAGCGCGCCGCCCGCCACCACCTCCTCGCCGCGCACGAGCACGGTGTCCGGCCAGCCGGTGACGGTGCGGCCGGCATAGGGGGTGTAGCCGGTGAGATCGTGCATCAGCGCGTCGGTGATCGTCACCTTGCGTGCCGGGTCCCAGATGGCGATGTCGGCATCGAAGCCCGGCGCGATCTGGCCCTTGCCGGGCAGGTTGTACAGCGAGGCCGGGCGGGTGGCGGTGAGGTCGACGAAGGCTTCCAGCCCGCGACCGGAAAATTCCGGCCGGCCCTGCGAGACCATCGCGTCGAACAGCAGCGGCAGGCGCGCCTCCAGCCCGGGCAGGCCGCTGGCAACCTGCTTGAAGGTGGGGTTCGGCCCGGCCGACAGCTTGCCGGTCTCGTCGAAGCGGTAGGGCGCGTGATCGGAGGTGACGGTCTGCAGGTCGCCGAGCGCCAGCGCCCGCCAGAGCGCGTCCTGATCCTCCTTCTCGCGCGGCGGCGGCGAGAACACCCATTTGGCACCCTCGATGCCCGGCCGGTCGAGGTCGTGCCTGGTCATGAACAGATATTGCGGGCAGGTCTCGGCAAAGACCTTCAGCCCCTGCGCGCGCGCATCGCGAACGACCTGCGCGCCCTCGGCGGTGGAGACGTGGAAGATCATGATCGGCTGGTCGATCAGCGCGGCGAGCGCGATCAGCCGCTGGAAGGCCTCTGCCTCCGAGCCGCGCGGATGGCTGATGGCGTGGTATTTCGGCGCGACATAGCCCTTCTCGACCAGGCGCTTGCCCATCCAGGAGATCATGCCGTGGTTCTCGGCATGGACGCAGATCAGCGCCCGGTTCTGGCGGGCGGCCAGCATGACATCGAGCAGCGGCTCGTCATCGACCTTGATCAGGTCGTAGGTCATGAAAATCTTGACCGAGGCATGGCCCTCCCCGATCAGTTCGGGCAGGTCCTGCCTGACGGTCTTTTCGTCCGGATTGGCGACGATCAGGTGGAAGGCATAGTCGATGAGCGCGCCGCGCGCGGCCAGCGCGCTGTAGTCGTCAACCACCTTGCGCAGATCCTTGCCGCGATGCTGGGCGGCAAAGGAGATCACCGTGGTGTTGCCGCCAAAGGCCGCCGAGGTGGTGGCGCTCTCGAAGGTGTCGGCATTCAGCAGGCCGCCGGCCGAGACCTGCTCGATATGGGTGTGGCTGTCGATGCCGCCGGGCAGGACCAGCTTGCCCGTCGCATCGATCTCGCGGGTCCCGGTGCCAAGCCCCTGCCCCACGGCGGCGACCTTGCCGCCCGTGATCGCGACATCGGCGGCATAGGCGGCCGTGGCGGTCCCGACGGTTCCACCGCGGATGACGAGGTCGAAGGGCGTGGCTGGCATGTCGGTCTCCGGCTGGACGGGATCAGGGTCGGCGCGGACAATAGAACTCCCTTGGCACCCGGCGGAACACCATGGCGCGCAGACCCCGTATCCTCGTCATCAACCCCAATTCCAACGAGGCCGTGACCGAAGGCCTGCGGCAGGCGGTGCGACCGCTCGCTTTCGCGGAAGGTCCGGAGATCGTCTGCGAGACGCTGTCCGACGGCCCCTTCGGCATCGAGACGCAGGAGCATGTCGAAAGCGTCACCCTGCCGCTGCGCCGCCGGGTGGAGGCGGCCAATGACGCGGACGCCTTCGTGATCGCCTGCTATTCGGACCCCGGCCTGCATGTGGCGCGCGAGGGCACCAGCCGCCCGGTCTTCGGCATCGCCGAATCCGGGGTGCTGTCCGCGCTCGCCCGTGCCGACCGGTTCGGGGTCATCGCCATCAAGTCGCGCTCGATCCCGCGCCATATCCGCTATCTCCGGCAGATGGGGCTGATGGACCGGCTTGCCGGCGAGCGGGCGCTGGAAATGTCGGTGGCCGAGACCGCCTCGGGCGACAGGACGCTGGACCGCATGATCGCGATCGGGCGCGAGCTGAAGGAACTGGACGGCGCCGGCGCCATCGTCATGGGCTGCGCCGGCATGGCGCGGCACAGGAAGCCGCTGGAGGAGGCCCTCGGCATCCCGGTGATCGACCCGACGCAGGCGGCGGTGACCATGGCGATCGGCACGATCCAGGTGGGGTGAGCGGGGGTCCTGCATGGCAGGCCCTGCGTCCTTCGAGGCTCGCCTTTCAGGTTTGCACCTCAGGATGAGGAGGAAGGGTGACCTGCATTGATGGCAGCCGCTCGGTTACGCACCCTGCTCGGGTGATGCCATTCACACACCTCCTCATCCTGAGGTGCGAGCGAAGCGAGCCTCGAAGGACGCATGCGGGTGATGCAGGCAGAGGCTGTTGCCCGCGGCAGCGGCCGCTTGCTAGACATCGGATCAAGGCTGATACGGCCTGCCGCCCGCGCCCCCACAAGGGGTCCGGTGAACGTATCGATAGCGGAACGCTCATCACCGATCCCCTCCGTGGACAGGCGAAGCGTCAGCAATGCGGGCCCTGATCGGAATGTCGCCTGAACCGATGAAGGATCGGCGCCCATGCGTTCGTTTCACAATGCCAAGACCATGGCCAGGACCCTGCGCGAGGAGCTGGCCGCCCAGTCCCTCGACATCAGCCATTCCCAGGCCCTCGAACTGGTCGCCCACATGTTCGGCTTTGCCGACTGGAACACCCATGCGGCACGGATCGCCGCAGGGGAGGCGGAGGTGGACAGGTCGGCCGGTCTTCACTTCAAGCCGGCGATCCCGATCATCCGCTCCTTCGACGAGGCCAAGGCGCGCGAGTTCTATCTCGATTTCCTCGGATTTGCCGTCGACTGGGAGCACCGGTTCCATCCCGGCGCGCCGCTTTACATGCAGATCTCGCGCGGCGACCTCCTGATCCACCTGTCCGAACACCATGGGGATGCCAGTCCCGGCGCCAACTGCTTCTGCCGGGTCGTCGGCATCGAGGCCTTCCATGCCGAACTGATCGCGAAGAATTACAAGAACAACCGGCCGGGGCTGGAACGGCAGGACTGGGGGCTGGAAGTGACCGTTCACGACCCCTTCGGCAACCGCATCCGCTTCTGCGAACAGCAGCATACCTGAGACAGGCGGCGGATTCCGGCCCGCCGTCATTCCGCCGCGGCATGCGCCTATTGACGCCCTCGTCCTGCGGCCCGAGTCTGGCACCATGCTGACCTACATCGTTCGCCGTGTCCTCCTGATGGTGCCGACCCTCATCGGCATCATGCTGGTCTCCTTCCTGGTGATCCAGTTCGCCCCCGGCGGACCGGTCGAGCGGGTGATCGCCCAGCTCACCGGCAACGACGTCTCGGCCACCCAGCGCATCTCCGGGGGCGGCGCGGATTCGGCGAGCGCCGCGGCGGCGGGGGCGGCGGAGGCGGCCTCCTCGCGCTATCGCGGGGCGCAGGGGCTCGACCCGCAGTTCATCGCCCAGCTCGAAAAGCAGTTCGGCTTCGACAAGCCGGCCCACGAGCGCTTCCTGCTCATGCTGTGGAACTATGCGCGGTTCGACTTCGGCAAGAGCTATTTCCGCGACGTCTCGGTCATCCAGCTGATCATCGAGAAGCTGCCGGTGTCGATCTCGCTCGGTCTGTGGCTGACCGTCATCACCTATCTCATCTCGATCCCGCTCGGCATCCGCAAGGCGATCTCGGACGGCTCGCGCTTCGACGTGTGGACCTCGGCGGTGATCATCGTCGGCTATGCCATTCCCGGCTTCCTGTTCGCCATCCTGCTCATCGTGCTGTTCGCCGGCGGCTCCTTCCTCGACTGGTTCCCGCTGCGCGGCCTGTGGTCGGACAACTGGGCGCAGATGTCCCTGTGGCAGAAGGCGGTCGACTATGTCTGGCACCTGACCCTGCCGCTCACCGCCATGGCTCTGGGCGCATTCGCCACCATGACGCTGCTGACCAAGAACTCGTTCCTCGACGAGATCCGCAAGCAATATGTGATGACCGCGCGCGCCAAGGGCCTGGACGACGGCCAGGTGCTCTATGGCCATGTCTTCCGCAATGCCATGCTGATCATCATCGCGGGCTTTCCCGGCGCCTTCGTCAGCGCCTTCTTCACGGGCTCGCTGCTGATCGAGACCATCTTCTCGCTCGACGGGCTCGGGCTGCTCGGCTTCGAGAGCGTGCTGAACCGCGACTATCCGGTGGTCTTCGCCACCTTGTTCATCTTCTCGCTGGTGGGACTGGTGGTGAACCTGATCTCCGACCTCCTCTACACCTGGGTCGATCCGCGCATCGACTTCGAGGCGCGGGAGGTCTGAGCCATGGATGCGCGCACCGAACCCGGAACCACAGCCCTGCAGGCGCCTGCACCGGCGAAACGCCCCTGGCTGACGCCGATCAACCAGCGTCGGCTGGCCAATTTCCGCGCCAACCGCCGTGGCTTCTGGAGCCTGCGGCTGTTCATGGTGCTGTTCGTGGTGACGCTGTTCGCCGAGGTCATCGCCAATGACCGGCCGATCATGCTGCGGATCGAGGGCCAGACCTTCTATCCGATCCTGTTCGACTATTCGGAACAGGCGCTTGGCGGCGAGTTCGAGACGCCGGCCGACTACAAGGATGCCTTCCTGCTCGACCATTTCGAGGCGAAGAAGGCGTTCATGATCTGGCCGCTGATCCGGCACAACTTCTCCTCCACGGTGAAGGATCCGCTGACGCCGTTTCCGAGCCCGCCGACCTGGCGGCTGCGCGCCCAGCTTCCCGATTGCGCGGCGGCCGAGGCCCAGCCGCGCAGCCAGCGGCCGCCGGGATCGAGCTATTGCTCGCTCGGCAACTGGAACTGGCTCGGCACCGACGACCAGGGCCGCGATGTCGTGGCGCGCGTCATCTACGGCTTCCGCATCTCCGTGCTGTTCGGGCTGACCCTGACGCTGATCTCCTCGGTGATCGGGGTGACGGCCGGCGCCGTGCAGGGCTATTTCGGCGGCTGGACCGATCTCCTGTTCCAGCGCTTCATCGAGATCTGGACGGCCATCCCCTCGCTCTATCTGCTGCTCATCATCTCGTCGGTGCTGGCCCCCAGCTTCTTCGTGCTGCTCGGCATCCTGCTGCTGTTCTCCTGGGTGTCGCTGGTCGGCGTGGTGCGCGCGGAATTCCTGCGCGCGCGCAACTTCGAGTATGTCAACGCGGCACGGGCGCTCGGCGTCAGTTCGCGCACCATCATGATCCGCCACCTGCTGCCCAATGCCATGGTGGCCACCATCACCTTCCTGCCCTTCATCCTGTCGGGCAGCGTGATGACGCTGACCGCCCTCGACTTCCTCGGATTCGGCCTGCCGGTCGGCTCGCCCTCGCTCGGGGAAATGCTCCAGCAGGGCAAGTCGAACCTGCAGGCGCCGTGGCTGGGGCTCACCGCCTTCTGCACCATCGCCATCATGCTCTCGCTGCTGATCTTCATTGGAGAGGGGGTGCGCGATGCCTTCGACCCGCGAAAGACCTTCTCGTGAAAGGATGGTAGGTTCCGGTCATGAACGAGATCGTCAAGCCGCACTATCCGGTCAGCCGGCTTCCCGAGGATTTGCGGCGCGACATCGGCCCGGCGACCCATGTCACGCTGCGGATCGAGACCGAGGCCCCCGGCCGGCGGCCGACCCTCGAGGAGATGCGCGGCCGCGTGGCAGCCCAGCCGGGCTTCAGGCCCTACAACACGGCCGAGGAGGCCGTCGACGTGGTGCGCTGGGTCCGCGATGCGGAAGGCGCCCCGCCGCCCCGGTGGTCGCGCCGCTGATGGCCACGCGGTTCTACTGCGACGCCAATGTGTTCATCATGGCCGTCGAGGGTCGGGCAGGACATATCGGCCTGTCCGCAGAGCTGATGACCGCCGCCATGGACGAGCGCTGCACCCTGGTCACCAGCCTTCTTACTCTGGGTGAGGTGATGGTGGTCCCGCTGCGGTTCAACGAGGGGGAGACCCTTGCCTCCTACCGCGATCTTCTGGGTGGCAGCTATCCGGGGATCCTGGTCCGGCCGGTCGATGCCGCGACGCTGGGCGAGGCGGCTGCGCTTCGCGCGCGCCACCCAAGGCTCAAGCTGCCCGACGCCATTCATCTGGCAACGGCCCAGCTGAATCGCATCGACTGGTTCGTCACCAACGATGTCCGGATGACGCGCGACAGCGGCCTCAGGACTGCAACGCCCTTCGACCCGCCGCTCGAGGCGGCCCTTGCCAGGCTGCCGCCGGTGGGATGACAGGCCAGACCATGACCGCACCCGACACGCCCCTCCTCTCGGTTCAGGACCTGTCCGTCGCCTTCCGGCAGGCCGGACGGGAAACGCTGGCCGTCGACCGGATCTCGTTCGAGCTCGGGCGCGGCGAGACCGTCGCGCTGGTCGGCGAGTCGGGCTCGGGCAAGTCGGTCTCGGCCCTGTCGGTGCTCAGGCTCCTGCCCTATCCGGCCGCATACCACCCCTCGGGCCGCATCCTGTTCAAGGGGCAGGACCTGATGGCCGCCGACGAGAAGGCGATGCGGGCCGTGCGCGGCAACGACATCACCATCGTGTTCCAGGAGCCGATGACCTCGCTCAACCCGCTGCACACGGTCGGCCAGCAGGTGGCGGAGGTGCTGAAGCTGCACCGCGGCATGAGCGAGGCGGCAGCGCGCGAGCGGGCGATCGAGCTGCTCTCCAAGGTGGGCATTCCCGACCCGGCGAGCCGGCTGGAGAGCTATCCGCACCAGCTCTCCGGCGGCCAGCGCCAGCGCGTGATGATCGCCATGTCGCTTGCCAACGAGCCCGACCTGCTGATCGCCGACGAGCCGACCACCGCGCTCGACGTGACCGTGCAGGCGCAGATCCTGGCGCTGCTGAAGGACCTGCAGCGCGAGACCGGCATGGCGATCCTGTTCATCACCCACGACCTCGGCATCGTGCGCAAGCTGGCCGACCGGGTCTGCGTGATGCGCTATGGCAAGATCGTCGAGCAGGGGCCGGTCCGCGACATTTTCGAGCGACCCCAGCATCCCTATACCCGCGACCTGATGGCCGCCGAACCGACGCCGGCCGAGCGGCCGGACAGTTCCGGCGCGTCGGTGGTGATGGAGACGGACAATCTGAAGGTCTGGTTCCCGATCAAGCGGGGCCTGCTGCGCCGCACGGTCGGCCATGTGAAGGCGGTGGACGGCATCTCGCTGAAGGTGAGGCGGGGCAGCACGCTCGGCATTGTCGGCGAGTCGGGCTCGGGCAAGACGACGCTCGGCCTCGCCCTGCTCCGGCTGATCTCGTCCGACGGGCCGATCGTCTTCATGGGCAGCGCCATCCAGGGCCTCGGCTTCAAGGCCATGCGGCCGAACCGGCGGCACATGCAGGTGGTCTTCCAGGACCCCTACGGCTCCCTGTCGCCGCGCATGTCGGTGGCCGAGATCGTCGCCGAGGGCCTGCTCGTCCACCATCCGAAGCTGAGCGCGGAGGAGCGCGACCGCAAAGTGGTGGCGGCCCTCGGCGATGTCGGCATCGACCCGGAGACGCGGCACCGCTATCCGCACGAGTTTTCCGGCGGACAGCGCCAGCGCGTCGCGATCGCGCGCGCCATGGTGCTGGAGCCGGCCTTCGTGCTGCTGGACGAGCCGACCTCGGCGCTGGACCGCATCGTGCAGGCCCAGATCGTCGACCTGCTGCGCGACCTGCAGGCCCGCCGCAACCTGACCTACCTGTTCATCTCGCACGACCTGAAGGTGGTCGCGGCCCTGTCCGACGACATCATCGTCATGAAGGACGGCAAGGTGGTGGAGACGGGTGCAGCCGCGGAGGTTTTCAAGACGCCGCGCAACGACTACACGAAGGCCCTGTTCGCCGCCGCCTTCGACCTTGAATCCACCGCCTACGGAAGTGCCATACCGTGAACACGCTGCTGCTCGGCATCGGCGCCTGGGACCCGGAGCCCTGGCGCGAACGTTTCCGCAACGTCCTGCCCGGCTGGGACATCGTGCTGCATACCGAGCCCTATGACCGGCGCGCGGTGACCTATGCGGCCGCCTGGAAGCAGCCGGAGGGCACCTTTTCCGGCCTGCCGCATCTCGAGGCGATCTTCTCGCTGGGTGCCGGCGTCGACCACCTGTTCAAGGACAAGCGGCTGCCCGAGGGCGTGCCGGTTGTCCGTGTCGTCGATCCGGACCTGACCACCCGCATGTCGGAATATGTGGTGATGCACTGCCTGATGGCGCTGAGAAGGGTGCGCGTCTACGACGGCTTCCAGCGCGAGCGGAAATGGATCGACCTGCGCGACCAGCCGCAGGCGAGCGACATCCGCGTCGGCCTGCTCGGCATGGGCGTGCTCGGTCAGGATGCCGCCGGCAAGCTGAAGGCCATGGGCTTTCCGGTCGCCGGATGGAGCCGGAGGCCGAAGCAGGTGGACGGCGTGACCGTGCATCACGGGGCCGAGGGGCTCGATGCCATCGTCAGCGCCTCGGACATCCTCGTTGCCATGATGCCGCTGACCCCCGACACGGCGGGCATCCTCAATGCCGGGCTGTTCGCAAGGATGCCAAAGGCGGAGGCGATCGGCGGCCCGGTTCTCGTCAATGTCGGCCGCGGCGGGCTGCAGGTGGAGGCCGACATCCTGGCCGCGCTCGAGGCGGGCACGCTCGGCGCCGCTGTCCTCGACGTGTTCGAGACCGAACCGCTGCCGGAGGACAGCCCGCTGTGGAGCCATCCGAACGTGACGGTGACGCCGCACAACTCGGCCATCTCCTCGCCGCCGGCCATTGCCGCCTATATCGCGCGGCAGATTGCGGCGCACGCGGCCGTAGGGTCGCTTGAGAACATCGTCGATCCGCAGCACGGCTATTGAGGCCGCCTGACGCTGGGTCATTGGTATTCGGCAGCTAGACCTCTGGCATTACAGTCTTTTCCGGACAGGGCGGCACGCGGCTTAGCGGTTTGTTTACCGCATCGACCTCACGGTCATCTCGCAACTGCGAAATAACCGGGGATCACCGTGCTGAACCGCCTCACCGTCCGGAGCCTGTCACAGGGCATCGTCGCCATTCTGGCCCTGGCCCTGGTCGGGCTGCTGTCGATCGCCGCCTGGCAGTCCTGGCGGACCTACCAGCGCTCGGTCCGCATCGCGGCCGTGGTCGACCTCAACACGCACATGTTTACCGCGCTGCACAATCTGCGCGTCGACCGTTCCAATTCGCGCCGGGCCCTGATCCTGGAGGCCGTGCACGCCAGCGTGCCGGCGACCATCGCGCCGCACCGGGCGGCCGAGATGCCGGCACTCCGGTCCGCGTTGGCGGTGCTGCGCACGCTCAGCTTCGAGGATTCTGCCGCACTGGCGGCCGAACTCGACCGCTCGATCAATGCGCTGGCGGCCCTGCAGGACGAATCGGCACGGGCGATGGCCCAGCCCCTTGCCCAGCGCCGCCCGCGCATCGCGGACGATTATTATGCGGCGACGGACGGCATGATCAGCCTGCTCGACCGCGTCAGCACGCGCACCACCCGCCTGATCAAGCTCGACGACGCCCTTGTGGATCAGCTCATGGAGCTCAAGCAGAACGCCTGGACGACCCGCCAGGCGGCCGGCGACACCTCGGTGTTCATCTCCAATCCGCTGGCCGGCATGGCCCTGCCGGCCAATCCGCTGGTCGGCTATGCGACCCTCGTGTCGCGGATGGAAACGTCCTGGGCGGCGGTCGAACAGCTCGCCGCCGGCCTGCCGCTGCCGCCGGCCTTCGCCACGGCGCTCCAGAACGCCCGGGGCGGGTTCCTCGATCCCGAGTTCGGCAAGGTGCGCATGGCGACTCTGATGCAGCTGATCAACAAGGAGCAGCCGCGCTTCACGGCGATGGAATGGAGCCCGATGGCGGTGCAGAAGCTCGCCACCATCCTCGACGTTGCGGAGGCCGCCCTCTCGGCCGCGCGCGACCATGCCGGCGCTCTGATGGACCGCAGCTTCCGTGGCCTTGCCTGGCAGCTCGGCGCGCTCGGCCTTGCGCTGGTGTTCGCGGTGGCCGCCATCGTGCTGATGATGCGGCGCGTGGTCGGTCCGCTGACCGCCATGAGGGATGCCATGCTGCGCCTCGCTGAGGGCGACACCACCGTGGTGACGCCGTTCATGGCGCGCCGCGACGAGATCGGCGGGCTGGCGGGCGCCATGGAGACCTTCAAGACCAACATGATCGAGGCCGAACGCCTGCGCAGCGAACGCCAGGACGCCGAAGCCCGGTCGGCGGCCGAGCGGCGTGAGGCGATGATCGCCTTTGCCGACACGTTCCAGCGTGCGGTGGGCGGCGTCGTGGAGACCGTTTCGCGCGCCTCCTCCGAGCTCGAGACGGCGGCGACCAGCCTGTCGCGCACGGCGGAGACCACCCAGTCCCTCGCGGTGGTGGTGGCCGCAGCCTCCGAAGAGGCCTCGACCAATGTCCAGTCGGTGGCCGGCGCGGCGGAGGAGATGGCGAGCTCGGTGTCCGAGATCGGCCGGCAGGTGGAGGAATCCACCCGCATGTCGCATGAGGCCGTGAGCCAGGCCCAGACCGCGAATACCCGGATCGGCGAGCTCTCCGAAGCGGCCGGCCGCATCGGCGACGTCGTGCGGCTGATCACGGCGATCGCCGAGCAGACCAACCTCCTCGCGCTGAACGCCACCATCGAGGCGGCGCGCGCCGGCGAGGCCGGCAGGGGCTTCGCGGTGGTCGCCTCCGAGGTCAAGCAGCTCGCCAACCAGACGGCCAAGGCCACCGGCGAGATCAGCTCGCAGATCGCCATGATGCAGACGGCCACGCAGGAATCGGTGGCGGCCATCAGGGATGTCGGCGAGACCATCGACAGGCTGGCCGGCATCGCTGCCGCCATCGCCGCGGCGGTGGAGGAGCAGGGCGCGGCGACGCAGGAGATCTCGCGCAACGTCACCGAAGCTGCGCAGGGCACCTCCCAGGTCGCGCACAACATCTCCAGCGTCAACGAGGGGGCGGCCGAAACCGGCTCGTCATCAGCGCAGGTCCTGTCCTCGGCGCGGGCGCTGTCGCAGGAGAGCGTGGTGCTGCAGCGCGAGGTCGAGCGCTTCATCGAGACCGTGAAGGCGGCCTGAGCCGTCACGCAGCCGTGACTTGAAGGCGCGCCGCCGGTCGGGATGGTGCATTCCGACCGGAGACCGTCCATGCCCCTCAGCCGACGCCTGCTGCTCGCCGCCCCTGCCGTGATCGCCGGATCGGGAGCCCTTGCCCAGGGCGCCTGGTATCCGCTGAAGGACAGGGCCGGGCGCGAGGTGCCCAATTTCCGCGTGGCGGTGGAGATCGAGACCGACATCCACGCACTGGCCAATGCCATTCCGGCCGGATCGGGCCAGGCCGATGTCATCCTCACCGAGATCTACGATGCCAATTGCGGCTATTGCCGGCGGGCGGCTGCGGACGTGAAGGCCATGCTGGCGGCCGACGGGAGCCTTGGCCTGCGGCTCATCAATGCGCCGAGCCTCGGCCTGCCCTCGTTCCAGGCGGCGCGGGTGGAATATGCGGTCAAGCAGATCGGCGGCGAGGCCCGGGCGCTCGCCTTCCACGAGGCGTCGATGGCCGCGCGCGGCGTGTTCGACGGGCTGAGGGCGCTGGACCTGGCGAAGGATCTCGGGCTGGACGATCGTGAGATCGAGGACCTGGCCGACCGCGAGGAGACCGGCGTCGCCATTGCGTCTGCGACACGGCTTGCCAATGCCGCCAACCTGTCGGCGACGCCCTCCTGGCTGATGGCCGGCGTCGCCCTGATCGGCTGGCCGGGACGGGGCGTGCTCGAAGGCGCGATCGCGGCCGTGCGCCGCTGCGACCGGCCGGTCTGCGAATAGGGATCAGGCGAGCCGCTTCACCGCGGTGATGCTGCCATAGGATTTGGCGGCGATGCGCTCGACCGCCTCCATCAGCGGTTCCGCCACCACTGCCATGTGATGGCCGTTGGCGTGCAGCAGCCGGCCGTCGCCGACGACGATGCCGACATGGCCCCGCCAGAAGATCAGGTCGCCGCGCCGGACACCCATGAGGTCGGGGCCGACCTCGATGCGCTCGCCGAGCGCCTGTTCCTGCATGTCGGAATCGCGTGGGGCGGCGATGCCCGCCGCGTCGAGCGATGCCTGGACGAGGCCCGAGCAGTCGATGCCGAGGCTGGTGCGCCCGCCCCACAGATAGGGCGTGCCGACATAGCGTTCGGCCACGGCGACGTAGTCGGGCTCCGGCGCACCGACGGGGGCGAGATGGCGGGTGACGACATGAAGCCCGGTATCGGTGACGGCGAAATCCCCGACCAGGCGCTCGACGGTGAGGCGCGTGTTCATCGGCACGGCGAAGGTCGGCGGCAGCTTGATGCTCGGGCCGGGATAGAGATGGGTCCTGAGCGCGGCCACGCGGTGGGTGGCCGGCAGGCCGCGATGGCCGAAGGCGGCGGACACCGCATATCCGACATAGAAGTCGCGGGCGGACTGGACGAAGCAGTGGCCGCCCGCCTCGTCGTAGAGGGTCACCTCCTCGCCGAAGACCAGTTCGGTGTCGCGGGCGACGTTGATCTGGGTGGAGGGTGTCAGCGGCACGACCGGCAGGATCACGCGGGCCGGACGGCCCTCGACAAAGCGCGCGGCCTCCACCTGCCCCTTCAGGAAGGCGGCGGCAAGGTCGGGACGGGCGGGCGTGGTGCGGCGGTCGAGGGTCTGCATGGCGGGCTCATTCTGGCACGGGCCGATGAACGGTGCATTGCCGTCGGGCAAGCCTGAGTCATGCGCGGGCCCGGCATCGTGTGTGCGCGCCGGTCATGGCGGCAGTTCGCGGGCGCAGGCGATCATCAGGTCGCCGATGCGCTCGACGGCGAGCGCCCCCTTCACCGTGCGCTGGATGATGACGTCGCGCCGGTCGTTCTCGTCGCGCCTGCGCGCCACCAGTTCCAGCTTGCCCATCGTGTCCAGCGCGCGGGTGATGACCGGCTTGGTGACCCCGAGCTTGCGGGCGAGATCGCGCACATGGTGCGGCGGCGGCTCGAGATAGATGGTCAGCAGGATGGCAAGCTGCCGGGCGGACAGGTCCGGCTCGCCGTCCTGCACGAGGCCGAGCGACAGGTCATGCATCAGCCTGAGCGCCTGGGCGGGACGCATGACCACGGACATGGTGGCACCGGGGGAACGCAAACTGGAGGAAACGCAACTCGTTTCGGGGCCGTATTAAACGACCGGCCGGGGCCCTGTGCAAGCGATGATCGGCGTGGCAAGAGACCGTCGTTAACGGGAGTGCCGCGTGGCCGCCGAGATCCTTGCGCTTGCGACCATGGCGGCAGCCGCGTTCACGGCCGCGACCCTGCTGCCGGGCGGGTCGGAAGTGGTCTTTCTCGGACTGATGGCCACGGGAGCCGCCCCGGTGCCCGCCCTTTTCGTTGTCGCGGCCCTGGCCAACACCGCCGGCGGCATGACCAGCTGGTGGATCGGCCGGCTCATCGCCACCGGTGTCGAAAGCCCGCGGGGCAAGGCGCTGGTCGCGCGCTTCCGGCTCGACCCGGCCATGATGACGCGCGTGCAACGCCTGTTCGCCCGCCACGGCTGGATGACGCTGCTGCTCTGCTGGATGCCGGTGATCGGCGATCCGATCACGCTGGTGGCCGGCATGGCCCGCTATCCGGCCCTGCCGACCCTCATCATCACTGGCCTTGCCCGCACGGCACGCTATGCCGTGCTCTGGGCGGGGGCGGCCGGCCTCATCGCCTGGTGGGGATGAGGCCGGACCCGGACCTGTGCCTCAGGGCACCGGTCGGACATAGAGCCCCGAGATGCGGCCGTCGGGGGCAAGGCCAAGGCCCCATTCGGTCGCGCCGCGCTCGAACCGGACCTCGTAGATGTCCATGCCGTGCTCGCCGACGCCCTTGAAGCGGATCTCGCCGGTCGCGCCCCGCCGGCCGAGCTCGGCGACGATGATCGCCAGCTGCTGCCGCACCAGGGACGCCAGCGCCGGCGTCATGGCGTCATAGTCCGGCTCGCCGCGGCGCTGGTCCTCGACGATCCTGCGCAGCAGGGCCTCGCCGCCCGGCAGGGGCTGCTGCAGGCGGATGCGGGCGGCAAGCGCATCTTCGCTCGCCCGCGCATCCTCGGCGGCAACCCGGACCGCCTCCTGCTCGAGGCCGCCCTGGTGATGGACGAGCCGGTCCACCCGGCCATCCGCACCGCGATCGAAGCTGACCTGGGCCGGCACGATCTTCAGGAAGAAGCGGTCGTCGGCCTCGGCGAAGGCCTCGACCTCCGGCTGGCCCATGACGCGCACGAAGAGGCGGCCATCGCGCGCGGTGACCGTGTAGGTGGTGCCGTCGCCGAAGCGGTAGTCTCCGGCATACTCGTCCAGCCGTGAGGCTTCGACGGGGATCTCGACACGGGGCCTTGCCTGTTCGTAGCGCCGCCAGGCCACGGCTTGGGTGCGGTCGTCAATCATGCTGGTATCCTTTGCAAGTTTGACCAGATCGTCGATGGAGACCCGGTCGCCGGAGGCGACCTTGGCCTGGAGGCTGCCGACGAGGGCGAGGCTGCGTTCGGCCCCGTCGCGACGCTCGACCAGGACCGCGCGCTGGACGGCCAGCAGGTGATCCAGATCGCTCGCCCGGCCCTTGAGGATCCCGGCGATGCGCGACAGGCTGAGCCCGAGCTGCTTGAGAGCGAGGATCTCGCTGAGGCGCGTGATCTCCCGAGCCCCGTAAAGCCGCCAGTTCTTGCCTGTCCGGCCGGGTGCGATCAGTCCGTGGCGCTCATAGACCCTGAGCGCCCGGACCGTCAGACCCATCCGGCCGGCACATTCCGCTGCCGTCATCATCGGGCCGTCATCTTTCGTCGTCGTCATGGCAACCTCCATGTCCGGGAGTGCTAAGGTATGACCCAGGGTCCGGCGCAAGCGGGAAATCCACCTGTCGTCGCCCCTTCACCTCACCCTGGAAATCGACTAATCAGCCCCGACCCCCGCGATCTTCGACCCGAGAGGCGAGACATGCAGACCTTCGACCGGCTGGTGACGGTATTCGGCGGCTCTGGCTTCGTCGGCCGCCATATCGTTAGGGCGCTGGCCCGCCGCGGCTTCCGCGTCCGCGTGGCGGTGCGCCGTCCGGACCTGGCGGGCCACCTGCAGCCGCTGGGTTCCGTCGGGCAGATCCATGCCGTCCAGGCCAACCTGCGCTTTCCCGATTCGGTGGCGCGGGCCTGCGAGGGCGCCGAGATCGTCATCAACTGCGTCGGCATCCTGCACGAGACCGGCCGGCAGAAGTTCGACGCGGTACAGGCGCGCGGCGCCGGTGCGGTGGCGCGGGCCGCGACGGCCGTGGGTGCCCGGATGATCCATCTTTCGGCCATCGGCGCCGATGCGCAGAGCACCTCGGCCTATGGCCGCACCAAGGCCGCGGGCGAGGCGGCCGTGCTGGCCGAGGCGCCGGATGCGGTGATCTTCCGCCCCTCCATCGTGTTCGGACCCGAGGACGGCTTCTTCAACCGCTTCGCCGGCATGGCCCAGATGCTGCCGGCCCTGCCGCTGGTGGGCGGCGGCGAGACGCGGTTCCAGCCGGTCTTCGTCACCGATCTCGCCGCGGCGGTGATGGCCGCCGTCGACGGCAAGGCGAAGCCGGGCGCGGTCTATGAACTGGGCGGTCCGGCGGTCAGGAGCTTCCGCGAGCTGATGGAGTTCGTGCTGGCGACCACCGGCCGCAACCGCCTGCTGGTGCCGCTGCCCTTCGGGCTGGCACGGCTCAAGGCCAAGGTGCTGCAATATCTGCCGAACCCGCCGCTGACCCCCGATCAGGTCGAGATGCTGCGGACCGACAATGTCGTCAGCGAGCAGGCGAAGGCCGAGGGGCTGACGCTGGAGGGGCTGGGCATCCGGCCGCAATCGGTGGAGGCCATCGTGCCGACCTATCTGTGGCGGTTCCGCCGGCAGGGACAGTTTGCCGAGCAGCATCGCTGACGGCCGGCCTGCAGACCCGGCTCAGCGGATCAGCCAGAGCCCCGCAAGCCCGACGGTGCCGACCACGATGCGCCAGATCGCGAACAGCGCGAAGCCGTGGCGGCTGACATAGTCGAGCAGGAAGCGCACGACGAACAGGCCCGAGACGAAGGCCGCCACGAAGCCGACGCCGATCAGCGTGACGTCGGCGAAATCGAGCGCGCGGTAGTTCTTGTAGAGGTCGTAGGCGAAGGCGCCCGCCATGGTCGGCATGGCGAGAAAGAAGGAAAACTCGGCGGCCGCCCGCTTGCTGGTGCCCATCAGCATGGCGCCGACGATGGTGGCGCCCGACCGCGAGACGCCGGGAAACAGCGAGGCGCACTGGAACAGGCCGATCTTCAGCGCCAGCCAGGGCGAGAAGCGGAAGGCATTGTCGGCCACGGTCTCGATCTTCAGCCGGTCGACGACCAGCAGGATGAAGCCGCCGACGATCAGAGCCACGCAGACGAGATCAGGTCGCTCGAACATCGCCTTGATCGAGGAGTGCAGCAGCACGCCGAGACAGGCCGCCGGCAGGAAGGCGACGAGCACCGAGACGACGAAGCGGCGCGCCCAGGGATCGGTCGGCAGGCACAGCACGACACCCAGCAGGCGAACGAAATAGACCGACAGGATGGCCAGGATGGCGCCGAGCTGGATCAGCACCTCGAAGGTCTTGCCGGTGGAATGGAAGCCTAGGAAGTGACCCACCAGGATCAGATGGCCGGTGGACGAGACCGGGATGAACTCGGTTGCGCCCTCGACGAGGCCGAGGAAGAGTGCCTTGCCCAGATTGGCGATGTCCATGCCGGCCCCGATTCGCTTGCCGCCCGATCCGACGGTCCTAGCAGCCCGCCCTTCACGAGCGGTTAACCATGCGGCGCGGCGGGCTTGTCCCGGGTGAGGCGGCTCGCCACATTGGCGCCATGAGCGAGCGCACCAACCCCTTCTTCCGCCCCTGGACCACCCCCTTCGGCATCGCCCCGTTCGGCGAGATTGCCGCGGAGGACTACCGGCCCGCCTTCGAGCAGGCGCTTGCCGGGCACCGCGCCGAGATCGAGGCGATCGCCACCAATCCGGACGCGCCGACCTTCGCCAACACGATCGAGGCGCTGGAGACGGCCGGCCATCCGCTCGACCGCCTCACCGGCGTGTTCTTCAATCTGGCCGCCTCCGATGCCACCGAGGCAATCCAGGCGATCCAGCGCGACATGGCCCCGATCCTCGCCCAGCATGCCAATGCGATCAGCCTCGACCCCCGGCTCTATGCGCGGGTGAAGGCGGTCCACGACCGGATGAGCCAGCTGAACCTCAGTGTCGAGCAGGAGCGCGTGCTCGACTACACGTGGAAGGGCTTTGTCCGCGCTGGCGCCGAACTGGACGAGGCCGGCAAGGAGCGCATGCGCGCCATCACCGAACGGCTCGCGACCCTTGGAACGCAGTTCAGCCAGAACATCCTGAAGGACGAATCCGGCTGGACGCTGGACCTGTCCGCGGCAGACCTCCAGGGCCTGCCGGAATTCCTTATGTCAGCGCTGGAACAGTCGGCCCGGGATCGCGGCCGCGACGGCCATGTCATGACGCTAGGCCGCTCCATGGTGGAGCCTTTCCTGACGCTGTCGCCGCGCCGCGACCTGCGCGAAAAGGTGTTCCGCGCCTGGGTGAAGCGCGGCGAGATGGGCGGCGAGACCGACAACAGGGCCCTCGTCGCCGAGACCGTGAAGCTGCGCGCCGAGCGGGCGCGGCTGCTGGGCTATCCGACCTTTGCCGCCTTCAAGCTCGACAACAGCATGGCCAAGACGCCGGACCGGGTGCGCGACCTGCTCGGACGGGTCTGGCCGCGGGCGGTCGAGCGGGCCGGCGAGGAGCGGGCCGATCTTGAAGCCATCGCCCGCGAGGAGGGCATGGTCGGCCCCGTCGAGCCCTGGGACTGGCGCTACTATGCCGAGAAGGTGCGCCAGCGGCGCTATGCCATCGACGAGGCGGCGCTCAAGCCCTATTTCCAGCTCGACCGGATGATCGAGGCGGCCTTCGACGTGGCGGGCCGGCTGTTCGGCATCACCTTCCGCCCGCGCGACGACATTCCGGTCTATCACCCGGACGTGCGTGCCTTCGAGGTGCTGCGCGAGGGCGAGCATGTCGGCCTGTTCCTCGGCGACTATTTCGCAAGGCCGACCAAGCGCTCGGGCGCCTGGATGAGCGCCTTCCGCAGCCAGGAGCGGCTGTCCGGCAACATCCGGCCGATCATCGTCAATGTAATGAACTTCGCGAAGCCACCGGAGGGCCGGCCGGCCCTCCTGTCCTTCGAGGATGCCCGCACGCTGTTCCACGAGTTCGGCCACGGCCTGCACGGCCTGCTCTCCGACGTGACCTATCCGCTGGTCGCCGGCACCGCCGTGCCGCGCGACTTCGTCGAGTTCCCCTCGCAGATCTACGAGCACTGGCTCGAACGGCCGGAGGTGCTGGAGCGCTTCGCGATCCATGCCGAGACCGGCGAGCCGATGCCCAGGGACCTGATCGACCGGGTGCTGGCGGCGCGCACCTTCAACCAGGGCTTCGCCACGGTCGAATATGTCTCCTCGGCGCTGGTCGACATGGCCTTCCACTCGCTCGAGAGCGCGGACGGCCTCGATCCGATCGCCTTCGAGGCGGAAGAACTGAAGCGGATCGGGATGCCCGAGGGCATGGCCATGCGCCATCGCACCCCGCATTTCGCCCATGTGTTCTCCGGCGACGGCTATTCGGCCGGCTATTACAGCTACATGTGGTCGGAAGTGCTGGATGCCGACGGCTTTGCCGCCTTCGAGGAAGCGGGCGACCCGTTCGAGCCGCGCCTCGCCCAGCGTCTCGGCATGTATGTCTATTCGGCCGGCAACAGCCGCGATCCGATGGAGGCCTATGTCGCCTTCCGCGGCCGCGAGCCGGACCCGCAGGCCCTTCTGGTCAAGCGCGGACTGGCGAAGGCGGCCTGACAACCTGCCGCCGGCCGGCCGCTACTGGCGCATTTCCAGCACGCCGCGGCCGCCGACCCGCGTGTTCCAGCCGGAGGCGGTGGACTGGATCCACGGCACATAGTCGCGCACCGGCACGTAGATCGGCGTGGAGGTGCATTCGCGGCCGGGATCCGTGGTGCCGCCCTTCAGCACGCCGACCACCGTGAAGGACCGGCCCTCGCGGCGATAGACCGGCCCGCCGGAATCGCCGACGCACATGCCCGGCCGCTGGCTGCGCTCCTCGCCGGCAAGGCCGGCAAAGCCGCGACCGGAGACGCTCGGCTGGGCCGAGCGCATCAGCGCCTCGCGGAGGATGCCATCGCGCCCGCGCGCGCGCTCGGTCGAGCCGAAGCCGGCGATCAGCAGTTCCTCGCCTGGCGCCCCGCCGGAAAACCAGCCGACCCCCCAGCCACCGCCGGGCAGGGTCGCCGCCCGGGTATCGCCGGCAAAGGGACGGGCCACCTGGATGAGGCCGATATCGTCGGCGGCAAAGCCGTGGCCGGGATCGAAATTCGGGTGGGGCATGGTGCGCGCCACCGCGACGGTGAGCCGGCGGAACGAACGGTCGAGATAGCGCACCCGGTAGCGTCCGCGGGCGGAGACGCAATGGGCGGCGGTCAGCACGAGGTCGGGGCCGACAATCGCGCCGGTGCAGATGCCCTCGGGGGTCTCGATCAGCACGGTCGAGCGGCGAACGCCGGCAGGATCCCGCGCCGGCTCGCCGCGCATCACCGCCTCGGCGGGAACGGTCATCATCAGGCCGGTCACAAGGACCGCCATCCAGGTGATGGGTTGCGCCACGATCCGCCTCGTCTCTTCGGGCCAGCCCTGGGGCCGGCTGTCTCAAGGGTCGATAACAGACCCCCTTCCGCGGCCTGTCAATGCGACAGCTCGGAACCATCCTGCACCCCGCCGGGCCGATCCGGTGACCGAACCGCGACCGATCCATGGCATCTGGCGGTTTTCGGGCTTGTGCCGGGGGCAAGGGCGGGGATAACTGGTGACAAGCTCCTCAAGAGGGCAGGCAACAACCGCAGGGGTTGCGGGCATCACATGGAAACGCCGTCCTACAGGATCGTCATCGCCGATGACCATCCGCTCTTTCGCGGCGCGCTGCGCGAGGCCGTCAGCGGCCTGCCTGTGCAATTGCAGATCGTCGAGGCGGGGTCCTTCGCGGGGATGTCGGACCTCATCGCGCAGGATTCCGATGTCGACCTGGTGCTGCTCGATCTGGCCATGCCGGGCGTGAAGGGCTTTTCGGGACTGATGTTCCTGCGCGCGCAATATCCCGGCGTTCCGGTCGTCGTCGTCTCCGCCACGGAGGACCCCTCGGTCATCCGGCGCTGCTTCGAGTTCGGTGCCTCCGGCTTCATCTCCAAGACGCTCGGCACCGAGGCGATGCGCGAGGCGGTGCGGCAGGTCCTGGACGGCGGCACCTATGTGCCACCCGACATCGACCTTGCCGGTGGCGGCGACACGGAGAGCGCGCGCCTTGCGGCAAGGCTGGCGAGCCTGACCCCGCAGCAGGTGCGCGTGCTGATGATGCTGTCGGAGGGGCTTCTCAACAAGCAGATCGCCTACGAGCTGTCGGTGTCGGAGGCGACCGTGAAGGCCCATGTCTCGGCGATCCTGACCAAACTCGGCGTCGACAGCCGCACCCAGGCCGTGATCGCCGCCTCGAAGATCGCGGCCGAGGGCTGGCCCGGACAGTCGCTGAACGGCTGAAGACGCCTGCCAAGCCCTGTCCCGGCGCCTGTGACGTTGCTTTGCCGGCGGGCGGGCGCTATTGACCGCGCCCGCGCGGCAGCACCTTTGCGGCGGTGCCACGGAAAAACCACATGGCGACGGTCGATTGCGCCCGGACCCGACACATGCAGATCCTTCATCGCCCCTTCTGTCCGCACTCGCGATTTCTCCGCCTGGTGCTTGCCGAACGCGGCATCGACGTTGACCTGACCGAGGAGCGACCGTGGGAGCGGCGCGCAGATTTCCTGCGCCTCAACCCGGAGGGCGCCACGCCGGTTCTGGTCGTCGCCGATGCGCTGGCAATCCCCGGTGCCGAGATCGCCTGCGCGTGGCTGGACGAGTCCGGCACCGGCACGCCGTCACGCCCGCTCCTGCCCGAAGGCCCCGTCGAGCGGGTCGAGGTGCGCCGGCTGGTGCGCTGGTTCAACGGCAAGTTCTTCGAGGAGGTGTCCCGGCCGCTGGTCGAGGAGAAGATCGACAAGCGGTTCATGTCGCCGGAGCATGGCGGCGGCGGGCCGAACACCGCCGCGCTTCGGGCAGCGCGCGCCAATATCCGCTATCATCTGGCCTATATCGGCTGGCTTGCGGCGCGCAACCACTGGCTGGCGGGTGCAGAGATGAGCTACGCCGACCTGGCGGCGGCGGCGCATCTGTCGGTTGTCGACTATCTGGGCGAGGTCAAGTGGACGGAGGAAGCGACGGCGAGGGAATGGTACGCGCGGGTGAAGTCGCGCCCGTCGTTCCGGACGCTGCTGGCCGACCGGGTGGCCGGCATGCCCGCGAGCGCGACCTACGCCGATCTCGACTTCTGAGCGACCCGGCCGCGCTGCGCCGGCTGATCGTCGAGAAGGCGCATGCCGAGGGGTTCGACGATGTGGGCTTCACTTCGCCCGCTGCCGTTCCCGAAGCCGCCCCGCGCCTTGCCGAGGCGATTGCCGCGGGCCGGCACGGTTCCATGGCCTGGATGGCCGAGACGGCCGAGCGGCGGGGCGACCCGCGGGTGCTCTGGTCGGAGGCGCGCAGCGTCATCATGCTCGGGCTCAACTACGGTCCGGACGAGGACCCGCTCGACGGCCTGAGCGACCGCACCGCCGGGCTCATCTCGGTCTATGCCCGCGGCGAGGACTATCACGACCTCATCAAGAAGCGGCTGAAGGCGGTCGGCCGCTGGCTGGCGGAGGAGACCGGCTGCGGCATCAAGGTCTTCGTCGACACCGCCCCGCTCATGGAAAAGCCGCTGGCCGCGGCCGCCGGCCTCGGCTGGCAGGGCAAGCATACCAATCTCGTCTCGCGCGGCTTCGGTTCCTGGCTGTTCCTCGGCGCCATCATGACGACGCTGGACCTGCCTTCCGACGCGCCCGAGACCGACCATTGCGGCTCCTGCCGGGCCTGTCTCGACATCTGCCCGACGGACGCCTTCCCGCGCCCCTATGCCCTCGATGCCCGGCGCTGCATCAGCTATCTGACCATCGAGAACAAGGGGCCGATCCCCCGCGAATTCCGGCGCGCCATGGGCAACCGCATCTATGGCTGCGACGATTGCCTTGCCGCCTGCCCCTGGAACAAGTTCGCGCGGGAAGGCCGCGAGATGAAGCTCGCCACGCGCGAGGCGTTGCGACGGCCGGAGCTTGGCGACCTGGCCCGGCTCGACGATGCCGGCTTTCGTGCCCTGTTCGCCAAGAGCCCGGTCAAGCGGATCGGCCGCGACCGGTTCCTGCGCAATGTGCTGATCGCCATCGGCAACAGCGGGGATCAGGCCCTGGCGCCGGTCGTCCGGCCGCTGCTCGACGACCCCCATGCGCTGGTCCGGGGCGCTGCGGTCTGGGCGCTCGGACAACTGGCGCCGGAGCACCTTGCCGGGGGGCCGCCGGCCGACGAGCGCGATGCCGCGGTGCTGGCCGAATGGCAGGCGGTGGCCGCGCTCGCTCAGCCGCCTTCCGGGGTGTCGGCCAGCGGCACCCAGACCGGCGGATAGTCGACCTGCGTGAGGTAGAGCGCATGGGCCGGCCCGACCATGCCGCAGGCCTTGCGGTCGCGGGCGGCGAGCGCCTCGCGCATGTCCTCGACCGTCCAGAGCCCCTCGCCCACCAGTTTCACCGTGCCGACCATGGACCGCACCTGGTTGTGCAGGAACGAGCGGGCATCGAGCCGGCAGGCGATGCCATCATCGGTGCGGACGATGTCGAAGCGGTCGAGGTTCTTCACCGGCGACTTGGCCTGGCATTCGGTCGAGCGGAAGGTGGTGAAGTCGTGCCGGCCGATCAGGACATTGGCGGCTTCCTGCATGCGCGCGACGTCCAGCGGCTTGGGCGACCACCACGCGCGCGCGCGCTCGAGGGTGAGGGGCGGCCGGCGGTCGATGAGGCGGTAGAGATAGTGCCGGCGCACCGCCGAGAACCGGGCGTCGAAATCGTCCGGCATCTTCTCCGCCCTCAGGACGGCGATGGCCTCGTCCTTGAGGTAGCGGTTGGTGGCATCGCGCACCACGCGGTTCGGCCAGTCGCGGGTCAGATCCACATGCGCGATCTGGCCGGTGGCATGGACGCCGGCATCGGTGCGGCCGGCGCCGTTGACGCTGGTCGTCTCGCCGGAAAACGCCGCCACCGCGCGGACAAGCTCGCCCTGCACCGACTTGCCGAAGCTGGCGCCCTGGATCTGCCAGCCGATATAGGGCGAGCCGTCATATTCGATGGTTAGGCGATAGCGGGGCACGGCCGCGCCCTCAGCCGAAACGGGCGCCGGCGGCAAGCCTCGCGCCGTTGACGAAATCGGCGGCCTTCATCGGCTTCGCGCCGGCGCGCTGGACCTCTGCGAGGCGCACCGAACCCTCGCCGCAGGCGATGGTGAGGTCGCTGTCGAGCATGGTTCCGGCAGGGCCGGAGCCTGCCGCCCGGACCGAGCGCAGTGCCTTCACGCGCTCGGGTCCCCTGCCGAGATCGGCCTCGAACCAGGCGCCGGGAAAGGGCGACAGGCCGCGGATCAGATTGTGGACCTCCGCCGCCGGCCGCGCCCAGTCGATCCGCGCCTCGGCCTTGTCGATCTTGGCGGCATAGGTCACGCCCGCGGCCAGCTGGGGCGAGAAGCCGAGCGAGCCGCGCTCCAGGGCGGCCAGCGCGCGCACCATCAGGTCGGCGCCGAGCACGGCCATGCGGTCATGCAGTTCAAGGGCGGTCATATCCGGGCCGATGGGGATCGTCTCGGCCATGGCGACCGGGCCGGTGTCCAGCCCCTCGTCCATCTTCATGACCATGACGCCGGTTTCGGCGTCGCCCGCCATGATGGCCCGCTGGATGGGAGCTGCTCCCCGCCAGCGCGGCAGCAGCGAGCCATGCAGGTTGAGACAGCCGAGCCCCGGCGCCTCCAGCACCGGCCCTGGCAGGATGAGGCCATAGGCCACCACCACGGCGACATCGGCGCCGAGCGAGGCGAAGACCTCCTGGGCCGGCGCGTCGCGCAGCGTCCTCGGCGTGAAGACCGGGATGCCGAAACGCTCGGCGAGCCTGTGGACGGGCGTCTTCTGCTCGGCCATGCCGCGGCCTGCCGGCTTCGGCGCGCGGGTATAGACCGCCACGACCTCGTGACCCTGGCCGATGATCTCGGACAGGGTCGGGACGGCAAAGTCCGGCGTGCCCATGAAGACGACGCGCAGGCTCACGCGGTCGCCTCGCGCTTGGCCTGCTTGGTGAATTTCTTCATCACCCGCTCGCGCTTCAGGCGCGACAGGTAGTCGATGAACAGCACGCCGTTGAGGTGGTCCACCTCGTGCTGGACGCAGGTCGCCATCAGCCCGTCGCAGTCGAGGTCCTGCGGCTTGCCATCGAGATCCAGATAGCGAACGCGGCACTGGGCCGGCCGCTCGACCTCCTCGTAATATTCGGGGATCGACAGGCAGCCCTCCTCATAGGTGGAGGTCTCCTCCGACCGCCAGACGATTTCCGGATTGATCAGCACGACCGGCGTCTTCGGCTCGTCCTTGCGCGCAAGGTCGATGGTGATGATGCGCTTGGGAACGGCGATCTGGATGGCCGCAAGGCCGATGCCGGGCGCCTCGTACATCGTCTCCAGCATGTCGTCCGCCAGCCTGCGGATCTCCCGGTCGACGGCTGCGACAGGCTCGGAGACCAGCTTCAGCCGCGGGTCCGGAATGACGATGATCTCGCGTGGGGCCATGGAGCAGCGGACAGGCGTTGAGGGACGGCGACGGCCGGTTTCGCGCCTGAGTTAAGCGTCCGCCGGGGCCGGGTCAATCGGCGCCTGCGGAGGGACCCGGCCCGGGGCGCGCCGGCGCCTGTCAGAAAAGGTGACGGCCGGCCCTCTTTGCGAGGTACCGGCCGTCGATCGCGAACCCGGTCTGGGGACGGGGAGGGGTGGGACGTGACCGAGGACGCGAAGCTCCGATTGTGTGTTGGCCCACACTGGACCGTTTCGATGTCCGCCGCGCGAACGGGCTTGCTACTGGCTGGCCACCGCCGCCGGTGCGGAGGCCGGACCGATGGTGACCCAGCGGTTCGGATCAGCTTCCGACTGGCGCTTCACGAAGCGATAGCCGGTCTGGTTCCACAGACGGATCGCGTCCGTCTCGTTGTCGAGAATGAAGTCGCCGCGGTCGGTGCGGACGGTCAGCACGGCATGGCCGTCGCCGCGCCGGTCGCGCACCACCGTGATCAGCAGCGCGCTTGCCGGAAAGCCGGCTGCGACCATCTGCTTCTTCTTCTCCAGCACGTAGTCCTCGCAGTCGCCGCGTCCCGAGACGGGATAGGTCCAGTGCTCCTCCACCCCGTACTGGTCCATATCGGTCACCGGTTCGATGGCCGCGTTGATCCGGCTGTTGATGCCGGCCATCAGGTTCCAGCTGCCGCGATCAAGGCGCACGGCGTCGATCCGGGCCGGCCGCGTGGCGCAATCGGCGGCGAAATCCCTGCAGAACTGCACCCAGCCGAGCGGTGGCGTGGTGCTGCCCATCTCGTTGAGATGGGCGAGGCGGCTGCCGTTGGCTTCGGCGCCGGCCAGGGGCAGGAGCATGAGCCCCGCCGCGGCCAGCATGGCCCGCCATCCCCCTGTCGTGGTGCCGGTCGCAAGACCCTGCATGACGTGTCCCTCCGTCGATGGGGGGACGATGCCAGCCGGCTTTTGCGCTGCACTGAAACCGATCGGTGAAAGACGAACGATCCCGGCAAGGGTTTGTTGGCACTAACGGAGCGTGGATTCACCACGGCAAACTGCGCGTTCTGGCGGATCGGGCCGATCCGTCACGCTTCGGCCGCGATTCGGAGGCCATGACGCGCCAGCGAGGCGAGCGGAGCGCACCCGTGTGGTTTCCGTGGACCGGCAGATTTGCTGAGATTGTCGGGAAGCCGTTTACCGGCGGTCAGCCAAGACCGAATCGCGGGCGTTCAGGGGCTGGCAAGCGCCGGTCAGATGAGCGGCGTGCGGGGCAAGTCGACCTTCAGGTCGGCACCGAGTTCGGCTGCCAGCGCCACGATGGTCTCGATCGGCTGCTGGTTGGAAAACTCCACCGCGACGCCACGCTCCAGCCGGCGCACCACGCGCGCCATGCAGCGCGAGATCTGGACGATGTCGCCGGGCTTCAGGTCATCGGCGCCGCCGATGGCCGCTCCCGACAGCGACATGTCGATGACGCGGATCGGCACCTTCTCGCCGAGCGGCGTGGTGATCGTCGTGAAAGGGTTGCGCGGGATGATGCGCTCGTGGCGGCGATCCTCCGGCAGGCCGAGGATCTGCCGGTTGGCCAGCCAGGTGAGCTGGTCAGCGAGCTTGTCGCGCTTGCGGAGCGAGGCCTCGATGGTCATGGAGAAGCCGGTCTCCGTGACGCGCACGATCATGCCCTCGATGCGGCCGACATGGTCGAGATAGGCGATCACCCGTTCGCCGAGCCTGCCCACGACAGGCGCCACGATGGCAGCGCCTCCCGGCGACATGTCGATGACCTGGCAGGGATATTCGCGCCGGTCCGACAGCATGAAGCGGCCGAGCACGTCCACGCGCACGCGCTGGAAGCGTCTGTTCTCCTCCGACGAGGGAGCGGTCAGGACTTTTGCCAGGGCTGACATGTGCGGCTGTGCTGGAGGAACTGCAGCCGCAACTTTAGGTCGGGAGCGTTAACAGCTGGTTGCCAAGCCGGTCATGACCGCCCCGTCAGGCAGGCAATCCGCCCCTGATCAGGCGCAGCAACGGGCGCTCGGCGGCAGGCCGGGCCGGTGCCGTCGTCACGAGCGCGGCAAGACGGGGGCGGGCCGCACCGTTCGCCGCCGCCGGGCTCTCCCGGCCGGCATCCTGCCAGGTCGGCCAGAGCAGGCGCAGTTCGGTCACGTCGAGGCTCGCGATCCCGTCGCGGCCGATCCACCAGGGTGCCTCGTGGACGGACAGCGTGCCGATCAGGCGCGCGCCGATCCGGCCGCGATGGACAAGCGGCAGGATCACCGCCTCAAGATCGACCTTGCGCCCCTGGCTGCTGGTGGCATCGAGGGCGAGCATCAGGCCGGTCTGGGCTGCCGTCGCATCGGCCAGAGCCGTGGTGGCGCGCTCCCGGCCGCCGGCGCTGAACCGGTCGAGGAAGCCCGAGCCCTTCAGTTCGCCTGCAAACAGGTTGCTGACCCGCGAGCCGGCCAGCCTGTAGGGCAGGACGACGGTGCGATCCGCCTCAAGGATGAAGGTGTCGCCAAGGATGGTCGCGATGTCGCGCGGATCGACCTCGGTGCGATCAGGCGCCGCACGGCCGGCGCGCAGGCCGTCCCAGTAGGAGAAGAGGTGGCGGCTCTCGTCGTGACGCATGGCGGGCTCATCGGCTTGCTGACCTGTGCCGGCGCGGGACAAAAACGCGTCCCGCTGGGCACCTTGCCGGTCATTGAGCAGTCGGCGTGCCAAGGTCCCGCATGACCCTCAGGGTTAACAAGGGCTTGACGCGTTAAGGTTGACCTTTGGTTTCAGTTGCGTCCCTGCCCGTCGAACAGGCAAAAGAGAGGCGTTCCACGAATTCGGGCCCCGGTGTCGACTCCACCGCCGGCCCGCTCGACTTAAGGCTTTCTCCGGGGGACAGGAGGAGAGGGAGACGTGACACGGGGGGCGGTTCGCTGCCCCCTGACGCTCCAAGCCGGGGGAGATCCGACAAGGATCTCCCCCTTTTTTTGTCCGGCGCACGCCGGAAGCACCCGCCGGCCTCGACACCGCCGGGCTCCCGTGCAAGGGAAGCCCTCCCGCCGGCACGAGTGCAGCACTTCCTTGTCCGAACGCGAACCGATCCTGAACCTTCCCGGCGTGGTCGCCGTCCTGGCCCTTGCCATGGTGCTGATCCATGCGGCGCGGCAGTTCCTGCTGTCCGATCTGGCCGACCAGGAGGTCCTGCTCACCTTCGCCTTCATCCCGGCCCGCTACGAGCGCTCGCTCGCGACATCCTGGGGCTTTCCCGGCGGCATGGCCGCCGATGTCTGGACCTTCGTGACCTATGCCTTCCTTCATGCCGACTGGCTGCACCTTGGCGTCAACACGCTGTGGTTCCTGGTGTTCGGCTCGGCGGTGGCGCGCCGTTTCGGCGTCCTGCGGTCGCTGGCGTTCTTCGCGGTGACGGCGGCGGCGGGGGCCGCGACGCACCTGGCGGCCATGGGCACGCAATTCGTCCCGATGATCGGCGCCTCGGCCGCCGTGTCCGGCTTCACGGCCGCCGCGCTGCGCTTCGTGTTCCAGATGGGCGGGCCGCTGGGCGCCATGCAGGCGAGCGAGCGCGAAGCCTGGCGGGTGCCGGCTCTGGGACTGGCCGACATGGCACGCAACGGCCCGATCATGGGGCTGACGGCGGTCTGGATCGCCATGAACGTGCTGTTCGGCGCGGTCAGCCTGCCGATCCCCGGCGCCGAGGGTCAGATCGCCTGGCAGGCCCATCTTGGTGGCTTTGCCGCGGGCCTGCTGCTGTTCCCCCTGTTCGATCCGGTCCGGGCGGAACCCGCGGACCGATAGGACAAACCATGTTGCAGCGCACGACGAAGGCCTTGCCTTCGTCACCGTTGCGCAGGATGCTTCCTGTCCGGGTGACCGGACTTGAGCTCTCGCGGGTGTGCCCGCCGGCGCGCCCCGCCATGGGACGGGAGGCGCACGCCATGAATGTGAAGAGCATCCTCGACTTCAAGGGCCGTTCGGTCGCAACCATCGCGGCAGAGGCGAGCCTTGCCGATGCCGCCCACATGCTCGCCGAAAAGCTTATCGGTGCGATCGTCGTGACCGGGCCCGGCTACAGCGTGGCCGGCATTCTGTCCGAACGCGACATCGTACGGGCGGTGTCGAAGCATGGCGCCGGAGCGCTTGACCGCACGGTCGGGACGACCATGACGACCAAGGTCATCACCTGCGGCGAGAACGAGTTGATCGGCCAGGTCATGGAGAGCATGACCTCCGGCAAGTTCCGCCATCTGCCGGTGGTGGAGAACAGCCGGCTGGTCGGCATCATCTCGATCGGCGACGTGGTGAAGTGGCGGCTCGCCGAGATCGAGAGCGAGCACAATGCGCTCAAGGACTACATCATGAACTCCTGAGGGCCGGTGGCGCTTCACGCCACCGCCTTCAGCGCCTCGGCGATCTCGGGCAGCATGCGTTCGGCCGCCTCCTCGCCGAGGGCGATGGCGTCCGCGGCGCGATGGAACTCGAACAGGCCGAGCCGCGACAGGCGCGGGCCGATGAGCACGTTGGGCGGGTCGCCGGCAAGGCGCGTGCGCGCGATCCGCTCCTGCGTGGCGTTGAACGCCTTGACCATGACCGTCGGAATGCCGGGCGAGCGGGCAAGAGCCAGGCGCGGGTCGAGCCCGCGGTCAGGCCTTGCCGGCCCTCCCTCCCCGCGTGCCAGCGCCAGCGGGCGGGCGAGCATGCGGCCGAGGCCGCGACCGACGCCGCGTCCGATTCCCCTGCCGAGATTGACCACCGCCTTCACCCGCGGGCGCCGCTCCACCAGCGGCTGGGCTTCATCGAAGGCATCCGTGCCGTGGTCCTGGATGACGGTCGCACGGCCCAGCGCATCGGCATTGAGGCTGACGGCGATCACCAGCCGGGCGCCCAGCGCGCGCGCCGCGGATACCGGCACGGGATTGGTCAGCGCGCCGTCCATCAGCCAGCGGCCGCCGACCCGCACCGGCGGCAGGATGCCCGGCAGCGCGTAGGAAGCGCGCAGGGCCTGGATCAGCAGTCCACGGGTGAGCCAGACCTCGTGGCCGGTGCCGATCTCGGTCGCGACGGCGGCAAAGCCCAGGTCCAGGTCCTCGATCCGGAGTGTGCCGATTTCGGCCTCCAGAAGCCGGGCGAGCCGCGAGCCGCCCATCAGGCCGCCGCCGGAAATGGCGATATCGACGAGGCGCACCGTGTCCCGCCGCTTCAGCGAAAGGGCCCATTCGGCAAAGGCCTCCAGCTTGCCGCAGGCATGGAGGCCGCCGACCACTGACCCGATGGAGGTTCCGGCGATGACATCGGGCGCGTAGCCGGCCCGCAGCAGCACGCGGAGCACGCCGATATGGGCAAGGCCGCGGGCAGCCCCGCCGCCAAGCGCCAGGCCGATCACGGGCCTCGGCGGGCCGGCCGTCGCCATTCCGGCCTCGTCCGGCACGTCCGGCGCCATCTGTTCCCCTCGGCTCCGATTGCGGGATCGCAGGCGCAGCATGGCTCAGCCGAAGGCCGGGCGCAGCCGCTCGGCATCGCGGAGCACGAGCGTCGCCCGGCCGACCGGGCCGCCGGTGGGGATGGCGCGATAGAAGCAGGTGCGCCGCCCGGTATGGCAGGAGCCGCCGTCGCCGCCGACGCGCACCTTCAGCCAGACGGCGTCCTGGTCGCAGTCGATGCGCATCTCGACGACGGACTGGATCTGTCCGGACGTGTCGCCCTTGTGCCAGAGCGCCTTTCGCGAGCGCGACCAGTAATGGGCCTCGCCGGTCTCGATCGTCAGCTTCAGCGCCTCGGCATTCATGTGGGCGACCATCAGGAGGTCCCCGCTCTGCGCATCGCTGGTCACCGCCGTGATCAGACCGTCAGGTCCGAAGCGCGGTGTCAGGGTGACGCCTTCCTCAAGGTCGGCCTTCAGGCCGGGCGGGGAAAAGTCGGGATCGCAATCGGCGCACATGGCACGGGTTCCGCATTTGCTCGTGTCAAGCCTTGTAGCCCGCCCCTGCGCCCCTGCCAAAGCCTGCCCCGGCGGCAGGCGGGGTGGCCGGGCACCGCTGCGTTAATCTTAACGAAACCTTCCGCTCGTCCGCCGCCGCAGACCGGGGATAAAGGAGCCTTGCATACCGACCGGAGATGACGATGGGCGTCGAAAGGGACCTTTTCTCCACCGCCGCAGCCGCGGACCAGGCGGAGCTGAAGGCCCATGCCGCTCTCTATGCGGCGCAGGAGGCAAGCGTGGCGCCTGTCGCTGCCGCCGAGCCCGTGCTAGTCACGGCCCGGGCGCGCCCTGTGCCGCAGGGCGGCGCGGCGCTGGCACAGCGGATGCGGGAGAAGCTCGTCGCCGAGCGCGCACAACTCGTGGCCGTCTCCAGGCGCGCACGCCCCGGTTCGGACAATGGCCCGCCGGGGGCGGCGATCCTCAGGTTCAGCCTGTCCGACCTGCCGCGGCTGACAGCCCCGCGGCGGAACGACACGGTGGCGGCGCGTCCCGAGCCGGACGACCGTCCCGGCAAGGACCCGGCCGGCCGCGGCGCGCGCTGAGGATCATTCCTCTTCTTCGTCGTCGTCGGGCGCGACCTCGACCGCCTGGCGGCTTGCCTGCTGGCGCTGCCACATCATGGCGTAGAGGCCACCGGCGCGGAGCAGTTCGGGATGGGTGCCGGTCTCGGCAATATGGCCGTGCTCCAGAACGATGATGCGGTCGGCGGTCACCACCGAGCCGAGGCGGTGGGTCACCGAGACGACGGTTCGCGTCTCGGCGATGCGGCGCAGCGTCTCGTTGAGCTTGGACTCGGTCGTGGCGTCCAGCGCGCTGGTCGCCTCGTCGAGCACCAGCAGGGCCGGATTGCGCACGAGCGCGCGCGCGATCGCGACACGCTGGCGCTGCCCGCCCGACAGCTGCCCGCCGCGCTCGCCCACCATGGTGTCGTAGCCTTTCGGCAGCGACATGATGAAGTCATGCACCTCGGCCTGGCGCGCCGCCTCGTGGATCTCCTCCATCGTGGCGGCGGGATAGGCCATGCGGATGTTCTCGCCGATGGTGGTATTGAACAGGAAGCTCTCCTGGAACACGACCGCCATCTGCCGTCTGAGCGAATCCTGCGTCACCGTGCTGACGTCGACGCCGTCGACCGTCACCCGGCCCTCGTTCGGGTCGTAGAAACGCATCAGCAGGTTGAGGAAAGTGCTCTTGCCCGATCCGGACGGGCCGACAATGCCGAGGAACGAGCCTTTCGGCACCGTGACGTTCAGGTTCTCGGTGCGGAACGAGGAGCCCGGATAGCTGAACGCGACGTTCTCGAAACACACCTCCCGCTCGAACGGCGCGAGTTCGGCGGCGCCGGGCTTGTCCACCATGGTGGGGCGGATGGCCAGCATGTCGTTGAGGTGGTGGATCGAGCCGGCGGCCTGGGCCAGCGTCGGGATATATTGCGTGACGTTGGTCAGCGCATAGCCCATCGACAGGAACACGCCCTCGAAGGCGATGATGGTGCCGACCGTGATGCGATCGGTGAAGGCCCAGTAGGCGCCCAGCGCGAAGACCGCGATGTGGATGACATAGAGGCCGGTCTGGGCGGTGCGCTCGACCAGGGCGGCGGCGAAGTTGGTGCGCCGCGCGATGCCGTACCAGATGACGTTGAGCGCGGAAAAGTCGATGCGCGCCTGCGGGACCAGGCCGAAGGCCTTGATCACCGGCTGGGCGGCGACATTCTCCTGCACGGCGCTGATCAGCTTGCCCTCGGTCTGACGCTTGTCATAGGCGTAGATGAAGGCCTTGCGAGCGAACATGCGCGGCCAGAGCAGGATCAGCGGGAAGATCAGCGAGGCGATCAGGCCAAGCCAGATGTCGAACATGAACATCAGGATGGTCGCGTAGATCACCTCCATGAAGGGCATGACGAAGCCCGGAACGAGCATGATCAGGGCCGCTTCAAGAGCAACGAGATCGCCGGAGAAGCGCGACAGCACCGTGCCGGTCGGCGTCGTGTGGAAGAACGGCATCGACATCGACTGAACGTGGTCGAACAGATGCTGGCGCATGTCGCGCGCCATCTCGGAGAACAGGCGCGTATAGACGAAGTCGGCGATGAGCGCGACGATCGACACGGTCACGGCAGCCGCGCCCATGAAGATCAGCGAGTTCACCAGGGCCCGCCATTCCTTTTTGATCAGCCCCTCGTCGATGAGGTACTGCGTGACCAGCGGGAAGGAGAAGTTCAGGCCCGCCTCGATGAGGACCAGCACCGCGAGCAGGATGATCGTGCCGCGATAGGGCCGGGCAAAGGGCGTCAGGAAGCGGAAAAGCGCCTTCAGATCGTCGGCACTGACGTCTTCGGACTCCTCGTCCTCGTCATCCTCGTCGTCGGGCTCGACGCTGGTCTTCTCGCTCGTCATGGGAACCCGGCGGTCGGCGGATCGTCACGGCACTCGATCCGTCATGCCTGATAAGGCTCGTTGTTGCATCTGAAATCGTTCGCATGGCAGGCCACGGGCGAAATGGCCGACGAAACGGCAAAGGGCCGGACGATGGTCCGGCCCCGCCATGTCGATGGGAAGAGATCCGTCAGCGCTTGCCGCCGGCCACCAGCCGCAGCTTCGAGGTCGGCCCCTTCTGGCGCCCCGCCATCAGCTTCTCCACCCATTTGGCCGCGTCCGGCTTGGCATAGAAGCAGTAGCGCATGGTCTCCATGTCCGGATACCAGGGGAAATCGCCCTCGTTGGCGTCGCACTCGATCTTCCACGCCTTCTTGAGGATCTTCTGGTCGTGGACGGCCGGGCGCCAGCCATGGCGCTGGAAGCGCTCGGACCATTGCCATGTCGATTCCAGCGTCAGCACGCCGTCGAAGACATCGTGATACTCGATCACCTCGCGGGTCATGTCGGCGGTGATGCCGCCGAAGAAGATGCCGATGCGGGTAACGCGGTAGAGTTCCTGGATCGCCTTGTCGATCAGTTCCTCCGGCACGTAGCACAGGCACGTATCGTAGATCACGTCGAAGGACTGGTCCTCGAAGGGCAGGTTGGTGACATCGCCCAGAAGGTTGCGGTGCAGCCATTCCTTCGGCGTCTGCGAATGGACGTGGCGCGCATTCTCGATGCCCCAGGCGTCGATGCCGATATCGGCGAAGCACTTCAGCGTCAGGCCCGAGGCCGAGCCGACGTCGAGCAGCGTATAGGGCGGCTTGATGCCGAAGATGCACTCGTAGAGGTCGGCATTGTACTGCTCGTCGAAATATTCGCGGAAGCTCTCCTCGTAGGACAGGCCCACGGCATATTCGTCGTGGTAGTCGTCGGTGAGCGTCGATTCCACGAAGCCCTCCTCGACGACGCCCTTCTGCTTCTCGAGATCGGCCTTCTTGCGGGCGCCGGAATAGGCGGCACCGCGCAGCTTGCCCATCATCATGTCGACCACGAAATTGGCCGAGTCATAGGCGCCGTTGACGGTCGAATCGAACAGGTAGTCGCCGACCATGTAGAGGTTGGGCAGCAGCTTGCCGTCGGGCTGATGGCGCTCGCGCAGCTCGGGCGCCGGATGGCCGCCCGGCAGGCCGGAAATGGTGCCGACCCAGCGCTGGACCTTCGCTTCCATAAACTGCTTGCGGGCCGTGCCGATCAGGTCCTGCGGCAGCGAATCGAGGGCCATCTCGACCAGGTCGCCGTCGGGCAGGTTGGACAGCGCCAGCGCATGGGTCGCCGGAATGAGCCAGCCGAGCACGCCGTGCTTGGAGGGATGGCGCGCGGTCTCGTCATAGAGGCAGCAGCCGCCGAAGGCGTCCGTCATCACGTAGTGGCCCTTGAAGTGCTCGGACCAGAACGGCTTCTTGAACTGGATGGTGACGCGCAGATAGTGCGCCGGATTGTCGTAGCGCGCCTGATGCTTCTGCACCGCCATGCGGGCGCCGCGGCCCTCGAACGCGATCTGGCTGACCCAGTAATTGGGCACCGCCACCACGACGTGGTCGAACTCGTGCACCTCGTCGCGGCCCTTTCGGCGCACGGTGAGGGAATAGGTGCCGCCTTCGTTGCGGGTGATCTTCGCCACCCGGCTCTGCAGCATGACCTTGCCCGAAACGCGCTCGGCCAGGCCCTCGATCAGCTTCTCGTTGCCGCCGACGATGGAATAGAGCCGCAGGTATTTCGGATCGTCCATCAGGACGTTCTTCAGGCCGTTCAGCGCATTGGTCAGCTGGGCCTCGGTGGCGACGTCGGACCGGGCCGCGACCTCGATATAGCGGCGCGCCGTCTCGTCCGGGATCTCGTCCAGCACCTCGCGGAAGCTCTTGCCGCTCCAGGGGTGCTTGTTGTCGTCGCCGGAATAGCCCTCGTAATATTCGTCGGGCGAGCACAGCTCGTGGCAGAGGGCATGAAAATCGTCGAGCGCCTTCAGCGTGGCGTCGCCGCAATGCTTCTTGATGTCGCGACGGGTGTTGAGGACGTTGCCGTCGAGGATGACGCCCTTGCCATCCATCGCAACGACGCCGAGTTCCATCACCTCGGTGATCAGCCGCCTCAGCGGATCGGGGCCGAAATGGGAGTAGTCGTAATATTCGGCGACCCCGCGCTCGAACAGGGACCCGCCCTTGTCGAAGCTGTCGGTCATGACCTTGCCGCCGAGGCGGTTGGACGCCTCGACGATGGTGGCGGTGAAAAGGCCGTCGCAGAACTTGTCGAGAAGGTAGTTGGTGAACAGGCCGCCCGGGCCGCCACCGACGATCGCAACGCGCGTCATATCCCAGCTTTCGTCACTCGAACCGCGGGCCGCTGTCGCGACCCCGGGCTATGGTCGGGAGGAAGTCCGGTCCGGTGCTATATCGGGGACACTGTCGCAAAGAAAGGCGTCTGCGTCGATAATCCGTCGACACGGCTAACCCCTGCGGCATGCAGCCCCGCGCACCCGACCGGTGCAGACCCCTCTCTGGACGAAATCGTCTGAACGCGCGGTGAACCACGCCGTCAGCGCATGATACTCGGCAGCCAGGTGGCGATGGCAGGAAAGGCCATGAGGATGCCGACGGCGAGAATATAGACAAGCATGAACGGCAGCACGCCGGTGAACACGTCGGTGATCGGGCCGCCATCCTTGCGCATGCCCTGCAGCACGTAGAGCACCGTTCCGTCAGGCGGCGATATCAGCGCGATCTCCACCATCATGACGACAATGACGCCGAACCAGATCGGGTCGTAGCCAAGCGCGACCACCACGGGAAAGATCACGGGAATGGTGGTGATCATCATGGAGAAGCCCTCCATGAAGGTTCCGAGCGCCAGGTAGAAGCCGATGATCAGCAGCATGATCGCCCAGGGCGGCAGCGGCATCTCGGAGACGAGCCTGGCCAGCGCCTGCGGCACGCCGAGGGCGGTGAAAACGTAGTTGAGCAGGTAGGCACCGAACAGGATCAGGCCGATCAGCGCGGTATTGCGCGCGGTCGCCTCGGCCGAGTCGTTCAGCATCTTGAACGAGAGCTTGCCGTCGAGAGCCGCCAGCACGATGGCCGCGATGACGCCGAGAGCCGCCGATTCGGTGGCGGTCGCCAGCCCCCCGTAGATCGTGCCGAGCACGATCAGGATCAGGATGGCGGTCGGGGCGAGGTCGACGAGGCTGCGGATCTTCTCGCCCCAGGAATAGCGCGGCCCATCCGGATCGCGCGGCGCCGCGGTCTTCGCCCGGGCCAGGATGATCAGCACGAACAGCGCGACGACCAGCAGGCTCGGCCCGACGGCGGCAAGATAGAGCGCCCCCACCGAGGTCTCGGTGATCAGTGCGTAGATGATGAAGGTGATGCCCGGCGGGATGAGGTTGCCGAGCGCTCCGCCCGCGGCCAGCGAACCGAGCACCATCTTCGGGTCGTAAGGCTTGTCCTTGAAGAAGGGCAGCGCCACGGAGCCCATGGTGGCAGCGGTTGCCACCGACGAGCCGGAGATCGCCGAGAACACCGAGGAGGCGGCGATGTTGGTGTGGAGAAGACCGCCCGGCATGCGGTTCAGCCAGATGTTGAGGGTCTTGTAGAGCCGGTCGGACAGGCCGGCGCGCAGGAGGATCTCGCCCATCAGCAGGAACAGCGGCACCGCCACCAGCACGAAGGACGAGGACGGGTTCCAGATGGTCTGGCCGATGAACAGCCAGAACGGCCGGTCGGAGAAGGCATAGCCGATGATCAGGCCGAGCACGCCGAGCGCGGCGCCGACATAGATGCCCATGCCGAAGAACAGCAGGAACAGGCCGACCAGCAGCAGGATCTGGCCGGTCAGTTCGCCCGATGGCGCCTGGCCGGTAAAGGACATGGCCACCGTGATGCCGACCAGAATGAGCAGGAAGACGACGGCGATCACGGCTTGACCTCGGGGCTGGTGGTCGTTGGGGGAACGGGCTCGCCGACAGCCTCCAGGGCCTCGGCCACCTCTTCCTGGTAGGTCCGGCTGTGCAGCAGCGACTCGGCCTCCGCGCCCCGGCCGGCGATGATGAGCAGGAAGCACTCGACCAGCATGGCCAGGATCAGCACGAAGACCACGCCGAGGCCGAAGGCCCACAGGCCCTGGGGAATGGCCAGCGGCGTCCGGATGACGCTGATATCGGTTGCCCCGAACAGCAGCGATTCCTCCACCAGGGTCCATGCGCCGTAGAACAGGTAGCCCGCCAGGACCGCCAGGAATGCGAGGCTGGCCAGGTGAAGCCAGTAGCGGATGCGGTCAGGAAAAAGGTTGACCACGACGTCGATCCTGACATGCGCGCGCATCGAGAGCGCATGGGCGAGACCCCAGGCGATCCCGAATGCCAGCGCATAGCCCGACAGCTCCGTCGTCGCCTGGGTGGAGAACCCGAGGAACCGACGGGCCAGAACGTCGAAGGTGATCAGGGCGGCGATGGCGATGAAGCCCCAGCCCGCCGCATAGCCCATCAGCGTTCCCAGCCGCGCCACGCCGCGCCGACTTGCGCCGGCCACGCCGATAAGTGTGTCCAACATCCGTGTCCCCTCGCCGGTGCCGCACCGGCGCCGCCATCATTGCGCGGATGGCGGGCCGTGTCGTGATGCGTGCCCGCGCGGGCCGGGCTGCGGCCGGCGCGGGGCTGCGTGCGGATGGTCAGTTGGCGGTGAACTGGACTTCGGAGATCGGCGCGACCACGCGGTTGTAGATCTCGCCACACCGCGCGCCGCAGCGACGCACCCAGGCCGGCAGGATGGTCGACCGCAGGGTCGTGCGCAGGGTGTCGATGTCCGCCTGGGTCGGCTCGTAGGCGGTCATCGGCCGGTTCTCGACCAGTCGGCCGAGATTGCAGCCGTCGCGGCGGCCGGTGTTGCAGGCGATGCCGTCCTCGGTCGCCTGGCGGCCGAGCGTCCACTGCGCCTCCTCGACCTCCTTCATGGTGGTCTCGAGATGGGCGCGCACCGCCGGATCGAGCCGGTTCCACCAGTTGAGGTTCACCACATAAGCCGAGATCGACCAGAACAGCGGCAGCGTGTAGAGGCTCTGGCTCACCTCATACCAGCGGGCGCCATTGCCAGACGAGGTGCCGGTGATGGCGCAGTCGACGACGCCGCGCTCCAGCGCGCCATAGACCTCGGGGAAGCCGACGGCGGTCGGCTGGCCGCCGATGGCCGTGACGAAATCGTTGGACGAGCCGCCGCCGGTGCGGATGCGCTTGCCCCGCAGGTCGGCAAGGCTGCGGATCTGGTCGCGGCAGAAGAACACCTGGGCCGGGAACGGATAGACGGCGACGATCTTCACGCCGAACCGCTCCAGTTCCCTGTTCAGTTCCGGCACCATGGCGACCGCCACCCGCCGCGACTGGCGAAGAGTCGGGTTGAGGCCGGCCAGATCCACCGCATCGGCCAGCGGCACGTCGCCCGAGGCGGTGTTGAGCGGCACGGCGCCGATATCGACCTGCCCGGAGCGGACGAGACGCAGGATCTCCGGCCCGTTGAGGTTGCGTTCCGGCCATGAGGCGAGCGTCACGGTGATGCGGCCGCCGGACGATTTCGGCAGGCCCTCGCGCAGCATCGGCACGTCGACACGGGTGAATTGCGGCAGGGCCGGACCGGGCTGGGTGACCATCTGGATGTTGACCGGCGGGCCGGCCGGCACGGTCTGGGCAAGGCCCGGCAGGCTCCAGCCGAGCGTCAGCGCGGCGGCCGCCGCGACAGAGGTCAGGCGCGTCATGATGGTCTCTCCTTCGTCGGTTCCGCGCGGGGCGGCAGGGTTCGGTCGGCGATGCTCTGGATGCTTGTTGTTTTGGGTCTTTCAGGACGGCCTTCCGGCCGGCAGAAACGGGGCGTGGTCACAGCGCGGCGATCCGGCTGTTGGTAAGGTCGGTGACGAGCATGGAGCCCGGCGCGTGGGTGATCGCGAACGGCACCCGTGCCGCGGCGATCACCGACTGGGGGGTGACGCCGCAGGCCCAGAACACCGGCAGCTCATCCGGCATCACCTCCACCGGGTCGCCATAGTCGGGACGGCCGATGTCGCGGATGCCGATGGCCTCCGGCAGGCCGATATGGACCGGCGCGCCGTGAACGGCGGGAAAGCGCGAGGTGATCTGGACGGCGCGGATGGCATCGGCCGGCTTCAGCGGCCGCATCGACACCACCATCGGGCCGGCAAAGGGTCCCGCCGGCGCGCAGGCGATCGAGGTGCGCCACATGGGCACGGTCGAGTTGCAGGCGATGTGGCGCATCGGGATGCCGTCCTGCATCAGCGCCCCCTCGAACGAGAACGAGCAGCCGATGACGAAGGCGACCAGGTCGTCGCGCCAATGGGACGTGATGTCGTCCGGCTCCTCGACCAGTTCGCCGTCCTTCCAGACGCGGTAGCGCGGCAGATCCGTGCGGATGTCGAGATCGGTGCCGAGCGAGGGGATCGCCGCATCGCCCGGCTCGGACAGGCCGATGATCGGGCAGGGCTTGGGGTTCAGCGTGCAGAAGCGCAGGAAATCGGCGGCCAGGTCCTTCGGCAGGATGGCGAGGTTGCCCTGCACGCGGCCGGCGGCCAGTCCGGCCGTGTGGCCGGTGATGTCGCCCCGGCGGATCGCCCGGCGGACCGCGGCAGGATCCGACACGTCGGCGACCGATGCTGCCCTGAACTGCGAGATGGCCATGACGCCTCCAGAAGGATCAGGTCCGGATGATCAGACTTCTTCTGGGGGTTCAGTGCAGCATCACTCGCCCATTGCGTCCAATCGGAATTCTGGATCAAGATCGATAAGCTGGTGTGATCAGAACGCATGGTTGACTTCCGCTCCCTCGAAACCCTGGTCTGGGTGGCGACGCTGCGCAGCTTCAGGCGCGCGGCCGTCAGGCTAAACACCACGCAGCCGGCCGTCTCCCAGCGCATCGCGCAGCTGGAGACGGAGATCGGCCGGCGTCTGCTGGTGCGCGAGAAGCGGACGGTCGTGCCGACCGATGCCGGCCGGCAGCTCATCGCCTATGCCGAACGCCTGCTGCGCCTGAGGGCCGAGATGCTGCACGCGGTGGCCGACAGCTCGGCGATCCGCGCCACGCTGAAGCTCGGCGTCGCCGAGACCATCGTCCACACCTGGCTGCCGCGCTTCGTCGAGCGGATGGCGAAGGCCTATCCGCGCATCGAACTGGAGATCGAGGTGGATATCACGCCCAACCTGCGCGAAAGGCTGATCGCCCAGGAGCAGGATCTGGTCTTCGTGCTCGGCGCGCTGGCCGGCCCGCAATTGAAGAACCTGCCGCTGTCGACCTATCGGCTGGCCTTCCTGACGGCGCCCGGCTACCCGCTGCCAAAGGGCCCGATCGGCCTCGACGTCCTGGCGCGCCATCCGATCATGACCTTTTCGCGCAACACCCGGCCCTATCTGGCGCTGCGCGAGATGTTCTCCGCACCGGGCCTGCCGGCGGTGCGAATCCATGCCTCCTCGTCCATGGCGACGATCCTGCGCATGGCGGAGGACGGGCTCGGCATTGCGGCCGTGCCCTCGGCGATTGCGGGCGCGGAGATCAGGGCCGGTCGGCTGCGCATGCTGCGCACCGGCGTCGAGCTTCCCGAGCTCGATTTCTTCGCCGCATGGCGCACCACGCCGGATGCGGGAACCATCGAGGCGGTGGCGATGATCGCGGCCGAGGTGGCGCGCAGCGCCGGCCGGGTCAGTCGTGACCTGGCACCGTCTCGGCCTGCCAGGCCGGACTGAGATCGTCGAGGGCGGCCTCGATACATTCGACGGTCAGCCGCAGACCGGCACCGCCGGCAAAGACCAGTTCGATGGTTCCGGCCGGCTCCAGCTCCGGCGCGAAGCGGATGGCGAGCAGTTCGAGCGCGGCATCGCCGCCCTTGGGAATGCCGCGCGCCCTCACCGCTGAGACCTGCTCGAAACGCATGCCGGTGCGCCGCCGCTGACAGGCACCGCCATCGACCGCAGCCCAGTCGAACCGGCTGCAGACGAGAACGAAACGCCTCTCGCGTGCCAGATAGGCCATGTCGGACGCCTTCAGCACGGCATCCTGGAGATGGGCGGAGACGACCGCGAGGTCCTCCGCGTCGAGGGCGAGCAGCTTGAGCGGTGCGCCGGTCATTGGATTTCTCCGACGCCACGGCCTATAGGACGACGATATCCTCCCGTCCAGACGCCTGAGGCCATGACCATCCGCTCCCATGTCGGCGATCTGCCGGACCTCGACCATTACCGCGTCGGCGTTGTCGCCATCGACACCGAGACGCTCGGCCTGATGCCGCACCGCGACCGGCTGTGCGTCGTCCAACTCTCCCCGGGCGACGGCACAGCCGATGTCGTGCAGATCCGCAAGGGCCAGGCGGCTCCGCCGAACCTCTGCGCGCTGCTGGCCGATCCGGGCATCGTCAAGCTGTTCCACTTCGCGCGGTTCGACCTCGCCGTCATGAAACATGCCTTTGGCGTGACCACCGCGCCGGTCTACTGCACCAAGATCGCCTCCAGGCTGACGCGCACCTATACAGACCGGCACGGGCTGAAGGACCTCACCAAGGACCTGCTCGGCATCGATCTGTCCAAGGCGCAGCAGAGCTCGGACTGGGCGGCCGACGCCCTGTCGCCGGCCCAGCTCGAATATGCCGCGTCCGACGTGCTGCACCTGCATGCGCTGAAGGACCGGCTCGACGCCATGCTGGCACGCGAGGACCGGGCGGGGCTTGCCGAGGCCTGTTTCCATTTCCTGCCGACGCGGGCCGAACTCGACCTTGCCGGCTGGCCGGAGACCGATATCTTTGCCCATTCATGAGGGCCGGGGCTCCACTCTTCGCCCGGCTGCGGCCATGCTGGGGCCACAGAATGCTATAGAGTGCGCGGCGCGCGTTCCGGCCGGTCGGCCCACCGATGGCAACCGTCCGGACAGTGCGCGGGAGACCCTTGTCGATGGCGGCGCGGCCAATCCATGACTGGCATATCTCCGGAGGCGCGGCCGCCGGCGACCCGGCGCGCGAAGCGGCGTTCCGCGCCGCTTTCCGTCACTCGCGGCGGGTCAGGACGCTGCGCGTCGCCATACCGATCGTGTCGGTGCTGCTGTTCGCCGGCGTGGTGTTCGTCAGCTGGTGGAACCCGCTGAAGATGCTGAACTTGCCGGTCTCGATCGGAAACATCGCGGTCTCCGGGTCGAAGGTGACCATGGAGGCGCCGCGCCTGACCGGCTACACCAACGACAACCGGTTCTATCGTGTTGCCGCCACGCGCGCCGAGCACGACATCCTGCAGGCCCATATCGTGACCCTGTCCGCCATCGACGCGGAAATGGAGATCGAAGGCGGAGGCACGGCACGCGTCGTGGCGCCGGCCGGCGTGCTGGACACCAAGACCGGACAGGTCGAGTTCAACGAGCGGGTGTCGGTCACCACCTCGAACGGCCAGTCCGGGGAGGCGGGCCATGCCCTGATCGACACGCGGGCCGGGGTGATTACCTCGAAAGGACCGGTGCAACTGGCCTCGCCGCGCGGCCAGCTCTTCGCCGACCGCATGGCGATCCGCGACAACGGCAAGACGATCGTGCTTGAAGGACAGGTGCGTGGTAACTTCATGCCCGAGCCGCCTGATCCGGCCGCCAGGTCGCAGCCGGAAGGCTCGTCCCCCGACAATGTGGAGATTCGCAGATGATGCCGGCTGAAGTCAGGGCGAGAATGCCGAAGGCGCGCCGAGCCGCCCGGGGGCTTGCTGCACTCGCCGCCGTGGCCCTGCTGACGGCGCTGCCGGCGGGTGCCCAGCAGGCCGGCAGCCCCTTCGTCGGATTCAGCCAGAACCGGGACCAGCCGATCAATTTCGAAGCCGACAGGGCCGAGGTCCTCGACAACGAGCGCAAGGCGATCCTGACCGGCAATGTGCGCATCCGGCAGGGCGAGTCCTCCCTGGCGGCATCCCGCCTGGTGATCCTCTACGAAAATCCGGCCGGCGGCGGCCGCCCCGCGACGACCTCCGAGCGCCAGCCGGCCACGGTGACCGCATCGCCCACGCAGAATGTCCGGCGCTTCGAGATGGAGGGAGGCGTCGTGGTCACCTCGCGCAACCAGAGCGCCACGGCCGAGCGGGGCTCGTTCGACGCGCGCCGCAACGAGGCGGTCATGGAAGGCAATGTGGTGCTGACCCAGTGCGGCAACGTGCTGCGCGGCAGCCGGCTGTTCGCCGATCTCACCGCCAACCGGGTGCGCCTTGACGGCGGGGCCTCGACCGGCGGGCGGGTCTCGGGCGTGCTGTCGCCGGCCGGCCAGGGCGCTGGCGGTTCCAACAATCCCGAATGCGCTGGAGCGCCGGCCCGCCGGCCGGCCCCGCGCGGCTGAGGCGGCCGCATCCGGTGTCCGTGATCGATCGCATGACCGGCCTGATCGGGCGCAAGCCGTCGCAGGCCCCTGCCCCGGCGGTGGATGCCGACTGGCTGGTGAAGGAGATGGCCGCGGAGGTGGCGCTCCTCGACCAGCCGCCGCGCGCGCCGGCGCCGCAGGAGGCGCTCGAACCCCGCTCCGAGGAGGGCTTTCTCGGCGTCCACGGCGTGTGGAAGTCCTACAAGGGGCGCGCCGTGGTCCGGGGCGTCAACCTCGACGTCAGGCGCGGCGAGGCGGTCGGCCTGCTCGGGCCGAACGGTGCCGGCAAGACCACGGTGTTCTACATGATCACCGGCCTGGTGGAGGCCGACAAGGGCCGCATCGCGCTCGACGGGCGGGACATCACCGCGCTGCCCATGTACCGGCGCGCCCGGCTCGGCATCGGCTACCTGCCGCAGGAGGCCTCGATCTTCCGCGGCCTGAATGTCGAGGACAATATCCGGGCCGTGCTCGAGGTGACCGAGCGCGACAAGGCCAAGCGCGAGCAGGAGCTCGACGCCCTGCTCGACGAGTTCAACATCACGCGCCTGCGCAAGAGCCCGGCCATCGCGCTGTCCGGCGGCGAGCGGCGGCGCCTGGAAATCGCCCGGGCGCTGGCCACCAAGCCCTCGTTCATGCTGCTCGACGAGCCCTTTGCCGGCATCGACCCGATTGCGGTCGGCGACATCCAGAACCTCGTGCGCCACCTGAAGGAGCGCGGGATCGGCGTGCTCATCACCGACCACAACGTGCGCGAGACGCTGGGCCTGATCGACCGGGCCTATATCATCCATTCCGGACAGGTGCTGATGGAGGGCTCGCCCGGCGAGATCGTCTCCAATCCCGACGTGCGCAGGCTTTATCTCGGCGAAGAGTTCCGACTCTAGGCCGGCCGGCCCCGCAACCCCGCCGATGGTCTTAACGACGTAGTCACCCGTCTCATGGCATGAACCTTGCTAATCACCGCTTCGGCCGTATGATCGGGCTTCGGTGGTTGGATCGAACCTGATCGGCAAGGAACCCGATGGCCCTGTCTGCACGTCTCGAGCTTCGCGTCGGCCAGTCGCTGGTCATGACGCCCCAGCTCATGCAGGCGATCAAGCTGCTGCAGCTCTCCAATCTCGACCTGATGGCCTATGTCGAGGCGGAGCTTGAGAAGAACCCCCTGCTCGAACGCGCCGAGCCGGCAAACGAGGCCGGTCCGGAAGGTGACGCGGCCCCGGCGGCCGCTCCCGTCGAGGGCGATGCCCAGGCCGGCGACTGGTTGGGCGACGACATGGGACCAAGCCGCACCGAGATTGAGGAGCGGCTCGGCACCGAAATGGAGAACGTCTTTCCCGACGACAAGGGGCCGGAGGTGCGCCACGCCGATGCCGGCTCGGACCCCATGACCTCGTCATGGACCAATGTCGGCTCCGGCGGCTCGGACAGCGAGGACTACAATCTCGAGGCCTTCGTGTCGGCCGATCTGTCGCTGGCCGACCACCTCTCCAACCAGCTCGCGCTGGCCGTGGAAGTGCCCGCCGACCGGCTGATCGGCCAGATGCTGATCGATTCCATCGATGATGCCGGCTACCTGACGGTCGCTGTCGAGGATGTCGCCGACCGGCTGGGCGCGGAACTGGAAGACGTCGTCTCGGTTCTCGAGGTGATCCAGACCTTCGAGCCCTCGGGTGTCGGCGCGCGCAATCTCGCCGAATGCCTTGCCATCCAGCTGAAGGAGAAGGACCGCTTCGACCCGGCGATGCAGGTTCTGGTCGGGCATCTGGAACTGCTCGGCAAGCGTGACTTCGGTGCCCTGAGAAAGCTGTGCGCGGTCGATGACGAAGACCTTGCCGACATGGTCTCCGAGATCCGCCGGCTGAACCCCAAGCCGGGCCTTGCCTATGGCTTTGCGCCCGTCCAGCCGCTGGTGCCGGACGTGATGGTGCGGGCCGGCCCGGACGGCGGCTGGCTGGTCGAGCTCAATTCCGAAACCCTGCCCAAGGTGCTGGTCAACCAGAGCTATTACGCGCGCGTCTCCAAGACCGCGAAGAACGACACGGACAAGAGCTTCCTTGCCGACGCCATGCAGACGGCGACCTGGCTGACGCGGGCGCTGGACCAGCGGGCGCGCACCATCCTGAAGGTCGCGACCGAGATCGTCCGCCAGCAGGACGCCTTCTTCGCCCTCGGCGTGCAATATCTCAGGCCGCTGAACCTGAAGACCATTGCCGACGCCATCAGCATGCATGAATCGACCGTGTCGCGGGTCACCTCCAACAAGTCGATCGCCACCAGCCGCGGCATTTTCGAGATGAAGTATTTCTTCACCTCGTCGATCGCCAATTCCGCCGTCGGCGGCGAGAGCCATTCGGCCGAGGCCGTGCGCTACCGGATCAAGCAGATGATCGACGCCGAGACGCCGGACGATGTGCTCTCGGACGATGCCATCATGGACAAGCTGAAGGATTCGGGCATCGACATCGCCCGCCGGACGGTGGCCAAGTATCGCGAGGCCCTGCGCATCCCGTCCTCGGTCCAGCGCCGGCGCGAGAAGCAGGCGATGATGGTGTAGCGGGCCTGCGCCCCGCCGGCCTATTCCGCCGCCAGCACCAGATCGTCGCGATGGATCATCTCCGAGCGGCCGCGATAGCCGAGCACGGCCTCGATGGCCTTCGAGTTGCGGCCCATGATCTGCACGGCCGCCACCGCGTCATAGGCCACGAGGCCGCGGCCGATCTCGGCGCCGTCGGGCCCGCGCACCACCACGCAGTCGCCACGCTCGAAGGCGCCCTCGACCCTCGCAACGCCGGCCGGCAGCAGGCTCTTGCCGAGGCGCAGCGCACCGACCGCCCCGGCATCGAGCCAGAGGACGCCGCGCGGCTCCAGCGAGCCGGCAATCCATTTCTTGCGGCTGGTGACCGGATGCGTCGGCGTCAGGAACCAGGTGCAGGGTCCGCCGGCCTCGATCCGGCCGAGCGGCGAATCGTGTTTGCCGGAGGCGATCACCATGGTCGTGCCGGCCGTGGTGGCGATCTTGCCGGCCTCGACCTTGGTGGTCATGCCTCCGCGCGACAGTTCGGAGGCAGCGCCCCCAGCCATGGCCTCGATCTCCGGGGTGATCCGCGGCACCACGGGGATCAGCGTCGCGGAAGGGTCGTTCTGCGGCGGGGCGGTGTAGAGACCGTCGATGTCGGAGAGCAGAACCAGCAGGTCGGCGCCGATCATGGTGGCGACGCGGGCGGCGAGGCGGTCATTGTCGCCGTAGCGGATCTCGTCGGTTGCCACGGTGTCGTTCTCGTTGACCACCGGCACGGCGCGCACCTCGAACAACGTCTCCACGGTGTTCCGGGCGTTCAGATAGCGCCGGCGCTCCTCGGTATCGTTGAGGGTCACGAGGATCTGTCCGGCGACAATGCCGTGGCGGCCGAGCACCTCCGACCAGGCGCGAGCCAGGGCGATCTGGCCGACCGAGGCCGCCGCCTGGCTCTGTTCAAGCTCCAGCGGCCCCTTCGGCAGCTTCAGGATGGTGCGCCCCAGCGCGATGGCGCCGGAGGAGACGACCAGCACATTGGCCCCGCGGGCCGCCTGGCGGGCAATGTCGTCCGCGAGCGTTTCCAGCCAGGCCTGGCGCACGGCGCCCCGCGTGCCGTCGACCAGCAACGAGGAGCCGACCTTCACCACGATGCGGCGGAAGGCGGAGAGCACGGGCGTGGCGATGGGAGCGGACATGACACATGAGACGCGAAACCCGCCGCGAAAGGCGGCGGGTTCCCGTTCTTAGACGAGGAGGTCGGCGGGAGGCAATCGGCGCCGACGCGGCTTGCTCCTCACCCGGTCAGACTTGGGGTGAGGGGGCCTGCCACCAGCGTCCGGCCGGCCTCCCGCGCCCCTCAATTGCCGCTCGGCACGCGCTCGTCGATGCCGCGGATGTAGAAGTTCATGCCGAGGATCTGCGGATCGGCCAATGTGCCATTGCCCTCGCATGGCACGGTCTGGCCGTCCTGGCGCACGACGGGACAGCGGAACGGATGCAGTGTGCCGGCCTTGATGGCCGCCTCCGTCGCTTCCGCCATCGCCTTCACGTCGGCGGGCATGTTGGTATAGGGCGCCATGTGGACGAGGCCGGTGTTCAGCCCGCCCCAGGTGTCGCCGGAGGTCCACTGGCCGTCGAGCATCATCTGCACGCGCCGGACGTAATAGGGCGCCCAGTCGTTGACGATGGAGGTGAGCTGCGCGTTCGGCCCGAAGCGGAGCATGTCGGAATCCTGCCCGAAGGCGAGGATGCCGCGCTGGGCCGCGACCTGCATGGCGGCGGGGGAATCGGTGTGCTGGGCGAGGATGTCGGCGCCCTGGTCGGCCAGTGCCTTGGCGGCGTCGGCCTCCTTGCCCGGATCGTACCAGGAATTGACCCAGACGATGCGGACCTTCAGGTCCGGGCGAATGGACTGAGCCCCCAGCATGAAGGCATTGATGCCCGAAATGACCTCGGGAATGGCGTAGGAGCCGATATAGCCGACCGTGCCGGTCTTCGACATGCGCGCGGCGATCTGGCCGAGGATGTAGCGGCCCTCGTAGAAGCGGCCCGCATAGGTGGCAAGGTTCGGACCGCGCTTGTAGCCGGTGGCGTGTTCGAAGCGCACGTTCGGATGACGGCGGGCCACGCGCTCGGTCGGGTCCATGAACCCGAACGAGGTGGTGAAGATCAGCCGGTGGCCGGTGCGGGCGAGCTGTTCGATGACGCGCTCGGCATCCGGTCCCTCGGCCACCTTCTCGACGAAGGTGGTCTCCACGCGGTTGCCGAACTGGCGCTCGACCGCCTGGCGGCCGAGGTCGTGCTGGTAGGTCCATCCGTGGTCGCCCACGGGACCGACATAGACGAAGCCGATCTTCAGCTTCTCCTGGGCAAGGGCATAGCCCATGCCGACGGTGGCGCCGACGGCGGCGACCGCGGCGACGAGAAGGGCCTTCAGTTTCATGGATGACGCTCCCGTGGAAGCCGGCCGCTCGCGGGCCGTGACGGACGATGGTGGCCCGGCCGCAGCCGGCAATCAAGCCTTCGCAGGTGCGGCACGGCGGATCGCCGAAAAGGCATGCTGACATCCGGCAGCCCGGCCCTTGCGATCGTCCCCGGCAGGACCACTCGCGCCGAAGGAGGCACCCATGAACACCCGTGACGTTGCACTCGATTTCACCGACATGCTGAAGCAGGGCCGCGACGCCGAGGCGGCCGCCAAATACAACGCACCCGACATTGTCAGCCTGGAGAGCATGGACGGCCCGATGGCGAAGGTCAGCGGCGCGGATGGCGTGCGCCAGAAGGGCGAGTGGTGGGTGGCCAACCACGAGGTCCACAGCGCCACGGTGCAGGGTCCCTATGTGCATGGCGACCAGTTCGCGGTGCACATGGCCTTTGACTTCACCCGCAAGGTCGAAGGCGATCGGATCAACCTGGCGGAGGTCGGCCTCTACACCGTGCGCGACGGCAAGATCGTCGAGGAGCGGTTCTTCTATCTCTGAGGGTCCGCGGGCTCTCACCGGAACGGCAGGGCGCGACCGGGGCCATCGAACTTTTCGCTGCGTCGCAGCGACAAAGGAGCATGACCGAGGACCTGCCCGACACCGTTCCCACCCCTGCCCCGACCCTGCGGTGGCTCGGCCTTGCCACCGTGCTGCTGGCGGCGGCCATGGCGGTCGCCATGGTGCTGATGAGCGGCTTCGGCCGCGACGCCTGGATGATGCCGCTGGTGATCGCCTGGAACTGGGTGCCGCTGGCCGGCATCTGGATCGTGCTCGACCGGACGCTGACCAGCCGCTCCGCCTGGGCGGTCGGCCTTGCCGGCCTTGTCGCCATGGCCGCGATGGAGGCCTGGTTCCTGTTCCTGACCGGCCAGCAGTTTCTGATCCACGCCCACGGCTGGCGGATCGAGGGTGTCCGGCAGGAGGCGCTCTACGGGCTCGCCTCCCTCATCGTCCCCTTCTATGCCGGCGGCGCCGGCCTGATCGGCCTGGTCGCAGCCATGGCGGTGGAGTTGCACGCCCGCACGCGCCGGGCGGCCACGGGCGGCGAGACCCGATGACCGGCGGGGACGGCACGGCGGCAAGCCGCCTGCTGGAGAACCGGCGGCGCGCATCCGCCCGCCGGGCTGCGGCGATGGCCGCCGCGGCCGGCGGCCTCGTCGCTCTGGTCACGGTGGTGCTGTGCTGGCCGGGCAGCGTGCCGGGAAAGCTCGCGCTGGTCGCGGTCTGGAACCTGCTGCCGTTCGCGCTTCTGTGGCTGGTGCTGGCCCGCATCCTGACCCGGCCGGCCGGCTGGCAGGCTGCCGCGGCGGGCCTTGCCGCCATGGCCGCGGGCCAGGCCTTCGTGCTCTACGGGGCGGTCATCCAGATCCTGCTGGCGAACGGCATCCGGATCGGGGGCGCCCTCGCCGAGCCGCTCTATCCGCTGACCCTTCTGTTTTCACCGCTCGTCATCGGAGCCATGGGGCTAGCCGTGCTGGCGGCGGCATGGATCGCCGACCGGCGGCGGAGCAGCGACGGCGGATGACGCGCTGCCCTCACTCCTTCACGACGCTCATGTCCGGCGCGTAGGGGTTCTTCATGCCGACCACATGGTAGCCGGCATCCACATGGTGGATCTCGCCGGTCACGCCGCGCGACAGGTTGGAGAGGAAATACATGCCGGAATCGCCGACCTCTTCGATGGTGACCGTGCGGCGCAGCGGCGAATTGTACTCGTTCCACTTCAGGATGTAGCGGAAGTCGCCAATGCCCGAGGCGGCAAGGGTCTTGATCGGGCCGGCCGAGATGGCGTTGACGCGGATGTTCTTCTCGCCGAGATCCGCCGCCAGATAGCGAACGCTCGCCTCCAGCGCCGCCTTGGCGACACCCATGACATTGTAGTGCGGCATCCACTTCTCGGCGCCGTAATAGGTCAGGGTGAGCATCGAGCCGCCATCGGTCATCAGCTTCTCTGCGCGCTGGGCGACGGCCGTGAACGAATAGCAGGAGATCAGCAGCGACTTGGTGAAATTGCCCTCGGAGGTGTCGACATAGCGGCCGGTCAGCTCGTCCTTGTCGGAAAAGGCAATGGCATGGAGCACGAAGTCCAGCTTGCCGTCGAACAGCCGCGCGGTCTCGGCGAAGACGGCGTCCAGCGTCGCCGTGTCGGTCACGTCGCAATGGCCGACCACATGACCACCAAGCTCTGCCGCCAGCGGGCGCACGCGCCGCTCCAGCGCATCGCCCTGGTAGGTGAAGGCAAGCTCCGCACCCTGCTCGGCACAGGACTTGGCGATGCCCCAGGCGATGGAACGGTTGTTCGCAACCCCCATGATGAGGCCGCGCTTGCCCTTCATGATGCCCGTCATAATGTTCCTCGCCCGGCATTCCGCCTGCAAATCAGCCGGTTCCTATGCCATTGCGGGGCTCTGGGCGCAAGGCGGACGGGCTGGCCGCCGGCTCTCCCTATCTCGCCCGGGGACGCCGATATGAATCCATCGGGGGGCGCTAACCTAGCCTGTCCGGTGGTGGCTGCTGGCCATCCGGTAGGATTTCAGCAAGGTCCCCTCGTAGCGGACATCTCCAACGAACCGCATGCCGATTTTCGCGGCGACCCTCATCGAGGGCTCGTTTTCGGGGTGTATGTCGGCGACGATCTTTTCGAGGCGCAGCACCTCGAATGAATGACGAACAAGCGGCCTGGCTGCTTCCGTGGCATAGCCCTTGCCCCACGAGAGGCGGTTCAACCGCCAGCCAATCTCGATGTCGGGACCCTTCCCATCATAAGGAATCAGGAGAATCCAGCCGAGGAACTGCTGCGGTTCGGACTTCGGGAAGATCGACCAGTATCCGAGCCCATCTCCATAGGACGCCGCAAGCCTGTTTCGCAGAAACTGCTCGTGCTCGACGGGATTGCTCCAGGGCCCGGCTACATATTTCGTGACTTCGGGATCCCGGTCCATCGCAAGGCACGCTGCGAAGTCCATCGTCGAGCGCGGCCTGAGGAGCAGCCTGTCGGTTTCAAAGGTCAGCTGCATCCATCATCCCCCGTTCAGGTGGCGACAGGCTCGCCCCTCCCCCGGATCGGCAGCACCGCCCCGATCCGAGAGAGCCCGCCGTGCGCCTAGAGCCCCTCGCGCGGATCCGTCTTGCGACGGTCCTTCAGAACGCGCGCGAACCCCTCGAGGTCGGCGCTCGCCTCCGGCAGCACGATGCGGACGGTGACATAGAGGTCGCCGGCCCCTGAGTCGGATGGCAGACCCTTACCGCGCAGGCGGAAGGTCTTGCCCGAGGAGGTTATGGCGGGCAGCGTCAGTTCCACCTCGCCGTCGAGGGTCGGCGCGCGCACCTTGGCCCCGAGGATCGCCTCGTCGAGGGCTACGGGTAAGTCGAGGCGCAAGTCCTTGCCCTCGGCACGGAAGGCCGGGTGCGGCTCGACGGCGATCACCACATAGGCATCGCCCGGAAGGCGGCCGAGGCTCGACGGCCGGCCCTTGCCGCGCAGGCGCAGACGGTGGCCGTCGCGGGTGCCCGGCGGGATGCGCACATCCACCGACTCGCCGGTGGGCAGCACGACGCGTTGGGTCGAGCCGCGGGCCGCGTCCAGGAACGGCACCTTCACGGTCAGCGTGATGTCCGTGCCGGCACCGCGCGGCGACGGGCCGGGCTCGAAGGCATCGGGGCCGCGCGCGCCCGCACCACCGCTGGCCATGCGGGAGAAGATGTCGAAGAAATCGTCACCCGGCGGGCCGCCGCCCGGCCGGTTCGAGGAGCGGCGAACGCCATCAGGCCCGAAGGAAAAGCTCTCGAAGATGGTCTCGCCGAACGGCGTTCCCTGAGGCCCTGCACCCGGGCCGGGCCGGCCGCCGCCGAAACCCTCGAAGCCGGTGAAGCGCGGCTTGCCCTCGGCGTCGATCTCGCCGCGGTCGAAGGCCTTGCGCTTGTCGGCGTCCGACAGCAGCTCGTAGGCATTGTTCAGTTCGGAAAAGCGGTCCTGCGCCTTCGGGTCGCCCGAGTTGGCGTCCGGGTGCAGCTGCTTGGCCTTCTTGCGGAAGGCTCGTTTGATCTCGTCGGCGCTCGCCGCGCGCGCGACGCCGATGACGTCATAGGGATCGCGGGCCATGGTCGTCCTTGAAAAGGGCGCGGCCGGCAGGCCACGCCCCGCAAAGCGTTGAGTTGGAATGCATGTGGGGGCGGCAGGCCCGCTTCACAAGTTCGGGAGCGACCGGGCTCAGCTCCGCCGCCAGGGCCGGAGCTCGGTGACCGCCCAGGGACCCGTGCTGCGGCAGGCCCGGCCGTCGAACCAGGTCTCGCGGCCGTCCTTGATGGCGCTCCCGAGGAAGTCGCGGCAGGTCTGTCCGCTGGGGCCGTTGGCGCGCTGCATGGCGGTCACCGTGCCGCCCATGCCGCTGGCGGCATTGGTCCAGGGCAGGCTCGGCGTATCCGCATTGTCGGCCAGCGCCTGCATGAGCACGGCCTTGGCGGCGTCCCAGTCGGCCTGGGGTATCGGCAGGGCGCCGCCGGCAGCGGGTGCGGTGGCGGTGGCTCCCCGGTTGACCGAGCCGGTGGTGCGCGGGTCGCCGGCGGGCTGCGCCATCTGGGCGGTGAGCGGCGGAGCGGTGTTGGTGCGTTCCCAAAGCGACGGCAGGGCCACCGTGCAGCCCTCGAGCGCGAACAGGGCAAGACAGCAGAAGGCGAGGCGCGGCAAACGCCGGCCAGCCTGATCGCCATGCGTCAGGGGGCATGGGCGCGCCCCCGGCAATTCGCTATAGAGACGGCGAACCCGAAGGGTCCATCCGCTCCTGATTGATGCGCCCATACGCAGATACTCCGCAGCCAACAGGGCTCTTTTCGGGCGATCAGACAACGGAGCTGGTTAATGTCCGGTTCGGATCCGAACGATTTTACTGAAAGCACCGAGCCCTTCGCCCTGTTCGAGGCCTGGCTCGCCGAAGCAACCGCATCCGAACCGAACGACCCGACCGCCATGGCGCTGGCGAGCGTCGATGCCGATGGGTTGCCGAATGCCCGCATGGTGCTGCTGAAGGGCATCGATCCGCGCGGCTTCGTCTTCTACACCAACACCGAAAGCGCCAAGGGCACGGAACTGACCGGCCAGCGCAAGGCAGCCGGGCTGTTCCACTGGAAATCGCTCAGGCGGCAGGTGCGCCTGCGCGGCCCCGTGGAGATGGTGACGCCGGAGGAGGCCGACGCCTATTTCGCCTCGCGCCCGCGCGGCAGCCGCATCGGCGCCTGGGCCAGCCAGCAGTCGCGGCCGCTGGAAAGCCGGTTCGCTCTGGAAAAGGCCGTGGCCTATTACACGGCCAGGCACCCGATCGGCGAGGTGCCGCGCCCGCCCCACTGGTCCGGATTCCGCATCCTGCCCGTGTCGATGGAGTTCTGGCACGACCGGCCGTTCCGCCTGCACGACCGCGTGCAGTTCCTGCGCGAGGTGCCCGACGGGCCATGGACGGTGAAGCAGCGGCTGTATCCGTAAGGGGGGCGCTATCCGCGACGGAAGCGCTGCACCGGCGGCGGGGCTGGAGCGGGTGAAGGGAATCGAACCCTCGTCGTGAGCTTGGGAAGCTCCTGCTCTGCCATTGAGCTACACCCGCCCGCGGCGCGGAACATAGCCGGACGCCCGCCGGCTCGGCAAGAGGTGCGAAAGCCGACCTCAGGCTGCGCCGTCCGTCGGCGCAGCCTGCAGACGTCCCGGCGGCAAATCTCCTAGCGCGCGTCGCGCCGGGCCTGCGCCACCTTCGCCGCCTGGCGCTGCCGGCCGCGCTCCATCGGCCGGACGAGGTTCTGGGCGCGCGTATTGCCGACATCGCGCATGCCGCTGCGGGCGTGGCGGCTGTTGAAGGCAGGGCCCTGGTCGCTGGCCTGCTTCATCTCCAGCGCCTTGCGCATGCCGGCCGCCGTGGCAGCCGTCGCGGCGATCTGCTTGCGGCGCTGCGCCTCGCCGTTGAGGCGGCGCATCGCCATGGCCAGCACGGCAAGCTTGGTCTTGGAACCGGCATCGCCGGCGGACGGGGTCGCGCCCTTCGGAGCGCCCTTGCCGCGCGCCTCGCGCCGGCGCCGGCTGACGTCTGTCTGCGCCTTGTCGCGCCGCTCGCGGACCAGCCTGACAAGGTCGCGCAGGTCGCTGTCGGAGAGCTCCTGCAGGCCCGGATGATGGGACTTCTCGACGAGGGCGAGTTCGTCCGCGCTCAGCGCGCGGGCCTCTTCCTTGCGGGTGATGGCCATGGTTCCGGCTCCTTGTCTGCAACGGGTCGTGACAGAAACGCGCGAGCGCGCGATCTGTCCATCCGCACGGCCTGCGGCGTTCTGTCCCTGCCCGGTCGCGCCCTATTTGATCCCGGCGCGCATGAAGCTCTGCACGAACTGGCGCTGGAACAGCAGGAAGCCGATGAGCAGCGGTGCCGAGGTCATCAGCGTCGCCGCGCAGATGATCGACCAGTCGATGCCCTGGTCGGTGGAGGAGAAGACCTGCAGCCCGACGGTCAGCGGGCGTGCCTCCACCGAGTTGGTGACGATCAGCGGCCAGAGGAAGTTGTTCCAGTGGTAGCTGACCGAGACGAGGCCGTAGGCGATATAGACGGGGCGGCCGAGCGGCACATAGACGCGCCAGAGGATCTGCATGGGGCTTGCCCCCTCCACACGCGCGGCATCGTCCAGTTCCTTCGGTACGGTCTTGAAGGTCTGACGCAGGAGGAAGATGCCGAAGGCGGAGGCCACGTAAGGCAGGCCGATGGCCGGGATCGAATCCAGGATCCCGAGGCGATTCATGGTCTTGTAGTTCTCGACGATCAGCACGTCCGGCATGATCATGAGCTGGGCGAGGACGAGGGCGAAGACCAGTGTCCGGCCGGGAAACTCGTAGCGGGCGAAGGCGAAGGCCGCGAGCGTGCAGAGCACCAGCTGGCAGGCGAGGATCCCCGTCACCAGGATGAAGGTGTTGAGGAAATAGCGCGCGAACGGGGCCGCCTCCCAGGCGCGCGCGAAATTCTGCAGGGTCAGCGGCGCGAACAGGTCGAAGCGGGTGGAGAATTCCGGCGGATGGAACGCCGTCCAGACCGCATAGGCGAGCGGCGCGATCCAGATCAGCGCCAGCAGCCAGGCGCCCGCTGTCTCGACCGCCTTGCCCCAGCCGCGCGGCGCATAGACTTCGCTCATCGCCGCCCCCTCACCGGTAGTGGATCCGGCGCTCGAGGAGCCCGTACTGGGCCAGCGCGATGAAGGCGAGGATGGCGAGCAGGACGACCGTCAGGGCCGCGGCATAGCTCGTGTCCCAGAACGAAAAGCCGACCTGGTAGATGTAGAACAGCAGCAGGGCGGTGGCGTTGTCCGGTCCGCCGCGGGTCATGACGAAGATGTGGTCGATGGTGCGGAAGGCCCCGATCACGGCATTGACCAGCACGAACAGCGTGGTGGGCATCAGCAGCGGGAACTGGATGCGCCGGAAATAGGTCCAGCGCGACGCCCCCTCCAGCGCCGCCGCCTCGGCGAGGCTCGGCGAGATGGTCTGGAGCGCGGCCAGGTAGAAGATCATGAAGAAGCCGGCCTCCTTCCAGACCGCCACCACCGTGACGGCGAAGAGGGCGGTCTCGTTGGAGCCGAGCCAGTTGGGCCCGTTGATGCCGAAGGCGCCAAGGATCTGCGCCAGCAGGCCGTACTGGGGCGTGTAGAAGAACAGCCAGATATTGGCGACCGCGATCATCGGCAGGACGGTCGGCGTGAAATAGGCCATGCGCACCAGCGTGCGGCCGGCAATGCGGTCATTCACCCAGACCGCCATGAGCAGCGCCAGCGCGATCGAGGTCGGGATCGTGCCGAGGGCGAACCACAGATTGTTCCACATCGCCTGCCAGAAGATGGGGTCGGCCATCATCTGCTCGAAATTGGCCGGGCCGACGAAGCGGGACGGACGGCGTGCGCGCGGCGTCGAATAGAGGCTGTCGATGAGGGTCCCGATGGCCGGCCAGTGCGTGAACAGGGCGAGCAGCGCCAGCGAGGGCGCCAGCAACAGCCAGGCGTGGATCCAGGTCCGGGTGCGGAGCGATGTCATCTGGAGGGTCAGGGGGCGGCCGCCGTGCGGCGACCGCCCCGCATGAGAGATGTCAGCGATAGGGGCGCAGGATGCGCTCGGCCTCGGCCTGCGCATCCTTCATGGCGGCTTCCGGCGTCTTGGTGCCGTTGAGGGCGGCCTGCAGGCCGTCGTTGAGCGCCTTGGTGACGCGCTGGTTCTCGTGGGTGGACAGTTCGGCCACCGCATACTGGAGCTGGTCGCGGGCAACCGCCGCGGCCGGGAAGCCGGCGACATATTCCTTCATGACCGGGGTTTCGAAGGCATCGCCCCTGACCGCCACGTAACCGGTGTCGATGCCCCATTTGGCGGCGCGCTCCGGCGTGGTGATCCACTGGATGAACTTGAAGGCGGCCTCCTGCTCGGCGCGCGAGGACTTCTTCGACAGATAGAAATTGCCGCCGCCGGTCGGGCTGCCGCGCCGCTTGCCCGCCGCCAGCATGCCGACGCCGAAGGGGAACTTGGCGTTGTTGCGCACGTTGGTGAGGTTGCCGGTGGTGGTCCACATCATGGCGCATTTGCGCTCGAAGAAATCGCGCGGCGTGGTGCCCCACTCGACGATGCCGGTCGGGTGGACGCGGTGCTTGCGCGAGAGATCGACCCAGTACTGCAGCGCCTCGATGACGCCCGGCGCGTCATAGGCCGTCCGGTTGCCCTCGCGGTTCATCAGGATCGCGTCGGCCTGGACGGCCAGCGCCTGGAACAGCCAGTAGGGGAAACCCGAGGACGGAATCTGGATGCCCCACTGGGTGGTCGTGTTGCCGTCGCGCTTGGTCAGCTTCTCGGCGAAGGCGACCTGCTCGGCCCAGGTCTGGGGCGGCTTTTCCGGATCGAGGCCGGCCTCGCGGAACAGGTCCTTGTTCCAGTAGAGCACGATGGTCGAGCGCTGGAAGGGGATGCCCCAGGTCTTGCCGCCGGTCTGGCTGTTTTCCATGAACGAGGGGAAGAAGCTTCCCAGCCACGCCTTGTCGGCGTCGGTCTTGATGAAGTCGTCGAACGGGATGATGGCATCCTCGTCGATGAGCGTGAACATGTCGGTGGAGAGCAGCACCGAGGTGACCGGCGGCGTGCCGCTCTTGTGGGCGGTGAGCGCCTTGACGATGGTCTCCTGATAGGTGCCGGCATAGATCGGCTTCACCGTGATCGAGGGATTGTCCTTCTCGAAATCGGCGGCATAGGCGTCGATGAGGCGGGTGATCGGGCCGCCGACGGCGACCGGATAGAAGAACGACACCTCGACCTTGCCCTGGGCGATGGCCGGTGCGGAAAGGCTGCCGGCGAGCGGCGCGGCAAGGAGCGCGGCTCCGCCCGCGAGGACGGTGCGGCGGCTGGTCTTGGTCATGGTCTTGTCCTCCCCAGGATTGTGTTTGTCTGCCGGCTCATCATATCCGCCGGCCGCTTTCCGTGTCGAAAAAATGTTCATGGCTTCCGTCCCATTCGAGGTGGATGGACTGCCCTTCGCCGAGCCCGGTCCTGCCCGGCACGCGCACGATGAACGGGTGGCCGCCGAGGCGGACGTCGACGAGGCTGTCAGCGCCGAGGTATTCGACCGATGTGACGGTTGCGTGAAATCCGTTCCCGGCAAAGCGCACATGTTCGGGACGCACGCCGATCGAGACCCCGGCCGGGTCGCGGCCGGCAGGGGCAAGACGCGCCGCCGCCTCGCCCAGGGACGCCAGCGGCAGGACATTCATCGGCGGCGTGCCGACGAAGCGGGCGGTGAAGACCGTGGCCGGACGGTTGTAGAGCTCTTCCGGCGTGCCGTGCTGTTCGAGGTGGCCGGCGCGCATCAGCACGATCCGGTCGGCCATGGTCATGGCCTCAACCTGGTCGTGGGTGACATAGATCATGGTGACGCCGAGCCGGCGCTGCAGCCCGCGGATCTCGCGGCGCATGTCGAGGCGAAGCTGGGCGTCGAGGTTCGACAGCGGCTCGTCCATCAGGCAGACCGGCGTTTCCGCGACGATGGCGCGGCCGAGGGCCACCCGCTGCTGCTGGCCCCCCGACAGCTGCGACGGCTTGCGGTCGAGCAGCGTTTCGAGGCCGAGAATGCCCGCCGCCCGCTCCAGGCGACGCGCCCGCTCGGCCTTCGGCACCTTCCTGACCTCCAGGCCGAACACGATGTTCTGGGCAACCGACAGGTGCGGAAAGAGCGCATAGCTCTGGAACACCATGGAGACACCGCGCTCGGACGGCGCCGCCTGGGTGACGTCCCTGTCCGCTATGCGGATAGTTCCGCCGGTTGCCGGTTCGAGGCCGGCGATCAGCCGCAGCGTGGTCGATTTGCCGCAGCCGGACGGGCCGAGCAGCGCGACGAGCTGGCCGGCTTCCACCGTGAACGAGACCCCTGCCACGGCGTTCTGGGTTCCGAAGGCCTTGCTGACCCCGTCGAGTTCAACCGTCGCCACGCCCTGCTCCCGCACGCTCCGGCCGGGTGCCTCCTCGGCGGGCCGGGACGGGCGAGGCTTAGCGGATCGCAGCCCCGCCCGGAAGACCCTCCGTCAGCGTCAGGCCGTCACGCATGCGCCGTCAGGTCCACCGGCGGTCCGGCAGGCCCCCTCCCGTTCGGACCCTTGATCGGCGCGGCCGCGGCGGCCAGCCTAGGGCATCGCCCGACCCATCCCGGAAGGACCTGCCGCATGACCGATGCCCAGCCCCTCGCAACCGTCAGGGAGGGGGACGCCGCCGCCTTCGACCGCATCATGAGCGCGCGCCATTCGTGCCGCGCCTTCCGTCCCGACCCGGTGCCGCGCGCCACCATCGAGGCGATCCTGACAACGGCGCAGAAGACCGCCTCCTGGAACAACACCCAGCCCTGGCAGGTGACGATTGCCTCGGGCGCCGCCCGCGACCGGTTCCGCGCGGCCATGGTGGAGCGGGCCTCTTCCGGCGGGGCCCATGCCAGCGACCTGCCCTTCCCGCGCGACTATCTCGGCGTCTATCTCGACCGCCGGCGCGCCTGCGGGTTCCAGCTCTACGGCGCCGTCGGCATCGCCCGCGGCGACAAGGACGCCTACAGGCGCCAGACGCTGCGCAATTTCGAATTGTTCGATGCGCCGCATATCGCCATCGTCACCACGGACGAGGTGATCGGGGTCTATGGCGCGGTCGATTGCGGGGCCTATGTCTCGAATTTCATGTCGGCGGCGCAGGCGCATGGGGTCGGCACCATCGCCCAGGCGGCGCTCGCGGTGCATGCGGACCTGGTGCGCGAGCTGATGGGCATTCCGGAAGGCCGACAGGTGGTCTGCGGCATCTCCTTCGGGTTCGCCGACACCGATGCGCCGGTGAACAGCTACAGGACGCCGCGGGCCTCGCTGGAGGAGGCGGTTCGCTGGCTCGAGGAGTGAGGCGCTTCAGATCTTTTCGAGCAGGCGCAGCAGTTCGGCCTTCTCGGCACTGGTCAGCCGTCCGGTGATGCGCGCTTCGTGGTCGAGGACGGTCGCCTTGGCCTGGTCGAGCAGGTCGCGGCCGGCCGCAGTCAGTTCGAGCGCGTGGCTGCGCCTGTCGGTGTCCGAGCGCCGCCGGCGGGCCAGGCCGCGCTTCTCGAACCCGTCCATCATGGCCACGAAATTCGGCCTCTGGATGCCGAGCGCCGCGGCGATCTCGCGCTGCGAGCGACCGGGATTGGCGTCGATCAGCACAAGGGCGCTGAACTGGGCCGGTCGCAGGCCATGGGCGTCGCAGGAGCGGATGAAATCGTCGAAAACGGCCAGCTGGGCACGCCTGAGAACATAGCCGACCAGACCCGGAAGCGGCCCGTGGTCCAGCCATCCATCCGTCCGCGCGGCCGCCGGGGTGACGACCCCGGATTGCCTCTCCGCCGATGGCTTGCGCCGCCGCGCCGTGGCCTTGCCCATCGGCCCTGCCCTCCTGCGGGACGCCTGTTGCAGCCGTCCCGAAAATAGTTATAGACTATATCTAATTTGCAGGAAAGCCGCCGTGAGAGCGGTCCTGAGGGAGGACCTGACGTGCTCGACCCCCGCGGCGCAGTGACAGGCTGCACCGGATGGCCACCATCCGTCCACACCCTGCGCGAGCGGGAGTGAGGGATGGACACCACCATCCTTCTCTTCCTGCTGCAGGACGGCATCACCAACGGCGCGATCTATGCGCTGCTCGGCCTCGCGCTCGTTCTGGTGTTCGCCGTCACGCGCGTCATCTTCGTGCCGCAGGGCGAGTTCGTCGCCTATGGGGGCCTCACTTTCGCCCTGCTGGAGGCCGGCCGCGTCCCCGGCACGGCCTATATGGTCGTGGTCTTCGGCCTTGTCGCCTTCGCAGCCGAGATCGTCTCCCGACGCCGCTCGCTGCACCTGCCGCAGATCGGCCGGGAGGCGCTGGCCAAGATTGCATTGCCGCTTGCGGTTCTGGCCATCACCCAGGTCGCGGTGGCGGCCAAGGCCGGATCGCTGGTCAACCTCGTGCTGACCGTGGCGATCGTCGCCCCCATCGGTCCCTATCTCTATCGCATCGCGTTCCAGCCCATGGCGGATGCCTCCGTGCTGGTCCTGCTGATCACGGCGGTTGGCGTGCATCTGGCCCTGACCGGCGTCGGCCTCGTGTTCTTTGGCCCCGAAGGGCTGCGCGCGCCGCCCCTGTCGGACGCCTCCATCCCGATCGGCCCGATCGTCGCCACCGGCCAGAGCCTTGCCATCTATGTCATCACGGCGGGTCTGATCGTGGCACTCGGCCTGTTCTTCGGGCGCACCCTGACCGGCAAGGCGCTGCGCGCCACCGCCATGAACCGCATCGGCGCAAGGCTCGTCGGCATCCGCCTGGCGCTGTCCGGGCGCATCGCTTTCGGACTGGCCGCGGTGATCGGAGCGGTGTCAGGCGTGCTGATCGTGCCGATGACGACGCTCTATTACGACACCGGCTTCCTGATCGGCCTGAAGGGCTTCGTCGCAGCCATCATCGGCGGGCTGGTCAGCTATCCGCTGACGGCAGCCGCCGCCCTGATGGTCGGCATCATCGAGGCCTTCGCCTCCTTCCATGCCAGCGACTGGAAGGAGGTCATCGTCTTCACCCTGCTGCTGCCGGTGCTGCTGATCCGGTCCTGGACCGATCCCCACCACGACGAGGAGGAGTGACGATGCATCGCTTCGCCCTTCCCGTCTTCGCGGCGGTTCTGGCCGTGATCCCGCTGATCCCGGGCCTGTCGGTGTTCTGGATCACGCTCCTGGACAATATCGGCCTTGCGACGCTCGTCGTCATGGGCCTCGTCCTGCTCACCGGCGTCGGCGGGATGACCTCGTTCGGGCAGGCGGCCTTCTGCGGCTTCGCGGCCTATACCTCGGCGCTGATGACCACCAAGTTCGGCTACAGCCCGTGGCTCGCCCTGCCGGTGGCGCTGGTGGTGACCGGCATGGCCGCCGTTCTGCTCGGCCTCGTCACCGTGCGCCTGTCCGGCCATTTCCTGCCTTTGGGAACCATCGCCTGGGGCATCGCGCTCTACTACGCCTTCGGCAAGCTGGAGATTCTCGGCCGGCACGACGGCATTTCCGGCATTCCGCCGCTCAGCCTGTTCGGTCACTCGCTGATCGACCCGCGCGCGATCTACTACGTCATCTGGGGCTTCGTGCTGATCGCGGCGATCATCACGACAAACCTGCTCGATTCCCGCACCGGCCGGGCGATCCGCGCCCTGCGCGGCGGGCGCATGGCGGCGGAGGCCTTCGGCATCGAGCCGGCCCGGATGAAGCTCGCCGTCTTCGTCTATGCCGCGCTTCTGGCCGGCGTTTCCGGCTGGCTCTATGCGCATGTCCAGCGCGCGGTGAACCCGACGCCGTTCGGCGTCCATCCGGGCATCGAATATCTGTTCATGGCGGTCTCGGGCGGTGCCGGCCAGGTCTGGGGCGCCGTGGTGGGCGCAACCCTCGTCACGTTCCTGAAGGACATTCTCCAGCGCATCGTGCCGGCGGTGTTCGGCACCACCGCGCTCTACGAGACCATCGTGTTCGGTGTGCTGCTGGTTGCCATCCTGATCGTCGCGCGTGAGGGGCTGTGGCCGCGCATCACCGCGCTGCTGCCACCGGCGGCGCCGCCGGATATCGACGCTGCGGCCGAACCGCTTCCCGCGCGCCCGCGCGCGGGGGCCGAGACGCTGCTGGAGGTGACGGCCGCCCGCAAGGCCTTCGGCGGGCTGGTGGCTGTCAACGACGTGTCGTTCCGGGTGCGGCGCGGCGAGATCGTCGCGCTGATCGGCCCGAACGGCGCCGGCAAGAGCACCACCTTCAACCTGATCACCGGCGTGTCGCCACCATCGGGCGGCATGGTCGCCTTTGCCGGACGACCGATTACGGGCAGCCGGCCGCAGGCCGTGGCCGGGCTCGGCATCGCCCGCTCGTTCCAGCACGTGAAGCTGCTGCCGGAGATGAGCGTGCTGGACAATGTGGCACTGGGTGCGCATCTGCGCGGCCGGGCGGGCTTCGTCCAGGGTCTGCTCAGGCTCGACCGCACGGAGGAGAAGCGGATCAAGGCGGAGGCGGCGCGCCAGATCGCCCGCGTCGGCCTTGCCGAACACATGCACAAGCCGGCCGGCTCGCTGGCGCTCGGCCAGCAGCGCATCGTCGAGATCGCCCGCGCCCTGTGCCTCGACCCCGACCTGCTGCTGCTCGACGAGCCGGCCGCGGGCCTCAGGCATTTCGAGAAGGCCGCGCTCTCCGAACTGCTGCGCCAGTTGCGCGCCGAGGGCGTGTCGGTGCTGCTGGTCGAACACGATATGGGTTTCGTCATGACACTGACCGACCATGTCGTCGTGCTGGATTTCGGCACCAAGATCGCCGAGGGCCCGCCCGCCGAGATCAAGACCAATCCGGCCGTGCTCGCCGCCTATCTGGGGACGGACGCATGAGCGCGCTCATCGCCATCGAGCAGCTGTCGGTCGCCTATGGCCGGGTGGAGGCGGTGACCGACGTGTCGCTGACGGTTGCGCCCGGCGAGATCGTTACCGTGATCGGCGCAAATGGTGCCGGCAAGTCGACGCTGCTCAATGCCGCCATGGGGCTTCTTCCCGCGCGCGGACGCGTGACATTCGACGGCCGCGACCTGATCGGCGTCGAGGCCGAGGACCGGGTCGGCCTCGGGCTCTGCCTGGTGGCCGAGAAGCGCGAACTGTTCGGCGCGATGACGGTCGAGGACAATCTGAGGCTCGGGGGCTTCCGCGTCACCCGCGAGGCGGCGGCCGAATCGCTCATCGAGGTGTTCCAGCGCTTTCCACGGCTCGAGGAGCGGCGCGGCCAGCTGGCCGGCACCCTGTCGGGGGGCGAGCGGCAGATGCTGGCCATGGGCCGGGCGCTGATGGCGCGGCCCCGGCTTCTCATGCTCGACGAGCCGAGCCTCGGTCTTGCGCCGAAGATCGTCGCCGACATCTTCCGGATCATCACTGATCTCAGGGCGGCGGGCGTCGCCATCCTGCTGGTCGAGCAGAACGCCCGCGCCGCGCTCAATGCCGCCGACCGCGCCTATGTCATGGAACTCGGCCGGATCAGCCTCGACGGACCGGCGGCGGAGCTTGCCCGCGACCCGCGCATCGTCGAGAGCTATCTCGGGCTCGGGCGCACCGAGACGGGCTGAAGCGGCCTTCAGGCCGCCTCCGCAGCCCCTGACGCCACCGCGCCGACGACCCGCACCCGGACCCTGAGCGAATTGCCCGGCAGGTAGGCGATCGGCATGTCCTCGGTCTCGATGGTGGCGATGGTTGCCCGGTCGGCCCCGGCCGCGACCGCCCGGTCGGCGGCGATCTGCCGGGCCGCGGCGATGGCGTCGTTACGGGCCATATCGCGGAAGATCTGGTCGCATTCGCCCGAGACCTGCGCGATCGCCGCGCCCACCGCATTGGCACAGTCGCCATGGGGCACGCGCACGACGCGGGAGGCGCCCTCCATCGTGTCGGGGATGAGGAAGGCGCCGCCGCCGACCGCGATCAGCGGCACGTCGCCGGCCTCGGTCTTGATGCGGTCGAGCGCCTCCTCGACCATGCGCCGCGCCTCGGCGAAGACGCGCCCGACGGTGTCGGCATCGAGATGGGCGACCTTCTGGCGATCACCGATGGGCAGGAGGCCGGCGGCCACCGCCACGTCGGTGGTGGTGAGTTGCTGCCCGCCGAAGGCGATGCCGTCGCGCATCAGGCGATAGCCGACCGAGACCGGGCCGATCCCGAGCGGATCGAGCCGGACATGGCTGCCGCCGCCGAGGCCGAACGACAGCAGATCCGGCATGCGGAACAGCGTGCGGACGCCGCCGACCTGCACGACCGAATTGGCCTCGCGCGGGAAGCCGTTCTTCAACTCGCCGATATCGGTGGTCGTGCCGCCGACATCGGCGACCATGGCGTCGTCGAGGCCGGAGAGATAGGCCGCCCCGCGCATGGAATTGGTGGCGCCGGAGGCGAAGGAATAGACCGGCAGGCGCATGGCCTGGTGGGCTTCCGCCACCGTGCCGTCGTTCTGGGTGATGAACAGCGGCGCGGCGATCCGGCTGTCGGCGATGGCCTTCTCGAAGGCCGCGATGGTCTCGCGGGCAAGGTCGGTCAGCGCGGCATTGAGCAGGCCGGCATTCTCGCGCTCCAGCAGGCCGATGCGGCCAAGATCGGAGGAGCAGGTGATGACCGCGCCGGGATTTTCCCTGGCGACGATCTCGGCGGCCTCCCGCTCGTGCGAGGGATCGAGCGGCGAGAAGACCGAGGAGATGGCGACCGCCGTCAGCCCCTTCGCCCTCATGTCGCGCGCCGCGCCGGCCACGGCCTCGCGGTCCAGCGGCATGAACGGCCGGCCGTCATATTCGTGGCCGCCCTCGACCATATAGACCGCGCCGCGGACCAGCTCGGCCAGGTCCTTCGGCCAGTCGCAAAAGGGCGGCAGCGAGGCGCCCGACGGCAGGCCGAGGCGCAGCGCGGCGACCTTCGACAGATGCCGGCGCTGGACCACCGCATTGATGAAATGGGTGGTGCCGATCATCACGCCGTCGATGCGCCGGCCCTTCAGCAGGCCGCTGTCGCCGAGCCTCGCCAACGCTTCAAGGATGCCGCCGGTGACATCCTCGCTGGTCGGTGCCTTGACCGCACCGACCACCTTGCCGTCCTCGATCAGGATGGCATCCGTGTTGGTGCCGCCG
>NZ_JBHYDR010000001.1:0-577271 GCF_051860605.1 Phreatobacter sp. | reverse complement strand
CGTCATCGACGCCTATGCGCGGCGCATCGTGGGATGGCGGGTCAGCCGGACAGCCCATGCCAGCTTCGTCCTGGACGCGCTCGAGCAGGCCCTCCATGAGCGAAGGCCCGCCAGCAAAGCCGGGCTCGTGCATCATTCGGACCGCGGATCGCAATACGTCAGCATTCGATACACCGAACGCCTGGCTGAGGCAGGAATCGAGCCATCGGTCGGCAGTGTCGGCGACAGCTACGACAACGCGCTCGCCGAGACCATCAACGGGCTCTACAAAGCCGAGCTCATCCATCGGCGCGGACCTTGGCGGAGCTTCGAGGCGGTCGAGTTCGCGACGCTCACCTGGGTCGACTGGTTCAACAACCGCCGCCTGCTCGAGCCCATCGGCAACATCCCGCCGGCAGAGGCCGAGGAACGCTACTACGCCTCGTTGGCAGAGACAGCGATGGCCGCATAACTTACGACAACCTGCCTCCGGCAAAACCGGGGCGGTTCAATAGTGGTGCTGCACCATTTCCGGCGTGTCCTGGATGGCGTAGCTCGCCTGCTCGTAGGACCCCGTTTGCTTGAGGATATGGGTCGCTAGGACGTCACGAACGTTATGGGGACCATGCGGTAGCAGGCCCTTGATGGCGCCGCGGCCGGTGAACGGATTGTAGATGCCATATCGCTGGATCGTTAGCCGCCAGGCTTCATAGAACGTGGTCTGGTCGTAGGCAGGGTCTGTGCTCGACTGCTTGACTGTCTTGATGAAGAAGGTCCCGGGATCGGGTGCGCCCGCCAGCAGCAGATGCCGATCGCGCCGGATATAGGTGTCGATATGTTCGTAGAGGCCGCCGAGGTTTGGGAGCACGAGCCGGAACGGTTTGCTGCCGAAATAGGATGAATGGGCGTTCTTGAACGCGACCGAAGGGATCAGGACCTCCCAGCCGTCGTCTCGGTCACTCCAGCGGAGTTCGCCGCGCTTGAGGTCCTCCAGCTGCCGCTCGGAGCGAGGAGTTTGCCCGCGAGGACAGACCATCAGCTGTCGCAGGTTCTTCTGCCGGAGCCCGAGATGGAGGCCTAGACGGAGCATCAGGAAGGATCGGACTGCCTCAGCCGCCGCTCGAGGATATCGGCAAGGGTCGGGCATCCGTCGAAGGATTTCCTCGGTGATCTTCCGATACTCGCCGACGGGGCTTGGAGCCTCCAGGACAGGCATGATGGGCTCGAACGGGTCGCGATGCACACGAGCGACGCGCTGGATCTCCTTCACGCGGCTCGTTGCGTGCTTGAAGAAGTTATCGCACGCGCCATCCCAATCTGCCTTGGCGCGCTCGATCTCTTCGGGCGTGACGAGTCCTGGGATTGCACGGACACGGTGAACGAGCTGTCCGTGCTGCCTGAGCCAGCCTGTTTCCTGCCGCGTGAGGGCAAGGGCGATGCGGAGCATGTCGATTTCCCAGGCAGTATAGAAGCCGCGGCGTCGTTCTCGCCACTGGACGTACCAATCCCAGACGCCCGGAAAGACGAGAAGGCCTAGCGTGAGGTGCTGAAGAGGGACGCCGTAGCCCCTGACTGCCGCCTTTGGTGATGCCGCGAGAGCCCCCAGCATTAAGCCAAGGTGCTCGATCTTCTGGGAAGTGGTCTCTTCACCCCAGACGCCGTTCCGACGCAGCCCGAACGCCGTCAGGGTGGAGGTCTTGAACCGGACAAGGCTTGCCATCTCCATTGTGAGATGCGGTGGCGCATCGACTACGCCTGACTGCAGATCGGGATCAGTGCCAGTCGAAGCGTCGTCTTCCGCCTCGGTCGCTGCTTGGCCGATGGAGGGCTCCGATCGGCCGTAGGCAACGCCCGGAAACCGGATCGCATAACGGTGCTTCGTGGCGGCCGCCTGAAAACGCCGATAGTCCGTCGACCCGCTAATGATCACGCGTCGAACCCACTCGATGATGTGTTCCTGCTGCTCTTGCGGGAGTGCGTTGAAATTGTCCGGCAAATGCCAGGCAAGGCGCCGGCGCTCCGAGGCGGTGACACCTTCGAGCAGATGCCCTTTCGCTGCGCGGGCACGATGAGGAAGCCTCGACACGAGCTCGCCCTCGGGCAGCCCATAATGACGCTCAATCCGGCGAACGATTTCCATGCTTGCGACAGTGCTGGGCGCTTTTTCTCCCTTGGCCCAAGCGCGGATGGCTTTGGGGTCGAATGACTCGTCCAACCGAACGACAGCTCGGTGCACGTCCCAGTAGGTTTCACCGGCTCGGTCCATCAAACCGCTAAGCGCTTCGTGGAAGGCGTTAACAATCGACGGTAGTGACGAGCTGAAGGCGCCCTGCTCGGCGGTCAGGCAACCGATAGGCGTCTTCTGCCCAGGGTTATCGGTGCCGTGCAGCTCCATGGGAAGTTTGGGCTGCGGTTCCAACCGGATCGTAGCCTTGGCCAAGGTAACGGACTTTCGACCGGTCCTTCGCAGCCGACTGCCAACCCGTGATGGCACGAGGGCGCCAGCTTCTTGAAGACCCAACTCGCGGGTGAGCGCATCGAGGATCGGACGGATCTGGTCTCGAGAGGCTAGAATGAGATCAACACGAACCCCCGACCGGTCCGCAATAGAGCGCCAGTCGATCCCACGCCCACGAGTTGGCGGCAACTCGCCGCGATCATGAAGCCCAATAAGAAAGGCTTGGAATCTGGGGGTCTCTGTACCGAGAGAATGACGAAGTTTCAGTTTGCAGAACTGAGAGATTCGATCGGGGAAGCGCCTGTCTTTTCGTTCCATGGTGGGGGGCGGCATGCAGGTCAAAGGAGGGGCGCGCAAATAGCTGATTCGGCGTGCCGGTTGGCAGGGGCTGGGAACGTCAGCTTCGCGCCCTCGCAGCAGACATCTATGCTGTTGCCAGTAAGCGGACCTTCCGCTTGGAACCTTGCTTCCGCGGACTTCCTCGCACGTCTTAGTCTGCCTGCAGCGGGTCTCGAAAAGGTATGCCGAGGCGCACGGCAAGTTCCTCGTCGCTTGCGCCGGAACTGAAGCGCGTGCAACTGCCTATCCACGCGAAGTACTTACAGGTGAAGTCCAAGAGGCGCTTGCGACGGACGTCGCCAGCCTCGGATCGGAGGCTGCGGAATGCGCCGCAATTGTTCTCTGCGGCACGCATGGGTCAGAAGCCTTCCCCTTCGACGATCGTGGCCCCTGGCTGTCATCGCACAGGGCCGCTCGCCGGGAACCAGGGGCGTTCTCGTGCACGCGATCAACCCCTTGGACCTTCTCGCTCCGGATGCGACATGTTGGGCGGCAGTGTCCTCCCTCATCATCTACAAGGCCCTGACCGAGACGAACTCACAGCGGCAGGCTGCGTCGCCTTTTCCATAGGCGGTGCATTATGCTCTGACGGCGGAGCGTCGCGCTCTACCCCGAGCTTTTCCTTCACGGCGTTGGAGATCTCATCGTCCATCAGAGCAAAGATCTTAGCCACGGCTAGCCAGGTCTGCCCGCGTATGAAACGGTCGTGGTCATAGGAGACCTGCACGCCGATCATCTTGGCGGATTTCGCGGGGGTCCAAAACTGGTCCCCGACATCCGGCTTCGTCACCGCCCAGATCGCCGCTCCGCTGATGCCGGGCAGTGGCGGGGTACCCGCTTCGCCCTTCCAGAGCAGACGGGCAGTGCGGTTGTAGAGGTAGAACATATCGAGGCCGCGGATCGCCGGATAACGCAGGTTGTCAGGCACCTCGGCAAGTTTTTCTGTCATGATGGTGACTGGCATGGTGGTCAGAATCTTGCCTGCGACCGTCGCGCGGGAACTCGGGTATCCTGTTACCCACGCCAGCTTTGGCCACCAGTTCGGGTTGACGTTGTCGAGCGTGAGGAAGGACCACCTCTTCTCGATGGCCGCGATGGACTCCGCGTCGGCGATCTCCAAGATGGCCACGTCGAAGCCGTCACCCTTGGGGCGGCCGTAGTTCATCTTCATGATGCGGACGAAGTTGGTGCCTTCAATGGCGTCCGGGATGGCCACCTGCTGGAGGTCGGCCGCGTCCTCGCCGAACACGTGCTTGGCCGTGACGATGAAGCGCCTATCGTTGATAGCGAGCAGGGTGCCCGTTCCGACGGGGTCTGGCTTCCCTTCCGACCTCTCCTGGAGAAGCGGTATGACCGACCTCAGGATGAACTTCTGAATTGCCTCTAGTTCATGTTTGATTGCCGGGTCATTCTCGTCCAACTCCGCCTCCACCATGGCCGCCGCCAGCCGGGCGGAGATGCATGTAGGAAGAGCCCAACGCCCTCGCCAGCCTGTCCGGCTCAGGTTGACGAAGCCCTGGTCCAGGTTCTCTCCAACGACGTCGAAGAGGCGTGTGATCGGTATTGCCTTCTGTGCATTTCGGGCCGGCCGCCGCGGTCTTGCCTCCGGCGCAGGCGACTTCGGCCCTCCGCGATTTCATCGACGGACCCCTCGAATCCCATTAGATCAAGATGAACCCGCTTTGCGGAACCTGCTTTAGGAATAAGTGAGAGACAAAAAGGTCGCATGGGCGAGAGTGGTAATCGAGACGATATCGAAGCGGAGGCTGGAGGCTCTGGCAGTCACGGGATCGCCGGTTACGAGTACCAGATCGAAGTCTCGGTCTGGCTGGCGCTCGACCTGATGCTCGCGGCCAAGCTGACGCAGGAAGTAGTCCTCGAGCCGGCGAGCGAAGAGGACGTCGAGGCCGAGCTCGAGGCCGATGAGCCGGGCCGGATCACGACCGCGGTTCCGATGAGCGGCTACACACTGGTGGTCCAAGCCAAGCTGCGCTCCGGAGACGCCTGGTCGGTCAAAGGGGTCAAGGCGCTCCTCGAGCACGGCGGAACGCGCCGCCAGTCGGCGTCCGCCCGGCTCGCGGACCCCGATGTACGCTATCTCCTCGTCACCAGCGCCGGTTTGAACGGGGGCACCCGCGACCTGAAGGTGCGCCGCGCGGGCGTGTGGCCGAACCCAGCCAAGATGCCGGCCCTGATCGCCAAAGCGTTGCCGGCAGGCGCGCGCGGACGGGTGGCGGTGATTGGAAACCAGGACGAGGAGCGACTCGCCACCGACATCAAGCGGCTCCTGACCGAGAGCTTCCGCGTGCCTCATGCCCGCTGGGAGGCCTGTCTCAAGGTGCTGAGGGAGGAGGCTCGCGTCCGGATCCATCGGGGCGGTTCGGGCCGCTGGCGGCGCGACGAGCTCGAACGCGTGATCCGCGACCACGAAGGATACATCGCCAGCTCGCCAGAGCTCGAGCACTATGTCCACCCCACCAATTGGGGCGATTTGCGCTCGATGATGCGCGAGCGCCGGGCCGCCCTGATCATCGGCCAGTCCGGCACCGGCAAGACGCTAGCGACTCGGAAGCTCTACGAGGAGCTGCGGGCCGAGATCCCCGGCCTCGCCCATGTTCCGATCAAGCTCGGCCCTCAGCAGCTACGCGACGATCGAACGGCGCCGCCGGTGCTGTACGACATCGAAGACCCTTGGGGGCGGTTCGATTTCGACCCCGCGAGCCGGCCTTGGAACGACCAGTTGGCGCAGCTCTTCGCGCACGCCAGCCACGATCGCCTAATCATCGCGACGTCGCGGCTAGACGTGGCTCAGACGTCGGGCGCCCTGGAGAGCGTCAAGCCCTGGCTTGTCGCTCTTGAGGCGGAGCACTACGGCCGGAAGGAGCGAATCCGCTTGTACCGGTCGCGCATCGACGGGCTGCCGCGCGAGCTTCGAAGCGTGGCCGCGCAAGCCGAACCGAAGGTGCTGGCCGAACTGTCGACGCCTTTGGAGATCCAGAAATACTTCGACGCACTGCCGGCGATCGACCGGGAAAAACTGTTGAACCCGCCCGGGTTCGTTGCGGAGGCGATCGATCGAGCCCATCAGAACTCGATCGAGCGCACGGTGATCGAGCAGATCGAGCAGCGGCGAGACGTCAGGGCCGCCGCCATCGTCTGGGGGCTGCTCAAGGCCACGGACAAGCTGTCCCTTAGGGTCCTGCGCCCGATCGAGGAAAGTCTCGCCGATCAGGACGCGGCGATGACAGAAGGCGTGACGCCGCTCGTCGACTTCTTCGTGGCGGCCCGGAACCTGCGGCAGACCGAAGAGACGGTGACATATTACCACCCGCGCGTCGAAGCCGGAATTGAGCAGACGCTCGCACGGCACGAGCTCGTCGCGCGCCGCACCCTCCGGCTGCTCATCGATCTTCTCGTAGCCCCGGATGGGCCCGGTGAAGCGTGGGGCGTCGCTGCGGCGGCGCGCCTGCTCGCGGCGGCCGACAGAAGGCCCGCCCTTAAGCCGTCGCCGACGACGACAGCGGCGGCCAAGATCGACGCTTGGCTTGCGGCCCGACTGGCGGAGGGTGGCCGCGAGTTCGAGGCGAATCTTCAACTCGCGAGGGCGGCGGGCTCGTCCGACAGCAACGCCTCGGAGCTGGCACGGTACCTCTTGAACCGGCCCAACCCGAGCTTCGCAGGCATGATGAACTGGGGTCCGCCCGAGAAGGACGACGCCTGGTACGCACGCCTGCGGGCCGATCCTTCGACCAAGCCTCTGGTCGAGACGTTCATCCGCGAGGTCCTTCCCACCGAGCGCGACGACTACCCGAGCAGTTTCGTCGCCGATGTGGAGCGGCTTGCGCCCGATCTCTCGTCGGCGTTCCTGGACGCGGCCACCAGGGCCGTGCACTTCGGCTTCATCTATTCGGACGACACGATCGCCGCAGGCGCGCTGCGCGACCTCGATGGGTTCGAGGCGATCGTGGACGCCGCGGTCCAAGTCCTGACCCCGTCCGAGGAGGAGCGGAAAAGGAACGCCGAAACGCACCTCGCGATCATCAATGGCGAGTATAGCGAGGACTACGCCGAGCATATCGGCCAAAGCGACGACGGCCACACGGCGCGCGAATTCCTGGGAGCGTACGTGGAGCGGGTCAGGGCGACCAAGGGATGGCAGCACATCGCCCAGCACCGCCATCGGGATCGGCTTCTCTACTACTGGCTTCGAAGCCTTGCGAAGGCGGACGAGCGGTCGGCCCCCAACCCCGACGAGATCGCCGGAGCCTTCGCCGCGGGCCAAGGCAGCGCGGACGAAGATGACTTATGGTTCGTTCTCCGGCGGGCCTGGGATCCGCGCTATTTGCCCGCGCTCAGCGCGCGGCTGGTCGAGGGCCACCCCGACCGGGCGGTGCGCACAGCGGCGTTGACCTGCGCCATCGAGCGCGCACCTGAAGAGCTGGCCGCGGTCGGACGCGAGCTCGGCACCCGCGGGAGATGGCATCGTTTGGTGGAGACCGCGCTCGACCTGTCGCAGCTGCGCAGCCGCGCGTCGAGGGACGAGGCTGATCACGACGCCTCGATTGCTGCGGCGATCGCCGCGCTCCCCGCACCCCTTCCCGCCCTGGCGGAGGCGAGCCTGCGGCTGTCGAAGAACCAGGCCGTCGCCATCCCGAAGGAGGCGCACGCGGTGCTCGAAGGATTGGAGGCCGAAAGCGAAGACGTGCGCTGGTTCCGGGTCGCGGTCGACGCCCACGCGCCCCTGCCGGTCGACAACGACATCCGCTGGCTCCTGTCCAACAGCGAGGATGACGACGCCGCGGTTGACGCGCTTGAGGCGGCGATCCGGCGGGAGATGCAGGAGGAGGTAGCGGCCGCGCTCGACCATAAGTTTGCCCAGGTGAGAGCCCGCGCCCTGTCTGCAATCGGCGGCGCCCTGGCTGCACCGCTGCCGGCTCGCTTTCTCGCCAAGGCGGCCGACCGTGGTAGTCCCGTCCGCAAGGCGCTCGTGGCTCTGCTCGATGCCAAGCCGCACGCCGCACACCTGCCCATATTGCTTCGGTTGGCGAAGGATTCGTGGTCGCGGAGTTCCGGCTTCTACGGCGAGGAGGATGATTTCCCGATCGCGCGGGCCGCGGTGGACGCCATCGAGAAGTCGCCGCCGCTCGCGGCAGAAGAAGCCGAGCAGCTTTACGCCATCGGTATCGAAACTTCCGATCCCGGGCTGCGCTTCAGCATCTTCCGGCTGCTGGCCCGCACGTCCGGACAGTCCGTTCAGGAGCGCCTGATCGAGTTGTCGGTGACGCCGGGTCGCATGCCTGTCCGACGCGCGGCCGCGGTCGCCCTGCTGCAAGCCGGCGAGGTCGTCGCGCCCGAGGTGATCCAGCGCATCACCCCTGATCTTTTTGCGACACGGGTCGAGCCGGTCGCTGCGAACCTGACCTTGCTGTTCGCCTGGCGAGCTGATGTCGACGCCGTGGTGAGGGCGGCGGAAGCCCTCGCCACCAACGCCAAGCGCCGCGTGCTGCTCTTGCTCATGGCCTGGGTCGTGAAGGATCGCGATGCGGGGGCGGCTCGCACGATCGCCGCGATGCTGCCGGCGGACCACCCCGGCGTGAGCTGGGCGCTGGGCGGCGAACTTCCGCAGGCGGACGATGCGATGCTCGCAAATCTCGGCGAGCCCGCGATATGCGCGCAGGTCCTGATCTGGATGAAGCCCAAGGCATAGCGAGCGGGAGCCGTGGCGTTGGCCCGACCGGCTTAAAGGCGGGCAGCGCCTAGACGAAATAGCGGAAGGAGGTTTCGGCGAGATCGTCGTCGCCATACTCGTCCAGGATCCCGCCCACCCGGCGGGCGAAGGACAAGGACACGGGCCATTTTCCCCGGATGTCGGCGGTGTTCCAGTTCATCCGGGTGAGGTTCAGAACGTCCTGCGCCGCAGCGAGGGCGCTCTCTGCGCCGAGACACCGAACCTCGAACGGCTGGGGCACGTGTGGGCCCGGGTAGGTGCCGAGCTCTGGCATGAAGCCGGACGTGAAGAGGAAGGATCGGTCGTTGTTGATGGTGCAGACCGTTCCTACTTTCGGGGGGTAGGCCCCGTAGCGCAGCAACCGGAAAAGGCTCGGCACGAGGGTGACCATCGAAACGATGGGCGTGTCCTTTAGCGCCGCGGCGAAGCCCGCCTGCTCGGCGGGATCGAAATAGGAGGTCTTATGCAACACGACCCGGAGCGGCGCGCCGCCTGTACGCAGCTCGTATTCGGCGAGCACGTTCTGGGCGAGCTCGAACGCCTGCTGCTCCGAGAGGTGCACGTTCCGACCCTGTTCGGGTTCGACGGGAACGCCCTCCCCGCGGATGGCGAACCCTTCACCGTCACTTGAAAAGGCTTGTGCCAAGCTGGAGCGGACGATGGCGCGCTGCGTGGTGCGAAAGTGGTGAAAGCTGATGCCGACGAAGCACGTGTCCGGCCCCATCGGCGGCAATCGCCAGGGGACACCGCCAGCCTTGTAGTAAAGTCCGACGGCGAAGTTCCAGGCGCGGGTGGCCGGATCCTGGTTTTTCGCCGTGTCGCTGAGCAAGGCGTCCGTGACGAGCTGGATCGGCAGCCGGCTTCGGAGGGCGCGCGCCTTGAGCGCCAGTCTGAGGTCCCGCTTCAGGAAGTCTTCGGGCGTCTGCTCGACCTCGTCGAGCGTATCGAACAGGTCGAGTTGATTGCTCGGGCGGGTGCGCCGGATCTCCTGAGCGCGCTTGCGCTCTGTTTCAGTCGCTTTGCGCTCGACCGCGCTGACCTTGCTGAAGACATCGTCCGGGATGCACATCAGCACGATGTCAGGACGGTTCAGGTCGCGCGACGCCAGGCGCGCATGCGCGTCGGCGTAGAGATCGACCACTCGCTGGAAGGCCTGGTAGGCGTCGCCCTGCAAAGCGCGAGCGATCTCATCATGATTCTGCGAGTTGAGCGCGATCGAGGACGCGTCGGGAGCGACCAGCTTTTTGTGGAAGGTCTCCTCGAAGCCAGGGAAGGGCTTTTTGAGCAGGCTGGCTTCACCCAGAATGGGAACCTCTCGGCTGCAGCGCTCCAACCAGCGCCGAGCCGCCGCCACCTGGTCGGCTGGGCCGATGATCCCCACGTGGACATGATTTTTCCGGGCCGACCCGAAGCGCAGATCGAAAGGACCTGCGGAGAGGAGCCCGACCTTGGGGTCGGTGTGCGTGCTCGCGCCCCCAAACTGGAGCCGCGGCGGAGCCAGTTCAACGATGGCGAGCTCAATCGACATTGTCGGGCTCACCTCCCTCTGGATCATCCCCGTTCCGGCCCAAGTCCTCCTCGTCGGGCTCCAGCGCGAGCGCTTCAAGCTCGGCTTCGAGCTTCTGGAGGTCCTCGTCGATCTCCGTGTCGCGCTGGGCCAGTTCGTCGAAGGCCGACACGTTGAACGAGATCGTCGGCGTTCGGTGGGAAAGGAGCACGGACGGAGCGAACCGGGCGAGGTCGTTTTCCGGGCGATGCTCAAGGGCGAACAGGCCCTCGGCCTCGCCGGACAGGATCGCGAGCCAGAACGACACGTCCTGGAGAACGCTCGGGTTGAAGTCCCGCGCGGCGCGGCGGGTGGAGAGTGCGTTGGTCCGCTCCCGGCTGATCGGGTTCCGCACGCCGTCGCGGGTGAAGGCGTATCCGGGCGTCAAAACGACCGCCCAGTCGCCGCCGAAGCGCATGACCGAGAAGCTGACCGCCTTGTGCTCGTAGTAGACGATGTCATCGGACTCGCGCTTGGTGCGCGCCTTGACCACGGTCCGGGTCGCTTTGCGGAGGCGCCCTTGATAGCTGACCTTAAGCTCCGGTTCGTCACCCCGCGCAAAGTAGGCACGTCGGCGGTCGTACTCGATCTGAAGACCCTTGGTCTTCAGGTGCTCGAAAAGAAGGTCATGAAGCAGCTTCAACGCGATCGATTCGCCGCCCGGCAACGCGATCAGCTCGTCGAAGCCCAAGGCCTCGATCTCACCGGGATCGAAGGGCGTAACCATCGCCTCGGCGAGCTCCTCCAGATCGTAGAGGGAGTAGAATCGGCCGTCGCTCACATGGCCCGGTGGAACCGTCAGACCCTCGGCGGCTCGATAGAAGCTGCGGTTGGACCCGGCGCTGGTCGCGGAATGCCAGACTTTCGCGGGCATGGTCTCGATGGGGATCAAGTTCGACGAGTAGCGGACAGTTTCCTCGGCGATCGGCAGCGCGGTGTTGGTGATCTCGTCGACGGCTTCCGGCCGCGCCTCGATGGTGACCGTGAAGCGAGTGTTGTCGGCCGAGGGCCCGAAGCTCACCGAGCCGTTATTGTTCACGGTCGCGAGGACCATGTCGGAGAGGCCTGATCCCCGACGGTCCATCTGGCCGCCGCCGTAGAAGAGGTCCGATATGGCGGGGTTCCGGTAGCCCTTGATCGGGCTGGTCCGCTCAGCGATCGCGTTTTGGAATGACTGCTCGCCGACCTGGGCCGCGATCTCCTCGATGAGACCGCCGGGACTAGTGACCGTGATCGATTTCGGTTCAACGACGACCTGAACGGCCTCGTCCCGGTCGTAGTCGCGGTGCACGATCGCGTTGACTAGCATCTCCTTGATGGCGATGGCGTTGTACGCGTTTACCGTGCGCGACACCTCGGCCTTAAGCCGGAACTGGAAGTTCACCAGCGCCAGAAGGTCGATCAGATCGTCGAGCTGGCTCCAAAGGTTGCCGGTGATGGTCTGCCGCACCGTGAACGCGCTGGTGCGGGCAGCCGGTTCGAGTTCGACATCCTGGCCGAAGCGGCCCCGCAGCCAGTGGCCAGGACCTGTCGCGCGGAACTCGACCCGGGCTTGAGGAAACTCGGCGGAAGGGTTGCGTGAGAACAGCAGCCAACCCGCGAGAGTTGGGGCGACGCGCCCCCCGACCGGGCGCACGAGGTCGAGCCGGTCGGTCATCTCCTCGATCCAGGCGGCGTCGACGTCGCCCGGCCTCCAGAGGTCGGTCCTGTCCGCATACTGCCGCAAGCGGGCCTGTAGCAACGGCTGCTCAAACCCCGACACGTCGAGGCCGTCGAGCGGGCGCATGTCCGCAGGCATGCCGCCGACGCTGTGGCCGGAAGGACGGCGGGTCGGCCGCGCTCCGGCGGCAACCATGCTGGCCAGCAGGTCCTTCTCGAACAGGTCGTCGAAGCCGCGGATCGGCACAAGCTGGAAATTGGAGCCGATCGCGCCCGCCAACTGCTCGACCCAAGGCGAGTGAGGGCCGGCCAGATCGTTCCCAAGGACGCACCAGTAGACGCCGTGGAGGAAGCCGCCGGTCTTGGCTTGCGCCAGGAACAGATCGTTCATCACGGACGCCTCGGCGCCCCGGTAGCCGACCGCGATAATAGGGTGGTCACGAAGCAGCGGCCGCAGCCGCTCGACGAGCAGAGGATCGAGCGATTGAACCTCGTCAGTCAGGTTCTTGTCCGTGTAATGTTTCACCGACCCATGGAGGAACACGAGCTGTGGGTCGTGCGGCGCTGAATTGAACATCACGTAGTCAGCTGGCGTGCTGATGCTGACCAGACGGTGAGGCCGGTTCTGCTGGATCGCAGCCCGCTCAAGGCATCGATCGAAGTTGGTGGTCAGGACGGACGAGATCCAACCCTGATGGAGAATCTGCGTCAAGGCGACGTAGCCGCGCGAGGGCGGCACCTCAGGCGGGTTGATGAGCTTTTCGAAAAACTCGCGGCGGTCGCTTTTGACCCCCAAAAGGTTGTCAATGGCCTCAGGATAGAGATCGGCAGGCGAGAGGTCCGGCTTGTACCACGGCTGGGCGGTGAGCCATGGCCAATAATCAGACCGGCGGATCGTGAAGTCGTCCGGGTGGCGGCCGTTCTCCTTGCACCACGCCCAACGCGCCACTTTCTCGACAGTTTTGCCTGCCGCCGGAATGCCGGATGTTATCGAAGCACCGGCACCGAGCAACAGCACTGGCTCGGCGTTGTCCATCAAGAGCGATCGCAGCCGGCCAGGCGAGGATGTCCGCATAGCCGGCCTCTCAGGTGTCGTCGTCCTCCGTGCTCCAGCCTGACTCATTCACCAAACCTCGGCACCAGCGGGCTGGGCTCGAAGGAAGAGCCGCACGTTAGGATCTTCACACCACTCCGATGTAGCAGAATGTAAGGTGAGTACGAAGAGAGCCTCGTCCGTCATCCTAGTCATAGTTGCCGCCCCGACAATGCCAGACTTGGCCGCGCCGCCCGCCAGCTTAAGGGTATCGCTCAGAAGCGGACATACCGAATGTAGCCTGTGGCCCGAAAGCCGACCGTAATTTCGAGGCTAGAGGCAAGCGCGTACACCGCCCTAGCTGACGACCACTTTTTTCTGTAACGAGTTTTGCGACCAGCACTTCGACCGGCACCGGTCGCAACGAGGCTGAAAAAATCGATGTCGGAACCCCGTTAGGGTAGCCGTTGGGGTAAGCCGCTCAACAGCGAAATTTACCCAGCGATTTCAACGGCGACTGGCGGAGAGGGAGGGATTCGAACCCCCGATAGAGTTGCCCCTATGCCGCATTTCGAGTGCGGTGCTTTCAACCACTCAGCCACCTCTCCGCGGTCGCATGCGGAACAAGCCCGCTGGTCGATCAAGCGAAGCGGCACATAGCCGAAGCAGGCCGGGCATTCAAGCACCGATCACGGGAGGCGAGGGCTGCGTCGCCCGCGGCAGGCGATCGGAGCGCGGCCGGCGGCCGCGCCGTTCAGGGAGCCAGCCCCTGCCGGCCCCCGGCCGCGCAAGGAAAAAGCAGGACCTGCACCGGCTTTTCCTTGACTTCCACCGGCATTTCCATCATTGAGCCGCGTCCCGGACCTTGCGCACCTGAACGGCTTCTTGCCCGAAGGCCTGTCCGGAACTCCCGAGAACCGCCACCACCGGCGGCAAGACCAACGAAAAAGGCGGCCAGGCCCCCTCGACGAGAAGGGCTTCACGGCACGTCGAACCACAGGACGACGACGATGTATGCGGTCATCAAGACCGGCGGCAAGCAGTACAAGGTGGCCGCCGACGACACCATCACCATCGAGAAGCTCACGGCTGCGGCCGGCGAGACAGTGGTGTTTTCCGAGGTTCTGATGCTGGGCGCCGCTGCCGGCGTCACCGTCGGCGCGCCCTTCGTGGCCGGCGCCTCGGTGGCCGGCGAGGTCCTCCAGCAGGCCCGCGGCCCGAAGGTCATCTCCTTCAAGAAGCGCCGCCGCCAGAATTCCAAGCGCAAGCGTGGCCACCGGCAGGACCTGACGATCGTGCGGATCGCCGAGATCCTGACCGATGGCGCCAAGCCCTCGAAGGCCGCGCCGGCCAAGGCCTCCAAGGCTGCCGAACCGAAGGCCGCCAAGGCAGACGAGGCCCAGGCTGCTCCGGCACCCGCCGCCGGGGGCGCGCGTGATTCGTCCAACCTCTCGCTGATCGCCGGCATCGGCCCGACCATCGAGAAGAAGCTGCGCGCCGCTGGCGTGACGTCGTGGGAGCAGATCGCCGGCTGGACCGCCGAGGAGATCGAGGCCACGGACAAGGAACTGGCCCTGCGCGGCCGCATCACCCGCGAGGAGTGGGTGGAGCAGGCCCGCGAGCTTCTCGACGGCAAGCCGCCGCGCGCGAAGGTCGACAAGGCCGAACTGGAATCCGGGGACGACAAGTGAGCGCGGCCTAGCCGTCTCGCTCTTGCCATCCCTCAGCACACGACGTTTTATTAGACCAACGGAAACGGGAGCTCCTCATGGCTCACAAAAAAGCAGGCGGCTCGTCGCGTAACGGCCGCGATTCGCACGCACAGCGTCTCGGCGTGAAGCGCTTTGGCGGCCAGGCCGTCATTGCGGGCAACATTCTCGTGCGCCAGCGCGGCACCAAGTTCCATCCCGGCACCAATGTCGGGCTCGGCAAGGACCACACGCTCTTCGCGACCGTGGACGGCCGAGTAGAGTTCCGAACGAAAGCGAATAATCGCACCTACGTGTCGGTTGTTCCGATGATTGCCGCCGCAGAATAGCTGGCGGCACCAACATCGGGGCCGCCGGCGGGATCGCCTGGCAGCTCCGATGACCACAGGGTCGAAGATCGAGGGGCGCCAGGCGAGACAGCCGGCGCCCCTTCTTCTTTGGCCCTGAAATGGTTTCAGGGTCAGACACCGGCGAGGGAAGGAGCCTGTGACATGACTGCCCTGGAAACTGAACTGGAAGGCCGCTCGGGCGGCGAATTGCTGGAGAGCTGTATGCCCGTCCTCGAGACGGAGCGGCTGGTTCTCCGTGTGCCGCGTTTCGAGGACGCCCGCGCGGTCGTGGCGATTGCCAATGACCGCCGGATTGCCGAAATGACGGCCAATCTTCCGCATCCCTATGCGGAGAAAGACGCGGAGGCCTGGATCGCCAATGCCTGGAGCGGCGCAGACCATCCCTTTCTCATCACGCTCAAGACCGATGGCGCGCTGATCGGCGCGACCGGCTTCGTGATGCCCGAACTGGGCGATCCGGAAATCGGCTACTGGCTCGGCACGGCCCATTGGGGTCGCGGCTATGCCACGGAGGCGTCCCGCGCGGTCGTCGACCATCTGTTCACGAACCGGGGCGCCGTGGCGGTTGCGGCCCGGGCGCGCGTGGTCAATCCGGCCTCCCGCCGGGTGATCGAGAAATGCGGGTTCCAGTGGATCGGTGCGGGCCTCACCCGCTCGCGCCTGCTGGCCAGCTCCGTGCCGGTCGACAAGTTCCGGCTGGAGCGCGCCGTCTGGGCGAGCCTGAAGGCCTGGCGCGATCCGATCCTGCGGCGCTCGGCGCCCAGGGTGGTGATCTCCGGCGCGCGCGACTGACAGGACTGATCCGACTGACAGGTGACGACGCCTTCCGGCCCGGCCGGGAGGCGTCGCTCCGGGACCTTGACCATGCTCACGCCCGCCTTCCCTGACTGGTCCGCCGCCCTCCCGGCCGGGACGCGCCGGCTGGTCCTGCGCGCACCGACCTTCGACGACGTGCCGCGCATCGCGCTCTATGCAGGCGATGCGAAGGTCGCGCGCATGGTCGTGGCCGTGCCGCATCCCTACAGCCAGGCCCATGCATCCGCCTTCGTCGGCGACATGATCGCCACGAACCAGTCCGGCAGCGGGCTCGGGATGGCGGTCGCAAGGGTGCGGGAGTCCGCAGCGCTCGTCGGCCTCGTCTCCTTCACGCTGCAGGAGGCGGGAAGCGCCACGATCGGCTGGTGGTTCGGGCCGCCCTACTGGGGCCGGGGCTTTGCCACCGAGGCCGTGGAGGCGGCAATCCGCCTCGCCTTCCTCAATCCCGCGGTGGACAGGCTCACCGCCGGGGCCTTTGCCGAGAACCCCGCCTCGCTCAGGGTGCAGGAGAAGCTCGGCTTTGTCCGAACCGGCCTGAGCGAGCGCACCAGCCTCGCCCGCAGCGGCATGGTGGCCCATGTCGATACCGTGCTCCACCGCGACGCCTTCATGGCGCGCCGAGCGGGCTTCGTGCCTTGATCGGGCTTGGCGCGTTGAGCCAGGCGGCCGTGGCAGCTATCAAGGACACATGACCACACAGTCCATACCCATCGGCGTCGTCACCGTGTCGGACCGCGCCAGCCGCGGCCTCTACGAGGACAAGGGTGGCCCCGGCATCGTCGCGGCCCTGACCGACCTCCTCGCCTCGCCCTGGCACCCCGTCGCCCGAATCATCGCCGACGAGCGCGACCTGATCGAGGCCGCGCTCGTTGAACTTGCCGATGCCGGAGGCTGCCCGCTGATCCTGACCACGGGCGGCACCGGGCCGGCCCCGCGCGACGTGACGCCGGAGGCCACCGAGGCCGTCTGCGACAAGATGATGCCGGGCTTCGGCGAACTGATGCGGACCGTCAGCCTGAAAGTGGTGCCGACCGCCATCCTGTCGCGCCAGACCGCCGGCATCCGCGGCCGTGCGCTGATCGTCAACCTGCCCGGCAAGCCGTCCTCGATCCGCGAATGCCTCGATGCCGTCATGCCCGCCATCCCCTATTGCATCGACCTGATCGGCGGCCCGCGGCTGGAGACCAACCCGGCACATTGCATCGCATTCCGGCCGAAGGGGGCCTGACCCATGACGGAACGCCCCTCGCTCGAAGCCATCCGTGCGCGCACGCTCGGCGGCGCCATCACCGACGTTCCAGGCATCAGGATCGGCCATTTCACCGATACGCGCCGACCCACCGGCTGCACGGTCGTGCTGACCGAGAATGGCGCGACCGCCGGCGTCGACGTGCGTGGCGCGGCCCCCGGCACGCGCGAGACGGACCTGCTCGACCCGTCCAATCTGGTCGACAAGGTCCATGCGATCATGCTGTCGGGCGGCAGCGCCTTCGGTCTGGATGCGGCCAGCGGCGCCATGCGCTGGCTCGATGCGCACGGCTTCGGCTTTCCGGCCGCCTCGGTGCGCGTGCCGATCGTGCCGGCCGCCGTGCTGTTCGACCTGCCGGTGGGCGATCCGAGCATCCGCCCGGATGCCGAGGCGGGCTATCAGGCCTGCGAGGCCGCCAGCGACAGCCCGCCGGCTGAGGGTTCGGTGGGTGCCGGCGCAGGCGCCACCGTCGGCAAGCTCTACGGAATGGACCGCGCCATGAAGGGCGGCATCGGCACGGCCTCGGCCCGGGCCGGCGCCGTCACCATCGGCGCCATCGTGGCCGTCAACGCGGTCGGCGATGTCATGGACCCGATGACCGGCGGCGTGCTGGCCGGCGCCCGCAGCCCGGATGGCCGGACCTGCATCGGATCGACACGCGCCATGCTGGCCGGCCAGATGCCGCCTGGGATCGGGGCCGGCACGGCCACCACCATCGGCGTGGTGGCCACCGACGCCGTGCTGACCAAGGCCCAGGCGCGCAAGCTGGCGCAGCACGCCCATGACGGCTATGCGCGCACCATCGATCCCGTTCACACGATGTGGGACGGCGACACCATTTTCGGACTGGCGACGGGCCGCAGCGGCGAGGCCGGCGACATGATGGCGCTCGGCGCCATCGCCGCCCAGGTCATGGCCGCGGCCGTGGTGCGGGCCGTGCTGGGCGCGAAGGGCGTCAGCATTCCGGGCGGACTGACGATCCCGGCGATGGCGGATCTGGCCTGAACGACGCGAGGCCTGCCAGAATTGAGGCAGAGCCATGCTGCGTTGCACAACATTTGATGTTGCGCAGCACGCACAGGCGCCCTAGACACGGTTCATGTTCATTCGCCTGATGATGCTTCGCTTCCGGCCCAGCCCGCCGTAACGGGTTCCTCGCAGACAATCCGACGCCTGCGCCGCCGAGCCCCTGCCCGGCGAACACCCTTTGCCTGTCCGAAAATCCGAAAGATCCCCCATGTCACTCGCCAAATTGCGCGCCGAGTGGTCGCCGAACATCGTCCGCGACCTGCTCGCCGGGACGGTCGTCGCCCTCGCGCTGATTCCCGAAGCCATCGCCTTCTCAGTCATCGCCGGCGTCGACCCGAAGGTCGGGCTCTACGCCTCCTTCTGCATCGCCGTGATCACGGCCATTGCCGGCGGCCGCCCGGCCATGATCTCCGCGGCGACCGGCGCCATGGCGCTGATCATGGTCTCGCTGGTGAAGGACCATGGCGTCGGCTACCTGTTCGCAGCCACCATCCTGACCGGCATCCTGCAGATCGGCGCCAGCATCCTTAAGCTTGGCGACCTGATGCGCTTCGTCTCGCGCTCGGTGGTGACGGGCTTCGTCAACGCCCTCGCGATCCTGATCTTCCTGGCGCAGATGCCCGAACTGCTCGGCCAGGGCACGACCGTCTACATCATGACGGCGGTCGGCCTCGCCATGATCTACGGCTTCCCCTACCTGTCCAAGGCCGTCCCTTCGCCGCTGATCACCATCGTGCTGCTCACCGGCGTGTCGATGTATTTCGGGTTCGGCGTCCGCACGGTCGGGGACATGGGCGCGCTGCCGAGCGAACTCCCCTGGTTCGCGCTGCCGCAGGTTCCGCTGACCATCGAGACGCTGCAGATCATCCTGCCCTATTCGCTCACGCTCGCCATGGTCGGCCTGCTGGAGAGCCTGATGACGGCGGCCATCGTCGACGAGATGACCGATACCGATTCCGACAAGAACCGTGAATGCGCCGGACAGGGCCTCGCCAACGTCACGTCGGGCTTCTTCGGCGGCATGGCCGGGTGCGCGATGATCGGCCAGTCGGTCATCAACGTGACATCAGGCGGCCGGGGCAGGCTCTCGACGCTCTGGTCAGGCGTGTTCCTGCTGTTCCTGATCGTCGTCCTCGGACCCTATGTCGCCCAGATCCCGATGGCGGCCCTGGTCGCGGTGATGATCATGGTCGCGATCAACACGTTCCAGTGGAACTCGGTTCGCACCTTGCTCACCCACCCGAAGAGCTCCAGCTTCGTCATGCTCGGCACGGTCGTCGTCGTCGTGGCGACCCACGACCTTGCCAAGGGCGTGCTGTTCGGTGTCGTGCTGAGCGGGCTGTTCTTCGCCCACAAGGTGACCCGCTTCTTCAGCGTGAACTCGGTCCGCGGCGAGACCAGCACGGTCCGCACCTACACGGTCACCGGCCAGATCTTCTTCGCCACCGCGGAGGCCTTCCATTCGGCCTTCGATTTCCGCGAGGAGGACCTGACGGGCATCGTCATCGACGTGCATGCCTCGCATTTCTGGGACATCACCAGCGTCAATGCACTCGATCGCGTGGTGCTGAAGTTCCGGCACCATGGCATTCCGGTCGAGATCATCGGCATGAACGAGGCCACGGCGACGATGGTGGAGCGCCTCGGCACCCATCAGCGCGAAGGCGCCACCCTCGCCGCTCCCGGTCACTGAAAAACCGGACCCGGGCTGGCGCCATGCCGGCCCGGTTACCCCAGGGTCAGCGCAGCCGCTCGAGCACGCTGACGTAATTGGCCACCGCCGCGCCGCCCATGTTGAAGATACCGCCGAGCCTGGCGTCCTTCACCTGGATGCCGCCGGCGGTGCCCATGAGCTGCATCGACGAGAGCACGTGCATGGAGACGCCGGTGGCCCCGATCGGGTGGCCCTTGGCCTTCAGCCCGCCCGAGGGATTGACCGGCAGCCTGCCGTCCTTCTGCGTCCAGCCTTCCATGACGGCGCGCGCGCCCTGGCCCTCGGGAACAAGGCCCATCGCCTCGTACTCGATCAGCTCGGCCACCGTGAAACAGTCATGGGTCTCGACGAAGGAGAGATCGGACAAGGCAATGCCGGCCTCTTCCAGCGCCTTGCCCCAGGCCTGCGTGCAGCCCTCGAACTTGAGGATGTCGCGCTTCGACATGGGCAGGAAGTCCTGCACATGGGCCTGGCCACGGAAGGCCACGGCCTTGTTCATCCTCAGCGCCGTGGCCGTATCGGTGATGACCAGCGCCGCCGCGCCGTCAGAGACCAGCGAGCAGTCGGTGCGCTTCAGGGGGCCTGCGACGAAGGGGTTCTTCTCGCTCTCGGTGCGGCAGAACTCATAGCCGAAATCCTTGCGCATCTGCGCATAGGGATTTTCCACGCCGTTCCTGTGGTTCTTCGCCGCGATCATCGCGAGCGCGTCGGACTGGTCGCCCCAGCGCTGGAAATAGTTATGGGCGATCTTGCCGAACACGCCGGCAAAGCCCGCGGGCGTGTCGCCGTCCTCGGGCAGGTAGGAGGCGCGCAACAGGTTCTTGCCGATCTCTGGACCCGGCGTCCTGGTCATCTGCTCGACGCCGACCACCAGCACGATGCGGGCATCGCCCGCCTTCACCGCACGGACCGCCTGATGGACGGCCGCTGAGCCGGTGGCACAGGCATTCTCCACCCGCGTCGCCGGCTTGAAGCGCAGCTTCGGATCAGCCTGCAGCACCAGCGATGCGGTGAAGTCCTGCGGCGAGAAGCCGGCATTGAAGTGCCCGAGCAGGATCTCGTCGACATCCTCGGCGCCGAGGCCGGCATCGGCCAGCGCCTCGTTGGCGACGCGCACGATCAGGCTCTCGACAGTCTCGGTGTCGAGCTTTCCGAAGGCCGTATGGGCCCAGCCGACGATGCAGGCGGTCATGGAGGCGCTCCTCGAAATGGCGGAGGGTTGGCAGCGAACGGGTATATACACGATACCATGCCGGCGGGCGGCCGCCATGGGCTGTTCCGATCATGGCTGCCCTGCCGGAACGGCGCCAGCCCGGCTTTCGACGGGCTGTCACGGGGTCGCAGGCGGGCCTGGCGTCACGCTTTGGCCGCCTTTCCCGGCTTTCTCCCCAGTTCCGACCCGCTTTCTTTTCCGACGGCCTTGGCGCGGCGCCCGCGAAGCGGATAGAACGTCCCAAGGTCCCCGACAGGTTCTTCCCGAACAGGCTTTCGCTCTTGCGGATCACACGACCCCTTCTTGCCGTGCTCGCCTGCCTTGCCGGCGCCTCCGTGGCCCAGGCCCAGACGCAGATCGGCCCCACCATGGTCATCGATGCGGCCACCGGCGACGTGCTGCAGTCCGACCGTGGCGGCGTGCCCTGGCTGCCCGCATCCCTCACCAAGATGATGACCACCTATGTGGCTCTGAGGCAGGTTTCGGCCGGGCGCGTGACCATGAATTCCGGTCTGCGCGTGTCCCAGCGCGCGTTCCGGTCGGCGCCTTCCAAGATGGGCTTCCGGCCGGGCTCCGTGGTCACGCTCGACAACGCGCTGAAGATCATCATGGTCAAGTCGGCCAACGACGTGTCGGTGACCATCGCCGAGGGCCTCGGCGGCTCGGTGGAGAACTTCGTCGGCATGATGAATGCGGAGGCGCGCCGCCTCGGCATGACCGGCACCCGCTTCATCAATCCCAACGGCCTGCCCGGCGCCGGCCAGCAGACCACCGCGCGCGACATGGCGGTTCTCGCCCGCGCGATGATGCGCGAATTTCCGCAGCACTCGATCCTCTGGCGCATGCCGGCCATCCGTTTCGGAAACCGCGTCATGCGCAATCCGAACCACCTGATCGGCCGCTACCTCGGCGCGGACGGCTTCAAGACCGGCTTTACCTGCGCCTCCGGCTTCAACGTGGTGGCGACCGCCACCCGCGGCGGCCGGCAACTGATCGTGGTGGTGATGGGCGCGACCTCGGCGCGCGGCCGGTCCGAGACGGCGGCCAACCTGTTCAACCGGCATTTCTCCGGCTTCGGCGGCGGCGGAGGCAGCCTGCAGGCCGTCGCCAACCAGACGCATCTGTCACCGCCCAGCATCCGCGATCAGGCCTGCCGGCGGCGCGGCCGGCAGACCTATATCGAGGCGGGCGAGGAACTCGACAATGAGCCGATCGCTTCCGTCGATCCCGGCAACCTGTCCTATGCCCAGATGATGGCGGGCCCCGGCCGGCGTTCGTCGACCGCAACGCCCTTCGCAGGCGTCCAGGGCTCGACGCCATCGGGCGCCTTCGTCTCGGCGCTGGGTCCCTACCGTCCGACCATGGACCCGGTGCCGGTGTTCCTCGGCAATGCCGGCCCGATGGCGGCGCCTGCCGCCCCCGCCCTTGCCGCTGTTCCGCCCGCTGCCGAGCCGGCCGCCCCCACAGCACCGCAGCCGGGCGCCATCGGCCGGCCCGGCACCGCCACGGCCGCCGTTCCCCCTGCCAGCCAGCAGCCGGCTCGTCCGGGAGCGATCAGCGCCCCCATGACGCTGCAGGGCGCGGCCCTGCCGGCGCCGCGGCCCGCGAGCGCGCCCCCGCGCGCGGATGAGCGCCCCGTGACCCGGTCCCGCCAGCGCTCCGGCGCCACACGCGCCGCGACCCGTGCCGAACAGCGCCAGCGGCCGGGACGGGCACCCGCCCAGCGCCGGCGGTGAGCCAGAGCGGCACGGCCATCGGCATCGCCGCAGCCCTCGCCTCGGCTACCGCCTACGGCATCAACATCGTCTATGCGCGCATGACGACCCAGATGGGCGTCTCCGCCGCCGATCTCGTCTTCCTGCGCGTGTTTCTCATGCTCGGACTGGTCGCGCTCGCCGTTGGCGCCATGCGCAGCACCATCGCGGTGGGGCCCCGCGGCTGGCCCTCGATCCTCGCCATCGGCATCACCTCGGCCGGTGTCGGTCTCGCCTATTTCTTCGCGGTGTCCTTCGTGCCGGTCGGCGTGGCGGCGGTGATCTTCTACACCTTCCCGCTGATCATCCTGGCCGCCAGCCCCTTCATCGACGGCGAGCGCTTCACGCTGGCGCGCCTTGCCATCTTCGCCCTCGCCTTTGCCGGCCTCGTCATCGCGCTCGGACCCGCCCTCGGCGGTCTCGACTGGCGCGGTGTGGCGCTCGCATCGCTTGGAAGCCTGATTGCCGCGGCCCAGTTCTTCGCCGCTGCGCGCGCAGGCGCGCGATCAAACCCGGCGGCCGTGCTGTTCTGGTCGCATGTGGTGATCATGCCGATCGCCGGGGCCGTGATGCTGGCGGTCGGCATGAGCGGCTGGGCGACGCTCGCCGCCGCCTGGTTTCCCGCCACCATCACGGTTGCCGGCTATCTCGCCGGATTCGCCCTCCAGATGCTGGCTGCCCGCAAGGCCCCGCCCGCCCTGATCGGCCTCGTCTTCTGCCTCGAGCCCGTGGTCTCCATCGCCATGGCCGGACTCGTGCTTGGCGAAACGCTGACCACCACCCAGATGATCGGCAGCCTCTTCGTTCTCGCCGCCCTCATCGCCACCTCGGCGGGCGAATTGCGGCGCCGCCCGGTCCCCGCCTGACCTGAAGTCCTCCCATGTCCGCGCCCGCACCCCGCAAGCCCCGTCCGCCCGTTCCGGTCACCGTGCTGACCGGCTTCCTCGGGGCCGGGAAGACCACCCTGCTGAACCGCCTGCTTGCGGATCCGGCACTCGCCGACACCGCCGTGCTGATCAACGAATTCGGCGAGGTCGGCCTCGACCACCTGCTGGTGCGGACGGTCGAGGAGGGCATCGTCATGCTCGCCTCGGGCTGCGTCTGCTGCACCGTGCGCGGCGATCTCGTCGCGGCGCTGGAAGACCTGCTGCGCGCGCTCGACAACGACCGTGTCGAGCCGTTCTCCCGCGTCATCATCGAGACCACCGGCCTCGCCGATCCGGTCCCGGTCATCCAGACCATGATGGCCCACCCCTATCTCGCGATGCGGTTCCGGCTCGATGCGGTGGTCACCGTGGTGGATGCCATCAACGGCCTTGCGACGCTGGATGCCCATGGCGAGGCTGTCCGCCAGGTGGCGGTCGCCGACCGCATCGTCGTCACGAAGACCGACCTGGTCGATACATCCTCCCGCGCGGCTCTCGACCGGCTGGAGGCGCGTCTGGCAGCGCTGGCGCCCGGCGCCGTGCGGCTGGACGCTGCCCGCGGCGAGGCCGGCGCTGCTGCCGTTCTGGCGGCGGGCCTCTACGACCCTGCGACCAAGACGGCCGATGTCGCCCGCTGGCTGAACGAGGAAGCGGTGGCGGAGGCGGCGGGCACTACCGCCCACACCCACGAGGACGGCATCCGCTCCTTCGCCCTGACCACCGACCGCGCCATCGGGACGGCCGCCCTCGACATGTTTCTCGACCTGCTGCGCGGCGCCCACGGGCCGAAGCTGCTGCGGGTCAAGGGCGTGGTGAAGGTCGCCGAATTTCCGGACCGGCCGGTGGTGATCCACGGTGCCCAGCACGTCTTCCACCCGACCACCGTGCTGGACACCTGGCCGGACGGCGATGCGCGCACGCGCATCATCTTCATCCTGAAGGACATGGAGCCCGCAGTGGTTCAGGCGCTTTTCGACGCCTTTCTCGGCATCGTCCGGCCCGACCAGCCGGACCGCGCCGCGCTGACCGACAATCCGCTCGTCATTCCGGGCCGCCCGGCCTGAGGGCTTCAGGACACGATCCGCCCCTGGGCGCGCCAGATGGCGGCATTGAGTTCGCTGCCGAACACGAAGATGGCTGCGGAATAATACAGGAAGACCAGCGCGATCATGCCGGACGCAAGCCCGGCATAGGTGTTCACGTAGCTCTGCGAGAAGCTGGCGAGATAGGTGCCGAACAGCGTGCCGCCGGCAAGCCAGAGCACCAGCGTCGCCAGAATGCCCGGCCAGACATCGCGGAACCGCCGCCGCCCGGCCGGCAGGAACAGGTGGAGCAGCGTCAGCGCCATGATGATGACGATTGATGCCGCCACGGCCCGGATGAACAGGACGATCCAGCCCAGTGGGGCCAGCTGCGGCACGAACCGGACGATGGTTGCCCAGATCAGTGGCCCGAGCACGACGAGGACCGCAACCGCCAGCAGGGCGATGGCGCCGACCAGCACATAGCCGATCGATTCCATCCGGCAGACATACCACCAGCGCTGCTCTTTCACCTCGTAGGCCCGGTTCATCGAGGTGCGCAGGGCCTCCACGCCGTTCGATGCGAAATAGACGGACAGGACGACGCCGACGGTGAGCAGATCCGTGCGATAGCCGGTGAGCACCGTGTGGATCTCGCGGGCAATCGGCTCGGCCACGACAGCCGGCCAGGCCTCGAGGATCAGTCGTGTCACCTCGTCCCCATAGGCCTTGGCGCCCAGAAAGCCGGCCAGCGCCGTGACCGCGATCAGGAAGGGGAACAGCGACATCAACCCGTTGAGCGCGATATGGCTGGACACGGCCCAGCCGTCGTCTTCCAGAAATCGTTCCACCGCATCCCAGGCGATGCGTGCTGCTGACGCCATGCTGGCCTCTCCCGCGTGGTTCGGCATGACTGTCGCGGATGGCGGCCGGTGGGGCAAGGCGGGGCCGATTGTCACGCCCCTCCGGATCGGCGGCCGGGTCCTCCGGTCTGCGCGCCTACCGCTCGACGATCAGCGCCACGGGTCCCCCACCGGGCGGCCCCTGATGTTCCGCGCCGCCCGAGACATAGATCATCGTCCGGCCGACGAGACCCGCCAGCGCACCCGCCACGAAGGCCCGGGCATGGCGCGTGGAGGAAATATCGGAATCGTCCAGCATGGTGTGCCGCGCGCCGCGCACCGACCCGTCCGGGCTCGCCTCCGCCTTGGCAAGGACGGCCACCAGGCGGGCCTGCTGGGCGCGGTCGAGCTGGCCGGCCGCATGGAGGCCGAGCCGGTCGAGCGCCTTGCGGAGCGCCTCGGTGTCGATGGCATCGGCCATCACGGCATGGTCGATGGTCAGCGGCCCGGACCAGTCGGCCGAGCGGCCAAGCACAACGATCTCGTGGTTGAGAAGCTCCACGCCGGCGGAGGCGCTGGCCCGGCCGGAGGCGAGCGACCAGTCGCGGCACACCACGTCGTCGCCGAGCCGGTCGCGCGCGACCTCGCCAAGCGCCAGGGCGACGCCGAGCGAGGAGGCCCCGCGCGACAGGCCCATCGACTTCAGCGTGTCGCGCACCGCGACATCGGCACCGCGCGCCTCCGCCTCGCCGATCCGCTGCGCGGTGAGCAGCGGGCACTTGATCTGGACGAAATGGACGTCGCGGGCGGCGCGGATGCCGGCCTGCTTCATCGCCGCCTTCACGCCGGCGGCGACCAGCTCCACCTGGCCCATGCGGCCGAGATGTTCGGGCGGCAGGTCGGCAGTGTGAACCCTGCCGATGGCGAGCGCGGGCCGGGGGCCATGGTTCTCCTCGCCCGGAGCGTCTTCCAGCCGCTCGAACACTGTCCAGTGCGGCGACATGGCCCCCTCGGTGCCACCCGACATGACGTAGCAGACCGCCGCCGCCTTCTCCCGCCCGACATGGGCCGCCAGCGCATCGGTCAGCGCCCGGGTGGCAAAGCCGCGGGTGAAATCGTTGACGCAGCCATTGCCCTCGGTCTTGCCGAAGATCGCCAGGATACCGGATGGATCGAGCCGGCCGGCGGCGATCAGCGCTTCCAGTCCCGACACGTCGTCGGGAGCGGCGGCGGGGACCAGGTGGACGCGGGCAACGGGCATGGCGATCGATCCTCTGGGCAGGCGGAAAACGGCCGGGCAGCCGGTTTTGCTTGACAGACAGGGCCTCTGTCACTAAGCGAACCCGTCTCCGATCAGGACTGTCTTGTCCAGCGGCCTCCCGCGCCGCTTTGCCATTATCCAGGAACCGACCGATGTCGCGTCGTTGTGAACTCACCGGCAAGGGTGTCCAGGTTGGCCACCGCGTCAGCCATTCGAACATCAAGACGAAGCACCGCTTCCTGCCGAACCTGCAGAACATCTCGTTTGCCTCCGAGGTCCTCGGCCAGACGGTTTCGCTGCGCGTGTCGACCCATGCCCTGCGCTCGGTCGATCACAACGGCGGCATCGATGCCTTCCTGACCAAGGCGCGCGCCGACACCCTGTCGGCCAAGGCCAGGCAGCTGAAGACGGCAATCGTCAAGAAGCAGGCCGCCGCGGCCGCCTGATCCGCCGGTTTCGGCATGAGGTTTCGACCGGCGTCGCCAGCGGCGCCGGTTTTGCCTTTGTTAATGTGGCGTTTCGTGGCGGCGCGGCGATTTCCCGCACCCCGGGGGCGCGGTGCACGGATTGCCCGAAGCGGCCTGATCCCCATATGGTAGGTTCGAGAACCGGCATCTGCATGCCGGGAAGACCCTTGGGGAAACGACCATGAACGAGACGCCTTCCCGGTCCTTCGGGCTCAGATCCTCCGGTAGCCGGACCTGGCTGAAGATCGCGGCCATCGCCGCGGTCGCCGTGTTCCTCAGCGCGGCCGTCGCCGAGGCCCGCCGTGGTGGGTCGTTCGGCAGCCGCGGCACCCGCACCCAGTCTGCGCCGCCGCCGACGCAGACCGCGCCGGGCACGGCCCAGCCGATCCAGCGCACGCAGACCCCGGCTCCCGGCCCGACGGCCGCCAGTCCGGCTGCAGCGGCGCGGCCGGCGGCTGCTCCCGCCGCGCAGGGCTCCCGCTTCGGCGCGCTCGGCATGGGTCTTGCCGCCGGCTTCATCGGCGCGGGCCTGTTCGGCCTGCTCTCCGGACAGGGCTTCCTTGCCGGCCTCGGCTCGCTGATGGGCCTGATCGGTTTCCTCGCGCAGATCGCCCTGATCGCCGGCGTCATCTACCTCATCGTCCGCTTCGTCCGCGGCCGGCGCGAGCAGCCCTCGACCGCGAATGCCTATGCCCGCGGCCCGGCCGGCGGCCCTGCTCCCGGCCCGCAGCCGGGCGGTGGTCCGCTCGGCGCCGCCGCGATGGGTGGCGGCGCGATGGCGGCCGGTGCCCCGATGGGCGCTCCCGCCGCTGCCCCGCCGTCCGCCCCGAGCGACGAGGTCGGCCTGGACGGCCGCGACTTCGACAATTTCGAGCGGCTCCTGTTCAACATCGAGGAGGCCTATTCGCGCGAGGACATCGGCGCCATCCGCGCCATGACCACGCCGGAAGTTGCCGGCTACTTCGAGGAAGAACTGCGCCAGACCGCCGCACTCGGTCATGTGACCCGCCTGTCCAATGTCAAGCTGCTGCAGGGCGACCTGTCGGAAGCCTGGCGCGAGAACGATGCCGACTACGCGACGGTGGCCATGCGGTTCGCCGTTACCGAGGTGGTGCTGGAACGGGCAACCGGCCGCGTCGTCTCCGGCAATCCGCAGGGCGAGGAAGCCACCGAATTGTGGACCTTCCGCCGCCCCCATGGCGGCATGTGGCAGCTCTCCGCCGTCCAGCAGCCCTGACGGCGCGTCTCGCGACAGAGCCTTGTTTCCCAAAGGCCCCGGCACTGCCGGGGCCTTTGCTTGTCGGGCCGGGCCATCCACAGGGGGCCTGTGGATGTTAACCTTCCGGTCACAGGTGTTGACGAAGTCTTAACGAAACCGTTGCGGCTCCGTGGCAGTCGTGGTTCCATCGGCATCGCCATGAAGACCGTCACGACCGAAATCAGGCTTGCCCGCGCCTCCGATGCCCCGGTGATCGCCGAGGTGCACGACGAGGCCTGGCGCTCGGCCTACCGGGGCCTGATCCCCGGCCCGGAGCTTGAAAAGCTCATCGCCCGCCGCGGCCCGGCCTGGTGGGAATCGGCGATCCGCAAGGGCAACCGCGTCGCCCTGCTCGGCTTCGGCGACGAGATCGCCGGCTATGCCAATTACGGCCGCAACCGGGCCCGCGCGCTGTCCTATGACGGCGAGGTCTATGAGATCTATCTGCGGCCCCAGTTCATCGGTCTCGGCCTCGGCCGCCGCCTGTTCAAGGCTGCGCGGCGGGATCTGGCCGCCCATGGCCTCGACAGCCTCGTCATCTGGGCGCTGACCGACAACGACGCCGCCATGCGCTTCTATCGCGGTCTCGACGGCAAGCCGGTGGCCCGCTCATCGGAAACCTTCGGCGAGCGCTCGCTCGACAAGACCGCCTTCGGCTGGCCGGCCTGAGGCACCTCGCATCGTTCATCCTTTCGTCGCGCGGCCCTTGCTGCCCGTGTTGCGTTGCGGCAAAGGGAGCACCACGTTTCCCCGTGGAGAACCCACCCCATGCGCATCGACGCCATTTCAATCGGCAGGAACCCGCCCGACGAGGTCAATGTCATAGTCGAGGTGCCTGTCGGCGGCGAGCCGATCAAATATGAGATGGACAAGGAAGCGGGCACGCTGATCGTCGACCGCTTCCTCTACACCTCGATGCGCTATCCGGGGAATTACGGCTTCATCCCCCATACGCTGTCGGAGGATGGCGACCCCTGCGACGTGCTGATCGCCAACCAGCGCGGCATCATTCCCGGCGCGATCGTTGCCTGCCGCCCGGTGGGCGTGCTCATGATGCAGGACGAGGCCGGCGGCGACGAGAAGATCGTGGCCGTGCCGGTGTCCCGGCTCACCCGCCGCTACGAGAACGTCCACGACATCAAGGATCTGCCGGAAATCACGCTCAAGCAGATCGAGCACTTCTTCTCCCACTACAAGGACCTTGAGTCCAACAAATGGGTGAAGGTCATCGGCTGGGGTGACGCGGCGGACGCCCGGCGCCTGATCCTGGAGGCCATCGAACGGGCGACACGCGCCAAGGATGGCGGCAAGGCCAAAGCGGGCGGCAAGGCTGCCAAGGCCAGAAGCGAGAAGGCCAAGTCAGCCAAAGCCAAGACCGAAAAGACCAAGTCGGCCAAAGCCAGATCGGCCGAGACGAAGACGGTCGAGACGAAAGCTGCCGGAGCGAAGCTGTCCGCAAAGGCGGCCGGCCGGCCGAAGTCGGACAAACGCTGACCCCGACCTGTTCCGCCTCTCGCCTGGGCAAGCGACAGGCCGTGTCGCTTCCCGGGCATGACCTGAAGCGAGGCGCCAGTCCGGGCCGTCTGCCCCGGAGGCCGTTGCCGTGCTCGGTCAGAAGCCCTTCGGACCCGCAGCCAGCGCCTCGGCCACCTTGGCGCGGATGTCGGCGAGCGAGAACGGCTTGGTCACCACGTCATGGACCAGCGCTTCCAGCCCGTGCGCCCGTTCGCGCTGATCGGCATAGCCGGTCATCAGCAGGATCACGAGCGCCGGGAACTGCGGGGCAGCGGCAAGCGCCAGCGCGATCCCGTCCATCAGCGGCATGCGGATATCGGTGAGCAGCAGGTCGTAGGCACCGGCCTCGCGCTCAAGCACCTCCAGCGCCTCGGCGCCGTCGCGCGCCTCGGTGACGGCATGGCCGTCCACCTCCAGCGCCCGGCGCACGAAGGCGCGGACCGGTTCGTCGTCCTCGGCCACGAGAATGCGCGCCATGGCCGGATCAGCCCTCGATCACGCCGACGAACGGCAATTGCCGCCAGGCATGGGCAACGTCCATGCCGTAGCCGACCACGAAGACGTCGGGGCAGGTGAAGCCGACAATATCGGGCTCGAGATGAACCGCCCGCTTGCCCGGCTTTTCCAGCAGCACGCAGGTCTTCACGCTGCGCGCCCCGCGCGCCATCAGCAGGTCCTTGGCATAGGTCAGCGTGCGCCCGCTCTCCAGGATGTCGTCGACCAGCAGCACGTCGCGGCCCGCCACCGGGCTTTCGATGTCGTGGACCACGCGCACGGTGCCGCTCGACACCGTGCCTTCCAGATAGCTCGACAGCGACATGAACTCGACCTCCGGCGCCATCCCGGCGGCGTCCATGGCGCGGATCAGGTCAGCCGCGAAGACGAAGCTTCCCTTCAGCACGGCGATCACCAGCAGCCGCTCCGGCCGGGTCTTGGCAATCTCGTCGACCATGCTCTTCTGGCGCTCGGCGATCTGGTCGGCCGAGAACAGGACGCGGATCTTGTCGCGGGTCATCGATCAGGCTCCGGCCATCACCGGAACGGCCGGCAACGCTGCGGGAAATCTAGCGCGGCGCGCGAACGGCGTCATCTGCCGGAGGCATCCGCGGCGGTGAAGAAGCGGACCTCCACGCTGGCGCCATCCGGTGGCGGCGAGGCCAGTCGCGAACGGAACGGCGTCGCCTCGCCGGGCTCCAGATTGGCCTTCGGCGGCGCCGCGTTCCACGTGTAGATCTCCTTGCCGGTCCGGTCGCGCACGGCAAGCCGCAGGCGCGGCAGCGGCACGGTGCGGCTGGTGATGTTGACGAGCCGGCCCTCCACCACCAGCACGACGACGCCATCGACGATCTCGTTGGCGCCGCGCACGTCGCGGAAATCGATGCCGCGCAGGTTCACCGGCATGCCGAGCTGCTCATAGACGGCCGCCGAATCAGGCACCGTGCGGACCACCTGCTCGCGGCCGAGAAGGAAGGTCGCAAGGATGGCGCTGCCGAGAACGATGACAACCACCGGGAGCGACAGGCGCCATGCCGCGGCCTTCGACGGCCTGACGGCAAGCTGGGGCCGCAGCCCTGCCACCCGCGAGGACAGGGACCTGCGCGGCGGCGGCGCGGGGGGCGGATCGTCGGCGTCGAGATCAACCTGCGAGGGAAGCGGTGCGGCGGCGTCCGGCGGCGCCAGCGGCGGTGACTCGGCCAGCACCGGCCCGTCTTGGTGATCTGGCGGCTCGGGACCATCCGGGCCACCCGGCGTGCCGTCGCGGGAGCGGGCCTCTTCGGCAAAGGCTGCGCCCCAGTCGTCATCGTCGGCGGCGGGAGCGGCTGGCTCGGGCGCCATCGGCCGCTCGGCAGGCCGGGCGGAGCGCGGCTCGTCCTGCTGGACGGCGACAGCTGCCACGGGCTCCTCCACGGCGCTGTCCGGCGTCGCCAGCCAGACCGTGCGGCACGAGGCACAGCGAACCTGCCTCCCGGACGGACCGAGAGCCTGCTGGTTGACGCGGAAAGCCGTCGCGCACGACGGGCACACGATCATCATGGCGATGCCCAGGGAACCTCTTTTCCCTCATGCACCGTCGCTCACCGTGGTTAATTGGCCGTTAAGCGCCGAGGCATGCCATGATTGCGCCAGCCCGAATCGCCGCCCGGAACCAGAGAGACGCCGCCCCGTGGTCCGCTTCGAGAATGTCGGCCTGCGCTACGGCCTTGGCCCGGAGGTGCTGAGAGATCTCAGCTTCTCCATCGAGCCGCACTCCTTCCAGTTCCTCACCGGGCCCTCGGGCGCCGGCAAGACCAGCCTGCTGAAACTGCTGTTCCTGTCGCTGCGCGCGACGCGCGGTAGCGTCAGCGTGTTCGATCGCGACACGGCGGACCTCACCAAGGACGAGCTTTCCGTGCTCAGGCGGCGAATCGGCATCGTGTTCCAGGATTTCCGCCTGCTGGACCACCTGACCACCTATGAGAACGTCGCCCTGCCGCTGAGGGTTCTGGGCAAGGACGAGGCGACCTATCGCTCCGAAGTCGTGGACCTGCTGGACTGGGTCGGGCTCGGCGACAGGATCGACGCCTATCCGCCGATCCTGTCGGGCGGCGAGAAGCAGCGTGCCGCCATTGCGCGGGCGGTCATCGTGCGGCCCGAGATGCTGCTGGCGGACGAGCCGACCGGCAATGTGGACCCGCCGCTCGCCCGCAGGCTGCTGCGCCTCTTCGTCGAACTCAACCGCACCGGCACGGCCGTGCTGGTGGCCACCCACGACCTGTCGCTGCTCGACCAGGTAGAGGCCCGCCACCTGATTCTCGACGACGGGCACCTGTCGATCGTCGATCCCGAGACCGCCGAGGACGGACAATGGTGAGCCTCGCCGCCCTGCGCCAGCGGTCGGACGCCCTGCTCCGCCGCGGCCGCGACCGGATCGGTCTTGCTGCCGAGCCCGGCGGCCTCAGCGCCAGCGGCGCCTCCCTGATCCCGCCTTCGTCCATTGCCGGCCGGGCGCTTGCGGTGATCATCGCCATCATGACCTTCCTTGGCTCGCTCACGGTCGGCGGCGTCGAGCTTGTCCGCGGCGCGGCCGAGGACTGGACCGCCTCCATCGTGCGCGAGGCGACCATCCAGGTGCGGCCGATACCCGGCCGCGATCTTGCCGCCGACGTGACGCTCGCCACCGAGATCGCCGCCCGGTTCCCCGGCGTCGCCGATGTCTCCCCCTATACCGCCGAGGAGACGCGGCGCATGCTGGAACCCTGGCTCGGCACCGGCCTCGGCGCCGAGGACCTGCCGATCCCGCGGCTGATCGTGGTCAAGCTCGCCGACGACCGGCGCACCGACATGGAGCGGTTCCGCCGCACGCTCACCGAAGCGGTGCCCAGCGCCAGCCTCGACGACCACCGCCAATGGTTCGACAGACTGCGCGCCATGGCCCGGGCGGTGGTGATCGCCGGCCTCGTCATCGTGTCGCTGATGGTGGCGACCACCGGCCTGTCGGTGATCTTCGCCACCCGTGCGGCGGTGGCGACAAACCGCCCGGTGGTGGAGGTGCTGCACTTCGTCGGTGCGCGCGATGCCTTCATCGCCGGAGAGTTCCAGCGCCATTTCCTCTGGCTGGCGCTGAAGGGCAGCATTGCCGGAGCACTGGGGGCGCTGGGCGCCATCCACCTCGCCGGGCTCGTCGCCGCCCGCTGGCGCGCCACGGCCGGCGGCGACCAGATCGAGGCGCTGTTCGGCTCCTTCGCGCTGACCGGTTCCGGCTATCTGTGGATCGCGGCGCTGGCCGCGCTCGTCACGGCGGTTGCCGCGCTCACCTCGCGGCAGACCGTCATGCGCACGCTGAGAGAGATCGACTGAGGACGCCGGGCTACCGACCGTCCGGTCACTCCAGGATGCGCTGGTAGTTGATGCGGAACAGGCGCTGGTCGGGCCGGGTGCGCGGGTCGAGATTGTGCAGGGCGACGGATGTCTCGTAGCCCTGCGCATCATAGACCGTCCACTGGCGCAGGGTCAGGTCACCGGCATTGAACAGCACCATGAGGCGGTTCGTCCCGCCGATCGCCTGCCGCTCCTCCAGCATGACCACGACATAGTCCTGATCGCGCGAGACCGAGGTGACATTGGCGTCGCGCAGGATGTCGACACGGTCGGACAGCAGGAAGCGCAGCGGCGTCTGCGACAGCGGATAGATGTCCTGCGTGTTCAGGCGCCGGTCGCGCACCGCCACCGACTGGCCGTCGGCGATGATCTCCACCGGGCTCGGCGCATTGTACTGGAACCGGATGCGCCCGGGCTTCTCCAGAAAGAGCTTGCCGGTGGTGCGCCGCCCGTCCGGGCCGATCTGCACGAAGTCGCCCTGCAGGGTGCGGATGCCGTTGAAATAGGCATTGACCTGCTGGGCGATCTCGCGGGCGCTGGCATCGACGCCGCGGGCCCCGCGCGGGGCCGGATGGCGGACCGGCGGGGTCAGGGCACCGGTCGCGGCGGCTGGCGCACCCTGCGGACGGGCCGGGGCGGCGCCGCCGGCGGGCGGGCCGAGCTGGATCGGCGCCCCCTGGGCGAGGATCAACGGGCGGTCGGGCGAGGCCGCGGCCGGCAGGACGGCCGAGAGGGCGCATCCTGCTGCGATCAGTCCGGCCGGGATCGCGGCTGCCAGGCGTCGTGTCATCGGGTCTCCGGAAGGCTCACGGTTCTGGCGGGAGATAGGAAGCCGGTGGGGCGATTTCGAGGCGGCCGCTGCGTCAGTCGACCGCCTCCGGCATGAGAATTTCGCGTTTGCCCGCATGATTGGCGGGACCGACCAGCCCCTCCCGCTCCATGCGCTCGATCAGCGAGGCAGCCCGGTTGTAGCCGATCTGCAGGCGGCGCTGGATATAGGAGGTCGACGCCTTCTTGTCGCGCACCACGACCTGCACCGCCTTGTCGTAGAGATCGGCCGGCTCCTCGCCGAAGGCGCCCTTGTCGAACACGGCGCCATCCTCGCCCTCGCCGTCCATCCCCTCGTCGTCGTCGGTGGTGACGGCGTCAAGGTAGTCGGGCGCGCCCTGCATCTTCAGGTGGCTGACGATGCGCTCGACCTCCTCGTCCGACACGAAGGGGCCGTGGACGCGGCTGATACGGCCGCCGCCGGCCATGTACAGCATGTCGCCGCGGCCGAGCAGCTGCTCGGCCCCCTGCTCGCCGAGAATGGTGCGGCTGTCGATCTTCGACGTCACCTGGAAGGAGATGCGGGTCGGGAAATTGGCCTTGATCGTGCCGGTGATGACATCGACCGAGGGGCGTTGCGTCGCCATGATCAGGTGGATGCCGGCGGCGCGCGCCATCTGGGCGAGGCGCTGGATGGCACCCTCGATCTCCTTGCCGGCGACCATCATCAGGTCGGCCATCTCGTCGACGATGACCACGATGTACGGGATCGGCTCGAGGCCCATCTCCTCCTGCTCGTAGATCGCCTCGCCCGTCTCGCGGTCGAAGCCTGTCTGCACCGTGCGGGTCAGCACCTCGCCCTTGGCCTTGGCCTGCGCCATGCGGGCGTTGAAGCCGTCGATGTTGCGGACGCCGAGCTTCGACATCTTCTTGTAGCGCTCCTCCATCTCGCGCACCGCCCATTTGAGCGCCACGACCGCCTTCTTCGGATCGGTGACGACGGGGGTCAGCAGATGGGGAATGCCGTCGTAGATCGACAGTTCAAGCATTTTCGGATCGACCATGATCAGCCGGCACTGGTCCGGCCGCAGCCGGTAGAGCAGCGAAAGGATCATGGTGTTGATGGCCACCGACTTGCCCGAGCCGGTGGTGCCGGCGACCAGCAGGTGAGGCATCTTGGCAAGGTCGGCGATCACGGGATCGCCGCCGATGGTCTTGCCGAGCGCGATCGGCAGCTTCTCCTTGGCGGTGATGAAGTCCTGGCTCGCCAGCATCTCGCGCAGCAGCACGTTCTCGCGCCTGGCATTCGGCAGTTCGATGCCAATGGCATTGCGGCCGGAGACGAGGGCGACGCGCGCCGAAATCGCCGACATGGAGCGGGCAATGTCGTCGGCGAGGCCGATGACGCGGTTGGAGCGCGTGCCGGGCGCGGGCTCGAGTTCGTAGAGCGTGACCACCGGGCCGGGCCGGACATTGATGATCTCGCCGCGCACGCCGAAATCGTCGAGCACGGAGGCCAGCGTCGCGGCGTTCTCCTGCAGCACGTCCATCGACATGGACGGATGGCGCTCGGACGGCTTCGGCTCGGCCAGCAGGTCGAGCGGCGGCATTTCGTAATCATCCTCGGCGCCGTCCGGCGGCGGCAGCGGCAGCTTCTGCTGGATTGCGGCGGGCTTTGGCGCAGGCGCAGGCGCATGAATGCGCGGGCCAGCCGCCCCCTTGGGCGGCGATGCGGATGGCGGCAGTCCGGCCCCGTCATCCAGGTCATGGGCCGACGGCCGGTCATCTGAAGACGGCCGGTCGTCCGATGTGTTTCTGTCGCGGCCAGGCGGCTCGTCGGCAATGCGCTGTGCCGGAGCGCTTCCAGGTCCGGCTTCGGCTGCCGCCGGTCGTGCCAGCGGCGCATGGTAGGTCCGTGGCGGACGGGCGGGCTCCTCCATCACGGGCTCGCGCCGCACGCCGGAGCTTCGCCGGGAGCCGGGCAGGAGATCATCGTCGGGCTCGGTGAAATAGGCCTTGGCCCGCGCCACCAGCCCCGGGGACCGGTCGCTGCCATCGGCCGGGTCGGCGCCGGCTGCGCGCCGCGCCGTCTGGGGTGCCTCGGCCATCGCGCGCGCCATGCGGGCCCGCGTCGAGAGCATCGCGTGGACGATGCCGCCGGTGAGGCTCTGCCCGATCAGGGCGAGGCGGCCGGGCTCCTCGTCGGGAGACCGGGTGCGGCGCGGCTGCGGCGCGACACGGTCGATTTCCTCGGCCAGCGTTTCCGGCTCGGGTCGGAACAGGGCAGCCACCGCCACGGCAGCCAGCAGCACGGCGAAACCGCCCATGGCAAGCGCCGCAATCCAGCGCATCGCGCCGTCCATGCGGCCGAGCAGCGAGGCCAGCACGGTCAGCCCGCCATCACCGATGACGCCGCCGATACCGGTCGGCAGAGGCCAGCCGCTGGGAGCGGGCAACAGCGACAGCGCCACCGCAGCCACCATCGCTGCGGCAAGCCCGAGCGGGATTCTGAGGCCCTCGCGATCAAAGGAGCGGTTGCGCATCAGCCGCCAGCCCCAGGCCGCGGCAATGGCGAGCAGCACGACCGAGCCGAGGCCGACCAGCTGCATCAGGAGATCGGCCAGGATCGCGCCCGGCCGTCCAACCCAGTTCTGGACAGGGGCATGGGTGGCGCGGCTCAGCGAGGGATCTCCGGCGGTCCAGGTCAGCATGGCCACCGCAGCCAGCGCCACGCCGGCCAGAACGGCCAGCCCGACGATCTGCCGCAGCCGCCGCCTGAACATGCCGCCCAGACCTTCCGTCAGCAGGGTCGGCCCGGAATGCCGCTGCGCCACAGCCATGTCGATCCAGTCCCACGCACGATCTGCCGGCGTCCCGCGGGGACAGGCCGGCCTGATTGCGGACCTTACCTAGGCAAGGGTTGACGCTGGATTAACCATGGCCCGGTTGCGGGCGTTGCGGGGGCAACGCAAAACCCCCGGCGCGGGGCGCCGGGGGTCGCATAGGCGGCCGGAAGGTGGCCGGTCAGGTGTTGTAGGCGCGCTCGCCGTGCTCGGCGAGGTCGAGACCCTCGCGCTCGCGGTCCGCCGTCACCCTGAGGCCGACGATGACATCGACGATCTTGAACAGGATGAACGAGACGATGCCGCACCAGACGATGGCGATGACCACGGCCACGAACTGCTTCCAGACCTGGGCGGCCATGGAATAGTCGGCGACGCCGACGCCGCCGAGCGAGGTCGACACGAAGATGCCGGTGCCGATCGATCCGACGATGCCGGCCACCGCGTGGATGCCGAACACGTCGAGGCTGTCGTCATAGCCGAGCGCGTTCTTCACGGTGGTGCAGAAGAAGAAGGCGACTGCACCGCCGAGGGCGCCGAGAACGATCGCCCCGATCGGGCCGACCAGACCGGCCGCCGGGGTGACGGCCACGAGCCCGGCCACCACGCCCGACACGAGCCCGAGCAGCGAGGGCTTGCCTTTGGCACCCCATTCGACCAGAAGCCAGGCCAAAGCCGCAGCCGCCGTCGCGACGAAGGTGTTGATCATGGCGAGCGAGGCGACGCCGCCGGCCGTGAGGGCCGAGCCGGCATTGAAGCCGAACCAGCCAACCCAGAGCAGCGCACCGCCGACCATGGTCAGGGTGAGCGAATGGGGAGGCATCAGTTCCTTTCCGTAGCCGATGCGCTTGCCGATGACGAGGGCGCCGACGAGGGCGGCAACGCCGGCATTGATGTGGACGACCGTTCCGCCAGCGAAATCAAGCGCGCCGAGCTTCATCAGGTAACCGTCGGCATGCCAGACCATGTGGGCGATCGGGAAATAGACGAAGGTCACCCAGAGGATGGTGAACAGCATGATGGCGGAGAACTTGGTCCGCTCCACGAAGCCGCCGATGATGAGCGCCGCGGTGATCGCCGCAAACGTCATCTGGAACGACAGGAACACATATTCGGGGATGGTCGCGTTCAGCGATTCCGGCGTGATGCCGCGCAGGAACGCCTTGGAGAAATTGCCGATGAAGGCATTGCCGTCGCCGAAGGTCAGGCTGTAGCCGTAGATCACCCAGATGATCATGGTGACGCTGGCAACCGCCAGCACCTGGGTCAGCACCGAGAGCATGTTCTTGGAGCGCACCAGCCCGCCATAGAACAGGGCAAGGCCAGGCACGATCATCAGCAGCACCAGTAGCGTGGACACCAGCATCCAGGCCGTGTCGCCGGAATTGAGGGTGGGGGTGGGCGCCGGCGTCTGGGCGAATGCGGGTTCGGCGAAGGCGAGAGCCACGGCACCGAGGCCCACCGCCGCTGCCGCCCACCGGGAGGAACGCAGGATTGTCATGAGGGATGTCTCCGGAAGTGCGATCTGGGGAGCGCGGCGGTCACAGCGCGTCGATATCGGTCTCGCCGGTGCGGATGCGCACGGCGTGCTCGATGGAGGTGACGAAGATCTTGCCGTCGCCGATCTGGCCGGTCTTGGCAGCGCCGGCGATGGCGGCCACGACCTTGTCGACATCGGCGGCGGGGACCGCCACCTCGATCTTCAGCTTGGGCAGGAAGCTCACGGCATATTCGGCGCCGCGATAGATTTCCGTGTGGCCCTTCTGGCGCCCGTAGCCCTTCACCTCGGTGACGGTCAGGCCGTGCACTCCGATACCCGTCAGGGCATCGCGCACCTCCTCCAGCTTGAATGGCTTGATGATCGCCATCACGATCTTCATCTCGGCATCCCCGTTTGGCTCCGTTCGGTTCTCGCCCCAACGGATGCTTGGTGTGCATCGTGTCGGGGCCGCCCCGTGGGGCGACGACCGAACCGGGTTGCAGGTAATCAAGTCGCGTGCCAGCTCGGGGAGAGCCGGATTTCCCCAAGGATATGAAAGAGATAGATCGGAGCGCTGACAGATCTCCGCGCAGCCGGAACAGTGATTGATTAAAACTTGGGCAGCCAAATGAGGCGAAGCGCAGGCAGCCACCTTGGCCGGCAATTTCTGCCTAAATTTTGGGCTTCCTGGGGCGAAGCAGGCCTTCCTGGGCAACTGACGCCACCAGCACGCCCTCGCGCGTGAAGATTTCACCGCGGGTAAAGCCGCGCGATCCCTGACCGGACGGCGAGTCATGCGCGTAAAGCAGCCAGTCGTCGGCACGGAACGGCCGGTGGAACCACATGGCGTGGTCGAGGCTGGCCGCCTGCACGGACTGGTCGTGGAAGGAGCGTCCGTGCGGCACGTTGGCCGCGTCCAGAAGCGTCATGTCCGAGGCATAGGCCAGAACGCACTGATGGATGACCGGGTCGGCGGGCAGCGGCCGGGTCGCCCGGATCCAGACGTGGAACTTGCCCTCCGGCTGCCGCTCGCCGGTATAGCGGCCGAACTCGACGGGACGGATTTCGATCGGCCGCTCGCGCTGGAAATAGTTGCGCATGTCCTCGTGCATGTGCGGCATCAGCTCGGCGCGCACCTCGGACTCGCTGCGCAGATCCTCTGGCATGGGCACGGCCGGCATGACGAACTGGTGCTCGGGTCCCTCCTCCTCGAGGTGGAACGAGGCGGACAGCGAGAAGATCGAGGCGCCGTGCTGGATGGCGCGCACCCGGCGCGTGGAAAAGCTGCGCCCGTCGCGGATGCGCTCCACCTCGTAGATGATCGGCGACCGGGGATCGCCCGGCAGCACGAAATAGGCGTGCAGCGAATGCGGCCTGCGCCCGTCCACGGTGCGGCAGGCGGCTACCAGCGCCTGGCCGATGACCTGGCCGCCGAACACGCGCTGCCACCCGTCCTGCGGGCTTTTTCCCCGGAACAGGTTCACCTCGAGCGGTTCAAGGTCCAGGATCGAGACGAGGCTGTCGACGGCCGATGTCATGGGGCGCTCCGGCTTGGCGGTCGCATGCGCGATGGATCGCACAGACCATTGCCGGCGGCAGGGGTCAAGGTCGCCGCGCAAGCTAGCCCTTGCCGGCCAATGCCTGTCGTTTGGTGACGAGCGCCGAGACGATCACCGCCACCGTGACGAGGCCGATCATGATGGTGGAGATGGCATTGATCTCCGGCGTCACGCCGAGCCTGACCTGGCTGTAGATCCGCATCGGCAGGGTGGTGGCGCCGGGCCCGGTGGTGAAGCTGGCAATCACCAGGTCGTCCAGCGACAGGGTAAAGGCGAGCAGGAACCCCGCCAGCACGGCCGGCGCGATGAGCGGCAGCGTGATCAGGAAGAAAACCTGCCAGGGCGTGGCGCCGAGATCGGCGGCGGCCTCCTCCAGCGCCATGTCGAAGGTGACGAGGCGCGACTGCACCACCACGGCGACGAAGCCCATGGTGAAGGTGGCGTGGGCGATCGACACCGTCCAGAAGCCGCGGTCGATGCCCAGCGAGACGAACAGCAGCAGCAGCGACAGACCGGTGATGACCTCCGGCATGACGAGCGGCGCATAGACCATGCCGGTGAACAGCATGCGGCCGCGGAAGCGCAGGTACCGGGTCAGGGCGAGCGCGGCGAGCGTTCCGATCGTCGTGGCGATCGTCGCCGACAGCGCCGCGACCTGCACCGTCATCCAGGCGGAGTCGAGCAGCTGGCGGTTCTGCAGGATCGCCACATACCAGCGCGTCGAGAAGCCGCCCCACACCGTGACGAGCTGGGAGGCGTTGAACGAGAAGACGATGAGGATGACGATCGGCAGGTAGAGGAAGGCGAAGCCGAGCGTCAGCGCGGTGGCGTCGAACAGGCGCGAGCGGACGTTCATCGCGCCGCCTCCAGCTGGCGGGCCTGGATGTGCTGGTAGGCGACGATGGGACCCACCAGCAGGACCAGCAACAGAACCGCAACCGCCGCGGCCACCGGCCAGTCCCGGTTCGAGAAGAACTCGGTCCAGAGCGTGCGGCCGATCATCAGCGTGTCCGAGCCGCCGAGCAGGTCGGGGATCACCACCTCGCCGGTGATCGGGATGAAGCACAGGAAGCAGCCTGCGATGACGCCCGGCAGCGACAGCGGCACGGTGATGCGCCAGAACGCCTTCCAGGGCGGACAGCCGAGATCGCCGGCGGCCTCGAGCAGCGTCCGGTCGATGCGCTCGAGCGCGGCGTAGAGCGGCAGCACCATGAAGGGCAGGTAGGAATAGACGACGCCGATCAGGATGGCGGTGTCGGTATTGGCGATCTGCAGCCGGCTTCCGATCAGGCCAAGGCCGAGGAGCACCTCGTTGAGCAACCCTTCCGGCTTGAGGATGCCGATCCAGGCATAGACCCGGATCAGGAAGCTGGTCCAGAACGGCAGGATCACCGCCATGACCAGGATCGGCCGGATGCGCTCGGGCGCGCGCGCCATGGCATGGGCCATGGGATAGCCGATCAGGAGCAGGATCAGCGTACCGATGGCCGCGATCCTGAGCGAGGACAGGAAGGCGTCAATGTAGAGGCGGTCGCCGAAAATGACGGCATAGTTCTCGAACGAGAGCTCGCGGACCTTGGCCAGCCAGCCGGACGGCCCGTCTTCGACCGAGAAGACCGGCACATAGGGCGGAATGGCCGTTGCCACCTGCGACAGCGACATCTTCGCCACGATGGCGAAGGGCACGAGGAAGAACACCGCCAGCCACAGATAGGGAATGAGGATGACGGTGCGGCGGGTGGCGCGGTCGGTCATCGCCTCACCCCGTCAGCAGGATGAGCGCGTCGGGCGCGACGGCGAGCTGGACCGGGTCGTCCCAGCCGATCGGACGCTCCACGGTGCGCGAGGCATTGGCAACGGCGGCCCGCAGCCTGAAACCGCCGGCCTCGACCACATAGGTGGTCCAGTCTCCAAGATAGCCGATGTCGTGGACCGTGCCGGCCAGCATCATGCGGCCGCCGGCAACGGCCTCGCCCGCGCGCACGATGCGTGTCTTCTCCGGCCGCCAGGCGACCGCCACGGCCTGTCCGGTGGTGAGCGCCTCGCCGGTCTCCACCGACACCCGTCCGGCGGCGGCGGTTTCCACGATGGCCCGCCCGGCCGCGACCTCCGCGATCCTCCCCTCGATCATGTTGATGTCGCCGATGAACGACGCGACATAGCGGTTGGCGGGCGCCTCATAGATCACCGGCGGCGGCGCCACCTGCACGACCCTGCCCTTGTCCATCACCGCGATGCGGGTGGCCATGGTCATGGCCTCGTCCTGGTCGTGGGTGACGATGATGAAGGTCAGACCCAGCCGCTCCTGCAGCGCCATCAGCTCGAACTGCGTCTCCTCGCGAAGCTTGCGGTCAAGGGCTCCCAGCGGCTCGTCGAGCAGCAGCACCCTGGGCTGCTTGATGAGCGCGCGGGCGAGCGCGACGCGCTGGCGCTGGCCGCCGGACAGTTGATGCGGCTTGCGCGCCGCAAAGCTTTCCAGCCGCACGAGCCTGAGCATGTCGGCAACCCGCTGCGCGATCTCCTCGCGCGGAAGGCCCTCCATGGCGAGACCGAAGGCGATGTTCTTCTCCACGCTCATATGGGGAAAGAGCGCATAGGACTGGAACATCATGTTGGTCGGCCGCCGGTGGGCCGGAACGCCGGCAAGGTCCTTGCCGGCCAGCAGGACCCGACCCGACGTCGGCGTCTCGAAGCCGGCGAGCAGGCGCATCAGCGTGGACTTGCCGCAGCCGGACGGCCCCAGCAGCGCGAAGAACTCGTGCTCGTGGATGGCAAGCGACAGGTCGTCCACCGCCGCATCGGCGCCGTAGCGCTTGGTCACCCGGTCGAAGACGACCAGCGGTATGGCGGCGGCATCGTTCCACGGCGCGAAGGCGGAACGCACCGCTCCCAGCGAAGCGGTGCGGGAAGGGGACAGGTCGGTCACGATGGATCAGCGTCCGGTCTTGGCCCGCGTCCAGGCGCGGGTGATGGTTCGCTGCAGCCGCGCGTCGGGGCTCGTCACGGTGAACAGGCGCGCCATCACCTCGTCCGGCGGATAGACAGCCGGATTGTCGCGCACGGCCGGTGCGATCAGCGGCCGTGCCGCAAGGTTCCCGCTGGCATAGGAGACGAAGCTCGCCACCCTGGCGATCACCTCGGGCCGGTTGAGATAATTGATGAAGGCATGGGCGAGATCGGCGTTCGGCGCATCAGCCGGGATCGCCATCTGGTCGAACCACATCTGCGCCCCCTCCTTCGGGATCACATACTGGACCTCGACGCTGTTGCCGGCCTCGCGCGCGCGGTTGCGCGCCTGGAAGATATCGCCCGAATAGCCGACCGCGATGCAGATATCGCCGTTGGCCAGCGCGGAAATGTACTCGGAGGAGTGGAACTTGGTGACCAGCGTGCGCAGGCGCTGGACGTGGCTTGCCGCCGCCTCCCAGTCCTCGGCACGCTTGGAATTGGGGTCGCGGCCGAGATAGCGCATGACCGAGGGCAGGAAGTCCTCGGCCGTGTCGAGGAAATGGATGCCGCAGTCCTGGAAGCGCTTCAGCGTGTCGAAGTCGAAGACCAGTTTCCAGGAATCGAGCGGAGCGTCCGGCATGCGCTCGCGGATCTTCGCGACATTGAAGCCGATGCCCGTGGTGCCCCACAGATAGTTCACCGAATAGGCATTACCGGGATCGTAGGCCGCGACCCGCCGCTGCACCTCCGGCCAGAAATGGACGCTGTTCGGGATTTTCGAGAGGTCGAGCCGCTGGTGCACATTGGCGGCGATCTGCCGCGACAGGAACGGCGCCGACGGCACCACGATGTCATAGCCGGTGCGGCCGGCCAGCAGGCGCGTCTCCAGCACCTCGTTGGAATCGTAGGTGTCGTAGACGACCCGGGCGTTGAACTCGCGCTCGAAGTCGCGAAGCACCTGCTCGTCGATATAGTTCGACCAATTGAAGATGCGCAGTTCCCGCTGGGCCTGCGCCGCGGCGCCGGCGGCGAGACCGAAACTCGCGGCAAGGACCAGGAGACCGACCGACAGGGAGCGTCGCACCATGATGCCATCCTTCGTCAGGCAAGCCGCAGCGGCGGCGGACGCGGCAATCTAGGCAAAGCGCAGGCTTTATCAACCGCTCCGCGCTTGACGATGGGTCACCCCAGCCCCCCGTCCGGCCGGCTCGACCGCCGCGCCCGGCGGGGCCAGTCTGGCTGCCTTGGGGAGGAGTGAAGCGATGATCGGTGATGGCAGGCTGGAGGCGGCGGCGGCACGGATTGCAAGGCTGCTGGTGGAACGACGCGAGACGGTGGCGGTGTCCGAATCCTCGGCCGGCGGCCTTGTCTCCGCGGCGCTGCTGTCGGTGCCCGGGGCGTCCGCCTATTATCTCGGCGGCGCGGTCGTCTACACGGTGCGTGCCCGCGACGCCCTGCTCGGCATCGGGCCCGACGACATGCAGGGCATCCGCTCCGCCTCCGAGCCCTGGGCGGCCCTGATGGCCAAGACCATCCGCACGAGCCACCGCGCGACCTGGGGCCTCGCCGAGACCGGCGCGACAGGGCCGACCGGCAACCGCTATGGCGACCCGGCTGGCCATGCCTGCCTGGCCGTGGATGGCCCGAAAGCGAAGGCGATCACGCTGAGGACCGGCTCAGATGACCGGTCCGCCAACATGCTCGCCTTCGCGCTCGCCACGCTGGAACTGCTCGAGGAGGCTCTGGAGGAGCGGATCTGAGGCGAGGGTGCAGAAGGGGCCTTCGCCGATACGCTCCGAAGCACGCATGCTCCAGTCGGAAAGGGCGGACCCGTGGCCCGCCCTCCCCGTCGCCAGTCCCGTCCGGCTCAATCCCGGACGAGGATGTTCCGGAACTGCCAGGGGTCGGAGGTGTCGATATCCTCGGGGAAGAAGCCCGGACGGCCGTCCAGCGGCGTCCAGTCGGTATAAGTGCCGATGACCGGACCGAGATAGGGCCGCTGCACCTCCAGGCACCGGCGGAAGTCCATGTCGTCGGCCTCGACGATGCCGGCTTCGGGGTTGTCGAGCGCCCAGACCATGCCGGCGAGCACGGCAGAGGTCACCTGCATGCCGGTGGCGTTCTGGTAGGGCGCGATCGCCCGCGTCTCCTCGATGGAGAGCTGCGAGCCATACCAGTAGGCATTGCCCTTGTGGCCGTAGAGCAGCACGCCGAGTTCGTCGATGCCGTCCTCGATCTCGTTCTCGTCGAGGATGTGCCACGAGTCCTGGCGCTTGCCGGCGGCGCCGAACATCTCGTGCAGCGACAGAACGGCGTCATTGGCCGGGTGATAGGCATAGTGGCAGGTCGGCCGGTAGGTGACCTTGCCGGTGGCGTCGCGCGCCGTGAAATAGTCGGCGATCGAGATCGCCTCGTTGTGCGTGACGAGGAAGCCGTACTGGGGGCCGGGCGTCGGGCACCAGGAGCGGACGCGGGTGTTGGCACCGGGCTGGAGCAGGTAGATGGCCGCACCGCAGCCGGTCTCGTGCGTTCCGGCATTCGCCGGCATCCAGGTCTCGTGCGTGCCCCAGCCGAGCTCGGCCGGCTGCAGGCCCTCCGAGACGAAGCCTTCGACCGACCAGGTGTTGACGAAGACATTGGCCGGCTTGGGCTTCTTCGAGCGCTGGGTGTCGCGCTCGGCGATATGGATGCCCTTGACGCCGACCTCGGCTGCCAGCGCCGCCCATTCGGCCTTCGACTTCGGCTCGGCGAAGGCGACGCCCTGGTCGGTTGCGACGTTCAGCAGGGCCTGCTTGACGAACCAGGACACCATGCCCGGATTGGCGCCGCAGCACGACACCGCGGTGATGCCGCCGGGATTGCGCTCGCGGGCCTCCAGCACGCGCTCGCGCAGCATGTAGTTGGAGCGCGCCGCCGGGCCCTTCGACGTGTCGAAATAGAAGCCGGCCCAGGGCTCGGCCACCGTGTCGATATAGAAGCAGCCGAGTTCGCGGCAGAGCTCCATGATGTCGACCGAGGAGGTATCGACCGACAGGTTGACGCAGAACCCCTTGCCGCCGCCGGCGGTGAGAAGGGGCGTCAGAAGGTCGCGGTAGTTCTGCTGGGTGACCGCCTCCTGGACGAAGCGGATGCCGCGCTCGTCGAGCAGGGCGCGGTCGGTATCGACCGGATCGATAACCACCATGCGCGTCTGATCATATTTGAAATGCCTCTCGATCAGCGGCAGCGTGCCGCGGCCGATGGAGCCGAAGCCGATCATGACGATCGGACCGGTGATTTCATGATAGACGGGCCACTGGCTCATGCGAGGTCTCCGGACTGCACGGGTGACGGATACGACGAAAAGGGTCCCTTGGCTGTCAGGCCCGGGACCCATCGGAAGAATGGGGCATTGGCCACGGGAACGCCGGTCCGTCAACGCCTATTCGTGTGACGCGGCGATGACGCCGGGCGGCGATCGGCGGACAAACGGCCCTCGAAAGGGACTCTTCAGGACCTACCGCGCGCGGCCCTTCTCCTGCACCGCGGCACGGCGGCCGGCAATGTCGGCGGGTACGATCGCGCTGTTGTGCCGGCGCGAACGTTCGGCCTCCAGCGTCATGGCCTCGCCGAACGGCAGGGCATAGCCCTCGTCCACCAGCCGCTTGTAGTCGGCGATGAACGTCCCCGGCACCTCGGCGATCTCCTGCGCGAGCGCCAGCGCGTCGGCCATCAGGTCGGCCGGCGGCACCGCCCGGCTGACCAGCCCCCATTCGCTCGCCTGACCCGCCGTAACGAACCGGCCAGAAAAGGCCATCTCCTTGGCGCGCGAGGGGCCGATGATCCGCGAGAGCTTCTGGGAAAGCCCCCAGCCTGGAATGACGCCGACGCGCTGGTGTGTGTCGGCAAAGCGTGCCGTATTCGCCGCGATGAGCACGTCGCAGGCCAGCGCAAGCTCGAAGCCGCCGGTGATGGCAACCCCGTTCACCGCCGCGATGAAGGGCTTTGCGCTCTGCTCGATGGCGCGAATGGGGTTGGGCCTTGCGCCGTCACCTTCGACCATGCCGAGGAGACCGGGCCGCGCCGCCAGTTCCTTCAGGTCGAGACCGGCCGAGAAGGCGCGCTCGCCCGCTCCAGTCAGCACCACGGCCCTGACCGCATCATCCGCCGAAAGCTCGATGATCGCCGCCGTCAGCGCCCGGATGAGCGCCTGCGACAGCGCATTCATGGCGTCAGGCCGGTTGAGGGTCAGGATGGCGACCGGCCCGCGGCGGTCGATCAGAAGGTCGGACATGGCGCTCCCCGCACGGTTCGGGCCAGTGTGGGACGGGGAGCCCCGTTCCGCATCTCCCCGGTTCGGGGGAGGCGTGCTGGTCTACCGCGCCAGCGCCTTCTCGATCTCGGGCCGGATGACCCGGTCCAGGTTGGCCTGCGTGATCGGGCCGACATGCTTGAACAGGATGCGCCCGTCGCGCCCGACGATGAAGGTCTCCGGCACGCCATAGACGCCCCAGTCGATCACCGTGCGCCCCGAAGGATCGACGCCGATCATGTGATAGGGGTTGCCGTTGCGGCCGAGGAAACGGCGCGCATTGTCCGGCTGGTCCTTCTGGTTGATGCCGGCGAGACGGATGCGGCTGTCGCCGGCAAGCTGCATCAGGAAGGGATGCTCCTCGTGGCAGGGAATGCACCAGGAGGCGAAGACATTGACCAGCGTGACATGGCCGGCCAGATCGGCCGTCGCAAAGCCCGGACGGTCCATTCCGGCCAGCGGGGCCAGGCGAAACTCCGGCGCGGGCCGCCCGATCAGCGCCGAGGGAAGCCGTTGGGGATCGCCCCTGAGGCCCACGAGGAAGAGGGCCACCAGCCCGCCGAACAGGATGAGCGGCACCAGCGCGAGGACGAGCCGGCGCCGTGACCCGGACGCGGTGGCCGTGGTTGCCTCGCTCATGACGGCGCCCCTTCCGACCGGCCGGCACGACGCGTCACGCCGCGCCGCTCCAGTTCGGCCAGGGTGGTCCGCTGGCGCCGGTGGTCGATCATCACCCAGCCGATGAGGGCAAGGCAGGTGAGAACGGTCACCGCATAGGACGCGATGATGAAGCCGGAATGGGGTCCAAGGCCGAACATGTCCATGGGATCAGTTCCCCCCCTGCGGCACGGCCCGGATATCCGAGGGGGCCTCGCGCTGGGCGGCGACCAGCCGCATGGCCCGGATGCGGCGGCGCAGCACCTCGTTGCGCATGGCGGCAAGATGCAGCAGCACGAAGAACACCGTGAAGGCCAGCGCCGAGATCGCAAGCGGCACCAGGATCGAGGTGTGGATGGTCGGCCCGCCGAGGCGGAACACCGAGGCCGGCTGGTGCAGCGTGTTCCACCAGTCCACGGAGAACTTGATGATCGGCAGGTTGATCGTCCCGACCAGCGTCAGCACGGCGGCGGCGCGACCGGCGCGACCGGGATCCTCCACCGTGCGCCACAGCGCGATCAGGCCGAGATACATGATCAGCAGCACGAGTTCGGCGGTGAGCCGCGCGTCCCAGATCCACCAGGTGCCCCACATCGGCCGGCCCCAGAGCGATCCGGTGGCAAGGCACACGAAGGTGAAGGCGGCCCCGATGGGCGCGGCAGCGCGGGCGGAGACATCGGCAAGCGGATGACGCCAGACCAACGTGCCGAGCGAGGCGAGCGCCATCAGCGCATAGCAGGCCATGGAGAGCCAGGCCGCCGGCACATGGATGAACATGATCTTGACGGTGGCGCCCTGCTGGTAATCGTCCGGCGCGACGGCAAAGACGAACCAGGCCGCGACGACGAACAGGATCACGGTCAGCCCGGCGAGCCAGGGCAGCACACGCTCCACGAGCGCGAGGAACCGGGTCGGATTGGCGAGGTCGAGAAGCGCCATGGTCCAGCGTTTCTAGTGGCCCCGGCGGCCCTGCGCAATCGCGCCCGGTCGGCCCGGCGATGACAGCCCCGTGACGACACCGCCGCCGCCGTGCCGAATGCAAACAGCCCGGGCATGGCCCGGGCCGCGTTCACCCAAGCGGCGGGTGAATCAGAAGCGGTAGTTCAGACCGGTGCGCAGCGTGTGGCCCTCGAAGCCGATCCGCGGCGCGGTGGTCAGGTTCAGGTAATTGGCGCGCCCGAGGCTGGTGTAGCGGTATTCGAGCAGCGCCGAGACGTTGCGGGTGAACATGTATTCGCCGCCGACGCCTGCGGTCCAGCCGACCAGCGAACGCGACTGCGTGACGACCGCCGGAACCAGTTCGCGGGCCTGCACATTGCCGAGCGCGAGACCACCGGTGGCGTAGAGCAGCAGGTTGTCCTGCACGAGGTAGCCAAGCCGGGCGCGCAGCGAGCCGTTCCAGTTCAGCGAGGTGCGCACGTCGTTGGGGCCGATGGCATCGATATGGCGGCGGGAAATCCCGGCATAGCTGAGATCTGCCGCGATACCCATCACGAACCGGTCGGCCTGGTAGTCGTAGCCGGCCTGCAGGCCGCCGAGGAAGCCCGAGGCGCTGCCGAGGCCGAAGCCGACATCGTTGTTGAAGCGCGAGGAGAAGCCGGCGCCGAGATGGGCACCCACATAGAAGCCCGTCCACACGCCCGCGGGCGCCACCGGCATCACGACCGTGTCATGGATCGGCCGGCGCGGAAGGTCGGCGCCGAGAGCCGGGCCCGCCAGCATGGCAACCGCAGCGGCGGCGCAAAGAATCTTCTTCATGGTCTGCTCCTGTCCCACGAGCGCGATCCGGTTCGACCGGACGGCCCGTCCCTTGATGCGTGGTGAAGGTTCTATATCCGGTTTCGATTGCATTTTCTCGGTCACGTTCACCATGTCGTTAATGGTCGGTGAATGCTGGGATTATGATGCCGCCGGACGGGAACATTCTCGCCGCCTCTTGTCAGGGATATGCGACTGAAGAAGGGCCAATACAGGGAATTGAATATGGGTAATAATTCGTTACATGAAATTTTATCTTATATTAGACGAAATTCTCCAAGATGATTGCTTTGAACCGTCGCTTCAATGTGGCGGCTTCGCGGCAGATTGCGGTCCAATCGCAGGACGCTGAAGTCGAGGTGGCGCGCATGTCATCTGCCGAAGCGCGGCAACAGCAGCGGAAACCGTGGTCCACCGGCCGCCGTCAGGGCGTATGACTGGAGAAGATCGAAAGCCAGCGTCCGGGGAGCAAAGACAATGGCGGAAACAGCACAGGTCGCTCTGATCACAGGCGGGGCCCGCCGGATCGGCCGCGCCATTGTCCTGGCGCTTGCCGGCTCCGGTCATGCGGTGCTCGTTCACGCCAACCGGTCACGCAACGAGGCCGAAGCTCTGGTCGCGCAGATCCGCGCTGCCGGCGGCAGGGCGGCACCGGTCTTCGCCGATCTCGCCGAACCGTCGGAGATCGACGGGCTGATCAGCGCGGCCGCAGAACCCTTCGGCCCGCTGACGCTGCTGGTGAACAATGCCAGCGAGTTCGTCGAGGACCATGTCGGCTCGCTGTCGCGCGAGGTCTGGAACCGCCAGTTCCGCGTCAATATCCAGACGCCCTCGTTCCTGGCCCAGGATTTTGCCACCCAGGCGCCGGACGGCGCCGCCATCGTCAATCTCATCGACCAGCGCGTGTTCAAGCCGACGCCGCAATTCTATTCCTACACGCTGACCAAGGCCGCCCTCGCCATGGCGACGAAGACGCTCGCCCAGGCGCTTGCCCCCCGCATCCGCGTCAACGCGGTCGCGCCCGGCCCGAGCGCCGCCAATCTGCGGCAGGCGCCGGAGGATTTTGGCCGACAGGTCTCGGCAACGCTCACCGGCGCCGGAAGCCCGCCGGAGGCTGTGGCCGAAGCCGTGCTCTATCTTGCCCGCGCGAAAGCCATCACCGGGGCGATCCTGCCGGTGGATGGCGGCCAGCATCTGGTCTGGCAGACGCCCGACGTCTGGGGCATTGCGGAATAGGCCGCGCCGCATGCATGGGCCCTGACGGGCGCCCGCATGGTCGCGGGCCGCCGCGCCGTGCTAGGCAGGCCGCTCCTCATCGCCCGGACACGGCCAGAGCCATGACAGACATTGCCGCCTCTTCCGAAGCCGTTGCCCGCCTCGACGCGGTCCGCGCCGCGGTGTCGAGAGCCGCGGCCGACGCGCAGCGACCGCCCGACGCGGTGACGCTGGTCGCCGTGTCAAAGACCTTTCCCGCCGAGGCGATCGAACCGGTGCTGGCCGCCGGACAGCGGGTCTTTGGCGAGAACTACGTGCAGGACGCGAAATCCAAATGGCCGGACCTGCGACAGCGCTATCCGGACGTGGAACTGCACATGATCGGCCCGCTCCAGTCCAACAAGGCCAGGGAGGCCGTGGCGCTCTTCGACGTCATCGAGACGCTGGACCGCATCTCCCTCGCCTCGGCTCTTCGCAAGGAGATCCAGAGGGCCGGCGGCACCCGCGTGATCCGGTTCCTCGTTCAGGTCAATACCGGCGCCGAGCCGCAGAAGGGCGGCGTCCTGCCGCAGGACGCCGACGCCTTCATCCGCGCCTGCCGCCAGGACTACGGGCTGGATGTCGAGGGCGTCATGTGCATCCCGCCGGCCGACGAGCCGCCGGCGCCCCATTTCGCCCTGCTCACCACCATCGCCCGCCGCAACGGCCTGACGACCATCTCCATGGGCATGAGCGCCGATTTCCCCACGGCCATTGCCATGGGCGCGACCCATGTCAGGGTCGGTAGCGCCATTTTTGGCACACGCGGCTGACCTGTCGCGGACGGCCGTGAGCGCAAGAATGGCGGTCCCGAAGGGATTCGAACCCCTGACCAACGGTTTAGGAAACCGCTGCTCTATCCTGCTGAGCTACGGGACCGGCGCGCCCTCTATGTCATGAGGTCCCGGCACCGGGCAAGCCTTTGTCCCGGACCGGACCTGCCCCGATCCCGCATGGCATCCGTCAGCTGCGGAAGATGGACATTCGCTTGGGAGGCGCCTCGGCCGGCTCGGGCGGACCGGGATCGTCGGGTGCCCGGGCCATGGGGAAGACGGTTTCCACCGGCTTCGGCCGCGTTCGCGCAGGCCCCGTCGCCTCTGGCGCCGGATCGGCCGCCGCCGGCGCGGGAGCAGGCTCTGCCACCGGCTCGGTCGCGGCCGGGACGGGCTCCGTCGCGACGGCGGGCACAGGATCAGGCTCGACGGACGGGGCGGGCGCCGGTTCCGGGGCCGCGGTGCCATTGGCCTTGAGCGGGGCGGCTGCGGGCGGGGGCGGCGCTGCAGGCGGCGTCGGCACGATGCTGGCCGCGGCGGCCGCAACGGGAACGACAACCGGCGGCGGGGAGGGAGGCGGAGCCGGTTCCGGCTCGACCACCCGGATCGGCTCTGGCGCAGGCTCGGGAACCAGTTCGATGACCGGCGCGGGGGCAACCGCCTCCGCCGCCATCTGCGCCTCCGCCTCCGCGATATCGGCCAGCACGTCGTCGACATGCAGCGACGGCCCGCCAAGCTCTGCCACCGGCACCTTCCACTCGAAGGCGTCCAGCCGGCCGGTCACCGGCGAAGCCGGCAGCCAGACGTCGCTTGCCTGTCCGTCGGCGGTCCAGACCGGGTCGCGGGGTGCGCGCAGGGCGCGGGCCATCCACTCGCGCGCGCGTCCGTAGTCGGAGGCCTCGCGGGTGAAGAGTTCGGCCATCAGGAGGCACACGCGCTGGGTCGGCCGGATCTCCACCACCTCGTCGAGCGCGCGATGGGCCGTGGCATAGTCGCCGGCATCGATGGCCGCACGGGCGACCGCCAGCAGCGCCTCGGGATGGGACGGGGTGAGCCGGGCGAGATATTCCACCCGCTTCAGCTGATCGAGCCGGGAATCGCCCTGGCGGGCATGGGCATAGGCCTCGGCAAGATCGGGATGCGGCATGGCCTTCCAGGCCGCCTCGATGATCTTCGAGGCCTTGCGCGGATCATTCTCGTGGGCGAGCAACCGGCCGGCAATGGCCGCAGCTGGCGTCAGTGTCGGCGCGAGCGTCACCGCCTCCAGTGCCAGGGCCCTGGCTTTCGGCGGATCGACGTCCTCGAGCGCCGCCGCCTTGGCGGTGACGAGCACGGCCCGCCGCCGCTTCGCCGTGTCCTTGTCTATGACCCGCGCGGCATATTGCTTCTCGACCGTGGCGATGGCGCCGTCCCAGTCGCCCGACACGGTCTGGCTTTCCAGCACCGCCTGTGCCGCCCAACCGGCGCCGGGCGCGACCTTCACCGCTTCCTCGGCAATGGCGCGGGCGGCAACCGGATCGGCGCGTCGCTGCGCCTCGACATGCAGGCCGCGCAGTCCGAGAACCCGTGTGTCCGGCCGATCGATCATGGCCCGGAAGGCTTTTTCAGCGCCCGGACGATCCCCCGCAAGCTGGGCCGCCTGCGCCTTCAGCAGCAGGGTCAGCGGCGCATCGGGGGCATAGCGGTCGGCCTCCGAGGCATGGCGCTCGGCCGCGCGCCGGTCGCCGGCCCCAACCGCGACGATGCCGCGCTGGATCGCCTCGCGGCCCTTGTCCTGCTTGCGCCGCCGCATGGCGCGCGCCGCAATCGCGGGGCTGGTCACCAGCCAGCGCAGCAGCGACAGGCTGAGCATGGCCAGCGCCGCCGCGACAACCACCGCAACGATGCCGGTCAGCACCTCGAACTCGATGTTACGACCGAGCCAGACCACGGTGACGGTCCCGGGCCGGTCAGCCAGCCAGCCGGCACCGGTGGCCAGAGCCGCGATGAGGAGGAGAAAGACGACGATGCGGATCATGACCCCTCCTCAACGCGCCGGCAGCGCGGCCAGCGCTTCGGCAGAAACCTTTGCCAGGGCGCGATCGGCGACGAAACGTGCGCGCGCCCCCACCAGCCAGTCCTGCGCCGGCGCCTTGACCGGCTCGGGAAGCGCGTCGAAATCGGCCAGCGCGCCGGCCAGATCGCCCCGGCCGAGCTTCGCCTCGATCCGCGCCACCACGGCCGGGACCGAATCCCCTGCCGCCTCGCCGACCGGGCGCACGCGCACCAGCCCCTGCGCATTGGACGCCAGTCGGTCGAAGAAGCCGCCCTCGCCGCCGGTCGGCGCCGCGCGGACAAGCTGCGGTGCAAGACCGGCAAAGCCCCGGTGGACCGCCGCCCGCGTGGGCACGCCCCGTTCGGCCGAGGCCGACAGCGGCGCAAGGGCATCCGCATCGACGCCCAGCGCCAGAGCCCCGCGCAACTCGGCTGCATAGGCCCCGCCGCGGTCGACCGACGCGCGCAGCACCTCGATACCGACCAGACGCGCGGATCGTTCGCCAAGGGCGCGGGCCTGGTCGAGGGTGGCGAGGCGCTGGGTGGCAGCCTCGGTGGCAGCGGCCTGTTTGCCAAGATCACCGGTCAGCGCCGTGACCCGACCCTCTAGCGCTTCAGCCTGGCGCGCGATTTCCGTCGAGAGCTGGGTGACCCGGCCCTCGATGGCCTCGGCCCTGCGCGCCTCCGTCGCCACGGCCTCGCGCAGCCGCTCGTCGATGGCGGCGGTCACCGCGGCCATGTCGGGACCGGTCGGCGCCGGCGACGGAGCGGGCGCGGCGGCGACGCTGCGCTGCGCTTCCTCGACGCGGCCGAGCGCGGCCTTGAGCGCCTCGATCTCGCGATTGACCGGATCGAGATCGACCGGCGCCGGTGCGGCCGCTGGCGGCGGGGCGGCTGCCGGTTCGGGCTGCGGCCGGCTCTCCAGCGCGGCGATGCGCGCCTCCAGGGCGGCCCGCGCCGTGTCCAGGGTCTCAAGCCGCTGGGTCAGGGGCGCGATGTCCAGCGGGGCGCCGGTCGCGCCGGCGACCGGAGGCGCAACGGGAGCCGGACGGGCCGCGACCTCGCCGATGCGGCGGTCGAGGGCGGCGAGGCGGGTTTCGAGCGCAGACGTGTCGGCCGGCGGTGGCGAGAAATAGCCGAACTGCGCGGCGCCGAAAGCAAGTCCCGCCGTCAGCAGCGCGCCGACGAGGCCGGCGGCGATCAGTGCGCCGAAGCCGGGTCCGGACCGGCCGGCCGGCAGTGGCACCGGCATGGACGGCGGCGGTTCGGATGCGCGGGAAGGCTCTGGTCTGGCGGCAGCGGCGTCACCGGTCGCCGGGGAGCCGGAGAGGCCGGCCGGCTCCGGATCCGGATGCCGCCGGGCCTCGTCGGGCGCCGGGGGGGCGGCCTCGGCGGGTGGTAGCAACGGGGCGTCGGCAGCCGTGTCGCCCGCGGATGCGTCGCCTCGCGAGGTCGCTGGTCCATCGGCGCCGGCCGGGCCGGGGGCTTCCGGGGATGGAGCCTCTGTGGGGGACGATGCCTCCGCAGGCGGTGCCGTTTCCGCAGAGGCGCCGGGACCGCCCGCATCGGAGGCAACCGCGACAGCCTCGTCGCTGCCGCCAGACGAGGCCCCGGATGCACCTGTGGCGGGTTCGGCGGCAGCCTCGGGCGCCGTCGGCTCCATCGCGGGCCAGGCGCCCCCCGGCAGCGGGTCTGCAGGAGCCTCGACGGCCGGCGTGATGTCGGTCGCTTCCAGCGTCAGGGTCGGCGCCTTGCCGCGGCGCTTCAGCTTTCCAGCGTCGGTCGGGCGGTCGTCCTCAGCCATCCGTCGTCTCCGTTGCCCCGGACGCCAAGCTGTATCCGCAGGGCATCTCAGCCGCAACCCGACCTGCCGTCCAGCAGCCGCATCAGGGACATTTCGTCGGGACGCGCGGCAATCCGCACCATGCCCGGCCGGAGCGGCGAAAGGGCGGCAGCCACGGCCTCCGACAGGCAGGCATGGAGAGGCCCGGCGGCGGCTCGTGCAAGCCCGTCGCCGACCGCAAGGGCTGCGAATGTCGCCGCCGAGCGCGGAGAATAGTGCAGGACCGCGTCGATACGCCCCTCGCGGAGCGCTGCGACCGCGGCGGCGGGCAGGGTTGCCGCCGGCTCCATCCGGTACACCGTCCAGGGCACCGCCGTCAGGCCGGTACCCGCGAGAAGCGCCCGCAGGTCCCCGGCGCGGTCCTCGCCGCCGGGATGGAGGATGCGACTGCCTTCGGGCAGGTCGGCCGCGGCGATCAGGCGGGCCAGAGAACGGACATCGCCCCCGGCCGGCCGGACATCGGCAAAGCCTGTCTCCACCAGCACCGCGGCGGTTCTTTCGCCCACCGCAAAGACCGGCAGGTGGCGGAACGCGGCCATCAGGGCAGGATCGAGGAAGGCGATGGCGCGCCCGCTCGTCAAGGCGAGCCCGTCGGGCCGTGCCAGAGGCAGCGGCTCGGCCACGGGCACCGCAGTCATCAAGGGCGCGAGCAGGGGATCGTGCCCCCGCCCGCGCAACCGTTCCGCCGTCGCGCCGGCATCCGGCTCGGGACGGGTGACGAGTACGCGCATCAGGTGTCGAGGAAGAAATCTGACGGCGCGCGCGCCTTGAGTTCGGCAGCGGCGTCGGCCCCGAGGGCGACAGCCTCCGCGACCGGTCCCGTCCGGGCCGCACCGAAGAACTGGCGTCCGTCCGGCTTCAGTATCTCGCCGAGGAAGGCAATTTCGCCATTGGTCACCCGTGCCAGTCCTGCAATGGGCGTGCGGCAGGAGCCGTCGAGCCCGGCGAGGAAGGCCCGCTCGCAGGCGAGCGCTATCGCCGTATCGCGGTGGTCGAGCGGTGCGAGAAGGTCGCGGGTGCGGCTGTCGTCGAGCCGTGTCTCGATGCCGATGGCCCCCTGCCCGACCGCCGGGAGGAACCGTTCCGTCGCGATCAGCTCGGACACGGCATCGGCGAGGCCGAGGCGCTTCAGTCCGGCAAGCGCGAGCAGCGTGCCCGCAACCGCGCCGGTGCTGACCTTGTGGAGGCGGGTGTTCACATTGCCCCTGAACATGACGATGGACAGGTCCGGCCGCTCGCGCCGGAGCTGGGCCTGCCGTCTCAGCGAGGAGGAGCCGACCACCGCCCCCTGCGGCAATCCGGCGATGGACGCCGCGCCATGGCCGATGAAGGCGTCGCGCACGTCCTCGCGCGGCAGGAAACAGGTCAATCCGAGACCGTCGGGTAGCACGGTCGGCATGTCCTTGGAGGAATGGACGGCCAGATCGATGCGCCCGTCGAGCATCGCCTCCTCGATCTCCTTGGTGAACAGGCCCTTGCCGCCGGCCTCGGACAGCGGCCGGTCCTGGATGATGTCACCGGAGGTGCGGATCACCTCCACATGGATATCGTCCTCGGCCACGCCATGCGCGGCGGCCAGCAGCCCCCGCACCTGATGGGCCTGGGCCAGGGCGAGTGCGGAGCCGCGTGTGCCGATGCGGAGGAAGGGCGATTGCGCCATGGGAACCTGCGATGCTAGGCCGATGCTGCCGCGCTGATCATAACGATCCGGCCGCGCGCCGGAAGGGCCGGTCTGGCGGCCCGTGACGGAAGCTTCTGTCCATGCTCGTCCTCGGCATCGAAACGACCTGCGACGAGACGGCCGCTGCGGTCGTGCGCGTCGATGCCGACGGGCATGGTGCCATCCTGTCGAACATCGTGCTGAGCCAGCTCGCCGACCATGCACCCTATGGTGGCGTGGTTCCGGAGATCGCCGCGCGCGCCCATGTGGAGGTTGCCGACCGGATCATCGGCGAGGCGTTGCGCGAGGCCGCGGTCACGCCCGGCGAGCTCGATGCCGTGGCGGCGGCGGCCGGTCCCGGCCTGATCGGCGGCGTGCTGGTCGGCCTGACCACCGCCAAGGCCATGGCCCTGGCCATCGACCGGCCGCTGATCGCGGTGAACCACCTCGAGGCCCATGCGCTGACGGTGCGGCTCACCGATGCCGTGGCCTTTCCCTATCTCCTGCTGCTCGCCTCCGGCGGCCATACGCAGCTTGTCGCCGTGTCCGGGGTCGGTGCCTATGCCAAGCTCGGCACGACCATCGACGACGCCATCGGCGAGGCCTTCGACAAGGTCGCCAAGCTGCTCGGCCTCGGCTATCCGGGCGGTCCGGAGGTGGAGCGGCGGGCGCTGGGCGGCCGCGCGGACCGGTTCGCCTTTCCGCGCCCGATGGCCGGGAGGCCGGAGCCGGACTTTTCTCTCTCCGGCCTCAAGACGGCGGTTCGCGTGGAAGCCGAGAGGCTGGTCCGCGAGGCCGGGACCCTGACCGGGCAGGATATTGCGGACCTGTGCGCATCGTTCCAGCAGGCGGTCGCCGATATGGTTGCCGACCGCACGAAGGTCGCCATCGGACTGTTCCGGAAGCGTTACGGTGAACCATCCGCACTGGTGGTGGCCGGCGGGGTCGGCGCGAACCGGGTTCTGAGGGCGACGCTGGAGCGGACAGCACGGTCAAGCGGCTTGCCCTTTGTCGTTCCGCCACCGAAACTGTGTACCGACAACGGCGCCATGATCGCCTGGGCCGGGGTCGAGCGGCTGCGCCTCGGGCTCGTCGACGACCTCTCCTTCGCGCCCCGGGCCCGCTGGCCGCTGGACGAGGCGGCGGCGATCATCGGCTCGGGACGGCTGGGGGCCAAGGCATGAGGCGCGGGGGAGCGGGAGCAGACGCCATGGCGGGCAACGGGAGAACGCGGGCATGACACCGGGACCGCAGACCGGCGCCCTGCATGTCGGCGTTCTGGGCGCCGGCGCCTTCGGAACGGCGCTGGCCAATGTCGCGGCGCGGGCTGGCCGGCGTGTGAATTTGTGGGCGCGCGAACCGGGCGTGGTCGCCGAGATCAACGGGCCGCGCACCAATGCCGTCCGCCTGCCGGGGGCCATCATCCACGAGGCGGTGACCGCAACCGGAACGCTTGCCGAGGCCCTGGCGGCCGACATCGTGCTGGTCGTCGTCCCGGCGCAGGCCCTGCGCAGCGTCCTGAAGGCTGCGGCGGCGGACATCGCTCCGGGCACGCCGCTAGTCGTCTGCGCCAAGGGCATCGAGCGCGGCACCGGGCGGTTCCTGTCGCAGATCGCCGAGGAAGAGGTACCGGCCGCCGTGCCGGCCGTCCTGTCCGGGCCAAGCTTTGCCAGCGACATCGACCGCGGACTGCCGACGGCGGTGACGGTGGCCGCCGCGGACGAGGCGGTGGCGCGCGCCATCGCCGCGGCCCTCGGCTCGCCGGCCTTCCGCCTCTACCACACGACCGATCTGCGCGGCGTCGAGATCGGCGGCGCCACCAAGAACGTGCTGGCCATCGCTGCCGGCATCGTCGCCGGCCGCAGGCTCGGCGCGAGCGCAACCGCGGCGATCACCGCGCGCGGCTTTGCCGAATTGTCCCGCTTCGGCACCCATTTCGGCGCCCTGCCGCAGACGCTGATGGGGCTTTCGGGTCTCGGCGACCTGATCCTGAGCTGCTCGAGCCTGCAGTCTCGCAACTTCGCGCTGGGCCATGCGCTGGGCGAGGGAAAGGCCCTGGACATGGTGTCCGGCAGGGGCGCGCTTGCGGAAGGCGCACTGACCGCAGAGATATTGGTGGAGACGGCTCACGCGGCAGGGATCGACATGCCCATCGCCCAGGCGGTGGACGCGGTCCTCGGCGGGCTGATTGATGTGGACCAGGCGATTGCCCAGCTGATGGCACGGCCGCAGCGGGCGGAATAGGCGGAGCGGACGGATGACCAATTTCTTCGACAAGCTGGCGCGCGGCGTCGAGGCGGCGCAGAAGGCCATGGGTGCGGACCTCGTGGCGGAGACCCACCCCTTCGACCTGACCCATTCGGTGATCTTCCCCGTAGCTAGGCTGATGAAGCGGCGGACGGGCGGCGAGCCGATCGTGGTGATCGAGACCGGCGACGGCAAGGCGACCATGACGCTGGCCGAGTTCGACCGTTTCGTGAATGAACTCGATGCCTTCCGCAAGCTGATCCCGACCGCTGGTCAGAAGCCCGAGGGAGCCTGACGTGGCGCACTGGCTCTACAAGTCCGAGCCCTTCAAGTGGTCGTGGGACGATCAGGTCGCCGCCCGCGCCAAGGGCACGCACTGGGACGGTGTGCGCAACCATGCCGCCAAGCTGAACCTCATGCGCATGCAGAAGGGCGACCGCGGCTTCTTCTACCATTCCAACGAGGGCAAGGAGATCGTCGGCATCGTCGAGGTGATCCGCGAAGCCTATCCTGACCCGACCGCAGAGGCCGGCGAGCCCTGGGTGGTGGTGGACCTGAAGGCGGTCATGCCGCTGAAGACCCCGGTCTCGCTCGAAGCGGTGAAGCAGGAGCCGCGGCTCGCCGAGATGGCGCTGCTCAAGCTCTCGCGCCTGTCGGTGCAGCCGGTGACCGATGCGGAATGGGCGCTGGTCTGCCAGATGGGCGGCATCGATCCGAAGAAGGCGGCCGGTTGACCAGGTCCTGCGCTGGGCGACGGTCACGGCTTCCACCTGACGGGGTTCGCAAGGCACCGGGCTCCGGACTAGAATGAAGGCTGAACCGCTCCCGACAGGCTCGTGACCCGACCCATGACCGAACAGATCGCCAAAGACCCCGCCGAAGCGCCGCGCGGCCCGCTTTCCGGCATCCGCATCCTGGACCTGACCGCCGTCATCCTTGGCCCCTATGCCACCATGCTGCTCGGCGACATGGGCGCCGAAGTCATCAAGGTGGAAAGCCCCGGAGCCGATGGCGGCGACATCATGCGCTGGGCCGGCCCGAGCGCGGAGGCCGCCGGCCCCGGCATGGGGCCTCTGTTCATGCTCAACAACAAGAACAAGCGCTCGGTGACGCTGGACCTCAAGCGCCCCGAGGACCGGCAGGCCTGCCTGCAGCTGGCCGCCACCTGCGACGTGGTCTGCTCCAACATGCGGATGGAGACGGCCGCCAAGCTCGGCATGGACTACGACACCATGGCGAAGGTGAAGCCGGGGCTGATCTATGTCCATGCCTCGGGCTTCGGCTCGGACGGCCCCTATGCCGGCCAGCCGGCCTATGACGACCTGATCCAGGGCGTCTCGGGAGGCGCCGACCTGCTCTGCCGCATCGATGGCAACCCGACGCCGCGCTACCTGCCGACGCTCGCCGCCGACAAGACGGTCGGCCTGTTCATGGTGCAGGCCGCGCTCGCCGCCATCCTGCACAGGGAGCGCACCGGCGAGGGACAACTCGTCGAGGTGCCGATGTTCGAGTGCTACACCCATTTCGTGCTGCACGAGAACCTTTACGGCAATGTCTATGACCCGCCGCCGGCCGGCGCCGGCTTCGGCTATACCCGCATCCACAATCCCGACCGGCGGCCCTATCGCACGAAGGACGGCTGGGTGGGCGTGACGCCCTATTCGGACCGCAACTGGAAGGATTTCTTCGAGCTCGCCGGGCGGCCCGACCTTGCCACCGACGAGCGCTTTTCCAGCTATCCGGCGCGTCAGGCCAACATCAAGACGCTCTACGGCATGATGGACGAGCTCTGCGCCAGCCGCACCACCGAGGACTGGATCGCCAGCCTCGGCGCCCGCAACATCCCCCACGCTCGGGTCAACCGGCTGGAGGACCTGGCCGACGACCCGCACCTGAAGGCGGTCGGCTTCTTCCGCAAGCGCCAGCACCCGGACGGCTATACCTGGATCGACATGAAGCACCCGGTGCGCTTCGCCGCCAGCCCGGCCACGACGCGCTCCTCGCCGCCGAAGCTCGGCCAGGACACGGAAGCGGTGCTCCGCGAGGCAGGTGTGAAGCTGCCGAAGGCGGCGGAATAGGGGGCAGGCGGAGCTGAGTCGCGCTTGGACGACCAGGCTTGTCGAAAGCGATAATTCCGAATGGAAGGGCATTTACGAACGGCTGAACGGATAAGTGCAGGGCTGGATCCCCTTCCCCTCGCTGCGCTCGGCCGGGGATGACGAGTGGAGGCCGTCGAAAATGATAGCGCGGGCGACACGGTCGCCGGCCCTGCACATCCGCCGAGGTCAACACCTGCCGTCACCCCCGGCGAGGCCAAAGGCCGAGGGAAGGGGGTCCAGATGCCAGCAACACAGAGACGGCCGCTGTGTACTACGTCTACATCCTCGCCAGCCGGCGCAACGGCACGCTCTATGTCGGCGTGACCAACGACGTTTCGCGTCGCACCTTTGAGCATCGGCAGGGCATCGGTTCGGCCTTCACACGCCGCTACGGCGTTGCCCTGCTGGTGCAGATGGAACCCTACGAGAGCATTGCCGCAGCGATCGCGCGAGAAAAGCAGCTGAAGGGCTGGAATCGCGCCTGGAAGATCAGGCTTATCGAGCGCGACAACCCCGACTGGGACGATCTCTACGAGCGGCTCAACGGATAAGTGCAGGGCTGGATCCCCTTCCCCTCGCTGCGCTCGGCCGGGGATGACGGGTGGAGCAAACCGAGGGTATGAGCGCAGATGACATGGCCAGCGCTCTTGCGCATCGGCACAGGCGAACACCTGCCGTCACCCCCGGCGAGGCCAAAGGCCGAGGGAAGGGGGTCCAGCCTGCCAGCCTCGCTCTCGCGCGAAAGTCTGGATCCCCTTCCCCTCGCTGCGCTCCGCCGGGGATGACGGGTGACGGCAAGAGAAGGAATGATCGCAGTGCTGAACCGGGATGCCCCACTTCGTTTCCGCTGCACCCACCCGGCACTCGGCCGCCTCACCTCGCCCGATACACTTCCCGCTCGAAGGCCTTGAACAGCTTGACCGAGCGCGGATCGAAGAACGGCACCACCTGCGTGATGAACACGCCGGTGAGGCCGCTGGCCGGATCGATCCAGTAGAACGTGTTGGCAAAGCCGCCCCAGAACAGCGAGCCGGCGGCGCGGCCCTCGGCGCTCCGCTCGCGGTTGATCTGGAAGGCCAGCGTCCAGCCGGTCGGCTGGCCCCCGAAGAAGTCGACCTGCCGCAGGCCCATCGGCGACATCAGCCCCATGGCGGGGATGGTCATGTGGGGAATCTGGTCGGTGCCGAGCGCGGCGACGCTCGCCTCCGACAGGATGCGGGTGCCGTCCAACACGCCGCCGTTCAGCAGCATGCGCGTGAAGGCCAGATAGTCCCCGGCGGTCGAATAGAGCCCGCCGCCGCCGGAGGCAAATTCCGGCTCCTGCACCACCACCATCGGCGTCGGCACGTAGCTGCCGTCCTCCTTCACCGCATGGACGGTCGCGCGCCGGGCGTGCTGGTCCGGACCGAGGCGGAACATCGTGTCCGACATGCCGAGGGGGCCGGCGATGTTCGCCGCGAAGACCTGCTCGAGCGTTGAACCCGTCACCGCCTCCACCACCTGCCCGGCCCAGTCGGTGCTGATGCCGTAGACGAAGGCCTCGCCCGGATCAGCGATCAGCGGCGCGGCGAGCGAGGCCTTCAGCCCCGTATTGGTCGTAGGCAAACCGGTCGCCTTCATGTATTTGCGGATGGCGCCGGAGGCGAAGTCATAGGCATAGCCGGATGTGTGGGTGAGCAGGTCGCGCACCGTCACGGGTCGCTTCGGCGCCCGCATCACCGGCTGGCCGCCCGCATCGAATTCGGCCAGCACCTGCACCGCCCCGATCTGCGGGCAATAGCGGCCGGCCGGCGCATCCAGTTCCACCTTGCCGCGCTCGACCAGTTGCATGAGGGCGACCGTGGTCAGCGCCTTTGTCATGGAGGCGACCCAGGCGACCGTATCCGGCGTCATCGGATCCGGCCGGTCGAGACCGCGCAGGCCGAAGGCGCCCTCGTAGAGCACGCCGGTCCGGTCGCCGACCGCCGCAACCACGCCGGGCACCGCGCCGGAGGCCGTGGCTTCGGAAAGAATGGTGTCGATCGCCTGCTTCATGCCCCGCCCCGGACCGTCCTGAGAGGCGGCACCTTGGGCGGGCCGGGCCGGCCGGGTCAATCGGGCCGGATGACCGGTATCCCCGCGCCGCAGCGACCAAAGTGTGAGCGGGCCTCTCTTGAGCCGCCTGCTTTCCCCGACGTATTGTCCGCCCGGCTGCAAGGCCCCACGAACAGAACCGCCTCGTGAAGGCGGCACCACGCGCGAGCACAACAAGCATCGTGACCGGCATGGCCTCCTCTCGCGGCCGGCCGGCCCTGGAGGGAAGCCCATGTCGTCCGAGAAGCTCTATCCCGTCAGCGCCGAATGGGCGGCCCGGGCCCATCTGGATGCGGCCGGCTACCGGGCCATGTACGAGGCCTCGCTCGCCTCTCCCGACGCGTTCTGGGCCGAGCACGGCAAAAGGATCGACTGGTTCCGGCCGTTCACGAAGGTGAAGAACACCTCCTTCGACCCGCACAATGTCTCGATCCGCTGGTTCGAGGACGGCACCACCAACGTCTCCTACAATTGCGTCGACCGGCATCTGGCAAAGCGCGGCGACCAGGTGGCGATCATCTGGGAGGGCGACGATCCGAAGGACGACGCGCGGATCACCTACCGCCAGCTGCATGCCCAGGTGATGAAATGGGCCAATGTGCTGAAGAGCCAGGGCGTGTCGCGGGGCGACCGGGTCACCATCTACCTGCCGATGATCCCCGAGGCGGCCTATGCCATGCTGGCCTGCACCCGCATCGGCGCCGTCCACTCCATCGTCTTCGGCGGCTTCTCGCCGGATTCGCTGGCCGGCCGCATCGAGGATGCCTCGACATCCGTCGTGATCACCGCTGACGAGGGCCTGCGTGGCGGCCGCAAGGTGCCGCTCAAGGTCAATGTCGATGCCGCCTGCGACAAGGCCCCCGGTGTCGTGAAGAGCGTGATCGTGGTCAGGCGCACCGGCTCGCCCGTGGCCATGACGGCGGGGCGCGACCACTATTATGCCGACCTTGCCGCCTCCGTGCCGGACGAGTGCCCGCCGGAGGAGATGAACGCCGAGGACCCGCTGTTCATCCTCTACACCTCCGGCTCCACGGGAAAGCCGAAGGGCGTGCTGCACACGACCGGCGGCTATCTGGTCTATGCCTCGATGACCCACCAGTATGTCTTCGACTACCACGACGGCGACATCTACTGGTGCACCGCCGATGTCGGCTGGGTCACCGGCCACAGCTACATCGTCTATGGTCCGCTGGCCAACGGCGCCACCACGCTGATGTTCGAGGGCATCCCCACCTGGCCCAGCATTTCCCGCTTCTGGGAGGTGGTCGACAAGCACAAGGTCAACACCTTCTACACGGCACCGACCGCCATCCGCTCGCTGATGGGCGCCGGCGAGGAGCCGGTGAAGCGGACCTCGCGCGCCTCGCTGCGGCTGCTCGGATCGGTGGGCGAGCCGATCAATCCGGAGGCCTGGGAATGGTATCACCGGGTGGTGGGCGAGGGCCGTTGCCCGATCGTCGACACCTGGTGGCAGACCGAGACCGGCGGCATCCTGATCACGCCGCTGCCCGGCGCCATCGCGCAGAAGCCGGGTTCGGCGACGCTGCCCTTCTTCGGCGTGCGGCCCGAGATCGTCGATGCCGAGGGCAAGGTGCTCCAGGGCGCCTGCGAGGGCAATCTCGCCATCGCCGATTCCTGGCCGGGCCAGATGCGCACGGTGTTCGGCGACCACGAGCGCTTCGTCCAGACCTATTTCTCCACCTATGCCGGCAAGTATTTCACCGGCGACGGCTGCCGGCGCGATGCCGACGGTTATTACTGGATCACCGGCCGGGTCGACGACGTTATCAATGTCTCGGGCCACCGCATGGGCACGGCGGAGGTCGAATCCGCCCTCGTCGCCCATCCGAAGGTCTCGGAAGCCGCGGTGGTCGGCTATCCCCACGACATCAAGGGCCAGGGCATCTATGCCTATGTCACCCTGATGACGGGCGAGGAGCCTGCCGAGGCGCTGCGCAAGGAACTGGTCGCCTGGGTGCGCAAGGAGATCGGCCCGATCGCCTCGCCCGACCTCATCCAGTTCGCTCCCGGCCTGCCCAAGACCCGCTCGGGCAAGATCATGCGCCGCATCCTGCGCAAGATCGCCGAGGACGAGTTCGGCGCGTTGGGAGACACCTCGACGCTGGCCGATCCTGCCGTCGTCGATGACCTGATCAACAACCGGCAGAACCGCAGGGGCGCCTGACCATGGGCGCCGCGCGCCTCCTGGCGGCGGCGCTCGTTCACGGCACCTGTGTCGTCGCGGGCGGTCAGGTGCTTGCCTGTTCGCCCGAGGGCGCGGAAGCCATACCCGGCCTGCGTGCCGATTCACCGCTCGTTCTGGCCGCTCCCGATGGACGGCGCTTCCGTCTCGTCGCCCTGGCGGGCGAGGTGCAGGTTCCGGCCTCGGACGCGACCCGCCTGGCCATTCTCGGCACGGCCGACCGGCACGGGCGCCTGCCGGTCCTTGCGCTGGGTGCGGATAGCCTCCTCGAGGCCGGCCTGCTGCGCGCCGGCACGGCCCGCCTCACCCCGGCCCGTGCCGTGCCGCGCGACTGCTGGCGCCTGATGGAGGCGGCCGAGACCGAGGCCGTGACCGCCCGGCGTGGCATCTGGGCAACGGCTGGCACAATTCTCGATACAAACGATACGGAAGCCCTGAAGGCCCGCGACGGGCTGTTTGCCGTCGCCGAGGGCCGCGTGCGCAACGTCCGGACCGTCAATCGCATCACCTACGTCAATTTCGGCCCGCCCGGATCGGGGGCCCTGACCGTGACCATCCACCAGCGCGACATGCCCGCCTTCCGCAATGCGGGGCTTGAACCTGCCGCATTCCGCGGGCAGATGCTGCGGGTGCGCGGGACCGTGACGGTCCGGCGCGGCCCCTTCATCGCGGCGGCGATGCCGGAGGCGATCACCATCGCAGCGGCGCCTGTCAGCGGCGCGAGGTAGCCCGGGACCGTGTTTCGGTTCACAGGAGCGTGGGAGGGGTATTGCCGGACGGCGGGTCCGGCAACGATCGCGCTTGCCCTGAGCCTTGCCGGCTGTGCCACCGCCCCCGATCCGCTGCCGACCCCCCTGCCCACTCCCGTGCCGACAGAGAGCCGGCTGCCGCCGCTCACCTCGCGCGACCACCAGCGCATCCTCGCCGCATTCGGCGGCGAATACAGCGCGCCGAACCTCGAGCGGCTGGGGGCCGAGATTCTCGAACGGCTCGCAGCCGCCTCCGACCGGCCCGAGCAGCGCTATCGCCTCACCCTGCTGAACTCGGCCACCATCAACGCCTTCGCGCTGCCCTCCGGCCAGATCTACGTCACCCGCGGCATGCTGGCGCTGATCAACGATGTCAGCGAATTCGCCGCCGTGCTCGGCCACGAGATGGCCCATGTCTCGGCCCGCCATGCCAGCCAGCGCGAGGACCGGGTGCGGACCAGCGAGCTGGTCGCCGTCATGCGCGCCCGCCTGCTGAACGACACCGCCGGTGCCGAGGCCCGCCGCGCCGAGGCCCGCGTCTCGCTCGCCGGCTTCTCGCGCGCCCAGGAGCTGGAGGCGGATGCAATCGGCGTCGCGCTGATCGCAAAGGCCGGCTACGATCCCTACGGCGCCTCCCGGTTCCTGCAGAGCATGGACCGCAACGCGGCCCTGCGCGGGGCACGCGGCGGCGAGGAGGGGCCGGACTTCCTCGCCTCCCATCCCTCCACCCCCGAGCGCATCCGCCAGGCCGTGCTGTCGGCGCGCCAGTTCACGGCGCCGGATGGCCGGCCACGCGACAGCGAGCGCTTCCTGCGGGCGGTGGAAGGCATCACCTTCGCCGAGGATCCGCGCCAGGGCGTCGTGCGCGGGCGCACCTTCATCCACCCCCGCCTCGGCTTCACCGTGACGGCGCCCGAAGGCTTCACGCTGGAGAATTCGCGCTCGGCGGTGACCGGCCTCGGTCCGAACGACATGGCGATCCGGCTTGACGTCGTGCGGGTGCCGGCCAGCCAGTCGCTCACCACCTATCTTGCCTCGGGCTGGATCGACGGCCTCGCCGAGGACACGGTCGAACAGGTCAACGTCAACGGCTTCCAGGGTGCAACGGCCGTGGCACGCGGGTCCGACTGGTCGTTTCGCATCATGGTCATCCGGTTCGGCAGCGAGGTGTACCGGCTGATCTATGCGGCCCGCGATCTGAGCGGCGAGGTGGATGGCTCCTTCCGCGCCTCGATGAACAGCTTCCGCCGCCTGACCAGCGAGGAGGCCGCGATCAGGCCCCTGCGCGTGCGGGTGTTGCGTGCCGGTGAAGGCGACACGGTCGAGACCTTTGCCCGGCGCATGCAGGTGCCGGACCGCGCCGAGGAGAGGTTCCGCGCCTTGAACGGCCTCGGGCCGACGGACCAGCCCCGTGGCGGGGAACTGGTCAAGTATGTCGCGGAGTAGCCGTCAAGGTCCCGCTTGCCTTGTCTCGCCGCTTCGCTTTTGCTGGCAGGCGGAGTGCGCATACCGGGGAACGGCGCCATGACCTTGAAGAGCTTCGACCTCACCGGGCGCCGCGCGCTCATCACCGGATCAGGCAGCGGCATCGGCCTGTCGTTCGCCGAGGGGCTGGCAGGTGCCGGCTGCGAGATCGTTCTGAACGGCCGGGACGAGGCCAAGCTCGGCAAGGCCAGGGAGACGCTCGAGGCGAAGGGCTTCAAGGTCGCCACGCAGGTCTTCGACGTGACCGATCCGGACGCGGTCACCGACGGCGTCAACGCCATCGAACGCGATCTCGGGCCGATCGACATTCTCGTCAACAATGCCGGCATGACCATTCGCCAGCCGCTGGAGGACTTCCCCGTTGACGGCTGGCGCCAGGTCATGGCGACCAACATCGACAGCGTCTTCTATGTCTCGAAGGCGGTGGCCCGGCACATGATCCCGCGCGGCTACGGCAAGATCATCAACACCTGTTCGGTGATGAGCGAACTCGGGCGCCCGACGATTGCCCCCTACACCGCCTCCAAGGGCGCCGTGAAGATGATGACCCGCCAGATGGCGGTGGAATGGGGACCGAAGGGAATCCGCTCCAACGGCATTGCGCCGGGCTATTTCCGCACCGACCTGACCGACGCCCTGGTGAAGGACGAGATCTTCTCCACCTGGCTCGCCAGACGCACACCGCTCGGCCGCTGGGGCGATGTGGCGGAACTTCAGGGCGCCTGCGTGTTCCTCGCCGCGCCCGCCTCCGACTTCGTCACCGGGCATATCCTGTTCGTGGATGGCGGCCTCACCGTCTCGGTGTGAGGCTCAGCGCACCACCATCACGGCCCGTCGCGACAGGCGCGGCAGGATCCGGGCAAAATCGGCAATCCGGATGGCGACGCAGCCGGCGGTCGGCGTGAAACCCTCACGCGCTCCGTGCCAGAAGATGGCGCTGCCCCTGTGGCGGTGCACCGGACGGTCGTTCCAGCCGAGTTCGACGATGACATCGTAGAGCCTGTCGTCGCGCATCAGTCGCTCCTCGGCCGGCCCCGGCGGGCGGCGGATCAGCCGGTTGTAGCGGCGGTCGGCCGCATCGTCGCACCAGGCGTCGTCGGCGCGGATGGCGCGCACGGGCCGGAGCGACATCGGCCGGACCCTGCGGTCGGCCCGGACGAACACCCGGCGCAGGGGCAGCTGCGCGCGCGGTGTGGCGCCGTCGCCCTCGCGCTTCGCGGCCCGGATTCCGCCGCGTCCGAGCGCGCAGGGAAAGGCGGCGAAGCCGACATGGACCATGCCGCGCGACGGCCTGCCGGGCAGGGCATGGACAAAAATGCGTGTGATCCGGCCTTTCGCCATCAAACGGTCATCCATATCTCTAGGAGCAGACAGGCGACCTGTAGCGGTCTCGGCCGTTTGCGCGAAGCCTGCTTCTGTGTCCTATTCTGGTGGCCGTCCCCGCGTGCCGCCCTTTCCCACATCCGGGTGATTCGATGAGTCAGGTGCGCAAGATCCTCCTGTGCGACGACGATGCCGACATGCGCGAGGCCCTCTCGGAGCAGCTCGCGCTGCACGAGGAGTTCGACGCCACCACCACCGACAGCGCCACCAAGGCCATCCAGCTGGTCAAGGGCGATCACATCGACCTCCTGATCATGGATGTCGGGCTGCCGGACATGGATGGCCGCGAGGCGGTGAAGATCATGCGCAAGGGCGGCTTCAAGAGCCCGATCATCATGCTCACCGGCCACGACACCGATTCCGACACGATCCTCGGTCTGGAAGCCGGCGCCAACGACTATGTCGTCAAGCCGTTCCGCTTTGCCGTGCTGCTGGCCCGCATCCGCGCCCAGTTGCGCCAGCATGAGGCGAGCGAGGATGCGGTCTTCCAGATCGGCTCCTACACGTTCCGTCCCTCGTCCAAGCTGCTGATCACCGAGAAGAACGGCAAGGTCCGGCTGACCGAGAAGGAGACGGCGATCCTGCGCTACCTTTACCGGCAGGGCGTCAAGCCCGTCTCGCGCGAGATCCTGCTCTCCGAAGTCTGGGGCTACAATTCGGGCGTCACCACCCATACGCTGGAGACTCACATCTACCGGCTTCGCCAGAAGATCGAGAAGGATCCCGGCAACGCGTCCCTTCTCGTCACAGAGGGCGGCGGCTACAAGCTCGTGCCCTGACCCTTCCACGAATCGGAGCCCATGGCCCTCGAAGACGATATTGCGCTTCTGTCCCGGGTTCCGCTCCTCGCAGCCATCGGCGCCGAGCCTATCCGGCTGCTCGCCTTCTCAGCCGAGACGCGGGTGCTGCGCGCCGGCGACGTCCTGTTCCGCGAGGGCCATGCCGCCGATTCCGGCTATGTCGTGGTCGAGGGCGCCCTGACGCTCTCCGGCAGCGGCGGCCTTGGGGAGCACCGGGCCGGGCCGGGCGCGCTGGTCGGCGAGATCGCCCTGATCGTCGAGACATCCCGGCCGGCGACCGCGGTCGCGGCCGAGCCGACGACGGTGCTGCGCATTCCGCGCGCCCTGTTCCGTCGCGTCCTGACCGAGTTTCCGGATGCCGCGCTCCGCGTCCACGACGATTTCCGCGGCAAGATCCGGCAGACCACCGGCGAACTCATGCGCGTGCGCCGGCTTTTTGCCGGCAACTGAGCGCCCGGGCGCTTGACGCCACGGCAAGGCCCGACCAATGTCCGCGGCATGGCCGAGACCGGCGCGCCCGATGCCCTTGCTCCCCGGCAGCCACAGCGGGGGGCGGACCTGTCCCGGCGCTTCGCCGGGCTGCTGACCGTCTGCGGCCTGCCGCTTCTGCTTCTGGTCCTGCTGCTCGCCTGGTCCACCTATGGCCGCGCGGAGATCACCGCTCAGGCGCTGGACCATCTCGTCCAGCACGTCGTCCTGGTGTTCGGCATCGTCGCGACCTTCACGGTTCTGGCCCTGCTGGTCTGGCGCCAGTTCGTTGCCCCGGCGGTCGAGCTTGCCCGCTTCGGCGCCGAGGCGCGGCAGGGCATGGAGACGCCGCTCCCGGAGGTGCCGGCGCCCTGGATGCCGCTGCGCGCGCAGATCGGCGCGGCGATCGCCGACGAACGCGCCAAGTTCCACCAGTTGCGCGCCATGATCGACGGCATCCCGCTGAGGACGGTCTATGTCGATCATGAGCTGATCTACCGGGACGCCAACCGGGAATTCCTCGACTTCGTCGGCAAGACCCGCGACGAGGTCATCGGCCACACGGTCGGGGAAATCCTCGGCCCCCGCGTCGTCGAGCAGTACGAGTCCATGTCCGCCCGCGTCCAGGGCGGCGAGACGATGCGCTGGGAAGGCTGGATCGACTTCGTCAGCCGGGGCGGGCGCTATCTGCAGGTCTCTCTCATTCCCTACCTGCCCATCGGGGCCAGCAAGGTCGGCTTCCTCACCTTCACCCGCGACCTCACCGAGCAGAAGCTGGGCGAGCAGGAGCTAGCCCGCAGCGAGGCCCTCAACAGGGCCGTGGTTCGCGCATCCCTCGACGCCATCATCGTCACGGACGAGGACTGGACGATCCTGGAGTTCAACCCCGCCGCCGAGGACATGTCGGGCTACACGCGCGACGAGGCGATCGGCATGAAGGTCACCGAACTGGTCATTCCGCAGGATCTGCGCGAGGAGCAGACCAGCGCCATGGAGCGCTACAAGACGCGCGCCGACGGCACCGGCCTCGCCCGCCGCTTCGAGACCTTCGGCCTGCGCAAGGACGGCAGCAACTTCCCCATCGAATATTCCGTCAACTCGGTGCGCTTCGGCGAGCAGCGCCTGTTCATGGCCCATGTCCGCGACCTGACCGAGGCGCGCCGGATGACCGCCGAGGCGGAGGCAAGCCGCGAGCGCCTGCATCAGGTGGAAAAGCTCTCGGCCATGGGGTCGCTGCTGGCGGGGGTTGCGCACGAGCTGAACAATCCGCTGGCCATCGTCATCGCCCAGTCGTCCCTCTTGATCGAGAAGGCGCCGAGCGATGACGTGCGCCGCCGCGGCGAGCGCATCCATGCCGCCGCCGAGCGCTGCGGTCGCATCGTCAAGAGCTTCCTCGCAATGGCGCGCCAGAAGCCGCCGCAGCGCGAGCCTGTGGACATCAACACCATCGCCGCCGGCGCGCTCGACATGGTCGCCTATGGCCTGAAGAGCTCGGACATCGCGGTCCAGGCCTCGCTCGCGCCGGGACTGCCGGCCATTTCCGGCGACCGCGACCTGCTCGGCCAGGTTCTTGCCAACCTGCTGATCAATGCCCAGCAGGCGCTGATGGACCGGCCGGCGCCGCGCATCGTGCGCCTCGAGACCGCCCTGCGCGACGGCAAGGTGGCCATCACCGTCGCCGACAACGGGCCGGGCGTGCCGGAGGACCTGCGCCGCAAGGTCTTCGATCCCTATTTCACCACCAAGCCGGCGGGCGTCGGCACCGGCATCGGCCTGTCGATCTGCCGGAACGTGGTCGAGGCCCATGGCGGCGAGGTGCGCCTCACCAACGAGGCCGGCGGCGGTGCGCGCTTCGACATCGTGCTGCCGGCCGCGGCGCAGGTCGTGCAGGCCGTGGCCGCGCCCGGAGCGGCACGCGGCAGGACCGGCCTCACCATCCTGATCGTGGATGACGAGGCGGATGTCGCCCGCAGCCTGGCCGAGATCGTCGAGGGGCTCGGCCACAGGCCGATCGTCGTCGACCGCTCGACGGCCGCACTCGAGCGCATCGGGCAGGAGCGGTTCGACATCGTCTTTGCCGACCTCCGGATGCCGGGTCTCGATGGCATCGACCTGCGCGACCGCATTCATGCCCGCGATCCGGCGCTCGCCGACCGAACGGTGATCGTCACCGGCGACACGGTGGCCGGTCCCGACCGGCTGGCCAAGGCGCTCGGCAGCGAAGTGGTGGTCCTGGAGAAGCCCTTCACCTTCGATGAGGTCCGGCAGGTTCTCGGCCGGCTCTCGGCCGCGCTGAACGGCGGGTCGGCGGCGGCGCGGCCCAACGGCCGCGCCTGAGCCCCGTTCATTCGGCAGCGGTGCGCAGCGCCGCGTCGTCGGCCGCCTCGATCATGGCATCGGCCAGCGTGCCATAGGCCAGCGCCCAGGCGGATTCGGAGGCGTGGTCGAAACTGTCGCCGAGCGTCTCCGACAGCGTCTTCAGAAGCGCCTCACCGACCGCATTGTAATGGTCGGGGGTCACGCCATAGCCGGCGTGGCGCATGCCCAGCGCCCGCACGTCGTCGATGACGGCGGCGAGGTTGTCGAGCGACAGGATGACGTGGGCCAGCGCCTGGACCAGCTTGACGCGCTGCGGGCGCATGTCACCGGGGAACAGCGGGCGCAGCGTCGGATGCGCATCGAAGAGATTGTCGTAGAAGGCGGCGGAAAAGCCGTCCTTGTTGTGGGCGATGAGGCCGAACTGGCGGCGCACGGTGGCAATCTGCTGGGGTGTCATGGTCGGGTGTCCGGATCGGGTCTTGTCAGGTTGACCCATCCTGGCCCGGCGTCCCTTCGCTTCGATGGCAGTCAGGCGCCCGTCCTGTTTCCATCATTTCCGGGCCGGGCCGTCTCCGATCGTGGCTGAAACATGGCCGCGCCGGCCGCGACATCATCCCGTGGCGTGGGCGCTGCAGGTTTCGGCCATGCGCCGGCGGCGAAACGAACCTGCCGGACGATCCCGGACCCTCGATGCGACCCTTCCAGCCTGCATGTGAACGAGGCCCCTGCCAGCTGCGCCAGGGTTCAGGCCGGATCGCCGGCCTCCGGAGCGGTGTCTGCGACCCCCGCCGCAGCCGCGGCGCCGTGGTCGGGCATGTCGAACACGTAGCCATGGCCGCGCACCGTCCGGATCGCCTCCGTGCCGAGCTTCCGGCGCAGGCGCGCAATGCGCGAATCGATCGCCCGGTCGAAGGCCTCCTCGTCCTCCGCCGGCGCCTGTTCCATAATTTCCTCGCGCGTCAGCACCTTGCCCGGATTGTCGGCAAAGACGCGGATCAGCGCCACCTCCCCGGCCGAGAGCCGCTCGGTCGAGCCGTCGGTCTTGAGCACGCGGGCGGCCACAAGGTCGACCGAGGCCTGCTCGAACACGACCAGGTTGCGCCTCCGGCCGAGGCGACGCTGAAGGATGCCGGCAACCCGCGCCGCCAGTTCGCGCAGGTCGATCGGCTTCTGGACGTAATCGTCGGCGCCCAGTTCGAGCCCCAGGACCCGGTCGACCGGATCGGGATTGCCGGTCAGCACCAGCACGGCCACGTCATTGGCCAGGTCCATGCGGATCAGGATATCGATTCCCCCCTCGCCAGGCAGGCCGAGGTCGAGGATGATGAGATCGGGCCGGGTGCGCGCCAGATAGGGCTCAAGCTCCCAGGCCGCAGCCAGACAGTCGACGTCGTAGCCGAGATCGCCCAGATATTCCTGAACCGCCCCGGCCCAGTCGGGCTCGTCATCGACGATCGCGATCCGGCCACGCCGCGCCATACCCACGCCTTTCCGATGCAGACGCCGGCTTATCCGTCGCCTGCCGATCGTGCATCCTAGTTTGCAGCCGCATGCGATGTCATCATCGCCAAGAGAACAAGGGCATAGCGCATGAAGACGACGGTCGCCATCGTTGACGACGAAGAGCATCTGCGTGAGGCGGTTGCCGAATATCTGGACCTGCAGGGCTTCGAGGTGCTGAGCTTCCGCAGCGCCCAGGCCTTCCGCGAAGGCTCGCCCGGCCGCACCATCGACGTGGCGATCCTCGACATCGCCATGCCGGGCGAGGACGGGCTCTCGCTCGCCCGCCATATCCGGCGTTCCGGATCGACCGGGATCATCATGGCAACCGCCGCCGGCCGGCCGATCGACAGGATCGTCGGTCTGGAGATCGGCGCCGACGACTATCTGGTGAAGCCCTACGAACTGCGCGAGCTGCTCGCCCGCATCAAGAGCGTGCTGCGCCGCGTCAAGGCAGCACCGGCCGCAACCGGAACCGCGACGCCGGCCGCCCAGGAGGGGCGCAGCCTCAAGTTCGGTCACCTCACCCTCGATCTCGACGCCCGCCGGCTGACCGGCCAGGAGGGCAGCCCGATCGAACTGACCGCCATGGAGTTCGACCTCCTTCAGGCGCTCGCCACCCGCCCGAACCGCGTCCTGTCGCGCGGCCAGCTGCAGGAATTCGCCCATGGTCGCAGCGCCGACGAGAGCGACCGCTCCATCGACATCCGCGTGACGCGCCTGCGCAAGAAGATCGAGCCCGATCCGGAGCATCCGCGCTTCATCAAGACCGTGCGCGGCGAGGGCTATGTCTTCGTGCCCGGCGGGGCCTGACGTGGCACCGGCCGAACCGTTGCGCGAGGCAGGGCCGCCGGAGGGCTTCGGCGCCCTGCTCGACGACCGCGTCCTGGCGCCCGGCGGGCGGCTCGATGCCGGCATCCTCGGCACGCTGTTCGATGCCCTCCCCGCCCGGGTCGTCGCCCTCGATGCCGACGGGCGCTATGTCTATGCCAATCGCGAGGCACTCGACTTCTTCGGCGCGAGCCTCGACGAGATCACCGGCAGGACCGTGGCCGAGGTGCTCGGCGAGGCCATGGACCAGCGCACCACGCCGCTGCTCGAACAGCTCCGGCTGGGCGAAACCCCGCGCTGGACCGACTGGGCGGTCTACAAGGACGGCCAGCGCCGGTTCGTCGAACAGCTTTACGCGCCCTGCATGGGCAGCGACGGACGCCTGATCGGCTTCCTCGCGTTCATCCGCGACATGACCGAACTGAAGCTGCGCGAGGAGACGCTGGAGCGGCGGCTCGCCGCCCTCGACGAACAGGAGCGCGTCAGCACCGCCATCATCAAGACCTCGATCGACGCCATCATGGTGGTGGACGAGGAGGGCGTGCTCCTCGACCTCAACCCGGCCGCCATGACCACCTTCGGCTATTCGCGGGCCGCGGCGGTCGGTCGGACGATCGCCGACCTGATCATCCCGCCGACCATGCGCGGCGCCCATGCCGCCGGCATGGCGCGCTACACCGCGACCGGCATCAGCCGGGTGCTCGACCAGCGGCTGACAGTCAATGCCATGCGGGCCGACGGCACGATCTTTCCGATCGAGCTGACCATTTCCGAAATCCGCCTGCCGGGCCGGCGCGTGTTCACCGCCCACCTGCGCGACCTCACCGCCGCCCGCGCCGCCGAAGAGGAAATGGCGCGCCAGCGCGACCGCCTTCACCAGGCCGAGAAGCTGTCCGCCATGGGTTCGCTGCTGGCCGGCGTCGCCCACGAACTGAACAATCCACTGGCCATTCTGGTTGCCCAGTCGACGCTGCTGGTGGAGACATCGAGCGACCTGAACCAGCGTCGGCGTGCCGAGCGCATCCATGCCGCCGCCGAGCGGGCCGGCCGCATCGTCAAGAGCTTCCTCGCCATGGCGCGGCAGAAGCCCGAGAAGCGCGAGCATGTCGCGGTCAACCCGCTGATCAGCGCCACCATCGACATGCTGGCCTATGGCCTGCGCAGCCACGGCATCGGCGTCGAGACCCGCCTCGATCCCACCGGACCGGCGGTGATCGCGGATGCCGACTTCCTCGGCCAGGTCATTGCCAATCTGGTCGTCAACGCCCAGCACGCTCTGGCCGAACAGCCCGAGCCGCGGCGCATCGTGCTGGCGACGCGGCACGAGCCCGACACGGTCGTGATCGAGGTCAGCGACAACGGTCCCGGCGTGCCCGCCCATCTGCGCGAGCGCATCTTCGAGCCCTATTTCACCACCAAGCCGACGGGCGTCGGCACAGGTATCGGGCTGTCTATCAGCAAGTCGGTGGTCGGAGCGCATGGCGGCACGATCGCGCTCGACACCGCCGCCGAGGGCGGGGCCCGGTTCGTCATCAGGCTGCCGGTCGCAACCGCCCAGCCCGGCGCCGGCACGCCCGCCGCGGACACGGCCGACGGCAGCTTCCGCGTCCTCGTGGTGGACGACGAGACCGATGTGCGCGAGAGCCTCGCGGAAATGCTCGAACTGCTCGGCCACCAGGTGCTGCCGCCTCTGGGCGCCAGGGAGGCGCTGGACAGCGGCGTCGCACTCATGGCGGATCTGGTCTTCGTCGACCTGAGGATGCCCGGCATTGACGGCCTGCGCTTCCGCGACGCGGTGCTCGCCAGCAACCCGCGCCTCGATGGGCGGGTGGTGATCATGACCGGCGACGCGGTGGAGGGACCGGGCCTGATCGCGCGCCACCCTGACGCGGCCCGCATTCCCATCATGGAAAAGCCGTTCACGCTGGGCGACGTGAAGCGCATCCTCGCCGAGTATGACTGAGACGGCTCCCTGAAAGCGTCAATGCGTCACGTCTTGCTCTCGGTCGCCTGTGTTATGAACCAGGCCGCCAGAGTCGAGCAATTCAGCGAAACGGCGCCTTCGGCAAGCGTCAATGCATTCGTCAAGCATTCGTTAACCTTGCGACCCGTATCGGGACCTTGATCGACTCTTGCGCCGTCATGCTCGACTTGAACGGCGACATGCAGCGACTCGCAGCCGCCGCTGGAAATCAGAACGAATCGTGATTCTCTCTAGGTCAGCGATTCGGGCCTGATTCGTTCGCCTATCGTTCCGGTCGTGAACGAGGCACGCCGTGACACCGAAATGTCACGCCATTCCCGTCCCGGCGTGATACACAGGCTGCGAATGACCCTGTCGCTTCCGCCACTGCCCCCCGCCCTCCGCGGGCGTGGGGTAACAGCAGTCCTTGGCCCCACCAACACGGGCAAGACGACGCTCGCCATCGAGCGGATGCTGGCACACCCCTCCGGCATGATCGGCCTGCCGCTTCGCCTTCTGGCGCGCGAGGTTTATGCGCGGCTGGTGGCGCGTGCCGGCGAGGGGTCGGTCGCACTCGTCACCGGCGAGGAGAAGATCAAGCCGCCCGGCGCGCGCTTCTGGGTTTCGACGGTCGAGGCCATGCCGCTGGACCTCGACGTGTCGTTCCTCGCCATCGACGAGATCCAGATCGCCTCCGATCTCGAGCGCGGCCACATCTTCACCGACCGGATCCTCAACCGGCGCGGCCGCGACGAGACCATGCTGCTGGGTGCCGCCACCATGCGCGGACCCATCGAGCGCCTGATCCCCGGGGCCAACATCGTCACACGCCCGCGCTTCTCCACCCTCGCCTTTGCCGGCGAGAAGAAGATCACCCGCCTGCCGCGGCGCTCGGCCATCGTCGCCTTCTCGGCCGACGAGGTCTATGCCATCGCCGAACTGATCCGCCGCCAGCGTGGCGGCGCAGCCGTGGTGCTCGGCGCCCTGTCGCCGCGCACACGCAATGCCCAGGTGGAGATCTACCAGTCCGGCGACGTCGACTACCTGATCGCCACCGATGCCATCGGCATGGGCCTCAATCTCGACGTCGACCATGTCGCCTTCGCCTCCGACCGGAAGTTCGACGGCTATCAGTTCCGCCGCCTGAATCCGGTGGAGTTCGCGCAGATCGCCGGGCGGGCCGGCCGGTCCAACCGCGATGGCACCTTCGGCACGACGGGCCGCTGCCCGCCCATCGAGGACGATCTGGTCCAGGCGCTGGAGAGCCACGCCTTCGAGGGCGTGAAGGTGCTGCAATGGCGCAACACCGATCTTGATTTCGCATCCGTCGAGACGCTGCGCGACAGCCTCGACCGGGTGCCCGAGGAGCCGGGCCTGACCCGCTCGCCGCTGGCGATCGACCAGCGCGTCCTGGAGACTTGCCTGCGCGACCCGGACGTTCACGCGCGGGCCCGCGGGCGCGAGGCGGTCACGCGTCTGTGGGACGCCTGCATGATGCCGGACTACCGCAAGATCGCGCCAGCGAGCCATGCCGAGCTGGTCTCGGCCATTTTCGGCTTCCTGACCGGCCGCCTGGGGCGCATTCCCTCCGACTGGATCGCCAGCCAGGTCGCACTTGCCGACCGCACCGACGGCGACATCGACACGCTGTCCAACCGCATCGCCCATATCCGCACCTGGACCTTCGCCGCCAACCGTCCGGACTGGGTCGACGACCCCGTTCACTGGCAGGCCGAGACGCGCCGGGTGGAAGACATTTTGTCCGACGCGCTGCACGAACGCTTGACGCAGCGCTTCGTCGATCGCAGGACGAGCGTGCTGATGCGGCGCCTAAGGGAAAACACAATGCTCGAGGCCGAAATCTCCAGGACCGGCGACGTCACCGTCGAGGGCCAGCATGTCGGACGCCTCGAGGGCTTCCGCTTCGCGCCCGATCCGCAGGCCGGCGACGGCGAGGCAGGCCGGGCGCTGCGCGCAGCGGCGTCCAAGGCCCTGGCCGGCGAGATCGACGCCCGCGCCGAGAAGTTGGCCGGCTCCGGCGACGAGACCTTCATACTGTCCAGTGACGGCACCATCCGCTGGCACGGCGAGGCGGTGTCGAAGCTCGTCCCCGGCGAGAAGGCTCTGGCGCCGCGCGTGCGCATCCTGTCCGACGAACAGCTGACCGGCGAGCCACGCGACCGCGTGCAGGCCCGCCTTGACCTGTGGGTCCATGCCCAGATCGAGAAGCATCTCGGTCCGGTCACCGCGCTGGAGAAATCCGAGGAACTGACAGGCCTTGCCCGCGGCGTGGCGTTCCGTCTCTCCGAGGCGCTTGGTGTGATCGAGCGCGCGAAGATCTCCGACGACGTCAAGCAACTGGATCAGGAGGCGCGCGCGGCTCTGCGCAAGCTCGGCGTCCGGTTCGGCGCCTACCACATCTACCTTCCGGCGACGCTGAAGCCGGGTCCGAGGGCGCTTGCCCTGCAACTGTCCATGCTCAAGGACGACAAGCTGGAGCAGAAGGGCCTCGCCGAACTGCCGGCGCTGGCCGCATCCGGCCGCACGTCGATTGCCATCGATCCGGAGATCGAGCGCGACCTCTACCGCCTCGTGGGTTTCCGGGCGCTGGGAACCCGCGCCGTCCGGGTCGATATCCTGGAGCGGCTTGCCGACCTGATCCGCCCGGCACTTGCCTGGCGGCCCGGCACGCCATCCCCGGCGCCTGCCGGTCACTATCCCGGCGGCGGCTTCACCGTGACGGTGGCCATGACCTCGCTGGTCGGCTGCTCGGGCGAGGATTTCGCCTCGATCCTCAAGGGCCTCGGCTACCGGGTGGAGAAGCGGCCTGCACCGCCGAAGCCGGCCGAGCCTGTGGCCGCGCCTCAGGCCGGGGCGGCAGAGACCAGCGCTGACGAGACCGTCGCCGCCGACCTGCCGGCACCCGAGAGCACAGCGTCCGACGAGGTGACAATAGAGCCTGCCGGCGAGGTCACCGCCGAAGGCGAACAGCCCGATGCCGTCGCGGCGGAACCGGTGGCGGTCGCCGAGGAAGCCGGGCCCTCGTCTGATACTCTCTCGCCTGATGCGCCCTCGCCTGACGCGGCTGCGTCTGCCGGGCCTGAAGCCGCCGAGGCCGGTGCGGCCGAACCTGATGCCGCAGAACCTGTTGCTGCCGAACCTGTCGAGACCGAGCCGTCTGCCGCAGCAGCGGATGGCGGCCAACCCGCCGACAGCGCTGCCGCTCCGACAGAGGAGGCACCGGCGACGGAAACCGCCTCCACATCCCCGGATGCCGATACGGCGTCTGACACCGCTCCCCCGGCGCCGGAGAATGCGGCTGCCGAGCCTGAACTGGTGGAGGTCTGGCGCCCCGGCGGGCGGATGGACGGCGAGCGGCCACAGCGCCGCGAGTTCCGTCGCGGCGGCGAGCGCGACGGCAAGGGTCCGCGGCGCGACCAGCGCCCCGGCCAGCGTGGGCCCCAGCAGGGCGGCGGCCGGCGCGACGGCGGCCAGCCGGCACCAGGGGATGCGGCCACCGGTGGCCCGGTCGCAGGAGCCAATCCCGAAGGCGCCCGGCCGGAAGGCGAGACCCGCGAGGGCGGTCGCCCCCCGCGCCGCGACCAGCGCAAGTTCCGCGACTTCCGCATGAAGCCCGGCGAAGGGCAGCGGGCCGATGCCCCGCGCGGCGAGGGCCAGCGCGGTGACGGCAAGCGCCACGAGCGACCCCATCGCGACGACAGGCCGGACCATCGCGGCCAGCGTCAGCCGGATCGGCCGCCGCGGCGCGAGAAGGAACCCGATCCGCTGTCGCCCTTCGCCAAGCTGGCGGCGCTCAAGGACGCATTGACCAAGAAGCCCTGAGGCGGGCGGAGAGGCAGGCAACGAGCTTGAGCGAAACCGGCAGGCTGCGCATCGACAAATGGCTCTGGTTCGCCAGGGTGGTGAAGACGCGCAGCGCCGCGGCGGCGCTCTGCGAGGACGGGTCGGTCCGGCTCAACGGAACGCGCATCGACCAGGCTCACAAGCCGGTGCGCATCGGCGACGTGCTGACGGTCGCCGTCGCCAACCGCGTCAAGGTGCTGAAGGTGGTGTCGCTCGCCGAACGGCGCGGCCCCTACAGCGAGGCCCAGCACATCTACGAGGACCTCTCCCCCGAGCCGCCGCGCACCGAACTGCCCTCGCCCGTCGCAGAGCGTGAGCCAGGCGCCGGCCGCCCCACCAAGGCCGAGCGGCGGCAACTCGACCGGTTCAGGGACGAGTAGATCGGTCTCCAGGCGCCGATCACGATGATTCCGCTTGCACGGAACCCGGCGTTCGGAATAACGAACATTCTGATTGTTGAGAGAAACGCCGCGCCGCCGCCATGTCCCGCGCCCTGCGCACCACCGACGACCTTGCCCGCCTGCAGGCCGACCGGCCTGCCGGGCTGGTGGCCCATTTCGGACCCGACGAGCCGCTGATCCTCGATGCCGGCGTTGCCCTGACCCCGTTCCAGATCGGCTATCAGACATACGGCGCGCTGAATGCCGAGCGCTCCAACGCCATCCTCATCTGCCACGCGCTGACCGGCGACCAGCATGTGGCCAACGACAATCCCGTCACCGGCAAGCCCGGCTGGTGGGACATCATGATCGGTCCGGGTCGGCCGATCGACACCGACCGCTATTTCGTCATTTGCTCGAACGTACTCGGCGGCTGCATGGGCACGACCGGCCCGGCCTCGACCAACCCCGCCACGGGCGAGCCCTATGGCCTGACGCTGCCGCTCATCACCGTGCCGGACATGGTGCGCGCCCAGGCCATGCTCGTGCGCCGTCTCGGCATCGACAGCCTGTTCTGCGTGCTCGGCGGTTCCATGGGCGGCATGCAGGTGCTGCAATGGGCTGCCGGCTATCGGGACATGGTGTTCGCGGCCATGCCGATCGCCACCTCGGCGCGTCATTCGGCGCAGAACATCGCGTTCCACGAGGTCGGCCGCCAGGCGATCATGGCCGATCCGCAATGGCGCAGCGGCCGGTATCTGGCCGAAGGCACGCGCCCGTCCTCAGGCCTGGCGGTGGCCCGCATGGCCGCTCACATCACCTATCTCTCGGATGCCGCCCTGCACCGAAAGTTCGGCCGCCGGTTCCAGGACCGCCAGGCCCCGACCTTCTCCTTCGACGCCGATTTCCAGGTGGAGAGCTATCTTCGCTACCAGGGCGAGGCCTTCGTCGAACGGTTCGATGCCAATTCCTATCTCTACGTGACGCGCGCCATGGACTATTTCGATATCGCAGCCGACCACGGCGGCTCGCTGGCCAGCGCGTTTGCCGGCACCAAGACGCGCTTCTGCGTCGTGTCCTTCACCTCGGACTGGCTGTTTCCCACCGCCGATTCCCGCCAGACCGTCCACGCTCTGAATGCGTCCGGAGCCTCGGTCTCCTTTGCCGAGATCACATCCGACAAGGGCCACGACGCCTTCCTGCTCGACGAGCCCGAGCTGTTCGCCATCACCCGCGGGTTCCTCGCCTCCGCCGGGCGTGCCCGAGGCCTGAAATGAGCCCGGACCTGACCATGTCGGCGCTGCCGGGGCCTGTTCGCCCCGATTATCTCGTCATCTCCCGCCTGATCGCTCCCGGCTCACGCGTGCTCGATGTCGGCTGCGGCGATGGCGGCCTGCTCAAGCTGCTGCGCGACGAGAAGGGCGTGGACGGCCGCGGCATCGAGCTGTCGCGCGAAGGGGTCAACCAGTGCGTCGCCGAGGGCTTGGCCGTGGTGCAGGGCGACGCCGACACGGACCTCGCCTTCTACCCCGACAATGCCTTCGACGTGGTAATCCTGTCGCAGACAATCCAGGCGACCCGCGCGCCGCGCGTCGTGCTGGAGCACATGCTGCGCATCGGCCGGCAGGCCATCGTGTCGTTTCCGAATTTCGGCCACTGGCGGCTGCGGCTGGAACTCGTCACCCGCGGCCGGATGCCGACCACCGAGAACCTGCCCTACCGCTGGTACGACACGCCGAACATCCATTTCTGCACGATCCGCGACTTCGTCGATCTGGTACGCGAGCTCGACGCCGCAATCGAGCATTCGACCGCGCTCGACTGGCACGGCCGTGAGGTGCGCATGAATGCGCCGTGGTGGTTCTGGAACCTGTTCGGCGAGCAGGGCGTGTTCAAGCTCCGCCGCGAGGGCTGAGCGCCCGCCACCCTACCGTCCCGGCCAGGAACCCTGATGGCCCGAGCCCTGCTGACCGAAACCCTGCTGGCCGTAACCGGGTGACGCGTGCTGCGGTTGGCTCATCGCCATCTCCACCGTCACGGCCGTGCCGGAGACGGCGATCATGAGCATCGACTTGCCGACCGTCTCATAGTTGAGAGCGATGCCGACGACCCCGTTGGCGCCGAGCCGCTGCGCCTCATTGACCATCTCCTGGATGGCGGTGTTGCGGCCGTCGCGCAGCACGGTCTCGTAGGACGCCGCGCGCCCGCCGACGATGTCGCGGATGGACGCGAAGAAGTCGCGGAAGATATTGGCGCCGAGGATCACCTCTCCGGTGACGACGCCGTTGTAGCGGATGATGCGGCCGCCTTCGATGATCGGCGTGGTTGCAAGCAGCATGGATGCGGTCTCCGGGTCGCCCATGCGAGATGTAATGGCTTCCCGGGCGACGCGAAAGGCCCGACGCCGCCGGCTTTCACAGCGATCATCGGGCGCCCGCGCGACAGGGGGGGGCCTAGCTGCGCGGCGGCCATGGCGTCTCGACGACCGGGGTCAGCGGCCCCTTGCCATCGGCAAAGGTGATCAGATTGTCGATGACCAGCTGCGCCATGGCATTGCGGGTATGGACCGAGGCCGATCCGACATGCGGGAACAGGACCACATGATCCATCGCGATCAGCTCGGCCGGCACGCGCGGCTCGTCCTCGAACACGTCGAGGCCGGCCGAGCGGATGGTCTTCGTCTCCAGCGCCTCGACCAGTGCCTTTTCGTCGACCACCGACCCGCGGCCGACATTGATGAGGATGCCGTCCGGCCCGAGCGCCTCCAGCACCTCGCGGTTGACGATGTGGTGGGTGGAGGCCCCGCCCGGTGCAACGATCAGCAGCACGTTGACGTCGCGCGCCATGCCGACGAGCGTCGGATAATAGCGGTAGGCTACGTCCGTCTGCTCGGACCGGCCGTGATAGACCACCGGCACGCCGAAAGCCTCCAGCCGTTTCGCAATGGCCTTGCCGATACGGCCGAGGCCGAGAATGCCGACTTTGCGGTCGCGCAGCGTCCCGCTCAGCGGATAGGGCTTCTCGAGCCACTTCCCGGCCCGCAGGTATCGATCGGTCTGGGGGAACTCGCGGACCGTGCAGAGCAGCAGCCCCAGCGCCGTATCGGCGACCTCCTCGTTCAGCACGTCCGGAGTGTTGGTCACCACGATGCCGTTCTGCCCGGCCCATGCCGCGTCGATATGGTCGTAGCCCACCCCGAAGCTTGAGATGATCTTCGCATTGGGAAGCCGGCTCATCAGCGCCGGTCCGCAGATCACGTGGCTGCCCGAGGCAACGGCCGTGATCTTCGGCGCGACGGCATCGATGAAGCCGTCCCGGTCCTCCGCCTCCCACAGTTTATGGACCGTGAAACGCTGTGCGAGCTGCTCCTGGATCATGGCCATCATCGGGCCTGTCATCAGGAGATCGGGCTTGTCCATCGGGGGCTCCCTCGTTCTGCTTCTGTCGGATTGCGCTGATGCAACCCGGATTCAACCGATTAAATTATTTCGTGACAGACCGCTTCTTTCGCTTGATTCCAGAAAGCGCCGTGCCACACTCGCCGATGGAACGCGTCTCATCGCCCGATCCGGACCCCACGGGACCGGATCGCAGAGCCCCGGTCAAGGGCCGCTGGCGGAGAGAGGGTCTGCAAAAGGCCCAAGGGAGGGACAGGCATGGCTTCCGTCGATATTCGCGACGTCCGCAAGGCGTTCGGCGCGGTCCCGATCATCCACGGGGTGTCGGTGCCGATCGCCGACGGAGAGTTCGTCGTGCTGGTCGGCCCCTCCGGCTGCGGAAAGTCGACGCTGCTGCGCATGATCGCCGGGCTGGAGAACATCACCGGCGGCGAGATCGCCATCGGCGACCGGGTGGTCAACAACGTGCCGCCCAAGGAACGGGACATCGCGATGGTGTTCCAGAACTACGCGCTCTATCCGCACATGACCGTGGCCGACAACATGGGCTTCTCGCTGAAGCTCAGGAAGGCACCGAAGGAGGAGATCGATTCCAAGGTCCAGAAGGCCGCCGACATCCTCAACCTGACGCCGTTGCTGGAGCGCTATCCGCGCCAGCTCTCCGGCGGCCAGCGCCAGCGTGTCGCCATGGGCCGGGCCATCGTGCGCGACCCGCAGGTATTCCTGTTCGACGAGCCGCTGTCGAACCTCGATGCCAAGCTGCGCGTGGCCATGCGCACCGAGATCAAGGAACTGCACCAGCGTCTGCGCACCACCACCGTCTATGTCACCCACGACCAGATCGAGGCCATGACCATGGCCGACAAGATCGTCGTCATGCACGACGGCATTGTCGAGCAGATGGGGGCGCCGCTGGAACTCTACGACAATCCGCGCAACCTGTTCGTTGCCAGCTTCATCGGCTCGCCAGCCATGAACCTGCTGAAGGGCCGGCTGGAAGGCGGGGCCTTCGCGCTGGACGGCGGGGCGAGCCTGCCGGTCGGCACGCCGCCGCCCGGCGCCGAGGGCCGTCCGCTGACCTATGGCATCCGCCCCGAGCATTTCATCCTCGACGACGAGCAGGGCGCGGAGGCCGAGGTGCTGGTGGTCGAGCCGACCGGCTCGGAGATCCAGGTCTTCGCGCGCATGAGCGGCCAGGACGTGACGGCCGTGTTCCGGGAGCGGCACGACTTCAAGCCCGGCGACCGCATCCGGCTCGGCCCGGACCGCCGGGTCACGCATCTGTTCGACGCCCAGTCGGGAGTGAACCTGACCCATCACTAAGGCCCGGAGGGCAAAACGCCCGAACCGGCACCATGCAATCGGCATGACCGCGAAGCGACGGAAGAGCGATCGCGGCTCCGACAACGACCAAGGGAGGACTGAACATGAACCGATTTAATCGCCGCAGCATGCTCAAGGGCATGTCCGCAGCCGGCACGCTGGGGCTGACCGGCCTCGGCCCCTTCGCCAAGGCCTGGGCCCAGACCACCCAGTGGCGGCCCGAGCAGGGCGCAAGGCTCCAGCTGCTGCGCTGGAAGCGCTTCGTCCAGTCGGAGGAAGATGCCTTCATGGCGCTCGTGAAGGCCTTCACCGACGCCACCGGCGTGCAGGTCAACGTCATCAACGAATCGCTCGACGACGTGCAGCCCAAGGCCTCCGTCGCAGCCAACACCAACCAGGGCCCGGACTTGTTCTGGGGCCTCTATTCGCTGCCGCACCTGTTCCCGCAGAAGTGCCTCGACGTCACCGATGTCGCCACCTATCTCGGCGGCAAATATGGGGGCTGGGTGCCGAGCGCCGAGGTGTATGGCAAGTCGGGCGGCAAGTGGATCGCCATCCCCGTTGCCTATAACGGCAACGTCATCAACTACCGCAAGTCGATGATCCAGAAGGCCGGCTTCCAGAAGGTGCCGGAGGACACGACCGCCTTCCTGCAGCTGATGAAGGAGCTGAAGGCCAAGAGCGTGCCGGGCGGGTTTGCCCTCGGTCGCGCCTCCGGCGACGGCAATGCCTGGATCCACTGGGTTCTGTGGGCCCACGGCGGCAATCTGGTCGATGCCAATGACAAGGTGATCATCAACTCGCCGCAGACCGAGGCCGCCCTCAACTACGCCAAGGAAATGTCCGCGCATTTCGTGCCAGGCACCGCCGCCTGGAACGATGCCTTCAACAACAAGGCCTTCCTCTCCGGCGAGGTGTCGCTGACCAACAACGGCGTCTCCATCTATGCCGCCGCCAAGGCCGAGGCCGGGCGCGACCCGCGCATGAAGGAGGTCATGGACGACATGGACCATGCGCTGTGGCCCATTGGACCGGTCGGTAAGCCGACCGAGTTCCACATCGCCTATCCCATGGTCGGCATGACCTATTCCCGCTTCCCGCAGGCCTGCAAGGCCTTCATGGCCTTCACCATGGAAGCGGCGAACTTCGACAAGTGGCTGCAGGGGGCGGTCGCCTATCTGACCCACCCGCTCAACCACTACGACGCCAACCCGGTCTGGACGTCCGACCCGAAGCTGACGGTCTGCCGCGACGTCGCCAAGCGCACGCTGACCGCCGGCCATCTCGGCTCGGTGGGCGAGAAGGCGGCCTCGGCGCTGGCCGACTTCGTGGTGCTCGACATGTTCGCCACCGTCTGCACCGGCCGTGACGATCCCAAGAGCGCCATGCGCACGGCCGCGCCCCCGCCCCCGCGCATCTAGCGCGTCGGGGCCCGGGCACCGCGCGGTGCCCGCCTCCTCCCAACTGAAAACCAGGGGCGCCGGAGCACAACCGGCGCCCATCCCGTCCAAGGAGCGCCTCCATGGCTGATGTCGCAATCCGTTCCGGTTCCGGGCCGGCACCGATGCGGGATATCACCGCCTGGGACCGGTTGAAGTCCAACCGCAACTGGCTCGGCGCCTGGTTCATGCTGCCGACCGTCGCGTTTCTGGTCCTGTTCCTGGTCTATCCGCTCGGCCTCGGCATCTGGCTGTCCTTCACCGATGCGCGCATCGGCCGGCCGGGCCAGTTCATCGGCATCGAGAACTACGAGTGGATCATCACCGATTCCAAATTCCTGACATCGGTGTTCAACACGCTGTTCTACACCTTCGTGGCGAGCGTCATCAAATTCGCGGTCGGCCTCTATCTGGCGCTGCTGCTGAACGAGCACCTGCCGTTCAAGGCGATCATCCGCGCCATCATCCTGATCCCGTTCATCGTGCCGACGGTGCTCTCGGCCATCGCCTTCTGGTGGATCTTCGACCCGCAGTTCTCGATCATCTCGTGGACGCTGAAGAAATGGGGCCTGATCTCGGTCAATGTCGATTTCCTCGGCGACCCCTGGAATGCCCGGTGGAGCGTCATCTTCGCCAATGTCTGGCGCGGCGTGCCATTCATCGCCATCACGCTGCTCGCCGGCCTGCAGACGGTCTCGCCCTCGCTCTACGAGGCGGCGACACTGGACGGCGCCACCCGCTGGCAGATGTTCCGCTATGTGACCTATCCGCTGCTCACCCCGATCATCGCGGTGGTGATGACCTTCTCGGTGCTGTTCACCTTCACCGACTTCCAGCTCATCAAGGTGCTGACCAATGGCGGTCCGGCCGGGGCCACCGAGCTCATGGCGACGATGAGTTACAACACCGCCATTCTCGGCACCCGGATCGGGGAAGGCGCCGCCATCTCCACCGCCATGATCCCCTTCCTGCTCGGGGCCATCATGATCTCCTGGTTCGGTCTGCAGCGCCGCAAGTGGCAGCAGGGGAGCGACAATGACTGACGCCACGCGCACCACCCCGACCACGGCCGCCACCTCCGATCATTCGGAGGGCATGAGCTACCTGTCGACGCTGCCGCGCCGCGTCGTCACGGTCTACATGCCGCTCGGCCTCATCATGATCGTGCTGCTGTTTCCGTTCTACTGGATGGGCGTGACGGCGGTGAAGCCGAAGGAGCACCTGCTCGACCTCGACACCCACAACCCGTTCTTCACGCTCTCTCCGACGCTCTCCCACATCAAGGCGCTGCTGTTCGAGACCGAATATCCGCGCTGGCTGTGGAACACGATGATGATCTCGGTGGTGGCGACCGTTCTGGCGCTGATCGCCTCGGTCTTCTCCGCCTATGCCATCGTGCGCATCCGCTACCGCGGCGCCCAGATGGTCGGCGGCCTCATCTTCCTCGCCTATCTGGTGCCGCCCTCCATCCTGTTCATCCCGCTGTCCACGGTGGTGTTCCAGTATGGCCTGTTCGACACGCCCTTTGCGCTGATCCTGACCTATCCGACCATCCTCATCCCGTTCTCGACCTGGCTGCTGATGGGCTATTTCAAGACCATCCCCTTCGAGCTGGAGGAATGCGCCCTGATCGACGGGGCGACGCGCTGGCAGATCCTCTGGAAGATCATCCTGCCGCTGGCCATCCCCGGTCTGATCTCGGCCTCCATCTTCTGCCTGACCCTGTGCTGGAACGAGTTCATCTACGCGCTCACCTTCATCAACTCGACCCACAACAAGACGGTGCCGGTGGCCATCGTCACCGCCTTCACCGATGGCGACCAGTATCGCTGGGGCTCGCTCATGGCAGGCGCGCTGGTCGGCTCCTTGCCGCTGGTCATCCTCTATGCCTTCTTCGTCGAGCACTACGTGTCGGCCATGACCGGCGCCGTAAAGGAATAGGCCCGGTCGGGGCCTTTGGGAGAGCGAACAACCGTGGCAACCATCGCATTCGCAGGGCTCGGCGCCATGGGCCGGCCCATGGCCGCCAATCTGGTGAAGGCCGGGCATGCCGTCCGCGGCACGGACATCAATCCGGCCGCCCTCGACTGGCTGAAGGCCCGGGGCGGCGAGGTCGCATCCAGCGCCCGCGCGGCGGCGGAGGGGGCCGACGCGCTGGTCCTCATGGTGGTCAATGCCGACCAGGCCGAAACCGTGCTCTTCGAGGCCGGTGCCCTCGATGCGCTGGCGCCGAACGCCCTCGTCATCCTCTGCGCCACCTGCGCGCCGGCCCGTGCCGCCGCCATCGGCGCGAAGGTGGAGGCAAGCCAGCGCCGCTTCGTCGACGCGCCTGTCTCCGGCGGGGTGGTCGGGGCGGAAGCCGGCTCGCTGACGATCATGGCCGGCGCGCCGGAGGCGACCTTCGCGGCTGCCGAACCCATCCTGCGGGTGATGGGCTCGCGCCTCTATCATGTCGGCGGCAAGGCCGGCGATGGCGCCATGGTCAAGACCATCAACCAGCTGCTCTGCGGCGTGCATATCGCCGCTGCCGCCGAGGCGCTCGCCCTCGGCGAGCGGGCCGGTCTCGACACCGAACTGCTCCTGGATATCTACGGGTCCAGCGCGGCGGGCAGCTGGATGCTTGGCAATCGCGGCCCGCGCATGCTGATGGACGATCCCCCGGTCACCTCGGCAGTCGACATTTTCGTCAAGGACCTCGGCATCGTTCTCGATGCCGGCCATGGCACGAAGGCGCCGCTGTTCCTCGCCGCGGCTGCCCACCAGCTTTTCCTTGCCGCGTCCGGCATGGGGCTCGGCAAGGCCGACGATTCCAAGGTGATCGAGGCCTATCGCGCGCTGGCGCCGAAGGCGTAAGCGCGTTGACGGCCGAGCGGCCGGATTGACGCCGCCGGTCCTGCGCGCAAAGGAACATGCGGGGACAGGCAGGCAGGGACAGGGCCATGGCGCGGGCGATCGAGGGCGAGTGGGACTATATCGTCTGCGGCGCCGGCACGGCCGGCTGCCTGATGGCGAACCGCCTCTCGGCCAAGGGGCAGCGGGTGCTGCTGCTGGAGGCCGGCGGTCGCGACAGCTGGATCTGGTTCCACATCCCTGTCGGCTATCTCTTCGCCATCAACAATCCGCGCGCGGACTGGATGTTCCGCACCGAGGCGGAGCCGGGCCTCAACGGCCGCTCGCTGATCTATCCGCGCGGCAAGGTGATCGGCGGCTCCTCGGCCATCAACGCCATGATCATGATGCGCGGCCAGGCGGCTGACTATGACCACTGGCGCCAGCTTGGCCTTGCGGGCTGGGCCTGGGACGATGTCGCATCGGTGTTCCGCGGCCTCGAAGACCATTTTCTCGGGGCAGGTGACCATCACGGCGCCGGCGGCGAATGGCGCGTGGAGGCCCCGCGGGTGCGCTGGGACCTGCTCGACCGGGTGCGCGAGGCGGCTGTCCAGATGGGCGTGCCGGCGATCGACGACTTCAACACCGGCGACAACGAGGGCGTGTCCTATTTCCACGTCAACCAGAAGAAGGGCCTGCGCTGGTCGTCCGCCCGCGGCTTCCTCAAGCCTGTCCTCGGCTCGCGGCCGAACCTGCGACTGATGTCCGGCGTGCAGGTGGAGAAGGTGACGGTGGAGGACGGCCGCGCCACGGGCGTCGTCCTGCGGCAGGGCGGCGAGCAGCTGGTCGCACGCTGCCGTGGCGAGGTGGTGCTGACCGCCGGCTCGATCGGCTCCACCCAGATCCTCGAACTCTCCGGCATCGGCAAGGGCGAGGTGCTCTCCCGGCACGGCATCCCGGTCAGCGTCGAGCGGCCCGGCGTCGGCGGCAATCTTCAGGACCACCTCCAGATCCGCGCCATCTACAAGGTCCACGGCATCAAGACGCTGAACGAGACCTATCACCACCTCGTCCGTCGCGGGCTGATGGGTCTTGAATATCTCGTCCGCCGCACCGGCCCGCTGACCATGGCGCCGAGCCAGCTCGGCATCTTCACCCGCTCCGATCCCTCCCAGGAGCGGGCCAACATCCAGTTTCACGTCCAGCCGCTGTCGCTCGACAAGTTCGGCGATCCGCTGCACCGCTTCCCGGCCGTGACGGTGGCGCCCTGCAACCTGCGGCCCACCTCGCGCGGCTCGGTGCATATCCGCTCGGCCGATCCCGCCGACAAGCCGGTGATCGCGCCGAACTATCTGGCCACCGACGAGGATCGCCAGGTCGCGGCCGACAGCCTGCGCGTCACGCGCCGCCTCATGGGCCAGCCGGCCCTCTCGCCCTACCGCCCGGAGGAATTCCTGCCCGGCCCGGTGATCGGCGACGACGCAGCAAGCCTTGCCCGCGCCGCCGGCGACATCGGCACCACGATCTTCCATCCCGTCGGCACCGCGAAGATGGGCCTCGCCTCCGACCCGCTCGCGGTCGTCGACGAGCGCCTGCGCGTCTTCGGCATTTCCGGCCTGCGTGTCGCCGACGCCTCCGTCATGCCGACCATCACCTCCGGCAACACCAACACGCCGACCCTGATGATCGCCGAGAAGGGAGCGCGGATGATCCTCGAGGATGCGCGGTGACCGGCGGGACGACCAACACATAAAGAAATCTTTATGTCTTTATTGCCTCTCGGCCGCGCCCGTGCTACAGGCCCCGCCGACAGGCCGGATATCCTTTCGGCCGCGCGTTATCCGAGGATCCCAATGGCTGTCGAAAAGCTGGCGCTCGACCAGGGCAAAGACTTCATCGTCAAGGACATTTCGCTTGCGCCTTTCGGCCGCAAGGAGATCGACCTGGCCGAAACCGAAATGCCGGGTCTCATGTCGATCCGCGCCGAATACGGCCCGTCGCAGCCCCTGAAGGGCGCGCGCATCGCCGGTTCGCTGCACATGACCATCCAGACCGCGGTGCTGATCGAGACCCTCAAGGCTCTCGGCGCCGACATCCGCTGGGTGTCCTGCAACATCTTCTCGACCCAGGACCACGCGGCCGCCGCCATCGCCGCCGCCGGCATCCCGGTCTTCGCCTACAAGGGCGAGAGCCTGGAAGAGTATTGGGACTACACCGCCAAGCTGTTCGACTGGCACGGCGGCGGCACCCCGAACATGATCCTCGACGACGGCGGCGACGCCACCATGCTCGTCCACTACGGCCTGAAGGCCGAGCAGGGCGACACGGGCTTCCTCGACAAGCCGGGCTCTGACGAAGAGGTCATCTTCTTCGCCCTCATCCGAAAGCTGCTCGCCGAAAAGCCGAAGGGCTGGTTCGCCGAGGTCGCCAAGGCCATCAAGGGCGTCTCGGAAGAGACCACCACGGGCGTTCACCGCCTCTACAAGCTGGCCGAGGAAGGCAAGCTGCTGTTCCCGGCGATCAACGTCAACGACAGCGTCACCAAGTCGAAGTTCGACAATCTCTACGGCTGCCGTGAATCGCTGGTCGACGCCATCCGCCGCGGCACCGACGTGATGCTGGCCGGCAAGGTCGCCTTCGTCGCCGGCTTCGGCGATGTCGGCAAGGGCTCGGCCGCGTCGCTGCGCCAGGCCGGCGCCCGCGTCATCGTCTCCGAGATCGACCCGATCTGCGCCCTGCAGGCCTCCATGGAGGGCTATGAGGTGGCGACCATCGAGGACGCTTTCTCCCGCGCCGACATCTATGTCACGGCGACCGGCAACAAGGACATCATCACCGTCGAGCACATGCGGCAGATGAAGGACCGGGCCATCGTCTGCAACATCGGCCACTTCGACAACGAGATTCAGGTCGCGGGCCTGAAGAACTTCAAGTGGGTCAACATCAAGCCGCAGGTCGACGAGATCGAGTTCCCGTCTGGCAACCGCATCATCCTCCTGTCGGAGGGCCGCCTGGTGAACCTCGGCAACGCCATGGGCCATCCGAGCTTCGTCATGTCGTCGTCGTTCTCGAACCAGACGCTGGCGCAGATCGAGCTCTGGGCCAACCCCGGCAAGTACGAGAAGAAGGTCTACACGCTGCCCAAGGTTCTCGACGAGAAGGTCGCCATGCTGCACCTTGAGAAGCTCGGCGTGAAGCTGACCAAGATGAGCAAGGAACAGGCCGACTATATCGGCGTGCCCGAGAAGGGCCCGTTCAAGCCGGACCACTACCGCTATTGATTGCAGGCTTCGGCCTTGCGACAGGAAGGGCCCGGCGATCAGCCGGGCCTTTTCGGTTTGAGCGGTGAAGGCGAGGCAGGAATGCCCCACCCGCACCCTCCCCTTCGCTGCCGCGAAGGAGAGGGGGACTATGACGTATCGCCCCGTCCGCGCCGGTTGCGCCAGGCTCGAGGGCCAGGTCACGGGCGGCACATCGTCGTCCCCCTCTCCGCGCGCAGCGCGGGGAGGGTAAGGGCGGGGAGTGTTTCCGTCGCCTCGCCTGCCCCGGCGGATGCGGATGAGCAGGAAGGCCGCGGCGCATCGCGACCAGCCAGACCTGCGCCGCCGTCGGTTCTGCCTCCGCCTTCCGGTCGCTACACAGCGGCGCGGCCCTGTGCGAGAAGCCCCCCATGCCCCTGACCCTCTCCACCTTCACAGCCGGCATCATCGCGCCGCTGGTCGGCACGGCCAGCACCGTCGCGCTGGTGATCGCCGCGGCGCAGGCAGTCGGCGCCACGGGCGGGCAGACCATTTCCTGGCTCGTGGCGGTCTCGCTCGCCAAGGCGCTCGGCGGCCTGGCGCTCACCTGGCGCTACCGCATTCCCATCGTGCTGGCATGGTCGACGCCGGGCGCGGCGCTGATCGGCGCCTCCTCAGGCATCGCCTTCCCCGATGCGGTCGGCGCCTTCGTCTTCGCCTCCGTGCTCATCATCCTCACAGGGCTCGTCAGGCCCCTCGGTGCGTTCGTGGCACGGCTGCCGGCACCGATCGCCTCGGCCATGCTGGCGGGCATCCTGATCAAGTTCGTCATGGACGTGGCTCTCGCAGTGCCGGCGGCGCCATGGCTGGTGTTGCCGATGGTGGCGCTCTTCCTCGTCCTGCGCCTCGCCCACCCCGCCAGCGCCATGATCGTGGTGCTGGTCGCGGGCGTGGCCCTCACCTATGCGCTGGGCCTTGCCGGACCGCTGCCGGCGGATGCCGCACTTGCCCGCCTCGAATGGGTGACGCCGGCCTTCTCGCTCTCGGCGCTGGTCGGCCTTGGACTGCCGCTCTACCTCGTCACCATGGCCGGGCAGAACCTGCCGGGCATCGCCGTGCTCCGCGCCTCGGGCTATGACCCGAAGGTCGGGCCGATCATCGCCACCACCGGGCTCGGCTCGCTGATCTCGGCCTTCTTCGGCGCCCATCCCTCCAATCTCGCGGCGATCACCGCGGCCATCGCGGCCGGGCCCGATTCCCATCCCGATCCGGCGAAGCGCTGGCCGGCCGGCATCGTCTACGGCATCGCCTTCATCGTCATCGCCGCCTTCGCCGGTTTCTTCGTGGCGCTGTTCGCGGCCATGCCGCAGGCTCTGGTGGCAACGGTCGCCGGCCTCGCACTCACCGGCGCGCTGATGGGTTCGCTCGCCGTCGCCATGGGGGACGAGCGAACCCGCTTTCCGGCGCTGCTGACCTTCGCGGTCGCGGCCTCCGGCATGTCTGTTGCGGGCGTCGGGGCCGCCTTCTGGGGCCTTGTCGCCGGGCTCGGCGCACTGGCCGTCGAGCGCGTGTGGGCTGCCATGCGGCAGCCCTGATGCCGTCACGTCACAGTGAGAAACGCCCGCTCTCTCCTTGACGCCTTCGGGGGGGGCTTCCTACCTTCCGTCCATCTGTTCGATTCCTCCAACCATCGTGGAGACCCGCCATGGGTGCCGTTTCAGCCACCACCGACGCCACCTTCGAGGCCGACGTCATCAACTCCGCCGCTCCGGTGGTCGTGGATTTCTGGGCTCCCTGGTGCGGCCCCTGCCGCACGATCGCCCCCGCGCTCGACGCCATCTCGGCCGAGATGGGTGACAAGGTGAAGATCGTGAAGGTCAATGTCGACGAGAACCCGAAGATCGCGTCGAATTACGGCATCATGTCGATCCCGACGCTGATGATCTTCAAGGATGGCCAGCTGGTCGACCGGAAGACCGGCGCCGCGCCGCAGGCCGCCCTGAAGCAGTGGATTTCCGGCCACGCCTGAGCGCGCCTCCCGCAAGCATCGCATCAGGGCCCCGGCTTCACCGCCGGGGCCTTGTCGTTTCAGCGCTGCCGGCCGGCGGCGACGGGCTGGTCCGAGAGTTCCGCAAACAGGCCGAGCCGGCGCAGCATGGCCTTCTCGACCTCCAGAACCATCAGCAGCGCCACCCCGCAGCCCAGGATCACCATGCCTTCGAACAGCGGCACGGGGCGGGTCTGGAACAGCATCTGCATGACCGGCGCATAGGTGAAGGCAAGCTGGCCGGCGGCAACCACCGCGATCGCCCCGAGCACGGCCGGCGTCCCCGCCAGCCCCTTCAGCGTGATCGAGCCGCCGTGCAGGTAGCGCACGTTGAAGAGGTAGAAGATCTCCATCACCACGATCAGGTTGACCACCATGGTGCGGGCCGTCTCGACATCGTGGCCGCGCGCCTTTGCGAAGAAGAAGATGCCGAGAATGGCGAGGCTGAACAGGCCGGAGACCAGCACGACGCGCCAGACGAGGAAGGGCGACAGCAGCGCCGCCGACGGATCGCGCGGCGCCCTTTTCATCACGCCCGGCTCCGGCGGCTCGAAGGCAAGCACGAGGCCCAGCGTCACCGAGGTCGCCAGGTTGATCCACAGGATCTGGGCAGGCGTCATCGGCATGGTGAAGCCGGCAAGGATCGCCGCGATGACGATCAGCACCTCCCCGCCATTGGTCGGCAGCGTCCAGGCGATCACCTTGCGGATGTTGTCATAGACCGTCCGGCCCTCGTGGACGGCCGCGACGATGGACACGAAATTGTCGTCCAGCAGCACCATCTCGGAGGCCTCCTTGGCTGCCTCCGTGCCCTTGATGCCCATGGCCACGCCGACATCGGCCTGTTTCAGCGCCGGCGCGTCGTTGACGCCATCGCCGGTCATCGCCACCACCTGCCCGGTCGATTGCAGCGCCCGCACGATCCTCAGCTTGTGCTCGGGACTGGTGCGGGCGAAGACGTCGGCCTCGCCGGCCAGGGCCGCCAGCCTGTCATCCGGAGTGGCATCGAGATCGGCACCGGTCACCACGCCGGCCCGGTCGCCAAGGCCGAGCTGGCGGGCAATGGCAGCTGCGGTGGCGCCATGGTCGCCTGTGATCATCTTCACCGCGATGCCGGCTGAGCGGCATTCAGCGATCGCCGCCTTCACCTCCTCGCGCGGCGGATCGATGAAGCCGACGATCCCGAGGAAGACGAGGCGGTCGTCGAGATCGCCATGGCCGAGCGGGCCGTCGGCACGCGCATCCGGCCTCACCGCAAAGCCGAGCACCCGTTCGCCATCGGACGCGGCCGCCGCGATGAGCCGCTCCCAGGCGGCCGCATCGATCGGCCGCTCGCCCCCGGTCGCGGCCTCGCTCCGGCACATGGCGAGAAGCTGCTCCGGCGCGCCCTTGACGAAGATGGCGTGACGGCCGTCGGGCGCGCGGTGGCGGGTCGCCATGTAGCGGTAGCGGGCATCGAAGGGGATCTCGTCCGAGCGCGGCCACTCGAGGCGCAGCTGTGCCGGGTCGAGGCCGGCCTTCATCGCCAGCGCCACCAGCGCGCCTTCCATGGGATCGCCATCGACAACCCACCGTCCCTCGCGCTGGCCGAGTTCGGCATCGTTGCACAGCAGCCCGCAGCGGATGATTCCGGCCGCCGCCTCCAGCGCCGCGACATCGTCAATACCATCGCCGTCGCTGAGGGCTCCCTGAGGCGCATAGCCCTCGCCCGCAGCAGCCAGCATATGGCCAGCGACCGCGACGCGGCGGGCGACCATCTCGTTGCGGGTCAGCGTGCCGGTCTTGTCCGAACAGATGACCGAGGTGGCGCCCAGCGTCTCGACTGCCGGCAGGCGGCGGATCACCGCCCTGCGCGCGGCCATCCGCTGGACGCCGATCGCCAGCGTGATGGTGATGACCGCCGGCAAGCCCTCCGGGATCGCACCGACCGCGAGCGCCACGACCGCGATCAGCGCCTCGGTCCAGCCGTAGCCGCGCAGCTGCGTGGCAAACAGGAACAGGGCCAGCGCCACGGCGAAGGTTGCCCAGGTGAAGCGCCTGGCGAAATCGTTGATCTGGCGCAGCAGGGGCGTGGTCAGCGTCGCAACGCCCGCGATCAGGGCGCTGATCTGGCCGATCTGGGTGGCAGCTCCGGTCGCGACCACGACGCCTGTGCCCTGCCCGGCCGCGACCAGCGTCCCCGAGAAGGCCATGCAGATGCGGTCGCCGAGAGGCGCCTCCGGCGCGACGCGGTCCTCGTGCTTCTCGGCGGCGACCGACTCGCCGGTCAGCATGGCCTCCTCCACCGTGAGGCCGCGGGCGCGGATGAGCCTGAGATCCGCCGGCACGCGGTCGCCCGCCTCGACGAGCACGATATCGCCCGGCACCAGATCGGCGACCGGCAGCGTCACGCGCCGGCCGTCGCGATAGGCGTGGGCGCGCGGCGCGACCATCCGGCCGATGGCGCTGAGTGCCCGTTCCGCCCTGTCCTCCTGGATGAAGCCGATGATGGCATTGATCATCACGACGGCAACGATCACCCCGGCATCGACCCGGTGGCCGAGCACAAGGGCAGCAGCAGCAGCCGCCAGCAGGAAGTAGATCAGCGCGCTGTGAAACTGGCCGAGGAAGCGGATGAGCGGATGACGTCCGGCAGATGCCGGCAGCACATTGGGACCATGCTCGGCCAGGCGGCGGGCTGCCTCGCCGGAGTCGAGACCGCGGGCCTCGGCACCCAGAATGCCCAAGACCTCTTGTCCCGGCAGCGCATGCCAGGCGGTCCCGGTCCCTGCCGCAACGATCGACCGTTCCTCACCTGCCGCCAAGGCCGCCTCCCATCCGGGTCGCCGCTCATGGCGACCCCGCCGCGATCAGGTGAGGCCTGCGCGGGCAACCGGGGGAACGGGGGAGTGGTAACAGCCGGTCAGGCCCCGCCGCAATGCAGCACGACGGGCCTGCGACAATCGCTCCAGCTACTGGACGACCCGCAGCGGCTTTTCCAGCACCGCCAGCACGCGCCGCAAATCCGGGCCGCGCTTGAGGATCTGGCCGGTCGCACTCACCACCGAATAGGCGCCCTGCTTCAGTTCGGGGTTCTTCTCGATCCGGTAGAGCGGCATTTCCGACGCGCGCCGGAAAATGGCGAAAACCGCCTTGGTGCGCAGGAAGTCGATGGCATAGTCCCGCCATTCGCCCGCCGAGACCATGCGGCCATAGAGTTGCAGGATCTGCTGCAGTTCGCGCCGGTCGAAAGAGACCTTCGGAAGGGCGGCGGCACCGGCGTTCAGGGGAACGACGGTGCCGGACTGGCTGGCATCGGGATCGGACATGAGGCTCCTTCGGGCGCTCCGGAACGCGTCACGATGCCGTCATGATCGACCGAAGCCGGCGGCTTGGCAAGCCGCCGGACAACCGCCTCCGCCTCAGACCGGCTTGGTCGTCCGCTCGAACAGCGGCAGCGTCTTGTACTGCCCCTTGGGCGTCAGATAGCCTTCGGCGACCATGCGGTCGTGCTCGATCTTGCCCTTCTCGTAGGCGAACGAGCCGGCATAGAAGGCCATCGTGCCGCCCGGCCTGGTCTGGCCGGCCAGCAGCTTGACCATCTCGTAGTCCGTCAGCGCGCCATAGGAATCGTTCTCCGGCCCGCGGAATTCGCCGACATGGAACAGGGTGACGATGTCGAACATCGGCAGCAGCCGCTTGTCGAGCTGGTAAATGTCGCCGAAATAGGCCTTGTAGCCCCAGCCGAGCTCCGGATTCTCGACGATCATCGTCTCGTAGGTCCGGATCTCGCCGGGCGAGGCGGTGATGCCGAGAATGGCATTCTTCAGTCCCTTCTCGACATTGTGCAGGCCGAGGATGTGGTGGCCGCCGGTGCCGAAATGGAAGATGGCCTTTTCCCGGACGTTGTTCTCCTCGAGCCAGTCGCAGAAGTGGACGTCGCAGGGGCATTCCTTGACCCTGAGGTCCCAGAAGTGATCCCAGATATGGAGGCTCATGGCGCTGATCTTTCTCGTTTGCGCGGGGTGTCAGGAGGATTGCGGGTGAGGCGTCAGGACATGCGAGGCAAGCCGCGCGCCCTGTTCGCCACGGGTCAGGACCAGGCGGCGGGTGTGGAGCGGTTCAAGGCCCGGCCTCAGGCCGACGCTGATCAGGGTGGACTGGTCGAGCGCCGCAAGAAGCGTGTGCATCAGGCGGGCCTCGCCCGCCTCGTCGAGCGCGCTGGTGGCGCCGTCGAGGATAACGAGATCGGGCTTTTGGACGAGCAGCCTTGCGGCCGCCAGGCGCTGGCGCTCGCCGTTGGACAGCACATGGTCCCAGCGCTCGGCGTCGCCGAGCCGGTTCACCAGATAGCCGAGCCCCGCATCGGCGAGAGCCTCGCCGAGAACGGCATCGTCGACCACCGCCGACTGGGCCGGATAGAGCAGGGCCTCGCGCAGGGAGCCGGCCGGCAGGTAGGACCGCTCCGGAACGAAGGCAACCGTGCCGCCGGCCGGCAGGGCGATGACGCCCGTGCCCCAGGGCCAGAGCCCGGCCAACGCCCGCACCAGCGTTGACTTGCCGGTGCCGCTCTCGCCGGACACCATCACCTTCTCGCCGGGCTCGATGCGGGCGTCGGCGCGGTCGATCAGCACGCGGCCCGCGCGGTCGGCGATGGTCAGTTCGTCGAGCCGCACCACCCCGGAGCCGGACGGCGCCAGCACGATGCCGCCGGTATGGTTGGCGTCGAAGTCCCGGTCGATGTCGTCAACGGCATTGGTCAGGGCGGTGACGCGCTGCATCGAGGCGTAGCACTGGGCCACCGCCTTGAAGTTGTCGACCAGCCAGGCGATGGCGATCTGGACCTGCATGAAGGCACCGGCCAGCTGCGTGACCTGTCCCAGCGTGAACTCGCCGGAGAGATATTTCGGCGCGGCGAGCAGCAGCGGCAGGACCGGGATGAACACACCGCTGGAATTGGTCAGCCAGGTGATGTGGCCATGCCGCCGCACCACGCCGAGCCAGCCGGGTGACCAGATCGGCATAAGTCGTGCCCAGCAGGCGCCGCTCGTCGGCCTCGCCGCGGATCAGCGCCACGCTCTCGGCATTCTCGCGCAGCCGCGTCAGTTCGAAGCGCAGCTTGGCCTCGCCCTCATTGCGGCGGGCGACCGCCCCCGGCAGCTTACGGCCGACCCAGAGCATGAGCGCGGAGACCGTGACGCCATAGACGATGGCGGCCAGCACCATGTAGCCGGGGATGACGAAGGTGGAGCCGCCGACCGGCACGGTGAGCGAACCGCCCACCACCCAGAGCACGCCGACGAAGGTCAGCGCCGAGATCACCGAGGACAGGAGGCCGATGGCGAAGTCGACGATCGGCTCGGTAGCCATGCGCGTGTCGTCGGCAATGCGGTATTCGGGATTGGCAGGCTCGGTGCGGGCAAGGCCCATTCGGTAATAGCGCTGGCCGCCGATCCAGCGGTCGAGGATCGAGCCGACCAGCCAGGCGCGCCAGCGCACCTGCAGCGTCTCACGCGACAGCACGATGCCCACCCCGACGGCCGCCGCGCAGAAGACCAGCCCGAGGAAGACGATCACCGCCCAGAAGACGGTGTTCGTGTCAGTGGCTTCCAATGCGTCGAAGAAGCGCCGGTTCCAGGTGTTGACCGCGAAATTGATGCCGACATTGATGACCAGACAGCCGGCAAGCGCTGCGGTCAGAAACCACGCGTTGCGGGCCGTCGGACCGGTCCACCAGCCCAGCGTCAACGCGAAGAAGTCACGAAAGACCTTGCGGTCGAGCCCGTCCTGGGACGCGGCACCGGATGCGGAAGACATGGAACGCTGACACCCGCTGCTGGCCGGCCCGCTACTGAGGCGCCAAGCATCCTATACATCACGATTGCGTGCAATTGTGCCGTTCCGGTCTGAACGGCGCATGAACCGTCAGAACGCCATCGCCACCGTCACCCTACCCCGAGAACCCTCAGCCAGAGGATGGAACTGAGAACCGAGAGCGCGGTCGACAGCGCGACCGACGTCGAGGCGATGCCGACGCCCTCGCCGTAGCGGGCGGCGAACAGATAGGCGTTGATGCCGGCCGGCATGGCGGCGAACAGCACCACCGTGCCGGTCCACGCCGGTGGCAGGGCGAAGACATGGGCGGCGATCACCCAGGCGATGAGCGGGTGAACCAGCAGCCGCAGCGCGCTGACCATCAGCGCCACCGGCACGTCGGCCCGCACCCCGTAGGTCTTGAGCGACAGGCCGAGCGCGATCAGCGACAGCGGGATGGTCGCGTCCGCCACCATGCCCAGCATGGAGCCGAAGGCCCCCGAGGGACGGAAGCCGACGGCCTGCGCGGCCAGTCCCGCCACGATTGCGAGCAGGAGCGGGTGGGTGGCAAGCCCCTTGGCCAGCCTTGCCGCCAGCGCTCCGCCGCGGGCAGCCCGCGTGCCCTCCAGCATCAGCGTCGCCGCCGTCATGGTGATCGGCAGGTTAACCGCCATGAGCATGGCGATCGGAAAGGCCGCCGCCTCGCCATAGGCCTTCAGGATGATCGGAATGCCGATGAGGACCGTGTTCGCCTGGCCGGCGGCAAGTCCGGCGATGACGGCTTCGCCGTGGGGACGACGGAACAGGCGGGCGGTGAGGATCGTCGCCGCCACCCAGATCGCGGCCATACCGGCGTAATAGGCGATCCAGTAGCCCCACGGAAACACGTCGGGAAAGCTGGCGGCGGTCAGCAGCTTGAAGATCAGGGCCGGCGAGCCGATGACGAACAGATAGGAGGTCAGCCCCTCGTTCGCGCGCTCGCCGATCAGCCCGAACAGGCCGGCGGCATAGCCGAGGGCGACCAGTCCGAAGACCGGCAGGACGAGAAGGAAAAGATCGGTCATCCGGGCGAGCCGTCCGAGGGAGAGGCCCGGCCAATAAACCATTTGTTGGACAATGACCGTTAGGACTCGTGCATGTCCGTCATGCTGGCGGACCCGTCACCATGACAGAACCATGCCGGTCGCCAGCCTGAACGTGCTGATCGCAGACGATCACCCCTATTCGCGCGAGGTCGTCTCGCGCATCGTCACGGCGCTCGGACACCGCGTGACCGCGGTCGATGGCGGCCACGCCGCGCTGGAAGCCTTTGCCGACACGCATTTCGACGTGGCCGTGATCGACCGGCGCATGCCGGACATGGACGGCGCGGCGGTTGCCATCGCCATGAAGGCCCGCGTCGGTCATCCCCGGCTGGTGGCGCTGTCCGGCGACGACCCGGCCGACATGCTGCCGGGCCTGTTCGACGTCGTGCTGCAGAAGCCGGTGGAGGCAGCCGTGCTGGCGAGGGCGCTGACCGGCCGGATGTGATGTTTGTGCAACGCACATCTGCCATTCCGTTCAGCAATCTTTAACCACGCCTGCATTTTCATCACCATGTGCGCGTCGGCAGTTCCGAGCCGGTTTTTCCGCGCCACGTGAGCAGGTCCCATGCCCTCGCGCCCTCTCCTGCGCAGCGACCCGACGGTGTCCGGCCCCGTGAAGCGGGCGCGAAGGCCCCGCACGGGTCGCGGACCCGACCGCCCCGACACCATGCTCGTCGTCCTGCACCAGGAGCATTCGACCCCCGGCCGTGTCGGCCGCCTGCTCCAGGAGCGCGGCTTCCGCCTCGACATCCGCAGGCCGCGCTTCGGCGACCCGCTGCCCGACTGCACGCGCGCATTCGCCGGTGCGGTCATCTTCGGCGGCCCGATGAGCGCGAACGATCCGGACGACTACATCAAGGCCGAGATCGACTGGATCGGCACCGCGCTGAAGCAGGAACTTCCCTTCCTCGGCATCTGCCTGGGCGCGCAGATGCTTGCCCGCCATCTCGGCGCAAAGGTCGACTTCCACCCCGAGGGCCATGTCGAGGTCGGCTATTATCCGATCTATCCGACCGAGGCGGCCCGCACCGAGTTGCCCTGGCCCGACCATGTGTATCAGTGGCATCGCGAGGGCTTCGACCCGCCGGCCGGCGCCGAGCTGCTGGCCACCGGCGATTGTTTCGAGACCCAGGCCATCCGGGTCGGGCGCTGCGCCTATGGCATCCAGTTCCACCCGGAGGTCACCCACTGGATGATGAACCGCTGGACCACGCGCGCGCACGAGCGCATGGCCTCGCCAAATGCCCGGCCCCGTCAGGATCATTTCGACGGGCGCTACCAGCACGACCCGGCCGTCCGCCAGTGGCTCGATGCCTTTCTCGACCATTGGACGGCCTTGAAAACCGGCTGACGCGCGGTGTCACGGGCGTGACATCGCCGCCCGCCAGCGTCAATCTCGGAGGGTATCGAAGCGATTCGATGCCCCGCGTGTCAGGGAGGTTGCCATGCCCCGGATCTTCACCGGTCTTGAGGTTCCCGAGACCATGGCCGAGGAACTGGCATTGCTGCAGGGCGGGCTGACCGGCGCCCGCTGGAACGATCCGAACGACTTCCACATCACCCTGCGCTTCATCGGCGACGTTGACGATCGCACCGCCAACGACATCGCCGACATGCTCTATGCGGTGAAGCGTCGGCCGATCGAGGTGACGCTGACAGGGCTCGGCTCGTTCGGCGGCGACAAGCCACGCTCGGTGTTCATCGAGGTCAAGGCCAGCCAGCCGCTGGTGGAGCTTCAGGCCGAACACGAGCGGATCATGCGCCGCTTCGGCCTGCAGCCGGAATCGCGCAAGTTCCGGCCGCATGTCTCGCTGGCCCGCCTCGGCCGCGAGACCACCTCACGCGGGGTTGCCGACTGGATCGCGCTGCGCGGCCTGTTCATGAGCCGCAGCTTTCTGGTGCCGCGCTTCGCCCTGTTCTCGGCCAAGGATTCGGTCGGCGGCGGCCCCTATGTGGTCGAGGAGACCTATCCGCTGGCCGCCTGAACGGTCCGGGCCTGCGCTGCGGCCGGCCTCAGTTGCTGCGGTTACGTGACGCGGCTGCAGCCTGGGGCCTGGGCTGAGGGGTCGGCGCGGCGACAGCCGGCGCGGTTGAGGCGGGCTGTATCGCGGCCGGCTGGTCCCGGCCCATCAGGCGCGTGAACCAGTTGCCGGACCGCGGCTCGGCGGCCGGCGCAGGCTCGACCGGCGCGAAGGCCGAAAGCGTCGGGGCCTGGGCAGACGTGCCGGCCGGTGACCGGGTGGCCACGGTCTCGTTCTGCGGAGCCGCGGCGGTCGCCGCCGGCGCTGTGGCAGCGGGAGCGGCGGCGGCCACCGAAGCAGGCGCCTGGCCGGAGGCGGCCTCGAGCGTGACCGGCGTCGAGGACGCTGCAGCCAGCGTCGATTCCGATTCCGTCGAGCCGACACGGATGCGCCGATCGGTGAACCGGCCGGCAAAGCTGCGATGGGTTCCGCCATCGATGCCCGTGCGGGCCGGAGCGGCCGTAATCTGCCGTGACAGCGAGGCGATCATGACATTGTCGCGCGCCTGCTTGGCAGCCACCGCCTCGCGGATCGCGGGCGGCACCACGAAGGCCGGGCAGCGGCCGGCCGCCTGGAAGGGCGGGCGCTCTGCGGACGTGTCGCCGCTGATGGCGGTGAAGCGCTGGCGCATCGAGCGGGACGGTTCGGCGGGGGCCGCCCGCGTGACCGGGGCAACCGTCGTGACCGGCTGGTTGAGCGAAACCGGAACCGGCGTGCGCGGGGCCGCCGTGGTGGTCACATTGGCCCGCGACGTGCCGCGGGTGTTGCGCGTGCCGGCCCAAGGGTCGGGGGCAATCATCTCGCGGGTCGAAGAACCGCCGGCCTGAGCCAGCGCCGAGTTCGGTGCCACGGCGTTGAACACGTAGCGGCGCTCGCAGACATCCACCTGCGGCTCATGCCGCGTCACCTCGAAATGATCGTAGCCTTCCTTCAGGTTGCGCCAGAAGGCCATGTGAGGGCTGTTGCGGTGACGGGCCATGTTGCGTGGCGTCATCCGGAACGGGAAGGCCTGCACCTGGAAGCTCTCCTGACCGCCCTGCAGCGCGTCGCGGGCGAGCGCGTAGACCTCGGCGATGGCCTCGTCGGTCATGGCGTAGCAGCCGCGCGAGGAGCAGTCGCCGTGCACCATCAGATGCGAGCCGGTGCGGCCGTAGGAGCGGTCGAACTGGTTCGGAAAGCCCATGTTGAAGGCCAGATAATAGGACGAGCGCGGATTCATCAGACCCATATTGACCTGGTAGAACCCTTCGGGCGACTGGCGGTCGCCCTCGCGGACCTTGGGACCGAGTTCGCCGGAATAGTTGCAGATCGGATAGACCTTGAAGAGCGCGAAGCGGCCGCCGCGGTCGCGCTTCCACACCTCGAGCTCGGCCTCTTCCTTGAAGATGCGGATCAGCACCGGCGAGGTGCGGGTCATGCCCCGGTTGCCCAGTTCCTCAACGACCGCCTGGGACAGGGGGACGTTGCCGCGGTTGGGGTTGTTGCGCGACATGGACGTGTCCTGGCAGGCGCCGAGCGCCATCGCCAGCAGCATTGCCGGGACGGCAAGCTTCAGTCCCCTTACCCGCGATGCGCCTGCGGCGGCACGAGCCGTCTGCTGCAATGTCTGCTCCCGTTTCCGAGCGGAGAATGCCCTCGAGCGCGACAACCTTGGCGCCGGAGATCCTTAACGGACCCTTGAAACCGACCGATAGCGTCAACCTCTGGTTACCGCAAGCGGCGCAAAAGACAGCCGAGGGTTAACGAAACACTCATCAAGACAGGGATCGTGGCGAAGGTGGGGCAGACCCCTCAGAGGGCCCTGCCGACCGCCAGAAACTTCTCGCGCCGGAGCCGCCGGACCTCGTCGGCCCCAAGGCCGGCAAAGCCGCGCAGGGCCTCCTCCACCGCATCGCCCACGCGCGCGATCGCCGCACCCGTATCGCGATGGGCGCCGCCCACCGGCTCGGGCACGATCTGGTCGATGACGCCGAAGCGCATCAGGTCCTGCGCGGTGATCTTCATGCTGGTCGCCGCCTCCTGCGCCTTGGCGGTGTCGCGCCACAGGATCGAGGCCGCACCCTCCGGCGATATGACGCTGTAGATGGCGTGTTCCAGCATCAGTACGCGGCTCGCCGTGGCGATGGCGATGGCGCCGCCCGAGCCACCTTCGCCGATGATCACCGCAATGTTCGGCACGCCAAGACCCAGGCTGCAGTCGGTGGAGCGAGCAATCGCCTCGGCCTGGCCGCGCTCCTCCGCGCCGATGCCGGGATAGGCGCCGGCGGTGTCGACCAGCGAGATCACCGGGATATCGAAGCGCTGGGCCGTTTCCATCAGGCGCACCGCCTTGCGGTAGCCCTCCGGGCGGGCCATGCCGAAATTGTGCCGGATGCGCAGTTCCGTCGTGTTGCCGCGCTCGTGGCCGAGAATGCAGACGCTCTCGCCGCGGAAGCGGCCGAAGCCGCCGACAATGGCCTCGTCCTCGCCGAACACGCGGTCTCCGGCAAGCGGCGTGAAGTCCTCGAGCAGGGCACCGATATAGTCCAGCGCATGGGGCCGGCCGGGATGACGCGCGACCAGCGTCTTCTGCCAGGGCGTCAGCGTCAGATAGAGGTCCTTCAGCGCCTGGTCGGCCTTCTGCTCCAGACGCGTCAGCTCCTCGGTGATCGAGACCGAGCCGTCCCGCTGCGCCAGTTCGCGCAGTTCCTCGACCTTGGACTCCAGTTCCGCGATCGGTTTTTCGAAGTCGAGATAGCTACGCATCAGAGCGGTTGCCGGCCAGGGGCTCGATCTCGGCCCGAAGGCCTTGGGAAGCGCGAGCAAATGCCTGTCAGGGGGTGGCAAGTCAAGGGAAGAGCCCGCCCCGGCGGCGGATCACCCGCCGTCGCCGAGCGGATGCAGGTCTCGCACGAGGCCTTTCAGCCGCTCGTCCAGCACATGGGTGTAGATCTGCGTGGTCGCGATATCGGAATGGCCGAGCAGCTGCTGCACCGATCGCAGGTCCGCGCCGTTCTGCAACAGGTGGCTGGCAAAGGCGTGGCGGAGCACATGCGGCGAAAGCTGCGCGGCCGGCAGGCCGGCCGCACCGGCAAGGGCCTTCAACTCCCGCCCGACATGCTGGCGCGTCAGATGGCCGCTCTCCCCCGACGACGGAAACAGCCATTTCGACGGCCCCAGACCGGCCGCATCGCGCAGGGCGAGGTAGGTCGCCATGGCATCCTTCGCCGCATCGTTCAGCGGCACGATGCGTTCCTTGCCGCCCTTGCCGGTCACCACCAGGAAGCGCTGGTCGCGCCGTGCGGCGGTCACCGGCAGGGCGATCAGCTCGGAAATGCGCAGGCCGGTCGCATAGAGGAGTTCGATGAGGCAGTTGAGCCGCGCCGCCCGCCAGCGCTCGCCGGGCGGGCGGGCCGCATCGTCGATGCCTTCCTTCGAGACCGCGATCAGCCGGTCGACATCCATCAGTCCGAGCGTCTTCGGCAGCGGCCGCGCACGCTTCGGCCCCTCCAGCACGGCCGCCGGATCGTCGGGAACCAGCCCTTCCGAGAACAGGAAGCGGTGAAGCTGGCGCACCGCCGAGAGCCGGCGGGCGACCGAGGCGGCCTTCAGCCCGCGCGACTGGCAGTCGGCGAGAAAGCCGCGGACGAGATCGGTCGTCGCGCTGTCGGGGCCGGCCCCCTCGCCGGCCAGGAAGCCGGCATAGTCCTCGAGGTCGCGGCGATAGGCCGCGAGCGTATTGACGGAAGCGCCGCGCTCGGCCGCCATCATGTCGAGGAACAGGTCGATGCGGCCCGCGGCGGTCACAATGGCCTCAGCGCTGCGGCTGCAGCCGCGCGGGCGGGATGGTGACCGACATGTCGCGCGGTTCCGGCTCGACCAGATAGGCAAGCGCCGCCATGCCGGCGAAGACCACGCCGGCAATCAGGGTGAGCACCACCAGGAAGCGGAACAGCGTCGGCATGTCGCGGCCTCCCCGCCGAATCGTTCGAGCCCCCATCAAACCGCGTCGGCCGCTGCGTGCAAGCGCGACCGTCGACCGGCCGCCTCGCGATCCGTGGACAGCCGGGCCGGACCGCTTCCCGCCGCACCGCCCCGGCTCTATGGTCGCCGCGCCCCCGAGGACCCAATGCCCCTGACCATCGCCACCTGGAACATCAATTCCGTCCGACTGCGCATCGAGGCGGTGGCCCGCTTCGTTGACAGCCACCGGCCGGACGTCCTGTGCCTGCAGGAGACCAAATGCATGGACGGGCAGTTTCCGCTGGCCGACGTCAAGAAGATGGGCTTCGACCACGTCGCGATCCACGGCCAGAAGGGCTATCATGGCGTCGCGATCTTCTCGCGTCACGCGCTGAAGGACGTCGATCGCCGCGGCTTCTGCGACAAGGCCGATGCCCGCCACATTGCCGTGACTCTGGCCGACGGGCCGGCCGCGGGCACGCGCATCCACAATTTCTACGTCCCCGCCGGGGGCGACGAGCCGGACCCTGCGATCAACCCGAAATTTGCCCACAAGCTGGCCTTTCTGGACGAGATGGAGGCCTGGGACGGGCTGCGGGTTGCCGACGGACCAACGCGCTCGATCCTGGTGGGCGATCTCAACATCGCGCCGCTGGAACACGACGTCTGGAGCTCGAAGCAACTGGCAAAGGTCGTCTCGCACACGCCGCTGGAACGTCGCCGGCTGACCGAAGTGGCGCGCGCCGGTGGTTGGCTCGACATGATGCGCGAACTGACCCCCGAGCCGGAAAAGCTCTACACGTGGTGGAGCTACCGCTCGCCCGACTGGGCGGCCGCCGACAAGGGTCGGCGCCTCGACCATGTCTGGGTGAGCCCCTCACTCGCTCCGGCCATGCGCGGCTTCGAGGTGGTGCGCGGCGCACGCGGCTGGGACCGGCCCTCCGACCACGCCCCGGTGGTGGCACGGCTCGATTTCTGAAGCCGTTCCGCCTGCTTTTTGTTGCAATGCATCACCCGAAGGCCCTATGCGGGCGCGCCGGCCGTTTCGTTGACACCCCGCGGGGCCGCTTCTACGGTGCGCGGCCGGTCGAATGGACCTGAAAACCGATCATCCGGACGGGAAATGACCCGTTTCGGGGAGGGATGCGATGAAGATCCTTGTGCCCGTGAAGCGGGTCGTCGATTACAACGTGAAGATCCGCGTGAAGCCCGATGGCTCCGGGGTCGAACTGGCCAATGTGAAGATGTCGATGAACCCCTTCGACGAGATTGCCGTCGAGGAGGCGATCCGCCTGAAGGAAAAGGGCGCGGCCACCGAAATCGTGGTGGTGTCCATCGGCCCGCAGGGCGCGGCCGAAACCATCCGCACCGCTCTCGCCATGGGCGCCGACCGCGGCATCCACGTGAAGACGGACGCAACCGTCGAGCCGCTGGCGGTCGCCAAGATCCTCAAGGGTGTCGTCGGGGAGGAAGCCCCCGGCCTGGTCATCCTCGGCAAGCAGGCGATCGACGACGATTCGAACCAGACCGGCCAGATGCTGGCCGCCCTGCTCGGCTGGGGCCAGGGCACTTTCGCCTCGAAGGTGGAACTGTCCGGTGACAGCGTGTCGGTGACCCGTGAGGTCGATGGCGGCCTGCAGACGGTGTCGCTGAAGACGCCGGCCATCGTGACCACGGACCTGCGACTCAACGAGCCGCGCTATGCCTCGCTGCCCAACATCATGAAGGCCAAGAAGAAGCCCATCGACGAGAAGGCGCCCGACTCCTACGGCGTCGATGTCGCCCCGCGGCTGAAGGTGCTCAAGACCGCCGAGCCCGGTGGTCGCAAGGCCGGCGTCAAGGTCGGCTCGGTGGCCGAGCTCGTCGCCAAGCTGAAGAACGAAGCCGGGGTGCTCTGATGGCTACTCTCCTCCTCGCCGAACACGACAACAAGGCCATCAAGGACCCGACGCTGAAGGCGCTGACCGCCGCAGCCGCGCTCGGTGCACCGGTCACTGTCCTGGTGGCCGGCTCGGGCTGCGCGGCTGCTGCCGAGGCGGCCTCCAGGCTCGACGGCGTCGCGAAGGTGCTGGTCGCCGACGACGCGGCCTATGCCCACATGCTGGCCGAGCCGACCGCCGCCCTCATCGTCTCGCTCGCCGGCGGCTTCGACAACATCGTCGCCCCCTCCACCGCCAATGGCAAGAATGTCATGCCGCGCGTCGCGGCCCTGCTCGACGTGATGCAGATCTCCGACATCACCAAGGTCGTCTCGCCCGACACGTTCGAGCGGCCGATCTATGCCGGCAACGCCCTCCAGACGGTGCAGTCGACCGACACGAAGAAGGTCATCACGGTGCGCACCGCCTCGTTCCAGGCGGCTGGCGCCGGCGGCCCGGCCCCGGTCGAGGCGGCCTCCGCTGCTGCCGATCCGGGCCTGTCGACCTTCTCCGGCGAGGAGATCGCCAAGTCCGACCGGCCCGAGCTCGGCGCCGCCAAGATCATCATCTCCGGCGGCCGCGCGCTCGGCTCCAAGGAGAACTTCGCCAAGGTGATCGAGCCTGTCGCCGACAAGCTCGGCGCCGCCGTGGGTGCCTCGCGCGCCGCGGTGGACGCAGGCTACGCGCCGAACGACTGGCAGGTCGGCCAGACCGGAAAGGTGGTTGCGCCCGAGCTCTATATCGCAGTCGGCATTTCCGGTGCCATCCAGCACCTGGCCGGCATGAAGGACTCGAAGGTCATCGTCGCCATCAACAAGGACGAGGAAGCCCCCATCTTCCAGGTCGCCGACTACGGCCTGGTCGGCGACCTCTTCGCCATTCTTCCCGAGCTCGAGAAGGAACTCGGCAAGTAGGACGCATCGGGCGGGCGGGCGTGTTGCCTGCCCGCCTTTTCGCCGGCGGGCCGTTGCCTTGCAGGCGATGCATATGGCGTTGCCCGGTCTGCCATCGTAGAGATGGGGTTCGAGTTGGAACGCTTCGCCGACCGCCCTGTAGCGGGCCGGCCATCGGGTGGGATCATGGACATTCGCAAGATCGGCGTGATCGGCGCCGGCCAGATGGGTAACGGCATCGCGCATGTCGCCGCAATCGCCGGCATCGACGTGCTGCTCCACGACATCTCGGAGGACCGGATCAAGTCCGGCCTTGCCACCATCAACGGCAACATGACCCGCCAGCTCTCGCGCGGCCTCATCTCGGAGGAGGATCGCCAGCAGGCCCTGATGCGCATCGATTCGGCACCCCGGTTCGAGGACCTCGGCGATTGCGACCTCATCATCGAGGCGGCAACCGAGAACGAGCAGGTCAAGATCAAGATCTTCCAGTCGGTCTGCCCGATCGCGAAGCCGGAGGCGATCCTCGCCACCAACACCTCGTCCATCTCGATCACGCGGCTGGCCTCGACGACCGACCGCCCGGAGCGGTTCATCGGCATCCACTTCATGAACCCGGTGCCGGTCATGCAGCTCGTCGAGCTGATCCGCGGCATCGCCACCGAGGACGAGACCTTCGAGGCCTCGCGCGCCCTGTGCCTGAAGCTTGGCAAGACCATCGCGGTGGCCGAGGACTTCCCGGCCTTCATCGTCAACCGCATCCTGCTGCCGATGATCAACGAGGCGATCTACACGCTCTACGAGGGCGTCGGCTCGGTCGAGGCCATCGACACCGCGATGCGGCTCGGCGCCAACCATCCGATGGGGCCGCTCCAGCTTGCCGATTTCATCGGGCTCGACACCTGCCTGTCGGTCATGCAGGTGCTCTACGAGGGGCTGGCCGACACCAAGTACCGGCCCTGCCCGTTGCTGGTGAAATATGTCGAGGCCGGCTGGCTGGGCCGCAAGTCGCAGCGCGGCTTCTACGACTATCGCGGTGAAAAGCCGATCCCGACGCGCTGAGGCGTCCACGCCCCGACAGATCCGCCGTCCTGCCGCCGGGTCTGCGCCTGACTCTCTGTGCCGAACGGCATAGGCGAAACGGCATTTCGGGAAATGAAACGGAATTGTCCCCTCCGGCAGCCGCTGCTAGCCTTGCGCCAAGACCCGGCAACAGGGCGCGCGGTTTCCGGGAGAGGTCATGGCAGCGATATTCGACGGGCTGAAGGTGATCGACTGCGCGAGCTACATCGCCGCGCCCGGTGCGGCCACGGTGCTCGCTGACTTCGGCGCCGACGTCATCAAGATCGAGCCGGTGGCGGGCGACATCTACCGCAAGCTCGCCGGCACCGACGGCCAGCCCGACGCGGGCGAGAACTTCGCCTGGCTGATGGCCAACCGGTCGCGCCGCGGCCTCGCCCTGAACCTTGCGACCCCCGAAGGCGCCGAGGTCCTGCACCGGCTGGTTGCCGGGGCCGACGTGTTCATCACCAATGCGCCCTTCCCCGCCCGCCGGCGCCTCGGCATCGACTACGAGACGCTAGGCGCGCTCAACGAGCGGCTGGTCTACGCGTCCTTCTCCGCCTATGGCGAGACCGGGCCCGAGGCTGACAAACCGGGCTTCGACAGCAATGCCTGGTGGTCGCGCTCGGGGCTGATGGATCAGGTGCGCGCCGAATCCGCCCTGCCGCCGGCCCGCTCCGTGCCCGGCATGGGCGACAATCCCTCGGCCATCGCGCTGTACGGCGCCATCGTCACCGCCCTGTTCCGCCGCGAGCGGACCGGCAAGGGCGGCCTTGCCTCCACCTTCCTGCTGTCCAACGGGCTCTGGTCGAACAGCTATCTGGCGCAGGCCCGGCTGTGCGGGGCCGAAATCCCCCGCCGCCTGCCGCGGGAGCAGGCGCCCAATCCGCTGATGAACCATTACGAGACCAGAGACGGTCGCTGGCTGCTGGTCTCGCTGCTCAATCCTGAGGTCCAGTGGCCGGTCTTCATCAGCCGCATCGGCCTCGGCGCGCTGGCGCAGGACCCGCGCTTTGCCGACGTCGCGGCGCGCAATCGCCACAACGCCGAACTGATCGGCCTCATCGATGAGGCCGTCCGCCAGAAGACGCTGGCCGAATGGCGCGCTCTCCTCGACGGACACGGCCTGACCTTCGGCTTCGTCGCCACCCTCGACGACATGATGACCGACGAGCAGATGCGGGCGAGCGGGGCGCTGGTGCCTCTCGCGGGCGAGGAACTTCTCACCGTCAACAGCCCGGTCTTTGTCGGCGACGACCCGAAACAGGCCCCGCGCCGCGCACCGGCCGTCGGCGAGCACAGCGCGCAGGTCCTGGCCGAACTCGGCTACGACGCAGGCACCATCGCCGACCTCAAGGCCCGCGGCATCCTGGCCGGGCCCGACGCCTGACCGCGTAATCCCCGGAACGGGAAGCGTCCGTTAACCCCGATCGGCGACAGTGTTGGCCGCACGGGAGTAACGCAGTGTCGATGTCAGCGATTGCCGGCGCCATGGTCGCCATGAACACGCAGGAAACCCGGATGGGTATCCAGGCCGTGCTGGTGAACCAGCAGAAGCAGGCGGACCAGGCGGTGGTCGATCTGCTCGCCTCGGCCGTTCAGGCCACCCCCGCTCCCGGCACCGGCGCAATGGTCGACAAGACCGCCTGATCCGCCAGGCTTCTGGCGCTACCTGAACTTCAGGATGAACCGCTCCACGATCGGCCCCCAGACCGTCATGCCGCGCGGATTGGGCATGAGCGCATGGCCGTCGCGCTCGAACGGTGGCACCAGCGAGAAATCCAGCGTGCCGCCGGCATTGCGATAGGCCTCCGCCATACGCTGCGACAGCGCGGACGGGAAGGACTGGTCGTTCTCGGCATAGATCCACAAGGCGGGCGTGCGCGCACGCCGGCCCATGAAGGCCGCGTCGCGAACCAGTTCGTCGAGGGCGCAGGTCTGCCCGGTCTCGCCCGAGCGGCCGCGCCGCCCGCCGCCGAAATTGACGATGCCGGCAACCGCCGGGTGGTTCTCGGCTGCCAGCGCCGCCACCGACCAGCCTCCCGTGGACTGGCCCACTGCAATGACGCCGTCGCGGCGGATGAAGGGCTGGGCGGTCAGGGCATCGATCACGGCCGTCAGGTCCGCGGCATCGGCGCGCCCGCCGGCATAGTGGGCCGGCCTGCGGCAGGCGAAGCGCTCGGCCCGTTCGCCGCCGGTCAGCCCGTAGCCACGCCGGTGGACCACGGCCACGGCATAGCCGCGCTCGATGAACCAGGTCACCAGATGCGGATAGACCCCGTGCCGCGGCTGGGCATTGTTCTGGGCATTGCCGGACGTGTGGTGGGTCACCACCACCAGCGGGCGGCGCTCCTCGCCCGGCGGGCGGAACAGGATGACGCCGAGGCTGCGCCCTTCATCGACATTGTGCGGGATGCGCCAGACCTGCTCGCGGTGGAACGAGCCCTGCCCACCCTCCGCAGTGGCGCTCTGGGCAAGGGCAGGCGCGGGCAGGCACAGCGCCGCCGCAAGCGCGACGGCAAGCAGAAACCGCTTCATTCGCGCACCAGATCGCCAAGCAGGCTCGCCGCCACGGTCGCCTTCGAGACCGTCAGTCCCGAGCCGGCAATCTCCGCCACGGCTGTGCGGATGCGCTCCGCGCGCCCGCCATGCACCGCCATCCAGGCGGCCACGGCCGCCTCGCCGGTCGCCGGACCGGTCATCATGTCGGCAGCCAGGCGCCGCTCCGCCACCGCGATGGAATCCAGCGCCCGGTCGAGCGCCAGGCGGTCGAAATAGTCGGTCACGGCGATGGTTCGCGCCGCAGCCTTGACCTCGTCCAGGCGGAAGGCGGCAGAGGCGGCAAAGGTCGTGGCCGCGACATCGGCCACCGGCCGGCCTGTCGCATCCGCAACCGCCACGATGTCGGGAGCGATCGCCAGCCAGTCGAGCCCGGCAAGCACGCTGGCGAGCGGGTCGGGCACGCCCGCCGCATGGAGCTCGGCCATCCGTGCCGCGCGCCGGGCCGCCGCATCCGGTGGCAGCACCGTGTCGAGGCTGGCCGCCACCTGCTCGATGCCCGAGCGATGATGGGCAATGACGTCGGCAAGGCCGCGCGTGAGATCGACATTGCGGATGAACCAGACCACCCGGTCGATCAGCAGGTCCTGGATCGCCCCGTAGAGCTCGAGCTGGATCTGGCCGGCGACCCGGTTGTCGAGCGTGTCGAGCTCCGTGTTGAGCGCCGTCATGCCATAGGCATCGCGCACGGCCGCGAAGGCCGAGGCGATCGCCGCGACATCCGCGCCGGTCTGGTCGATCAGCCGCGCGACGAAGGCCGGCCCGCCGCGATTGATCATCGAATTGGACAGGCCGGTGGCGATGATCTCGCGCCTGAGGCGGTGGCTCTCGACGGCGTCCGGATATTGCTCCTGGATGGGCCGCGGGAAGTAGCGGACCAGTTCGCGCGACAGGTAGGGATCGTCGGGAACCGTCGAGTCGAGCAGATCGTCGTAGAGGTCGATCTTGGCATAGGCGATGAGGACGGCGATCTCCGGCCGGGTCAGCGGGTCGCCACGCCGCCGGCGTTCGGCGATCTCGGCATCGTCCGGCAGATATTCCACCGCCCGGTCGAGCTTGCCCTGCGTCTCCAGGCTCTGCATCAGCCGCTGCTGGAAGCCGAGTTCCTCGAGCCCCCGCCGCTGCGACAGGGACAGGGCAAGCGTCTGCAGGTAGTTGTTGCGCAGCACCAGCCGGCCGACCTCCTCGGTCATGTCGGCGAGGAGCGCATTGCGCGCCTGCGGGTCGAGGCGGCCGTCGCGCTCCGGGGTCGTCAGCGCGATCTTGATGTTGACCTCGACATCCGAGGTATTGACGCCGGCCGCATTGTCGATGGCATCGGTGTTCAGCCTCACCCCGCGCCGGCCAGCCTCGATGCGGCCGCGCTGGGTCATGCCGAGATTGGCGCCCTCGCCCACCACCTTCGCCCGGATCTCCATGCCGGTGACGCGGATCGCGTCGTTGGCGCGGTCGCCGACCTCGTCGTCGGTCTCGCCGGAGGCGCGCACATAGGTGCCGATGCCGCCGAAGAAAAGCAGGTCCACCGGCGCCTTGAGGATGGCGTTCATGACCTCCTGCGGCGTTGCCTCGGCCTTGGGAAGGTCGAGCACCGCCTGCACCTCGGGGCTGAGCGCAATCGACTTCGCCGAGCGGGGGAACACACCGCCCCCCGCCGAGATGAGCGTCTTGTCGTAATCCGCCCAGCTGGATCGCGGCATATCGAACAGCCGCCGCCGCTCGGCCCAGGATGCCTCCGGATCCGGCGAGGGATCGAGGAAGATGTCCCGGTGGTCGAAGGCTGCGACCAGACGGATGGTCCGCTCCAGCAGCATGCCATTGCCGAACACGTCGCCCGACATGTCGCCGACGCCGGCCACGCTGAACGGCGTGACGCCGATATCCGTGCCCGTCTCGCGGAAATGGCGCTTCACCGCCTCCCAGGCGCCGCGCGCGGTGATCCCCATGCCCTTGTGGTCATAACCCTGGCTGCCACCGGAGGCGAAGGCATCGCCCAGCCAGTGGCCCTTCTCCAGCGAGAGCTGGTTGGCGGTATCCGAGAAGGTCGCCGTGCCCTTGTCGGCAGCCACCACCAGATAGGGGTCGTCTCCGTCGTGGCGCACCGTATCGGCCGGCGGCACGATGCCGGAGGCCTCGATGTTGTCGGTGATCTGCAGCAGCGAGCGCACGAAGATGCGGTAGGACTCGGTGCCCTCCGCCAGCCAGGCGTCGCGCTGGCTCGCCGGCGGCAGGCGCTTCGGAACGAAGCCGCCTTTGGCGCCCACCGGCACGATGACCGCGTTCTTCACCTGCTGCGCCTTGACGAGGCCCAGCACCTCGGTGCGGAAGTCCTGCGGCCGGTCCGACCAGCGCAGGCCCCCGCGCGCCACCTTGCCGAAGCGCATGTGGACGCCCTCGACGCGCGGCGAATAGACGAAGATCTCGTAGAGCGGCTTCGGCGCGGGCAGCTTGTCGATCTTCCGCGATTCGAACTTGATGGCGATGGTCGGACGCACCCGGCCATCCTCGCCGGTCTGGTAGAAATTGGTCCTGACGGCCGCCTGAACGAGGTTGATGAAGGCCCTGAGGATGCGATCCTCGTCGAGCGAGGACACCTGTGCGAGGGCCTCCTCCAGCCGGCTTGTCACGTCGGCCTGTTTCGTCAGGCGCTCCTGCACCGACAGGGTCAGGCGCGGATCGAAGCGCAGATGGAACATCAGCACCACGCCCTTGGTGATGCCGGTGTGGCGGCGCAGTGTCGCCCACAGGTAATCCTGGCTGAACGGCACGCGGATCTGCCTGAGCATGCGCGCCAGCGTGCGGATCAGCGCCACGTCGCGCCAGGCAAGGCCCGCCTCCAGCGTCAGCGCGTTGAAGCCGTCGCTGTCCGCATCGCCGCGCATCACCGCCATAAGGGCGGCTTCCAGCTTCTCGTCGAGCGCCTCCAGGTCAATCGGGTCCCCGCCGGGACGGGCCAGCGACATGTCGTGGAGCCAGACGATGTCGGCGCCTGGGCCGGACGGCATCACCTCGTATGTGCGCTCGTCGACGACGGCAAAGCCCATGGCCTCCAGGATCGGGACCCGCTCGGACAGCGGGATGGGCCGGCCGCGGGCGAACACCTTGAGGCCGGCCCGGATCCGCACGGCCGGATCGTTGCGATAGAAGTCGATGGCGAGCGGCCGGTTGTCCGACAGGCTCTCCAGGATGCGGATATCGCTGATGGCCTGGTCGGGCTTGACCGCCTCGCGATAGGCCGCGGAGAAGGCGTCCCGATAGCGGGAGGCGAGCGTGCCGGCGCGGGCCGGGTCGTGGACGAGCTGGATGGCCTCGGCAAGACCGTCGCCCCAGGTCCGGACGATGCGCGCGACCGCCTGCTCGAGCGTCGCGCGATCGATCCGCGGCGTCTCGCCCTCGGTCCGGCCGATGATGAAATGCACGCGCGTCAGCGGACCTTCGGGGAAGAACGGATAATAGGCCGAGACCCGGCCCTGATAGACGCTCGCCAGATGGTTGCCGATGGCGATGCGCACCGTGGTGTCGAACCGGTCGCGCGGCACGAAGACCATGATCGAGACGAAGCGGTCGAACCGGTCCGCGCGCGGCAGCACGCGCACGCGCGGACGATCCTCCAGCTGCATCACGGCCATCGCGTGGACGAACAGCGTGTCGTCGTCGATCTGGAACAGCTCGTCGCGCGGATAGCCCTCCAGCACATTGACCAGCGACTTGCCGGAATGGCCATCGGGATCGAAGCCGGCGCGGGTCAGCACCCGGTCCACCTTGCGCCTGAGATAGGGGATGGTGCGGGTGGAGCGGGTATAGGCGGTGGAGGTGAACAGCCCGACGATGCGCGCCTCGCCCACCAGATTGCCATGCCGGTCGAACCGCTTGACCCCGACATAGTCCATGTGGACGCGCCGGTGGACGCGCGAGCGCACATTGGCCTTGGTGATGATCAGCGGCACCGGCTGCATCAGGAATTCGCGCATTTCCGGCGTCATGGTCACGAGTTCCGTGCCACGCCTGAGAATGCGGACGTTCTCGTCGCGCAGGATGCCGAGCCCGGAGGTGAATTCGGGCTCCATCTGGCCTTCGGCAACACCGCCGACATAGGCGTAGTCGCGCACGCCGAGGAAGGTGAAGTTGTTCGAGGCCAGCCATTCGAGGAACTGGATGCCCTCGGCCATCTCCGTCACCGGCAGGACCGGATTGGATTTCAGGTCCTCGATGATCGCCTGCACGCGCGTGATCATCGGCCGCCAGTCGGCGACACAGATGCGGACATCGGCGAGCGTCGCCTCGAGCTCCGACACCAGCACTGCCCGCCGGCCATCATCGGCGACCCGGTCGACATGGATGTGGATGAGGCTTTCGCGCGGCGCGGCCGGATCGGAATGGTCGAGGCCGCGATAGACGGAGAGTTCGCCGGTCGGCTCGCGCTCGATGGTGACGATCGGATGGCAGACGAGGCGAATTCGCATGCCGAGCTCGGTCAGGACGCCAAGCACCGAATCAACCAGGAACGGCATGTTCTCGTTGACCGCCTCGATCACGGTCACGCCCGACAGGACCGAGGTGGCCGAGGTCGGATCGGGCTCGTGGACGGTCAGCCGGGACTGCCCCGCCGCGCGCTGGCCGAGGTGACGGAAGGCGCCCGCCGCCAGAACCGCGAGGTCTCGACCCTCGTAACCGGCAAGATCCTCCGGATCGGCGCGGCCGAACAGGTCGGCCACGAAGGTCGAGGGAATTGCGTCCTCGGTGCCCCTGAGGATGGTCTCGGCCTGCTCGATCGTGGCCCGACCGGCCCCCGCGTCCGCCATGCCGCTGGTCATGCCCGGCCCCCTTGTCGCGCTGGCTGCTTGTTGTTCGCGCCGGTGGCCAGCATGACCACGGGTCGGAACGGCCGTAAAGCCTCTTTCGTCCGCTATCGGCCAGCGGCCTCCTCATGCTACGCGGGTGCGACGGGCCCGTGACGGTGGGCCTCCCGCGAAAGAAGGCGGGTGCCATGCAGGGAGAGATGCGATGAGCCGGCAAGCCGCAGCCAAGGGTGCCACCAGCCAGGCAGCCCGGAAACCAGCAGGCCGCAAGGCTTCAGGCGGCAAGGCTGCCGCCGGCAAGGGGATCGCCGGAAAGGCTGCGACCTCCGCGAAGCATGCCGACGATGCACCGATCGTCGCGCTCGATCTGCCTGCCGCGCCGCTGGACGCCGAGATCGAGGCCTACTTCGCCAAGTGCCGCGAGAAGATCGGCTATGTGCCCAACGTGCTGCTCGCCTATACGCACGACCTGGCCAAGCTGAAGGCCTTCGCCGCCATGTACAACGACCTGATGCTGGCGCCCTGCGGGCTCAGCAAGCTGGAGCGCGAGATGATCGCGGTGGCGGTCTCATCGGTGAACCGCTGCTATTACTGCCTGACCGCGCACGGGGCGGCGGTGCGCCAGCTCTCGGGGGATCCGGTTCTCGGCGAGCAGATGGTGATGAACTACCGGGCCGCACGGCTCGATGCCCGCCAGCGCGCGATGCTCGACTTTTCCGTAAAGCTGACCGAGACGCCCTGGTCGGTGGAGGACGAGGATCGCGAGGGCCTGCGCAAGGTCGGCTTCTCCGACCGCGATATCTGGGACATTTCGGCCGTGGCGGCCTTCTTCAACATGTCCAACCGGGTGGCCAGCGGCACGGACATGCGGCCGAACGCCGCCTATCACGGCAGCTATCGCTGAGGGTCTGCCCGCAGGATCGGACGGCGGCACTGGCAAGTCCGCACGCCCGTCCTACATGGACAAGGATCGTCCCAGCCGTAGCGGAGCGGAGCCATGGCGACCAACGCCGTCTATCGCGACCCGGCCGACCTTCCGGCCGAGATCGCCATCTTCCCGCTGCCGGGGGCGCTGCTGCTGCCGCGCGGCCAGCTGCCGCTGAACATTTTCGAGCCGCGCTACCTGGCGATGATCGACGATGCCATGCTCGCCGGCCACCGCATCATCGGCATGGTCCAGCCGGTCCCCGACGACGAGGAGGCCGAACGGCCGCAACTGGCGGAGGTCGGCTGCGCCGGCCGCATCACCCAGCTGGGCGAGACCGGCGACGGCCGCTACATGCTCAGCCTGACAGGCATCGCCCGTTTCCGCATCGTCGAGGAACTGGCCGGCGACACCCCGTTCCGACGCTGCCGGGTCGATTTCGGGGCGTTCAGCGACGATTTCGAGGCGCGCCGCGGGGAGGATGCGGTCGATCGCGACGGCCTCCTCAAGGCGCTCGCCGACTTCCTCAAGGCCAATGACCTGGAAGCCGACTGGGACGGCATCCGCCGCGCGCCGACCGAGGTTCTGGTCAACTCGCTGTGCATGATGTCCCCATGGGGGGTGCGGGAAAAGCAGGCCCTGCTGGAGGCCCCCGATCTCAAGACCCGGGCCGCCCTGCTGGTTGCGGTCACCGAGGTAGCGCTCTCGAAGAACGACGCGGACGACCAGCGCAAGCCGCTGAACTGAGGCCCTGCTCTGGCGCGGCCTGCAGGCAGTGCTAAGTAAGTCGGGCAGCAACGGAATGACGGGAGAACCAGCTTCATGGCCGAGGAGACGGACCGGAACGGGTCGCAGCAGGACGGCAGGGGCGCGGTGCCCGCCACCCGGCCGGGTACGGTCGATCCGCGGCTGCTTGAACTGCTGGTCTGCCCGGTGACCAAGGGCATGCTGACCTATGATGCCGCTGCCGGCGAACTGGTGTCGCGCGACGCACGGCTCGCCTATCCGATCCGCGAGGGCATCCCGATCATGCTGCCCGAGGAAGCCCGCACGATCGAGGATTGAGCGCGGTCGCGTCAAACCTCACAAACGGGCGGCAAAATCCGCGTCATGGCGGTCGATCAGCGCCTGTCGCAGCTTGTCCAGCGCCCGGCTCTCGATCTGCCGGACCCGCTCCTTGGAAATACCGAGGCACGCCCCCAGGCTTTCCAGCGTCGCCTGCTCGTCGCCCAGGCGCCGCGCGCGAAGGATCCGCAGCTCCCGCGCGTTGAGAACGCGCAGCGCCTCCTTCAGCCAGCGCACGCGCCGGTCGGTATCGATCGCCTCCGCCACCGCCTCGTCCTGGAGCGGCCGCTCGTCGGCGAGCCGGTCCAGCCGCTCGCCGGCATCGTCGTCGCCGAAGGCCGCCGCGTTCAGCGACACGTCCGCGCCTGACAGGCGCGCGTCGAGCACCGCGACATCCCTGGTGGAGACGCCGACCGCCTCGGCAATGTGCTGGTGGATGGCCTGGCTGCCGACCCCAGAGCCGAGGGTCTGCGACAGCTGGGCCCGCAGCCGCCTGAGATTGAAGAACAGCGCCTTCTGCGCCGAGGACGTGCCGCCGCGGACGATCGACCAGTTGCGCAGGATGTAGTCCTGGATCGAGGCGCGGATCCACCAGGTCGCATAGGTCGAGAAGCGCACGTCGCGTTCCGGCTCGAAGCGCGAAGCCGCCTCGAGAAGCCCGACATGGCCCTCCTGGATCAGATCGGCCATGGGCAGGCCGTAATGACGGAACCGTGCGGCAATGGCGATGACCAGCCGCATATGGGCCTGGGCGAGCCGGTGGAGCGCGACCTCGTCGCGGGCCTCCTTCCAGCGCACGGCAAGCACCTTCTCTTCCTCGCGGTCGAGAAACGGGGCCGCCATCGCAGCCCGGGTCAGATGACCGCCGGTCCCTGTCGCCATGACGCACTCCCTCGGCGTCCGCCCCCGGCAGGCTTTCCTGCTCCTTCGGCTTATGGCGATTTACGTATGGGCTCCCGCGACGGATCACCAGCAACCGGCTGCGAAAAAGCGGCGGATCGCGACCTTGTGCCGCAGAAAATGCTGCATTGGCAGACCTTTGCCTCATGGCCGGTCTGAATGTGCGTCCAGAGGCGTGCCCTTCGATGTGGCGCCGGCAAGCATCCGGAAACGACGAAGCCCGGCACAAGGCCGGGCTTCGGTGAACGTCAGTGGCAGGCGCCGATCAGGCCGCCGCAACCTCGGCCTCGTCGGCCTCATCGGCCAGGTCCTCGGCCTTGGCGGGACCGCGGCGCGGACCCTTGGCGAGCTGAGCCTCGATCATCTTGACGGCCTCGGCCTCGATGACGCGCTCGACGGCGGCCAGCTCGCGGGCCATCCGGTCGAGGGCCTGTTCATAAAGCTGGCGCTCGGAATAGGACTGCTCGGGCTGGGTGTCGGAGCGGAACAGGTCGCGCACCACCTCGGAGATGGCGATCAGGTCGCCCGAATTGATCTTCGCTTCATATTCCTGCGCACGGCGGGACCACATGGTGCGCTTGATGCGCGCGCGGCCCTTCAGAACGTCCAGCGCCCGGGTCATCAGATCCGGCTCGGCGAGCTTGCGCATGCCGACCTGGGTGATCTTGGCCGTGGGAACGCGCAGCGTCATCTTGTCCTTCTCGAAGTTGATGACGAACAGCTCGAGCTTGAAGCCGGCAATGTCCTGTTCCTCGATGGCGACGATCTGGCCCACCCCGTGGGACGGATAGACGATGTACTCGTTCGTCTTGAAGCCCTGACGGGTCTGCGCGTTCTTCTTCGCGGTCATGCTGCGCCTTACTCCTCGTCGGCCGTAACGGCCGCTGGTGACGGCGGGACGGGCGATCCGCCTGTCCCGATCCACGGTGCCCGAAGGGACCGCGGTGGTTCGCGCGAAAGGAGCGATCCTGCGCCAGACCAGGGCCTGGCTTGCTCCTGACGACCAGCCATCAAGCGAAACGGTTTACCGCGACGCGAACAGCCGTTTCCGGCGCTGATCACGACGTCTTGTCGGAGTTTTCCGAAAAAATACGCTCCGCAACGAGGGAGCGCGCCGGTAGGACCGCTTGTTGATCGACTGTGGCACGACCATACCACAAATTTCGCCGAAATCAAAGGCTTGCCGTCATCCGGAGGGTTCTGGCGGCCCGTCGGCGGTCAATTCCGGTGTCGAAAGGTTAACGGCGAAGGGTCAGTCGCCCTGACCCGGTTCCGGCGACAGCATGGCCTCCTTGCCGGGCTTGCCGTCCCAGTCCTTGGCGTCGGAGGGCGCGTCGCGCTTCTGCGTGATATTCGGCCATCTTGACGCGAAATCGGCATTGATTCCGAGCCATTTCTCCAGCCCCGGCTCGGTATCCGGCTTGATCGCTTCGGCCGGGCATTCCGGCTCGCACACACCGCAGTCGATGCATTCGTCCGGATGGATCACGAGCATGTTCTCGCCCTCGTAGAAACAGTCCACGGGGCAGACCTCGACGCAATCCATATACTTGCACTTGATGCAATTCTCGGTGACCACATAGGTCATGGACGGGCTCCAGGGGCCGGCATGGGTGCGATCCTGCCGATTACCAGATGAGGTCGTTCGTACGCAAGCGATCCGCGACGGCCGCGCCGCATCTTGCCGAACGGGCCTGCCATCACGATCTCAGGTCGGAATCCATGGGGATCTGCCATGAACTACATGAAGACCGCCGTCCTGCTCGCTGCCATGACCGCCCTGTTCATGGGTATCGGCTTCCTGATCGGCGGCCAGGCCGGCATGCTGATCGCGCTGGCAGTGGCCGCCGCCATGAACTTCTGGAGCTACTGGGGCTCGGACCGGGCCGTGCTGAACATGTACGGCGCGCAGGAGGTCGACGCGAACTCGGCCCCCGATCTCTACCAGATGACCTATGAGATGGCCCAGCGTGCCGGCATGCCGATGCCGCGCCTGTTCATCATCCACGAGGACCAGCCGAACGCCTTCGCCACCGGGCGCAACCCGGAGAATGCGGCCGTGGCGGTCAATACCGGCCTTCTCAACCTGCTGACCCGCGAGGAGGTTGCCGGCGTGGTGGCGCATGAACTGGCCCACATCAAGAACCGCGACACGCTGACCATGACGATCACAGCGACGCTGGCCGGCGCCGTGTCGATGCTGGCCAATTTCGCGGCCTTTTCCGGCGGCAGCAACAACCGCAACGGCTTCGGCATGATCGGCACCATCGCCATGATGATCCTGGCGCCGCTGGCCGCCTCCATCGTGCAGATGGCCGTCTCGCGCTCGCGCGAGTACGAGGCCGACAAGCTTGGAGCGGAAATCTGCGGCAACCCGGCCTGGCTCGCCTCGGCCCTCGCCAAGATCGCCGGCGCGCACGACCGCCACGTCAACGACACCGCCGAGCACAATCCGCAGACGGCGCACATGTTCATCATCAATCCCCTGTCGGGCGAGCGGATGGACAACCTGTTCTCGACCCATCCGGACACGGGCAACCGGATTGCCGCCCTGCAGCAGCTGGCTGCGGCCTGGGGCATGGCGGTCGGCTATGGCGGGCAACCCCAGGTCGGTAACGGCTGGGGCGGCTCGCAGTCCCGCGGCCCCTGGGGCTGAGACGCGGCGGCCGGGGCTGTCCGTCGGGGGCCGGCTGGGCTAGAGGGGGTCGATGAAGGCCCGCTCCGCCAAGACGCCCCGACCGAAACCCGCCGCCCATCCGGGACTTCCCGCCCGGCGCCGCGCCTGCGAGCTGGTGGAGGCGGTCATGGTCCGCCGCCGGCCGCTGGACGAGGCGCTGGAGGAGGCATCCGCCCTCGACCCGGCGGACCGGGCGCTCGCGCGCAAGATCGCCGCGACCACGCTGAGGCGGCTGGGAACGCTGGAGGCGGTGCTGGCAACGCGCCTCGCCAAGGGCCTGCCAGACGGCCTGCCGCGGCTGAACACGGTGCTGCTGACCGGTGCCTGCCAGATCCTGTTCCTCGACGTCCCGGACTATGCGGCGGTCGACAGCGCCGTGCGCATGGTCGAGGCCGACCGCAAGGCGAAGGGCTTTGCCGGCCTGACCAATGCCGTCCTGCGCGGCATCGCCCGCGACCGGGAGGTGATCCTCGCCGGTCTCGATCCGCTCGACGACCTCGCCCCCTGGCTGCGCGAGCGCTGGACCGCCCGCTATGGCACGCAGACCGCGGCGGACATTGCCGCGGTGATCGCCATCGAACCCCCGCTCGACCTCACGATTGGCGAGGACCCGCCCGGCTGGGCGGCCCGGCTCGGCGGCGTGGTGACGCCGACCGGCTCCGTGCGCCTGCTGCCGTCCGGCCCGATCCCCGACCTGCCGGGCTTTGCCGACGGCGCCTGGTGGGTCCAGGACGCAGCCGCCGCCCTGCCCGCCCGCCTGCTCGGTGATCTGAAGGGGCTGTCGGTCGCCGACCTCTGCGCCGCCCCCGGCGGCAAGACCGCCCAGCTTTCCCGCGCGGGCGCGCGCGTCACCGCTGTCGACCGCTCCGCCCGCCGGCTGGAGCGGCTGTCCGAGAACATGACGCGGCTCGGCCTGACGGTCGAGATCGTGGCGGCCGAGGCCGAGACTGTCGAAGGACCTTTCGATGCGGTCCTGCTGGATGCCCCCTGCACGGCCACCGGCACCCTGCGCGGCCACCCCGACGTCGCCCGCCTGAAATCGACCGCGGATGTCACGGGCCTCGCGCGCCTGCAGGCCCGCCTGCTCGACCGCCTGGCCCACCTGCTCGTGCCCGGCGGCCGGGCGGTCTATTGCACCTGCTCGCTGGAGCCGGAGGAGGGCGAGGACCAGATCGCCGCGCTGCTGGCCCGCGACAGCCGGCTGGCGCTCGATCCGATCCGGCCGGACGAATGGCCGGGCATCGCCCCCTTCGTCACGCCGGAGGGTTTCCTGCGCACCCTGCCCAGCCATTGGCCGGCATCGGATTGGCCCGGCGCCGAGCCGCGCCTTGCCGGCCTCGACGGCTTCTTCGCCGCGCGGCTGAGGCGCCTGTGACCCCCTCGCGGTCGCCGGCCGCATCCGTTATGGTGCGCCCGCTCTGCCTTCCGGGACTTCACGCCTTGACCGCATCGCCGACCCGCCGCACCGCCCTCCTGATGCTCGCCGCCGGAACCCTGGCGCTTGCCGCCTGCGGCCGCCGCGGCGGGCTCGAACTGCCGGGAGAGACACCCTCGCCGATCGGCGGCCCGACGCCGCCGAACCTGCCGCCGCGGACCGAGACGGCTGCTGCGCCGCCATCCGATCCGACCCGGCCGGCCCAGCGCCATTCGCCGGAAGCGCCGGAGCCGCGCCGGAACTACGACCCCAACCGGCCGGTCGGCCGCGGCCAGCTCGTGCCCTCGGGACGTTTCATCCTCGATCCCCTGCTCTGACCCATGCACCATTTCGCCTACAGGGACGGCATCCTCCATGCCGAGGACGTGCCGCTCGACCGGATCGCGGCCGAGGTCGGCACGCCGTTCTACTGCTATTCCACCGCCACGCTGGAGCGGCACTACCGGGTGTTCTCGGAGGCTTTCGCCGGCATGGATTCGCTCGTCTGCTATGCCATGAAGGCCAATTCCAACCAGGCGGTGATCGCGACCCTTGCCCGCCTCGGCGCCGGCATGGACGTCGTCTCGGGCGGCGAGCTGAAGCGGGCGCTGGCCGCCAGCGTGCCGGGCGAGAAGATCATGTTCTCCGGCGTCGGCAAGACCGAGGCCGAGCATCGCGCGGCGCTGGAGGCCGGCGTCTTCTGCATCAATGTCGAGAGCGAGCCGGAGGTCGCGCAATTGTCGCGCATCGCAACGGCGATGGGCGTGACCGCGCATGTCTCGTTCCGCGTCAATCCGGACGTGGACGCCAGGACCCACGCAAAGATCTCCACCGGCAAGAAGGGCGACAAGTTCGGCATCCCGATCTCCACCGCCCGCGAGGCCTATGCGCGGGCCGCGAAGCTGCCGGGCATCCGCATCGCCGGCATCGACATGCATATCGGCTCGCAGATCACCGATCTCGAACCTTTCGACAATGCCTTCGCGCTGATGGCCGAATTTGTCGGCACGCTGCGCGCCGACGGCCATGCGATCGACCATGTCGATGTCGGCGGCGGCCTCGGCATTCCCTATCGCGACGACAACGAGCCGCCGCCCGATCCCCTGCGCTATGCCGAGGTGGTGCGGCGGCACACGGCCGGTCTGGGCTGCCGGGTGATCATGGAGCCCGGCCGGATGATGGTCGGCAATGCCGGCATCCTGGTCACCCGCGTGATCTACGTGAAGGACACCGGGGGCCATGCCTTCGTCATCGTCGACGGCGCCATGAACGACCTGATCCGCCCGACGCTCTACGAGGCCCATCACGAGATCCGCCCCGTCAAGGAGCCGGTGCCCGGCGCGCCGAAGCCGAAAGTCGATGTGGTCGGCCCCATCTGCGAGAGCGGCGACTATCTGGCGCTCGGACGCAAGCTGCCCGCGGTCGGTCCCGGCGACCTGCTGGCGGTCATGACCGCCGGTGCCTATGGCGCGGTGCAGGCCGGCACCTACAATACCCGCCCTCTCTCCCCGGAAGTGATGGTCAAGGGGGCGGACTTCGCCGTCGTGCGTCCGCGCCTTGACGTGGATGCCATCATCGCGCTGGATCGCCTGCCCGGCTGGCTCTGAATACTGCACCGCCGAAGGGTGGGATTGACCCCGGCCGCGGGACGGTCTTCATGCAGGGCTCCGGCTCCGCGAACCTTGCCACGAGCTCCGTTGTGAACCTTTGGATGAAGATGGCCGACAGTCCAGGCGCATGATGGGATCATGCACGTGTCCGTCGTCTCCCGACAGAGGGATTCAGGTCATGAAGTTCCTCAAGTATCTTGGCTTGACCATCGCCGGACTGGTGGCGGCGCCCATCGCTGCACTGACGGGTGTCTATCTGATCGCGTTGGCGGTCACGATCATGATGATCGTTGCCACGCTCTTTATTGGCGCCATTATTTTCTTGCTCATGTAACCATGCTGGGATGTTCCACAAACCCTCATGGTTGCTGGATCCTGAGGAGTGTTCCTTGCTGCCGCAACGTCTGATCGATGGCTATGCCACGTTCCTGGAAGGCCGGTTCCCGCAAGTGTCCGAGCGCTATCGCCGGCTCGGCGAGGACGGCCAGAGCCCGAAGACCATGGTCATTTCCTGCTGCGACAGCCGCGTGTCGCCGGAGGCGATCTTCGATGTCGGGCCGGGCGAACTGTTCATCGTCCGCAACGTCGCCAATCTCGTGCCGCCCTATGCGCCGGACGGCAGCCAGCACGGCACGTCGGCAGCGCTGGAATTCGCCGTCCAGGCGCTGCGCGTCTCCGACATCGTCGTGCTCGGCCATGCGCGGTGCGGCGGCATCCGTGCGGCGGTCGCCGAGGATGCCGAGCCGCTGTCTCCGGGCGACTTCATCGGCAAGTGGATGTCGATGATCGCCCCGGCCATCGAACGGGTCGGTCCGCGCGGCAGCCGGACCATGGACGATTACCTGCGCGAGCTGGAATATGGCTCTGTGGTCAATTCGCTGGCCAATCTGCGCACCTTTCCATGCGTGCAGATTCTCGAGCAGCGCGGCAAGCTGAAGCTGCACGGCGCGTTTTTCGGCGTGGCCACCGGCGTCCTGAGCATCCTCGACGAGGAGACCGGCACGTTCTCTCCCGCGCTCGACCGGCCGGGCCGTGTCTTCGCCTGCACGCCCGCAGCCTGATACCACCGTCTGATCGGGGATTCTTCGGACCTTTTGCGGGGTTGGCTTGGCCCTGTGGCGAGGGGTTACACTCGCCCCCGAGAGGGAGACACACTCATGGCCGGGCACTTTGACAAGCGCGAAACGCGCGACCCGCACGTGCGCGAGAAGGATCTGCTAAGGCGCCTGCCGCAGGTCCTTGCCGCTGCAATGAAATTGCCGGCATGGCGACGGCATCTCGGCAAGATCGACCCCCGGGCGATCACCTCGCGCGCCGCCCTCGCCCAGCTGCCGGTCCAGCGCAAGTCGGACATGCCGGCGATCCAGAAGGGCGCCCCGCCCTTCGGCGGCTTCGTTCCCGGCAAGGTCAGCTCGTTCGGCCGCCTGTTCATGTCGCCGGGGCCGATCTTCGAACCGGAAGCCATCGGCCAGGATGTCTGGCGGGTCGGGCGGGCCATGACGGCGGCCGGGTTCCGGCGGGGCGACATCGTGCTCAACACCTTCTCCTACCACCTGACGCCCGGCGCCTGGTGCTTCGATTCGGGCGCGCGTGCCGTCGGCTGCGCGGTCATCCCGGCCGGTCCCGGCAATACCGAGGCCCAGTTCGACCTGATCGAGGCCTATCGCCCCAATGCCTATGTGGGCGTGCCCGACTTCCTCAAGATCCTGCTGGACGCGGCCGCCGAGAAAGGCCGCGATGCCTCCTCCATCAAGCGCGCGCTGGTCGGCGGCGCGGCCTTCCCGGCCTCGCTGCAGAAGGAGATCGCCAGCCGCGGCGTCGATGCCTACCAGACCTATGCCATCGCCGAATGCGGGGTCATCGCCTATGAGACCGAGGCGCGCGAGGGCATGGTGCTCAACGAGGACATCATCCTGGAGATCGTCCGCCCGGGCACCGGCGATCCGGTGCCGGAGGGCGAGGTCGGCGAGGTTGTGGTCACCGTTCTCGACCCGCACCATCCGCTGATCCGCTTCGCCTGCGGGGACATGACCGCGGTGATGCCCGGTGCCTCGCCGTGCGGCCGGACCAATCTCCGCATCCGCGGCTGGATGGGCCGCGCCGACCAGACCGCCAAGGTCAAGGGCATGTTCGTGAGGCCCGAGCAGGTGGCGGAGGTGTTGCGCCGGCATCCCGAGATCAGCAAGGCCCGGCTGGTGATCGCCCGCAACGGCGAGTCCGATACCATGGTCCTGAAGGCCGAGACGCGGGTGCGCGGCACCGAGTTCCTGTCCGAGATCGGCGCCACGATCCAGACGGTCATCAAGCTGAAGGGCGCGGTGGAGGCGGTCAGGCCCGGTTCGCTGCCGAACGACGGCAAGGTGATCGAGGACACCCGCCCCGTCGCGTGAGGGGACGGCTCAGGCTGCGCTGGGCCGGCGGCTGGCGCCGAACAGCGCCAGGGCGGCCAGGATCGTCGCCACCACCGCATTCCAGCCGGCCAGCGACAGGCCCAGAAACCGCCAGGCCGCCACCGTGCAGTCGACCGGCCGCGGACCGGTCTGGATCTGGCGCAGGAGATCGCCGGGCGTGCGGGCGATGGTGGAGGGCTGCGCGCAGGTCGCCGGACCCTGCCAGAAGGCCCATTCGGCGCCGGCGTGATAGACCCCGAGCGCCGCCGCCCAGACCATCAGCCCTGCCAGCACCAGAAGCCCCGACCGGACGAGAAGCCCCGGAGCGCCTGCCGCCGCGGCTGCCGCGACGGCCAGCGCCACCGGGATCATCACGTAATAGGGCACGCGCTGCTCCAGGCAGAGCGGGCAGGGCGGCAGGCCGACCACATGCTCGAAGAACAGCGCCCCGAGGATAGTGGCCGACCCGCCAACGGCGAGCAGGAGGGCCGTTGCGAGCCAGGGACGGGTGCGGGCCTGGTCGGCGAGGGCAGCGATCATGGCGGCTTCTTGATCCGATCACGCGCATCTGTCCAGTCCGGTCGGGATTCCCGCCGCCTGCCGATTGACCGCAGGCGCCCCCTCGTCCATCACAAGTGTATGAGCTCGGCCGATCCGATCCCCCGCGAGCGCCGCGGCGGGGCCTTCAGCATTCCCAACCTGCTCACCTACGGACGGGTGCTCGCCGTGCCGGTGGTGGCCTCGTGCCTGTTCGTTCAGGTCATCTACGAGGGCGGGCTGTGGCTTCGCTGGGTGGCCCTCGCCGTGTTCGTCGTCGCCGCCATCACCGATTATTTCGACGGGTATCTGGCGCGCATCTGGTCGCAGCATTCCACCATCGGCCGGATGCTCGACCCGATCGCCGACAAGCTGCTGGTCGGCATCGTGCTGCTGATGCTGGCAGCCGACGGCACCATCCTCGGCTGGTCGATCTGGGCCGCGGTGGTCATCCTGTCGCGCGAGATTCTTGTCTCGGGCCTGCGCGAGTTCCTGGCCGAGCTGCGCGTCTCGGTGCCGGTGACGCAACTCGCCAAGTGGAAGACCACGCTCCAGCTGGTCGCCGTCGGCTTCCTCATCGCCGGGCCGGCCGGCGACCGCATCATTGCGGGCGTGACCCAGGTCGGCATCGGCTTGCTGTGGCTGGCAGCCCTGCTCACCCTCTATACCGGCTTCGACTATTTTCGCGCCGGGCTCCACCACCTGATTGATGAGGACGAGCCGTGAGGCTGCTCTATTTCGCCTGGGTGCGCGAACGGATCGGCAAGGCGGAGGAAGAGTTCGATCTTCCCGACGGGGTTGTGACGGTTGCCGATCTCATCGCGCATCTGACCGGCCGCGGCGAGGAATATGCCCATGCCTTCGACAACCCCACGGTGATACGGGCGGCCATCGATCACGTCCACGTCAGGTCCGATGCATCTTTGGCCGGTGCGCGCGAGATCGCCTTCTTTCCGCCCATGACCGGCGGCTGAGTGCCGCCATGCCCTCGCGCCGCACGCTTCTCGGCCTTCTCGCCGGACTGCCCTTTCTCGGCGGCCTCGCCGCCTATGCTGCCGAACGGCGGCCGTTCTATACGGGCCCGCTGAGCGACCATTTCGACGGCACCCGCTTCTTCGACCCCCACGGCTCGCCGCCCAAGGCCTTCACCGACCTGCTGCGCTGGCAGTTCGGCGGGGACCGGCGCGCCAGTTGGCCCGCCAGCTGGCCGGGACCCGGCGCCGATCGGCCGCCGCCGCGCGTCGATGACGACAGCCTGCGCCTGTCCTATGTCGGCCACGCCAGCGTCATGCTGCAGACGCGCGGGCTCAACATCCTGTTCGATCCGGTCTGGTCGGAACGCGTCTCGCCGGTGTCCTTCGCCGGGCCGAAGCGGGTCAACGCGCCGGGCATCGCCTTCGAGGATCTTCCGAAGATCGACCTCGTCCTGGTCAGCCACGGCCATTACGACCATCTGGACGTCTCGACCCTGTCCCGCCTGCACGCCGCTCATGCGCCGCGTGTGATCACGCCGCTCGGACAGGATCTGGTCATGAAAGGCCATGATCCCGCGATCCGCGCCGAGGCGCATGACTGGGGGGCGCGGCTGGAGGTCGGCAACGGCGTCGCTGTCCACCTTGCGCCGATGCGGCACTGGTCGGCGCGCGGCCTGTTCGATCGCAACAAGGCCCTGTGGGCCGCCTTCGTGCTCGAGATGGCCGCCGGCCACGTCTATCACATCGGCGATACCGGCTATGGCGACGGCCACCATTTCCGCGAGGCGCGCCGGCGTTTCGGCGGCTTCCGCCTCGCCATTCTGCCGATCGGCGCCTACGAGCCGCGCTGGTTCATGCGCGACCAGCACATGAACCCCGACGAAGCGGTTCAGGTCATGATCGATTCCGGGGCGAGGCGCGCCCTGGCCCATCACTGGGGCACGGTCCAGCTGACCAACGAGGGCATCGAGGAGCCGCGGGATGCCCTGGTCCAGGCACTGGCCGCCCGCGCCATCGACCGCGATCGGTTCAGGGCCCTGCGTCCGGGCGAGGTCTGGTCGATCGGGCCGGACGAAGCCTGAAGCCGGCCGCGCCGCCCGTCATCGCGGGATGGCGCAAGCCGCATCCCACCACGGCGCTACTGGATCTGAAGCCCGCGCAGCAGGCGCTCGATATAGTCCATCTCCGGCTGCGGCCGGTCCGGATCCGACAGGCGCCGGCGCAGCTCCTCCAATACGCGCTGCGCGCGCTGGGCAGCACCCTCCCCGACATTCGGGATGCGCACATTGGCATTGTCGTTGGGATCGCGGCCGCGCGTCGGCCGGCCGAGCGGGTCATAGTCCTGCGCACCCGCCTGCCCCTGGCCGCCCGGCTGTCCGGGCTGACCCTGCTGTCCAGGCCCCTGGCCCTGGCCTTCCTGCATCTGCTGGGCGAGGCCCTGCGCGCCCTGCTGAAGGCTGCGCAGCGCCCGGCCCTGGGCATCGACCGCGCCCTGTCCGTCGCCGCGGCCCAGGGCGCCCTCGGCCTCCCGCATCGCACGGCCGGCATTGCCGAGGCCCTGTTCCGCCTGACGCCCGCCTTCGGAATCACCCTGCTGGCCCTGCTGGCCAAGCTGCTCGCGCAACTGGTCGAGCAGTTCGCGCAACTGCTGCTGGTTTTCGCCAAGCTGGTCGTAATTGGGCGCGCCTTCGCCCTGTTCCGAACCCTGCCCCTGCTGGCCCTGCTGGCCCTGTTGTCCCTGCTGCCCGCGCTGGCTCTGCTGGCCACGCTGGTTCGGACGCTGGCCGCGCTGGGACCGCCGCTGTTCCTGATTGCGCCGGAAGGTCTGGTCGCGAAGCTGCTGCTGGCGGCGGATCATGTCCGACAGGCGGTCGAGCGAGTTCTCGCCCTGTTCGCCACCCTCGCCCATCTCCTGCTGTTGCTGCTGGCGCCCGGCCTGCAGGCCCTGCAGCATCTGCTGGAGTTCCTGCATCAGGCGCTCGGCCTGCTCGCGCGCGCCGCTGCGGGCCAGCTCCTCGATCCGGTTGAGCATGTTCTGCAGGTCCTGCGGGCGGATATAGCGCGTGTTCGGATCGCGCCGGGCCTGCTGCTGCTGGTTACGCCCTTCCTGGCGGTTGCGCATGGCCTGTTCGGCGAGCTCGCGCATCAGCCGGTCCATGGCCTGGCGAAGCTCCTGCGACAGCCGGCGGATTTCCTCCTCCGACGCGCCACGCTCGATCGCCTGCCGCAGGCGCTCGGCGGCAGCCTGCACCGCCTGCTCGGAGGCGGACACGTCGCCGTCCTCCATGCGGACGGCGATATCCCACAGATAGTCGATGACCTCGCGCAGCTGCTCGTCGCTGCGGGCGCGCAGCGTGCGGAAATAGGCGGTGCGAAGCCCCAGATAGACCGGCATCTCCATGTTGAACCGGTCCGGCGCCAGCGTCAGCGCCTCCAGCGCCCGGGCGACCCGCGGACGGGCATTGGCGTCGAGGGCAAGGATGCGGCGCTGCTCGATCAGGGCGCGCGGGATCGGCTTGGAGAAGGTCCGCTGCGGCAGGGTGCCCACCGCCGGTGCGGAGGTGCCTTCCTGCCCGGCATCGTCCTTCGCCCGCAGCCGCACGGTCACCTGCAGCCCGGCAAAGGGATGCGCGACGAAATCGCGGCTGGTCTGGCTCGTGCCGCTGCGCGTGCGCGCCTGCGGCAGGACGAGCGGGATCGCGGGCAGTTCGGCCAGCGGACGGGCGCCGTCGCGCTGAAGCGCCCGCGCCGAAGGGGCCAGCGCGACATCAGCCTCGGCGCCCACGACGCCATAGTCGTCCTCGACCTTGTAGGAGAGGACCAGCTGGTTGCGCTGGTCGGTCTGCGGGTCGCGCTCGAATGCGATGGTCGGCGGCTGGTCGGCGATCGCCGAGAACCGCCAGTCAAGCGGTTCGGCGCCACTGCCGCGCACGGTGAGCGAGCCGTCGGCGCTCACCGTCCACCGCGTTTCAGACAGGTCGCTCGCCGGCTGGGCCGTTCGCTGGGCCGGTGCGGGCTGTGACGCGGTCGGCCGGGACGAGGCCGTCCGCGGCGCCGTCGCCTCCGCCGGAACCGCCGCGGCAACGCCGCCACCGGGGCGGATGTCGACATCGGAGAGCCCGGTGACACGCAGCGTCACGACGGAGCCGGCCGGCACGCGGAACACGTCCTGCGACGGGTCACGCGGTGCGTCCGCCTCGCCCGAGCGGCGGGTCGGCAGGATGATGGGCGGGCGGCCGGTATAGCCGGGCGGTGTCACCCAGGCGTCGATCCGGTAGGTGATCGGCGCCGGCGGGGCGCGCCAGTCGAACGCCGTCAGCAGCCGGCTCATGCGCTCGTCGCCAGCCAGGAAGAAGGCCGGAACGATGAGCAGGAGCGCCAGCGCGCGCACGGCATACCGGTCGAGATTGGCCATGCGCGGCATGGGAATGCCGGTGCGCAGCCGGCCCGTGGCTGCCAGCACCCGGCTGCGATGCTCGTCCCACAGCGCCTGCGCGAAAGGATCCTCGCGGGTCGCCAGCGTGTCGGACAGCGCGGTCGCCGGACGGTGGCCGCCGCCGGTTGCCTGATCGACGCGCCGCAGCGCCTCGCGATCGGTGGGCCGGCGGATGGTCATGAGCGGCCAGGCGGCGATCAGCAGAAGGACGCCGACGAACACCACGCCGCCGAACCGCGCCCAATAGGGAACGACCTGCCAGAAGCCCAGCCAGGAGACGGCAAGCACACCGCCGAAAATGCCGAGGAAGAGGACGAGACGCGGCCAGACCCGCTCCCACAGGATCACCAGCCGGGCCCGATCCACCGCATGGGTGAGGGCCGGGTCGCGTCGTTGGGCGGTGGACATCCCGTCCCGGTCTGTGCCGTCGCTCAAGCCATGCTCCGGGTCACAATCGTGCAGCGCACAAGGTAGCACGATTGCCCCGGATCGCCATGGCGAGAATGGGGCAGGCCGATCACGCTTCGGTGCAGCCGGTTACGAAACGCGGCCGGATCGATCCCGTCAGATCACCCCGGCCAGCGCACCAAGATCGACATTGGCCCCGCAGGCCAGAACGCCGACCTTTTCGCCCGGCTCCGGCCGGTAGGCGCCCGATGTCAGTGCGGCGAGCGCCGCCGCGCCGCCCGGTTCGCTGGCAACCCTGAGCCCGAGCCAGAGCCGGCGCTGCGCCTCGACGATCGCCGCATCCGGCACCAGCACCACCCGGTCGACGTGGCGGGATGCGGTCTCGAACACGCGGGTCATGACATTGCGGGCACCCAGCGAATCAGCCGCCACCGACTGCACGTCGACATCGACCGGTCCGCCGGCCGCCAGAGCGGCATGCAGGGCACAGGAGCCCTCCGGTTCCACGCCCACCACCTTCACGCGGCCTGCAAGCCATCGGGCGATGCCGGAGATCAGGCCGCCGCCACCGACGGCCACCAGCACGGTGTCGAGGCCGGGTGCGTCCTCCTCCCATTCGAGACCCGTCGTGCCCTGTCCGGCCATGGTCGCCCAGGCATCATAGGCATGGACGGAGAGCGCGCCGGTCTGCGCGGCAAAGGCCTCGCAAGCCGCCAGCGCGTCGGCATAGCGCGCGCCGCCCACGACCGGGTCGATGCCGGTCTCGCGGATGCGCGCGATCTTGGCCGGCGAGGAGATTTCGGGGACGAAGATGCGCGCCGGAATGCCGAGACGCGCGGCGGCATGGGCCACCGCAATGCCGTGATTGCCGCCCGAGGCCGCGCAGACGCCCGCCTCCGGCATCGGTCCGGCGAGCAGCGTGTTGAACGCGCCGCGCGCCTTGAACGTGCCGGTGACCTGCAGGAATTCCAGCTTCATCGTGACCGGGTAGCCGAGGCCGAACGCATCGGGCTCCATCCGGACCACCGGGGTCCGGCGCACATGGCCGCGGATTCGCTCGTGGGCGGCGCGGATATCGTCGCTGTCGATCATGCTGTCCTCGTTGCCGACCTTGGGGCCGGGTCGGCACCGGAGCCGCTGGGCGCGCGACCGTCAAGCCCGGATCGCGACGGGCAGGCCATGCGCATCCCGGCCCGGCGGATCGGGGAAGCTCAGCGCCTGGCCGGCCCGGATGCGCCGCGCGACGAGAGCACCCGCGGCGGCATCCAGGAGGTCGTCGGCGCCGGCTCCGCGCGGCACGTCGGCGAGAAATGCCTCGGGAAAGCCGGCCGCGACGAGCAGGCCGCGCCGGAAGGCCATGCCCGGCGGATGGATGCGCGACTTCACCTTCTTCGGCACCGGCACGGCGGTTTGGCCGTTGAGCTGCCAGAACGCGACCTCCGGATGCATCTCGTGGACGCGGGCCGCAAGGTCCGGATCGGCGCGAAGGAGCCCATCCACCTCGCGCACCTTGGCGAACAGGCAGAAGGCCTGTTTGGAGACCTTGCGTGGCGGATCGGAGGTGGCGAGCGCGGCCCGGCACGCAGCCAGGTAGTCCGGCGCTTCCACCGCCGCGCGGGCAGGAATGGAGAAGACCGAGGATTGTCTGCCGCCGAGCAGCGGCCGGACCAGGCTCTCCGGTCCCCGCCCGCCCCGCCCCGTTCGCTCGGGCAGGCCGATCGGCATGTCGACGGCCACCACCGCCATGCCGGCGACGAGGTCGGCGAAATGCCGCGTCACCGTGACGCTGGGATGGATCGGCCCGGCGGCTGCGATGGTGACGGCGATCCAGCCCGCGCGGCAACCATCGATGCCGCTCACGCGTTCGGCTGTGCTAGGAAGGCTATCTGCCCCGGCCCGGAGTTCCATGATCCGCCGCATCCTCAAGCGCGTCGCCCTCGTCGCCGTCCTCGTCATGGCGACGCCGGTGGTGCTGACCCTCCTCTATACGGTCGTCACGCCGGTCTCGACCCTGATGGCCTGGCGCATGGTCACCGGGCAGACGGTCACACGTCAGGTCGTGCCGCTGACCGAGGTCGCGCGCACCGTGCCGGCCGCGCTGATCGCCGCGGAGGATTCGCGCTTCTGCATGCACCGGGGGGTCGACTGGCGCGAGCTGATGGCGGTGATCCAGGACGAGGACGGTCCGAGCCGCGGGGCCTCGACCCTGTCCATGCAGGTGGCCCGCAACCTGTTCCTCTGGCAGGGCGATTCCGGCCTGTCGGCGATGTTCAGAAAGGGCCTGGAGATCCCGATCGCCATGTTTATCGACCTCGTCTGGTCGAAACGGCGCATGATGGAAATCTACCTCAACATCGCCGAATGGGGTCCGGACGGCGAGTTCGGCATCGAGGCAGCGAGCCGGCGGGCCTTCGGCAAGCCGTCTGCGCGGCTGACGGCGGCCGAGGCGGCGCTGATCGTCTCGGTCCTGCCCAATCCGGTCCTGCGTGACCCCAGGGCCCCCGGACCGGGGGTCCGCCGCAAGGCGGCGATCGTGGCACGGCGCGCGGGCGGCGCAACCACCGGCTGCCTGGCCTGATTCGGCTGCCACTATGCCCACGGCCAGTGGACGACCGCGGCGAAGCGCGGCTAAATCGGACGATGGACTTCCGCGCCAGCGCTTTCCTTGCCCTTGCCGCACCGGTTCTCGCCGCCCTCGTGACGATGGCGCCCGCCCGGGCCGAAAACGCGCGCGCCGCACCCGCGCAGGTGGCGCGCGCCCTCGGGGCATGGGAACTCTCGAACCCGGCCGGCGACCGCAAATGCGAGGTGGCCTTCAAGCCCGAGCGCGCCGGCCCCGGCTTCGCCATCGGCTTCCATGCCGATTGCGCCAGCCTGTTCCCGGCCATCGGGGCGGTCTCGGCATGGTCGGTCGCACCCTCCGGCGCCATCCGCTGGCTCGACCGGGCGGGAACGGCGCAGTTCGAGTTCGACGAGACCGAACTCGGCATCTTCGAATCGCTGCGGCCCGGCGACCCGACCGTCTATTTCCTGACCAATCTCGGCCTTGCCGGCCAGCAGCCGCCCGCCGCCGACGAGGTGGCCGGCATCTGGACCCTGGGCCAGCCCGCCGGCCGCGCCCTCTGCACGCTCGACCTGAAGGCGGAGCTTGCCGCCGATGCCGGTGCGCTCGAACAGCGCTTCGCCCTGGTGGTCACCGACGGCTGCGAGCGCTCGATCGCCGCCCTTGGGCTGGCCAGCTGGCGCCTCGAACGCGAGATCCTCGTCGTGGCCGGCCGCGCCGGCTCGCTGTCGTTCCGCCGGGAGACGGACGGGCGCTGGATCAAGACCCCGCAGGACAACCGCCCGCTTGTGCTCGGCCGCCCCTGACCGGTCAGATCAGCTTCAGCCCCCGAAAGCTGGCATGGCCGTCGCGCCCGACGATCAGATGGTCGTGGACGGCAATCCCCAGCGGCTTGCCGATCTCGACGATCTGGCGGGTCATGGCGATATCGGCCGGCGATGGCGTCGGATCGCCCGACGGGTGGTTGTGGACGAGGATGATGGCGCTGGCCGACAGTTCCAGCGCCCGCTTCATCACCTCGCGCGGATAGACCGGCGTGTGATCGACCGTTCCCTCGCCCTGAACCTCGTCGGCAATCAGGATGTTCTTGCGGTCCAGATAGAGCACGCGGAACTGCTCGCGCTCGGCAAAGGCCATGGCCGTGCGGCAATAGTCGATCAGCGCCAGCCAGGACGACAGGACCGGCCGCTGCACCACTTTCGACCGTCCGATGCGGATGGCCGCGGCATGGGTCACCTTCAGCTCCAGAATGACGGCGGCGCTTGAACCCTCCACCTCCGCGAGCAGCCGCTCGGGTGCCGCCAGCACCTCCGCGAAGGATCCGAAGCGCTTCAGCAGCGCCTTGGCCAGCGGCTTGACGTCGCGCCGGGGAATGGCGCGGAACAGCAGAAGTTCGAGCAGCTCGTAGTCGGCCAGTGCATCGGGTCCCGCCTCGCGGAACCGCCCGCGCAGCCGCTCGCGGTGCCCGTGGAAGTGCGGCACCTCGGCAAAACCCGGTTGCGCCCTGTCCGTCTCGCTACCCATCCGTGCCTCTCGCCCCGACGCTATCCGAAGCGCATGGCCGGGCACGTTCCGGTTCAATACGGATGGCGGGGCATCCGACCATCGGCCAGAGCCGGGGGCCTTGCCACGGACAGCCGTCGCGCCGACCTTGTGGCCCGCATGGAGGAGACGGGCATGGGCACGTTCAGCGCGATTGTGGTCACCAAGGCCGAGACGGGCACCGAGGCCCGCCTGGGGTCCTTCGACGAGGCGGACCTGATGGAGGGCGATGTCACCGTCCGCGTCACCCATTCCACCGTCAACTACAAGGACGGCCTCGCCATAACCGGCAAGGCGCCGGTCGTGCGCCGCTTCCCGATGATCCCCGGCATCGACCTGGCCGGCACGGTCGAGACCTCCTCGCACCCGGATTTCAAGGCCGGTGACGCCGTCATCCTGAACGGCTGGGGCACCGGCGAGACCCATCTCGGCGCCTATGCCGGCAAGAGCCGCGTGAAAGGCGACTGGCTGGTGCCCATGCCGGACGGCCTTTCCGCTGCCGAGGCCATGGCCATCGGCACGGCCGGCTACACGGCCATGCTCTGCGTCATGGCGCTGGAGCGCCACGGCATCACGCCGGAGCGTGGGCCGATGATCGTCACCGGCGCTGCCGGCGGCGTCGGCTCGGTAGCGACGGCCCTTCTGGCCAGGCTCGGCTATCACGTCATCGCCTCCACCGGCCGGCCGCAGGAGGCCGACTACCTGAAGGGCATCGGAGCCGCCGAGATCATCGACCGGGCCGAGCTTTCCGCTCCCGGGCGGCCGCTCGGCAAGGAGCGCTGGGCCGGCGGCATCGACTCGGTCGGCTCGCACACGCTCGCCAATGTCCTCGCCCAGACCCGCTATGGCGGTGCTGTCGCGGCCTGCGGCCTGGCCCAGGGGATGGACCTGCCGACCAGCGTTGCACCCTTCATCCTGCGCGGCGTGTCGCTGCTCGGCGTCGATTCGGTCATGGCCCCGAAGGCGCTGCGCATCGAGGCCTGGTCGCGCCTTGCCCGCGACCTCGACCGCGAGCGGCTTGCCGCCATGACCTCGACCATCCCGCTGGAGGGCGTGATCGAGGCCGGCAAGGCGATCCTGGAGGGGCGGATCCGTGGCCGCGTGGTGGTCACGATCGCCTGACAGGATCGTCGGGCGTCCGGTCCTTCGGACGCCGGAGACAGGATCTCATGCCGCTGGATCGCCGTGCCTTCCTCCTCGCGACGCTGACCCTTGCAGGCGGATTGCGGCCGGCGACCAGCCAGCCGGGCTATCCGCCGCCCTTGCCCGGCATGGCGCCGCCCGGCCCTGGCGATGCCCAGCGCCACCATTTCGAGACGCTGCGCCAGCAGGAGATCCAGCGCCAGCAGTTCGACAGCATCCAGCGCGGCCAGGACATCGAGCGCCAGCGCAATCTGGACACCCTGCGCCGCCAGCAGGATGGCCAGCGCCGCGCTCTCGATGCCGCCCGCCGCGAACAGCTGGAGCGCGAGCGCCAGCTCTCCATCCAGCGCGGCGGCCAGGTGCAGGGCCGGCGCCGCGCCACGCCGCCCGATGCTGCAACGCGCGAGCGGATCAACCGCGCCGCCCGCCCCTCCGGCAGCCGGAACGATTTCGGCATTCTCGCCGAGGACCCGCCGCCACGCCGCAGTCGCAGGCCGCGACGCCCGACCGCCCCGCGCTAGGCCGTTGGCGCCGGCACCGGCGCTCGCCGTTCCGGAGGCCAGAATGGGTGTCGATGCCGGGCCCGGATGCAGCATCGTCTACCGGCGCGGGTCCCGGGGCGGCCCGTGACCCAGACGGGCCGGCCGGCAATGGCTCTCGCATCAAAAATGGGCCATGATCGCCGCGGAACCTGAGCCGGCATGTCTCGCACCCGTCTTGTCATCTTCTCCATCGTCTGCGCGCTGATCGGCGCGAGCGCGCTTGCGACCTTCTGGTACAACCGCCCGACGACCGTGACCTTCGCCGTCGGCCCGCCGGGCTCGGAGGCGGCGCGGCTTGTCGATGCGCTGCGCCTCGCACTCTATCGCGAGCGGTCCAGCGTCCGGCTGCGCATCGTCACCTCCGAATCGCCGAGCGACAGTGCCGCCAAGATCGAGCGCGGCGAGGCCGAGTTCGCCGTCATCCGCCACGACATTGCCTTCCCGCCGGCCGCCCAGGCCGTGGCCATCTGGCAGCGCAATCCGGTGGTTCTCGCAGCGCCCGGCGGATCGGGGATCGAGCGCTGGACGGATCTCTCCGGCAAGACCGTCGGCGTGCTGGGCCGCGGCGTCGGGTTCAACATCACGCTGGTCCAGCGTATCCTGCGCGAGCACGGCGTGCAGCCCCAGACCGTCCGGATCATCGAGGTCGCGCCCTGGGAGGCCGGCGACTCCTTCCGCCGCAATCTGCTCGACGTCATGGTGACCATCGGCCCGGTCTCCGCGCGGCCCGTTGCCGATGCCGTCGGCTCCATGGTGCGGATGGCGCCGGAGAACCGGGTGGATTTCATCGCGATCCGCGAGGCCGACGCCATCGCCGAGCGCGTGCCGTTCCTGGAGACGGCGGAGATCGTCGCAGGCGCCTTCGGCTCCAACCCGCCGCGGCCGGCAGAAACCCAGCCGACGCTGAGCGTCCTGCACTATCTGGTCGCCAACCGCAGTGTCTCCGACGCGGTCGTCTCCGAATTCACCCAGCAATTGTTCAACCTGCGCCCGACCCTTGCGACCCAGCATCCGGCCGCGCACCGCATCGAGGTTCCCGAGACCGATCGCGGCGCCTCCGTGCCGGTCCATCCCGGCGCGCACGGCTATCTGACCGGCGAGCAGAAGAGCTTCCTCGAGCGCTACAGCGACGTGCTCTATCTGGCCATCTTCGGCCTGTCGCTCGGCGGCTCCGCCATTGCCGGCCTGTTCGGCTATCTTGGCGTCGGCAAGAAGGACGAGGATCCCGGATTCCTGCCCGAGGTGCTCGCCATGCTGCGCGAAGCCCGCGGCACCGACGACACCGACGTGCTCGACGCCATTGCCCACAGGGCCGACGACATTTTCGTCCAGTCCATCGAGGACTCCAAGAAACCGGGCTTCGATTCGACACGCTTCGCCACGCTGAGCCTCGCCCTCGACCGCCTCAACGACAGCATTGCCGACCGTCGCAGGGCCATCGCCATGATGGCCGATGACGACTGGGAGGAGGCCGTCGAGGCCCCGGCGACCGCGCCGGCACCGCCCGGCGAGCCGGTGCCGCTCTCCCTCGCGTCACGGGGATGACGGGGCCGCCCGCCGGGGCTATAGGTGCCCATCAGCCCGGCTGCGGAGGACAGATGGTGGCATCGGAGAAGTCCCACGACCAGGTCAGCGCGATCGAGGACGCCTGCATTGCCAAGGGCATGCGGATGACCGACCAGCGCCGGGTGATCGCGCGTGTCATCGCCAGTGCCGAGGATCATCCGGACGTCGAGGAACTCTACCGCCGCGCCAGCAGTGTCGATGCGAACATCTCGCTGTCCACCGTCTACCGGACCGTCAAGCTGTTCGAGGATTCCGGCATCATCACGCGCCATGCCTTCGGCGACGGCAGGGCGCGCTACGAGCAGATCCCCGATGCCCACCACGACCACCTGATCGATCTCAGATCCGGGCGCGTCGTCGAGTTCCAGTCCGAGGAGATCGAGCGCCTGCAGGCCGAGATCGCCCGCAGGCTCGGCTACCGGCTGGTCGACCATCGTCTCGAGCTCTATTGCGTGCCCCTCGATGAAGAGCAGTGATCGCCCCGGCACCGAGTTCGGCCGCGGCGGGCCGTCCATCTTCGACACGATGCGGGCCATTGTCTGGGTCGTCGTGCTGCTTGCCGTGGCGCTGGTGCTGCTGCCGGTGCAGATGGTCGCCCATGGCTTCGGCCTGAAGCTGCGCCACACGATCCCGATGCTGTTCCACAGCCTCGTGCTGAGAGCGCTCGGCGCGCGCGTGACCGTGCGCGGCGAACCCACGGACCGACGGCCGCTGCTTTTCGTGCCGAACCATGTCAGCTGGCTGGACATCATGGTTCTCGGCTCCTTCTCGCCGATGTCCTTCGTCGGCAAGTCGGAAATCGCGCGCTGGCCGGTCTTCGGCTATCTGGCCAAGCTGCAGCGGACCATCTTCGTCGACCGCGACCGCCGGCAGGCGACCTCCCGCACCGCCGACGAGATGATCCAGCGCCTGCGCGAAGGCGAGCCGGTCGTGCTGTTCGCCGAGGGCACCTCTTCCGACGGCAACCGGGTCCTGCCGTTTCGCGGTGCGTTGATCGGCGCGGCGGAGAACCTGGCGCGGGCCAGCGGCGACACCGTCTGGATCCAGCCGATCGCGCTGGCCTACCGGCGCATCAACGGCCTGCCGTCCGGCCGCCAGCACCGCCCGCGCATCTCGTGGATCGGCGACATCGAGCTGGTGCCGCATGCCTGGGACCTGCTCAAGGACGGCGCCATCGACATCGACCTCATCTTCGGCAATCCGGTGCCCTTCGACCCCACAGCCGACCGCAAGGCCATCGCCAAGTTCCTGGAACAGCGCGTGCGCGGCATGCTGTCGGCCTCGCTCACCGGCCGCGAGGACCGCCTGCCGCCGCTCGCGGCGCTCTGATCAGGAACCCGCCCACCCCGTGCCGAGCGCCGCGTCGAGCGCCCGGTCCAGCCGGTCCTCCGCCAGCACCATGACCGATGGCGCAGCCGTCCAGACCAGCCAGGCCTCGACCGGCCGGCCGGGATGGATGCGCGCGACGAGCGCCCGATAGGCGGCCATCTGCGCGACATAGGATTCCGGCACGGCCTCGGGGCTCGCCGGCGGGCTGGCATTGGTCTTGTAGTCCGCGACGATGATCCGGTCGGGCAGCACCACCAGCCGGTCGATCTGGCCGGAGATCGCCCGCCCGCCGAGCCGGCCGGCAACCGACACCTCCGCACGGCCTGTCCCCGAGAACAGCGGTGCAAGAGCCGGATCCTCGAGGATGGTCATGACCGCCGTGCCGATTGCGCCCCTGAGATCGACCGCCTCGGGCCGGCTGTCGAGAAAGCGGGCCATGGCGGCCGGCCGGGCTTCGGGCGGCAGGTCGGGCAGGGATTGCAGCAGGCGGTGGACGAGCGTGCCGCGGACCAGCGCCGACTGCCGGGCCTGGGCGAGGCCTGCGGCCGCCGGCCGGTCGGCATCGGCCAGCGCCGATGGCGACAGCAGGCGTGGCGGCCGGACCGGCTGCGGCGCATCGCGCGTCAGCCAGCCGGGCAGACCCTGTCGTTCCGATGGCCCGACGCCCGTTTCGGGCGCCGCCGGTGCCGCTGCCAGATGCGCATGCGGGCCACGCCAGCGCAGGACCGTTCCCTCGCCGTCATCCGCCGCCTCCTCGACCGCGCCCGGCCCGAGCTGGTCCGCGATCATGTCGTACCAGACGTTGCGCGCGCCCTTTTTCGGCCTTGCGCCACAGATGATGAGCCGGTCCGCGGCACGCGTCATGGCCACATAGAGCAGGCGGCGATATTCCTCCTCCTGGCGGGCGCGGCCCTCCAGCCGGGCCGCCTCGACCAGCGTGTCGTCGGTGCGCTTCGACGACGACCAGACGAGCCGGGCCGGAGCCCCTGCCGGGCTGTTCGGCGGCGTGATGCGGAACAGTTTCGGATCGTGCCGGCCGCCCGGCGCGCCCATCGTGTCCGCCAGGATCACGATATCGGCCTCCAGCCCCTTGGCGCCGTGGACGGTCATGACCCGCACCTCGTCGCGGGCGAGGTCCATGTCGCGCTTCACCTCGATCGCGCCCGCGCGCGTGTGAGCGAGAAAGCCCCGCAGCGTCGGAATGTTCCCCTGCTCGTAGGCCAGCGCCAGCGACAGGAACTCGTCGAGCGGATCGGCGGCCTCCGAACCGAGCCGCTCGAGCATCCTGAGGCGGCCGCGGTCGCGCGACAGCACCCGCGCGTAGAAGCCGGCGGGGGACAGCGTGTGCGCCTCCTCGCGCCAGCGGGCGAGAAGCGCGGCCTCCAGCCTGCCGCTCGCCTGCACAGCGTCCCACAGCGAGCCCTCCCGGTCATGGGCGAGCGCGAACAGCGTCTCCTCGTCGAGGCCGACCAGTGGGCTCTTCAGCACCGCGGCCAGCGAGAGATCGTCGTCGGGGGTCAGCAGGCAGTCGCCAAGCGCCATCAGGTCCATCACCGCGATGTGCTCGCCGAGCACCAGCCGGTCGGCGCCCGCCACCGGCACGTTCGCGGCCTTCAGGGCGGCGATGATCGCGTCGAACAGCCCGCCGCGCCGGCGCACCAGGATCAGCACGTCGCCGGCACGGATCGGCCGGGCCTTGTCCGGCAGGTGCATCCGCCGGTCGAGCCAGGCCCGCGCATGGCCGGCAATGCGGGCGGCCAGCCGCTGCGCGGGGGCGCTCGCGCCCGGCCGGTCGAGCGGCTCGCGCCAGGCGGTCTCCTCCTCCTCGTCGAGCGGCTCGACCGCCGGCCACAACTCGACGAGCCCCGGTGCCTCGCGCCGCGCCGCGTCGTGGAGCGCCACCGGCACGCCCTCGGCGGAGAGCCCGCGGCGGTTCTCGCTGTCCTCGAAGACCCGGTCGACCGCGCTCAGCACCGCCGCCGTCGAGCGGAACGAGAAGGTCAGGCGGATATCCTGGTGGAACGGCTGGCCGGCCTTGCGGAAGGCGGCGGCGAACTGGGTCCGCATGCGCTCGAACCAGCGTGGATCCGCGCCCTGGAACGAATAGATCGACTGCTTCTCGTCGCCGACCACGAACAGCGTGCGCGGCACCGCCCGTGCTCCCGCGCCGGCGGTGAACTCCTCCGCCAGGGCGCTGACGAGCTCCCACTGCGCCGGGCTGGTGTCCTGCGCCTCATCGACGAGGATATGGTCGATGCCCTGGTCGATCTTGTAGAGCACCCAGCGCGCCCGGTCCTCGGCGAGCAGGGCCCGGGTCCTGTCGATCAGGTCGTCGAAGTCGAGCGCGCCGCGCGCCGCCTTGTCCGCCTCCACCCGCTCGACCATGGCATGGGCCAGCCGCATGAGCGCCGCCGTGTTCTCGAACAGGACAACCGGGCGCAGGCGCGCGTCGAGCGCGACGAGGCGGTCCTGCTCGGCGTCGAGCCGGTTCGCCAGACCCGGATTGCCGTCTCGCACGGCTTTCGTGATGAGACGTTCGACCTTGGTGTCCTTCGCGGTAAAAAAGATGCTTCGGTAGAGGGCCGGGGCATGGTCCGGATCGGCCGCCGCGCGCCTGAGCAGGCCGGCAATGGTCTTCTCGCGGGCGGCGCTCGACAGATGCTCCAGTTCCGCCGCTACCGCCGGCCACTCGGATGGCGGGATGGCGCTGCCACCGACGATCTCGCGCGTCAGGGCACCGGAACTCTCGCCCGGCCTCACGCCGAGCATGTCGGAGAGGCGGCCGAGCGCCGCCTCGAGGCTGCCGTCCACCTCCACCTGCCGCAGGATGTCGGCCCGCCCACGCAACGCCTCGCCGAGCAGCGTGTCGATGGTCTGGTCGGCCTCCAGCGCCGAGAGATGGGAAAGCGCCATGCCGAGCGGCCCGTCCGGATCGCGGCCGGCCGCCAGCAGAACCGCCAGCTTGGCCCGTTCGACCAGGCGCGCATGGCCGGCCTCGTCCAGCACGGTGAACTGCGAGGCGACATTGGCCTCGAAGGGGAACTGGTGCAGCAGCCGCTCGCAGAAGGCGTGAATGGTCTGCACCTTCAGCCCGCCTGGCGTCTCCAGCGCCTCGGCGAACAGGCGCCGGGCGCGCACGAGCCGCTGCGGCGACGGCGCCTTGCCGTCGAGATCCGCGAGTTCGCGCGTCAGGGCGGCATCGTCCAGCCGTGTCCAGGCCGCGAGGATGTCGAAGACGCGGTTCGCCATGGTGGCGGCCGCCGCCTTGGTGAAGGTCAGGCACAGGATGGCGCCCGGCGGCGTTCCGGCCAGCATCAGCCGGATGACGCGACGGGCCAGCACGTAGGTCTTGCCCGAGCCGGCATTGGCCGCGACCCAGGCCGACAGGGCCGGATCGGAGGCCTTGCGCTGGGCCTCGACGGCGGGAGGCGGGGGAATCAGGCGGGCGCTCATTCCGCGCCCCCCGCCGACCATTCCCGCACCCGTGCCAGATGCGAATAGTCGTTGTCCCGCTTGGCCATCAGCTTCGGCATGTTCCACGACAGGTAGCCCTGGTCCTCGCGTTCGAAACGCGCCACCCAGGCCTTCAGCTGCGCCAGCGTCTCCGCAGCCAGCGTCTCGGCATCGCTGTCCTTCAGGTCGAGGGTTTCGAACGTGCCGGCCGGGTCGCGGCCGCTCAGCTTGCCATAGACCAGCGCGGTGACGGTGAGGCCGGGATCGATGCCGGCAAAGCCGCCGTCTTTCAGAATCGCCGCCTCCAGCGGCATCTGCGGGGCGAGGCCGCAGAGCACCTCCTTTTGGCCGGGCACCCCGCCGGTCTTGTAGTCGACGATCGCCGCCGTGCCGTCCGGGGCGACGTCGATCCGGTCGGCCTTGGTGGTCAGGCGGAACTGCCGGCCATGGCCGATGTCCCAGACCATCTCGCCGCGCTGTTCGGCATGGACCAGCGGATAGGCGCGCCGCCGCGCCGCATCGGTTCCGGTGAACCAGCCGGCGATCCGCAGGAAGCGCGGCCACCACACCGCCCGCACGGCGGGATCGTCCCACCACGGCGCGAAGGCCTCCCGGCCGAGGGCGGTGAGACGGTCCAGTGGATCGGGCGGCGCCCCGCTGGCGGAGACCTCCCGCGTATAGGCATCGATCGCATCGTGGATGATCGTGCCGCGCTCGGCGGCGCCCGGCGCCTCGTCGAGGGCGGCGAGCGCAGTCAGCCCGAGCACATGGCGCGCATAGATGGCATAGGGGTCGCGCTGCCAGGTCTCGATGGCCGTGACCGACAGGCGCTGCGGGCGCACCACCACAGGCGGCTTCGGGTTCGGTCTGGCGATGCGCCGGACGGCCTCCGGCCGGTCCAGCGTGCGGGCGAGCGCGAGCAGCGCCTCGCCGCGCGCCGTCAGGCCGTCCCAGACATCCTTGCCGAGCACCGCGGCCAGCCGCTGCAGCCAGCGCGAGGCGACCGTCGGCACGCCGCCGGCCTTGGTCGCACGGGTGAGGATGACGGAGGGCGTGCCCATGAGCTGGCAGATGTCATGGGCGGCAAGGCCGATGCGCCGCTCGGGCGGATCGATGCCGAAGCTCTGCCGCATGGCGCGATTGAGCCAGGGATCGAGCCGCGTCTCGCCAGGCCAGGAGCCTTCCACCAGCCCCGCCAGAACCACGGTATCGACATCGAGCAGGCGCGCCTCGACAAGGCCGAGGATGCGGATCCGCGCTCCGGGATCGCCGGGCACGCGCACCGTTCCGGTGGCGAGCAGCTGCTCGAACGCGCCCGGATAGTCGGCCGGGGCGAGTGCAAACGACTCTGCCGTGCCCCTCGCCATGCCGTCCATCAGGTCGATGAGTTCGGCCCCGCCCTCGGGGGCTGAATCGAGGCCGAGCGCGTCGAGCGCCGCGCGATGGGCGGCGGCAAGGGTGGCGAGCGGCGCCTCACCGGCCGCGCCTAGGGCCACCAGCGGGGCAAGGGCCGCCGCGATGCGGTCGATCAGCGCGCGCCCGCCGGCAAGGTCGCCCTCGCTGATCCGGCGCACCGGATCGGTGGCCGACGGCCTCTGCGGCCGGGTGGCCGCGAGCGCCGCCGCATAGCCGGCAAGGCCGCCGGCCGGCCGGATGCCGCGCAGCACGCAGAGCTCGAGCGCCGCGATGGCCCGCATCCGCTCGGCCGGGTCGATATCGGACAGCACGGAGGGATGGGCGGCCAGCGCCAGCACCTCCTCCGGTGCCGGATCGTCGAGCGCGATGGCGGCGACCAGTCGGGCCGCGGCCGCCGGTCCGGTGCCGGCGAGCGGGCGTCCGCCCGAATCGTCCACCGCGACGGACCAGCGGTCGAGTTCGGCCATCACGCGGCGCGCCAGCATGCGGTCGGGCGTGACCAGCGCGGCGGTCGCCTCAGGGTCCTCCGCCACCTGCCGCAGCGCAATCGCGATCGCCAGCGCCTCCTCGCGCTCGCCGGCAGCCTCCACCACTGTCACGCCCGCGAGCGCCCCATCCGGAACGGGAAGGGCGGCACCCGCCCACAGATCCGTGGTCGCGGCCGGCCGCATGGCCTGCGACAGCAAAGCCTCGCGCCCATGCGGCAAGGGGGGCGCGATCTCGACCACATCGGCGCGGGCGATGCCGACATGATCGACCAGCCGCTTCAGGCCGAACTGCGGATGGGCATGGGCGGCCGCGCCCCTCGCCTCGCCGATCGCCTGCCAGGACGGGCCGTCGAGCGCGAGATCGAGGCCGGGCAGCACCAGCGCCCCGCGCGGATGGTGCGCAACCGCCCTCAGGAGATCGCGTGTCGCCGGGATCGAGCCGGTCGAGCCGGCGGCCACGACCGGCCCCGGCATGGCAGAAAGGCGCACCGTCTCGGCGGCGATCTGCCGGTCGCGCCGCACGGCGGGCTCGGCAAGGCCGGTCTCGGCGAGATGGTCCGGCCAGTGGGCCGTCGCGATCTTCAGGAAGCCGAGGGCAAGGCGCCAGTAGTCGTCGAGGCTCGCCTCGACGATGCCGTCGAGCGCCGACCAGTCGACCCGCTCGGTGGCGACCTGATCCATCAGCCGCATCAGTTCGGCGGCAAGGCCGAGCGCCTCGCCGGTCGAGGCGCCGACGATGAGCGGGTCGCCGGGGCCGCGCGGAACCACCGCTTCGCCGACAGTGGCGGCCCAGCTGCGGACAAGACCGGCAAGGACGAGGCGGCGGTCGAGATCGCCGATGGCCGGCGGGATGGCGTCGATGCCGAGGACGTCCAGCGGGTCCGGGTCGGCAAAGGCCCATTCCGCCTCGTCGACGTCGCCGATCGGCGCGATCCGCGGCAGCAGCACCGCACTGTCCCCGACAAGCCCGGCGAACGTGTCGCGCAGGGCCCGGCAGGCGCGCCGGTTCGGCAGCAGGATGGTGCCGGCGGCCAGCGACAGGGGGTCGCCCGCATCCGGCCAGCCGGGGACCACCTCGCCCGCAAGAATGGCCTCCGCCAGCGTCCGCAGCAGCGGGCGGGAGGCGGGAATCGTCAGGACGCGCGGAAGCCGGGCCATCCGCTAGTCGTGACGCGCCCGGCGCCGGGGAGCAAGAGCCGGTCTGGCAGCAGCCTCACGCCGGCGGCGTATAGCCCTTCGGCAGCCGCGCCCGCTCGATCTGGGCGATGTCGCAGGCGACATCGACCATGGCCGAGAAATCGTTCTGGCCATAGCCGCGGGCCCGCGCCTGGGAGAACGCCTCGCGGGCGGCAGCCGCCACCGGCAGCGGCACGCGCGCGCTGTTCGCCGCCTGGACGATCAGCGTCAGGTCCTTGTGGGCGAGGTCGATGGAGAAGCCCGGATCGGTGTCGCCGGCCAGCACCTTGTTCGGCCAGTTGACCTTGAGCTGGCCGTTGGTGGCGGTGGTGCCGTAGAGCACGTCGAGCGTCTTCGACAGATCCAGCCCGAAGCGCTGCGACAGCGACAGGGCCTCGGCATTGAGCTGGCACAGGATGATGGCGAGGTAGTTGTTGACCAGCTTCATGCGCGTGCCCGCCCCCGGCCCGCCGGAATGGTGGATGGTCGTGCCCATGGCGTTCAGCAGCGGCAGCACGCGCTCGTAGTCGGCATCGTCGGCGCCGACCATGAACAGGCTCTGGCCGCGATCGGCATGCCAGGCCAGCCGACCGACGGGCGCGTCGACGGCGGTCATGCCGCGGCGACGGGTCTCCTCGTGCAGCCGGTCGGTGGTCTCCGGGTCGATGGTCGACATGTCGAGGATGAGCGTGCCGGGCTTGGCGTGGTCGAGCACGCCGCCGGGCGCCAGCACCACTTCGCCAACCTCCTTGCCGGTCGGCAGCATGGTGACGACGATCTCCGATGCCGCGGCGATCTCGGCCGGCGTGCCGCGCTTCGCCCCCAATGCCTCGAGCGCCGCCACGGGCTCTTCCACGACGTCATGGACCATGAGCGAAAAGCCCTTGGTCTGCAGGTTCGAGGCCATGCCCCTCCCCATCTTGCCGAGCCCGATGAATCCGATCGTCATGCCTGACCTCCCCTGACGGCTACTTGTCTCGAAGCGGAGGCGGCGTCATGGTCCGCCCCTCGCGAAGGACGCGGAGCCTAGCCAGTCGATGAACGCCTTGCATCCCCAGACCACGCATGCCTCGCCCGCCGGTTGGCCAGGTGACATCTTTGCCGCCCTGACGGCCGCGAAGGTGCGCCAGGTCGCCTATGTGCCCGACGGCGGCCATGCCGAGCTGATCCGCGCCGTCCATGCCGATCCGGCCATGATCGGCATTCCGCTGACCACCGAGGAGGAGGGCATCGCGCTCGTCTCCGGCGCCTGGCTGGGCGGCGACCGCGCCTGCCTGCTCATGCAGTCATCGGGCGTCGGCAACTGCATCAACATGCTGTCGCTGGTGCGCAACATGGGCGGGCCGTTCCTGACCTTCGTGACCATGCGCGGCGAGTGGGGCGAGTTCAATCCGTGGCAGGTTCCCATGGGCACCGGCTCGGCCGACGCCTTCCGCCTGATGGGCGTCCACGTGCTCCGGGCCGACGAGCCCAAGGAGGTCGGCCCGGCCGCTGCCGCCGGCATCCGCATGGCCTATGAGGGCGGCAGCGCGGTGGCCGTGCTGCTCGGCCAGAAGCTGATCGGCGCCAAGGTCTTCGTGAAATGAGCAAGCCCGCCATGTCCACGCCCGCCATGTCCACGCCCGCCATGTCCACGCCCGCCATGTCCACGGCCGTCAACCGCCTCGACCGCCGCGCCGTCGTCGCCCGCCTGCTCGGCCAGCGCGGCGAGGCCATCGTCGTCACCGGCCTCGGCTCGCCGACCTATGACGTGGCCGCCTGCGGCGACCATGACCGCAACGTCTATCTGTGGGGCGCCATGGGCGGCTGTGCGGTCATGGCGCTCGGCATCGCGCTCGCCCGGCCCGATACGCCGGTGATCGCCGTCACCGGCGACGGCGAGATGCTGATGGGGGTCGGCTCCTTCGCCACCATCGCCATGCAGCAGCCGAAGAACCTGACCGTCGTCGTGCTCGACAACGGCCTTTATGGCGAGACCGGCGGCCAGGCGAGCCATTCGGTGGTGGCCGACCTCGCCGCCATCGCCGGCGCCTCCGGCATTGCCGACGCCCGTGCCATCGACGGCATGGACGCGGTGGAGCGGCTGGCCGCGCGCGCGACATCCACCGGCAACGGCCCCTGCGTCGCGGTGGTGAAGATCGACCAGGCCGAGCGCGAGCGTGTGCTTCCCACCCGCGACGGCCATGCCATCCGGGCAAGGGTGCGGCAGGCGCTGGGGCTTTCGATCGACTGATGTTCTCCGCCGACGAGCTCGAACGCTATGCCCGGCACATCGTGCTGCGCGAGGTCGGCGGTCCCGGCCAGCAGAGGCTGAGGCGCGCGCGGGTTCTGGTCATCGGGGCGGGAGGCCTCGGCGCGCCGCTCCTGCTCTATCTGGCGGCGGCCGGGGTCGGCACCATCGGCATCGTCGATGATGATGCGGTGGCGCTGTCCAACCTTCAGCGCCAGGTCATCCACCGCAGCGAGGACGTCGATGTCCTGAAGGCGGAGAGCGCGGCCAATGCCATTCGCCGGCTCAATCCCCACGTCGAGGTCGTCAGCCACGTCCTCAGGCTGACCGCCGCCAATGCACAGGACCTGGTCGCCGGCTACGACATCGTCGCCGACGGCTCGGACAATTTCGCCACCCGCTACGCCGTCTCCGATGCCTGCTTCCATGCCGGACGGCCGCTGGTGACCGCCGCGGTCGGCACGTTCGACGCGACGCTGACCACGTTGCGCCCGCACGAGACCGGCCCCGACGGCACGCCGAACCCGACCTATCGCTGCCTGTTCCCGCAGGCCCCGCCCCCCGGCACGGTTCCAAGCTGCGAGGTCGCCGGCATCCTTGGCGCGCTGACCGGCATCATCGGCTCGATGATGGCGCTGGAGGTGATCCGCGAGATCGTCGGCTTCGGCGAGGGCCTCACCGGCCGCCTGCTGATGATCGACACCCGCGCCATGCGCTTCGAGACCGTGCGCTATCGCTGGGATCCGGCCAATCCGCTCAACGGCTCGGCCGCCGCGCCAGCCTGAACAGCCGGCCGTCGATGGCGGCAAGGCCGAGCCCGATCAGCGCCATGCCGGCGAAGTGCCGCGCCTGGAGGCTTTCCCCCAGGAACAGGCCCGACAGCACGATGGCCGAGACCGGGATCAGGAAGGTGACCAGCAGCAGGTTGGTCGGCCCCGCGCTGTCCAGCACGCGGAAGAAGATGATGTAGGCGAGCGCGGTCGACAGCACGGCAAGGCCAAGGATGGCGGCGGTTGCGGCAGGGCCCGGAACCGCCATGAGCCAGGGCCTGTCTGCGACGAGGACGACGGGCAGGATCATGAGGCTGGTCCAGACGAGCTGGCCGCAGGCCGTTGCCATCGGTGTCAGCGCCAGGGCCTTGATGCGGCGGCCCCACAGGCCGGAAAAGGCATAGGAGAGCGCGCCGCCAAGGCAGGCGAAAAGCGCCCAGAGCGGAACGTCGCCGGCGCCCGCTGCGGCCGGGCCGACCAGCACCACCACGCCGGCAAGGCCGACCAGCACACCGGCGATCTTCGCGGGTGTCGCCGGTTCGTCGGTCGTGAACAGGTGCATCACCACCACAGAGAACAGCGGCGTCGTGGCATTGAGAATGGCCGCAAGCCCGGCCGGCATGGCCGTCTGGCCCCAGAAGATCAGCGAGAACGGCACGAGATTGTTGAGCACCGCCATCACGCCGAGAACGGTCCAGGCCTGCCGCCCGCGCGGCAGATGCTGGCCGGCAAGGCGGATCAGCAGCAGCAGCACCGCCGCGGCGATGGACACGCGCGCCAGCACCAGGCTGAACGGCGGCAGTTCCGTCACGGCGACGCGGACGAAGAAGAACGAGCCGCCCCACAGGACCGATAGGGAGATGAGCAGCAACCAGTCGCGCGCCGACATGAAAGTCCTGTCTGGTCCCGAGCAGCCGGGCCGGGTCCTTCATCGGCCAGACGGGCCGGCCGTGCCACCCGTTTCCTGCCGTTCGGCGCAGTTTCATCCGGCCCGCCGCAAGCTGGCGGCAGTTGCGTCATTGACAGGGCACAATTTCGTGCCAGCGTGAGTCATCCGCAGAAATAGACAAGCGAATCAGGCCTGTCTCCATCCGTCCAGCCCCCGGGGACCCCAGACCGACATGACAAATGCCATCGACCGGCTGCACAGGGCTGTCTCCGACGTGAGGCAGGGCCATGCGTCCCAGTCCCGGACGGCGAGGCTGCTTCAGGGCGGGCTTGCGCGGATGGCCAAGAAGCTGGTCGAGGAAGCGTCGGAAGTGACGCTGGACGCGGTGACCGGCGACCGCGACGCGGTGGTCCGCGAGAGTGCGGACATGTTGTACCACCTGACCGTGCTCTGGGTGGAGCTCGGCATCTCGCCCGACGAGGTCTGGGCGGAGATGGACCGGCGCGAAAAGCTCTATGGGATCGCCGAGAAACTGCACAAGGGTCCGGTGGCCGTCATCAATGGCGCAGTCGCCATCGCCTCAAGCGATCCGGGCAAGGACCGCAAGGGCTGACGACAGGCCCCTGGCCGGACCTCACTCCCTCAGAAACAGTGGCAGATCGACCGGCGGGCGGCGCACCTCGCGGTTGACGGCATTGACCATGCCGACGGCCCGCCGCACCAGCCAGCCATCGCGGCGTGGGCAGCCTTCCTGGGCGAGATTTTCGGCGGCCCGCAGGGTCCGGATCAGCCGCGCCCGGTCGGGTGCCCTCAGGCCGGCGCGTTCCACCGTCACGCGCGAGCGGACGAATTCCATCCGGTCGGCGCAGATGTCGCCGCGCACCATGAACTGCGCGGATGCGGGCGACGCCGCACCGAAGGACAGCAAGCCAAGCGACAACCCCGCCAGCAGGGCGAGGCCGAACAGCCGGGCCGCGACCTGCGACAGGCCGGCCGGGTCGCCCCTGACCGCGACCGTCTTGAGCCGGGCCGTCTGGCCCTGAACCACGCTGACCTGCGAGCGCGCGACGGCGAAGGCCTCGGCCACCAGCGTCTCGAGCGCGGCATTGGCCCGCCCGTCCTCGGGTGCGGCGCGGACCCGCGCCCGGACGACGGGGCGCCCGTCGGACAGCGCTGCCGCGCCCTCGATGGCGTCACGGCCGCCGCGGGGCGTCAGCCTGACGTCGATCAGCAGCGCATCGCGGCCGCTCCGGTAGGGCGCCTCGGTCATTCCGGCTCCTTGGCTGTTCAGAAGACGTAGGGCCTGACGTAATAGCTCAGCACCAGCTGGATGAAGACGATGCCGAGCAGCAGGACAATGGGCGAAAGGTCCACCACGCCGAGATTTGGCATGCGCCTTCGGATCGGGGCCAGCACCGGCTCGGTCAGCGCCCGCAGCGTCTGGTCGATCTGGGCCACCACCTGGTTGCGGTAGTTCACCACATTGAAGGCGATCAGCCACGACAGGACCGCGGAGATGATGATCACCCACCAGTAGATGTTGAGGGCGATGATGATGATGTCGATGATGGCTTTCATGGGCCTGCCGTGGACATGCGAAGACGCGCGCCGGATGCGCGCCTCCGATTTATGGGGTCCCGGGGCCGCGGGAGCAAGACGCCTCGCCGAATTGGCCTGCGCCAGCGGCTGATCAGGCTGCCGCGAAGGACGAGCGCTGTGCCCAGCCGGTCATCCGGTTTTCCAGCCAGACGGTGGCCATGTACATGGCGACGCCGAGGATCGCGAGCGCGATCAGCGAGGCGAACAGCAGCGGCACGTTGAAGTCGGCCGAGGCGCGCGCCATCAGGTTGCCGATGCCGAAGCGTGAGGCGTTGTACTCGGCGATCACCGAGCCGATATAGGCCAGCGTGATGGCGACCTTCAGCGAGCCGAAGAAATAGGGCAGCGACCGGGGAATGCCGACCTTGGTCATGATCTGGAATTTCGAGGCCCCGAGCGCCTTGAGGACGTCCTCGGTCTCCGGCTCGATGGTGGCGAGCCCCGTGGCGACATTCACCACGATGGGGAAGAAGGAGATCATGAAGGCGGTGAGCACGGCCGGCAGCCAGCCAACCCCGAACCAGATGACGAGGATCGGCACCACGGCGACCTTCGGCACGGTGTTGAAGCCGACCAGAAGCGGATAGAAGCCGGCATAGACGAAGCGGCTGGCCCCGAACAGCAGGCCGAGGGCGAGGCCGAAGGCGACCGCCAGGCCGAAGCCGGCAATGGTCATCCACGCGGTATGGAAGGAATGCAGGCCGATCTGGCGCCGGAACTGCCACAGGGACAGGGCGATGTCGCTGGGTGCCGGCAGGACGAAGGTCGAGACGTTGAAGATGCGGCAGCCGGCCTCCCAGGCGAGGAAGGTCCCGGCGGTGCAGATGAGCGGCGCCAGTTGCAGCATCAGCTTGGTGCGGTCGGTGATGCCCGACATCAGCACGCGCCCGAGGATCAGCGCGATATAGACGACGACGCCGGCCAGCAGCGCCAGCGGCCAGGCGTTCAGCAGGAAATCCACCAGTCCGTCCATGCTCCGCCCCTCAGGCCGTGCTGCGCGCTTCGGCGATGCGTGCGCGCAGTTCGTGGACGACGTCGGTGAACTCGCGGGTATAGGTCACCTCGAGGTCGCGCGGCCGTGGCAGCGGCACCTCGCGCTCGGCAATGATCCGGCCCGGCCGCGACGACATGCAGAAGATCCGGTCGGCAAGGAAGGTGGCCTCGCGCAGGTCATGGGTGACGAGGATCACCGTCAGCGTGCCGGCCATGCGGGCATGCAGGTCGCGGATGACGCACCACAATTCCTCGCGCGTGAAGGCATCGAGGGCGCCGAACGGCTCGTCGAGCATCAACAGCTTTGGCTCGTGGATGAGGGCCCGGCACAGCGAGGCGCGCTGCTGCATGCCGCCCGACAATTGCCAGGGAAACTTCGCCCCCGCCCCGGCAAGGCCGACCGAACCGAGCAGGGCCTCGGCCTTGGCCTCGTATTCGGCCTTGTGGCGCCTGAGGCGGGAACGGTGCGGCTCGACGATCTCCAGCGGCAGCATCAGGTTCTGCAGCGTCGTGCGCCAGGGCAGGAGGGTTGGCGCCTGGAAGGCCATGCCTGCCATCTTGACCGGCTCACTCACCTCCCGGCCATCGACAATGACCGCGCCCTTCTGGGGAAACTGCAGGCCGGTCGCCAGCTTCATCAGGGTGGACTTGCCGCAGCCCGAAGGTCCGACCACCGCGGCGAACTCGCCCTCGTTGACCTTGATGTCGAGGCCATCGACGGCAAGCGTTCCGCCGGTCGAATAGGTGTGGCTCACGCCTGTCAGTTCAACGAAGGGACGCAAGGGCTGGCTTTCGGCGGGCAGCGGGCCGGACAGGTGTCAGGCAGAGGAGTGGGGCAGGAGCATTCCCGCCCCCGCCCTGTCGGCGATGCAAGGCCCGGACCAGTCGCCCGGGCCGGGGCGGCCCGTCAGGCCATGCGCCGGTCGGCCGCCGGCGGCAGCAGGTCGGCCAGGAACACGTCCTCGACCTTCGGCTTGTTCTTGTAGGTGAAGGTCAGGCCGATCTGGTCGATCGCCTTGGCCATGCGTGCCGGGTCGATGCCGCCGAGCCCATTGGCCTTGACCCAGGGCGTCATCACGTAATTGTCGATGCACATCTTGAGACGCTCCGCCTCGGTCTCCTGGCGCGCGACGTCGTTGCGCGCGAGCACCAGCCGGGTGGCCGTGGCCTGGTCGGCGATGCAGTCGCGGATGCCCTTGACCACCGCACGGTTGAAGGCCGCCACCGTGTCGCGCTTGTCCTTCAGGAAAGCCGGGCTCGGCATCAGCACGTTGCCGTAGAGCTCGACGCCATAGTCGAACATGTGCAGCACGATGATGTCGGCATCCGGCACGCCGCGCGACTTGAGGTTGATATAGGAGGAATGGGCGAAGCCGAAGATGGCGTCCACCTCGCCGGAGGCCAGCATGGGCTCGCGCACGGGGAAGCCGACATTCTCGAAGCGCATCTTGGAATCGTCGAGATTGTTCACCGCCTTGAAGATCGGCCACTGGGCATAGGCGGCATCCGGGGCGGGCGCGCCGAACTTCTTGCCTTCCAGGCTCTTCACGTCGGCGGTGATGCCGCGCGAGCGGCGCCCGACGATGGAGAAGGGCGGCCGGTCATAGACCATCATGACCGCCTTGAGGTCGACTGTCGGGTTCTCGTCGCGGAACCGGATCATCGAGTTCACGTCGCCGAAGCCCATGTCATAGGTGCCCGAGGCTACGCGCGTGACGCCCTCGCGCGAGCCGGACGCCGCGTCGATCGAGACGTTCAGCCCCTCGGCGCGGAAATGGCCCTTCTCGGCCGCCATCAGGAACAGGCCGGCCGGGCCCTCGAAGCGCCAGTCGAGCGTGAAGCGGACATTGGTGGTGGCCTGGGCATGCACCGCCGGTGCGAACAGCGGCACAAGCGCTGCTGCGCCGGCGATCTTCAGGGCATCTCGGCGGGTCGGACGGGTGCGCGGGAACTCGGTCATGGCTTGGCCCTTGAGGATGGTGGCGCGGACAGCCCGGCCTTGCGGCGGGGCCTACGGCAGACGCTCCCGTCTCAGGGGGTCGCGCCGCGATATGGCCAACTCAGCAAAGACCATGCCGTAACGGACGGCAACCTATTTTTGAGGCAGTCCAGACAGGATGCCCGGCCGCGCGGCACGCAGGCCAGAAAACAGGCAGACGCAGCCCGCTCAGCGCCGCACGGAGGCGGTGGCGGCCGGCGCACCCAGCTCGAGACGGGTCGCCTGCACCTCGGCGAGGCCGACCGGCGTGCGGATGGTGATGCGCGCGGGCACGAGCGCGCGCGTCCCGGCGATCGGCGCGAGCCAGATCTGCATGTCCCGGTTCGCTTCCATCGGGGCCGATACCGCCGGACGGTGCCCGGCAATCGCCCGGTAGCGGGCATTGCAGACGACGACCGGACCGTCATATCCGGCCACCTGCAGGCGATCGAGCCGCTCGAAGGTGAAGGTCAGGTCGTAGCGCTGGCGGCCGTCGAAGACCGGAAAGGTGCGACCGCAGGCCGCAGCGGCAACCGTCGGCCCCGAACCGGGAACGAAGAAGATGCCGGCGGCCAGCGGATCGAGCACGCCCTGGCGGTGAGAGGCGGTGAGCGGCACCTGGTCCGGCGCGTCGGGGCGGGCCGGCTGGGCGCTGAGCGAGGTCACGCTGCCGCCCTGGATGGCCATGCGGATGGCCTCGTTCTGCTGGGTCGTGGCGAGGTTCAGCGTATAGCTCGACGGCATCGCGCGGCCATTCGCCACCCGGCCCGAAGCCGAGGCGGTGCCGCGTCCGGATGCCACGAGGCGCGAGACGCCGGACAGCCGGAGCGAGACCGAGGCCTGGTAGCTGGTCGCCGAGAACCGGCCCTCGAAGCCGGCAAGGCCGACCTGCAGGCCGCCGATCAGGATTTCATAGCGGCCCGATGCCGATTCGGACGCTGCGACCGGCGAGGCCGCGGCAGCGAACAGGGTGAGACCGAGGACGACAGCCGAGCGAGGCAGCACACTGAACTCCATCACCATGGCGCCTTGCCCCCGTCGCGCCGATGGACCGCATGAAAGCCTGCAAGTGGTTAATGCCTTGGAAACAGGGCCGTGCATTGATGGTGGCAAGAGCCTGCCCGGACGGTTTCCTGCGCGGGGGGCCGGTGAGCGGCAGGCGGGCCGGAGGGGACGACCGTGGCGGCAAGGCCGGCAACATGGCTTGCCCGGAGCGCAGCCGGTATCGGGCTCGGCGCGGCCGATCTTGCACGCAGCGTCGGCAGCTGGCCCGGCCGGCTCGCCCTGTCCCGCTTTTCCATCACCGGCGAGCGCATGCCGGCCATCCTGTTCGCCCCGCAGGACCTGCGCACGACCGACCCGGTGCGCGCCGACGAACTGGTGCAGGGGCTGTTCACCTTTGCCGGGCGGTCCGTCGATGCCGCCGACCCCTTCCGGATCGACCCGCCATCGCCGGAATGGCTCGACATGCTTGCCGGCTTCTCCTGGCTGCGCCATCTGCGGGCGGCCGGCACGTCCGAGACCTCGGCAGCGGCCCGGCGCCTGGTCGACGCCTGGCTGGCGGCGCAGCGGCGCGGCCATCCGCCGGGCATCCGTCCGGCCGTGCTTGGCGAGCGGCTGCGCTCCTGGCTGGCCGCGTCCGGCCAGTTGCTGGGCGATTCGGACCGCGCCTTCTACCGCCGCTTCGCCCGCTCGCTCTGGTTCCAGACGCGCACGCTGGAGGCTCATCTCCCCGCCGTGCCGCCGGGCATTCAGCGTCTCGATGCCCTGATCGCCCTGGTCACCGCCGGCCTGTGCCTGGAGGGCGAGGAGACCCTGCTGCGCCGCACCTCGCGGCTGCTCGGCGCCGAACTCGACCGGCAGATCCTGGCCGATGGCGGCCATGTCAGCCGCAATCCTGCCGTGCTGGTGGGTCTGGTTCTCGATCTCCTGCCGCTGCGCCAGCTGTTCTTCGCCCGCAACGAGACCCCGCCCGCCGCCACCCTCACCGCCGTCGATCGGATCATGCCGATGATCCGCTTCCTGCAGCTCGGCGACGGCACGCTCGCCCGCTTCAACGGCATGGGCCCGACCGCCATCGACCAGGTCGCCACGGCCCTCGTCTATGACGGGTCGCGCGGCCAGCCCGGGCCCAGCGCACGCCAGAGCCGCTACGAGCGGCTGCAGGCCGGCGCGACCATCGTCCTTGCCGATTGCGGGCCGCCGCCGCCGCTCGCCCTCGCCTTCGAGGCCCATGCCGGCTGCCTTGCCTTCGAGATGTCGGTCGGCCGCCAGCTGGTGGTGATGAATTGCGGCGCCCCGCCGACCGGGCAGGCCAACTGGCGCCAGCCGGTGCGGCTGACCCCGGGCCACTCGACCCTCTGCATCGGCGACCGGTCCTCCGCGGAGTTCCTGACCGTGCCCCACCGCGGCAGCGCGCTTGCCGCCGGACCGCGGTCGGTGCCGGTGGAGCGCAGCGAGCGCGTCCTGTCGGCCCGCCACGATGGCTGGCGCGACCGGCTCGGGCTCGTCCATGCCCGCCGGCTGGCGCTCTCGGAGGACGGCACGATCCTCGACGGCGAGGACCGGATCGAGGGCGAGGCGGAGCCCTTTGCCCTGCGCTTCCACCTCCATCCCGCCATCCAGCCGATCGCCACCGAACAGGGCCTTGCCGTCCTGCTGCGCTGGGCCGGCGGCGAGGTCTGGGCCTTTGTCGCCGACCGACCCGTCGCCATCGAGGAGAGCGTGGCGGTGGCGGTTCCCGACGGTCCGCGCCGCAGCTTCCAGCTGGTCGTGGCGAGTGCCTCGCCGGCAGCTGGCGAGGTGGTGGCCTGGTCCTTCCGCAGGCTGAACCGCGGCGACAACCCCGCCCCGCCCGAAGACAGCGCGCCGACCCTGCCCTTCTGAGCCGCCGACAGCCGTGCACAAGTCGGCAGGGTGGTTTCGGCGCCGCGACGGCCGTGCTAAGGCGCGCGCAATATCCCCGACCCGATCCTGCCGGTGCCGCCCCCGCGGCCGCCCGCCCCGTTCCGGAGCCCGCCGTGTCCGCCGCCGACCTGCCGATTGCCCGCGCCCTCCTGTCCGTCTCCGACAAGACCGGCCTCGTCGATTTTGCCCGCGACCTGGCCGGATTCGGCGTTGCCCTCGTCTCCACCGGCGGCACCTACAAGGTGCTCAAGGATGCAGGCCTCGCCGTCACCGAGGTTGCCGACCTCACCGGCTTTCCGGAGATGATGGACGGCCGCGTGAAGACGCTGCATCCGAAGGTGCATGGCGGGCTGCTGGCCATCCGCGGCAATGCCGAGCACGAGGCGGCGGCGAAGGCCCACGGCATCCTGCCGATCGACCTGCTCGTGGTGAATCTCTACCCCTTCGAGGCGACGATCGCGCGCGGTGCCTCCTGGGACGACACGATCGAGAATATCGACATCGGCGGCCCGGCCATGATTCGCGCCGCCTCCAAGAACCACGAGGCCGTGACGGTCGTCGTCGATGCCGCCGATTACGGCGCGGTCATCGACGCCATGAAGGCGCATGGCGGCGCGACGACGGCGGACCTTCGCCGGCGCCTTGCCGCCAGGGCCTATGCCCGCACCGCCGCCTATGACGCGGCCATTTCCAACTGGCTCTTCGACCGGCTCGGCGAGACGGGAACCCCCAGCCGCGCCTTCGGCGGCACGCTGGCGCAGGGGCTGCGCTACGGCGAGAACCCGCACCAGTGGGCGGCCTTCTACAAGACCCCCCAGAGCGGAGCGCCCCGGCCAGGCGTCGCCTCCGCCCGCCAGTTGCAGGGCAAGGAACTGTCCTACAACAACCTCAACGACACCGATGCCGCCTATGAACTGGTCGGCGAGTTCGACCCCGCCCGCACCGCGGCGGTCGCCATCATCAAGCACGCCAATCCCTGCGGCGTGGCCGAGGGGCCGGATCTGCTGGCGGCCTATGAGAAGGCGCTCGCCTGCGACCCCGTTTCGGCCTTTGGCGGCATCGTGGCGCTGAACCGCACGCTCGACGCCGAAGCCGCACGGCGGATCGTCGAGATCTTCACCGAGGTGATCATCGCGCCCGATGCCACCGACGAGGCCAAGGCGATTGTTGCCGCGAAGAAGAACCTGCGTCTGCTGCTGGCCGGCGGCCTGCCCGATCCGCGCGCGCCCGGAATGACCGTGAAGACCGTGGCCGGCGGCCTGCTGGTCCAGTCGCGCGACAATGCGGTGGTCGATGACCTCGACCTCAGGGTGGTGACCCGGCGGGCGCCTTCGGAACAGGAACTGGCCGACCTGCGCTTCGCCTTCCGCGTCGCCAAGCACGTCAAGTCGAACACCATCGTCTATGCGAAGGACGGCGCGACGGTGGGGATCGGCGCCGGCCAGATGAGCCGCGTGGACTCGGCCCGGATCGCGGCCCGCAAGGCCGAGGACGCCGCTCAGGCCGGCGGCTGGACCGTGCCGCTGACGAAGGGTTCCGTGGTTGCCTCGGACGCCTTCTTCCCCTTCGCCGACGGGCTGCTGGCCGCCGTCGAGGCCGGCGCCACCGCGGTGATCCAGCCGGGCGGCTCCATGCGCGACGGCGAGGTGATCGCCGCCGCGGACGCCGCTGGCCTTGCCATGGTGTTCACCGGCGTGCGGCATTTCCGCCATTGAACGGCGGGGCGAAGCCGGTCAGGCCGGCTCCACCATCAGCACCGCCCCCTCATAGCCGGTGACCCGGACGCGCGACCCCGAAGCCAGATCCGGGCCGGTGACGGTCCAGACCGAATCGGCGATGCGCACCCGCCCGCGGCCCGACTGGATCGGCTCTTCGAGGACGAATTCCCGGCCGACCATCGCGTCCAGCCGGCGGTTCAGGCCGGGCTGGTCGGTGACCGTATCGACCGAACCCTTGACCAGCCGGAACCAGGCATAGACGCAGGCCAGCGCCAGCACGCTGAAGACCGCGAACTGGACCTGCCAGGGTGCGGGCACCAGGATGAACAGCACGCCTGTGGCGGCAGCCGCCGCGCCGAGCCAGATCAGCAGATAGCCCGGCACGATCAGTTCCAGCGCCATCAGGAGCGCCGCCAGCGCGATCCAGCTCCATGCGCCCCAGCTTTCCAGCGTGGCAACGATCATCTCAGCCTCCCGCCGGCGGCACCGAGCCGCTGCGAACGGGTGGCCTGCTGGTCGCCCCGCCCTCGCCGAAGGCCGTCTTGGCGATCTCGGCGATGCCCGCCAGCGAGCCGAGCACCTGCGTCGTCTCGACCGGCAGGATCAGCGTCTTCTGGTTGGGCGACAGCGCCAGCGCCTCCAGGGCCTTCAGATATTTCTCGGCGACGAAGTAGTTGACCGACAGGGCATTGCCGCCGGCAATCGCCTCCGACAGCATCTCGGTGGCGCGCGCCTCGGCCTGGGCCTGGCGCTCGCGCGCCTCGGCGTCGCGGAATGCCGCCTCCTTGCGGCCCTCGGCTTCCAGGATCTGCGACTGCTTCTCGCCCTCGGCGCGCAGGATCTCCGACTGGCGCTGGCCCTCCGCCTCCAGGATCACCGCGCGCTTCTCGCGCTCCGCCTTCATCTGTCTGGCCATCGCCGCGACAAGGTCGTTTGGCGGCGCGATATCCTTGATCTCGATGCGGTTGACCTTGATGCCCCATGGCGCTGCGGCCTGGTCGACGACCCGCAGCAGGCTCTCGTTGATCGTGTCGCGATTGGACAGCAGGGCATCCAGGTCCATGGAGCCCATGACCGTGCGGATATTGGTCATGGCCAGGTTCATGAGCGAGGATTCCAGCTGGGTGATCTCGTAGGACGACCGCGCGGCGTCGAGCACCTGGAAGAACATCACGCCGTCCACCGTCACCTTGGCATTGTCCTTGGTGATCACCTCCTGGCTCGGCACGTCGAGCATCTGCTCCATCACGTTCACCTTGTGGCCGATGCGGTCGATGAACGGGATGATGAACTGCAGGCCCGGCGGCAGCGTACGGACATAGCGTCCGAACCGCTCGACGGTCCATTGGAAGCCCTGCGGCACCGTCTTGATGCCGGCAAACAGGAACAGGATGGCAAGGATGACGAGGGCGATCAGTGCGATGTCGCTGCCGACGAACGAGAACATGGGACCTCTCCGCTGCGGAATGCGAGCCTAGGACGGCGTCGGCAAAGGCTCAATGACCGACTGTGCCAGACTTGGCGCCGGACCGGAGGCGGCCGCAATCCCCGCATCCTGCGCCGCAGAGGGAGCCTTGGCCACATTGCCCGCCAATGCTGCGCCATGCGGCCGGATGTTTCGCGGGCCGTTGTTGCGAATGCCTTGCAACAAGCTTGACAGCATCCGTGGCAGATGTAATTCTTGCAAATGATTTGCAATCGCGTCCATGCGAGGTGCCCGATGACCGTCCTGATCGACCGCCGTGCCCTGCTGGCCGGTGCCGCGGCCCTTGTCGCCGCCCCAGCCATGGCCCAGGGCGGCGCCGAGCCCCTGCGTGTGGTCACCACCACGGCCATGCTGGCCGACACCGTGGCCATGCTGGCGGGCGGGCGCGTGCGCGTCGAGGCGCTGATGGGCGAGGGCGTCGATCCGCATCTCTACCGCCCCACCCGCGCCGACATCGTGAAGCTGACCCAGGCCGATCTCGTCATCGCCCACGGCCTCAGCCTCGAGGCCCAGTTCCGCGAGACCTTCACCCAGCTCGCCCGCCGCCGGCCCGCGGTTCTCGCTGCCGAGGCGATCGCCAGGGACCAGCTGCTGAAGGACGACGAACAGCCGGACAAGCCCGATCCGCATGTCTGGATGGATCCGAAGCTGTGGACCGTGGTGGTCCGCGCGGTCTCGGAAGCGCTGGCTGCAGCCGCCGTCCCCGGCCGCCAGCCGGCGCGCCCCGACCTCGATCCGGTGCTCGCCAAGATGGAGGCGCTCGGCACCTATGCTGGCCAGGTACTGGCCAGCGTGCCGAAGCCGCGACGGGTGCTGGTGACCGCCCACGACGCCTTCGGCTATCTCGCCCGCGCCTATGACTTCGAGGTTCACGGCATCCAGGGCCTGTCGACCGAGAGCGAGGCCGGCCTCAAGGCCATCGAGGCGACGGTCGATCTCGTCGTCGAGCGCCAGCTTCCGGCCCTGTTCGTGGAAAGCTCGGTCTCCGACCGCAATGTCCGCGCGGTGATCGAGGGCGCGTCCCGGCGCGGCCACCGGGTGGTGATCGGCGCCGAACTGTTCTCCGACGCCATGGGCCGCCCCGGCACCTATGAGGGCACCTATGTCGGCATGATCGACCACAATGTCACCGCCATCGCCCGCGCGCTCGGCGGCGAGGCTCCCGAAAAGGGCATGTCCGGCCGGCTGGCGCTGGCTGGCTGAGACTGTCACCATGCTCGCCCGCACGCCTCCGGATAGCCTTCTGACCATGGCCGACCCGCTCGTCGTCGAGAACCTGTCGGTCGCCTACCGGGGCGTTCCGGCACTTCAGGACGTCAGCTGGACGGCCCCGGTCTCGGGCCTTGCCGCCATTGTCGGGCCGAACGGCGCCGGCAAATCCACGCTGGTCAAGGCGATCCTCGGCCTTGTTCCCTCGACCGGCCGCGTGACCGTCGGCACCCGTCCCTTCGAGGCCGTGCGCGACGCCACCGCCTATGTGCCCCAGCGCGCCTCGGTGGACTGGGACTTTCCGGCAACGGCGCTCGACGTGGTGCTGCAGGGCATGGTGCGCGAGGCCGGCTGGCTGCGCGCCTATGGCCGGACCCGCCGCGACAAGGCGCTCGCCCTGCTCGATCAGGTCGGCCTTGCCGATCTCGCCACCCGCCAGATCGGCCAGATGTCCGGCGGCCAGCAGCAGCGGGTGTTCCTCGCCAGGGGCCTTGCCCGCAATGCCCGCATCCTGTTCCTCGACGAGCCGCTGGCGGGCGTCGATGCGGCCTCCGAGCGGATCATCCTCGATGTCTTCGACCGGCTCGACCGCGACGGCCGGCTGGTCATCTGTGTCCACCATGACCTCGGAACCGTCGCCGAGCGCTTCGCCCATGTGCTGGTGCTGAACCGGCGGGTGATCGCGTCCGGACCGGTGAGTCAGGCCTTCACGCCGGAGACGCTGGCCCGCGCCTATGGCGTGCCGCTGGCAATCTGACCGACGATGGACCGTTTCCTCGCCGACCTGATGCGCGTGCTCGCCTTCGAGGCGGGGTTCAACACGAGCGTCGTCATGCTCGGCGCGGCGGCCCTGGGCGCTGCGGCCGGGGCGGCGGGCACCTTCGCCATGCTGCGCGGACGGGCGCTGGTCTCCGACGCGGTCGCCCATGCCACCCTGCCGGGCATCGCGTTGGCCTTCCTGATCGCGGCACTGCTCGGCCGGTCCCCGCGCGAGCCGGGCTGGCTGATGGGCGGGGCGGGCCTTGCCGCCCTTGGCGCGCTGGCCGCCGTCAACTGGCTCGGCCGCCGCCCGAAGGTCGGCGCCGACACGGCCACCGCCGCCGTTCTCGCCTGCACGTTCGGCCTCGGGCTCGCGCTCATGTCGGTCGTCCAGACGCTGGGAACCGGCCGGCAGGCGGGGCTGGAACAGCTTCTCTTCGGGTCGGCCGCGGCCATGCTGCCGCACGAGGCCTATGCCATGGCCGGCCTTGCCGTGCTCGTCCTTGCCGCTGTCGCGCTGGTGCTGAAGGAACTCTCCGCGGTCGCCTTCGATCCGGATTTCGCGCGGGCCTCCGGCCTGCCGGTGGACCGGCTGGACAGTCTCGTCGCGCTGATCGCAGCCGTGGTGGTGGTTGCCGCCCTGCCGGTTGCCGGCTTCATCCTGGCCGTCGCCCTGGTGGTCATTCCGCCGGCCGCCGCACGCTTCTGGACAGACCGGGCGGGGCTTGTCGTGGCGATCGCGGCAGCATTCGGCGCGGCCTCCGCCTTTTTCGGCGCGGCCATCTCGGCGGTTGCCGCCGACACGCCGACCGGCCCCGCCATCGTGCTGATGGCCAGCCTCGTCTTCGCCGTCAGCCTGGCTTTCGGCCGCGCCCGCGGCCTCGTCGGGGGGCGGGCCTGATGGCCGAGTTCTGGACGGTCGATTTCGTTCCCCTGCTGGCGGCAAGCCTTGCCGCAATGGCCTGCGCACTGGTCGGCAATCTGCTGATCCTGACGCGGCAGGCCATGGCGGCCGATGCGCTGAGCCATGCGGTCGTGCCCGGCGTGGTCATAGCGGTGGCCGTGACCGGCCTGTCCGGCAGCCTTGTCGTGCTGGCCGGCGGCCTTTCGGCCGCCTTCGCGGCCAGCGCCCTCACCGGCTTCCTCACGCGCGTCGGCAAGGTGGAGCCCGGCGCTGCGCTTGGCATCGTCTTCACCTCGTTCTTCGCCTTCGGCATCCTGATGCTGGAGCGCACCGGCCTCGCCCAGACCGGCTTCGACATCCACCACGTCATCACTGGCTCGCTGGAGGGCCTGATCTGGATTCCCGGCGATGCCGCCGCCGGGTCGCTGGTTGCCCGGCTCATGACCCTGCCGCAGGTGGTCTTCGAACTGGCCCTCGTCCTGGTGCTGGTGGCGGGCATCCTGTTCGCGCTGCGCAAGGAACTGGCGCTGGTCGCCTTCGATCCCGTCTTCGCGCGGGCAAGCGGCCTGCCTGTCGGCCTGCTCGACGCCGCCCTGCTGGCGGCCACCGCGCTGGCCTGCACGGCCGCGTTCAAGTCCGTCGGCGTGGTTCTGGCGGTGGCCATGTTCGTCTGCCCGGCAGCGACCGCCCGGCTCGTCACCACGCGCCTGTCGCACCAGATGGCGCTGTCGGTGGCGATCGCGCTGGCGACCGTGTTCGCCGGCTATGCCGCTGCGGCGCTCGGGCCCTCGCTGTTCGGCTCGGGTCTGGCGCTGAACGCCGCCGGAACGATCGGTGCGACAGCCGGCCTCGCCCTGGCCGCGACCGCGGCCTTCAGGGCGAGACCCGCATGATGCGCTTGCCGATCGTGCCGCCGATATAGCGGTTGGCGCCGATCACATAGGCCGCCAGAACGACGAACAGCAGGATCGCCCGCCAGCCCTGGAGGCTGAAGCCCTTGTCGGTAGCCCCGCCGAAGATCAGGCCGATGACATAACCGAAGACCAGGAAGCCGCCGAAAATGTCGATGAGATAGGCGACCACCACCCGCCAGGTTGCCGTCCTTGTCGGTTCCGCCATGGCAAAGCCCTCCTGCCCCGTCTGGCGACTATCGCGGCCGCCCCGGCTGCGGTCAAATCCGCACGGGCTGCGGCCGCGTATCCCTTTCCACCCCTGCCGTTCCGGCGTATCAGCACCGCTGACTTCCCGTTCCGGACCCGAGAGTCCTTCAGCCATGCGTCACATGAAGCTTCCGGCCGGCCACGTGCCGGTCAAATCGGGCCGCATCGGCGTGCTGCTGATGAATCTCGGCACGCCGGACGGCACCGACTACTGGTCCATGCGTCGCTACCTGAAGGAGTTCCTCTCCGACCGCCGGGTGATCGAGACGCCGCGCGCCATCTGGTGGCCGCTGCTCAACCTCGTGATCCTGCAGACCCGCCCCCAGAAGAAGGGCAAGGACTACGCGACCATCTGGAACCGCGAGAAGGACGAGAGCTTCCTCAAGACCATCACGCGCAACCAGGCCGAGAAGCTCGCCGGGTATCTGGCCACCGTCAGCGGCGATATCGTCGTCGACTGGGCGATGCGCTATGGCAATCCGGCCATCGCGCCAGCGGTGAAGCGCCTGCTTGACCAGGGCTGCGACCGCATTCTCGCCGTGTCGCTCTATCCGCAATATGCCGCCGCGACGACCGCCACCGCCAACGACCACCTGTTCCGCGCACTCATGGACATGCGCTGGCAGCCGACGGTGCGGATCGCACCGCCCTATCACGACGATCCCGCCTATATCGACGCCATCGCCGGACAGATCCGCGAGCACCTGGCCTCCCTCGACTACGAGCCCGAGGTGATCCTCTGCTCGTTCCACGGCGTCCCGCAGAAATATCTGGAACAGGGCGACCCCTATTACTGCCACTGCCACAAGACCTGGCGGCTGCTGCGCGAACGGCTCGGCATGAGCGAGGAGAAGCTGATGCTGAGCTTCCAGTCGCGCTTCGGGCCGGACGAATGGATCAAGCCCTATACGGATGCCACCGTGGAAGACCTGGCGAAAAAGGGCGTGAAGTCGCTGGCGATCATCGCGCCGGGCTTTTCGGCGGACTGCCTGGAAACGCTGGAAGAGCTCGATGGCGAGAACCGCCACATCTTCGAGGGCAATGGCGGGGAAAAGTTCACCTATATCCCGTGTCTGAACGAGAGCGAGGCGGGCATGTCGGTGATCCGCGCCGTGGTCGATCGCGAGCTGAGGGGCTGGGTCGAGACGCTGTAGCGGCGCGGTCGCTCAGGGCTCCAGCTCGGTATCCCAGTAGAGATAGTCCATCCAGCTTTCGTGCAGGTAATTGGGCGGGAACAGACGCCCGTTGGCGTGCAGGTCCTGGATCGACGGCGCGAACGGATATTGCATCGGCTGCATGCCGGATTCACGCACGGTCTTGGAGCCCTTGCGCAGGTTGCACGGCGAGCAGGCCGCCAGCACGTTCTCCCAGGTGGTCTGGCCGCCCTTGGAGCGCGGCACCAGATGGTCGAAGGTGAGGTCCTCGCCCGCGCCGCAATACTGGCAGCGGAACTTGTCGCGCAGGAACACATTGAACCGCGTGAAGGCCGGATTGCGGCTCGGCTTCACATAGGTCTTGAGCGAGACCACGCTCGGCAGGCGCATCTCGAAGCTCGGCGAATGGATCGCCTTGTCGTAATTGGACACAACCGTCACCCGGTCGAGGAAGACGGCCTTGATGGCATCCTGCCAGGACCACAGCGACAGAGGGTAGTAGCTCAACGGCCGGTAATCCGCGTTGAGCACCAGGACTGGCCATGCCCCGGGAGAGACGGGCGTCGATCCCGCCAGCGCCCCGGGTGATACGGCGACCGTCAAGAGCTTACTCCTTGCGATCGGGCAATCCGCGATTCGCGGACCGCGATATGAGGCACGCCTTCAATACTATGGGCAACGTGTCGGTCTTGTGAAGTGCCGCCCGGACATCGTCCGGCCGGTCAGACCGGCACCGGCTCGGCGATCCGCCCCTGCCGCCGGGCGCCATAGGCGGCCCAGAGCAACCGCGCAGCAACCGCCCGGAACGGCCGCCATCGCTCGCCGATCGCCGCCATCGCCTTCGCGTCCGGACGGGCGCCGAGGCCGAGCAGATCGGCTGCCGCCTGCTGCAGGGCGATGTCGCCGGCCGGCCAGGCATCGGCATGGCCGAGGCAGGAGAGGAGATAGACATCGGCCGTCCAGGGGCCGATTCCCTTCACTTTGACCAGCAGGGCATGGGCGGCGTCGGCCTCCATCGCGGCCAGCGTATCGAGGTCCAGCGAGCCGTCGCGCACCGCTTCCGCCACCGCCCTGAGCGTGCGCACCTTCGGCCGCGACTGTCCGGCGGCGCGATAGTCCTCATCGCTGGCGCCCGCCAGCCGCTCGGCCGTGATGGCGCCGAACACCTGTTCCATGCGCGCCCACAGCACGCGCGCGGCCCCCGTCGAGATCTGCTGGAACACGACGATGTGAGCAAGGCCCGCAAGCCCCGGCGGCCGGCGGCGCAGCGGCGGCGCACCGAGTTGCGCATGAAGCCCGGCCATCAGCGGACAGGCCTGGCCCAGCGCCCTGAGCGCGGCGTCCAGATCCGCCTCGCTGTCGATGCGGCACGGCGGCGGGCTGGTCATGGCGTCTGCCCCGGCGGGCGCTTGCAGGATCGGCATGGAGCCATCATAGGCAGGTCCATGGCCGCGCCGCACCCTAAGGACCCCGGGACCCGATCGACTGCTGCCGTGCTGCGTTTCGCGCCGAGCCCCAACGGCCTCCTGCATCTGGGCCACGCCCTCAGCGCCTTCGAAAACCGGGCGATGGCCGACAGGCTGGGCGGACGCCTGCTGCTGCGCATCGAGGATATCGACACGACGCGCTGCCGGCCGGACTTCGAGGCGGCGGCACGTGAGGACCTAGCCTGGCTCGGCCTTTCCTTCGATGGGCCGGTGCGCCGGCAATCCGATCATTCCGACGCCTACCGGGCGGCCCTCGACCGGCTCGACGCCATGGGGCTGATCTTCGCAAGCTTCGAGAGCCGCTCCGAACTGAAGGCGCTTGCGGACCGCCGCGAGGCGGAGACCGGCCACCCCTGGCCGCGCGACCCGGACGGCGCGCCGCTCTATGCGGGCCGCGGCCGCAGCCTGTCACGGGAAGCCCGCTCAGGTCTGATCGCCGCGGGCCAGCCCCATGCCCTGCGGCTCGACATGGCCGCGGCTCTCGCCCGCATCGGCGCCCCGCTTGGCTGGACCGAGGTGGACGAAGCCGGCCGGCCGGCACGCGAGGTCATCGCCCACCCGGAGCGCTGGGGCGACGTGGTCCTGGCCCGCAAGGATGTCGGCACCAGCTATCACCTGTCCGTGGTGGTCGACGATGCCCTGCAGGGCGTGACCCATGTCGTCCGCGGCCTCGACCTCATCGAGGCCACCGCCGTCCATCGCCTGCTGCAGGACCTGCTCGGACTGCCGGTCCCGCTCTACCGCCACCACCGGCTCATCACCGGGCCCGATGGCCGCAAGCTCTCCAAGAGCGAGCAGGCGACGGGCCTGAGGGCCCTGCGCGGGGCCGGGGCAACGCCCGCCGATGTCCGCCGGATGATCGGCATCGACAGCTAGAAGGGCGTTCCCGCGCCCTTCCAGTGAAGGCCGAGATGATCCGCGACCGTCGCCGCGATGTCGGCGAAGGTCGCACGCGCGCCGATCGGCCCCGTCGGCTGGCCCGGACCGAAGGCGAGGATCGGCACATGCTCGCGCGTGTGGTCGGTGCCGCGAAAGGTCGGATCGCAGCCGTGGTCCGCCGTGATCACCGCGAGATCGCCGGACCGGAGCATCGCAACGAGTTCCGGCAGGCGGCGGTCGAAGGCCTCGAGCGCCCGGCCATAGCCGTCCGGATCGCGGCGATGGCCAAAAAGGGAATCGAAGTCGATGAAATTGGCCATCAGCAGGCCGCCCGCATCCAGCCGGGCGAGCCCCTCCAGCGTGCGGTCGAAAAGGGCTGCGTTGTCGGCCGCCTTCAGCACCTCGCCCGTGCCGGAATGGGCGAAGATGTCGCCGATCTTGCCGACCGTGATGACCTGCCGTCCCGCAGCCGTGGCGACGTCGAGAAGCGTCGGTGCATGCGGCGGCACGGCATAGTCGCGCCGGTTCGGCGTGCGCGTGAAGCCGGCCTCTGCCGTTCCGGTAAAGGGTCGCGCGATCACCCGGCCGATGGCGAGCGGGTCGCACAGGCGGCGCGCGAGGATGCAGAGCGTGTGGAGCCGCTCCAGCCCGAAAGCCTGCTCGTGGGCGGCGATCTGGAGCACGGAATCGGCGGAGGTGTAGAGGATGGGCTTGCCCGTCGCGACATGCTCGGCGCCGAGCCACGCGATGATCTCGGTCCCGGAGGCGTGGCAATTGCCGAGAATGCCGGGCAGTCCGCCCTCGGCGATCAGCGCGTCGGTCAGCGGCTGCGGCAGGGCCGGAACGCTTCGCGGGAAATAGCCCCAGTCGAAGGTGACCGGCAGGCCGGCAATCTCCCAGTGGCCGGACGGCGTGTCCTTGCCCTTCGAGCGCTCGATGCCATAGCCCCAGCGCGCGCCGGGTGACGCAGGCCGCGAGAGACCCGGCGGCAACCGCCCGGTGGAGGCCTCCGCCGCAAGCCCCAGCCCGAGGGCATCGAGGCACGGCATCGCGAGTGGCGTTCCTTTGCCGGCAAACCGCTCAGCCACATGGCCGAGCGTATCGGCGCCGTCATCGCCATAGGCGCCGGCATCGGCGCTGGCACCGATACCGACCGAGTCGAGGACGAGGATGAGCGCCCGCGCCATGGGTCAGCCGGCGATCCGCGCCTGCACCAGCGCGCCGACCACCGCTCCGCCCTCGCCGAGGGTCACCGCGCGCTCCACCATTCGCGCCGCGGCCTGCATGGTCGCCGCGTCGCGCCCATGGATCATGGCGAGCGGCTGGCCCGCCTCGACCCCGTCGCCGAGCGCGACCAGGTCGGTGAGCCCGACCGCATGGTCGACGGGATCGGCGGCGCGGGTCCGGCCGCCACCGAGCGCCACCACGGCCATGCCGATGGCACGCGTGTCGATGGCCGTGACCGTGCCGGCAGCCGGCGCCGGGACGGGCGTGACCAGCGGCGCGCGCGGCAGGTGCTTGTCGGGATGCTCCATCAGGTCGTGCGGCCCGCCCAGCAGCGCCACCATGCGCTGGAAGGCCTCCGCGGCCCGGCCATTGGTCAGCACGCGCTCCAGCTTGCCATGGGCGGCGTCGGGATCCGGCTCCAGCCCGCCGAGCACGAGCAGTTCGGCTGCCAGCGCCATCGTGACCCCGTGCAGGCGCGAGTCCCGATGGCGGCCGTCGAGATAGTCGATCGCCCAGCGCACCTCCACCGCATTGCCTGCCGCATTGGCCAGAGGCTGATCCATGGGGGTGACGAGGGCGACCGTTGGAAGGCCGGCACCGGTGGCCACCATCGCAATCGTTTCGGCCAGCGCCCGCGCGCGTTCGAATTCCGGCAGGAAGGCGCCCGAGCCGGTCTTCACGTCCATGACTAGCCCCGACAGACCGGCGGCCAGTTTCTTCGACAGGATGGAGGAGGTGAGCAGCGGGATGGTCTCGACCGTCGCGGTGACGTCGCGCACGCCGTAGATCACCCGGTCGGCCGGAGCGAGACTGTCGGTCTGGCCGATGATGGCGCAGCCGGCATCGCGGACCACCTTGCGGAAGCGGTCGAAAGCCGGCTTCGCATCGTAGCCGGGAATGGATTCCAGCTTGTCGAGCGTGCCGCCGGTATGGCCGAGCCCGCGCCCGGAGATCATCGGCACGAAGCCGCCGCAGGCGGCGACCATCGGCGCCAGCATCAGCGAGACCGTATCGCCGACGCCGCCCGTCGAGTGCTTGTCGAGCACGGGCCCGTCGAGGCCGGCGGCGGACCAGTCGAGCGTTTCGCCGGAGGCGGTCATGGCGCGGGTCAGAGCCACGATCTCGCCCGGCTCCATGCCGCGGAAGAACACCGCCATGCAGAAGGCGGCAACCTGCGCCTCGGTCACCCGGTCCTCGCCGATGCCGGCAACGAAGGCGGCGATGTCGTCCGGGCCGAGCGTGCCGCCGTCGCGCTTCAGGCGGATGATTTCCTGCGGGATGAAGGTCATGCCGGCTCCCCAGCCTCGAGCAGCGCATCGAGAAGGCCCGAGGCCCCGAACCGGAACGTGTCGGGGCTTGCCCAGTCCGGACCCATGATCGCATCGGCAAGGTCCAGATAGGCCGCACTGTCGGCCAAGGTCCGGATGCCGCCGGAGGGCTTGATGCCGACCGGCCGGTTGGCCGCCCGGATCTCCTCCAGCATGATGCGCACCGCCTCCGGTGTGGCGGAGACCGCGGTCTTGCCGGTGGAGGTCTTGATGAAGTCCGCGCCCGTGCCGATGGCGATGCGCGCCGCCTGGCGCACGAGGTCGGGATGCGCCAGTTCGCCGGTCTCGAGGATCACCTTGAGCGTGCGGCCCGGCGGCATCACCGCTTTCACCGCCCCGAGCAGGGCGCCCACCACCTCGGCATGGCGATCCTTCAGCGCGCGCCACGGCATGACCACGTCGATCTCGTCGGCGCCGTCCAGCAGCGCATAGCGGGCCTCGTCGGCCGCGCGGATCACGTCGTCCCCGCCGCCGGGAAAATTAACCACTGTCGCCACCCTGATGCCGGTGCCCTTGAGCAGGCGTCGGGCCTGCGGGACGAACCCGGCCCACAGGCACACGGCCGCGACCGGTCCGAGCGGCGTCATGGCCCGGGCGCACAGGCGCTCCACCCCCGGCTCGTCGAGCCCGTTCGACAGGTCGGTGAGGTCGACAAGCGCCACGGCACGGCGCGCATGCTCGGCCGGTGTCACGGCGGCCCCTCCATCAGGAAGCCGCGGATCACCGCCTCCATCGCCGCACCGCCCCGGAGCGCGGCGGATTTCGTCTCGGCGTGGGACGGCGCCTCGGGCGCGAGCCCGGCGGCAAGGTTGGTGATGAGCGACAGGCCGGCAACCCTCAGGCCGGCATGGCGGGCGAGGATGACTTCGGGGACGGTCGACATGCCGACCGCGTGGGCGCCGAGCACCTTCAACGCCCGGATCTCGGCGGGCGTCTCGAAGCTCGGCCCGGTCACCCAGGCATAGACCCCCTCGAACAGGGCGGTGCGGGTACGCGCCGCGCCGTGGGCGATGCGTTCGCGCAGGGCCGGGTCGTAGGCATCGTTCATCGGCACGAAGCGGCTGTCGCCGGTCTCGCCGATCAGCGGATTGGGCCCGAACAGGCCGATATGGTCCTCGATCACCATGACGCTGCCGGGCGGCATGTCGGGGCGCAGCGATCCGGCGGCATTGGTGAGCAGGAGGGCGGCAACGCCGAGATCGGCCAGCGCATCGACCAGCGGCTTCATGGCCCGCGCATCGCCGTGTTCGTAGGTGTGGGCGCGACCCTGGACGAGAACCACGCGCCGGCCCTCGATGCCGCCGATGACCAGCCGACCGGCATGGCCGGAAACGCCCGCCTGCGGAAATCCGGGAAGGTCGGCGAAGGGGATGGCCACCGCCTCCTCCGCGGCATCGGCGAGGCCGCCGAGCCCCGTGCCGAGCACGATCGCCGCGTCGATCGGCGCCGTTCCGGCCATGCGGCGGATGAGGGCGGCAGCGTTCATGCGAGATGGTCCGGGCCGAAGGCATGGGGCAGAAGCTCGCCGAGCGTGTGACTGGCCCTCAGCCCCTCCGGCCCCGCCGCATGGACCGGAACCGCGGCGGCCGCGAATTCGCGCAGCCGCTGGCGACAGGCGCCGCAGGGCGTGCAGGGCTCGGCTCCCTCGGAATAGACCAGCACCGCGGCGATCTGCCGGTCGCCGGCCGCGACCATGGCCGAGATCGCCCCCGCCTCCGCGCAGGCGCCGACCGGATAGGCGGCATTCTCGACATTGCAGCCGACATGGATGGCGCCGGAGGCGGCGCGGATGGCCGCGCCCACCCGGAAGCGGGAATAGGGCGCATGGGCCCGCGCCTGCACCGCGCGGGCCGCCTCGAACAGGGCGGCAAGCTCGGGCCTCATAGGGTCAGCACCATACCGTCCTCGGCGCAGGTGGCGCCGGTCTCGGCCCGCCGCTCGAGCATCTGCGGACCCATATGGGTGAGCACGATCCGCCCCGCCCTGAGGTCGGGCAGCCGCGCGGACAGGCTCTGCCAGTCGAGATGGTTCTTCAGCGGCATGTCGTAGGTATAGCATTCGCACAGCAGCAGGTCGGCCCCGTCGGCCAGCGGCACGAGGCTCTCGGTCCAGCTCGTGTCGCCCGAAAAGGCGAAGACCTTGCCATCCGCCGCGATCCGGTAGCCGAGGCAGGGTCCCGCGCGCTCGTCATGGACCATCGCGAAGGCCGTGATCGCGGCGCCGGCAACCGTGCCCGGCGCGTCCGGCATGATCTCCTGCCAGGTGATCTCGAACGGCCAGCGATTGGTCGAGAAGCCGGGGAAGGCGGCTTCCGTCACCGTCCGGGCCCGCTCCTCGATGCCGCGCGGGCCTGCGATCACCAGCGGCGCCTGCCGGCGCGAGACGAACAGCGCGTCGAGCAGGAAGAACGGCAGGCCACCGAAATGGTCGCCATGGAAATGGGTGAACAGGATGGCGGAAATGGCGTTGCGGTCGATGCCGGCCCGGTTGAGCGCCAGCAGCGAGGTTGCGCCGCAATCGACCAGCAGGGTGGTGCCATCGTCGCGCACGAGGTGCAGGCATGTGGAATAGCGGCCGCCGGAGCCGAAGGCATCGCCGGAACCGAGAATGGTGATTCGCATGGGAGACAGTCCTTGGCGCGGGATTCAGGGCGTCGGGGCCGCGTCCATCGCGCCGCAGCCGGGCATTCCAGCCGACGTCGGGGTCCCGGCGGGAAGGGAGCGGCCAGTCTGGCATGCCCGCCGCCGCTGTCCAGAGGCGAAGACGCGGCCGGGCGCCGCGTCCGCAGCGCGGTGCAGGTCCCCCATCCGGCCCGGACGGGTGACGGGCCGGGTCCATGGTGGCAGTGTGCCGCCCCCATGCCAGCAGAACGAGGGCCCAACCGATGATCGCGAGCGAAACCCTGACCCTTGCAGGTCTCTCCGCCCCCGGCTCCATCGGCATCGACCGCAACGGCATCGCCCATATCCGCGCGGAGAACGAGCACGACCTGTTCTTCCTGCAGGGCTTTCACGCGGCCCGCGAGCGTCTGTTCCAGATCGATGTCTTCCGCAAGCGCGGCCTCGGCCTGCTCGCCGGCGATTTCGGCCCCGGCTACCTGGAGCAGGACCGCGCCTCGCGCCTGTTCCTCTATCGCGGCGACATGGATGCCGAGTTCGCCGCCTATGGGCCGAATGCGCGGGAGGTGTTCACCGCCTTCGCCGACGGCATCAACGCCTTCGTCGCCATGACCGAGGCCGATCCCTCGCTGCTGTCCTTCGAGTTCGGCCTCGTCGGCACGAAGCCCGCGCGCTGGACGGCCGATGACGTGGTGCGCGTGCGCACGCATTCCCTCTCGCGCAACGCCCTGTCCGAGATCCTGCGCTGCCAGGTTCTGGCCTCGGCCGACCATCGCACCGACACGCTGCGCAAGAAGCTGGAGCCGGAGATCGTCCCGACGGTTCCGGACGGCCTCGACCCGGCCTCCGTGCCGCTGGCCGCGCTGGACCTGATCAAGCTCGCCACCGCCAATGCCAGTTTCAGCGAGGAGCGCCTCACCGCGCCGCTGGAGGACGCCGCGAAATGGCGCAGGACGACGGACTTTCTCGAAGTGGTGCTGGATGCCCAGCATACCGGCTCGAACAACTGGGCCATCCACGGCACGAAGACCGATACCGGCATGCCGATCCTCGGCTCCGATCCGCACCGCCTGCACGGCATGCCCTCGCTGAGGATGGTGGTCCACCTGACCTGCCCCGGCCTCGACGTGGTGGGGGCGGGCGAGCCCTCCGTTCCCGGCGTGATGATCGGCCACAACGGCACGCTGGCCTGGGGGCTGACGATCTTCTACATCGATCAGGAGGACGTCCACGTCTACGACATCCACCCGGACGATCCCGACCTCTACCGCTATGACGGCGGCTGGGAGCGCATGCGCCGGGTCGACGAGGCGGTGCCGGTTCGCGGGCATGCCGACCAGGTCCTGACGCTGAAATTCACCCGCCACGGCCCGGTCGTCTTCGAGGACGCGGCGGCAAGGCGCGCCTATGCCGTCCGGTCGGTCGGCTTCGAGCCGGGCACGGCCCCCTATCTGGTGGCGCTGAAACTGATGCGCGCCCGCAATCTCGCCGAGTTCCGCGCCGCAGCCGTCACCTGGGGCACGCCCTCCTGCAACCTCGTCTATGCCGACAAGGCGGGCGACATCGCCTGGATTCCGTGCGGCATCAATCCGATCCGGCCCAACTGGGACGGCCTGCTGCCGGTGCCGGGTGACGGGCGCTACGAATGGGCGGGCTTCCGCGACCGCAGCCAGGCCCCGATGTCCCACAATCCGCCGCGCGGCTTCGTCTTTTCGGCCAATGAGATGAACGTGCCGGACGGCTGGGACCACAAGGCCTATCCGTTCGGCTTCGAATGGGTCGACCGGGCGCGCGCCACCCGCATCGAGGAGGTCCTGTCCTCGGTCTCCCCGCATACGCTTGCGGTCTCGCGGGCGCTCCAGACCGACGTCGTCTCGGTGCCTGCCCGCCGGCTCTGCGCCCTGCTGTCGCGCCTGTCATCGGACGATCCTGAAACGGCCGAGGCGCTGGCCCTGCTGGGCTCCTGGGACCATGCCCTGACCCGCGAGACAGCCGCCGGCGCCCTGTTCGAACTGTGGTGGTCCCGGCACCTGAAGAAGGCGCTGTGGGATGCCGTTGTCCCTGCCCGCCTGCACGGTCTCATCGTTCCGGGCGATGTCGACGGCACGATCGATGCGCTGGAGGCGCCCGACGACCGCTTCGGTCCCGATCCGGTGGCGGCGCGCGACGGGCTGCTGATCACCTCGCTGACGGCGGCCTTCGGCGAGGCGAAGCGCCTGCTCGGCCCGCAGACCGGCGACTGGTCGTGGGGCCGGCTGCATCACGGCATGTTCGAGCATCCGCTCGCCTTCCGCCTGTCGCCCGAGCTTGCCCGGGCCTATTCCGTCGGCCCGCTGCCGCATGCGGGCTCCAGCGTCACCCCCATGCACACCGGCTACCGGCCGACCGACTTCCGCACGATGATGGGCTCGTCCTTCCGCCTGGTCTGCGATCTGGCCGACCTCGACCGCTCGGTCGTGGTCAACACGCCCGGCCAGTCCGGCCGACCGGACTCGCCGCATTATCGCGACCTGTTCGGCGCCTGGATCGCCGGCGACTACGTGCCGCTGCCCTATTCGAAGGACGCGGTCGATGCGGCCCTGGAGAGCCGGACCGCGCTCCTGCCGGGGTGACGTCCGCGCATTTCCTGCGCCGCAACAGAACGGCAGGCACCACGGCGCTCGCCTGAAACCCGGGCCCGTCAGCATTCCGCCATGGATATGCAGACGCCGGGAGATGGCATGACCGATCGCGACGCCCTGGCCGGCCTCAGGCAGGCCCTGGCCGCCATCGAGGTCATGATGCGCAGCGGCCGGTTCGATACCCGCCGGCTGGCGGACCTTGCGCGCGATGCACGCCGGCACAGCGAGTCCCTTGCTCGCGCCATCGACAGGCGTGCCGGCGACAGCCCGGTTCCGGTTCGCGAGTCCGTGCTGGAGCAGCACCCGGTGCCCTGACCGGGACCGCCGGCTCACACCGGCAGGCTGCCTCCGGTCTTCACCTCTTCCATCACCGCATAGGTGCGGGTCTCGCGCACGCCGGGCAGCGACAGCAGGACCTCGCCGAGGAAGATGCGGTAGGCCGCCATGTCGGCGACCCGCGTCTTGATCAGATAGTCGAAGCCGCCGGCCACCAGATGGCATTCCAGCACATCGGGCGCGGTCGCCACGGCGCGAGCGAAGCGGTCGAACACGTCCGGCGTGGTCTTGTCGAGCGTCACCTCGACAAAGGCGAGGAAGCTGCGGCCGAGCTTCTGCGGGTCGAGCCTTGCGCCATAGCCTGCGATGATGCCGTCGCGGGTCAGGCGCTTGACCCGCTCGGCGGTCGCGGTCGGCGACAGGCCGACCCGGTCGGCAAGCTCGACATTGGCGATGCGCCCGTCCGACTGGAGGATACGCAGGAGGCGGCGGTCGAGACTGTCGAGGAGGACGGACATCGATCCGTGTTAATCGCTATGGATTGCTCTGTCGATAGTGATTTCATTGGCTAGGTTGGCAATTCTGCCTATCGAGCCACTGCGTCTTTGCGGATAGGCTAGCGGCTGTCGCTTCTCCCGCTCCCGAGGCCCGTCGTGCCCGAACTGTCCCCCTTCCATGCCCCCTATGCCGAGGCCGACGAAGCCATTGCCGCACGGCTTCTGGCTCATGCCCGGCCCGCACCGGAGGCCGAGGCGCGCATCGACGCCCGGGCCCGCCAGCTGATCGGCGCCATCCGCGCCGCCACGGGCGGCCTCGGCGGCATCGAGGACTTCCTGCGCGAATATTCGCTGACCACCCGCGAGGGGCTCGCCCTCATGGTCCTCGCCGAGGCGCTGCTGCGGGTGCCGGATTCGACCACGGCCGATGCGCTGATCGAGGACAAGCTCTCCGGCACCGACTGGGCCCATCGCGCCACGAAGTCCGAGGCCTGGCTGGTCTCGGCCTCCGCCTGGGCGCTCGGCATCACCGCCCGCGTGATCCATCCCGGCGAGACGCCCGAGGGCATTCTGGAGACGCTCGGCAAGCGGCTCGGCCTGCCGACCGTGCGCGCCGCGACACGCCAGGCCATGCGTCTGCTCGGCTCGCATTTCGTGCTGGGCCAGACCATTTCGGAGGCGCTGGGCAAGGCCGGCGCCGCCCGCCGCTTCCGCTATTCCTACGACATGCTCGGGGAGGGCGCCCGCACGGCCGACGACGCGGCGCGCTATCTTGAATCCTATCGCGATGCCATCGAGGCCATCGGCCGTTCGGCCGGCAACGAGGCCCTGCCCGACCGGCCGGGCATCTCGGTGAAGCTCTCCGCGCTCCATCCGCGCTACGAAGCGGTGAACCGCGAGCGCGTCATGCGGGAGCTGGTGCCAAGGCTCGTCGGCCTCGCCCGCGCGGCCAGGGCCCATGATCTCAACCTGACCGTCGATGCCGAGGAGGCCGACCGGCTCGAGCTCTCGCTCGATGTCATCGCCGCCGCCCTCGCCGATCCCTCGCTGGCGGGCTGGGACGGGTTCGGCCTCGCCGTCCAGGCCTATCAGAAGCGCGCGCTCGCCGTGATCGACTGGCTCGACGCGACGGCCGCCCGGCTCGACCGCCGGCTCATGGTGCGGCTGGTGAAGGGCGCCTACTGGGACACCGAGGTGAAGCGGGCGCAGGAGCGCGGCCTTGCCGACTATCCTGTCTTCACGCGCAAGCCGATGACCGACCTGAACTACATGGCCTGCGCCCGGCGGCTGCTGGCGGCGCGCCCCCGGCTCTACCCGCAATTTGCCACCCACAATGCGCTGACCATCGCCGCGATCCTGGAAGAGGCGGGCGGTCCGGGAGGCTTCGAGTTCCAGCGCCTGCATGGCATGGGCGAGGTGCTCTACGACCGCCTGCTGGCCGATCTGCCGGCTGCGGCCTGCCGCACCTATGCGCCGGTCGGCGGGCATCGCGACCTGCTCGCCTATCTGGTCCGGCGCCTGCTCGAGAACGGCGCCAATTCCTCCTTCGTCTCAGCCTCCGCCGACCCGGCCGTGCCGGTGGAGACCCTCTTGAAGCGACCGAAGGACTGGATCGGCACGCCCGACGATGCACGGCCGCGCCGCCTGCCGCTGCCGGCCGCCCTCTATGGCGCGGATCGGGTCAATTCGGCGGGTGTCGAGTTCGGCGACCGGGCGGCGCTTGCCGCCTTCCGCGCGGAAATCGCCGGCGGCGGCGCCAGCGCCCCGGACAGGGCCGCGCCGCTGGTTGCCGGCAAGGTGCTGCGTGGCGCCATCCGCACAGTGGCAAGCCCGGTCGACGGGTCGGCCGTCGGCGCGGTGGAGGAGGCCGATGCCGCGACCATCGAGGCCGCCTTTGCCGCTGCCGCCACCGGCTTCCGCGCCTGGAGCCGCACGCCCGTCGAGATGCGGGCCGCAGCCCTCGACCGCCTCGGCGACCTGATGGAGGCCGGGCGCGGCATGCTCTGCCACCTGCTGGCCCGCGAGGCCGGCAAGACGCTGGACGACGCCGTGGCCGAGATCCGCGAGGCCGTCGACTTCTGCCGCTACTATGCCGCAGAGGCCCGCAGGACCTTCGGCGAGGGCCGCCTGATGCCCGGCCCGACCGGCGAGGAGAACCGGCTCACCCTGCGGGCGCGCGGAACCATCGTCTGCATCAGCCCGTGGAACTTCCCGCTCGCGATCTTCCTCGGCCAGGTGGCCGCATCGCTCGCCGCAGGCAATGCGGTCATTGCCAAGCCGGCCGAGCAGACCCCGCTGATCGCCGCGGCCGCCGTGGCGCTCGCCCACCGCGCCGGCATTCCGCCGGACGCCCTCGCGCTTCTGCCCGGAGACGGGCGGGTCGGCGCGGCGCTGGTGGCCGATCCGCGCGTGGCGGGCGTCGCCTTCACCGGTTCCACGGAGGTGGCCTGGCGGATCAACCGGGCGCTGGCGGCCAAGGACGGCCCGATCGTGCCGCTGATCGCCGAAACGGGCGGCATCAACGCGATGATCGTCGATGCCACGGCCCTGCCCGAGCAGGTGAGCGACGATGTCGTCACCTCCGCCTTCCGGTCCGCCGGCCAGCGCTGCTCGGCCCTGCGCCTGCTCTGCCTCCAGGAGGATGTCGCCGACCGCATGCTGGCGATGATCCGGGGCGCCGCCGCCGAACTGACGATCGGCGACCCGGCCGATCCGGCCACCCATGTCGGCCCGGTCATCGATGCGGAGGCGAAGGCAAGGCTGGACGCCGTGGTGGAGAGCGCCCGCGCGAGCGGCCGCCTCGTCTGGCAGGCGGACCTTCCGGCCGATGCGCCGGCCGGCCTGTTCGTGCCCCCCGCCATCATCCGGCTCGACCGACCCGGTGACCTCGGCGAGGAGGTCTTCGGCCCGGTCCTGCACGTCGTGACCTGGAAGGCCGGCGCCCTGCCGAAGTTGCTCGACGCCATCGCCGCCAATGGCACCGGGCTGACCCTCGGCATCCATTCGCGCATCGAGACCGTGGTCGAGCAGGTGGTCGACCGCCTCGCCAACGGCAATGTCTATGTGAACCGCAACATGATCGGGGCGGTGGTCGGCACCCAGCCTTTCGGCGGCTCCGGCCTCTCCGGCACCGGCCCGAAAGCCGGCGGGCCGCACTACCTGCCCCGTTTCGCGCTCGAACAGGTGGTCACCGTCAACACCGCGGCGGCCGGCGGCAATGCCAGCCTGCTGACGGGTGGGGAGGAGTAGGTCAGGATCCGTCGCGCACCGAGATTGCCTGCTGTATGCATGCTCCCAGGAACATGATAGCCTGGCGCTATTGTGCGCGTTGTGCTCGATACCAATGTCCTTGTCGCAGCCCGCAGGAGCAGGCTGGGCGCCTCGAACGCCTTGTTGCGGCTGGTGGGCGAATCCAGAATCACGGCCCTGGCCAGCGTGCCGCTGTTTCTGGAGTATGAAGCCGTTCTGACACGGCCGAGCCAGCTTGAGGCGACCGGCCTCGACGCACAGCAGGTCCGCGGGTTTCTCGACCACCTCGCCAGCCTCGTCGAACCGGTGAAGCTGCACTATCTCTGGCGTCCGCAGCTTTCGGACATCGCGGACGAGATGGTGTTGGAGACGGCAATCAACGGTGGCGCCGGGGCCATCGTGACGTTCAATGTCCGGGACTTTGGCGCAGCCGGCCGGTTTGGTCTCGAAGTGCTGCAACCAGCCGAGGTAATGAGGAGACTGGCATGACCAAGGCCAATTATTCGCTGCGCCTTCAGCCTTCGCTGAAATCAGCCGCCGAGCGCGTTGCGGCCGCCGATGGTACGAGCCTTAATCAGTTCATCAATATCGCAGTTGCCGAGAAGCTCTCCGCACTGGAGACGGCCGACTTCTTCCGCAAGCGCGCCGCTGCCGCGCGCCGCGAGGATTTCGTTGCCTATCTTGACGGTGCCGGCGACGAGCCGCCGGCCGAAGGGGATCGCATGGACTGAGGCGCCGCCGTTCACAGCATGGACGGCAGCACGCGGTCCGGCGGCTTGTGGCCGTCCATGAAGGCCTTGATGTTGACGATCACCTTGTCGCCCATGTCGACGCGGCTCTCGATGGTGGCCGAGCCCATATGCGGCAGCAGCACCACCTTGCCCTTCTTGGCCAGCTTGATGAGCCGCGGGTTCACCGCCGGCTCGTGCTCGAACACGTCGAGCCCGGCACCGGCGAGGTCGCCCGCCTCGATCATCCGGGTCAGCGCCACCTCGTCGATGATCTCGCCGCGCGCCGTGTTGACGATATAGGCGTCCTTCTTCATCAGCTTCAGCCGCCGGGCCGAGAGCAGGTGATAGGTCGCCGGCGTGTGCGGGCAGTTCACCGAGACGATGTCCATGCGGGCGAGCATCTGGTCGAGGCTCTCCCAATAGGTCGCTTCCAGCCCCTGCTCAAGCTTCTCCGGCAGGCGGCGGCGGTTGTGGTAGTGGATCTGCATGCCGAAGGCGGCGGCGCGGCGGGCCAGCGCCTGGCCGATCCGGCCCATGCCGATGATGCCGAGGCGCTTGCCGTGGATGCGCTTGCCGAGCATCCAGGTCGGCGACCAGCCGAGCCATTCGCCATGCTCCAGCACCTCCAGCCCCTCGGCGAGGCGCCGCGGCACGGCGAGGACCAGCGCCATGGTCATGTCGGCCGTATCCTCGGTGAGCACACCGGGCGTATTGGTCACGGTGATGCCGCGCTGGATGGCCGATGCCACGTCGATATTGTCGACGCCATTGCCGAAACTGGCGATCAGGCGCAGCTGCGGGCCGGCCTGGGACAGCACGGCCGCGTCAATCCGGTCGGTGACGGTCGGCACCACCACGTCGGCGGTCCTGACCGCCTCGACCAGTTCGGCCTGGCTCAGCGGCCGGTCCTCGATGTTCAGGCGGGTGTCGAACAGCTCGCACATCCGCGTTTCCACCGAATCCGGCAGCTTGCGCGTCACGACGACCAGCGGCTTCTTGCGGTTGGGCATGCCCGGAACCCTTGGTCCTTCCCCTCGCCGGCGTGCTGTTTGGCGGCAGCCGTCAAGCCTGTCTTAACCGTGCCGGGCGACACTGGCCCCCGGTGCGACCTCTCTATCAGATGGGCCGCGCCAGACAAAGCCGTCGGCCCTGTCCGGTCCCCTGTCTTTCGGAAGGCCTCGGCGCGTATTCTGTGTGCGGGTGGCGTATGCGTTGGAATGCCCTGACGGCGATTGTCGCCGCAATGATGCTGGCCGGCCCGGTGCCGGCTGCGGCCGGCGAGACGACCGGCTCCATCGGGTCGCAGACCCGGCTGCCGGTCCCCCGTTTCGTCAGCCTGAAATCCGAGCGGATCAACGCCCGGATGGGTCCGACCCGCGACCATCAGGTGATCTGGATCTACCAGCGCTCCGGCCTGCCGGTGGAGGTCACCGCCGAGTTCGAGAACTGGCGCCGCATCCGCGACCACGAAGGCACCGAGACCTGGGTGTTCCACTCGATGCTGTCGGGCCGGCGCACCGGCATGGTCCAGCCGCGCGGCAGCTCGTCCGATCTCGTCCCGCTGATGAACCGCGCCGGCGGCGATCGCGTCGTGGCGCGGCTCGAACCGCGGGTGCAGGGCATCGTTCGCACCTGCAACGGCCGCTGGTGCCGCTTCACCGGAGAGGGGTTCGACGGCTGGATCGAGCAGGACCGTCTCTGGGGCGTCTATCCCAACGAGCGCATGGACTGACGGGATGGGACGGGACTGACCGGACGGGCTGACGGACATGCGATCACGGGCTAGCCTTGCGCGATCATCCCGGACCGCCCCATGACCAATGACGTCAAGGCCGACAACTTCACGGCCGATCACCTCCTCCCCTCCCGGCTCGACCGGGCCGCCTTCCTCGCCCGCTTCGGCGGAATCTGGGAACATTCGCCCTGGATCGCCGAAGGGGCCTTCGACACCGGCCTGACGGCGGCCGAGGACAGCGCCGAAGGGCTCCATGCCGCCATGACCGCGGTGATGCGCGCGGCGGAAGACGCGGCCAAGCTTGCCCTCATCCGCGCCCATCCCGATCTTGCCGGCAGGCTGGCCGCCGCTGGCCGCCTCACGGCCGAATCGACCGGCGAACAGGCTTCCGCCGGCCTGGACCGGCTCACCGATGCGGAGCGGGAAGCCTTCACCGCGCTGAACGCGGCCTATGTCGCCCGCTTCGGCTTTCCGTTCATCCTGGCCGTGAAGGGCCGCAGCAAGGACGATATCCGCACCGCCTTCGAACAGCGGATCGGCCATGATCCCGGGACCGAGTTCGCCGAGGCCCTGGCCCAGATCGAGCGCATCGCCCTGCTGCGCCTGAAGGATCTGCTGCCCTGAAACCATCCCGCCGCCGGGGACCCTCCGGCCTGCGGGCGCAGCTTTCGAACATAGCCGAAAACCTATCAGACAGCGTGACGATGGTCAAGGACCATTTGCGGATTATACGATATAAATCCTAACTCGCCAAAATGCGCTGCAGCACCTTGCGGGCCCGCGCCTCGATCGACGACCGGCCGATATGGCGGCCCCCATCGACGACCCTGCGCCCGGACACATGGACCTCGCGGATGGCCCCGGTCGAGGGCCCGAAGATCCAGGAATCGACCAGCGCATCGCCCTTGCGGCCGGCAAAGGCGATGTGATCGGTGTCCAGCACCACGAGATCGGCCGGGGCACCGACCCGGATGCCGGCCGGTCCGAGGCCGAGCGCCTGGGCTCCGCCGGCAAGGCTGGTCTCGAGAAGCGCGCGGCCGGTGGAGCCGCCGCGATCGGCCAGGGCGGTCCGGTGCCGGGTGGCGAGCCGCTGGGAATATTCCAGCATGGCCAGTTCGCCGGTGGCCGAGATGGCGACGTTGGAATCCGTTCCGACCCCGAATCGACCCCCCGAACGGCGGAAGTCGACGCCCGCGAACAGGCCATCGCCCAGATTGGCCTCGGTGACCGGACAGAGCCCGGCAACCACGCCGGCCGAGACCATCGCGGCACGCTCTCCTTCATCGGCATGGGTGGCGTGGATCAGGCACCAGCGCGGATCGAGCGCCACCGTGTCGGCGAGGAATGCCACCGGCCGGCGGCCATGGGCGGCCAGGCAATCCTCCACTTCCCTGACCTGCTCGGCGACGTGGATATGGACCGGCCCCTGCGGATAGGAAGCTGTCAGGGCCTGAAGCTGATCGACCGTCACTGCCCTCAGCGAATGCGGCGCAATGCCGAAGCCGGCGCGCGGCGAGGCCGCTGCCGCTGCCTGCGCGCCCTCGGCGATCCGGCCGAACAGGTCGAGATCGCAGATGAAGCGCCGCTGGCCCTCGCCCGGCGGTAGGCCGCCGAAACCGGCATGGGCGTAGAATACCGGCAGGATGGTGATGCCAAGGCCGGTGTCGCCGGCCGCCGCGATGCAGCGGCGGGCAAGCTCGGCCGGGTCGGCATAGGGCCGGCCATCCCGGTCGTGATGGAGGTAGTGGAACTCGCCGACGCTGGTGAAACCCGCTTCCAGCATCTCGACATAGGCGAGCGCGGCAAGCGCCTCGACATCCTCCGGCTCCAGCGCCAGGGCGAACCGGTACATCCAGTCGCGCCAGGTCCAGAACGAATCGTCGCTCCGGCCGGCGACCTCCGTCAGTCCCGCCATGCCGCGCTGGAAGGCGTGGGAGTGAAGGTTCGGCAGGCCCGGCAGCACGGCGCCGCGCAGGCGGGCGGCGCCGGCAGGCGCGGGCCCAGCGTCGATGGCGGCGATGAGGCCAGGCGCATCGACCGTCAGCGTCAGGTCCGTCCGCCAGCCCTCGGGCGTCAGGGCCGCGTCCAGATGAAGCTTGTCCATCGCCGTCTCCGTGCTACGGTCCCCGGCCTAGCATTGTTGGGCGGGGATTTCGACGTGCCGCGAGGCAAGCATGCGCGTTGACCGGCTGTTTCGAGACGCGCGGCTCGCGACCATGGCGGGAACCGGACCGGATGGCGGCCTGGGCCTGATCGACGACGGCGTGATCGCCACCGAAGGCGGGCGCATCGTCTATGTCGGGCCGCGCGCCGATGCCCCCCGCCTCGATCCGGCGGAAACGGTGCGCTGCGAGGGTCGCTGGATCACCCCCGGCCTGATCGACTGCCACACCCATCTGGTCTTTGCCGGCAATCGCGCCCACGAGTTCGAGCTGCGGCTGAAGGGCGCCAGCTACGAGGAAATCGCCCGGGCCGGCGGCGGCATCGTCTCCACCGTGAAGGCGACCCGCGCCGCCAGGCCGCGCGACCTCACTGACCAGACCCTGCCGCGGCTGGACGCGCTGATCGCCGAGGGCGTCACGACGGTCGAGATCAAGTCCGGCTACGGCCTCGACCTCGAAACCGAGGAAAAGCAGCTCAGGGTGGCGCGCGGCCTGGCCGACCATCGCGACATCGGCATCGTCACCACCTTTCTCGGCGCCCATGCCCTTCCCCCCGAGGCGAACGGCGACAGCAGCGCCTATCTCGATCTCGTCTGCCACAAGATGATCCCTGCTATCGCCCGCCACGGACTTGCCGATGCGGTGGATGCCTTCTGCGAGGGCATTGCCTTTTCGCCGGAGGAGACGGCACGGGTCTTCGCGGCGGCCCGGACCCATGGGCTGCCGGTGAAGCTTCACGCCGACCAGCTTTCCAACCTGCACGGGGCGAAACTCGCCGCCGACCACGGGGCGCTCTCCGCCGACCATCTGGAACATACCGACGAGGAGGGCGCCGCAGCCCTGGCCGGGGCCGGCACCGTGGCGGTGCTGCTGCCCGGCGCCTTCTACTTCATCCGCGAGACGAAGCTGCCGCCGGTCGAGGCCTTCCGCCGCCATGGCACGGCCATGGCGCTGGCCACCGACTGCAATCCCGGATCCTCGCCGCTCACCTCGCCGCTGCTGGCGATGAACATGGGCGCGACGCTGTTCCGCATGACCGTCGCCGAATGCCTTCTCGGCTTCACCGCCCATGCGGCGAAGGCGCTCGGCCGCGCCGATATCGGCGCGCTGGAACCCGGCCGGCGGGCGGACCTCTGCCTCTGGTCGGTGGAGCGGCTGGCCGAACTGGTCTACCGGATCGGCTTCAACCCGCTCTCTGCCCGCTATCGAGGCGCCTGATGTCCGATCTCATCCGCGCCGGTGCCAATCCGCTCGGACTCTGGCGCCGCATTGCCGCAGGCGCCACGCCCGGCCTCGATCCCGGCACCCGGGGAGCCGTCGCCGAGGGCCATGCCCTGCTGATGGCGAAGGCACGCGGCAACGATGCGGTCTATGGGGTCAATACCGGCTTCGGCAAGCTCGCCTCGGTGCGGATCGCGACCGAGAAACTGGCCCAGCTCCAGGTCAACATCGTCCGATCCCATCAGGCCGGCATCGGCGCGCCGCTGGAAGAGCCGGTCGTCAGGCTGGTTCTGGCGCTGAAGGTGGCAAGCCTCGCCCACGGCGCCTCCGGCGTGCAGCCGGCGACGGTGGACCTTCTCGCCGCCATGCTGGAGCGGGGCGTCCTGCCGGTCATCCCGGCGCAGGGCTCGGTCGGCGCCTCCGGCGACCTCGCGCCGCTGGCGCATATGGCCGCCGTGCTGATCGGCGAGGGCGAGGCCATGTTCGGCGGCGAGCGGATGGCCGGCGGCGCGGCCCTGGCAAGGGCCGGACTGGCCCCGGTGGTGCTCGGCCCCAAGGAGGGGCTGGCCCTGCTCAACGGCACGCAGGTCTCCACCGCGCTGGCGCTTCACGGCCTGTTCCTGATCGAGAACGCCTTTGCAGCGGCGCTGGTCACCGGGGCGCTCTCGACCGATGCCATTGCCGGTTCTGACACGCCCTTCGACGCGCGCATCCACGCGCTGCGCGGCCAGCCGGGACAGATCACCGTCGCCGCCGTGCTGCGCGCCCTGATGGAGGGCAGCGAGATCCGCCGCTCGCATCTCGCCGACGATCCGCGCGTGCAGGACCCCTATTCGATCCGCTGCCAGCCGCAGGTGATGGGCGCCGCGCTCGACGTCATCCGCTCGGCGCAGACCATGCTGATGCACGAGGCCAATGGCGTCACCGACAATCCCCTCGTCATGGCCGACAATGGCGACGTGCTGTCGGGCGGCAATTTCCACGCCGAGCCCGTGGCATTCGCCGCCGACATGCTGGCGCTCGCGGCCTGCGAGGTCGGCAATCTCGCCCAGCGCCGCTGCGCCATGCTGGTCGATCCGGTGCTCTCGGGCCTGCCGGCCTTCCTGGTGCGCGAGCCGGGCCTCAACTCCGGCTTCATGATCGCGGAGGTGGCGAGCGCCGCCCTCGCCTCCGAGAACCGTCAGAAGGCGGCGCCCGCCGTCACTGACACGATCCCGACCTCCGCCAACCAGGAAGACCATGTCTCCATGGCCACCCACGGCGCCCGCCGGCTGGGACCGATGGCCGAGAATCTCTGCCGCATCATCGGCATCGAGGCGCTGATGGCCGCGCAGGGCATCGACATGCGCAACCCCCTGAGGACCAGCCCGCTGCTGGAAAAGGCACACGCCTCCATCCGCCGCATCGCACCGGTTCTCGACACGGACCGGCCGCTCTCTGCCGAGATGGAGCGCGCCGCGACGCTTGTCGCCTCCGGCGGCCTGACGACGCCCTTCGGCCATGTCGTCGAGCGCCTGTTCGGGGAGGCGTGAGGATGATTTTCAGCGTGCCTCCCGTTTCGGAATCAGCTGCCGGAACCCCCGCTTCCCCTCTCCCCGGCGGGGAGAGGTCGGCCGCAGGCCGGGTGAGGGAGTTTCGCGTCATCCTGGCCGGCCGTCTACCCCTCTCCCGCCTTGCTGCGCTCGTCGACCTCTCCCCGCCGGGGAGAGGTGAAGCGGCGCATCCGTCACCGCCTCGTCTGTTCGATGGCTCCGTCTCATGCCCCGCGTGACTGTCCCATGACCCCCGTCACCGTCATCCCGGGCGATGGCCCCCTCGTCCTCGGCCAGCCGCATGTCGGCACCATGATCCCACCCGAGGTCTCGGTGGCGCTGAACGATCGCGGCCGCGCGGTGCCCGACACCGACTGGTGGATCGACCGGCTCTATGCCGGCATCGCTGAACGCACCGGCGCGACGGTCGTGCGCCAGACGCTCTCCCGCTTCGTCATCGACGTGAACCGCGACCCCTCGGGCGTCTCGCTCTATCCCGGCCAGAACACCACCACGCTCTGCCCGACCACCACCTTCGACGCCGAGCCGATCTACCGCGACGGCTGCGAGCCGGATGCCGCCGAGATCGACCGGCGCCGGCGCCTCTATTTCGCGCCGTTCCACGTCGCCCTGGCCGGCGCCATCGAGGCCGCCCGCATCCGCCATGGCTATTGCGTCCTCTACGACTGCCACTCGATCCGGTCCGTGGTGCCGAACCTGTTTCCCGGCACGCTGCCGGTGTTCAGCATCGGCACCAATGGCGGCACCTCCTGCGCCCCCGCCATCCGCGCGGCCGCCATCGACGCGGCCGAGGCCTCCGGCATGAGCTTCGTCGCCGACGGCCGGTTCAAGGGCGGCTGGATCACCCGCCACTACGGTGCGCCGGAGCGCGACGTCCACGCCATCCAGATGGAACTGGCGCAGTCGGCCTATATGCAGGAGGCGCCGCCCTGGACCTACGAGGCGCCGGTCGCGGCCCGCACCGAGGCCGTGCTCGACCGCATCATCTCTGCCATCCTCGAAGCCGCAAGCAAGCTGGAGGCCTGAACCATGGCGACCCGTCTCGACAATTCCCGGCTGATCCGCGCCCCCCACGGCATGGAGATGTCGGCCAGGACCTGGGGCGCGGAGGCAGCGCTCCGCATGCTGATGAACAATCTCGACCCCGATGTTGCCGAGCGGCCGAACGAACTTGTCGTCTATGGCGGCATCGGCCGTGCCGCGCGCGACTGGGAAAGCTTCGACCGGATCGTCGCCTCGCTGCGCTCGCTCGATGTCGACGAGACGCTGCTCGTCCAGTCGGGCAAGCCGGTCGGCATCTTCCGCACCCATGCCGACGCGCCGCGCGTGCTGATCGCCAATTCCAATCTCGTTCCGGGCTGGGCGAACTGGGACCACTTCCATCATCTCGATAAGCTCGGGCTGATGATGTACGGGCAGATGACCGCCGGCTCGTGGATCTATATCGGCAGCCAGGGCATCGTTCAGGGCACCTACGAGACCTTCGCCGAGGTCGCCCGCCAGCATTTCGGCGGCTCGCTGAAGGGCAGGTGGATCCTCACCGGCGGCCTTGGCGGCATGGGCGGCGCCCAGCCGCTCGCCGCCACAATGGCGGGGGCCTCGATGATCGCGGTCGAATGCCAGCCGAGCCGGATCGAAATGCGGCTGCGCACGCGCTATCTCGACGCCGAGGCGAAGACCATCGACGAGGCGCTGGAGATCGTCGACCGCTCCCACAAGGCCGGCAAGCCCATCTCGGTCGGCCTCCTCGGCAACGCCGCCGAGGTCTTTCCCGACATGGTGGCGCGCGGCATCCGCCCGGACGTGGTCACCGACCAGACCTCGGCCCATGATCCCATCAACGGCTACCTGCCAGCCGGCTGGACGCTGGCCCAGTGGGAGGAGGCGCGCGAGCGCAATCCGAAGTCCGTCGAGGTGGCGGCCAAGCAGTCCATGGCCACCCATGTGAAGGCCATGCTCGACTTCCATCGCATGGGCGTGCCGACCCTCGACTATGGCAACAACATCCGCCAGATGGCCAAGGACATGGGCGTGGCGGATGCCTTCGACTTTCCCGGTTTCGTGCCGGCCTATATCCGCCCGCTGTTCTGCCGCGGCATCGGCCCGTTCCGCTGGGCCTCGCTGACCGGCAATCCGGACGACATCGCAAGGACCGATGCCAAGGTGAAGGAGCTGATCCCCGACGATCCGCACCTGCACACCTGGCTCGACATGGCGAAGGAGCGCATCCAGTTCCAGGGCCTGCCGGCGCGCATCTGCTGGGTCGGTCTCGGCGACCGCCACCGGCTCGGCCTCGCCTTCAACGAGATGGTGGCGAAGGGCGAGATCGGTCCCGTCGTGATCGGCCGCGACCACCTCGATTCCGGTTCGGTCGCTTCCCCCAACCGCGAGACCGAAGCGATGAAGGACGGCTCGGACGCCGTCTCCGACTGGCCGCTGCTGAACGCCCTGCTCAACACCGCCTCCGGGGCCACCTGGGTGTCGCTGCACCATGGCGGCGGCGTCGGCATGGGTTATTCGCAGCATTCCGGCGTCGTCATCGTCGCCGACGGCACGACGGAAGCCGCCGCCCGCCTCTACCGCGTGCTGTGGAATGATCCGGGCACCGGCGTCATGCGCCATGCCGATGCCGGCTACGACATCGCCATCGACTGCGCCCGCGAGAAGGGGCTGAAGCTGCCGGCACTGGGCATCGGCATCTAGCGGCGGGCCACTGACAGCATCGGGCACGCGGCGGCGCGAATCGTGGACTATATAGGCCCCGATGACCCGCCCCGGCCGCACCGACCTCGACCCGGACCTGACCGACCTCGAAGCCCCCGACCCGGACGAGGCCGAGGAGGCCGTGCTCGACCTCGCACAGGCGTCTGACGAGGCCGAGCCGGCGGCCGGTTCCATCGCCGCCGGCATCGCGGTCATAAAGGCGGCGGTGAAGCACGCGCCGAAAGGCCCCGGCGTCTATCGCATGATCGATGCGAAGGGCGAGGTGCTCTATGTCGGCAAGGCCAAGTCGATCGCGAAGCGCGTGATCGCCTATGCCCGGCCGACCGGCCTCGTCAGCCGCATCGCCCGCATGGTGGCGGCCACCCACGCCATGGAATTCGTCTCGACCCGCACCGAGACCGAGGCGCTGCTGCTCGAGGCCAATCTCATCAAGCAGCTGCGGCCCCGCTTCAACGTGCTGCTGCGCGACGACAAGTCGTTCCCCTATATCCTGATCACCGCCGACCACGCCGCCCCGCGCATCGCCAAGCATCGCGGTGCGCGCAATGTTCCCGGCGACTATTTCGGCCCCTTCGCCTCGGCGCAGGCGGTGGGGCGCACGATCAACGCGCTGGAACGCGCCTTCCTCGTGCGCTCCTGTTCCGACGCGGTGTTCGAGAGCCGCACGCGGCCCTGCCTGCTGTTCCAGATCAAGCGCTGCGCCGGTCCCTGCACGCAGGAGATCGCTCCGGGCGACTACGCAACGCTCGTGAAGGAGGCCAAGGCCTTCCTGTCCGGCCGCAGCCAGGCGGTGAAGCAGTTGCTCGCCGGCCAGATGCAGGAGGCCGCCGAGGCCATGGAATTCGAGCGGGCGGCGGTCTATCGAGACCGCCTCGCGGCTCTCTCCGCCGTCCAGTCGACGCAGGGCATCAACCCGCGCGGGGTCGAGGAGGCCGACGTCTTCGCCGCCGTGCAGGAGGGCGGCCTGACCTGCGTGCAGGTGTTCTTCTTCCGCACCGGCCAGAACTGGGGCAACCGCGCCTATTACCCGAAGGCCGACCGCTCGCTGGAACCGGCCGAGGTGCTCGCCTCCTTCGTCGCCCAGTTCTACGACGACAAGCCGCCGCCCTCGCTGGTGTTGCTCTCGCACCAGGTCGAGGACCAGGACCTGCTCGCCGAGGCGCTCGGCTCGCGCGCCGGCCGCAGGGTGGAGGTCACCACCCCGAAGCGCGGCGAGAAGGCCGACCTCGTCGACCACGCCCTGCAGAATGCCCGCGAGGCGCTGGGCAGGCGTCTCGCCGAAAGCGCCTCGCAGATGAAGCTGCTCGACGGGCTCGCCGCCGCCTTCGGCCTCGACACCACGCCGAAGCGTATCGAGGTCTATGACAATTCCCACATCATGGGCACCAACGCCGTCGGCGGCATGATCGTGGCGGGTCCGGAGGGCTTCCGCCGCAAGGACTACCGCACCTTCAACATCAGGTCGGATATCGCCCCGGGCGACGATTTCGGCATGATGCGCGAGGTGCTGGAGCGCCGGTTCCGGCGGCTGCTCAGGGAAGGCAAGGATGGCGCCGGGGACGCGGAGGACGCGTCCTGGCCGGACCTCGTCATCATCGACGGCGGGCCGGGCCAGCTCGCCGCCGCACAGGCGATCCTCACCGATCTCGGCATCGACGACGTGCCGCTGGTCGGCATCGCCAAGGGCCGCGATCGCGAGGCCGGCCGCGAGACTTTCCACATGGCCGGCCGCGAACCGTTCCGCCTCGAGCCTCGCGATCCGGTGCTCTATTTCGTCCAGCGCCTGCGCGACGAGGCCCATCGCTTCGCCATCGGCACCCATCGCGGCCGGCGCAAGAAGGACATCCGCTCGGCTGGCCTTGCCGAGATCGGCGGCATCGGCCCGACGCGCAAGCGCGCCCTGCTCAACCATTTCGGCACGCTGAAGGCCATCGAGCGCGCCAGCCTCGACGACCTGCAGAAGGCGCCCGGCATCAATGCCACCACGGCGAAGGCCGTCTATGACTTCTTCCACCCCCAGGGGTGACGGCCGTCAATGTCCGGCCGCGAGCGTCCCGCGCTGGCGTGTGTCGGCAGCGCCCGCCCAGCCGCCCGGCACGGCGACGATGGCGTTGACATTGCCGAAGGTGCCGCGCGGCACGGTGCGGTGGCCGCGCGCAGCCAGCAGCGCCAGCGTGTCGACCGACAGGCCGCCTTCCACGTCGATCGCGTCCGGCAGCCACTGGTGATGGACGCGCGGGGCGAGAACCGCCTCGGCGACGTTCAGGCCGTGGTCGACGACGTTGAGAATGGTCTGCAGCGTGATGGTGATGATGCGGCTGCCGCCGGGAGAGCCGGTCACCATGGCCACCTTGCCGTCCCGGAACAGGATGGTCGGCGTCATGGACGAGAGCGGCCGCTTGCCGGGGCCAGGCAGGTTGGCGGCACCCTGCACCAGCCCGAAGGCATTGGCCGCACCCGCCCTGGCGGCAAAGTCGTCCATCTCGTTGTTGAGGAGCACGCCCGTGCCCTCCGCCACCAGCCCGAGGCCGTAGGAAAAGTTCAGCGTATAGGTGTTGGCGACCGCATTGCCGTCGCGGTCGACGACCGAGAAATGGGTGGTCTGCTCGCCCTCGTGCGGGGCCGGGTCGCCGGCACGGATGTCGGTGGAAGGTCGCGCGCGGGCCGGGTCGATGGCCGTCCGCAGCCCGTCGGCATAGGCGCGCGAGGTCAGTCCGCGCACGGGAATGCGCACGCTGTCGGGATCGCCGAGGAACTGCGACCGGTCGGCATAGGCGAGCTTCATGGCCTCGACCATCAGGTGGATGGCCTCGGCGCTGTTGTGCCCGCGCCGGCCGAGCTCGAACGGCTCGAGCAGGTTGAGAAGCTGCACGAGATGGACCCCACCCGAGGAGGGCGGCGGCATGGACGCGATCTCGTAGCCGCGATAGCGCCCGCGCACGACGTCGCGGATGACCGGGCGATAGGCGGCGAGATCGGCCGCCGTCATGATGCCGCCATGGGCTGCGAGCGCCGCGGCGATGCGGCTGGCGGTGCCGCCCTCGTAGAAGCCGGCCGGACCCTGCTGGGCGATGGCCTCCAGCGTGCGGGCGAGATCCTCCTGCACCAGCCGGTCGCCGGGGCGGAGCGCGGTGCCGTCGGGGCGCAGGAAGATCCGCGCGGTGGACGGAAAGCGGGCCAGCCTCGGCGCGATCAGCGGCAACGAATCAGCAAGGTCCTCCTCGACCGGGATGCCCTCGCGGGCAAGCCGGATGGCGGGCGCGATGAGTTCGGCGAGCGACAGCTTGCCCGAGCCATAGCGCCGGTGCGCCTCGGCGAGCCCGGCGACCGTACCCGGCACGCCGGCCCCGAGCCCTGAATCACGCGACAGCCTGGGGTCCGGCTCGCCATCGGGACCGAGGAACATGGTGGGCGTCGCCGCCGCCGGCGCGGTCTCGCGATAGTCGATGGCGACCGTCTCGTTGCGGGCGGCCAGATGGACCAGCATGAAACCGCCACCGCCGAGGTTGCCGGCGCGCGGCAGGGTCACAGCCTGCGCGAAGCCGACCGCCACCGCCGCGTCCACCGCATTGCCGCCGCGCCTCAGCACCTCCACGCCGATGCGGGTGGCGCGCGCCTCCTGGCTCGCCACCATGCCGTTCGGGGCGAGAACCGGATGGATGCGCGCCGCCCCGGCGACGATCGGCCAGGCCGGCTGCGCCGCGGGCGCCTGCTGAGGCTGTGCGGCAGACGGCAGGGTCCCGACCACCAGTGCGACGAGCGCGGCCCGGAGCCGGCGCCATCCGTGCAGCAGGGTCGGAGCCGCCTTGCGCATCCCGGCCTGTCGCCTCGCGGCCTCGCCCGTGCAGGTCTTCTCCATGCCTTTTTTCTCCATGCCGCTCTTTTCCATGCCCGCCCTCCGATCCTGCAGCACCGGCCCGCGCCCGGGGGCCTTGGCAAAGCCGCCCGGTGCGGCATGATGACACCGGAGGCCCCGCAAGTGGCCACCCGATTGATTCGATCCAACCGTCATCAGCCTTCCAACGGAAGTCACGACCGCGGCAACCCGGTCCCGACAGGGTCCCGCGCCCCCCCGATCGTCCTCCCGCATCGCAGACCGGAACTCCCATGGCCGCTCCCGACCGCCTGCCGCCGCTCGACCCGGCGACCTACACCCCCGAACAGGAGGCTGCGGCCGCCGATTTCCGCTCCCGCCGCAAGGCCGAGCCCTTCGGGCCCTATGGCCCGCTGCTGCGCTCGCCGGCCCTGATGCTGGAGGTCGAGGCCGTCGGCCGGCGGTTGCGCTACGGCTCCTGCCTGGCGGAGAACCTGAAGGAACTGGCCATCTGCCTGGTCGCCCGCTCGTTCTCGCAGCAGTTCGAATGGTCGGTCCATGCCATGGAGGCCGAGAAGGCGGGGGTCTCCACCGCCATTCTCGCCGCGATTGCCGAAGGCCGTCGGCCGGACGGCATGACTGACGAGGAGACGCTGATCCACGATTCCGTGGCCGAGCTGATCGTCACGAAACGGTGGTCGGACACGACCTATGACCGCATCCTGGCCCGCTACGGCGAGCGCGGCGCGGTCGAGATCCCGGCCCTCGTCGGCATCTACAGCCTGCTGGCCTATGTCCTCAACGTCTCCCGCACGCCCGCGGACGGCGCCGAGGGTCTGGCCCGCTGGCCGGAATGAGCAGGGGTCCCGGCTGAACCATCGGGCCTGCCCTGCCGGGCGGGCCGGCATGGACGGCGGGACCGGATCACTGTCGCACCGAGCCCGCCGGGGTGCCGTCATGACATCGCAGCCGTCCACCGCGCCCGATGCCTCGCCCGATGCCTCGCCAAAGCCCGGCTCCCGCCGGGCCATCACCGGCTGGGTCCTGTTCGACTGGTCGGCCCAGCCCTATTTCACGCTGATCAACACCTTCGTCTATGCGCCGTTCTTCGCCAGCGCCATTGCCACGAACCCGGTGCAGGGCCAGGCCATGTGGGGCTTTGCCTCGGCGGCGGCGGGCGTCGCCATTGCCCTGCTCTCGCCCATCCTCGGCGCCATTGCCGATGCCTCCGGCCGCCGCAAACCGTGGATCGCCGGCTTCGGCCTGATCCTCGTCCTCGGCGCGGCCATGCTCTGGTTCGGCCGGCCCGGCGCGCCGGAGACCATCGCCATCGTTCTGTTCGCCTTCATTCTGGCGACCATCGGGGCCGAGTTCGCCACGGTCTTCAACAATGCCATGATGCCGGGGCTCGTGCCGCCCGAGCGCATCGGCCGCCTGTCCGGCCTCGGCTGGGCCGTTGGCTATATCGGCGGCATGGCCTCGCTGATCCTGATGCTCGGCTTCCTGGTGGCGAGCCCCGATACCGGCAAGACGCTGATCGGCCTCAACCCCCTGTTCGGCCTCGATCCCATGCAGCGCGAGGGCGACCGCGCCGCTGGCCCGCTCACCGCCCTCTGGTTCATCGTCTTCATCATCCCGCTGTTCCTGTTCACGCCCGACGCGCCGGCCAGGATGACCATGCGCGAGGCGACCCGCACCGGCATTTCCAGCATCGCCGCGACGCTGCGCGAGGCGCGCAAGCATCGCAACGTGATGACCTTCCTCATCGCCAACATGATCTACATGGACGGCCTCGTCGCCATGTTCGCGCTCGGCGGCATCTATGCGGCCGGGGTGTTCGGCTGGACCACCATCGAGATCGGCCTGTTCGGCATGCTGCTGACGGTGACCGGCACCATCGGCGCGCTGGTCGGCGGCCGGCTCGACGATTCCATCGGGTCGAAGCCCGTGGTCATCGGCTCCATCGGCTTCCTCAGCCTTGCAACGATCGCCATCCTGCTGATCGGGCCGGGTCATGTCTTCTTCGTCTTCGAGACGGCGAAGCCGGCGCCCGGAGACGGCCTGTTCGCCACCCTGCCCGAGCAGATCTATCTGGTCCTCGGCGGCGTCATGGGGGCGGCGGCAGGCCCCCTGCAGGCCGCCTCGCGCTCGCTGCTGGTGCGCGTCTCGCCGCGCGAACAGATCGGCCAGTTCTTCGGCCTGTTCGCTCTGTCCGGCAAGGTCACGGCCTTCGTCGGCCCGTTCCTGTCGAGCGTGGTGACGCTGGCGCTCAACGACCAGCGTGCCGGCCTCGGCGTGCTGCTGGTCATGTTCGCCGCGGGCGCGATCATTCTGTCGCGTGTGAAGGTGGAGCGGGCGCCGGGCTGAGCCCGGATCGCCGATCCGCGCGCGCCTTCAGAACGTCCCCGGATATTGCCCGCCATCCACCAGGATGCTCTGCCCTGTGATGAAGCCGGCATGGGCCGAGCACAGGAAGGCGATGGTCGCGCCGATCTCGGCCGCCTCGCCATAGCGGCCGGCGGGGTTCTGCGCAGCGCGCTCGGCCCAGATCGCCTCGAACGGCCGGCCGGTCATCTCGCTCAGCTTCTGAACGTGGTGCTTCTGCGCGTCGGTGGCGACGATGCCGGGCAGCACGTTGTTGATGGTCACGCCGCGCGCCACGGTCTGGCGCGACAGGCCCGCGACGAAACCGACCAGACCCGAGCGTGCGCCGTTCGACAGGCCCATCTCCGCCTGCGGGATCTTCACCGAGCGCGAGACGATGTTGACGATGCGGCCGAAGCCGCGCGCCATCATGCCGTCCACACTGGCCTTCATCAGGTCGATGGGCGCCAGCATCATGGCATCCAGCGCGGCGATCCAGTCCGCCCGCGACCAGGAGCGGAAATCGCCGGGCGGCATGCCGTCGGCATTGGTAACGAGGATGTCCGGATCCGGGCAGGCGGCAAGGAGCGCAGCGCGGCCTGCCTCCGTCGTCACGTCGCCCGCAACCGCCGTGACCGGCACGCCGAAACGGGCGCGAAGGTCGGCCGCCGCCGTCTCCAGACGCTCCGGATTGCGCGCGAGAATGGTGAGCGCGACGCCCTCGGCGGCCAGCATCTCCGCCGTCGCCCGGCCCATACCGCGGCTGGCGCCGCAGACGATGGCCGTCTTTCCGTGAAGTCCGAGATCCATGGCTCCGTGATAGCCGCTGGCGGGGCGCCTGTCTTGCCCGCCGGGCGGGTGAGCCTCATGCCGGAACCGGCCGACGCTCCGTTTCGATCAGCCGGCGGATTTCCGGGCGGCACGAGCCGCAATTGGTCCCCGCCTTCAGCGCCAGGCCGATCGCCTCGACATCGCCGGCCCCTTCCGCGATGGACTTGCGGATCGCGGTGAGGCCGACCGCGAAACAGGCGCAGATGGTCGGGCCGGGATCGGCGCTGCCGTCGACGCCACGTCCGGCGAGCAGGGTCCTGCGCGCCAGCGGGGTGAGTTCGGCGGCACCGAACTGCACCTCCAGCCAGGCCCAGGACGGGCGTCCGCCGGTGGCGAGGAACAGCACGGCATCGAGACGGCCCTCGCTGAACACGGCCGCGCGGTAGATCCCGCGGGCGGTATCGCTCATCTCGGTCAGCGTGCCCGCCTCGCCGGCAAGGCTGCGGGCGAGCGCCGGCCCGTCCACGGGAACAGGCGCGGCGATCACCGTGCCGATGCCGCCCTCCACCGCCGCGCGCGCCCAGACGAGCCCGTCCGGCAGCGCCACCGGCCCGCGCGACAGCACGAAGCCCTCCATCGCCACCGGAACCTTCGTTATCGCCGCAGGCGTTGCCTTGAGCTCGGGCTGGCCGGAAAAGGGATCGGTGAAAGGCTGGACCAGCGCGCCGACACGCGCCCGCGCCGCTGTCTCTCCGGTCCAGTGAATGGGCGCGAACAGCATGCCGCGCCTCTGGCCGTCCGACACGGCGACGCGCAGCAGCGCCTCGCCATGGTCCGAGGTCACGCGGGCGATGTCGCCGTCGGCAAGGCCGGCGTCCAGCGCATCCCCGGGATGGATTTCCACGAAGGGTTCGACGATGTGGCGGCCAAGCGTCGGCGCCCGGCCGGTGCGGGTCATGGTGTGCCACTGGTCGCGCACCCGTCCGGTATTGAGCAGGAACGGACGGGCCGGGCACGCCCCGGCCTTCAGGACCGGTGGCTCCACCGCGACGAACCGCGCCCGGCTGTCCGGCGTGAAGAAGCCTCCTGCCGCGAAGAAGCGCTTGTCGGCGGTGTCGCCCGCGCGGCGCACGGGCCATTGCACCGGTTTCAGCGCCTCGTAGCCGGCATCGGAGAGATCGGCGAACCCGCCCAGATCGAAGTCCCGCGTGCCGCCATTCTCAAAGCCGGACAGCGCGGCATGTTCGCGGAACACGCTCGCGGCATCGGGCCAGCCGAAGGCCTCGCCGAAACCGAGCCGCCCCGCCACCTCCGCAACGATCCACCAGTCCGGCCGCGCCTCGCCGGGCAGCGGCAGAAACGGCCGCTGGCGCGTGATCCGCCGCTCCGAATTGGTCACTGTGCCGTCCTTCTCGCCCCAGGCCGCGGCCGGCAGCAGGATATGGGCGCCGGAACTGACCGTGTCGTTGGAGAGCACGTTCTCCGAGACCACCAGCAGGTCGAGCCGGCCGAGCGCCTCCCGCACCGCATCGGCGCGCGGCAAGCTCGCCGCGGGATTGGTCGCCATCACCCAGAGCGCCCGGATGTCGCCGCGCGCCACCGCGTCGAACATCTGCACGGCCTTCAGGCCTTCGCGCGTCGCCATCCGCGGGGCGTTCCAGAACCGGCGCACCCGGTCCACCTCCGGCTCCGAGAAGCCCATATGGGCGGCCAGCATAGTGGCAAGCCCGCCGACCTCGCGCCCACCCATGGCGTTCGGCTGACCGGTCAGCGAGAAGGGACCCATTCCCTCCCGGCCGATGCGGCCGGTGGCGAGGTGGCAGTTCAGGATGGCCGAGACCTTGTCCGTGCCCTGCGCCGACTGGTTGACGCCCTGGCTATAAAGCGTGACCACTTTTTCGGTGGTGCGGAACCAGTCGAGAAAGCGGGCGATATCGGCTTCGCACAGCCCGGTCTGCCGGGCGACCGCCTCAAGCGTCGGCGCGATCTCGCCGGCCCGGGCCAGCGCTTCGGCAAACCCGGTCGTGTGGGCGCCGATGAAGGCGGTGTCGACCGCTCCGCTCCCGGCCAGATGCGCCAGCAGGGCCGAGAACAGCACGGTGTCCATTCCGGGCGCTATCTGGAGCACAAGATCGGCATCCGCCGCGCTGGCCGTCCGGCGCGGATCGATGACGATGATGCGGGCGCCCCGCGCGGCCTTGTTGGCGACCATGCGCTGCCAGAGGATCGGATGGCACCAGGCGGCATTGGATCCGACCAGCACCATGAGGTCGGCGCGATCCAGGTCCTCGTAGGTGCCCGGCACCGTGTCTGAGCCGAAGCCGCGCCGGTGGCCGGCCACGGACGAGGCCATGCACAGCCGCGAATTGGTGTCGACATTGGCGGTGCCGACAAAGCCCTTCATCAGCTTGTTGGCGGCATAATAGTCCTCGGTCAGCAACTGGCCGGAGAGGTAGAAGGCGGTTGCGTCCGGCCCATGGTCGCGGGCGATGCGGGCGAAACCTTCGGCCACCGCGTCGAGTGCCACTTCCCAGGACACCTGTTCGAGACTGCCGGAGCGGGTGCGCATCATCGGATGCAGCAGCCGGCCTTCCAGCGACACGGTCTCGCCCAGCGCCGACCCCTTGACGCAGAGCCGGCCGAAATTGGCCGGATGCGCCGGATCGCCGGCAATTGTCGCCCGTCCGCCCGGCGCAGCGCTCGCAAGCACCCCGCAGCCCACCCCGCAATAGGGGCAGGCGGTGGCCACCGGCTCGGGCAGGGACGGATGCAAGCTCATGTCAGGCTGCTTCCGCCAGCGCCCGTCCGAAGACGAGGTCGTCGCGCATGCGGTCGATCCGCGTGCCGCGGCGGATCATGTCGAGATACCAGAGCGCATCGCCGGTCTCGCCGAACAGCACGGCACCGGCGAGGGTGTCGTCGCGGATGACCAGCCTGCGATAGGTGCCAAGCCCCGGGTCGCGCCAGGCGATGGTCTCCGTGCCCGGTCCGCCGAGGAAATCGCCGGCGGAGAAGACCGGCACGCCGGAGACCTTCAGGTTGGTGGCCAGCACCGTGCCCGGATAGGCGGCCGGCCGGCCGGCAAGATGACGGGCGAGGATGCCGGCCTGTTCGTAGGCCGGCTCGACCAGTCCGTAGCAGGTGGCCCGGTGCTCGGCGCATTCGCCGAGGGCGTGGATGGCGGGGTCCGAGGTGGTCAGCTGGTCGTCGACGATGATCCCGCGGCCGATGGCGAGACCGCAGGCACGGGCGAGGTCCGTATTGGGGCGGATGCCCACGGCCGAGACGACGATGTCGGCGGGCAGGATGCGGCCGTCCGTCAGGCGCAGCTGCTCGACGCAGCCGTCGCCCTCCACCGCAGCCGTATCGGCCTCCAGCAGCACGGTGATGCCGCGCGCCTCCAGCGCCGCCTTCAGCATCGCGGCTGCCTCCGGATCGAGCTGGCGCTCCATCAGCCGGTCCATCAGGTGGACGAGCGTGACGCGCGTGCCGGCAAGCGCCAGACCATAGGCCGCCTCGATACCAAGAAGGCCGCCGCCGATGACTACGGCGCGGCTGGCGGGGCTTGCGGCCTCTAGCATGGCCGAAACATCGGCCTGGTCGCGGAAGGTGACGACACCCGGCAGGTCCATGCCGGCCTTCGGCAGGCGGATCGGATGCGAGCCGGTGGCCAGCACCAGCTTGGCATAGGGCACCCGGATGCCGCCTTCGAGCGTCACGGTGCGGGCATCGCGGTCGATGGCGACCGCCCTGCGGCCACAGACCAGCGTCACGCCCTGCCGCTGCCACCAGCCTTTCGGCTTCAGCTCGATCTCCTCGCGGGCGACCTCGCCGGCGAGCACGGCCGACAGCAGCACGCGGTTATAGGCAAGGCCGGGCTCGGCGCCGACCACCATCACCGCGTAGCGGCCGAGCGCCTCGCAGCCGAGCCGTTCGACGAATCGCGCGGCGGCCATGCCGTTGCCGATGACGACCAGGGGTTCGGACATGGGCGTGGTCCGGGCTCAGGCCGCCTCGACGAAGGCGTGGCGCTCGTAGAGGAACTTGAGCACCGCCTCCCGCGCCTTGATGTAGGTCGTGTTGGAGACCAGTTCGAGCCGTTTGCGCGGGCGCGGCAGCGTCACCTCCAGCACCTCGCCGATGGTCGCCGAGGGGCCGTTGGTCATCATGATGATCCGGTCGGACAGCAGCACCGCCTCGTCCACGTCATGGGTGATCATGATCATGGTGTTCTTCAGCGTCGCGTGGATCTGCATGACCGAATCCTGCAGATGCGCCCGCGTCAGCGCGTCGAGCGCGCCGAAGGGCTCGTCGAGCAGCAGGATCTTCGGCTCCATGGCCAGCGCGCGTGCAATGCCGACGCGCTGCTTCATGCCGCCGGAAATCTCGCCCGGCCGGCGGTCCCTGGCATGGGCCATGTGGACCAGCTCCAGCTTGTGCAGGGTCCATTCGTGACGCTCGGCCTTGGACCTGGCGCGCCCGAACACCTTGTCCACCGCCATGCGGACATTGTCGTAGACGGTCAGCCAGGGCAGCAGCGAATGGTTCTGGAACACCACGGCGCGGTCGGGACCCGGCGCATTGACCTCCCTGTTCTCCAGCAGCACGGCGCCTGAGGTTGCCGGCGTCAGGCCGGCGATGATGTTGAGCAGCGTGGACTTGCCGCAGCCTGAATGGCCGATGATCGAGACATATTCGCCCTTCTCGATGGCGACATTGATGTTGGCGAGCACATGGTTGGAGACCCCGCCGCGGGCAAAGGTCTTCTCGACCCCCTGAACGAGGAGATAGGGGACGTGTTTCATCGGGTCCTCCTCAGTTCGCGGCCGTGCCGCGGGTGACGATGGTGGCAAGCCCCGCGATCAGCCGGTCGAGAACGAAGCCGACAATGCCGATATAGACGAGGGCGATGATGATGTCGGACAGCTTGGACGAGTTCCACGCGTCCCAGATGAAGAAGCCGATGCCGACCCCGCCGGTCAGCATCTCGGCCGCCACGATGGCGAGCCAGGCGAGGCCGACGCCGATCCTCAACCCCGTGAAGATGTAGGGCGCGGCCGAGGGCAGCATGATCTTCCAGAAGAACTCGAACTGGTTCAGCCGCAGCACGGCCGAGACGTTGCGATAGTCCTGCGGGATGTTGCGGATGCCGACCGAGGTGTTGATCAGGATCGGCCAGATCGCCGTGATGAAGATGACGAAGATCGCGCTCGGATTGGCGTCCCGGAAGGCGGCGAGCGAGATCGGCAGCCAGGCCAGGGGCGGCACCGTGCGCAGCACCTGGAAGATCGGATCGAGCCCGCGCATGGCCCATGTCGACTGGCCCACCAGCGCGCCGACCGCAATCCCGACGATCGCCGCGAGGCCGAAGCCGATGGCCACCCGCTGCAGCGAGGTCAGCACCCGCCAGCCGAGCCCGATATCCTGGCTGCCGGCCACGAAGAAGGGATCGAGGATCAGGTCGTTGGCGTCCCTCCAGACCTGCGACGGCGGCGGCAGGGTCGCGCCCTGGCCGGAGCACAGGATCTCCCAGACGAGGAGCAGCAGCGCCAGCATGATCAGCGGCGGGACGACATTGGTCGCCACGCTCGCCAGCCTGGGGAGCAGCCAGTCTGCAGCTGTCTGTTTCGGCGGCAGGGCGAGCGTGACGACCTCGGCCGTCGTCGCCGGGACGGGCTCGGGCGGCATCGTGGTCTCCACGGCTCTCAATGCGGGACGGGACATGGGCTCTCTCTCTGGCGGAAAGGGTGGGCGCTGCCCGGCCGGACCGGGCAGCGGTCACGGCGTCAGGCGCCGGCGCGCTTGATCTTCAGCTGGCTGAGGTACTTGCCGGGATCGGCCGGATCGAAGGTCACACCGTCGAAGAAGGTCTCGACGCCGCGCGAATCCGACGTCGGCACGCCCGCGATGCCGAGCGTCCTGGCGGCGGCCAGCCACAGGTCCGATCGGTTGGTCCGGTCGACCAGCGCCTTGATGTCGGTGGTCGGCTCGAACTTGCCCCAGCGGATGTTCTCGGCGACGAACCAGGTGTCGAGGCTTTTCCAGGGATAGGAGACCGAACCGCCCTCGCCCCAGAACTTCATCCGCAAGGGCGAGTCCGACACCCTGCGGCCGAGCCCGTAATTGATATTGCCCTTCAGGCGGCCGTTGATGTCGTTGACCGGGACGTTGAACCACTGGCGCCGGCCGACGATCTGCGCCAGCTCGTCCTTGTTCTCCAGCTTCTCGCACCATTGCTGGGCTTCCATCACGGCCATCAGGATGGCCTGGGTCGCCTTCGGGTTGGCGTCCACCCAGTCGGCACGCATGCCGAGGATCTTTTCCGGGTGCTTGAACCAGACCTCTCCGGTGGTGACGGCGGTGTAGCCGATGTTCTGGTTGACCAGCTGCTCGTTCCACGGCTCGCCGACGCAGAAGCAGTCCATCGTCCCGACCTTCATGTTCGCCACCATCTGCGGCGGCGGAACGACGATCACCTTGATGTCGCTGTCGGGATCGATGCCGCCTGCGGCCAGCCAGTAGCGGATCCAAAGGTCGTGGGTGCCGCCCGGGAAGGTCATGGCGGCGGTCAGGTCCTTGCCCTGCGACCTCTTGCGCTCGAAGGCGGCCTTCAGCGGCGATGCGTCCTTGCTGATGGCAAGGTCGCGATATTCATTCGAGACCGAAATCGCCTGGCCGTCCTCGTTGAGGTTGAGGAGCGTGTACATCGGCAGGGGCTGGCCGTTCTGCATCACCTTGCCGGTAGTATAGAGATGCGTCTTCGGCCTCAGGATGTGGCCGCCATCGATGCCGTTGGCCTTCGTGCCGAGCGCCATGTTGTCGCGCGTCGCGCCCCACGAGGCCTGCTTGGCAATGTCCATGTCGGGCACGCCGTGCCGGGCGTAGAAGCCCTTCTCCTTGGCGATGATCAGCGGCGCGGCATCGGTCAGCGCGATGTAGCCGAGCTTGGTGCCCTTCACCTCAGGGCCCGCCCCTTGGGCGAAGGCACCGGCGGGAAGGGCCGCCTTTGCCGCGGCGAACAGGGCGGCGGTCGCCGCCGTCTGCTTCAGAAAAGCGCGACGGTCGGGCTGCCGGGCCGGTGTCCGGGCGGCGATCGGGGACTGTTCCTGGAAGGTCTTGGTCATTCTCATCGGTCCCGGTTGCGGCCAATGGCGCGGGTTGACGTCGGTCCTCGGGCTCGGCGCGGTTCCGCGTCCGGTCTTGTCCATGTCGCCCGGCTGGTTCCGGGCATAAAAAAACCGCCGACGTCGGTTCGATACGGACGGCACTCCGGGGAGCGCGATCCTGCCGAACGTCTGTCAGCGGCGTTGCTGATGGCCCTGCACTGGGCCGCGCCGGACGGCATGGGGACACCGTGCCGGCACAATATCCCATACAAGGGTCGTGCCAGATCGCGACGAGGCTGGAATCGTTCGCAATTACAACAGAGTGTCTATTCGGCAGGCAGCCTGCGGCGAAGGCGGGAGCGGTTGAATCGGCGCCAGTCGCCCGACCGGCTGCCGCTTCATTGTGCAGCGCACATTCCGGTCATGCCGGGCTGCGCAGCAGTCCACGACCGTCGAAGCCGGCCAGATAGGCCGCGATGGCGTCCGGATCGAAGGACGGATCCAGGCGGCTCGCCACCGGGTCGCCCGCCGGTTCGGCCCCCCCGCTGCCGGTCACCCGGTCGAACAGCCCGGCATCGGCATCGACAAAGGCGCGGACGCGGGCGAGATCGTCCTGGGCGAACCGTACCTGCCCCCAGCGCACCATCTGCGCATAGAGCCAGAGCATCCGGCCGACGCTCGGCCTGACCGCCCCGGCCAAGTCGAAGCGGATGAAATCGGGGACCTCGCGCTGAGGACCGCCCGGCGTCAGCACCAGCCGGCCCTCGATCGTGCGCAGCACCACATCGGCCGGCACGTCGAGATGCTCCGGCGCGGCAAGGATGGCGGCCAGCGCCCCGGCATTGGCCGGCTCCGCACACCAGGCGGCGCCGCGCGCCACCGCCGCCACCAGCGCGTCGCGCGCGTCGGGATCGCTCGCCGCCAGGGCATTGCCGATGGCCAGCACCTTTTCCGGCATGGCCCCGAACAAGGCCGAACTGGGGGCGACGATGCGGCCGATGCCGCGGTCGACCGCCAGCGAGTTCCATGGCGAACCGACGCAGAAGCCGTCGATTAGCCCCTTCTCCAGCGACTGGACCATCAGGGGCGGCGGGATCACCACCAGCTGGACATCCTCGGCCGGATCGAGGCCGCCGGCGGCGAACCAGGCGCGCAGGAGGTAGTTGTGGGTGGAATAGGGGAAGGTCATGGCGAAGGCCGGCGGGCTCAGGCCCGCCTCGCGGCGGCGGCGGATGGCCGCGGCGATCGGTCCCAGCGCCGCAACCGGATCGTCCGGCACCTCGCCGACCTCGTCGAGGAAGGCGGTCGACAGCGTGATGGCATTGCCGTTGAGCGCCAGCGTGAGCGGCGCCGCGATCGGCACGCGCACATGGCCAATGCCGAGCGAACCGGCGAGCGCCAGCGGCGCCAGCATGTGCGCGGCATCGAACAGGCCGACCGACAGCTTGTCGCGGATATTGGCCCAGGACACCTCGCGCACGAGGTCGAGGTCGAGGCCGGCTTCCGCCGCAAAGCCGCAGGCGCGCGCCGCGATGATCGGGGCGGCATCGGTGAGCGGGATGAACCCGACGGTGACGCGTTTCATCCCAGCATCTCCAGCCCGGTGATGACGGCCTGGGCGATTTCCCCGATCTTCTTCTTCTCGTTCATGGCCCGGCGGCGGAGGAGGGCATAGGCCTCCTCCTCCGATATGTGCTTGTGCTTCATCAGAAGGCCCTTGGCTCGCTCGACCACCTTGCGCTCCTCGAGCGCCGACTTGGCCTCGTCGAGCTCCTCGCGCAGGCGCGCAAAGGCCCCGTAGCGGGCAATGCACATGTCGAGGATCGACTTGACCCGCTCCTTCTTCAGCCCGTCCACGACATAGGCTGAGACGCCCGCATCGATCGCTTTGTTGATCATGCCGGTGTCCGACTGGTCGACGAACATGGCAACCGGCCGCTTGACCAGCCGGGAGACCTGGAAGAGCTGCTCCAGCACGTCGCGGGACGGGTTCTCCAGGTCGATGACCACCACGTCCGGATCGGCCGCATAGAGCCTGGCCAGCAGGTTGGTCATCTCGCCGATATGGACGATGCGGCTGTAGCCGGCCTCGCGCAGGCCGTCCTCGATGATCGCCGCACGCGAGCGGCTCTCGTCCACAATGGCGATGGTGAGACCCGGATCGGTCAGGGAAGGCTCCGTCATGACGTCGTCGTGATGGTGCACTGCACAAGCCGGCAGGGCAAGGCCCTGCCCGGACCCCCGCCTTCCGGCGGGCTCAATAGACCGCGCGCCCGCCAGAAATGTCGAACACCGCGCCGGTGGAGAACGCGCAGTCCTCCGAGGCCAGCCAGGCGATCAGAGCGGCCGCCTCCTCGACCTGGAGGAACCGGGCCATCGGGATCTTGGACAGCATGAAGTCGATGTGTTCCTGCTTCATCTGGTCGAAGATCTCGGTTTTCGCCGCTGCCGGGGTGATGCAGTTCACCAGGATATTGGAGGTGGCGAGCTCCTTGGCCAAGGACTTGGTAAGCCCGATCAGCCCGGCCTTGGACGCCGAGTAATGGGAGGCGTTGGGATTGCCCTCCTTGCCGGCGATCGACGAGATGTTGACGATCCGTCCGTAGCCACTCTTCAGCATGACCGGCACCACGGCCCGCGACGTCAGATAGGGTCCGACGAGGTTCACCTCGACGACGCGCCGCCAGATGTCGGGGGCCAGTTCCCAGGTCTTGCCGTTGCCGCCGGTGATGCCGGCATTGTTGACCAGGATGTCGATGCCGCCATGGGCCGCGACGGTGGCATCGGTCGCCGCCTGTACGGAGGCCTCGTCGGTGAGCTCCAAGACGTGGGTCGACACGGTGCCGCCCTGGCCGAGCGCCTCGGCCGCCGTGGCGAGTTTCGCCCCGTCCACGTCCCACAGCGCGACCTTTGCGCCCGATGCCAGCATGCGTTCGGCGGCCGCATAGCCGATGCCGCGCGCTCCGCCGGTGATGATGGCGGTGCGGCCCTTCAAATCGATTTGATTCATGGATGCTTCCTCGATGCTTGGTCTTGTCGGGAGCGCCAGCCTAGCGCGTGGCGACGATGAACAGGCGGGGAAAGGCGAGGAGGACCTTGCCGTCCGGCGCCGGTGGATAATGCGGGGCGATAGCCGCGCGGTAGGCCGCAAGATAGTCGTCCTGCTCGGACGGTTCGAGCAGGTTCAGGAACGGCCGGAGGCCCGAGCCCTTGAACCACTCCACAATGCCGCCGACACCGTCGAGCGGGTGGTTGTAGGTGGTGCGCCAGACATCGACCCGCGCCGCGTGGGGCTTGAGCAGCGCGTAATAGTCTGCCGGGGAGCCGATCGGCGTGCGCGCGCGCTCGGCTGCCGCCAGGCGGGTGGCCCAGCGTCCGGAACGGGCCACCTCGCGCATGGCCCGGTGGCTGGGCTCCTCCAGGTTGTCGGGCATCTGGATGGCGAGGCTGCCCCCTTCCGGCAACAGGCCGACGAGCCGCGGCAGGATCGCATCATGGCCGGCGATCCACTGGAACACGGCGTTGGAATAGATGATGTCGACGGGCGCGGCGGGGTCCGGCCGCCAGGTGGTCAGATCGGCAACCTCGAAACTGATGCTGCGCAGGCGCGCCCGCGCGTTGGTGATCATGTCGGGCGAGGAATCCAGCCCGATGATCTCGGCGTTCGGGAATGTCGCCAGCAGCAGTTCCGTCGTGTTGCCCGGCCCGCAGCCCAGATCGACGACGCGCCGCGGCTCGCGCGTGGGCACGCCCGCGAGCAGGTCGCGCGCCGGTCGCGTCCGCTCGTCCTCGAATTTCACATACTGCCTGGCCGACCAGTCCACGGCATCTCTCCCGTCGGTCAGTCCAGCACCCTCGCACGATGCCTGCAAGGTCTATCGCGGTCCTGCCGGACCGCCATGGGACGGGACCTCCCCGCGCACCGGCGCCAATACTCCCAAATCCTTGACCCGACGGGCTCTTTCGTGTGTTGTCCGCGCTCGCTTTTCAGCTCTCCCGGACCGCCGAACCGCCCATCATGTCGACCGAACGCTACAATGCCCGCACTGCCGAGCCGAAATGGCGCGCGGTCTGGGACGAGAAGGCCATCTTCGAGACGAAGAACACTGATCCGCGGCCGAAATATTACGTGCTCGAGATGTTCCCCTATCCATCGGGGCGCATCCACATGGGCCATGTGCGCAACTATACGATGGGCGACGTGGTGGCGCGCTACAAGCGCGCCCGTGGCTTCAACGTGCTCCATCCGATGGGCTGGGACGCCTTCGGCTTGCCGGCGGAGAATGCCGCCATGGCTTCTAAGGTCCATCCCAAGGAATGGACCTATGCCAATATCGCGACGATGAAGGCGCAGCTGAAGAGCATGGGCCTGTCGCTCGACTGGTCGCGGGAACTGGCCACCTGCGATCCCTCCTACTACCGACACCAGCAGAAGCTCTTTGCCGATTTCATGCGCGCCGGCCTGGTCGAGCGGCGCTCGGCCAAGGTGAACTGGGACCCGGTCGACCAGACCGTTCTGGCCAACGAGCAGGTCATCGATGGCCGCGGCTGGCGCTCCGGCGCTCTGGTCGAGCAGCGCGACCTGACCCAGTGGTTCCTCAAGATCACCGACTTCTCGCAGGACCTGCTCTCGGCCCTGGACGGGCTGGACCGCTGGCCCGACAAGGTGCGCCTCATGCAGCGCAACTGGATCGGCCGGTCCGAAGGCCTGATGATCCGCTGGGCCCTGAAGGACGGGACGGCGCCGGCCGGCCTGTCCGAGCTCGAGGTCTATACCACCCGTCCGGACACGCTGTTCGGCGCATCCTTCATGGCGATCGCGCCCGATCATCCGCTGGCGAGGGCGGCGGCCGCGACCAATCCGGCGCTTGCCGCCTTCTCCGACGAGTGCCGGCGCATGGGCACGTCGGTGGCGACGCTGGAGACCGCCGAGAAGCTCGGCTTCGACACCGGCATCAGGGCGATCCACCCCTTCGATCCCGCCTGGGAGGTGCCGGTCTATGTCGCCAACTTCGTGCTGATGGACTACGGCACCGGCGCCATCTTCGGCTGCCCGTCCGGCGACCAGCGCGACATCGAGTTCGCCAATGCCTATGGCCTGCCCTTTGCCACCGTGGTGAAGCCCTCCGATGCCGGCGACGACTTCGCCGTGACCGATACCGCCTATGACGGCGACGGCGTGATGATCAACTCGCGCTTCCTCAACGGCATGACCACCGGGGCTGCCTTCGAGGAGGTCGCGAGGCGCCTGGAGACGACCGCGCTCGGCAACGCCCCCGTCGCCACGCGCAAGGTCAATTTCCGCCTGCGCGACTGGCTGATCTCGCGCCAGCGCTACTGGGGCTGCCCGATCCCGGTTGTCCACTGCAAGGCCTGCGGTGCCGTGCCCCTTCCGGACGACCAGCTGCCCGTCGTGCTGCCGGACGATGCCGATTTCTCCCGGCCCGGCAATCCGCTCGATCGCCACCCGAGCTGGAAGCATGTGGCCTGCCCGTCCTGTGGCGGACCGGCTCAGCGCGAAACCGACACCATGGACACCTTCGTGGATTCGTCCTGGTACTTCGCGCGCTTCACCGATCCCTGGCGGACGAACACGCCGACCGATCCGGTCGTGGCCGATGCCTGGCTGCCGGTCGACCAGTATATCGGCGGCATCGAGCACGCGATCCTGCACCTGCTCTATTCGCGCTTTTTCGCGCGCGCCATGAAGGCGACGGGCCATGGTTTGGTCGAGGAGCCGTTCCGCGGCCTGTTCACGCAGGGCATGGTGGTCCACGAGACCTATCGCGGCCCGGATGGGGCCTATGTGACGCCCGCCGAGGTGACGATCACCGGCGAAGGCGACCAGCGCCGCGCGACGCTCAGGGGCTCGAACGCGCCCGTCGAGATCGGCTCCATCGAGAAGATGTCGAAGTCGAAGAAAAACGTCGTCGACCCCGACGACATCATCGACACCTACGGCGCCGACACCGCCCGCTGGTTCATGCTGTCGGATTCCCCGCCCGAGCGCGACGTCATCTGGACCGAGGCCGGCGTCGAGGGCGCCAGCCGCTTCGTCCAGCGTCTCTGGCGGATCGTCGGGACGATCGCGGCGCTGGAACCGTCCGCGGCCGCCACCCCGAATCCGGATGCGGCCATGGCGATCCGGCGCGCGGCCCATGTCGCTCTCGACCGGGTCGAGACCGATATCGAGCGTCTCGGCTTCAACCGCTGCGTGGCCCATATCTACACGCTCGCCAACGCCCTGACGAAAGCCCTCGACGAGCGCGGCGAAGGGCTCGCCGCCGCCACCTGTGACGCCATGAGGGAGGCTGGTGACATCCTCGTCCAGCTCGTCGCGCCGATGATGCCGCATCTGGCCGAGGAATGCTGGACCGCGCTCGGCCATTCCGGTCTCGTCGCCGAGCAGGCCTGGCCAAGCGTCGACCGGGCCATTCTGGTCGAGGACACGATCACCCTGCCCGTCCAGGTCAACGGCAAGAAGCGCGCGGACTTGACGATCGCGCGCGAGGCAGCCCAAAAGGATATCGAGGCAGCGGCCGTGGCGCTTGATGCGGTGCAGAAGGCGCTCGAGGGGCGGCCGGTGCGCAAGGTCATCGTCGTGCCACAGAGGATCGTCAATGTGGTCGGATAGGCTCCACCGTCGGCAGTTCCTGCGCCTTGCGGCCATCGCTGCCGGAACGGCCGGGCTCGCCGGATGCTTCACGCCGCTCTATGGCGACCCGCAGGTGGTGCGTGGCGGCGGCAGTGCCCAGGCGGCGCTGCGCGACCTCGAGATACCCGAGATTTCGGGCCGCACCGGCGTCGTCCTGCGCAACGAGCTCATTTTCCTGACCCAGGGCGGTGGCGGCCGCGCGGCGTCGCCGACGCATGTGCTGCGGGTCGCCCTGTCCATCGACACCGTGCCGCTGGTGCTCAACACGTCAGCCGGCCGGCCCGCGGCGCAGTCCGTCTCGCTGATCGGCAACTACATGATCACCACGGTCGGCAGCAATGAGCCGATCCACCGGGGATCGGCCTTCGCCACGGCCTCGTTCGATCGCACCGCGCAGCGTCTCGCCTCCGACCGCGCCATCGTCGAGGCGCAGGAGCGGGCCGCCAAGGAGCTGGCCGAGTCGATCGTCACCCAGGTGGCCGGCTGGTATGCCACGCGGCCGAGATAGGCCGTGACCGTCCTCAAGGGCGCGGATATCGACCGGTTCCTCGCCGCCCCCCGCCCCGACCGGCCGGTTATCCTGATCTATGGCACCGATGCCGGCCTAGTTTCCGAGCGCTGCCGGATGCTGGTGGCGGCCGCCGTCGCCGATCCCGGCGATCCCTTTGCCGTGGTGCAGATCGACGGCGACCTGCTCTCCCGCGATCCCGTGCGGCTCGTGGACGAGGCCCACACCCTGCCAATGTTCGGCGGCCGCCGCCTGATCCGCGTGAGGGCGGGCGAGCGCCCCTTCGTCGCGGCCGTGTCCCCGCTTCTGGCCGATCCGCCACGCGATTCGACCGTGCTGATCGAGGCCGGAGACCTGAAGAAGACCTCGCCGTTGCGCACGGAGGCCGAGCGCTCGCCCCATGCCGCGGTGATCGCCTGCTACCCGGACGGCGAGGCGGACCTGCGCAGGCTGATCGTCGAGGAGGCACGCAGCGCCGGCCTCACCGTCGAGCCCGCAGCCCTTGCGCACCTTGCCGGGCTTTTGGGCGGCGATCGCGCGGCCTCACGCGCGGAGATCCGCAAGATCTGCCTCTATTGCCACGGTAGCAGCACGATCACGCTGGCCGATGTCGAGGCCATCGCCGGTGACAGCCTGGATCTGGGCGCGGGCGACCTGGTCGATGCGGCGCTCGGCGGCCAGCCCGCCGAACTCGACGTCCTGATCATGCGCAGCACGGCCATGGGCCTGCCGAGCCAGCAGGTCCTGACGATTCTCGGCCGCCAGATCGCCTCGCTCCATAAGGCGCTGCTTGCTGTCGCCGAAGGCGCCTCCCGCCGGCAGGCTGCCGAACGGTTCGAGCCGCCCGTCTTCGGGCCGCGCCGCGACCGGGTGGAGCGTCAGCTCGGTCTTTGGACCCCCGCCCGGCTCGAACGCGCCATGGACAGGACCGCGGAAGCGGCGTTCGAGGCCCGCGTCAATGCCCGCATGGCCGGAATGATCGCCTCCCGCCTGCTGCTGTCGCTCGCCAATCAGGCCCAGCCACGCCGCTAGCGCGGACTCGCAGGCGATCCGGTCAGCGCTTCAGGCGCCGGCAGACCTCGTCGAGCTGATCCAGCGACTTGTAGCGGATACGCACCTCGCCGCCGGCGCCGCGATGGTCGATGCTCACCACCATGCCCAGGGAATCCGACAGGGCCTGTTCGAGCGCCTTCGTGTCGGCATCCTTCTCGGCGCGAGGCCGGCTCTGGCGCGCCTTGCCGGCGGCTTCCGCCTGCTCCTGGGCCAGTGCCTCGACCTGGCGCACGTTGAGGCCCTGCGAGACGATCTCCGAAGCGACGCGCTCCGGATCGGCATGGGCGAGCAGCGCGCGGGCATGGCCGGCCGTGATCTGCCCGTCGCGCAGATAGGCCTGCACGGGCTCCGGCAGCTTCATCAGGCGCAGCATGTTGGCGACATGACTGCGACTCTTGCCGATGATGCGGGCCAGATCGGCCTGGGCATAGCCGAACTGCTCGATCAGCTCGCTGTATCCCATCGCCTCTTCCAGCGGATTGAGGTCGCTGCGCTGGACATTCTCGATGATGGCCAGTTCCAGCGCCTCGCGATCGCCTACCTCGACCAGATGGATCGGAACCTCGTGCAGCCCCGCCTGCTGGGCGGCCCGCCAGCGCCGCTCGCCGGCGACGATCTCATAGGCATCGGCCGTGCCGGCCACCGACCGGACGACCAGCGGCTGGATGATGCCCCGTTCCTTGACCGAGGCGGCGAGCTCCTGCAGGTCCTCGTCGCGGAACAGCCGGCGCGGATTGCGCGGATTGGCGCGGATGAACTCGATGGGCACGCGGCGGGTGGCGCGGACGCGCTCGATCGCCTGCGTTTCCTCACCGACATCACCGATCAGAGCCGCAAGTCCCCGTCCCAGACGGGAGCGGGTCACCTCTTCCACCATGGGTTCTCTCCTTCGAGACGCCAACGAAACAATCTCGGCGTCGGAATCGGACCGGTCGCGAATCGAATCCATGATCAAGCCGCCCGGAGCATCTTTTCGCGCTGGATGATCTCCGAAGCCAGCCGGAGATAGGCCTGGCTGCCAACGCATTTAAGGTCATAGAGCAGCACCGGCTTGCCATAACCGGGCGCCTCCGAAACACGCACGTTCCGGGGGATGATGGTCTGGTAGACCTTGTCGCCCATGAAGCTGCGCACATCCTCGACCACCTGGGCCGAGAGATTGTTTCGGGCGTCGTACATGGTCAGCACGATGCCATGGATGGTGAGCTGCGGGTTCAGCGTCATCTTGACCTGCTCGACCGTCTTGATGAGCTGCGACAGGCCCTCCAGCGCAAAGAACTCGCATTGCAGCGGCACGAGGATCGCGTTGGCCGCTGCCATGGCGTTGATGGTGAGCAGGTTCAGCGAGGGCGGGCAGTCGATCAGCACATAGGAATAGTCGTTGGCGAGGCTTTCGATGGCGCGCCGCAGGCGGAACGCGCGGTCGCGGTGACTGGCGATCTCCAGTTCGACGCCCGAGAGATCCATGGTCGAGGGCGCAATCGCGAGGCGCGGAACCGCCGTCTCCTGAATGGTCTCGCTGAGCGTCGCGTCGCCAACCAGCACGTTGTAGGTCGACCGGCGGCGCGAGCGGCGGTCCACGCCAAGACCCGTCGACGCGTTGCCCTGCGGATCGAGGTCCAGGATCAGCACCTTCTCGCCGATGGCCGCCAGGGCCGTGCCCAGATTGATCGCCGTCGTGGTCTTGCCGACGCCGCCCTTCTGGTTGGCGAGCGCCAGCACCCGGGGACCGGAGGTGACGGAAGGAAGGGTCATCGCCATGGCAATATCCAGCGTTGCGACGGGTCAGGGCGCGTGGGGCAGGGCTCGATGGATGACAACGACGCGGCCCTGGGGATCGGTCGCGCTCGGCCTCTGTTCGAGGTCCAAACTCCAATATTTAGAGGCCAGCGTCAATTCAGACCCTACATCTTGTCCCTTGAGAAAGATGGCGGTGACGCCGGTTTTCAACAGGGGCGCGGCCAGCGACAGCAGATCCGCAAGCGGCGCGAGCGCCCGGGCGGTCACGGCATCGAGTGGTTCGGTCCAGCGTTTCGTCACGGACTCGATTCGATCGGCGTGGACGCGCGCCGGAACACCCATGCGCCGTGCCGCCTCGCGCAGGAAGGCCGCCTTGCCCTGCCGGCTCTCGATACAGTGGACGATCGCGCCCGGACGGTCGGCGATGGCGGCCGCAATGACCAGTCCGGGCAGGCCGGCCCCGGAGCCGAGATCGGCCCAGCGCGTGGCCGACGGCGCTGCCGCAAGGACCTGAAGGCTGTCAGCCACATGGCGCCGCCAGACATCGTCCAGCGTCGAGGGCGCAACCAGGTTCTTGGTCGGGTTCCATTGCCGCAGCAGGCTGACATAGACCGCGAGCCGGCGGGCTGTTTCACGTGAAACGTCGACCCCCGCCAGCCTGCCCGCCTCGACTGCGGCGCGCTCCTCCGATGAGGGGTCCAGAGCCATCATGCCCGGCCTACGCCACCGCCTGATCGCGCGCCCGGCGCGCCCAGACCGCGATCAGGGTGAGCGCCGCCGGCGTCATGCCATCGATCCGTGCTGCCTGCCCGAGCGTTGCCGGCCGGTGCCGATCCAGCTTGGTCTTGATCTCGTTGGACAGGCCGGGAACGGCGCTGACATCCCAGTCGCGCGGCAGCACGAGCGCCTCGTCGCGCCGATGGGCCTCGGCATCCGACGCCTGGCGCCGGAGATAGACGGCATATTGCGCCTCGGTAGCGATCTGCTCCGCCACCTTCGGCGGCACGCCGTCGAGTTCCGGCCAGATCGGCGAGAGGTTGTCCCAGCCGATTCCGGGGAAGGACAGAAGCTCATAGGCCGACCGGCGCGCGCCGTCGCGATTGACCGAGAGGCCGTGGCGCACCGCCTCCGTCGGCGTCAGCGACAGGGCCATCAGCCGGCCGCGCAGGGCCTCGAGTTCAGCCGTCTTGGAACGGAAGCGAATCGACCGGTCAGCTCCAACACAGCCCCATTCAAGGCCGCGTGGCGTCAGGCGCTGGTCCGCATTGTCGGCGCGCAGGCTGAGCCGGAATTCCGCCCGCGACGTGAACATGCGGTATGGCTCGGTCACACCGCGGGTCACGAGATCATCGATCATGACGCCGAGGTAGGACTCCTCCCGGCCGAAGGTCACGCCCTGACCGCCCGCGGCCGCCCGCGCGGCGTTCAAGCCGGCGGCCAGCCCTTGCGCCGCTGCCTCCTCATAGCCGGTCGTGCCATTGATCTGCCCGGCCAGGAACAGCCCGGCGATGCGCCGCGTCTCCAGCGTCGGCTCCAGCTCGCGCGGGTCGATATGGTCATACTCGATCGCATAACCGGGCTTGAGAACGCTGACATCCTCCAGGCCGGGAATGGTCCGGAGGAAAGCGTGCTGGACATCCTCCGGCAGCGAGGTGGAGAGGCCGTTCGGATAGACAGTCGGATCATCGAGGCCTTCCGGCTCCAGAAAGATCTGGTGGCCGTCCCGATCTCCGAAACGTACGACCTTGTCCTCGACCGAGGGGCAATAACGCGGCCCGACCCCCTCGATGAAACCGCCATACATGGCCGAGCGTTCCAGATTGGCGCGGATGATGGCGTGAGTTTCCGGCGTCGTCCGGGTAATGCCGCAGCGGATCTGCGGATTGGTGATCGCGGCGGTCAGGAACGAAAACGGTTCCGGGTCCGAATCGGCCTCCTGCATCTCAAGCCGGGCCCAGGCAATGGTCCGGCCATCGAGGCGAGCGGGCGTTCCGGTCTTCAGCCGGCCGAGCGCGAAGCCATGACGGGTCAGGCTCTCGGCCAGAGCCACGCTGGCCGGATCACCATCGCGGCCCGCGGCTCGCTGCCGGTCGCCGATATGGATGACCCCGCGCAGAAACGTGCCTGTCGCCACGACCAGCGCGCCGCAGGCGAGCCGGCGGCCATCCGCCAGCGCCAGCGCCGTCACGCGGCCCCCGGCCACCTCGATGGACGCAGCCTCGGCCTCGACCACCGTAAGCCCCGATTGCCCGGCAACCAGACCCTGCATGGCGGCAGCGTAGAGCTTGCGGTCGGCCTGCGTCCTCGGGCCGCGCACGGCCGGACCCTTGCGGCGGTTCAGCAGGCGGAACTGGATGCCCCCGGCATCCGCAGCACGGCCCATCAGCCCGTCGAGGGCGTCGATCTCGCGGACCAGATGCCCCTTGCCCAGACCGCCGATGGCGGGGTTGCACGACATCGCGCCGATGGTTGAAAAACGATGCGTCACAAGCGCGGTGCGCGCGCCCGCGCGCGCGGAGGCTGCCGCGGCCTCGCAGCCCGCATGCCCGCCCCCGATGACGACGACGTCAAATGTCTCACTCATGATCCGTCATCTATCGCCCAGTTGGCCTTCGGTCAAAGCCAACCTCGCCCCTCAAACGTTGCGGGTGCGAATCGAGCTGTTTCACGTGAAACACCGGGCGGATGCGAGACGACGGTCACTTGCCGATACAGAAGGAGGAGAACAGGGCATCGAGCATCTGCTCTGCGCCAATCCGCCCCGTTGCGCGCCCCAGCGCCGCAACTGCCGCCCGCAGATCCTCTGCCACGAGTTCTGCTTCCCCCAGCCAGTCCGGCCGGGCAAGCGCCGCCGAGAGGGCCTCGTTGACCTCGCGAAACACGGCCAGATGCCGCTCACGGACGATCAGCGCCGGCTCGCCCCCGCCATGCTGCGCTGCAAAATCGGCGAGATCGCGAATCAGGCCATCGAGCCCTTCGCCGGTCAGCGAGGAGATCCGATGTCTCCAGGACCCTGAGGAAGGTGGCAGCCGATCGATCTGGGTCCGAATCGACCAGACGGCAGCGTCCGCGGCCGCCACCGACGGGTCCGCGGTGGCCTGGTCTTCATCGCTCAGCCAGAGCACGAGGTCGGCCTCGGCGATCCGACGCCTGGCTCGCCGCACACCCTCCTGCTCGATCTCGTCGTCGCTGTCGCGCAGGCCCGCCATGTCGAGCAGCACGACAGCTGCTCCGCCGAGGTCCAGGTGAACCTCGAGCACATCGCGCGTGGTACCGGCGCGGGATGAGACAATGGCCACGTCGCGCTGCGCTAACGCATTGATAAGTGTGGATTTTCCCGCGTTTGGGGGACCCGCGACCGCGACCGTCAGCCCTTCGCGGATGCGACGGCCCCGCCGGCTGTCATCCAGCAGCCGGCCGACCTCCTCCTTCACGGCATCAAGACGTTCCCTGGCTGCGACCAGGGCTGTCTCGGCGACGTCGCCCTCGTCGGGAAAGTCGATGGTCGCCTCGACCAGGGCCTGGGCGCCGATCAGCCCGTCCCGGATGCTTTCCACCGCTTCGGCCATCGCGCCGGAATAATGCGTCATGGCCTGACGCCGCTGGGCCTCGGTCTCGGCCGCCAGAAGGTCGGCAAGCCCCTCGACCGCGGCAAGATCAAGCCGGCCATTCTCGAAGGCCCGGCGCGTGAATTCGCCGGGCCCGGCCAGCACGACGCCCGGAACCTGAAGGATCGCGGACAGCACGGCCGATATGACCGCCCGGCCCCCATGCACGTGAAACTCCGCCAGATCCTCGCCGGTAAAGGAGTGGGGACCCGGAAACCAGAGGACCAGGGCATCATCGAGAACAGCGCCATCGCCCGGATGGCGCAGCGAGCGGCGCACGGCACGCCGCGGTGTTGGCAGCGGTCCGGCTAGGGACCGAACCGCCTCGCCAGCCTGCAGGCCGCTCACCCGGATCACGGCAATGGCCGCCATCCCCACGGCGGTGGACAGGGCGGCAATGGTCCTCATGCCGGGTGGCCGTCAACCTTGAAGAATTCGCAAAAAAGGTTCCGGATACGAATCGAAAGGTCTGTCGTTCCGGATCTGAATCGATCCGATCAGGTGTTCATCGAATCGAAGAAGTCGCCATTGACCTTGGTCTGCCGCAGCTTGTCGAGCAGGAACTCGATGGCATCGACCGTCCCCATCGGATTGAGGATTCGCCGCAGCACATACATCTTCTTGAGGATGTCCGGCGCCACCAGCAGCTCTTCCTTGCGGGTGCCCGAGCGTGTGATGTCGATCGCCGGGAAGGTCCGCTTGTCCGCCACCTTGCGGTCGAGGATGATCTCGGAATTGCCGGTGCCCTTGAACTCCTCGAAGATGACCTCGTCCATGCGGCTGCCGGTATCGATCAGCGCGGTCGCGATGATGGTCAGCGACCCGCCCTCCTCGATATTGCGCGCAGCACCGAAGAAGCGCTTCGGCCGCTGCAGGGCATTCGCATCGACGCCGCCGGTCAGGACCTTGCCCGAGGAAGGCACGACCGTGTTGTAGGCGCGGCCCAGACGCGTGATGGAATCAAGCAGGATCACGACGTCACGGCCGTGCTCGACCAGGCGTTTCGCCTTCTCGATGACCATTTCGGCCACCTGGACGTGGCGGGTCGCCGGCTCGTCGAAGGTCGACGAGATCACCTCGCCATTCACCGAGCGCTGCATGTCGGTGACTTCCTCGGGCCGCTCGTCGATCAGCAGCACGATCAGATAGCACTCCGGATGGTTCCGGGTGATCGACTGGGCGATGTTCTGCAGCAGGACCGTCTTGCCGGTGCGCGGGGGCGCGACGATCAGCGCGCGCTGGCCCTTTCCGAGCGGCACCACCACGTCCATGATTCGCGCGGAGAAATCCTTCTTGGTCGGATCTTCCGCCTCCATCTTCAGCCGCTGATTCGGGTAGAGCGGCGTCAGATTGTCGAAATTGACCTTGTGGCGGGCCTTTTCCGGCTCCTCGAAATTGATCAGATTGACCTTGAGCAGCGCGAAATAGCGCTCGCCCTCCTTCGGGGAGCGGATCTGGCCTTCCACCGTGTCGCCGGTCCTCAGACCGAAGCGCCGGATCTGCGAGGGCGAGATGTAGATGTCGTCGGGGCCGGCGAGATAATTCGCATCGGGCGAGCGCAGGAAGCCGAAGCCGTCCTGAAGAACCTCCACCACGCCTTCACCGATGATGTCGATATCCTGCGAAGCCAGTTGCTTCAGGCAGGCGAACATCAATTCCTGCTTGCGCAGGGTCGAGGCATTTTCCACCTGCAACTCCTCGGCAAAGACGAGGAGCTCCGTCGGTGATTTCGTCTTGATGTCCTGGAGCTTGATCTGCTGCATCGGAACCGGAGGGGATTTGGTCGCAGCCCACGATCCGACCGATCCGGATCAGGCTGCTGGAGGAGGGGAACTGAAAGCCGCAGATCTGGCGCAACAGACGGCCGGGAGCCGATGTCCGGGCCGCTGGGCAGCACGGGGATCTGGCTGCGACAGGGCCTTGTCTGCTTCGGGAGGCCAGATTGCAATAATCGCAGCGCCGGGGCTTTGCAAGCGCCGATGTCTAGAACGGCTTGACGATGACGAGAATGACGATCCCGACCATCAGGACCGTCGGCACCTCGTTGACGATGCGCCAGTGCCGCTGGTCCCTGACGTTCCTGTCCTCGGCAAAGGCGCGTCTGGCGGCCGACAGGTAGCCATGGGCGCCAGAGAGCAGCAGGACCAGCAGCAGTTTGCCGTGCAGCCACCCGCCCCGGAAGCCAAAAAGCACCCAGGCCAGCCACAGGCCGGTGATCCAGGCGACGATCATTGCCGGATTGATGATGGCGTTCACCAGCCGCCGTTCCATCACCTTGAACGTCTCGGATGTCTCCGAGCCCACCGCCACCCCGCAATGATAGACGAACAGGCGCGGCAGATAGAGCATGCCGGCCATCCACGAGATGATCGCGACGACATGAAGCGCCTTGATCCAGTCAGCCGCTCCCGCCGGCACCAGGGCGATCATCCCGAAAACGAGACCAACCGTCAGCGCCACCGCCACAATGGCGCGGATCATGGGCGTTCCCGCATTCATGACCCGGTTCCTGCGCGAACGCGGCTGATCATCTGTTCGACATGAGCGACGGGAGTCGGCGGCAGGATGCCGTGCCCAAGGTTGAAAATGTAGCGTCCACCGCGATAGGCCGCCAGCGCCGCGTCCACCGCGCGGTCGAGCGCCTCGCCACCTGCAAGCAGCGCCAGCGGGTCGATATTGCCCTGCACGGCCACACGCGGCTGGATTTCACGTGAAACAAAAGCCGCATCGGCGGTCCAGTCGAGGCCCACCGCATCGGCTCGCGTCTCCGTCACGATCGACCGGAGCCGCGTGCCTGCCCCCTTGGGAAAGGCGATCACCGGAAGCTCCGGATGACGGGCCTTCAGCGCGTCGATGATCCGCGCCACCGGCTCGACGCACCAGCGTCGGAACTGCTCCTCGGGCAGAACGCCGGCCCAGGTGTCGAAAATCTGGACAGCATCGACCCCCGCCTTCACCTGGCCGGACAGATAGTCCACCGACGCGGTCACCAGCCGGTCGATCAGACCGGAAAAGCCTTCTGGGTCCCGATAGGCGAAGAGCCGGGCCGCTGTCTGATCCTCGCCGCCCCGACCGGCGATCATATAGGTCGCCACCGTCCAGGGGGCCCCGCAGAAGCCGAGGAAGGTCACGTCGGCGGGCAGAGCCTGCTTCACCCGCGCCACGGTCTCGTAGACCGGCTCCACGACCGCCGGCGACAGGTGATCGGCAAGCCCGGCGATAGCGGCCCTGTCCGCTAGCCCGTCGAGCCGCGGCCCCTCTCCCGCCTCGAAGCTAACCTCCTGGCCGAGCGCATGCGGCACCACCAGAATATCGGAGAACAGGATGGCCCCATCGAACCCGAAGCGCCGGATCGGCTGAAGTGTCACTTCCGCCGCCAGTTCCGGGTTGAAACACAGGTTCAGGAAAGAGCCGGCCTGGTCGCGCACCGCCCGATACTCGGCCAGATAGCGCCCCGCCTGTCGCATCATCCAGATCGGAGGAACCGACCGCGTTTCCCCATTCAGCACGGCCAGGAGAGGCTTGCTCACCATGATCCCGTCTCTCCCGACTCTTCAATGAATCAAGTTCTTAAGGACTCTGCTTTGATTCCTTGACGCTGAATTAGGCCAACGAATCGCCATCCACAATCCTCCCACAGGTCGCAGGCCAGCCGCGCCGTCCAGCTTGCCTGACCACTGATCGCAAACCATTGCCAAGACACTTGTTATTGTCATCTACCGCGTATCACGGCCAGTTATCCCCGTAACTCCCATCACTCGCCTGAAAGCTCCGCCTGAGGACAAGGTGGGGACAGATTTGCCCCCTCGTCCCCAGGTCGGGGTTGCTCTCGGCCCGGAGCCATGGCCTTGTCCCCTTCCATCCACAGGCTCAGGCCTCGCCCGGTCGCAATCGCCCCATCCATGCCGCAGCGTCACGAGAGCTATTTTCACCTCCATCTCGTCTCCGATGCCACCGGCGAGACCCTGATGACGGTCGGCCGGGCGGCCGCCGTGCAATATGCCTCGGTTTCGGCGATCGAGCACGTCTATCCGCTTGTCCGCTCGCAAAAGCAGCTCGACCGCGTCCTGGCCGAGATCGAGGCCAATCCGGGCATCGTTCTCTACACCCTCGTCGATCACGAACTGTCGGACCGGCTGACCACCAAATGCAAGGAGTTCGGCTGTCCGTGCCTCTCCGTGCTCGAACCCATTCTGTCGCTGTTCCAGAACTATCTGGGTGCTGCCTCCACCAACAGGGTGGGCGCCCAGCACATGCTCAACGCCGAGTATTTCCAGCGCATCGACGCGCTGAACTACACGATGATGCATGATGACGGGCAACTGGCCGAGAACTGGGACGAGGCCGATGTCCTGCTTGTCGGAGTCTCGCGCACGTCCAAGACGCCGACCTCCATCTATCTGGCGAACCGGGGCATCAAGACCGCCAACTGCCCGCTCGTGCCCGGCATTCCCCTGCCGCCCAAGCTGGAGCAACTCACCAAGCCGCTGATCGTCGGGCTTTTCGCCAGCCCCGAACGGATCGTCCAGATCCGCGAGAACCGCATCCTCAGCCTGAACGCGCCGCGCGATCAGTCGAGCTACATCGATCGTGCGGCCGTGACCGAGGAGATCGCTACGTCGCGGCGGCTGTTCTCCTCCCATGGCTGGCCGATCATCGATGTCACGCGCCGGTCGATCGAGGAAACGGCGGCGGGCATCATGTCGCTGCTCAGGGACCACCGGCGCCTGCTCGCCGACAAGGCCGGACTGTCATGATGCGGCCGGTCCTGGCCTCCGCATCGCGCACGCGCGCGGCCATGCTCGCGGCCGCAGGACTTGAGGTCGACCTTGTGCCCGCCGCCATCGACGAACGCGCGCTGGATGCCGGCTGGACGGCGCAGGGTCTGGGCCCCGATGCGATCGCGGTCCGCCTCGCCGAGGCCAAGGCGCGGGACGTCGCCGCCCGCCATCCCGGTCGGCTCGTCATCGGCGCCGACCAGACGCTGGCGCTCGGCTTGCACCGCTTCTCCAAGCCCGCCGACATGGCGGCAGCCCGGCGCCAGCTCATGGCGTTGAGGGGGCAGGTGCATCATCTGCATGCCGGTGTCGCCGTCATCCGCGACGGCACCGTCCTGACCGCGACAGTGACCACGGCGGCCATGCATGTGCGCGCCTTCGCCGATGCCTTCCTGGACAACTATCTGGAGGCGATGGGGCCGAAAGTGCTCGCTTCGGTCGGCTGCTATCAGGTGGAGGGCATCGGCATCCAGCTGTTCGAACGCATCGACGGCGACTGGTTCACCATCCTCGGCATGCCGCTCCTGCCCCTGCTCGCTGTCCTGCGCGACGAAGGCGCTCTGCCCGCATGATCCGGGCCTGTGTGGTGGGCTGGCCGATCAGCCATTCCCGTTCCCCCATGATCCATGGCCATTGGATCGAGACCTTCGGCATCGACGGCGCCTATGGCCGCGAGGCCGTCGCCCCGGAGGATTTCGCGGGCTTCATCACCACGCTCGCCGACCGCGGCTATGCCGGATGCAATGTCACCCTGCCCCACAAGGAGCAGGCGCTGGCCATGGTCGAGGATGCCGACGCGGCGGCCCGCGCGGTCGGCGCGGTCAACACCGTCTGGCTGGAAGGTGGCCGTCTGCGCGGGGCGAATACCGATGTGCCGGGCTTTCTCGCCAGCCTGGACGCGTCGGCCCCCGGCTGGGACAGCGGCCTCGACCATGCCGTGGTCCTCGGCGCCGGCGGTGCCGCGCGGGGCATCGTCCACGGCCTGATCGAGCGGGGCGCCGGCATCGTCACGGTGGCGAATCGATCCGCTGATCGCGCCGAAAGGCTCGTTTCCGACCATCCGGTTGGCCGCATCAGCGCCACGGCGCTTGCCGACGTGGGCCCCGCGCTGCAAACGGCCGACCTCCTGGTCAACACCACGTCGCTCGGCATGAAGGGCCAGCCCGCACTCGACCTGCCGCTCGACAGCCTGAAATCCTCCGCGCTGGTCACCGACATCGTCTATGTGCCGCTGGAGACAGACCTGCTGCGCGCGGCGCGGCTCAGGGGTCATCCGACCGTCGGTGGCCTCGGAATGCTGCTGCACCAGGCCGTGCCGGGCTTTGCCCGCTGGTTCGGCCGCACGCCAGCCGTCACGACGGCGCTGTACGACCTCGTCGCCGCGGATATCGGGAGATCCTGACATGCTGGTCCTCGGCCTCACCGGCTCCATCGGCATGGGCAAGTCGACAACCGCCCGGTTCTTCCGCGAGCTCGGCATTCCCGTCCACGATGCCGATGCCGCCGTTCACCGGTTGTATGCGGGCGAAGCCGTGCCGCTGATCGAGGCCGCCTTTCCGGGCACGACGGCCGGTGGCCGGGTGGACCGGGACAGGCTCGGCGCGGCCGTCATCGGCAATCCGGAGGCCCTGAAGCGACTGGAAGCGATCGTCCATCCGCTTGTCGGCAAGGCCGAGCGCGAGGTTCGCACGCGGGCGGCGGCCGCCGGCCATCAGCTCCTCGTTCTCGATATCCCGCTGCTGTTCGAAACCGGCGGCGAGGCCCGTGTCGACGCGGTGGCGGTGGTCTCCGCGCCGAAATCTGTGCAGCGCGAGCGGGTTCTCGCCCGGCCGGGCATGACCGAAGCCAAGCTGGACGGTATCCTTGCCCGGCAGATGCCGGACGAGGACAAGCGCCGACGCGCGCATTTCGTCATCGATACCGGCCGTGGCATGGATGCGGCACGCCGCCAGGTTGCAGATGTGGTGAAGGCCCTCGCGGGATCGCGGAGGGCCTGAGCGAGAGGGACGAGGGATGCGAGAGATCGTTCTCGACACCGAAACGACCGGTCTCGATCCGCTGCGCGGGGACCGGCTGGTCGAGATCGGCGGGATCGAGCTGGTCAATCATTTCCCGACCGGCCGCAACTATCACGTCTATATCAATCCCGAGCGCGACATGCCCGAGGAGGCCTTCCGCGTTCACGGCCTGTCTGCCGCTTTTCTCAGCGACAAGCCGGTCTTTGCCGCCGTGGTCGAGGAGTTCTCGTCCTTCGTCGCGGGAGCACGCCTCGTCATCCACAACGCGACCTTCGACATGGGGTTCATCAATGCCGAGTTGAAGCGCACCGGGCGCCAGCCGATCGGCTTCGATGTGGTGACCGACACGCTGTCCATGGCGCGCCGACGCTTTCCGGGCGGCTCCAACAGCCTCGATGCGCTGTGCTCCCGGTTCGGCATCGACAATTCGCGCCGCACGAAGCACGGCGCGCTGATGGACGCTGAACTGCTTGCCGAGGTCTATATCGAACTCATCGGCGGACGGCAGGCGAGCCTCGGTCTGGCTGCGCGGTCAAGCGGCATGGACCGGGGTGCGGCCTCCCGCCAGGCACCGCTGGTGCGGCCGCAGCCGCTGGCGCCGCGGCTGACGGAAGAAGACCTCTCGCGCCACGAGACGTTCATCGACGAACTCGGCGACAAGGCCATCTGGCACGCCGTCAGGCGGGCCGCTGAGCGCGGGTGATGCGGCTTTCACGCCGCCTTGACCCTGCGGGAACATGCCGATACCAATGACAACCCTGTGACAGGACCCGGCCGGGATCCTCATTCGGGACCGCTGCATGGTCGACTACACGCCATCGAGCCGGGCAGTCTTGCGCCGGTCGCCTGACAAGCGACAGGACGACGAAACCCGTTTTCTCAAGAACTGGCTGAAGAACCCGCTTCGCATCGGCGCCGTGACGCCGTCCGGACCGGTGCTTGCGCGCAAGATGGCGAGCCACGTCGATCCGAACGGCACCGGCCCCGTCATTGAACTCGGTCCCGGAACAGGACCGATGACCGCAGCGCTGGTCGATCGCGGCGTCGATCCTTCCCGCCTGGTCCTCGTGGAATATTCGCCGGACTTCTGTCGCCTCCTCAGGGACCGCTTCCCGAAGGCAACCGTGGTGCAGGGCGACGCCTATTCGCTGAAGAAGACCCTTGCCGGACTGCTGCCGGCCCCGGCCGATGCGCTGGTCTCGGGCCTGCCGCTCATGACCCGCCCGGAGCCGCTGCGCCTCAGGCTGGTTCAGGAGGCCTTCGACCTTCTGAAGCCCGGCGCGCCGTTCATCCAGTTCACCTATTCGGTGGTTTCGCCCGTGCCGCTGAAATCGGCGAACTTCTCGGCCGAGCCCTCGGAGCGCATCTGGCGCAACATTCCGCCCGCCCGGGTCTGGGTCTATCGCCGCGGTTCCTGATGCCGCTCAGTCGGGCAGGCAGGATGCGCGCCCGACCGGATAGACCGCCTCGTCTCCCACCGCGAGAACGCTGAAAGTCCGGCCGAACAGGCTGCGGATCGCGGGATCGAGCACGTTCAGTCCGCCGGTGAAGGCCCCGAAAGCCGGGAGAACCAGCCGCGTGCCGTCGCCGACAAAGGCGCGTCGGCGCACCGAGCGGCCGCGCCCGGCAATTCGCGCCACCGGATGGAGATGTCCGGCAATCTCGCCGGCGGCGGCCGCTTGCGAGGGAATGTGAACGAAGCTGAGCCCGGCCTCCACGAACTGCGTGGCATGGAGGCCCGCAAATCCGGCACCGGACAGGTCCGGATCGTGGTTGCCGGCGATCCAGACCCAGTCGGCCCCGCGCTGCAGGGCAAGGAGCCCCTGCCGGTCGTCCGTCGCCATCCGGTCCGGACCGCCGCCGTCATGAAAGCTGTCGCCCAGCAGGATGACCCGCGCCGGCCGGTAGCGGGCCATTACAGCCCTGAGGGCCGACAGGGTCGCCGCCGTGTCATAGGGCGGCAGGAAGATGCCGCGGGCGGCATGGGCCGAGCCCTTTTCGAGATGCAGGTCGGACACGACCAGCGTGCGCGGCGCCTCCCACCAGAGTGCGCCGGACGGGTCGGCGACGAGGTCGTGTCCGGCAACGGTGGCCAATGTCTCCGGCCGGCGCGGGCCGGGCCTCGCTCCGGTTGCGGTCAAGGCGCCCTTGGCGGCCTGCCTCATGCGTCGTCTCCCAGTCCGGCCTCGGCCAGCAGCATCGCCTCGGCCTCGGCAAGGATCGCGTCGGCGGCCTCGCCATGGACCGGCTCGCGCCCGATTTCCAGCATGACCGGCACGGCCAGCGGCGAGATGCGGTCGAGCGCACGATGCACGATTCGGCCCCGGATGCGTGTCAGCATGTCGGAAAGCCTGGCAATGTCGAGCAATCCGGTCGCCGCATCCGCCCGCGCCGCCTTCAGCAGGATGTGATCGGGCTCGTGCCGGCGCAGCACGTCATAGACGAGGTCGGTCGAGACCGTCACCTGCCGGCCGGTCTTTTCCTTGCCCGGATGACGGCGCTCGATCAGGCCGGCAATGACGGCGCAGGCGCGGAATGTGCGCTTCATCAGCTGGCTCTCGTCCAGCCATGCCTCCAGGTCGTCGCCCAGCATGTCGGCGTCGAACAGGGCGGCGAGCGAGGGCCGGCCGGCCGTCACCGCCCGGCCGACATCGCCGAGGCACCATGCCGACAGCGAATAGTCGTTGGCGACGAAGCCCATCGGCCTCAGTCCCGCCCGTTCGAGCCGGCGGGTGAGCAGCATGCCGAGCGTCTGGTGGGCCAGCCGCCCCTCGAACGGATAGGCGACGAGATAGCTCCTGTCGCCGCGTGGAAAGGTCTCGACCAGCAGCTCGTCGCGCTGCGGGATCTGCGAGACGAGCCGCTGCAGCTCAAGCCATTCGGCGACCTGTCCCGGCAGGCGGTTCCAGGTCGCGGGGTCGGCGATCATCCGCCTGACCCCCTCGGCGAGGTAGGTGGAGAGCGGAAACTTGCCGCCATTGTAGGACGGCACCTTCGGTTCTCGTGCCTGGGCCCGCGACACATAGACCTCGTTCTCGACGAGGGCCTCGTAGCGCAGGATCTCGCCGGAAAAGACGAAGGTATCGCCGGAGACCAGAGTCTCAATGAAGAACTCCTCGATCTCCCCGAGAACCCGCCCGCCGCGGGCGATCGGCCCGGAATAGCCATGGGCCGGCTGGCGGGCCGATCGCACCAGCCGCACCTTCAGCATGGGCGATTCCACGATGGTGCCGACATTCATCCGGTACTGCGCGGCGATCTTCGGATGGGCGAGGCGCCACAGTCCGGCCTTGTCCTGGCGGATCTTGGCGTAGCGGTCATAGGTCCTCAGCGCATAGCCACCGGTGGCGACGAACCCGACCACCTGGGCGAAGGTCTGGCGGTCCAGACCCGCATAGGGCGCCGACCCTGTCACCTCGGCGAACAGCGCCTCTTCGGCAAAGGGTCCGGCGCAGGCGGTGCCCAGCACGTGCTGGGCGAGCACGTCGAGCGCGCCGGTCCGGATCGGCGGATTGTCCTGCGCGCCTGCCGCCACCGCCTCCAGCGCCGCCCGGCATTCCAGCACCTCGAAGCGGTTGGCCGGCACGAGGATCGCCCTCGAGGCCTCGTCGAGCCGGTGATTGGCGCGGCCGATGCGCTGGTTGAGCCGGCTCGCCCCCTTCGGCGCGCCGACATTCAGCACCAGATCGACGTCGCCCCAGTCGATGCCGAGGTCGAGCGAGGAGGTGCAGACCACCCCCTTGAGCCGGCCGGCGGCCATGGCGTCCTCGACCTTGCGCCGCTGGGCGACGTCGAGCGAACCGTGGTGGAGCGCAATCGGCAGGCCCTGCTCGTTGATCTCCCACAGGGCCTGGAACAGCATCTCGGCCTGCGAGCGGGTGTTGACGAAGACCAGCGTCGTCCGGTGGCGTTCGATCAGGTCGTAGATCTCGGCCAGCGCGTGGCGGGCCGAATGGCCGGCCCAGGGCAGGCGCTCGGCGGTGTCGAGCATGGACACGTCCGCCCGGGCCCCGCCTTCGGCCATCACCACCGCCGGTGGGGGCCGCCCGTCCTGCGGCAGCAGGAAGCGGGCGATATCGGCCGGCTCCTTGACGGTCGCCGACAGGCCGACCGTGGTCAGGCCAGGTGCCAACGCGAAGAGCCGCATCAGGCCGAGCGACAGGAGGTCGCCACGCTTGGAGAGCGCGAGGGCATGGAGCTCGTCCAGCACGACGCGCTTCAGCGAGCCGAACAGGAACGGCGCGTCGGGACTGGCGATGAGCAGCGCCAGCTGTTCCGGCGTGGTCAAAAGGATGTCCGGCGGGTCGGAGCGCTGGCGCTGGCGCTTGGCGGCCGGCGTGTCGCCGGTGCGGGTCTCGATGCGCAGGACGAGGCCCATCTCCTCGACGGGTTTCAGCAGATTGCGGGCGACATCGACGGCCAGCGCTTTCAGCGGCGAGATGTAGAGCGTGTGCAGGCCGGACCGGCGCGGCGGCGGTGCGCGCCCGACAGGCCCCTCCATGCTCTTCGGCCGTGGCCCTGCCAGTTCCACCAGCGTCGGCAGGAAGCCGGCGAGGGTCTTGCCGGCGCCGGTCGGCGCCACCAGCAGGGCCGAGCGGCCCTCGGCCGCCAGCGCCAGCAGGTCGAGCTGATGCGCCCTGGGCCGCCAGCCGCGCCCGGCGAACCAGGCGAGAAACCGTTCCGGCAGCAGGGTCTCACCGGCACGGCTTTGCTGGCGGGCGGACATGGCTCAGAACTAAACGGGAACGGCGGGCAGGGGAAGGGGCTTGGCACCGGCCGCTCAGCTCGATTGAGAATGATCCTATTGCAGGAAATCGTTCTTGGCACCGGACAAGTTCCGGCGTAGTGTGCCGCCTTGTCCAGGAGAGGGTCAGGTCATGGTCCGGGAAGCGATTGCAGGCAGGGCAGAAACGGGGCTGGCAGCCATCATCTGCGGCAGGCTGCATGCGTTCATCCTGCGGATCGAAGCCCTGTGGCGGCTTGAGACCTTCAACCGGGGGATCGTTCCGGCGGCGAATCGCTCGTCGGGCCAAGCCGGAACGGCCGGCAGCGTGCCGGTCGCCGCGGCACCGGCGCCTGACCGGATCGGGACAGGCGCCGGCCGGCAATCACAGGCCGAGCCGCTGCTTGTATTCCTCCTTCAGGCCCATCCAGTGGCTCCAGAACACCGGCGGCTCGCGGCCGGCCGCGCGGGCAGCGAGCACGTCGAGATGGGCGTGCCAGCCAGCCGAGACATTGAGCCGCATGCCGGGGTCGTCGATGCGGCGATGGATGACGGTCAGCAGCACGCCGTCCCCCTGTTCCTCAAGGGCGAAGGTGACATCGCCGGAGCCGGCCCAGGTGAAGCTGATCCGGTTCGGCGGATCGAGCTCGGTGATCCGGCTGGCCATGCGGTGCTCCTCGGAAAAGCCTTCGGGCCGCGCGGCCGGCGGGTCGTTCAGCTCGCCGTTGCGCCAGACGAATTCGAAGGGCGCGCCGACGCGCAGCTCCATCTCGCCGGCGGCAAGCCATTTCCGGCGGCGGTCGCTCTCGGTGAGATAGGCCCAGACCCGCTCGATCGGGCCGGGCAGGTGCCGGCGGATGGTCAGTGTCGCCGGTTCGGTCAGCACGCCAAAGGCGTCCAGGGTCGCAAGATCGGTCATGCGTCGTCTCCTTCAGGGGGTGTGGGTCGGGAAGCGGGGGCGGAATGCGCGGCGTCCTCGCGCAGCAGGCGCTCGAGCACGTCGAGACGGCTGGTCCAGAAGCCCTCATAGGCAGCCAGCCATTGATGCGCGCTGGCGAGCGGGCCGGGATCGAGCCGGCACAGATGCGTGCGTCCGCGCACCTCGCGGCGGATCAGGCCGGCGCCTTCCAGCACGCGGATATGCTTGGAGGCGGCGGCCAGCGACATGGCGAAGGGGCTGGCAAGCTGGCCGATGCTGCGCTCGCCCCCGGCCAGCGCCTGCAGCATCTGCCGGCGGGTGGCGTCGCCCAGGGCGTGGAACACGGCGTCCAGCTGCGATGTCTGTAATTCAACCATGTGGTTGAATGTAGCCGTGCGACCGGGAACTGTCAACCACCTGGTTGAATATAATCGGCCTTAGACCGTTTCACGCGGCCTTAACCACGGCGATGCCATGAAGGAGACGAAATTGCCCTCTTTCTCATCGCGCGCCGATCCGGCAGAATAGGGCCAAGGGCGCTTCCGGCTGGGAAGCCCCGCCGGCACGCGGGATCTGGGGGCTCGACGTACCGGAATGGAGACGGTCGTGCGGTTGATGACGCAAGGGCGTGACACCCTCTGCGAGGCTAGGCACGGTGCGACAGGTTCGCGCCGGCGCGGAGCGTTTGCCGTTGTCGCCCTGACCCTGTCGGCGCTTGTCGCGGGTGCCGCAACCTACGCCGCCATCGATCCGCGCGTCGCCAGGACCGGTCCGGCTTCCGATCTGTCTGCCGCGCCCCGTGCGGTTCTGTCCTCGATCCGCCCCGATTCCGGTCTGCTTCGCCCCGAGCCCACGGTGGGCGCGGCCGTCATGGCCTTCGGCCGCAATTCGCCCCTGTCCGCTCGTCTGGAAGCGCCGCCCGAACCGGTCGCCGCGCCCTTCACGGTGGCCAGCTTGCCGCCGACATCCGTTTCCCTGGTGCTGCCGGATGCCGCCCCGGAACCGGAGGCCGGGACCGTTCCGGAAGACGCGCCCGATCTCGCCGCGCCGCTGCCGCCCGCCCGCCCGGCGTCACCGGTCGCACCGTCGCTTCTCGGCGCGCCCATGCCGATGCCCCGCCCGGCGGATGCGCCGTCCGCCGCCACGGCCGAACGGCAATCCCCCGGCGCCCGCCGCTCCGCGCGCGCGTCCGAGCCGCCAGCGGCGTCCACGGCACCGAATGACGGCCGCTCGCTGTTCCAGCGCCTGTTCGGCCAGCCGCGCGAGCCGTCCGGGCCGGAACTTGCCTATGCTCCGGCCAACAGGCCGATGAACGATGCCACCGGCCCCTCGCTGGGCGAGCGGCTGCGGTTTGCCTTCCGCGGACCGGCGCCGCGTCCGCCGCCCGGCACCGCCATCTACGACATCACCGCGCGGGCGGTGTACCTGCCGAACGGCGAGCGGCTGCGCGCCCATTCCGGCCTCGGCGAGAAGATGGACGATCCGCGCTTCGTCCATGTGCGGATGGAGGGGCCGACCCCGCCGCATACCTATGACCTGGTCGAGCGCGAGGCGCCGTTCCATGGCGTGCGCGCCATCCGCCTCAATCCGGTCGGCGGGTCGGAAGCCATCCATGGGCGCACCGGCCTGCTCGCCCATCACTTCCTGATGGGCCCGCGCGGCGATTCCAACGGCTGCCTGTCCATCGAGCAATATGACAAGTTCCTGCAGGCCTATCTGCGCGGCGAGATCCGCCGCCTGATCGTGGTCGCCCGCTCGTCCTGACCCTTGTCTCGCCCACTACTGGCCCGGCAGGTCCGTGCTCCGGCCGGGCCCTCGCTGCCCATGACCCGAGAGATCCATGACCGCCACGCGCCTTCTCCTGCTCGCCGCCGGCCTGATGGGCGCCGCGGGCGTCGCGCTGGCGGCCCTTGCCAGCCATGCCTATGCCGGCACCAGCCTGCAGGTTGCCGCCGCCATGCTGTCGCTTCAGGCTCCCGCCGTGCTGGCCATTGCCATCGGGCGCAAGGCCGGCCTGCTGCATGACCTTGCGGCGCGCATCGCCGCCTGGGCCCTGGTCGCCGGAACGGTGATATTCTCTGCCGACATCGCCGCGCGCGTGCTGGCCGGATCCGGGCTGTTCCCGATGGCGGCGCCGATCGGCGGCTTCGCCATGATCGCGGCCTGGCTTCTGGCGGCCCTTGCCGGCCTTGCCGGCGGGGCGCAGGCCCGCGGCTGAGCCGGTACGGGCGCCCGCGCCGGCCCTCCGCTCCGCCAAAGCTGCACAGGCGCCCGGCAACCCTGCCTCTGTCTTGGGCAGAGCGCGCGGTGCTAGCGTGGCATTCCCTGCCGAGGAGCGCCATCCGTGCACCAGCCCCCGACCCCTGACCGCGCCGGCGACATCGACGGGCCGGCCGCCTGGATGCGTCTCGGCCTGGCGCTGGCCCTTGGCACTGTCGGCGGGGTCGGCATGTGGTCGGTGGTGGTGGTCATCCCCGTCGTCCAGGCCGATTTCGGCGTCGGACGCGGGGAGGCCGCGCTGCCCTATACGCTCGCCATGCTCGGCTTTGCCATCGGCGGTGTCGCCCTTGGCCGGCTGACCGACCGGTTCGGCATCGTCGTGCCGGTGCTCGGCGGCACCATTGCCATGGGTCTCGGCTATCTCGTCGCCGCCTCAGCGCCGAACATCTGGGTCTTCGCGCTTGCCCACGGCCTGATGATCGGCATCGGCTCGGCGGCCATCTTCGGCCCGCTCATCGCCCATGTCTCGCTCTGGTTCGACCGCCGGCGCGGCATTGCCGTGGCGGTGGCGGCCTGCGGCAATTACCTGGCTGGCACCATCTGGCCGCAGATCGTCCGTTTCTCGCTGGACTGGGCCGGCTGGCGCCTCACCCATGTGATCATCGGCATCGTGGTGGTGGTGGCCATGGTGCCGCTCGCACTGATGATGCGCAGCCCGCCGCCGGTGGCCGATCCGGGCACCGTCGGCTTTGCCCGCGTGGCGAGCCCGGCCGCGCTCGGGCTCTCGCCCAATGCCCTGATGGTGGCGCTGGCGGTGGCCGGCATAGCCTGCTGCGTGGCCATGTCCATGCCGCAGGTCCATATCGTCGCCTATTGCGCCGACCTCGGCTACGGCGTGGCGCGCGGCTCGGAAATGCTCTCCCTGATGCTCGGCTTCGGCATCATCAGCCGGGTGGCGTCAGGCTTCATCGCCGACCGCATCGGCGGGCTGGCCACGCTGCTGCTCGGCTCGGCCCTGCAGGGCCTCGCCCTCGTCCTGTTCCTGACCACGGACGCGCTGACCCCGCTCTATTTCTTCTCCATCCTGTTCGGCCTGTTCCAGGGCGGCATCGTGCCGAGCTATGCCATCATCGTCCGCGAATATTTCGCGCCCGGCGAGGCGGGTGTCAGGGTTGGCATCGCGCTGATGTCGACCCTGCTCGGCATGGCCTTCGGCGGCTGGATCTCAGGCGTCATCTTCGACCTGACGCAGTCCTACCAGGCCGCCTTCATCAACGGCATCGCCTGGAACCTTGTGAACATCGCCATCGTTGGGTGGTTGCTGCGGCGTCGCGAGCGGCTCGCCCGGGCCTGACCCGGCATCCCGCCCTCGGCGCGGCAAGAAAACTTCGGCCGATGGTCGCCGGTATCCGGCGGAAGGACTCATCATGACGGGCGTGACCCGCATACCGGTCGATGTCCAGAACATCGACCAGCTCTACGCGACGTTCGATCCCTCGCCGTTCCACGAATTCAGCCTGAACACGACCGCGGCACAGTACATCGCCTCGCAGGCCTGGTACGCGCCACGCTCCGACCTGTTCGTGGTCGAACTGAGCCTGCGCGGCAAGCCGGCCTCGAAGAAGGACGCGGCCAAGGTCGAGGTCGTCGTGCGCCAGCATTTCACGCGCCTGGCCGCCAACGAGCAGATCAATTTCCGCAAGCTCCTGCGCACGGGCGTGATCTCGCTCGCCATCGGCCTGTGCGTGCTGGCCTTCTGCACCGCGCTGTCGCGGGTGGTCGACAATTCGCCGCTGCCGGATGGCTGGCGCGAAGGGCTGCGCGACGGCATTTCGGTGTTCGGCTGGGTGGCGAACTGGCGACCGGCGCAGATCCTTTTCTACGACTGGTGGCCGCTCAAGCGGAACCGAAACCTCTACCGCCGGCTGGCCACCGCCGATGTGGTTCCCGGCAAGGTCGGGACGAAGGACCAGCCCGGCGAGGAGGTGGCGCCGCTCGACACCATGCCGATCGAATCCGGACAGACCTAGAGTCTTGGGGGGCCCGGCCGTGGCTGTCAGTTATGGGCCCAGAAGCGGATGGCCGCCGGCCCCATGATGACGATGAACAGGCAAGGCAGGAAGAACACGATCATCGGCACGGTCAGCTTCGGCGGCAGGCCGGCAGCCTTCTTCTCGGCCTCGGCCATGCGCATGTCGCGGTTTTCCTGGGCCATGACGCGCAGGGTGTTGGCCAGCGGCGTGCCGTAGCGCTCGGCCTGGATGAGCGCCATGCAGACCGACCGGACGCCTTCCAGGTCGGTTCGCTTGGCGAGGTTCTCGTAGGCGAGCCGCCGGTCCTGCAGATAGCTGAGCTCGGCGGTCGTCAGGGTCAGTTCCTCGGCGAGCGGGATCGACTGGGTGCCGACCTCCTGGCTGACGCGCTTGAACGCCACCTCGATGGACATGCCGCTTTCCACGCAGATCAGCAGCAGGTCGAGCGAATCCGGGAAGGCCCGCCGGATCGACAGCTTGCGCTTGTCGATCTTGTTCTTGAGGAACAGCATGGGCAGCTGCATGCCGACATAGGCCGCGAACAGGGCGATCAGCAGGCGGACGATCGCCGGCTGCTTCATGTCGTTGACGACGAACAGGTAGAGCAGCGCGCCGAGGAAGGCGATGATCGGCACGAACAGGCGGAACACCAGGAAGACCATGTAGGGCCCCTGGCCGCGATAGCCCGCCTGGATCAGCTTGCCGCGCGCATCCTCCTGGCCGATATGCTTGGCCAGCTGCAGCTTGTCGACGAGTTGCAGCACCCAGGCCTTGGGCGTGTTGCGCACCATGACCCGGCTGTCGGCCGTCATGCGCGCCCGCTCGCGCTCGCGGATCCGGCTGCGCTCGACCGACACCGCCTTCATGCGGCGGCCGAGGCTGTCGCCGGCCAGCATGGGCATGGCCAGGGTGATGATCGTCGCCGTCACCGCAATCGCGATGAGCAGCTGGATCATGAAATCCCGGTCGTGAAGCTTCTCGATGACGAGGCCGATCATGAACGCATTTCCCCGTCAGAAGTCGAAATTGATCATCTTCCGCATGACCATCACACCGGTGAACATCCACAAGAGACAGCCGACGAGCATGAGGCGACCCATGTTCGTGGTCCACAGCAGCGAGATGTAGGTCGGCGTGGACAGATAGACGAAGATCATCACGGCCGGCGGGAGCGATGCGATGATGGCCGCTGACGACTTGGCCTCCTGCGACAGCGCGACGACCTTGGCCTTCATCTTCTTGCGGTCGCGCAGCACCTTGGACAGGTTCGACAGCGTCTCCGACAGGTTGCCGCCCGACCGCTGCTGGATCGAGACCACGATGCAGAAGAAATTGGCCTCGGCGACCGGCATCCGGTCATAGAGCTTCATGACCGCCTCGTAGAGCGGGATGCCGAGGGCCGTCTGCTCGATGATGTAGCGGAACTCGCTGCGGACCGGCTCCTGCGCCTCGGTCGCGACGATCCGCAGACAGTCGCCGATCGGCAGGCCCGCCTTGACGCCGCGCACGACGACATCGACTGCATTGGCGAGTTCGTTCAGGAAGGCCGCCATGCGCTTCTTCTTCAGATAGCCGAGCAGCCATTGCGGCACGCCGAAGCCGGCCACGAAGGCGGCCGCGACACAGGCGAGCAGCGGCGAGCCCATGAACAGCGGGACGAGAAAGCCGAGCGCGGCGAGAGTGCCGGAGATGATGTAGAACTGCTTCTTCGTCCAGGTCAGGCCGGCCTGGGTGATGCGCACCTGCAGGGGCGGTCGCGAGGCATTCTTCTGCCGCCGCTCGATCTCCTTCAGCGTGTCCTCGACGCTGGCGCGCTTGGCGGCCGCCTCGTCCTGCTTCTGGCCGCGCACCGGCCGGGCGGAGACGCCCGCCGTCGCCACGGCCTCGCGGCGCTTGTCGGCCTGAACCTCGCCGGACATGAAGGGGTAGATCAGCGCATAGGCGAGGCCGCCGGCACAGATGACCGCCAGCGCGATGACCGCAATGTTGTCGAAGTCGGTCATGGTCTCACTTCATCGGTTCGCCGACATCGGCGGCATCGAGCGCGGCGGCGAGGCGCTTGTCCTCGCCGTAATAGCGGGCCCGGTCCCAGAATTTCGGCCGGCCGATGCCGGTCGACCGGTGCCGGCCGGCAATGCGGCCGGCATCGTCCTCGCCGAGCATTTCATAGACGAACAGGTCCTGGGTGATGGGCGTGTCGCCTTCCAGGCCGAGAACCTCGGTGATGTGGGTGATGCGGCGGGAGCCGTCGCGAAGGCGGGCGGCCTGGATGATGACGTCGATCGAGCCGACGATGATCTCGCGCACTGTCTTGGCGGGCAGCGAATAGCCGCCCATGGCGATCATCGATTCCATGCGCGACAGGCACTCGCGCGGGGAGTTGGCGTGGATCGTGCCCATCGAGCCGTCATGGCCGGTGTTCATCGCCTGCAGGAGGTCGAACACCTCCGGTCCGCGCACCTCGCCGACGATGATCCGCTCGGGCCGCATGCGCAGGCAGTTCTTGACGAGGTCGGTCATCGTGATCCGGCCCTCGCCCTCCAGGTTCGGCGGACGGGTTTCCAGACGCACCACGTGCGGCTGCTGCAGCTGCAGCTCGGCCGCGTCCTCGCAGGTGATGATGCGCTCGTCGGAATCGATGTAGCGCGTGAGGCAGTTGAGCAGCGTCGTCTTGCCCGAGCCGGTGCCGCCGGAAACGATCACATTGCAGCGCACCCGGCCGATGACCTTCAGCACCTCGGCGCCCTCGGGCGTGATCGAGCCGAACTTGACCAGTTGCTCGAGCGTCAGCTTGTCCTTCTTGAACTTGCGGATGGTGAGCGCGGCGCCGTCGATGGCCAGCGGCGGGGCGATGACGTTGACGCGCGAGCCGTCGGGCAGGCGTGCGTCGCAGATGGGCGAGGATTCATCGACGCGCCGGCCGACCTGGCTGACGATCCGCTGGCAGATGTTCATCAGCTGCGAGCCGTCGCGGAACCGGATTCCGGTCTTCGAGATCTTGCCCGAGACCTCGATATAGACCGTGGCCGGGCCGTTCACCATGATGTCGGAGATGTCGTCGCGGGCGAGCAGCGGCTCCAGCGGACCATAGCCGAGCACGTCGTTGCAGATGTCCTCGAGCAGGTCCTCCTGCTCGGCGATCGACATCACGATGTTCTTGATCGTGATGATCTCGTTGACGATGTCGCGGATTTCCTCGCGCGCCGACTGGCTGTCGAGCTTGGCCAGCTGGGAGAGGTCGATCGCCTCGATCAGGGCCCCGAAGACCTGGCTCTTGGTCTCGTAGAAGCTCGACGAACGCTGGCGCTCCTCGATCGGAGCCGCCGGTGAATGGGCGGGCGCGAGCGGCGGCGAGGCGACGGCCGGGCGGGCCGGCGCAGCCGGAATGCTTGACAGAGCCGGCTTCGCAGCCGTCTCCGCCGGCCGCGCGGTGAGCTGGCCGGAGCCGGTTCCGCTGTTTCCTCGCTTGCCGAACATGTGTCCTCGACTGTCGGGTGGCCGTCAGGCCTTCTTGCGCAGCAGGGTGATCCGCTCGATGAACGGGGCGAACAGGCCGGACTTGGCCTTGCGGGTGTCGTGGCGTCCGGTCATGGCCAGCGCGAGTTCGGTGAACTGCTGCGCAACCTTGTGGCCGGGCTCCATCTCCGCGATCATCTGGCCGTTATTGGCGGCCGTCCCGAACAGCTGCGGCTCGAACGGGAAGACGGTGACCGGGTCGAGCTCCAGCGCCTTGGCGAAGTCGGCCGGCTTGATCTCGGGCCGCTTGGGAACGCCCGCCTGGTTGAGCACATAGCGCGGGGCCGGATCGTTCGGCCGCAGCGTCTTGAGCAGATCCATCAGATTCTTGGCGTTGCGCAGATTGGCAAGGTCCGGCGCGGCCACGACGAGAATCTCGTCGGCATGCGTCAGGATGCGCCGGATCCAGCTGGTCCAGCCATGCGGCACGTCCAGCACGATGGCCGGCGTCGAGGCCTTCAGGATGTCCATCAGACTGTCGAAAGCCTCCGGACCGAGGTCGAAGGCCCGCTCCAGCGTTGCCGGCGCGGCCAGCAGCGACAGGTTGTCGGAGCAGCGCGACAGCAGGCGGTCGACGAAGGCGGCGTCCACGCGGTCGGGCGAGAACACGACGTCGGCAATGCCCTGCGGCGGGTCCTGGTTGAAGTCGAGGCCGCCGGTGCCGAAGGGCAGGTCCATGTCGGCGAGGCACGTGTCGGTGCCGATATCGCGCGAGATCGCCCAGGCCAGGTTGTGGGCGATGGTCGAGGCCCCGACCCCGCCCTTGGCGCCGATCACGGCAATGGCGCGGCCGACCGGCTTGGCACCCTGTGCGGCATAGAGCGCGGAGACCGCCCGGATGATGTCGACCACCTTGACCGGGCCGATGAGATATTCGCTGACCCCCCGCGCGATCAGGTCGCGGTAGAGGACGATGTCGTTGACCTGGCCGACGACGATGACCTTGGTCGTGGCGTCGCAGACCTCGGCCAGTTCGTCGAGATGGGTCAGGATGTCGGTCTTCGAGCTGTTCGCCTCGAGCACGACCACATTGGGCGTCGGTGCCGTGCGATAGGCCTCGACGGCCGCCGGGGCGCCGCCCATCTGCACGCGCACATGGGCCTTGTCCATGCGCCGGTCCTCGGCCGCATCGGCGATCACCGAGGCAAGGTCGGGGCTCTCGCAGAAGGCCTGGAGCGAGATGCGCGGGACCGGAGCGATGTCGCCGGCGCCGGGGATTTCGGTTGCGGAGCTGTCGGTCACGGCGATCAGTTCCCTCGCACGGCGCTGCGGACGTCGGTCAGCGCCTGAATCGGCGTATGGATGGTGTGCGGGCCGGGGGCGGTGCCCAGGCGGTAGCGGCCGATGGCCGTCTGGCGCCGTGCGGCGTCAGCCTGCTGCTCGGCGCGGGGCGCCAGCAGGTCGTTGGGATTGGCGACGATGGCCGCCAGATTGTGCTGGGTGGCACAGCCATGGTTCCAGTGCGGATGGTTCATCGCGCTGAGCGTTCCGTCGGCCGGCCCCAGATCGTGGGGCCACTGGCCGCAGGGATGGGCGACGCGCGCACCATGCGTGCTGACCATGATCGGGTGGCGCTGGCGATAATCGACCGGGAAGTCGCGATCGATGGCCGCAATACGTGACTGCTGGCAGCCTGCCAGCATGAGGCCGGCAAGGCCGATCGCGGCCAGGCGGATCAGCGGGAGGCGGTAAGGGGCGCAGGCCATGCTCTCGATCCTCATTTCCTGCCTCAGTCGCGGATGAAGCCGACGGGGCCGTTGAAGCGGCCGCCGGCCGGTGCCGGGCCGGTGCCGTAGATGCGATTCAGGCGCCCGATCAGAATGCCGGCCGGGTCGGAGGCGTCGCGCAGGTTGTCGTCGGGCCGCGCGAGCTGGTTGGCCGAGACCGGCCGGGCGATATAGGGCGTCACCATGATGACGAGCTCGGTCTGGCCGCGCTGGAAGTCGCGCGAGCGGAACAGGGCGCCCAGGATCGGCATGTTGATGGCGCCCGGCAGGCCGGAGATCGCCTGGCGCGTCTGCTCCTGGATGAGGCCGGCCATGACCATGGTGCCGCCCGAGGGCAGCTCCACCGTCGTGTCGGCGCGCCGCGTCCGGAGGCCGCGGATGGACAGGTTGTTGAGCTGGACGGTCAGCTGGTTGTCGATTTCGGAGACCTCGACGCCGACCCGCAGGCTGATCCGACCCTCGGAGAGCACCACCGGCGTGAAGGCAAGCGCCACGCCGAAGGGCTTGAACTCGATGGTCACGTTGCCGGTCAGGTCGCGGCCCGTCGGTACCGGAAACTCGCCGCCGGCCAGGAACTTGGCCTGTTCGCCGGAGACGGCGGTGAGCGTCGGCTCGGCCAGCGTGCGGACCAGGCCGTGCTCCTCGAGGGCACGGACGGTGGAGGTGAAGACATTGTTGCCGACGCGCGTGCCGAGCACGGCCGCATTCGGCGGCGTGGTGCCGTTGGCGTTGAAGCTGCCGGCCGTCAGGAGGCCATAGACGAAGCCGCCGGCATTGCCGAGATTGCCGGTCGCGCCGGTGAGCGTCGCGGTCGGGTCGAAGGCCGACAGGTTGACGCCCAGCTGCTTCATGGCCGAGCGCTGAACCTCCGACACGGTGACCTTCAGGTGGACCTGGTCGCGGCCGCGGATGGAGATCGCATTGACGACCTTCTTCTCGTCGCCGACGAGGCGCGCCGCCACGTCCATGGCCTGCTGGGCCTCGAGCGGGGTCGCGGCCTGGCCCGACACCACCACCGATTCGCCGGCCGAGCGCACCTCGATATTGGCGTGCGGCAGCAGGGTGCGCAGCGTGGCCCTGAGCCCGGTCAGGTCGCGGGCGACGTCGATGTCGTAACCGGCGATCTGCCGGCCCTCGGCATCGAGGAAGAAGACGTTGGTCTGGCCGACGGCGACACCGATCAGGAACACGCGGCGGGCCGAGCGGACGACCGCGTTGGCAACCGCCGGATTGGCCACGATCACGTCGCGGGCATCGCGCGGCAGGTCGATCGAGACCGATTTGCCGACGCCCAGATTGATCATCTGGCCGGAGGCGCGCTGGCGCTGCACCGTGGATCCCTGGGCGAGCGCCTCGGGAATGGCGGCCGAGGCCATCAGCCCGCCGAGGAGTGCGGCGGCGATGCCGGAAAGGAGACGGCGCGCGGTCGGGCTTGCGGCGGTGCGGGGCATGGAGGCGGCTTCCGCTGACGGGTTTCGCTGGGGCTTCAAGGCGGTCATTCCTGTCCCTGCACGGTGGTGACGGAGCGAACCCCGTGGCGGACGATGGTCAGGCGGCCGTCCTGGCCGCCAAACGGCTGTTCTCCGTCCGTGGCCCCCTCGCCTGCGAGGTTGGAGGCGGACGAATCGGCAAGGCTGCGCAGCGCCAGCGACAGCGTCCCGAGCTCGCGCGACAGGGCGAGCGTCTCGGACTGGGCTGCCGTCAGCTCCAGCGTGGCGGTGCGGCCGACGATGGTCTTCTCGCCGCCGCGCTCTTCCACCACCTGGTCGATGGCAAGCACGCGAACATTGCGCAGCACGGTCTGGGTCGAATGGGTCATGCCCTCGGCCTGGGCGCCCGCATTGGCGTTGCGGCGGGCGAGAATCACGTCGACCCGGTCGTTCGGCAGGATGAAGGCGCCGGCGCCGCGGGAGGGATCGTCGATCGGGGCGGCGATCGCCCGCATGCCGGGCGTCAGGATGGCCGACATGAAGCCGCGATTGCCCTTGACCAGGCGCGCCGGACGAAGCGGCTCGCCGGCGACGAAGGTGGACCGCACGATGGAGCCGACGGCCTCGTCCATGGAGGCGGCTCCGGCATCGCCGGCGCGGCGGACGATGAAATTGGTGGTTCCGGCCTCTTCCGGCCAGCGGCGCCAGACCACGTCGTCGGGGGCGATGATCTTGCCCATCGGCAGATCGTTTCTGGCGACCAGCACCTCGACGGTCGCGATCGCTGCGGGTGCGGGCGCCGAGGCATGCTCCATCGAGGGAGCCGGCGCGGGGCGGCCGCGCATCAGCATGGCGGCCAAGCCGCCTGCACCCAGCGCAACCGCGATGACAACCAACTGTGCCGGCTTCAAACGCATCTGACCAATCCTCGGCAACCGGCGAGGGAAGACCCTCTCTCCACGCTGCCGGATTGCATCAGGCAAAGGTCAACTTATGGTTAATCGCCCGTCAGCAATTTGACTTAACGAAAGGTGACTGGGGCGGATCGTCCTGGCTCAACGCTCAATGCAGCGCGCCGGTCATCCAGAAACTCGACGGATAAAGGATCAGTCCGGCGGCAGCGAGGGCTATCCCGTAGGGGATGCCGGTCTTCTCGTCGGTGATGCGCGCATACCAGCCCTCGCGCATCAGGAAGGGCGGATGCAAGGGCGCGCGCCGGAGCGACAGCAGGGCAAGGGTGAGCACGCCGCCGATCAGCGAGGCATAGACGGCGTAGTCGAGCAAATGCGCCCAGCCGAGCCAGAGCGCGGTCGCCGCCGCAAGCTTGGCGTCGCCGCCGCCGATCCAGCCGAGCGCGAAACAGGCAAAGCCGATGGCGAGCACGAGGAAGCCTGCGGCAAGGTGCATCCCGATGGTCGCCCAGGCCATGCCGCTCGTCACCGCCAGGACCAGGAACGCCAGGGTCAGGATGATCGAGACCCGGTTGGAAATGGTCATGGTGAACAGGTCGCTGGCGGCCGCAAAGGCCATCATCGCGGGAAAGATCAGAAGAATCGCGAGTTCGAACATGGTCCTTCCCTGCAGATCGTCCGGGCCGGAGTGTGGACCGCGGCCGGTTTCAGACCAGTGAACGCCAGAGCACGGCGAGCGCGACGGCAAGGCCCGCAAGAAGCGCGGCGGCAACCGACACGAGGTCGGCCCGGGCCTCGGCGGCCCGCCCGGCCGCTTCCGGCTGGCTCAGGCGCGGCGGAACCGGCGCCGGGTGAGGGCGGTCCGGTTGCGTGCCACGGGTGGGAAGCGGTGTCGGCATCCGGCGAATGTCCGGGTCTGGTCTGGAGACGGGAGCGGCCCGCCCTTGAGGGGCGGGCCGTTCGAGATGGAAAGGCGTCGTGCGCCGATCAGCGGGCCATATTGGTGTTGACCGTCTGGAAGGCGGTGTTGACCGAGCCGCCCAGGGTGTTGACGGCGAGGATGATCACGGCGGCGATGCCGGCGGCGATCAGGCCGTACTCGATGGCGGTGGCGCCCGAGTTGTCCTTGGCGAAGCGAGCGAGGATGACTTTCATGGCTGACTCCTGGTGTCCACGTTGATGCGCTCCGGAGAGCGAGGTCCGGGGGTCTGTCCTCGACCCGTTCGAACTGTCGCGACACTAGCAACGACCTCTTGCGGGATTCTTAAATCGACATGCAAATCACGACCATTGCCGCAGAATATAGAGACTGGTTAACTTGGGCTTTATTTCAGTATTTTGGGGTTTACCAATGGTTTCAGACCCTGTTGTTTCTATTAACGTCCGATTATTGTATTGGGGGCGACCATGATGACTGTCGGGAAAGGGAGGGGCTGGCGAGGCCCACGGACCCATGGCCGAGGGGCAGAACGCTGCAGGCCGATGTTTGATTCAATCGGCCGGGCCGGATTGGCAATTCGTTCACCAATTTATGGCTAGCTGGTCTCATCGAAATCGCTCGCCACCCGCAGGACCGAGGCATTTTGTTCCATGACGGCCAAGCTCCGCTCCCGACTGTTCGCCGCCGCGCTGGTTCTGCCGGCGCTCTCGATCGCCGCTTTCGCCACTGACCGGACGCGCGAGTCCGTGGAGCTGGTCAGCCAGGGCGTTACCGTCACGATGGACCAGGCGCGCATCATGCGGTTGCCCGGCCGCGTGGCGACCATCGTCATCGGCAATCCCCTGATCGCCGACGCGACGGTCCAGGCCGGCGGCCTGATGGTGCTCACGGGCAAGGCCATCGGTTCGACCAACCTGATCGCGCTCGACGCGCGCGGGGAGCAGCTGATGTCCATGCAGATCCGCGTGCGACCGCAAACCGATTCGGTCGTGCAGGTCTATCGCGGCACCGATCGCGAGACCTATTCCTGCTCGCCGATCTGCGAGCGGTCCATGGCAGTGGGCGACTCCAAGGAATTCTTCGACACGGCGCTCGGCCAGGTGCGCTCGCGCGACGGTGCGGCCTCGGCGCGCGGGACGGCCAACGCGCCGCGCTGACGCATCGAAACCCGAGGTTCAACGATCGGGGCAAGAGTTCGTCAACGGGTTTCCCCTAAGACATCAGTCTGGCCCGGATCGCGACCGGGCTTCCGAGGGGCGTAACCATGACGCGTTTTCCCTGGCTGTTCAGCCGCCTGCGACCGGCCCGTGCCGAACCCGCATCAGCAGATCCGGCGCCCGTGCGGCGCCGCGGCGCCTTCATCAAGCGGTTTCGTCGCGACGAGGAGGGCATTGCGGCCGTTGAGTTTGCCTTTGTCGCCGGGCCCTTCCTGTTCCTGCTCTTTGCCATCATCGAAGTGGCGATGGTGTTCTTCGCCGGCCAGGTGCTGGAAACCGCCACGTCCAGCGCGTCGCGGCTGATCCTCACCGGCCAGGCGCAGCAGCAGAATTTCGACCAGACCGCCTTCAAGAACGAAATCTGCCGCCAGACCAACGTGTTGATGGATTGCGGTGGCATCGGCGTTGACGTCAGAACCTACGCCAATTTCGGTGCGGCCAGCCAGAACCGGCCGACCGACGGGTCCGGTGCAGTGAACTTCGCCGGCATGGGTTTCACGCCTGGCTCGGGCGGCGACATCGTGGTGGTGCGCGTGGTCTATCAATGGCCGGTGCTGATGCCCTCCTTCGGCATGCAGGTCGGCGATCTGCCCAATGGCAAGCGCCTGCTGATGGCCACCGCCGCCTTCCGCAACGAGCCGTTCTGAGGAGGGTGACATGGTCCTTCTGGCACTGAAAGCGCGTCTGACCGCCGGTCTGGGCACCGGCCTCGCCAGTCTTGCCGGTCGCTTCCGCCGCGATGGCCGCGGCGTTTCGGCTGTCGAATTCGCCATGATCCTGCCGATCATGGCGACGCTGTTCCTGGCGAGCGTGGAAACCACCCAGGGCCTGCAGGCCGACCGGAAAGTGTCGCTCGCCGCCCGCGCGCTGTCGGATCTGGCCTCGCAGGCGACCGTCATCGCCGATGCCGAGATGACCAATATCCTCGACGCCACCGCCGATGTGCTGTCGCCGTTCCGGATCGCCAATGCCACCGTCATCGTGTCGGGCATCCAGACCGACATCCTCGGCGTGTCTCGCGTGGTCTGGAGCGATGCCCGCAACGCCACCCGGTATTCCTGCGGCCAGATCGTCGCGGTTCCCACGGAGCTGAAGCCGCTCATCGGCACCAGCGGCTTTCTCGTGCTCGCCGAGGTCCGCTACAACTACACGCCTGCCATCGCCTATTTCATCACCGGTACAGTGGCGTTGTCCGATCGCCTCTACACCCGTCCGCGCATCGGCGAGACGGTGAGCCGGACCCCGAAGCAGGGCGCCACCTGCATCTGAGCTACCAGCCGCGAACCCTGCGCGCCGGAAGCGACAGGCCGAGCCTGACAGCCATGCCGCGCGCGGCAGCCTCGGCTGTGGCGAAGGTTGCCTGCAGCAGGTAGCCGCCGGTGGGGGCGTCCCAGTCCAGCATCTCGCCGGCAACGAAAAGTCCTGGCCGCGTCAGAAGCTCGAAGTCCGGCGTGATCGCCTCGAACCGGATGCCGCCCGCGGTTGAAATGGCACGTTCCAGCGGCCGGACGCCCTTGAGAGCCAGCGGCGCGCCGCGGACAAGCGCGGCGAGCGCCTCAGGGTCGCGTGGCAGGTCCCGCCCGGCCGATTCGCGCAGCAATGCCACGGCCTGCGGTGCCAGGCCGATGCGCTTTTTCAGCGTGTTCGACAGCGAATCACCGCTGCGGGCGGTGGCGAGCCGCGCCGCGATGGTGTTGGCCGGCAGGTCGGGCTTCAGGTCGACAACCAGGGACGCGGCGGCGCCTGTCGCCAGCGCGCCGCGGATCGCTGCCGACAGGCCATAGACCGCGCTGCCCTCGAGGCCATGGGTGGTGATCATCGCCTCGCCCGCGACCGACCGCCCGCCGCAGGCAAGCGTGATCCGCTTCAGGGGTGCGCCGCCAAAGCGGTCGGTAAAGCCGGCGGACCATGCGATTTCCACGCCCATATTGGAGGGAACCAGCGGGGCGACGACGATGCCGGCGGCCTCCAGCAGCGCAACCCAGCCGCCGTCCGAGCCCATGCGTGGCCAGCTCGCTCCGCCAAGGGCCAGCAGCACGGCATCGGCCGCGACGGTCGTGCGGCCGTCCGGACCGTCCATGACGAGCGCGCCGTCCGACCCGAAGCCGGCGAAGCGGTGGCGCATGCGCAGGGTCGCGCCCGCTGCCGCCAGCCGGCCGAGCCAGGCGCGCACCAGAGGCGAGGCCTTGAAGCGCGTGGGGAACACCCGGCCCGACGAGCCGACGAAGGTCGTCTCGCCGAGTTCGTCCGCGAAGGCGCGCAGGGCGGAAGGCGGGAAGGCGTCGATTGCGGGCCCGAGTGCTGCCCGCGCCGTGCCGTAGCGGGCAAGGAACGGCTCCCGCGCCTCGGAATGGGTCAGGTTGAGGCCTCCGCGCCCGGCCAGCAGCAGCTTTCGCGCCGGCGAGGCCATGTGGTCGAAGACCGTGACCGCAGCGCCGGCCTCCGCCAGCCTCAGGCCCGCCCACAGGCCGGCCGGCCCGGCTCCGACGATGGCGACGGTGCGGGCGCGCCTCATCCGCCGAGGAAGGCGGCCACCGCCGCACGCTGGTCGAGGCTCATGTGCAGGCCGAGTTTGGACCGGCGCCAGAGCACGTCGTCGGCGGTTCTCGCCCATTCCTCGCGCGCCAGGAAGGTGATCTCTGCCTCGGTCAGCCCGGCCCCGAAATCGCGGCCGAGATCGGCCATGGACGAGGCGCCGGCAAGGATCTCCGCCGCCCGCGTGCCATAGGCGCGCACCAGGCGGTCGGCGACGAGCGGGTCGAGGAAGGGGTGGCTGCCCCGCAGGCTCTCGCCCAGCGCATAGCCGCCATCCACGGCGAAGTCGCCGCCCGGCAGCGGCTCGCTGGCGGTCCAGCCGACGCGTTTGCGCAACGTCGGCAGGTCTGGCGCCAGCGCCTCCAGCGCGCTGATGGCCAGCCGGCGGTAGGTGGTGATCTTGCCGCCGAATACGGAAAGCAGCGGCGGCCCGCCCGGCCCGCCGTCCCGGTGCAGCACGTAGTCGCGGGTTGCCTCCTGCGCGGCCGAAGCGCCGTCGTCATAGAGCGGGCGCACGCCCGAATAGGTCCACACCACCTGGCCCGGTGTCACGGCCTCGGCGAAATATTCGCTCGCCGCCGCGCAGAGATAGGCGATCTCCGCTTCGCTGGCCCGAACCTCGGACGGATCGCCGGCATAGTCCTGGTCGGTCGTGCCGATCAGCGTGAAGTCGCGCTCGTAAGGAATGGCGAAGATGATCCGCCCGTCGGCGTTCTGGAAGATATAGGCGCGGTCGTGTGCGTAGAGCCGCGGCACGACGATATGCGAGCCCTGGACGAGCCGGACCCGCGCCGGCGCGCGCGTCTGCGTGGCGTCGGTCAGGAAGCGCTCGACCCAGGGGCCGGCGGCATTGACGAGCGCGCGGGCGGCGAGCGTGTCGTGCGCGCCGGTGGTCTTGTCCTCCAGCGTGACATGCCAGAGCCCGTCCCGCCGGTTGGCCGCGACGGCCCGCGTGCGGGTGCGGATGACGGCGCCGCGCCGCGCGGCATCCACCGCGTTGAGCACCACCAGCCGGGCATCGTCCACGCGGCAGTCCGAATATTCGAAGGCGCGTCCATAGCCGGCTTTGAGCGGCCGGCCCGCCTCGTCGCTGCGCAGGTCCAGGGTCTTCGTCGCCCACAGCGTCTTGCGGCCGCCCAGATGGTCATAGAGGAACAGGCCGAGGCGCAGCATCCAGGCCGGTCTCAGCCCCGCATGGTGCGGCAGCACGAAGCGCAGCGGCCGGATGATGTGCGGGGCGATCCGCCAGAGCACCTCGCGCTCGATCAGCGCCTCGCGCACCAGCCGGAACTTGTAGAACTCCAGATAGCGCAGCCCGCCATGAATGAGCTTGGTGGACCAGGACGACGTGCCGCTGGCCAGATCGTCCTGCTCGACCAGCGCGACGGACAGGCCGCGCCCCGCGGCATCGCGCGCAATGCCGGCGCCATTGATGCCGCCGCCGACCACCAGGAGGTCGAAAGGCGCGCCGGCAAGCCCTGAGGCCATGCGATTCCCCGTGGCGAACTGCAATGCTGCCCTCGTCTGGCGCCTTTTGGCTTCCGCCGCAAGGGCCGCCGGTGGCAGGATGGGTGCAAAGCATGCAATGCGGCGCCGGCATCACGGCCAGCCGCGCGGAAGCGGGGAGAGAGGCATGGCGGCAGCAGGGGCAGCGTCGAGCCGGCAGGTGATCGTCGCCATCGACCAGGGCACGACCTCCTCGCGGGCCATCGTCTTCGCTGCCGACCTGTCGGTGAAGGCCGTCGCGCAGCAGGAATTCACCCAGCATTTTCCCGCCTCGGGCTGGGTGGAACACGATGCGGAGGACATCTGGACCAGCGTGGTCTCGACCGTGCGTGACGCCATGGCAAAGGCCGGCATCACGGCAGCGGACGTCGCCGGCATCGGCATCACCAACCAGCGCGAGACGGTTGTGGTCTGGGACCGCGCCACGGGCGAGCCGGTGCATCGCGCCATCGTCTGGCAGGACCGGCGCACCTCGGCCGACTGCGCGCGGCTGAAGGCCGAGGGTCACGAGGCGCTCGTCCAGCAGCGGACGGGCCTCGTCATCGACCCCTATTTCTCCGGCACCAAGCTGGCCTGGCTGCTCGACACCGTCGAGGGCGCCCGCGCCCGCGCCGAACGGGGGGAACTTGCCTTCGGCACGGTCGATTCGTTCCTGCTCTGGCGCCTGACCGGCGGTGCGGTCCATGCCACCGATGCCACCAACGCCTCGCGCACCCTGCTGTTCGACATTCATCGCGGCGTCTGGGACGAGGAGCTTTGCCGGCTGCTGCGCGTGCCGATGGCGCTTCTTCCGGAGGTCAGGGACTGCGCCAGCGCCTTCGGCACGACCGATCCGGCGCTGTTCGGCGGCGCCATCGCGATCGGCGGGATCGCCGGCGACCAGCAGGCGGCAACCGTCGGCCAGGCCTGTTTCGCGCCGGGCATGATGAAGTCGACCTATGGCACCGGCTGCTTCGCCCTGCTCAACACCGGCACGGAAGCTGTGGCGTCCGGCAACAAGCTGCTCACCACCATCGCCTACCAGCTCGGCGGCCGGCGCACCTATGCGCTGGAAGGCTCGATCTTCGTGGCGGGCGCTGCCGTGCAATGGCTTCGCGACGGGCTCGGCATCGTGAAACTGGCCGGCGAGACCGGCGCGCTCGCCGCCGCTGCCGATCCGGCGCAGGAGGTGGTGCTGGTGCCGGCCTTCGTGGGCCTTGGCGCGCCCTACTGGGATGCCGACTGCCGCGGCGCCATCTTCGGCCTCACCCGCGGCACGGGACCGAAGGAGATGGCGCGTGCGGCGCTGGAAAGCGTGTGCTTCCAGACGGCCGACTTGCTGGCCGCCATGAAGGCCGACTGGCCGGCCGCGCGCGGCGCGGACACGGTTTTACGCGTCGATGGCGGCATGGTCGCCTCCGACTGGACCATGCAATGTCTCGCCGACATCCTCGACGCGCCGGTCGACCGGCCGGACGTGCTGGAGACGACGGCGCTCGGTGCGGCCTATCTGGCGGGGCTTTCGCGGGGCGTCTGCCCGGAGCCGGAGGACTTTGCCAGGGGATGGCAGCTGGAACGGCGGTTCGTGCCGGCCATGGACGCGACGACGCGCGCCACGAAGCTCGCGCGCTGGAAGGACGCGGTGGAGCGCACGCTGACGCGGCGGTGAGCCTCGGCCGCTTCTCTGGCAATCGCCTGGCCGACCGGGCTTCGCCATGCCATTCGATGTGTAAGGGTGGGGCCTGCGGCCGGCTGTTCGTTAAAGCCCTGCCGGAGCGCTCAGTCCTTCTTCGGCGCCTGCAACGCGGCCGTGACCGTGCGTCCGCCGCGGATCACCTTGAGGCTCGCCGGCCTGGTTCCCGCCTGCGGGGCGGGCGTCGCAGAGGGCTTTGCCGCCTGCACCTTGCGCCAGGCATGGGTGCGCATGAAGTCCATCACGCGGGGCGCGATGTCGGCGCGGAAGCGCGAGCCGTTGAACACGCCGTAATGGCCGACAGCCGGCTGCAGGTGATGGTGGCGCATGTCTTCGGGAATCGCGGAGGCAAGCCCGTGGGCTGCCAGCGTCTGGCCGCCGCCGGTAATGTCGTCGTTCTCGCCTTCCACGGTCAGCAGGGCCACGCGGCGGATCGCCTTCGGGTCCACCGGACGGTCGCGGTGCATCATGATGCCGCGCGGCAGGTGATGCTCGACGAAGACCCGCTCGATGGTCTGCATGTAGAACTCGGCGGTCAGGTCCATCACGGCGAGATACTCGTCGTAGAACTCGCGGTGCTTTTGCACGCTGTCGCCGTCGCCCTTCACGAGGTTGCGGAACAGGTCGCGATGGGCATCCACATGCCGGTCGAGGTTCATCGTCATGAACCCGGTGATCTGCAGGAAGCCGGGATAGACCTGCCGCATCATGCCCGGATGCGGGAAGGGCACCGTGGTCAGCACGTTGCGGCGGAACCATTCCGTGCCGCGCTCCTGTGCCAGCCGGTTGACGGCGGTCGGATTGGCGCGGGTGTCGATCGGTCCGCCCATCAGGGTGAGCGTCGTCGGCACATAGGGGTCGTCCTCGGCCTCCATCCGCGCCACTGCCATGAACACCGGCACCGCCGGCTGGCAGACGGCCATGACATGGGTGTCGGGCCCGAGCGCATGGATCATCGAGATGACGTAGTCGACATAGTCGTCGAGATCGAAGGGACCGTCGGCGACCGGCACCATGCGGGCATCGGTCCAGTCGGTGATGTAGACCTCGTGGTTCGGCAGGAAGGCCTCCACGGTGCCGCGCAGCAGCGTGGCGTAGTGGCCGGACATCGGCGCTACGATCAGAACCTTCGGGTCCGGCTTGTGCCGGGGCGGAAGGGCGCGGCGGAAGTGGATGAGGTTGCAGAACGGCCGCTGCCAGGCGATCTCCTCGGTGACCGGCACCCGCTCGCCGCCGACCAGCGTGTCGGTGAGGCCGAAGACCGGTTTGCCATAGCGCCGCGTGGTGCGCTCGAACAGTTCGGCGGCCGCCGCAAACTGGCGACCCATGGGCGTATGGGTCCAGGGATTGACCGGGTTTGACAGCGCGATTCGGGTGGCATCGGCCATGGCGCGATAGGGCGACAGCATGGCGTGGGTGGCTTCATACCAGTGGTAGAGCGGCACGCGGGGCGCCTCCGTCTCAGGGACCGGGTCTCGCCGCTGCCGGGCATTCTCGCCCCGGCTGGAGTGATCGCGCCCGGACTGAACCGACCCCGAACTCCACCGCAAACCCCCGTCAGGGATTGCTGCACTGCCGAAACTGTAATCATTCTGACACAGAACAGGCAATCAGACGGTGGTGAACGGACCGTTAACGCAGGCTGAGCGTGGTATTGGGGTGACAGTCAGCCTTTCGCCGCAGAACGGCCGAAAAGCCTGCCTCATTCGCCGCTGGAGAGCAGGGACCCGGCATCGCGCGCCCGGTCGAGCAATGCGGAAAACGCATAGGCGGCGGCAACAATCCACAGGACATTGATGGCGGCGGCCGCCGCGAGGTGGTCGAGCCGCAACACGCCGTCGGAGAGCACGGCGCGCATGCCCTCGAAGACATGGGTCGGCGGCAGGGCCAGCGCGATCGGCTGCAGCCAGACCGGCAGGATCGACAGCGGATAATAGACGCAGCACAGCGGCCAGAACACGAACATGATGGTCCAGGCAAGGCTCTCCGCACCCAGCCCGTGCCGCAGGATGAGGCCGGCCACCACCAGCCCGACCGCCCAGCCGGTGACCACCAGCAGCGCGAAGAAGGCGGCAAAGCCGAAGCCGATGCGGGCGATGTCGAAGCCGAAGAAGGCGATGGCAAGGAGGGTCGCCGGGATCATGCCGACGGCCAGCCTCAAAAGGCTCATGACCATCAGCGCGGCGACGAACTCGAATGGTCTCAGCGGGCTCATCAGGATGTTGCCGAGATTGCGCGACCAGACCTCCTCGAGGAAGGAGATCGAGAAGCCGATCTGGCCACGGAACAGGATCTCCCAGAGCAGCAGGCCCGAGACCAGCGCGCCACCGACGAACAGCGTCCGGTTGGTCGAGGCCATGGCGTAGTTCTGCAGGAACCCCCAGGTCAGGAGGTTCAGGATCGGCCAGTAGATGAGTTCCAGAAGCCGCGGCCAGGACGAGGCGATGAGATAGGTGTAGCGCAGGCACAGCGCGCCGACCCGGCGGATGGAAAAGGTCACCCGGCACCCTCCGCCGCGCGGACGGCGGCCATGAAGGCTGAAAGCTTCGCCGCATCCAGCTGCCCGTCGGTCCTGACCCCGGAGCACAGATCGACGCCGAACGGGCGGACCGTTGCGATCGCCTCGCCGACATTGGCGGGGGTGAGCCCACCGGCCAGGAACACCGGCAGGGGCGATGCCGCCACGAAGGCGCGGCTGACCTGCCAGTCATGCGTGCGCCCGGTTCCGCCGAGCTCCCGCATCGTGCCGCCCGGCTTGCCCGAATCGAGGAGGAAGGCATGGACATGCGCCGCGTAGCGCGGGATCAGGTCGAGCGCCTCCGGACCCTCGACGTGGATCACCTGGACGCGCCGCACGGCCGGATGGCGCGCGGCAATCGGCGCCCATTCGGCCGGATCGACATGGTCGACCACCTGCACCGTCGAGACACCGCAGACATCGAGATGATCGGCGATTTCCGGGCCGGTCATGCGCGAGGTGAGCAGGAAGGTGGCGAGCGGCGGCGGCACCCTGGCCGCCATCGCGCGGATCAGCCCGTCCTCCACCGGACCCGGCCCCGACGGCATGGCGGCGACGAAACCGAGGGCGTCGGCGCCGGCCGCAATGGCCATCTCAGCCTCCTCGTGCGAGGAGATGCAGCAGATCTTCACGCGGATGCGCATGGTCACTGCGCCGCCTCCCTGCGCCCGCGGGCGACGTCGAGGAACACGTCTTCGAGCGTGCTACGACCATAACGCGCAAGCAGTTCACGGGGCGACGCGTCGTCGACGATCCGGCCCTGCCGCAGCATCACCACCCGGTCGCACAGACGCTCGACCTCGGCCATGTTGTGCGAGGCCAGCAGGATGGTGGCGCCCCGCCGGTCGCGATAGGCCTCGAGGTGCGAGCGGATCCAGTCGGCGGTGTCCGGGTCGAGCGAGGCAGTCGGCTCGTCCAGCAGCAACACCTCCGGCTCGTTGACCAGTGCCTTGGCCAGCGCCACGCGCGTCTTCTGCCCCGCCGACAGCTTGCCGGCCGGCCGGTCGAGCAGGGCGGTCAGGTCGAGCGCACCGGCAAGTTCGGCGATGCGCCCGGCAATGTCGGCCACCCCGTAGAGCATGCCGAACACCTTCAGGTTCTGCCTGACGGTCAGCCGGTGCGGCATGTCCACATAGGGGCTCTCGAAGTTCATCCGGTGCAGCACGTCGTGCCGCCGCCGCACCATGTCGGTGCCGAGAACACGCACCGCGCCCGATGTCGGCAGGACAAGGCCCATGATCATGCCGATGGTGGTGGACTTGCCCGCGCCATTGCCGCCGAGCAGGGCGGTGGTCGAACCCTTCGCGATGGCGAGCGTCAGCCCGTCCACGGCGCGCACGGGGCCGTAGTCCTTGACCAGATCGACGGTCTCGATGGTGGGCGGCGCGGTCATCGGTTCGAGGGCTCCGGCGGCTGACATGGCCCCGGATGCGCCCGCAGGCAAATGAAAAGCCGTGATCGGTGCCATCTGCTGCCGCAGGGCGGCCCTGCCGCGGCCCGCTTGACCCCTGAGGCGCGCCTGCGCGAGCGTGGCGGTCCCCGCCGCCCGAACCGCCCCCCATGATCGTCGTCTTCGGTTCCCTCAACATCGACCTGGTCGCGCGTGTTCCAGCTCTGCCGCGGCCGGGCGAGACCGTGCTCGGGCCAGACTATGTGGCGGTGGCCGGCGGCAAGGGCGCCAATCAGGCCCTCGCTGCGCGGCGGGCCGGCGCCGAGGTGGTGATGGTGGGGGCGGTCGGGCGCGACGGCTTCGCCGATATCGCACTTTCGACGCTTGCCGGGGCCGGCGTCGATCTGGACCGCATCGCCCGGGCCGATGCGCCCACCGGCGCCGGCTTCATCGCGGTGGACGCGGCCGGCCGCAACCAGATCGTGGTCGCCTCCGGCGCAAATGCCCATGCGCGGGCCGCCCAGCTGGACGGGCTTGGCGCAGGTCCCGGCGACACGCTCATGCTGCAATGGGAGGTGCCGGAGGCCGAAATCCTGGCCGCTGCCCGCTGGGGCCGCGCCCGCGGGCTCCGGGTCATGCTCAACCGGGCACCGGCCGGACCCGTGCCGGCCGAGCTGATGGCGGTCCTCGATCTGTTGGTGGTCAACGAGCACGAGGTCCTGGCGCTCGGCGCGGCCGGGGAGGATCCCGACCGGGTGGCCGATTGCCTGTCGGAGTGTCACCGGATCGCCGTCGCCGTCACGCTGGGAGCGGAGGGCGGCGAACTCTGGGCGGACGGCATCTGCCACGAGGCTCCGGCCTTTCCGGTCGAGCCGGTCGACACGACCGCCGCCGGCGACACGTTCTGCGGAGCGCTGGCCGCCGCCCTCGACCGTCGCCGCGGCTACGAGACGGCCGTTGAATTTGCCTGCGCCGCCGGCTCGCTCGCCTGCGCCAGCCTCGGTGCCCAGCCGAGCATCCCCCATCGCGCGGCCATCGAGGCCGCTGCCGCGGAACTCGCCGAACAGCGCAATCCCGAAAAATACCGGAGGACCAGCCCATGACCACGAAACCCGCCCCGCGCCGCAAGCCGCCGGGCGGCCCTCCGCCTGGCCCACCGGCGACCCCGCCGGCCGGCTTCGTGCGCAACCGGCTGAAACGCCGGGCGCTGGCCGGCGAAACCCTGCTCGGCGCCTGGGTCTTCACCGGCTCACCGACGGTCTGCGAGATCTATGCACTCGCCGGCTACGACATCGTGCTGATCGACACCGAGCACACGCCGATCGACGTGAAGGACGTGCTGGAATGCGTGCGCGCGGTGGAGGCGGGCGGTGGCGATGCCATGGTGCGGGTGCCCGGGCAGGATGCCAGCCACTTCAAGCGCCTGCTCGATGCCGGCGTGCATTCCTTCATGGTACCGATGGTCGATTCGGTGGCGGAGGCCGAGGCGGTCATCCGCGCCTGCCGCTATCCGCCGCGCGGACGGCGCGGCTATGCCGCAAGTGCCGCGCGCTCCGGCCTCTACGGCTTTCACGCGGATTATGCGGACGTCGCCCACGAGGAGACCTTCCTCGCACTCCAGGTGGAAAGCGTGGCGGCAGCGCGCGATGCGGCGAAGATCGCCGCTCTCGATGGCGCTGATTGTCTGTTCGTCGGCCCGAACGACCTCGCCGGCTCCATGGGCAAGCTCGGCCAGCTTGCCGACCCCGGCCTCCTGAAGACCATCGACGCGGTGGCGGGCGCGGTGAAGACGGCCGGCAAGGTCGCCGGCATCATCCCGACGCCTACCCGCAATGCCTCGGACTGGGCCGCGCGCGGCTTCTCCATCGTGATCGGCGAATGCGACGTGCCGGCGCTCAAGACAAGCGCTGTGGCCGACATCGCCCGCCACCGCAAGGCGTTTCCGGGCCGAGAATGACAAGAAGCGGGGGCTGCGGCTCCCGCCTCCGTCGATGCCCGGCCGGGCAGGTGCTCAGGCGGCGGGATCCAGCGCCGCGATGACAGCATCGACGATGGCATCCGGGCCGGCGTCGATGGCCACCCGGATCGCGCCTTCGTCGGCTGCCGGCGGTTCCAGCGTCGCGAACTGGCTCTCCAGCAGGCTCGCAGGCATGAAATGGCCGGAGCGCGCCTTCATGCGGGCCTTGATCAGGGCGAAGGAGCCGTCGAGATAGACGAAGCGCAGGCGCCCGCCGCTGGCGCGCAGCCGGTTGCGATAGACCCGCTTCAGTGCCGAACAGGCGATGACGACATGGCCCCCGCGCGCCTCCAGTGCCGTGACATGGGCGGCGATCGCATCCAGCCAGGGCCAGCGGTCTGCATCGGTGAGCGGCGCACCGGAGCGCATCTTGTCGACATTGGACGCCGGGTGGAAGGCATCGCCGTCCCTGAAGTCCCAGCCCAGCGCACGCGCAAGCGACACGCCCACCGTCGACTTGCCCGAGCCGGACACGCCCATGACGATCAGTGCGGTTGGCAGCGGCCGGGCCCTGCGGGGGGTGAGGGAGCCGGCGGCGCTCGGGTCCTCTTTCACGGGAACGCTCTCAAACGGACAGTCTCATTTGGGCTCCTGATGGCCGCCGAAGCCCTTGCGCATGGCGGACAGCACCTTCTCGGCGAAGGTGTGATCCTGGCGCGAGCGGAAGCGGGTGTAGAGGGCCGACGTCAGGACTTCGGCCGGTGTGGCCTGCTCGATGGCGGCCTCCACCGTCCAGCGGCCCTCGCCGGAATCGGCGACATGGCCGGAATAGGCCTCGAGCGCGCCATCCTCGGCCAACGCCTCGGCGGTCAGGTCCAGCAGCCACGAGGTGACCACCGAGCCGCGCCGCCAGACCTCCGCGATATCGGCAAGGTCGAGGTCGAGGCGCAGATCCTCCGGCAGCCGCGCCGAGCCGGCATTGCGCAGGATGTCGAAGCCCTCGGCGAAGGCCTGCATCATGCCGTATTCGATGCCGTTGTGAATCATCTTGACGTAGTGGCCGGCGCCGTTCGGCCCGCAATGCAGCCAGCCCTGCTCGGCGGTGGAGGCGCGGCCCTCGCGGTGGCGGGTCGCGGGAATGGCGCCCCGGCCGGGCGCGAGCGCGGAAAAGACAGGCTCCAGCCGCCCGACGGTCTCCGCCTCGCCGCCGATCATCAGGCAATAGCCGCGCTCGAGCCCCCAGACGCCGCCCGACGTGCCGATGTCGAGATAGGCGAGGCCGCGGGCGGCAAGCGCCTTCGCGCGGCGGATATCGTCCTTCCAGAACGTGTTGCCGCCGTCGATGATCGTGTCGCCGGGCGACAGCAATCCGGCGAGCCGTTCCACCATGGCCTCGGTGATCGCGCCGGCCGGCAGCATGATCCAGACCGTGCGCGGAGCCGGCAGCGCCTCGCACAGCGCCTCGACGGTGCCGGCAACGATGGCACCCTCGCCGGCCAGCAAGGCGCCGGGCACCGGGTCGGCGTCATGCACGACACAGGAATGTCCGGCCCGCATGAGCCTGCGCGCGAGGTTCGCGCCCATCCGGCCGAGCCCCACCATGCCGATCTGCATGCCCCCGCCTCCCGAATGCTTGTTGTCACCTTCCGCGCAGGCAACCGAAGTTTGCACGGATGTCAACCGATTGAAATGGATCGGCGGCGTTGCGGCCGGGCGGCCCGCCGTGTAGAGGGCGGCTCGAACCGCAGGAGTGAGCGCCGTCATGACCCAGCCCCGCTACGATGTTGCCGGCATCGGCAATGCCATCGTCGATGTGCTCGCCCGCACCGAGGATGACGTGCTCGCCCGCCTCGACGTGCCCAAGGGCGCCATGATGCTGATCGACGAGCCGCGCGCCGAGGCGATCTATGCGGCCATGGCCCAGACGGTGGAAATGTCCGGCGGTTCGGCCGCCAACACCATCGTCGGCTGCGGCATGCTGGGGCTGAAGCCCGCCTTCATCGGCAAGGTCCGCGACGACGCGCTCGGCACCTCCTTCGCCCATGGCATGACGGCGGCGGGCGTGCATTTTCCCACCGCCAGGGCGAATGAGGGACCGGCCACCGCCCGCTGCTACATCCTGGTGACGGCCGACGGCGAGCGCACGATGAACACCTACCTGGGTGCGGCGCAGAACCTCACCCCCGCCGATGTCGACGCCGAGACCATCGCCGCCTCCGGCATCACCTATCTCGAGGGCTATCTGTGGGATCCGCCGGAGGCCAAGAAGGCCTTCCTCAGGGCCGCCGAGATCGCGCACGGCGCCGGCCGCAAGGTGGCGCTGACCCTGTCGGATTCCTTCTGCGTCGACCGCTACCGCGACGAGTTCCTCGGCCTGATCCGGGCCAAGACCGTCGATATCGTCTTCGCCAACGAGAGCGAGCTGAAGTCGCTCTACCAGACCGCCGATTTCGCCACTGCGCTCGATGCGCTGCGCGCCGATGCCGGCATCGCTGTGGTCACCCGCTCGGAGCAGGGCGCCATCTGCGCCGAGGGTGCCAGCCTGGTTTCGGCGCCGGCCTATCCCGTGGACCGGGTCGTCGATACGACGGGGGCGGGCGACCTGTTCGCCGCCGGCTTCCTGTCCGGCCATGCCCGCGGCCTCGGCCACGAAATGTCGCTCAGGCTCGGGGCGCTGTGTGCCGCCGAGATCATCAGCCACATGGGCGCGCGGCCCGAGGCGAACCTGAAGGCGCTGGCCGCGGAAAGCGGCTTCCAGCTCTGAGCGCTCAGGCGATCTGCTTCTGGACGAAGACCAGATCGAGCTTGCGGCCGAACTTCTCGCCGATGCCGGGCATGCGGCCGACCTCGATGAAACCGGCGCGCCGGTGCAGCTTCAGCGAGGCGTGGTTCTGCCCCTCGATGCCGCCGATGATGACCTGCTTGCCCGCTGTTCTGGCGCGCGCGATCAGCGCCTCCACCAGTGCCGATCCGACGCCTGACCGGCGCCGGTCGGCCCGCACATAGACCGAATGCTCGACGGCATTGCGGTAGCCGTCCCAGGCGCGGAACTGCAGGTAGGAGCCGAAGCCGGCGACCCCGCCCGCCTCCTCCGCCACGAGTACCGGATTGCCCGAGGCGAGCCGGTCCAGCCACCAGTCGCGACGGTTCTCCAGCGTCACCGGCTCGTCGCTCCACAGCGCGGTGGTGGTCTCGATCGCCTCGTTGGTGATGGCCAGGATCGCCGGCAGATCGTCCTCGCGCGCGTCGCGCACGATCACGTCCGCGGCGCGCAGAATCGCATGCGGTGTCAGGTCCTTCATGTAGAAGGTCGTATCGCACAGGCCGCCATCCGGCCAGAGCGCGAAGTCCGGGATATGGCCGCAGCGCGACCAGCCACCCCGCTCATAGACGCGGCGGGCGACATCGCTGGACGTGTCGAGCACCAGCAGCGTGCGCCCGCGCGCGAGCGCCTCCGCCTCCAGCCGGCCGAGCATGGAGGCTGCAATGCCCTGCTGCCGGCCAGCGGAATGGACCAGCATCTTGCGCACCTCGGCCCGGTGCGGCTGGTTCTGCGGCATGTCGAGGCCGAGCTGCGCGGTTCCAAGGATCCGGTCGCCGGAAAAGGCCGCGACCAGAACGGCGCCGCCCGCCGCCACCTGACCGGCCACGCGATGGAAGAAGGCCTCGGCATCCGCCTGGCCATAGGGCTTCATGAAGCTGACCGATGCGCCGTTCTGCACGCAGTCGGTCAGCACCGCGGCAAGGCCGGGCACATAGCGGGCGGCGTCGGCCGCGTCCAGAACGTCGATCCGGATCATCGGCGCGATCCCTGACCTGCCGAATGTGGCACGAGCACCACCGCATAGCGTGCGGGCCGGTCCGAGCGGTTCTCGAAGACCAGCGGGCTGTCCAGCCGCATCACCCGGCAATCGCCCGGCCCGAGCTCGGTCGTCAGGTCCTCGTAGCTCAGGGTCAGCAGGCCCTCCAGGACCCAGACGAACTGCTCGACCGGGATGACCACGAGATTGTCATAGGCCACCCGCGCACCCGCCGGCAGCGCCACCTCGACGATATCGGTGCCGGAGGCATTGGGCGGAGCCACGTTGCGGCGCGAATAGCCGGTTTCCGGATCGACCCGGATCGGCGTGTCGGCAGCCCGGCGCACCGGATCGGCGGATGGCTCGGGTGCCTCGAACAGCGTGCCGAAGGTCACGCCCAACGCGGCCGCAAGCTTGACCAGCAGCACGGCCGTGGCGCTCACCTCGGCGCGCTCGATGCGCGAGATCATGGCGCGCGAGACGCCGGAGAGCGAGGAAAGCTGGTCGAGGGTCAGGCCCCTGCCGGCGCGCAGCTCGCGCACGCGGCGGGCCACCACCTGGTCGAGATCGATGGATGGCTCGGCGCGATTCTCCATGATCGGAGAATATCGCTCTCACATCGTGGAATCAACCCTGTTCCGCCCGCTCCGCCAAGGCCGCGACGGCCGCCTCGAGCCTGGCAATGTCCTCCGGCCGCGACAGCCGGTGGTCGCCGTCCTTGATCAGGGTCACGACCACGTCGTCGCGGGCGATTTTCTCGGCCGTCAGCAAGGCGTGGCGCCAGGGCACGTCGGGATCCTGCATGCCCTGCAGGACATGGACAGGGCAGCCGGTCTCGACCAGGCCGGTGAGGATGAGGTTGCGGCGGCCATCCTCGATCAGCGCGCGGGTGATCGGATAGCCGCCCTCCTCATAGGCGGAGGGCCGGACCCAGCGGCCCTCGCGCTCGATCGCGCGCTTCGCCGCTTCGGGGAAGGAGGCCCACATCAGCGCTTCGGTGAAATCGGCTGCGGGGGCGATCAGCACCATGCCGGATGGCGGTGCGGGCATCCGACGCGCCGCGATGAGGGCGATCCAGCCGCCCATGGACGAGCCGACCAGCAGCGGGCGCGGCCCCGCCGTGGCGATGACGGCAAGGGCCTCCTCGGCCCAACGCGAGATGGTGCCATCCTCGAAATCGCCTTCGGACTCGCCGTGGCCTGAATAGTCGAAGCGCAGGAAGGCCCTCCCGCTGCGCCGCGCGAAGGCGTCGAGCGCCTCGGCCTTGGTGCCCTTCATGTCCGACTTGAAGCCGCCGAGCCAGATGATGACCGGGCCGCGCCCTGCGACGCGGCGCAGCGCGACACGCCGGGCGGCGGCGCCCTCGCCGACGGTCAGGAACTGCGGTTCGGGGCTTGCGGCCATGCGCTGTCTCCTCCTACGGTTGACACGGCCGGTCTAGCCGCATTCGGCCTGCAGGAAAACGCAAGACGCGGCCCTCGTTGTCAGGGCGACGCCCGCCCCGGCCGCCACCCTCCGCCGGAAAGGCCGCGCGAACCATTGACTTTGGCGGCTTTTCTCCCGATCTTCGCCAGTCCACGGATGATCGTCTGTTCCGGCCTTCCACGCATGGTGGCAAGGCCCGTTCGGCGATGATCCGTCGTCTGCAACCACCAGAGGAGACATCCCCATTCGCAGACCCATGAGATCCGCCGCCCCCGTCGAGCGCGATGGACCGCGCATCAACGAGCTGATTCGCGTTCGCGAGGTCCAGCTGATCGATCAGGACGGCGACAACCGCGGCACCCTGCCCACGCGCGATGCCCTTCAACTGGCCCAGGATGCCGGTCTCGACCTCGTGGAGGTCGCACCGAATGCCGTTCCGCCAGTCTGCAAGATCATGGACTACGGCAAGTTCAATTTCCAGGAACAGAAGAAGGCTGCCGAAGCCCGCCGCAACCAGAAGACGGTTCAGGTCAAGGAAATCAAGCTGCGCCCCGGCATCGACGACCACGATTACGACACCAAGATGAAGGCGATGAAGCGCTTCTTCGAGGAAGGCGACAAGGTGAAGGTCACCCTGCGCTTCCGCGGTCGTGAGATGGCGCACATGGACCTGGGCGTGAAGGTGCTGGACCGGGTCAAGGCGGATACGGTCACGCTCGCCAAGGTCGAGCAGGAATCGCGCCTCGAGGGCCGGCAGATGATCATGGTGCTCGCGCCGAAATGAGGCTTGTGCCTGCCCGCCGGGCCGGCAATCTGGTGACGCCTGCGGCCATGGTCGCAGGCGTTCTGCTGTCCGGGTGCGGAGAGCGCGGCGAAGAGGGAAAGCCATGACCGAGACGAAGCCGGATATCCGCGCCCTGCGCCGGGAGCTTGCCGCCGCCCTGAGGCTTGCCGCGCGCTTCGACCTCAACGAGGGCATCTGCAACCACTTTTCCGTGGTCGTGCCCGGTCCCTCCGAGCGCTACCTGATCAACCCCTACGGCATCCACTGGGGCGAGATGCGGCCGGACGATCTCGTCATGATCGACGGCGAGGGCACGATCCTGGAAGGCTGGGGCGAGGTGGAGGCCACCGCCCGCAACATCCACATCGCCGGTCATCGGGCCAATCCGCGCCACCGGGCGATCCTGCATGTCCACATGCCTCACGCCACGGCCCTGACCATGGTGGAGGGCGGCAGGCTGGAAATGGCCCACCAGACCGCCTGCCGCTTTCTCGGACGCCTCGCCTATCAGGGGTTCGGCGGGGTTGCGCTCAACGCCGAGGAGGGCGAGCGGATCGCGCAGGCGCAGAAGGACAACCCGCACGCCGACATCATCTTCCTCGACCATCACGGCGTATCCGTGGGCGGGCCGTCCGTCGCGGTCGCCTTTGACGACCTCTACTATCTGGAGCGCGCCTGCCGACAGCAGATTCTCGCCCAGTCGACCGGCCGGCCGCTCAAGATCATCCCCGAGGACCAGCAGAAGCAGACGGCGCGCGAATGGATGCAGGTGCTGGATTTTCAGGCCACCAAGCATTTCGAGGCCCTGATGCGCCTGCACGGTCTGTAACGTCCGGCCGCCATCGGCCGAAATCGGTCATGGCCCGGCAGTCTGGAACCATGCTAAGGCGCGGGCCTTGACTTGATGCCGATCAAGGCCCGGCAGGGCGCGTGGCGGCATCGTGCCTCACCCCCCGATGCTGCGGGGCTCGCAACCGAGCCGACGAGCCATGACCTACGCACAGTTCTTCCAGACCGCCGTCGACCGCCTCAGGGACGAACGCCGCTACCGCGTCTTCGCCGATCTCGAACGCAAGGTCGGCTCCTTCCCGCGCGCCACCTGGCACGCCCCGGACGGCATGAGGGACGTCGTCATCTGGTGCTCCAACGACTATCTCGGCATGGGCCACCACCCCTCGGTGATCGAGGCCATGGCCGAGACCGCCCGGCGCATGGGCGCCGGCGCCGGCGGCACGCGCAACATATCAGGCACCTCCCACCCGATCGTCGAGCTGGAGCACGAGCTTGCCGACCTGCACGGCAAGGAGGCCGCGCTCGTCTTCACGTCCGGCTATATCTCCAACCAGGCCGGCATCTCGACGATCGCCCGGCTCATCCCGGACTGTCTGATCCTGTCGGATGCGCTCAACCACAATTCCATGATCGAGGGCGTGCGCCAGGCCGGCTGCGAGCGGCAGGTGTTCCGGCACAGCGATCTCGGGCATCTGGAGGACCTCCTGAAGGCCGCAGGCCGGGACCGCAACAAGCTGATTGTGTTCGAGAGCGTCTATTCGATGGACGGCGATATCGGCCCGATCCGGGAGATCTGCGATCTGGCCGAGCGCTACAGGGCCATGACCTATATCGACGAGGTCCATGCGGTCGGTATGTACGGGCCGCGCGGGGCCGGCGTTGCCGAGCGCGACGGCCAGATGCACCGGATCGACGTCATCGAGGGCACCCTCGGCAAGGCCTTCGGCGTGATGGGCGGCTACATTGCCGGCTCCGCCGCGGTGATCGATGCGGTCCGCAGCCATGCCAATGGCTTCATCTTCACGACCGCCCTGCCGCCGGCCATCGCCGCCGCCGCGACCGCTGCGATCCGGCACCTGAAGGCCTCGCCGCGCGAGCGCGACCTTCAGCACCGCCAGGCCGCGCGCACCAAGCGCGTGCTGTCGCTCGCCGGTCTGCCGGTCATGGCCTCCGCGACCCATATCGTGCCGGTGCTGGTGGGCCAGGCCGAGACCTGCAAGGCAGCCAGCGACCGCCTGCTTCACCGCCACGGCATCTATATCCAGCCGATCAACTATCCGACCGTGCCGCGGGGCACCGAGCGGCTGCGCATCACGCCGGGGCCGGCGCATACCGACGCCATGATCGACGAACTGGCGGGAGCGCTTCTGGAAACCTGGATCGCGCTTGACCTGCCGCTGGCCATGCAGGCCGAGGCGGCGGAGTAACCGGCGGCCCGATCTCAGGCAGGCATGGCGATCGGGCCGACGCGCGTGCGCGCGATCGGCAGCCGCGAAACCACCCGGTCGATCTCGGCGGGCCGCATCAGCCGGTAGCGCACCGGCGCCTTGTGAACATCGGTGAGCGGCCGGCCGGTGATGACGCGCCAGGCTTCCACCAGTGCCTCGTACACATCCGCGTCCACCCCGGCGACATGGCAGACCGCGCCGAGCGCCTTCTCGTCGTCGCGTTCGAGCAGCTTGCGGCCGGCATCGCGGTCGCGGCCGATCGCGCGCATGATCAGGTCCATCGCGTCGCTGATCTGGCGGCTGGCGGCCAGTTCCAGCAGCTTGTCGTTCAGGGCTTCGCCCGACAGGATCTCGCTGACCGGCCGGGCGACCCGGCGGGAAATGTCCTGCGGGCAGTCCGCGCGCCCGGAAATGAGCGCGAGAATGGCCGGATCGTTGCCGAGCCGCTCGGCAATCTCGGCATATCCCTCCGGCGAGATCTGGGCGCCGCCATTGCGCACGAGCACCATGACCGTGGCGATCTCGCCGAGCTTGGCGATGATGTCCGCAAGGGCCATGGAGACCCTCGGCCGCTTGGCGATGATGCGCATGTGCTCCTGGCGGTCGGCCGTGCAGACCTGCGCCAGCATCTCGTCGGTCAGTTCCGCCGACGACAGGATCGCCTCCGCCACCTGCACCACGTCGCAGGCCAGCGTCATCGTCGCCTCCGGCAGCGTGGCGACGCAGCGGGCGAGCTTGGGCGAGGCGCGCACACGGCTCGGCAGGGGGGCCTCGCGCAGCGCCTCGGAGACGATATTGTCCAGGACCAGCGCCTTGCGGCTGGCGGCCGAGGGCTTCTCGCGCGCGATCTCGTCGACGAGCTCCTCCACCAGCGCGCCGCGCAGCTTGGGCGCGAGCGAACCGATCATGGCGTTGATGGGCGCCAGAGCCTTGTCGAAACCGGAAGCCATAAGCGCAGTTCCCTCCGGATCAGAATGCCGGCAACTGCTTAAGCAGTTCTGAACTGTGAAACCGGGCCGGCGCCGCGCTCAGACGGCAGCCGGCAGGGACGGGGACGGAATGGCGCTGACCAGTGGCGGGCCCTGTTCCCGGCGCCTGAGGCCGGCCAGTTCCGCATCGATCATCGCCTCGGTCAGGCGCGCATAGCGCGGCAGCGACGACCGCCGGTCGGGGGCCGTCTTGCGCCAGCGCCGGTGCAGGGCCTCGACGATGGTGTGGTGGACCTGCGGGTCGAGGCCGAGCGCGCGGCTGATGGCCTCGAAGGGCTCGATCTTGCCGCGTCCCAGCGCCCGCAGCGTCAGGTCGCGGTCGAGGTCGAGCGCGTGGGCGGCCATTTCGACGGCGGGGAGGATGCGGTCGGTGGCGGCCAGCAGCAGCAGGGCCTCCGACAGGGAGCGGCTGCCGGACCTGATCTCGGCCGCGAGCGCCGAAGTGTCCACGCCGCCGTCCTTTTCCAGACGCATCCGGCGCACCTTCGCCTGGATGGCGGCCGAGGCCTGCTCCTGGGCGCGCGCCACGACCTCGGCATCGTGATGCTCGAACAGCACGGCCTTGAGGCTGTCGGGGATCATGGTGGCGAGCCGGCAGATATCGGTGTCCTCCAGATCGGCGCGCGCACACAGGGAGGCCTGCAGCACCTGGTCGCGCACGGCGCGCGTCACCAGCCGGTCGCGGGCGCGCGAGGTCAGCGGTGCACCGGTATTGCCGGCGAGGGTGCGCACGGTGCGGGCATCGCCGGTCTCCGCGAGCGTCTCGGCCGCCTCCGGCGACAGGCCGTCGCGGGCCGCCATCAACCGCATGTCGATATAGCGGCGGTGCTTGCCGAGCGCGCGGATCGTATCGGGATCGGCCTCGCCATGGCCAAGGCCGATCTCGGCGACCAGTTCCTCGTCGCGGTCGATCACGGCAAAGGTGCGGGGCAGGTCGAGATCGAGCGCACCAAAGGCCCGCGCATAATGGACGCGGCGGGCAATCGGCATCGGCGGCAGCAGATGGGCGACGATGCGGTCGAGGCGGTCCTGGGCGCGCGCCGTCGGGCGTGGGCGCTCCGGACCGAACTGCTGGAGGATGCTCGTTACCAGCGCCTGCTGGGCCAGCGGCGACATCTGATCGACCGCGGCCAGAACCTGTTCGACGGGGTTTTCGAGCGAGGGGAGCATGTCCGGGTGTGTCTGCGGGCAAAAGGACCCCTGAAACAATGACCCGTTTTCGATAACGTACCGTAAATGCCAGCCCGGCTCACTGGCCGAGAGCGGTAGCCCGCGACCGCAGCACGCTGATCCTCCGCCGGCCGATCCGCCGACCGAGCCGTCGCTGCGCCATGCGTCCGTCCGGGTGTCCGCCGAGGCCGCGATAGTGACGGGCCGAGACCAGCAGGCCGAGGCTCGGGTCCGGCCCGCGGCCGAGCGTCAGCCAGGCCCAGAGCGTGAGCCGGTGCATGACGCCGCGCATGCCGAAATCATCGGTGCCGGGGGCGAAGACCGCGGCCCGGCGATCAATCTCCCCGCGCCGCGCAACCTGTTCCAGAAAGGCGCGCACGTCGCGCGTCCAGCCCTCGTCGAGCACCGTTCCAGGCTCGACGAACATCAGCCAGGGCGCGCGGGCCATCGCGGCCGCCCGGGCGAGGCGCGGGCCGGTATCGGCCGGTCCCTCGATCATCCGGCAGCCGGCCATGTCGGCCACTGCGGCAGTGTCGTCGGTCGATCCGCCATCGGCCACGATGGCCTCCACGACCAGTCCGTCCGCCGCCCCGGCGACGAGGGCGGCAAGCGTGGGCACCAGACGGCGTTCATCGTTGAGGGTGGGTATGATGACGCTGATCACGTCGACAACGGTGCTCCTTGCAGCGCAATATTATCGTTTTGCAGCGCATTCATCCAGCCTTCATCTGACCGTCACGAAAGCGCCCCCGGGACGTGGTCGGAACCATCTTCAGCATGCCGCCGTTCCCGCAGGATGGCCTGACCGTCCTCTTGGTTGAAATGGGAGGGCGAAAGCGCCTAAACAGACGCGCCGCCCGCCGGCCGGCCGGGATGACGCAGTGCGGCAAGGGGACGGGGAAACCGACCATGGTGAAATGGGTCTACACGTTCGGGGACGGCACGGCGGAGGGCGAGTCGAAGCTGCGCGACCTGCTCGGCGGCAAGGGCGCCAATCTCGCCGAAATGTCGAACATGGGCCTGCCGGTCCCGCCCGGCTTCACCATCACGACGGAAGTCTGCACCTGGTACTATGCCAATGGCCAAAGCTATCCGGGCGACCTGAAGCATCAGCTCGAGGCCGGCCTCGCCCATGTCGGCCGGCTGACATCCAAGACCTTCGGCGATGCCGCCAATCCGCTGCTGGTCTCGGTGCGCTCCGGTGCCCGTGCCTCCATGCCCGGCATGATGGACACGATCCTCAATCTCGGCCTGAACGACGTGACGGTCGAGGCTCTGGCGAAAAGCTCGGGCGATGCCCGCTTCGCCTATGACAGCTACCGCCGCTTCATCCAGATGTATTCCAACGTGGTGCTCGACGTGGATCACCACAATTTCGAGGACATTCTGGAGGTCTATAAGGAAAGGAAGGGCCTTTCCCTCGACACCGATCTCTCCGCGGCGGACTGGCAGACGATCATCGCCGACTACAAGGCGCGCGTTCAGGAGGAGACCGGCTCGCCCTTCCCGCAGGATCCCCACGCGCAGCTCTGGGGCGCGGTCAGCGCCGTGTTCTCGTCCTGGATGAACCAGCGCGCCATCACCTACCGCCGCCTCCATGCCATCCCGGAAGGCTGGGGCACGGCTGTCAATGTTCAGGCCATGGTGTTCGGCAATATGGGCGAGACCTCGGCCACCGGCGTGGCTTTCACCCGCAACCCCTCCACCGGCGCCAAGGAGCTCTATGGCGAGTTCCTGATCAACGCCCAGGGAGAGGACGTGGTCGCCGGCATCCGCACGCCGCAGAACATCACCGAGGCCGCCCGCATCGGGGCCAAGTCCGACAAGCCGTCCATGGAGACGGCGCTTCCCGAGGTCTACGACCAGTTCATCGCAACCGCCGCGACGCTGGAGAAGCACTACCGCGACATGCAGGACCTGGAATTCACGGTCGAGCGCGGCAAGCTGTGGATGCTCCAGACCCGCAACGGCAAGCGCACGGCCAGGGCCAGCATCCGGATCGCGGTCGAGATGGCCAACGAGGGGCTCATCACCCGCGAGGAGGCGGTCGTGCGCGTCGATCCCTCCTCCCTCGACCAGCTCCTGCATCCCACGATCGATCCCGCCGCCGAGCGCAGCATCCTGGCGACCGGCCTGCCCGCCTCGCCCGGCGCCGCGCAGGGCGAGATCGTCTTCTCCTCCAATGAGGCCGAGGCGCTGAAGGCATCCGGCCACAAGGTCATCCTCGTCCGCGTCGAGACCAGTCCGGAGGATATCCACGGCATGCATGCTGCCGAGGGCATCCTGACCACCCGCGGCGGCATGACCAGCCACGCGGCGGTGGTCGCCCGCGGCATGGGCAAGCCCTGCGTCTCCGGCGCCGGCTCGCTTCGCATCGACTACCAGGCCGGCACCCTGACGGTGGCCGGCCGGACCCTGAAGAAGGGCGAGGTCATCACCATCGACGGATCCACCGGACAGATCCTGCTCGGCGAGGTGGCCATGCTGCAGCCCGAGCTGTCCGGCGAGTTCGCCACCCTGATGAGCTGGGCCGACGAGGCCCGGCGCCTGACCGTGCGCACCAATGCCGAAACGCCCACAGATGCCCGCGCCGCGCTGCAGTTCGGCGCCGAGGGCATCGGCCTCTGCCGTACGGAGCACATGTTCTTCGAAGAGGACCGGATCGTCGCGGTTCGCGAGATGATCCTCGCCGATGACGAGAAGGGGCGGCGCGCGGCGCTTGCCAAGCTGCTCCCCATGCAGCGCTCGGACTTCGTCGCGCTGTTCGAGATCATGGCCGGCCTGCCGGTCACCATCCGCCTGCTCGACCCCCCGCTGCACGAATTCCTGCCGCACAGCGATGCCGAGATCGCCGAGGTCGCCGCCGCCATGGGCGCCGATCCCCGCAAGCTCAAGGCCCGCGCCGAGGAGTTGCACGAGTTCAACCCCATGCTCGGCTTCCGGGGCTGCCGGTTGGCCGTGGCATATCCAGAGATCGCCGAGATGCAGGCGCGCGCGATCTTCGAGGCGGCCGTGGAAGCGGCCAGGAGCACCGGCAGGCCGGTCGTCCCCGAGGTCATGGTGCCGCTGGTGGCCACCAAGGCCGAGCTCGACCTCGTCAAGGCACGGATCGTGGCCATGGCCGAGGCGGTCAGGTCGGAAACGGGCGCCGCATTCGACTACATCGTCGGGACGATGATCGAACTGCCGCGTGCCGCCCTGCAGGCCGGCCGGATCGCCGAATCCGCCGAGTTCTTCTCCTTCGGCACCAATGACCTGACGCAGACCACCTTCGGCATCTCGCGCGACGACGCGGCGAGCTTCCTCAATCCCTATCTCGTCAAGGGCATCATGGCGGTCGATCCCTTCGTGTCGCTCGACCAGGACGGCGTCGGCGAACTCGTCCGGATCGCCGTCGAGCGCGGCCGGGCGACGCGGCCCGACATCAAGCTCGGCATCTGCGGCGAGCATGGCGGAGACCCGGACTCCATCCACTTCTGCGAGACCGTCGGCCTCGACTATGTCTCATGCTCGCCGTTCCGCGTGCCGATCGCCCGCCTCGCGGCGGCCCAGGCGGCACTCGGCAAGGCGGCCGCGAGCCAGGCGTGAGCCCGGCTTCGGTCGCCGAGCTGCGGTCCGGCGGCAAGCGGGCGCTTGCCGCGGCGCTCGCCATGATCGAGACCCATTCCGGCACCGGGGCTCTGGCCAGCCTGCTCGATGCCGCCTGCGCTGAGGCGCGCGGCGCGACCCTGGGCCTGACCGGGCCGCCGGGCGTCGGCAAATCCACCCTGACCAATGCGCTCGTCTCGGGCTGGCGCGCGGCGGGAGAGACCGTCGGCGTCATCGCCGTCGATCCGTCCTCGCGGCGCTCCGGCGGCGCGCTGCTCGGCGACCGTGCGCGCATCGCCACCGACCCCGCCGATCGCGGCGTCTTCGTCCGCTCGATGGCGGCGCGCGACCGGGTTGGCGGCCTGTCCGACCAGACGGTCGCGGCCATGGTGCTGATGCGGGCCGTGTTCGACCGCGTTCTCGTCGAAAGCGTCGGCATCGGCCAGTCGGAGGCCGATGTCGCCATGGTCGCCGACACGGTGGTGCTCTGCATCCAGCCCGGGTCCGGCGACAGCCTGCAGTTCATGAAGGCGGGCGTCATGGAAATGCCGGACGTCATCATCGTCACCAAGGCCGACATGGCGGAGCCGGCACGCCGGGCCAAGGCCGATGTCGAGGGGGCGCTCACGCTCGTCGCCCGCGAGCCCGGCGGCTGGACCGCGCCGGTCGTGCTGGTCTCCTCGACCACAGGCGAGGGCCTGGAGGCGCTGGACGCCGCGTTGCGCTCCCACCGCACCTGGCTGGATGCCGGCCGGCGTGCGCCGCTGCGGGCCGCCCAGGAGCGGCAGTGGGTGGAGGAGGCCGTGCGCACGCGGTTCGGTTCCGAGGGCCTTTCGCTCGCCGCAAGGCTGATGCCGGACGCGCCCGCCAGCGCTGGTCCGTTCGGCCGCGAGCGGTCCCTGCTGGCGGCTCTCGGACAGCGCTTCGCCTGACCGGGCCTCGCCATTAACGCGCTCTCAACGTTACCCGGGCGATAACCACACGGTCGGTGCTGTTCGCATCGACGTGTTGTGTGGCGTCTGCGTGGAGTTCTGGTGAGCATGCGTGCGTTGCGTCAGCGTGCGGCCCTCGTGCCGACGGCCGCGGCCCTCATCCCGGGTCTTGCCGCCACTTTCCTCATGGTTTCGACCCAGCCGGTCGCCTACCAGGACCTCGTCAGCCACATGGCCCGCAGGGCCGGCATCGACCAGACCTGGCGCCGCCATGTCGGCAGCCTTGTCCGTCCTGCCAGCACCGTTGCCGGCTTTGCCTTCGCCCGGCCTTTGCCGCGCGAGGACCTCACCGCGCCCATCCAGCTTGCCAGCCTGTCGCAGCCGGCCCCGCTTGCCGATCCGCGCCGCGCGGGCCGGACGCCGGGCGCCGCCATCGGCTCCGGGCTCGACACGGCCGTCGTCTATCCGGCGGTGAACCGGGCGGCCAAAGGCGACATGCTGATCACCCGCCCGGCGCTGCGGCCGTCCATCACCTCACTGCAGCGGACACCGGCTTCCGCCGGCATGGCCTTCGATCCCTCGCCGGTCCTGCTTGCCGCGCCCGAGGACCTCGCGCTGGCCGGCCGGTTCGAGCCGCGCGCGCAGGATGAACAGGCCGATGCCCGGCCGCTCGGGCTCGCCGGCCTGCAACTCGCGTCCCTCGACCCCACGGTCGGCCTGACGGAAGCCCCCCGGCTCGGCTCGGGCATGGCGGGCGCCTCGCTCCCGCCCGACGCGCCGCTTGCCGACGACGTGCCGCCGATGATCGAGCGGCGCTTCGCCACCGAGCTGGAGGAAGGCCGCGCCGCCATCGCGATCATCGGCGAGGGCGTCATTGCGCGCGCCGGGGCCGGCTTCGGCGCGCCCGCCATTCCGCTGGAAAGCGACCCGTTCCGCGTCACCGCCACCCACGAGCCGGTGCCCGGTTTCGACCATATCCCCGGTCCCTTCGCCATCGACCAGCGCGGCGACCGGCCGGAGCCGGAGCTGGAACAGGCGATGCGCAAGCCGCCGGAGGCAGCCGCACCGGCCGCCGTCGCGCAGGCTGGCTCCCGCATCGTCTCCGGCACCCATCCGGCCCTGGCGCTGGCTCTCTCGGGCCAGGTGCAGGTCCGCGCCGAGCGCTGCCTTGCCGAGGCGATCTACTGGGAAGCGCGTTCCGAACCGGAGCGCGGCCAGATGGCGGTCGCCCAGGTGGTGCTGAACCGTGCGGTGTCCGGCTTCTATCCGCGTGACGTCTGCGGCGTCGTCTATCAGAACGCCCATCGCTATCTGGCCTGCCAGTTCACCTTCGCCTGCGAGGGCCGCCGCAGCCTGGTGCCCACCGAGGCCGCGTCGTGGAGCCGCGCCACCACCATCGCGAGCCAGATGATGCGCGGCCAGCTCTGGCTCAACGAGGTGGGCCATGCGACCCACTACCACGCCAATTACGTGCGGCCCTGGTGGGCGCGGTCCATGAATCGCCTGCAGCAGATCGGTCTCCACATCTTCTACCGGCCGCGCAACTGGGGCACAGGCCCGCAGGTTCAGCTCGCCACGGCCCGTCCCGACGAGAGCTGAACCGTCCGCAGCGGTTCCTTGATGGTTCTGCGTGAGTCATTTCACGCCGGCATGGATGCCATCACGGCTTTTCACTTCCGGCCTGCACCCCCCGGCCGTAGATTGCGCGGCTACCGTGTAGCTGCACGTTCGAGCCGGAGCCCCCGATGTCCGCAGCCGCCGCTCAGGGCAGCCAGCACAGCTGGCGCACGCCCTTCGTCATCATCGTCGCCGGCTGCCTGATCGGCCTGTTGTCCTTCGGGCCGCGCTCGGTGGTCGGCATGTTCCTCATGCCGGTCTCGGCCGAGAACGGCTGGACCCGCGACGTCCTGTCGCTGACCATCGCCATCCAGAACCTGATGTGGGGCGTCGGACAGCCCTTTGCCGGCGCCATTGCCGACCGGTTCGGCACGCTCAAGGTCTTCTGGGGCGGCGCGATCATGTATGCGGCGGGCCTTGCCTGCATGGTGCTGCCGCTGCCGCCGCCGGTCATGCACGTTCTGTCCGGCACGCTGGTCGGCCTCGGCCTTGCCGGCGTCTCGTTCAACCTCGTGCTGGCATGCTTTGCCAAGCTGCTGCCCGAGGAGCGGCGCGCCTCTGCCATGGGCCTCGGCACGGCGGCGTCCTCCTTCGGCCAGTTCGTCTTCGCGCCGCTGACACCGTTCCTGATCGACATGCTTGGCTGGAAGATCGCCCTGCTGATCTTCTCGGCCGTGCCGCTGGCCATCATCCCGCTCGCCTTCGTTCTGGCCACGAGCCCGGGATCCGGCGTGGGCGTGGGCACAGGGGCGGAGATGAGCATCGGCGCGACGCTGAAGCGCGCCTTTTCCCATCCCAGCTACGTCTATCTCGTCATCGGCTTCTTCACCTGTGGCTTCCAGCTCGCCTTCATCACCACGCACTACCCGACCTATCTGAAGGACCTGAACCTGGCCGCCTGGGTCGCCGGATCGGCGCTAGCCCTCATTGGTCTGTTCAACATCGTCGGCTCGCTGACCGCCGGCTGGCTGTCGTCGCGCATGTCGAAGCGCTGGCTGCTGGCCTGGATCTATTTCGCCCGCGGCGCGGCGGTGGTGATGCTGCTGGTCCTGCCGCCGAGCACGGGGCTTGCGCTGATCTTCGCCGCGCTGATGGGCCTTCTGTGGTTGTCCACGGTGCCGCCCACCTCCAGCCTCGTCGCGCTGATGTTCGGCACGCGCTACATGGCCATGCTCTACGGCTTCGTGTTCTTCTCCCACCAGGTCGGCGGCTTCCTCGGCGCCTGGCTGGGCGGGGTGATGTATGAGCGCACCGGCTCCTACGAGGTCATGTGGTGGCTCTCGATCCTGTTCTGCATCGGCTCCGGGCTGATCAACCTGCCGATCAAGGAGCGCCCGGTCGAGGATCCGGCTCTCGTGCCGGCCGAATAGGCCAGAGGCCGGTCGGGTAGGGCCAGGTCTGACCGGGCCCTACCGCGCGACCAGGACCTGCCGGCACGCCTCCGGAAGCCCCGCCATGGTGACCGGCGGCGGCGGGCGCCAGTTCGGGTTCGGCCGCGGATTGAGCACCTGCGGGGTGAACCACCAGTCGAGATCGGCACCGCATCCCTCGGCGCTCGGCGGCGGGTCCTGCGGCCGGCATCCCGGGCTTGCGGCCGGGCAACTCATGCGGATGTGCATGTGGTAGTTGTGGCCCGGCACGGGTCGCACCTTGGACAGCCAGCGCCTGTCGCCGGTCGCCTCGCGGCACAGTGCCTTCTTGATCGCGGCATTGACCAGCACGCGCTCCACCTTCGGGTCCTCGGCCGCAGCGCGGATCACGTTCAGATGGTCGGCCGTCCAGGTGCGCGGCTCGATGTCGCGCCGGTCGGCGCGCACAACATTCACCGCCGAGGTCATCTCGCGCTCCTGCGCCGTCAGTTCCCGGCGCGGCATGGGGGTGAGCCAGATATCGGCGTCGAGGCCGATCTGGTGCGAGGCATGGCCGGTCAGCATAGGCCCGCCGCGCGGCTGGGAAATGTCGCCGACCAGGATGCCGGGCCAGCGCGAGACCTGCGGCACGCGCCGGGCGAAGCGCTCCAGGAAGGCGATCATGTCGGGATGGCCCCACATGCGGTTGCGCGACAGGCGCATCACCTGCCAGGTCTCGCCGTTGACCGGCAGGGCCGTGCCGCCGGCAAGGCAGCCGCGCGAATAGAAGCCGAACGAGCGCGCCTGCATCGGCGCGCCGGTTGTCGCCCGGCCGAACAGCTCCTTGGCCGGCACGTTCGGGTCGTTCGGATTGGCCAGTGGCGGCAGCGGCCGCGGATTGAGCGTGCCGGCCGTCTGGGCGCCGGCGGGCGTCGCCAGACCGGCCGCCAGCATCAGGGCGAGGGTGAGAACGGGGGCAATGGCGCGTCGCATCATGGCGCTCCGGCGGGTCTCTAAGGGTGAGCGTCGGAGCTTAGGCAGCCTTTCGTTAACCATTCCTGTCAAGGCGGCAGCGGGTCGCGCGCCGGAAGGCCGGACGGCCGAAGCAGAATCCGCTCCTTAAGGTGAACGGGCGGAAAGGCTTTACAGCGGCCCGCCGATCCGGAATCGTTTCGCATGCGGCCCGCCTGGGAGGGGCTGTCCTGTTCTGCGTCCGGAGGGTCGTGATGCCTCGCCTGTCCCGCATGCTTGCCGTCGCCCTGGCGGTCCTGTTCAGCGCCATGTTCGCCGCCCGTGCCGAGGCGGCCATCGTGGTCAGGGTCGACAAGACCACCCAGACCATGCGCGTTATCGTCGATGGTCAGCTCCAGCACACCTGGGCGGTCTCCACCGGCCGTGCCGGCTACAACACGCCCAACGGCAGCTACCGGCCGCAGCGCTTCGAGCGCCACTGGCGCTCGCGCAAATACGGCATGGCGCCGATGCCCCATTCCATCTTCTTCCGCGGCGGCTACGCCATTCACGGCACCAACATGGTCGGCCGGCTTGGCCGGGTGGACAGCCATGGCTGCATCCGCCTCGCCCCGGCCAATGCCCGCCTGCTGTTCGACATGGTCCAGCGCCGCCGCGGCGACACCCGCATCGTGATCGAGGGCACCATGCCGCGCGCCGCGCCGCCGGCCCTGGTTGCATCCGCCCAGCCGCGCACCGCCCAGATGCGCCTGTCCCAGCCCGACCGGCCGCAGGCGACCCGTCGCACCGCTCCTGCCCGCGTCGCGGCCGCCGCACCGGCGCGCCGGACGGCTGCCCTTTCCGGCAGCCAGACCCAGCGGCGCGCCGTGGCCGGCTCCGGGGGTTCCGCCCAGCCGCGTGCCGCGGCGGCCCCGCCGGCGCGGCGCATGGCCGGGTTCGTGCCCGCCACCGCCTCCACCGACCGTCACTTCATGGAATGGTATCTGCGGCGGTAGCGCCGCCGAGCCTGTCGCTCTCGTCCTTCAGCGCGATGCCGGTCAGGCCGCGCCGCAGGGCCTCGGCCGCCAGCCAGGCGATGCGCGGGGCGGCCTGGTCGACGGCCAGTCCGCCGGGCCGGATGTTGGACACGCAGTTGCGCTCCGAATCCATCCGGCCGGGCCGCGGCCCGACGGTGAGATAGGCGCCGAGACTGTCGGGCGAGGTCAGGCCCGGCCGTTCGCCGATCAGCACGAGCAGCGACCTGACGCCGAGCCGCTCGCCGACCGCATCGCCCAGCGCCACCCGCGCACCGCGGGCGACGACGACCGGGCCGAGGCCGATACCGGCGCGGGCGAGCAGCGGGCGCAGGGCGGCGATCAGCGCCGCTGCATGGCTCTCCGTGGCCAGAGCGGAGAGCCCGTCCGCCACGAGGATGCCAAGGTCGCCGCCCGGCCGGCCCATCAGGTCGAGCGCAAGGCGTGAGGCTTCCGGCAGGGCACGGCCAAGGTCGGGCCGGCGCAGATAGGCGGCGCGCCCGCTGGCCCGGCTCTCGATCTCGACCACGGTGAGGCCGGTTGCGCGCAGGTCGGTGGCGAGCCGGGACGAATCGAAGGGCGCATGGACCGCATCGCGCGCCTCAGCGTGCGCAAGGGCGAAGCGCAGCACCTCCGCGGTCGGCAGCGAGCCGCCGGTGCGCCCCAGCGCGATGCGGGCCGGCGTGGCGGCGGCCAGATGCTGCCACGGGTCGCGGACAGGCGGCTTGGCCATGGCTCAGGCCGCCCGGATCAGCCGGTGGCCGGGGTCCGGCGGCCTCAGCCGGCCGGCGGCATCGGTGATGCCCATGCTGGCAAGCCAGGCCTCGAATTCCGGCGCCCGCTTCAGCCCGAAGACCTCGCGCACATAGAGCGCATCGTGGAACGAGGTGGACTGGTAGTTGAGCATGATGTCGTCGGCGCCCGGCACTCCCATGATGTACGAGACGCCGGCCGCCGCCAGACAGGTCAGCAGCGTGTCCATGTCGTCCTGGTCGGCTTCGGCGTGGTTCGTGTAGCAGATGTCGCAGCCGAGCGGCACGCCCATCAGCTTGCCGCAGAAATGATCCTCCAGCCCCGCGCGGATGATCTGCTTGCCGTCATAGAGATATTCCGGGCCGATGAAGCCGACGACGGTGTTGACCAGCAGCGGCGAGAAGGCGCGGGCGACCGCATAGGCGCGCGCTTCCAGCGTCTGCTGGTCGATGCCGTGATGGGCCTCGGCCGACAGCGCCGAGCCCTGGCCGGTCTCGAAATACATGACATTGTCGCCGATCGTCCCCCGCTTCAGTGAGCGGGCGGCGTCGAGACCCTCCTTCAGCACCGAGAGGGTGATGCCGAAGGCCGCATTGGCCGCCTCGGTGCCCGCCACCGACTGGAACACCAGATCCACCGGCGCGCCGCGTTCGATCAGCTGGATGGTCGAGGTAATGTGGGTGAGCACGCAGCCCTGCGTCGGGATGGCGTGGCGCCGGATGACCTCGTCGAGCAGCTTCAGAAGGTCGCCGATCAGGGGCAGGGAATCGGAGGCCGGGTTGATGCCGACGGTGGCGTCGCCCGCGCCATACATCAGACCGTCGACGATCGAGGCGGCGATGCCGGCCGGATCGTCCGAGGGGTGGTTCGGCTGCAGGCGTACCGCCATGGTGCCGGCAAGGCCGATCGTGTTGTTGAAGCGGGTGACCACCCGGCATTTGCGGGCGGCGAGGATCAGATCCTGGTTGCGCATCAGCTTCGACACCGCAGCGGCCATTTCCGGCGTGATGCCGGGCGCAAGGGCTGCCAGCGCCGCCGCGTCGGCCGCCTCCGACAGCAGCCAGTCGCGGAACGCGCCGACGGTCAGGCTGGCAACCGGGGCAAAGGCCCGCTCGTCGTGGGTATCGAGGATGAGGCGCGTCACCTCGTCCTCCTCGTAGGGAATGAGCGGCGCGGCGAGGATCGCCTTCAGCGGCAGATCGGCCAGCGCCATGCGCGCGGCGACGCTTTCCGCCTGACTTTCCGCCGCGATGCCGGCGAGCTGGTCGCCGGAGCGGATCGGGCTCGCCCTGGCGAGCAGGTCCTTCAGGTCGGAGAAGACGAAAGTTGTCCGGCCGGCATTCGCGCGGAACGGCATGTCATGTCTCCGATATATCCAGAGCGCGGCCAAATGCTCTATGGAGTGTAGCGGACCGACCGGCCCGGTCCATCACATGCAGGCTCCGCGCCAGTTGGCGAGCCCGCCCCTTCAGGGATGCGACCGATGAACCAGTCTCGCCGAACGCTGCTGCTGACCGGCGCCAGCCGCGGCATCGGCCATGCGACGGTCAAGCGCTTCTCCTCGGCCGGCTGGCGGGTCATTACCTGCTCGCGTCAGCCCTTTCCGGAAAACTGCCCCTGGGAAATGGGTCCGGAGGACCATATCCAGGTCGATCTCGCCGATGCCGCCGACACCGAGCGGGCGATCGACGAGATCCGCACCCGCCTGACCGGGGGCCGGCTCGAGGCGCTGGTGAACAATGCCGGCATCTCGCCGAAAGCCGATGGCGGTGCGCGGCTGGATTCGCTGCACACGCCGCTGACCGTCTGGCAGCAGGTGATGCAGGTGAATTTCTTCGCCTCCATCCTGCTCGCCCGCGGGCTGCTGAAGGAACTGGCCGAGGCGAAGGGCTCGGTCGTCAACGTAACCTCCATTGCCGGTTCGCGCGTCCACCCCTTCGCGGGCGCGGCCTATGCCACTTCCAAGGCGGCGCTGGCCGGCCTGACCCGCGAGATGGCGGCGGATTTCGCTCCCCACGGCGTGCGGGTGAATGCGATTGCGCCGGGCGAGATCGACACCTCGATCCTGTCGCCGGGCACGGAGAAGATCGTCGAGCAGATCCCGATGCGCCGGCTCGGCACGCCGGACGAGGTGGCCAAGATCATCTACGTCCTGTGCACGGAGACCTCCAGCTATCTCAACGGCGCGGAAATCCACATCAACGGCGGCCAGCACGTGTGAGGCGCGCGCGTCCGTGGGGGGTCGCAGGACGCATCTCGGTTGCGCAAGATCCCTCTCGTCCCCGGCGAGCAGGCCGGAGCCGCCACGCCTCCTCACCCCATCATCGCCCGCAGCCGTTCCGCCGTCTCCGCATCGGCCGGCAGGAAGGTCTCGATGGCGAGTTCCGCCAGCGTCACGTCCACCGGCGTGCCGAACATGGTGGTGGCGGAAATGAGCGTCAGCGGGCCGGCGCTGGATCGCAGCCTGACCGGCACGAACAGATCCTCCGCCTCCCGGCCCCGGCCCGGATGTGGCGGGGCGAAGGGCACCGGATAGCTCAGGATCTCCGCGAGCAACGCTGCCAGAACCGGATCGGCGCTCACCTCGATCTGCCGCCTGAGCCTTGCGGTCAGATGGGCGCGCACCTCGGCCGGATTGTCGATGCGCGGTGCGATGCCCTTCGGGTGCAGGGCCAGCCGCAGCATGTTGACCGGCGGGGCCAGCAGGGCCGCATCGCATCCCTCGAGGAACGGCGTGATGGCGCGGTTGTGCGCCATGAGGGTCCAGTGCCGGTCGAGCGCGACCGCCGGATAGGGCTCGTGGCCGGCGAGCACGATGTCGATGGCCCGCCGCGCGGCGACCACGGCCGGATCGTCGAGGCTGCGCTCGGGAAAGACCGGCGCAAAGCCGCCGGCCACCAGCAGCACGTTGCGTTCGCGCAACGGGATATCCAGGCGCTCGGCAAGCTTCAGGATCATCTCGCGGCTGGGCGCCGCCCGGCCGGTCTCCACGAAGCTGAGATGGCGGGTGGAGACCTCGGCATCGAGGGCGAGATCCATCTGGCTCATCCGCCGGCGCTGGCGCCAGTCGCGCAGATGGTCGCCGATGGACGGGCGAGCGGAACGGGAGGGGACCGGCTGTGTCATGGTGGCAATCTAGCTGTCGCCGGGGCTTGGCCAATGACCTTGCAGGTAATCGACCCCATTCCCGGCTCCCGGCAGCATGGCCTCATTCGCGGACCGGTCAGCGTCCGTGACAGACCCGACAGGAGATTGCCATGTCCACCGCCACCCGGTCCTTCGCCCTTGCCCTGTTCCGCACCGACGACACCGTGACCTTCCTGCGCCGGCTGCTCGCCTTCGACGCCATCACCTCTGGCGCCATGGGCCTGAAGCTGGCGGTCGGGGCCGGTATCCTCGCCCCCTGGCTCGGCCTGCCCGAGGGTCTGCTGCGTGCGGCGGGCCTGATGCTGGTTCCGTTTGCGATCGCGGTTGCCATCGCCGCCGCACGGGCCCCGTCCTCGCGCGCAGCGGTGCTGTCAATCGCAGCCGTCAATGCCCTGTGGGTGATCGCCAGCCTCGGCCTGCTGGTCTCGGGCCTGGTCTCGCCCGGCCTTCTCGGCATGGCCTTCGTGGCCGCCCAGGCGGTGTTCGTCGGCGTGCTGGCCGAACTCCAGATCATCGGGGCCCGCCGTCTTGCGACTGCCTGAGGGGGCCGCCAGCCGCCGCGGGGGCCGGGCTCAGAGCCAGCCCTTGCGGCGGAACCACAGATAGGGGCCGATCCCCGACAGGACCATCATGGCGATGGCCAGCGGATAGCCGAGCGACCAGTCGAGTTCCGGCATCTGCTTGAAGTTCATGCCATAGACCGTGCCGATCAGCGTCGGTGGCATGAGCACCACGGAGAGCACCGCGAAGATCTTGATGATGTTGCTCTGCTCGTTGGCGACAAGGCCGAGCACCGCGTTGAGCAGGAAGGTGATCTTGCTGGACAGCGCATCGCAGTGCTGGGTCAGCGATTCCACGTCCCGGCTCTGGCTCTTCAGCACCACGCGGACATCCTTCGGCACCTTGGTGCCCTCGATCTCGGTGGAGAGGAACAGCAGCAGCCGGTTGATCGAGACCAGGCTCTCCCGGATCTTCGAGACGAAGCCGCCCTTGGTGCCGAGGATCTGCAGCACCTCCTCGATGGTGCTGGCCCGGCTCCGGTTGCCATCGGCGCGGGAAAAGACCCGGCCGGAGGCCTGGTCGATCTCCTCGCCGACCTTCTCGAGAATATCCGCCAGCCGGTCGACGATCGTGTCGAGCAGGCCGGTGAGGATCGATTCCGGATTGGGATGGACCGTGCCCTGCTTCTGCGCCCGGTTGAGGAACAGGTTGATCGGCTTCGGTGTGTCGTACCGCACGGTGATCAGCCGGTCGCGCGCCATGACGAAGGAGATCTGGGTCAGCCTCGGCGCACCGAGGTCGGTGTTGCACAGAACGCTCGCGGTCATGTAGCGCACGCCATGGTCGACATAGAGGCGGCTGGAGGGCTCGATCTCCAGCATCTCCTCGCGCGAGGGAATCTCGATGCCGAGACAGCGCTCCAGGGCCTTGTCCTCCTCCTGCGTCGGCTGGAACAGGTCGACCCAGACAACCTCCGGCGGCACGGCCTCGGCCGTCGTCTCCACCCGGACGAGCGCGTCATTGACCACGGCATAGGCATTCAGCATCCGGCTGGCTCCCCGGTGGGCTTGCCTCCTCCCCTACCGGCTCCGGCAGGGCTTGGAAAGGCTCGGCCGACATGCCTTGCTCCCGAGACAGGACTGTGACCCTTCGAGGCGGTCGCGGCGCATTGCCGCCGCGCCGGGCCTGGCCTATCCACGCGGCTGCATGAACGCGACAGCCCTCCTCCAGGCCGGAAGCACCGGCTTTCTCATCGGCCTCGGCCTGATCGTCGCCATCGGCGCCCAGAACGCCTTCGTGCTGAGGCAGGGCCTTGCCGGGCGGCATGTCTTTGCCGTCGCCACGGTCTGTGCCCTCGCCGATGCCCTGCTGATCGCGGCGGGCGTCGCCGGTCTCGGCACGCTGGTGGCGTCCTCGCCGGTCCTCGTCCGGGTCACGGCCTGGGGCGGGGCGGCCTTTCTCGTCGTGTACGGACTGATGGCGGCGTGCAGGGCGTTCGCCCCGGCGACGCTCGAGCCGGAAGGCGATGCGGGCGAGGCCGGTCTCGGTGCGACCCTTGCCGCGGCGCTCGCCTTCACCCTTCTCAACCCGCATGTCTATCTCGACACGGTGGTGCTGGTCGGCAGCCTGTCCGCGCAGTTCGAGGGCCCGGCACGCCTTGCCTATGCCGGCGGCGCGATGGCCGCTTCGGTGCTGTGGTTCTACTGCCTCGCCTACGGGGCAAGGCTTCTGGCGCCGGTCTTTGCTAGGCCTGCCGCCTGGCGGGTTCTCGACGGCATCATCGCCCTCGTCATGTGGGCGATCGCGCTGCGCCTGCTTCTGGGTTGAGCCAAAAAAAGGGCCGGTCTTGCGACCGGCCCAGTCTGGGTCATTCAGGAGAGGCATGCGGAAGATCTGCACATCGGCCGGCTGGCCGGGGGTGCAATCTCAATCGATGTCGACCGGCTTGCGGCGAGGCTCGGGATCGATGCGATCCGGCCTGCGCGGCTTGACGAAGGGGGCTGCGGCGGCGACAGCCTGGATGCCGATGGCAGCATAGCGATCCTGAAGTCGGTCGGATGGCTTGTTGCGATCGGGCGTCTGGTTCGCCCGGGCCTGTTTCATCGTGGGTCTCCATCGGTGCCGGGCCGCGTTGCATGGGCGCAGGCCGACACAGCAACAAGGCTAGAGGCCCCTTGCGGCGCCCATGGGGTCCGATCGTGAGCGGATCGTGGCGGCTCCGCGATGACGCCATGACCGGCGGCGGGCCGCCTGACGTGCCACGTCATGGCAAAAATGCAACAGTTTCGGGCATTTGCGCCGGTCCTTCGGCACTGCGAAGTTGACGCTGCGCCAAGCCTTCGCCACAACCTTGGGGGTCGATGAGGACAGATGCCGGCTTCTCCGGCCGACCTGTGCTCGTCCAGGATCGGAAGTGGCTGGCGATGCGGTGGGGTCTTCTGGCGGCGGCAGCGTTCGTGCTGGCCGGCTGCAACAGCAATCATGTCGATGTGGCGCGCCCGACGACCGATCGGGACCGGACCTTGCTGGCCCAGGCGCCGCAGGTCGAGATGGACTACTGGCGCATGCCGCAGCGCGTGGCCTATCGCACCACCGAGCGGCCGGGCACCATCATTGTCGAGACCTCGACCCGTCACCTCTATTTCGTCGAGGAAGCCGGCACCGCGATCCGCTACCAGGTCGCCGTGGGCAACGAGGCCTTCGGATGGACCGGAACGGCCACGATCCAGCGCAAGGCCGAATGGCCGAGCTGGACCCCTCCGGCAGAGATGCGCCGCCGCTGGCCGCATGTTCCGGCCTTCATGGAGGGTGGCCCGCGCAATCCCATGGGCGCCCGTGCGCTCTATCTCTACCAGAACGGCCGCGACACCCTGTATCGCATCCATGGCACCAACTCGCCGATGGAGATCGGCGAGGCCGTGTCCTCCGGCTGCATCCGGATGCACAACGAGCAGGTCATGGACCTGTACAACCGGGTTCCGGTCGGCGCGCGCGTCATCGTCCGCTGATCGATCCAGCGCCTGATCCTGTCCGGCGGCCCCTTCGCGGGGCCGCTGTCGTTTCCAGCTGTCGTTTGACGGCCACGCGGCCGGGCGATCAGTCCGGCTTCTGCGGCTTTGGCGCCTTGATTGCGCCAGCGACCGCCCGGATGGCGACCATCCCGTAGCGATCCTCGAGCTTCACGCCACCCTTCTTCGGCAGCGGCTGGATTCTGGTACCCATGATGGTTCCTCCCCCGGCGGCTCTTCAGGCCACCTTCGTCGGGTCTGGAGAAATGCATACACCGCCGGCCATCGCCTTCGTAGGGGGTAGGAGTGCGCCGCAGCATCGGCGCCCGCGCTGCCCTTGCGGCAGCGCACCGCGACCGGCCGCCTTCCTGTGCAAAAGCGGTCCGAGGGTGTGGGCGGGAGGCGCCGGGACTCGACAAGCAAGCCTGCCCGACAGCAATATATAGAGGTGATCGGCTCGCCATTGCGCTAGATGTGGCGTTGACTGGTGCGTCCCCCGATTCCCGTCGCCACCCCTGGGTCTGCCTGCGCACGATGAAATTCACCCGCCTGCGCATCCTCGGCTTCAAGACCTTCGTGGAGCCGACCGAGTTCCTGATCGAGCCCGGGCTGACCGGCGTGGTCGGGCCGAACGGCTGCGGCAAGTCGAACCTGGTCGAGGCCCTGCGCTGGGTCATGGGCGAGAGTTCGTTCAAGAACATGCGCGCTTCCGGTATGGACGACGTGATCTTCTCCGGGTCCGGCAACAGGCCGGCGCGCAACACCGCCGAGGTGATGCTTACCGTCGACAACGGGCAGCGGCTCGCGCCGGCCCAGTTCAACGACCATGACATCCTCGAGGTGTCCCGGCGCATCGAGCGCGAGGCCGGCTCGGTCTATCGCATCAACGGCCGCGAGGTGCGTGCCCGCGACGTGCAGCTGCTGTTCGCCGACGCATCCACCGGCGCACGCTCGCCGGCCCTCGTCCGTCAGGGCCAGATCGGCGAGATCATCAGTGCCAAGCCGCAGGCACGCCGGCGCATCCTGGAAGAGGCCGCAGGCATTGCCGGCCTGCATGCCCGCCGCCACGAGGCCGAGACGCGCCTGAAGGGCGCCGAGACCAACCTCGACCGCCTTGAAACGGTGCTCGCCCAGATCGAGCAGCAGCTGGAGAGCCTGAAACGCCAGGCCCGCCAGGCCGTGCGCTATCGCGGGCTCTCCGCCGATATCCGCAAGGCGGAGGCAACGCTCGCCTTCCTGAAGGTGCGCGAGGCTGGCGAAGCCGTGCGCGAGGCCGAGCGGCTGGTCGAGCTGGAGACCCGCATCGTCGCCCAGCGCACCACCGAACAGGCCGAGGCGGCCAAGAACCAGGCGGTTGCGGCCCATCGCCTGCCGGCCCTGCGCGAGGATGCGGCCAGGGCCGGTGCGGCGCTCCAGCGCCTGATCGTCGCCCGCGACCAGCTCGACGGCGAGGAAAGGCGCGCACGCGAGCGCCTTGCCGAACTGGAACGGCGCGTGGCCCAGCTCGATAGCGACATCGCCCGCGAGAAGGCGCTGGGCGCCGATGCCGACGGCGTTCTGGCGCGCCTTGCAGCCGAATCGGCCGATCTGGCGGCCGCCACCGAGACGGCCCGCACGGCCGAGGCGGCTGCCGCCGGGCAGGTCACGGCCGCCGAGGCCGCCCTCGTCGCGTCCGAACGGGCCTTCGGCGAGGCCACGTCGGCGCTTGCCGAGATCGTCGCCCGCAGGAACCAGCTCGAGCGCTCGGTGCGCGACACCTCCGAGCGTCTCGTCCGTCTCGAGGGCCAGCTGGCCGAGATCGATGCCGAGACCGCGCGGCTGGAACAGGGCTCCGACCATGCCGCCCGGCTGGAGGCCCTGAAGGCGGGGTTGCAGGAGGCGGCACAGGTCCTGGCCGACGCCGAAACCGAGGCGGTGGCTGCCGAGCAGGCCCATGCCGTGGCGCGCAGCCAGGAAGGCGATGCCCGTCGCCCGCTTGCCGATGCCGAACGGACGGTCCAGCGCCTCGAGACCGAGGTGCGCACGCTCTCCAAGCTGCTCAATGTCGGCTCCTCGTCCATGTGGCCGCCTGTCCTCGAGGCCGTCCGCGTGGCCAAGGGCTACGAGACCGCGCTCGGTGCGGCGCTGGGCGACGATCTTGACGCGCCGACCGATTCGGCCTCGCCGCAGCGATGGGCCGGCGCCGATGGGACAGGTGATCCGGGGCTTCCCGAGGGCGTCGGCAGTCTTGCCGCCCATGTGAAAGCGCCCGACCAGCTGGCCCGCCGGCTGGCCCAGATCGGTGTCGTGTCCCGCGCCGACGGCGCGCGCCTCGCGTCCCTGCTGAAGCCCGGCCAGCGGCTGGTCTCCCGCGAAGGCGACCTGTGGCGCTGGGACGGCTTCGTCGTCGCCGCCAATGCGCCGACCGCCGCCGCCCGCCGCCTTGCCGAACGGAACCGGCTTGGCGACATCGAGCAGGACCTGGTGGGCGCGCGTGCGAAGGCCGCAGAGCTCAAGACCCTCGCCGAGGCCGCCACGGCCCTCGTGAAGACCGCAGCGACGCGCGAACAGACCGCGCGCGACGGCTGGCGCAGCGCCCAGCGCGCGGCCGATGGCCTGCGCGATCAGCTGGCTGCCGCCGAGCGCGCGGCAGGCGCCGTCACCACCCGCCTTGCCGCGCTGGTCGAGGCCCGCGTGCGGCTCAATTCGAGCCTCGACGAGGCCCGCGCCGTCAAGGCCGATGCGTTGCTCGCCCTTGAGGGTCTCGGCAGCACGGCCGGCCGCGAGGCTGATCTTGCCGGAATCCGCGCCCGGGTCGCGCAGGACCGCGCCACACTCGCCGAAGCACGCGCCGAGGCCCAGGGCCTGGCCCGCGAGGCCGAACTGCGCAGCCGCCGTCTCGCCGAGATCGGTCGCGAGCGCGAGGCCTGGCTCGGACGACAGGCCAATGCCGGCCGCCAGATCGCCGATCTCGACCAGCGTCTGGCCGAGACCCGCGCCGAGGCGGTGGCCCTGGCCGAGGCTCCGGACACCTTCGTCGTGCGCCGGCGCGAACTCATCGCGCTGATCCAGGAGGCAGAGGCCCGCCAGCGCGGGGCTGCCGACGCGCTCGCCGGTGGCGAGACCGCGCAGGCCGAGACCGATCGGGCCGCCCGTGCCGCTCTCGACGCCATGACGGTCGCGCGCGAGGCCTTCGTGCGCACCGAGGCGCGGCTGGAGGCGGCGCGCCAGCGCATCGCCGAGATTGCCGGCGAGGTGGTCGAGAAATTCGAGGTCGAGCCGGCCGGCCTCGCCCGCATCGCAGGCATCGCGCCGGACGACGAACTGCCCGCCCTGCGCCTCGTGGAGGACCGGCTGGAGGCGCAGCGCCGCGAGCGCGAGAAACTCGGCGGCGTCAACCTGCGGGCCGACGAGGAACTGACCGAGGTCCAGGCCCAGTTCGACGGCATGGTTTCCGAGCGGGACGACCTCGTCGAGGCGATCAGGAAGCTGCGGTCCGGCATCGGTTCGCTCAACCGCGAGGGCCGCGAGCGCCTGCTCGCCTCCTTCGCCACGGTCAACGACAATTTCCAGCGCCTGTTCACCACCCTGTTCGGCGGCGGCACGGCCGAGCTGCAGCTGGTCGAATCGGACGATCCGCTGGAGGCCGGCCTGGACATTCTTGCCAAGCCCCCCGGCAAGAAGCCGACGACGCTGTCGCTGCTGTCCGGCGGCGAGCAGGCGCTGACCGCGATCGCGCTGATCTTCGCGGTATTCCTGACCAATCCGGCGCCGATCTGTGTGCTGGACGAGGTCGATGCCCCGCTCGACGACGCCAATGTCGAGCGTTATTGCGACCTGCTCCACGACATGACGCGCACCACCCGCACGCGCTTCATCGTCATCACCCACAACCCGATCACCATGAGCCGGATGGACCGCCTGTTCGGCGTGACCATGGCCGAGCGGGGGGTTTCGACGCTGGTCAGCGTCGATCTCGGGCGCGCCGAGCAGCTGATCGCGGCGGAGTGAGGTTGCGTCCGGGCGCGAAAGTCCAGCCCGCCCAAGACCGCCGCCGAATAGTCGGCACGACATCGGCCGCCAGCGTCGCAGGGCAGACCGGATGTTCCGCCGATCTGCCTGAAAACGGAGCGAAATCAGACTCTTACTGCGCTGCCCACCATTCTTGACACCTTTTCGCCTCATCACTATAGGTGTGCCCGGCTTTCGGGGGTGGCAATCCGGCATCCTTCCGGCGTTTCGGACACGCGCCAGGGCCTGCCGACGAGGCAGGACATGGCGCGGGACGGGGACAACCGGGATCAGGATGCGGAGCGGCCGGCCGGGGAAGCCGACCTCGAGGCGCGTCGCCGCGTCCTGGAATCGAAGCTCGCCGCCGTCGACCGGCAGCGGACCGAGGTCCGGGAACGCGAGGAGCGCAAGGGCTCCGACCCCTCCGGCATGAGCCGCGGCTTTCGTTATTCCGCGGATTTCGTCTCGGGCGTGCTGGTCGGATGCGGGCTGGGCTGGTTCATCGACCATGTCTTCGGCACGCGACCCTGGGGTCTGATGATATTCATCGTGCTCGGTTTTGCCGCGGGGACCTTCAACATCCTCAGGCTCGCCGAACGCGAACGCCGGCAGCGCTGAAGGCGAGCGCCGTCGTCCGCCGCGGGGCCGAAAGATGGCTTCGCGACCGTGGCATGAAGGTGAGGAGCGGCCTGCCGATGGCGAGCCCGATCGAACAGTTCGAGATCAAGCCGCTGGTCTTCAAGGACACGGCCATCGCCTTCACCAATTCCTCGCTGATGATGGTTGTCACCGTCGGCGTGATCCTGGCCTTCCTGTTCCTGTCGACCCGCGGCCGCTCGCTGGTGCCGACCCGCCTCCAGTCGCTCGCCGAGCTGTCCTACGAGTTTGTCGCCGACACGGTCCGACAATCGGCCGGCCACGAGGGCATGAAATTCTTCCCCCTGGTGTTCTCGCTGTTCATGTTCGTGCTGGTGGCCAACCTGCTCGGCATGCTGCCCGGCTCGTTCACCGTCACCAGCCACATCATCGTCACCTTCATGCTGGCCATGGTGGTCTTCCTGACGCTGGTCATCTACGGCTTCGCCAAGCACGGGACGCACTTCCTGAACCTCTTCGTGCCGTCCGGCGTGCCCGGCTACGTGCTGCCGCTGGTGGTGGTCATCGAGGTCATCTCTTTCCTGTCCCGGCCGATCTCGCTGTCGGTGCGTCTGTTCGCCAACATGCTCGCCGGCCACATCGCGCTGAAGATTTTTGCCGGCTTCGTCGGCTCGCTGCTCGGCGCCGGCATCTGGGCGATCCTGGCACCGCTGCCGCTGGCGCTGACGGTCGGCCTCACCGCGCTCGAGTTCCTCGTCGCCTTCCTGCAGGCCTATGTCTTCACCATCCTGACCTGCATCTACCTGAACGATGCGCTGCATCCGGGACACTGATCCCCGCAGCGCCTCCCCCTTCCAACCTCAACCCAAGCTTACCTTCCCAAGGAGTTCATCATGGATCCGGTTGCAGCGAAGTATCTCGGCGCGGGCCTGGCCTGCATCGGCATGGCCGGCGCCGCCATTGGCGTGGGCAACATCTTCGGTCAGTTCCTCTCGGGTGCCCTGCGCAACCCGAGCGCGGCCGACGGCCAGTTCCCCCGCCTCATCTTCGGCTTCGCCGTGACCGAAGCGCTCGGCATCTTCTCGCTGCTGATCGCGCTGCTGCTGCTGTTCGCCGTCTGACGACGTCTGGCCGGGTGGCACCCGCCGCCCGTTTCGCATGATCTCCAGGCTTCGGCGCCGTTGCGCCGGAGCCAAGGAGGTTCGCAGCCGACCCCGAACACCAGGACTGGTCATGGCAGCCCCCTCGACACCCGGCGGTTTTCCGCCCTTCCAGACCGAGACCTTCGCCTCCCAGATCTTCTGGCTGGCGATCACCTTCGGGGCCCTCTACTGGCTCCTCTCGAAGGTGGTGCTGCCGCAGATCGGCGGCATCCTGGAAGAGCGCAGCCAGCGGATCGCCCGCGACCTCGACGAGGCGCAGCGGATGAAATCCGACGCGGAGGCCGCGCAGGCGGCCTATGAGAAGGCGCTCGCCGATGCCCGCGGCAATGCCCAGGCGATCGCCGCCAAGGAGCATGCCCGCGTCTCGGCCGAGACCGAGGCGACCCGCAAGGCGCTGGAGGCCGACCTGACCACCAGGCTCGCCGCCGCAGAGGCGGAGATCACCGCCTCGAAGGCCAAGGCCATGACCAATGTCCGCGGCATTGCCATCGACACCGTCCCGGCCATCGTCAGCCAGCTTGTCGGCAAGTCGCCGACGGCGGGCGATGTCGAGAAGGCCGTCGATGCGGCTCTGAAGGGGTAAGGAGACAGCCATGCTGTTCGCAGCCGAAACCTGGGTCGCCGTCGCCTTCCTCATCTTCTTCGGCATTCTCGGCTATCTGGGCGTCCACCGGACGATCCTCGGTGCGCTGGACAATCGCGCGCGGAAGATCGAGCAGGATCTCGCCGAGGCCCGCCGGCTGCGGCTGGAGGCCGAGGCCCTCGTTGCCGACTATCGCCGGCGCCAGGCCGCCGCCGAGCAGGAGGCCAAAGCCATCATCGCCGCCGCGGAGGAGGACGCCAGGCGTCTTGCCGTCGAGGCCAAGGCGAAGATGGAGGACTTCGTTGCCCGCCGCACCCGGATGGCCGAAGCCAAGATCGCCCAGGCCGAGGCGCAGGCAATCGCCGATGTCCGTGCCGCCGCCGCCGAGGCGGCCGCCACCGCCGCCGGCGCCATGGTGGCCGGGATCGCCCGGGGCGATGCCGGAGAGGCGCTGGTCAAGGCCGGCATCGCCGAGGTCAAGGCAAAGCTGAACTGACAGGTTGCCGAACGGGCGGCCCTGTACCGTCTCTCTCGGTTCCTGAATGACAAAAGCCGCCGGAGCGATCCGGCGGCTTTGTCATGTCTGCCCGATAGACGGCGGGCCGGAAGCTGCTCAGGACTCAGGCCGGCAGCAGCGGGTCGATCATCTTCTCGAACTCGGCGAGCGGCAGGGCCCCGAGCACGCGCTTGCCGTTCAGGAAGAAGGTCGGGGTGGAGTCCACGCCGAACACGTTGACAGCCCGGTCGCGGGTGGCGTTCAGGCCGTCGAGGATGGCCTGGTTGTTCAGGCAGGCCTCGAACTCGGTCTGGGTCATGCCAGCCTGCCGGGTGATCGTGGTGATGGCGGCGAGGGGATCATTGCCGAAGGCCCAGGTCCGCTGCTGGCGGAACAGCACGTCGACCAAGGCGAAATAGCGATCCTGGTTGCCACCCGCGGCCTTGCCGTCGGCCTGCAGCATGCAGCGCGCCAGCATGTAGACGGCGGCGTCGAGCTGGTTGAGCGCGAACTCGCGGAATACCAGCTTCACCTTGCCGGTCGCGATGTACTTTTCCTTCAGGCCCGGCAGCGTGCCGGTGTGGAAGGTCGCGCAATGGCCGCAGGTGAGCGAGGCATATTCCACCAGCGTCACCGGGGCATCGTCCTTGCCGAGCACGCAGTCGCCCAGCGGGCTGGGCTGCATGAGCTCGGCGACATCGACGGTCTCGGGGGCCGAGCGGCGCGCCTGCGCCAGCGCGGGCATGGCCGTCGTCAGGCCGGCGAAGGTGGCAAGGCCGCCGGTGGCGGAGGCCGAAAGGAGGGTTCTTCGCGACAGCATGGGCTCTTTCCGCAGCGGATTGCAGGATGACAAGTCGGCAATAGCTGTCACCCGACACCGTGGCAACATCGCGGCCGGCCCCGGACCCGTCAATTCCGGTCACGCGATGCTGACCGGCGATCAATTGCGCGCGATGATCTCGCGTTCCCGGTGGATCGACTGGCCGGAGATGGGCCCGCCCGGCTTGCGGCGCATCATGGCCTGGGGGCGGCGGCTCTTCAGCGCCGAGCGGCGGCGGCGGCGCGGACCGGGCTGCCCGACGAGCACGGCGCCCATGCGCGGGAAGGCCTCGCGCACCGCCCCGTCCTCGCCGGTGATGAGCAGGGGCAGGGCCAGCGCCGAACCCCAGCGCTGCCAGACGGCAACGACGTCATCGGCATCGAGCGAGGAATAGAGCGGCACGTCCAGGGCCGGATCGGCATGGACGAGCACGATCTCGACGCGGTCGGGACCCGGGCGGCCGTCCTCGGCGATCCGCACGACGACGCCCCGATAGATCCGCACGGGCAGCTGCAGCTTCATCCGCGCACCGCTCGCCGTGCGGCGGATCACCACGCGGTCGGCATGCAGGTCGATGGCCCGCTGGCCGGTATCGGCGCCCCGGTCCGGGGCCGTGTAGCGGGTGGGAAGGTGGCCGGGATCGAGGCGCAAGGAGGCCCCGATCCCGGCGGCGGCACCGCCCGGTTCTGTTTGACGCGACATGACTGCTCCCTGGGGTCTTCGGCCGGCTTGAACCGGCTCTCGCCCCGTCGTTGCAGGAACAGTCGCAGGATTTCTTGTCCCCCGGCTTAAGGCACAGGGTTAAGCCGGCCTCAATCCGAAGTCGAAAATGCCTTTGTTTCCTGATGCTTGAGAAAGGCTTGGCAGGCGTGATGAACCCTTCCTTGGCGCGTTTGCTTTCCCGTTCCTTGCCAGGCCGTCGCGCGGCGCGGGCCGCGGCGTCTTGAAACCGGCCCGCCCGATGCCTACACGAGGGACAACCCGCCGACGTCCGACCAGGATCACCCATGTCCGACCTTCTCGATACCGGCGCGCTGCTTGAGCGCGCGCGGGCCCTGCGCGACGCCGCCCTCAAGGCCGGCGCCGATGCCTGCGACGTGATGGCGGTGCGCGGCTCCTCCACCACAGTCCAGATGCGCGAGGGCCACGTCGAGGCGACCGAGCGGGCGGAGGGCGACGACATCGGCCTGAGGGTCTTCGTCGGGCGCCGCAGTGCCTCCGTTGCCTCCAACGACCTGCGTGAGGATGCGGCCGCGCTGGCCGAACGGGCGGTGGCCATCGCCCGCGTGGCGCCCGAGGATCCCTATGCGCTGCTCGCCGAGCCCGAGGATCTCGCCCGCGACTGGCCGAACCTCGACCTGATCGACCCGGTCATGCCGGGCCCGGCCGAACTCGAGGCTTTCGCCCGCCGCGCCGAGGAGGCGGCGCGCGCCGTTGCCGGCGTGACGAAATCGGGCGGTGCCAGTGCGGCGGCCGGTCTCGGCGGCTTCGTTCTGGTCACCTCCGCAGGATTCGAGGGCGCCTCGCTCGGGTCCTCCACCTCCTTCTCCGTCACCGCGATCGCCGGCGAGGGAACGGCGATGGAGCGCGACTACGACTATGCCGCGGCGCGCCATCGCGCCGACCTCGATTCGGCCGAGGCCATCGGCCGCAATGCCGGGGAGCGCGCGGTGCGCCGGCTGAACCCGCGCAAGGTCGACACCCGCAAGGTGCCGGTCGTCTTCGAGCCGCGCCATGCGGCAAGCTTTGCAGGCTATCTGGCCGGCGCGGCCAACGGCCAGTCGGTCGCCCGCAAGACCTCGTTCCTGCGGGAAAAGCTCGGCCGGCGCATCTTCCGGCCCGGCATCGCCATCGTCGATGACCCGCTGCGGCCGCGCGGCCCGCGCTCGCGCCCCTTCGACGAGGAGGGGGTTGCCGCCCGCCGCCTCGCCCTGGTCGAGGACGGCGTGCTGATGAGCTGGCTTCTGGATACGGCGACGGCACGGGAACTCGGCCTCAAAAGCACCGGCCACGCCACCCGCGGCATCGGTTCGCCGCCCTCGCCCGGTGCCACAAACCTTCATCTTGCCGCCGGCACGGTGTCGCCGGCCGACATGATCGGCGCCATCCGCGACGGGCTCTATGTCACCGACATGATCGGCCATGGCGTCAATATGGTCACCGGCGACTATTCGCGCGGCTGCTCGGGTTACTGGATCGAGAACGGCGAACTGGCCTATCCGGTCGCCGAGATCACCATTGCCGGCAACCTCCTCGACATCTTTGCCGGCCTCACGCCGGCCGACGATCTGGTGCTGAAGCGCGGCCTGGATGCCCCGACCGTTCTGGTGGAAGGGCTCACCGTTGCCGGCCGCTGAAGACCTCGTCCTGCGCGACCTGCTGGCGAGCCTCGCCGCCGAAGCCGGCGCGATGGCTCAAGCCTATGCCCGGCGCGGCATGCGCACCTGGACCAAGGCCAAGGCCTCGCCGGTGACGGAGGCCGACATCGCGGTCGACAGCTTCCTGAAGGAGAGGCTGACGGCTGCCCGTCCCGGCTTCGGATGGCTGTCGGAGGAGACCATCGACGATCCCGCGCGCCTCGACCGGCGCGAGGTGTTCATCGTCGACCCGATCGACGGCACCCGCGCCTTCGCTGCTGGCCTGCCGGACTGGACGGTCTCGCTTGCCGCGGTGCGTGACGGCCGCCCGGTTGCGGCAGCTCTCGCCGAACCGGTTGCGGGCCGTGTCTTCGCCGCCGCCCTCGGCCATGGCGCCACCGTCAACGGGCGGCGGCTGGTGCCGGGCGCGCGCGAAAGCCTCGCGGGCGCGCGCGTGGCGGGACCGATCCCCATGCTCGCCGGCCCGAAGCGGGAGGGTGCCGTGCTGCTGCCGAAGATTCACTCGCTCGCCCTGCGCTTCGCCAAGGTGGCCGTCGGCGAGATCGATGCCGGCCTTGCCGGCGGCGCAAGCCATGACTGGGACCTTGCGGCGGCCGACCTTTTGGTGCACGAAGCGGGTGCAGCATTGACCGGCCTGGACGGGGCTGTTCCCGTGTACAACCGGCCGGTTCCGGTCCATTCGCCGCTGATCTGCGCGGCGCCCGCGCTCCACGCGCTGCTCAGGCAGCATGCCTGACACGGGCGAGACGGGGCTTCGGGCCGGCCGCTGCCGGGGCACATCGACTGACGGAGACCATGCCGCCATGGCCGCAACCGCTGAATCCAAGCAGCTTCTCCATCTGGTTCTCGGCGGCGAGCTCAAGAGCCTGGATAGCACCGAGTTCAAGGATCTGTCGAAGGTGGAGGTCGTCGGCCTCTACCCCAACTACGCCACCGCCTACGCCGCCTGGAAGTCGCGCGCGCAGCAGACCGTGGACAACGCCCAGATGCGCTTCTTCATCGTCCATCTGCATCGCCTGCTCGACCCGGACGCGGCCTGAGCCGGGCTGAAAGCCCCTTCGTGTCCTTCCTCAAGCGCCTCGGCCGATCCGCCGCCGTCCGTTCGGCAGCCGGGTCGCTGCTCGCCTCCTATCTGAGGCTGGTCTGGAAGACCGGTCGCTTCCGCTACGATCCCCCCGACCTTTACGACTTCGCCGATGCGCACCTGCCGATCATCTTCGCGATGTGGCACGGCCAGCATTTCCTGACGCCCTTCGTGCGCCGGCCGCACTACCGCGCCGCAGTCCTGATCTCCCGCTCGGCCGATGGCGAGATGAATGCCATCGCCGCCGAGAAGCTCGGCATCCGCACGATCCGCGGATCGGGTGACCATCGCGGCCAGTTCGCCCGCAAGGGCGGCGTCGGCGCCTTCTTCGAGATGGTCGAGGCGCTGGACGGCGGGGAGACGGTCGCGCTGACGGCTGACGTGCCGAAGATCGCCCGCCGCGCTGGCCTTGGCATCGTCATGCTGGCGCGCCAGAGCGGTCGTCCGATCGTGCCGATCGCCGTGGCCACGGCCCGGCGCATCGACCTGAAGTCGTGGGACCGGGCGAGCGTGAACCTGCCCTTCTCGCGCGGGGCGGTGGTGGCCGGCCATCCGCTGTGGGTTGGGCGTGACGCGGACCACGCGGAACTGGAGCGCTGCCGCGTGCTGGTCGAGGAGCGCATGAATGCGGCGACGCAGCGCGCCTATGACATTGCCGAAGGCCGCGCCGAGCCGTCCCACTGGCCGCCCGCCCTCATCGCCGAGTTCGCCGCCATGCGCGACCGGGCGCTTGGCGCCGAAGGGCAGGGACCGGTGTCAGACGATCCTGGCGACGCGCCGGACACGGCCGCCTCGGGCCGGATCGGATCAGGCCATGTCTGATCCGACGCGCGCCCCGACCCCGATGACGCTCCGGCTCTATGCCGGCGCCACGACCCTGCTCGGGCCGGCGACCAGCCTGCTGACACGCCGGCGCGTCGCGCGCGGCAAGGAAGACCCCGAACGAATCCAGGAGCGCCGAGGGCAGGCGACAGCCGAGCGGCCGCCGGGGCGGCTCGTCTGGCTTCACGGGGCAAGCGTCGGCGAGTTCCTGTCCATCGTTCCGCTGGTCGAGCGCCTTCAGGCCCGCCACGCCACTGTCCTCGTCACGACCGTCACGCGCAGCGCCGCGCAACTCGCGGCCAGGCGCCTGCCTGCGGGAGCGATCCACCAGTTCATGCCGTGGGACGTGCCGTCCTATGTGCAGCGCTTCCTCGACCACTGGCAGCCGGATCTTGCCGTCTTTGCCGAGTCGGAGCTCTGGCCGAACCTGATCATGCGCACGACGGCGCGCGGCACGCCGCTCATCCAGGTGAACGGGCGCATGTCGGAGCGCTCCTTCCGCGGCTGGCAGCGCGTGCCGCGCTCGATCGGCGCGCTGCTGTCGCGCTTCGAGCTGTGCCTGATGCAGACGGTGGATGATGCCCGCCGCGTCGAGGTGCTCGGCGCGCCGCGGGTCTCAACGACCGGCAACCTCAAATATGACGTGCCGCCGCCGCCGGTCGACCGGGGCGCGGCCGCCGCCCTGGCAGACGCCATCGGTCGCCGTCCGGTCCTGCTCGCCGCCTCCACCCATCCCGGTGAGGACGAGATCGTGCTCGCGGCCCATCGGCGGATGGCGCCGCAGCTTGCCAATCTGCTCACCATCATCGCTCCGCGCCATCCCGAGCGGGGACCGGCCATCTGCGCGCTTGCGGAGGCTGACAACCTGGCGGTCGTGCTCCGCTCCACCGGCCGGCTGCCGGATCAGCGCACGGCCGTCTATGTCGCCGACACGCTGGGCGAGATGGGCCTGTTCTACCGTGCCGCGCCCGTGGCCCTGCTTGGCGGGTCGCTGATCCGCCATGGCGGCCAGAACCCGATCGAGGCGGCCAAGCTCGGCGCGGCCATTCTCCATGGCCCGCATGTGGCCAATTTCGCCGAGGTCTATGCCCTTCTCGACGCCCGGCACGCGACGACGGCGGTTGAGGACGGCGACAGCCTTGCCGAGGCGGCGCTGGCCCTGATGACCGACCGGGCCATGCGAACGCGCCAGCGCGATGCCGCCATGGACGTCGTCACCTCCATGGGCGGCGCGCTCGACCGCACGCTGGCGGCCATCGAGCCCTATTTCCTCTCCCTCAGCGTCCGGGGCCGGGCGTGAGGGCGCCGGCCTTCTGGTCCGAACCCGACAGCCTTCTTGCCCGTCTGCTGTCACCGATCGGCGCGCTGGTCGGCGCCGTGACGCTCGCCCGCATGGCGCGGACGGCCGGCACGGCCCCGGTTCCGGTGATCTGCATCGGCAATCCGACGGTGGGCGGGGCCGGCAAGAGCCCGGCCGCCCGGCTTCTCGCCGACCGCCTCGCCACCGCCGGCCGGCATCCGGCCATCCTGTTGCGGGGGCACGGTGGCAGCGAGCGGGGACCGCTGCGCGTCGATCCGGACCGCCACACGGCGGCGCAGGTCGGCGACGAGGCGCTGGTCCATGCCCGCCGGCACATGACCATCGTTGCGCGCGACCGGCCGGCTGGCGCGGGGCTGGCGGCGGCCGGCGGTGCCGACGTCATCGTCATGGACGATGGCTTCCAGAACCCCTCGCTCGCCAAGACCCTGTCGATCCTGGTGGTGGACGCAGCGTTCGGCCTCGGCAATGGCCGGGTTCTACCCGCCGGCCCGCTGCGCGCACCGCTGCGCCCCCAGATGAAGCGGGCCGACGCGCTCATGCTCGTCGGCGACGGCGAAGCCGGGGAGGTGGTGGCGCAGGCCGTCGCCTCGATGGCAAAGCCGGTGCTGCGGGTGAAGTTCGTGCCCGATCCGTTGGTCGTCGGGCCTCTTGCCGGCCGCGACGTGCTGGCCTTCTGCGGCATCGGCCGGCCAGCCAAGTTTGCCGAGACGCTGGGCGCCGCGGGCCTGCGCAATGTCCTGCTGCGACCCTTTCCCGATCATCACGTCTATACGGATATCGATGCCGAAGGGCTGCTGGCCGAGCAGAGCCGGACGGGCCTGCCGCTGGTCACGACGGAGAAGGATGCGGTCAAGCTTGCCGGCTCGCCGGCGCTGGTCGCGCTTGCCGCAGCCAGCATCGTGGTTCCGGCGGAGCTGCGCGAGGCCGACCCGGCGCTGCTGGACCGGCTGCTGGCCCCTCTCAGCGGGACGCCGGCTTGATCGCCCGGTCGGGATGCAGGCGGGCGAGAACCGCCTGCGGGCTGGCATAGGCCTCCTGACGGGCAACGCTCCAGTATTTCAGGTCGTCGAGCGGGATAGCCTGGCCCGTCACCGCGCAGCGGACGAAGGCGCCGGGACGCACGATCCGGAAATCTCCATCGAGATAGCGCACGTCGGCTTCGCCATCGCTCGGCCGGTTGGGGTTGAGGCGGTTCAGCATCGCGGGCCAGGCGCTCGTCAGTTGTTGTTGGTGCCGCGGGCCGGATCCTGTCCGCTCACGCGGTCGCGGTTATAGGCGGCCTGCGGATCATCGGGCCTGCGGCCGACCGGACCATAGGGCGCATCCGGCGAGGCGGTGCGATAGCCGGGCGGCGGCTCGACCAGGCGGCGGCGCGCCGGCTCCCCGGGGAATGGCACCACCTCCTCGCGGGACGAGCCGAACAGCGAGCCCACCTGCGACCAGATCGGCCTCACTCCCATCTCGGCGGCCGTGGCGGGGGCCGAGATCTGCTGCTCGGAACGCTGTCTGGTCGTGTCCACCGGGCCACCGCCGAACAGGCCGCCGCCGTAACGGGCGCGCAGTTCCTGATTGGTCAGTGTGCGGCCCATTTCGTCGCGCACGATCGGCGTATTGGCTTCAAGGCCCATTGCGCGGGCACGGGCGACATCCGGATCGTTCGGCCAGTTCGGATTGCGGGCCGAGGCACTCTCCTGCGGTGGCGGCAGGGCATTGCCGCGCGGCAGGACCAGCGGCGCGCGCTGGCGATAGTCGATGGGCGGCCGCTGCTCGTCGATGATGCCCATGCCGCTGAGCAGGCCGCGGAAGATGCGGCCTTCCGGGGATTCCTGTGCCAGGGCCGGTGCGGCAATCACCGACAGGCTGACGGCCGTGGCGAGAAGCGCGGTGCGGGTTCGCGACATGGACGATCTCCTCGTGCTGATGCGGCCGGGCGCCGCTCCCTTCCCGGTTCTATCGGAAAGGATCATGCCGATTTCGAGGCGGGGCGGTTTCCGAACAGGGACTCATACAGAAGCAGGCCGACGCCGGCAACGATGGCCACGTCGGCAATGTTGAACACATACCAGCGGAACTGCCAGCTTGCCGTGGTGATGTGGAAGGCGAAGAAATCGGCCACGGCGCCATGGAGCAGCCGGTCCAGCGCATTGCCGGCAGCGCCGCCCGCGATCAGCCCGAGGGCAAGGGCCGTCAGCCGGCTCTCGGCGTGCCGGAGCCACCACAGGATCAGCACCACGGCCACCACCTTGAATCCGATCAGCAGCCAGCGGCCAAGCTCGGCGTCCTGCCGGAACAGGCCGAACGAGATGCCGTGGTTCCAGGCCATCACCAGATCGAGCACCGGCGCCACGGTAATGATCTGCCGCGCCTCGATGTCCACGACCTGGAACATGAACAGCTTGAACGCCTGGTCGAGCACGAAGGCTGCGGCCAATGCGATCAGTCCGGCGCGCAGATGCTGCGATGGGGCGGTGGGCTCGGTCAAGGGTTCGGCTCCTGTCGAGCCGGTGAGGTGGACCCTCAATGCCGGACGGTCAAGGCCCCGCCATGCGCGAGGCCATGCGGCCCGCCGTCTCGACAGCCGCCGCGCGGGCCGTCATACCGGCGCCGCCGGCAGGCGCGATCCTGCCGCCAACATTCGCCCCCAGGCTGCCCTCCGGTCCGCATGAACATCCCCCGCCTCTATTTCATCCGTCACGGCGAAACCGACTGGAACGCCGCAGGCCGGCTGCAGGGCCAGCGTGACATTCCGCTGAACGAGACGGGTCGTCGGCAGGCGGCCGCCGTCGCCGCCGTGTTGAAGCGCCTGTCGGCCGGCGGGGGGGACTTGCCGTGGTGGTCGAGCCCGCTCGGGCGCGCGCGCGAGACGGCGGAACTGGCGCGTGCCGGCCTCGGCCTCAACGCGCCGGACTACCGGATGGACGACCGGCTGAAGGAACTCGCCTTCGGCGAATGGGAGGGTCTGACGTGGCCGGAAGTGGAGCGCCATTCGCCGGCGCTCGCCGCCCGTCGCCTTGCCGACAAGTGGAACACGCTGCCGCCCGGCGGCGAGAACTACGAGGTTCTGGCCGAACGGATCGGCAGCTTTCTCGGCCAGCTTGGCGGCGACAGCGTCATCGTCTCCCATGGCGGCGTCGGGCGGGCGCTGATGGCCCTGTCGGGCGCGCTCGGCCGTCGCGAAGCGGCCGAGACCTTCGTTCGCCAGGGGGTCGTCTATCTGTTCGAGCCTGGGCGTTTCGCGGTCGAGGGACCCTGACGCCGGTCAGTGATTGCCGAAAATGCCCCAGAGGCTGCGGGCAGTCGGATAGGGCGGCCGTCCCGAAGGGGCATCGAAGGGGCACTGGTACTGGCTGCGCGCGACCGTCTCGTCCACCGAGGGCGGGAAGCAGCGCGGCCGGGTGCCCGGCGCCAGCGTTCCGCGGCTCTGGTGGATGATCAGCACGCGGTCGCGCGTCTCGTCGAGCACGGAGGGTTCGGCCCGGACGGCGCTGCCGCCCGCGGCAAGAAGGATGGCGGCGAGGCCGGCTACGGCGATGTGCTTCATGTCGGGTCCTGTTCCTGTCTCGTGCATCTCGGTCTGTCGGCTGTGGGGCGGGCCATTACGAGCGCCGGCCCGCGCCGCCGATGGCCGCCCCAAGCCGTCCGATGGCCTGTCGCAGCGGCTCGTCGTCGATGCCGGCGAGCGCAGCACCGAGCCGGGCCGGATCTGGGGGCGGAGGTGGCGCGACGCGTGCCGGGCGCGGCTTCAGCGACGGCACCTGGACGAGGCGCAGCGCCGCCACGCAGCGCCAGCCGAAAAAGGCGTTGACCCGCTCCACGATGACCGGCGCCAGATGCTGGATGTCCAGCGCGAAGGCCGGCTCCACCCGCACATGCAGCGTTCCGGGCTCAGGCGCCTCGCCGGGCGCGGAGCGGCGCGGCCAGGCGATCCGCACGGGCGCCGAGCGGCCGGCAAGATCCGGCCCGATGATCTCGTCCCAGCGCGTCACCACCTCGGCCGAGGCAAAGCCCGCCTGCTGGAGCGCCGCGGCCAGGGGGGCCGCGCACAGGTCGGCAAGCGCACGGGGTCCGCGCCTGCGCCGGGGCGGCGCCGAGGCGGCGGGGGTGCTGCTTCCGTCCAGTGGGTCCCGTCGGTCCTGGGGTTCCATCTGTCCTGTGGGTCGCTTGCGTCGGGCCGTTGAAGGCTGAGGTCCCGAGGGCCAGTCTGCAGCCCATGGGTGAACCAAGATTAGCACGGCCGTTGCGGCGACAGGAGGGCGAAGACATCAGCTTCGCGGCACGCCTGCTCGGCTGGTACGACCGGCATCGCCGGCGCCTGCCCTGGCGCGCCCTGCCGGGCGAGAGTGTCGATCCCTACCGCGTCTGGCTCTCCGAGATCATGCTGCAGCAGACGACCGTGAAGGCGGTCGGTCCCTATTTCGACGCCTTCACGCGCCGCTGGCCGGGCGTCGCCGACCTTGCCGCAAGTCCGGTCGAGGAGGTCATGAAGGCCTGGGCCGGGCTCGGCTACTACTCGCGCGCCCGCAACCTGCATGCCTGCGCCATCGCGGTGGCGGAACGCCATGGCGGACGTTTTCCCGACACGGAGGCCGGACTGAGGGCCCTGCCCGGCATCGGCGACTATACCGCCGCGGCGGTTGCGGCCATCGCCTTCGGCCGGCCGGCAGCGGTGGTCGACGGCAATGTCGAGCGGGTGATGACCCGCCACGAGGCGATCGACACGCCCCTGCCCGCCGCCAAGAAGCTCGTCCGCGCCCGCCTTGCAGACCTGCTGGACCCGGATCGGCCGGGCGATTTCGCGCAAGGCCTGATGGATCTCGGCGCCACGATCTGCACGCCGAAACGACCGGCCTGCAGCCTGTGCCCGCTGGAGGGGTCCTGTGCCGCCCGCGCGGCGGGCACGCAGGAGGCCTATCCGGTCAAGGCGCCGAAGCGGGCAGGGGCCGTGCGGCGCGGCGCCGCCTTCGTCATCCTCGGCCCCGATGGCGCGCTGCTGGTGCGCACCCGCCCGCCGAAGGGCCTGCTCGGCGGCATGACCGAGGTGCCGGGCACCGACTGGTCGGCGGGTTTTGATGTGTCGAAGGCCGCGCCGCCCCTGCCGGTCACACGCATCGAGCGCCTGCCAGGCATCGTCTCGCACACGTTCACGCACTTCCCGCTCGAGCTGACCGTGTTTCGCGGCCGCCTCGCCCGGGGCGAGGCGAAGGGCGATTTCCGCTGGATCGCGCCGGCGGACATTGCCGGCGAGGCCTTTCCGACGGTGATGCGCAAGGTGCTGGCCCATGCCGGGATCGGCATGGAGATCGGGAGCGGCCAGGCGGGTCCTTGACGGCGGCGGCGGGACCGGCATGCTCGCCGCCAGCGGTGTCGCCAGGGCGCCGGGCCTTGCAGAGGATCTGATGGCGAACGCAGACGATGGCCGGCCGCCCGGCATGACCAGGCAGTTCGACCGGGCCGAACTGATCGCCGACGGCGTGGTGCATGTCGTCGGCGTGGTGGCCGCCGTCTTTGCCGCCGGAGCCATGGTCGGCATCGCGCTCGTGCGGGCGGAGCTTGCCACGGTGTCTGCGGTTGCGGTCTATGCGGCGAGCCTGATCGCTGTCCTCGGCCTGTCGGCCGCCTACAACATGTGGCCGGTCTCGCGCACCAAATGGCTGTTGCGCCGGTTCGACCACGCGGCGATCTGGCTGCTGATCGCCGGCACCTATACCCCGCTGATGATCCATGTCGGCACGCCCGTCGCCCATGCCCTGCTGGCCGGCGTCTGGGCTGCGGCCCTTGCCGGGGCCGTGCTCAAGCTCGTCGCACCCGGCCGCTTCGACCGGGTCGCGGTCATCGGCTATCTCGCCATCGCCTGGAGCGGCGTCGCCATCGCCGGCGAGGTCTTTGCCACGCTGTCGACCTCGGCGATCGTCCTTCTGGTCACTGGCGGCTTCCTCTATACGGCCGGCGTCGTCTTCCACCTCTGGGATCGCCTGCGGTTCCAGAACGCCATCTGGCATGGCTTCGTGCTGGCCGCCGCCGGCTGCCAGTATGGCGCGCTGCTCGACGGCGTGCTGCTCAGCGCCTGACCTTTCCTCGGAACCCAAGCCATGGACCTTTCGGGCTTCCTCCTGTTCTGCGGCGTCTATGCGGTCGCGGTCTATTCGCCCGGCCCGGCGGTCGCCGCCGTGGTGGCGCGCGTGCTGGCGGTGGGCATACCACGCACGGCGCCGTTCATCTGGGGTATCGTGGCTGGCGATCTCGTCTGGTTCGTTCTGGTGGCGCTCGGCCTTGCCGCGCTCGCGCAGAACTTCCAGACCCTGTTCCTCGTCATCAAATATGCAGGCGTCGCCTACCTGCTCTATCTCGCCTGGAAATTGTGGACGGCCCCGGCCGATGCGCCGAAGGAGGCGCCGCAGGCGCGCGGCGAAGGCTGGAAGCTGTTTCTTGGCGGCCTCGCCCTCACCATGGGCAATGCCAAGGTGATGGTTTTCTTCGTCTCCATCCTGCCGCTTGTGGTCGATCTGAACGCCATGTCGCTGCTCACGGCGATGGAACTGTCGGCGCTGATGCTGACCATCCTGTCCGCGGCCATGTGGACCTATGCGCTGGCGGCCTCGCGGGCGCGCCGGCTCATCACCTCGCCGCGCGCCATGCGCCTCGTCAACCGCGGCACGGGCGCTGCCATGGCCGGCGCGGCGGTGGCGGTCGCCGCGCGCGGCTGAAGACACCTAGACGTCGAAGAACACCGTCTCCTCGCCGCCCTGCAGGCGGATGTCGAGCGCATAGGTGCTGCCGCTGCGCTTCATCACCAGCGTGTTGCGGCGATCCTCCGGGACGAGGTTCAGGATCGGGTCGGCGGCATTGGCCTCGGCCTCGTCGTCGAAATAGAAGCGCGTGTAGAGGTGGGTCAGCATGCCCCGTCCATAGACGGCGACGAGCACATGGGGGGCCTGCAGCGTGCCGCCCGGTCCCGGCACGGGGCCCGGCTTGACGGTGGTGAACGAAAAGACGCCATCGGCATTGGTGTCGGACCGGCCGAAGCCGGTGAAGGTGTTGCTCGCCCGTGGCCGGCGGTCGGCGTCATGGGCATAGCGGCCCTGCGCATCGGCCTGCCAGATCTCCAGCATGGCATCGGGAACCGGCTGTCCCTCGCCATCCAGAACGCACCCGGTCAGGACGACATGTTCGCCGGGCGTGCCGGGGGCGGCAACCATGGGGTCGGCACTCACCGCGACGTTCGGATAGGCCTCGCCCGGCGTCAGTCCGTAGTGGAAGAAGGGGCCGACCGTCTGCGACGGCGTGATGCCCCCGGGGCGCTTGGCGACGGGTTCAGTGGTCATGGGGCTCCTCCGTCGGGGTCGCCGCGCGGCCGCGCAGAACGATGTCGAACTGATAGCCGAGGGCCCATTCCGGCTCGGTCGTCTCGAAGTCGAAACGGGCGATGAGCCGCTCGCGCGCGGCCTGGTCCGGAATGCCGTTGAAGATCGGGTCGAAGGGGAACAGCGGGTCGCCGGGGAAGTACATCTGGGTCACAAGGCGCGACAGGAAGCTCGGGCCGAACACCGAGAAATGGATATGGGCTGGCCGCCAGGCATTGTGGTGGTTGCGCCAGGGATAGGCGCCCGGCTTCACCGTCACGAAGCGGTAGCGCCCGTCCTCGCCGGTCACGCAGCGGCCGGCGCCGGTGAAGTTCGGGTCCAGCGGGGCCGGGTGCTGGTCGCGCACATGGACATAGCGCCCGGCGGCATTGGCCTGCCAGAGCTCGACCAGCGCGTTCGGCACCGGCCGGCCGTCCTCGTCCAGCACGCGGCCTGCGACGATGATGCGCTCGCCCTGCGGCTCGCCCGCATGCTGGACGGTCAGATCGGCATCGGTGTCGCGCACGCCGTCGTGGCCATAGACCGGGCCGGTCAGCTCGGACAGCGTGTGCGGCACCAGCACCAGCGGCTTCTGCGGCGCCCGCAGCACGGTGCTCTTGTAGGGGGGGTGCAGGCTCGGCGGGTGAGCCCGCGTCGATTCGCGGGGCAGGATCAGGGCCATGGTCTCAGGTCTCCTCCGGTCGTCCCTCTTGGTCCTTCAGGCCGGGCGGGGGGTCCCGGATGCAATCGGTCGCCGTCAGGCGACCCTCTCGACCGCCAGCGCGACCCCCTGGCCGACGCCGACGCACATGGTGGCAAGGCCGTAGCGCCCGCCGGTCTTCTGAAGCTGGTGGACGGCCGTGGCGGCAATGCGCGCGCCCGACATGCCGAGCGGATGGCCGAGGGCAATGGCCCCGCCATTCGGGTTCACATGCTCGGCATCCTCCGGCACGCCGAGGCCGCGCAGCACGGCAATGCCCTGGCTGGCGAAAGCCTCGTTGAGCTCGATCACGTCGAAGTCGGAGACCTTGATGCCGAGCCGCTCGACCAGCTTCTTCACCGCCGGCACCGGGCCGATGCCCATGATGCGCGGCGGCACGCCGGCCGATGCAAGTCCGAGGATGCGCGCGCGCGGGGTGAGGCCGTATTTCTCCACGGCCGCCGCCGAAGCGATGATCATGGCGGCCGCACCGTCGTTGACGCCGGAGGCGTTGCCGGCGGTCACCGTGCCGGGCTGCCGAACGAAGGCCTTCAGCTTGGCCAGGCCCTCGGCGGTGGTGTCGGGCCGCGGATGCTCGTCCCTGTCGACGATGACCGGGCCGCCCCGGCCTCCGGGCACCTCGACCGGCACGATCTCCTCGGCGAAATAGCCGCTTGCGATGGCTTTGCCGGCCTTGTGCTGCGAGGCCAGCGCGAAGGCATCCTGCGCCTCGCGCGAGACCTGGAATTCCTCGGCGACGTTCTCACCGGTCTCCGGCATGGAATCGACGCCATATAGCTGCTTCATCAGCGGATTGATGAAGCGCCAGCCGATGGTCGTGTCGAAAATGTCGGTCGAGCGTGAGAAGGCATCCGCGGCCTTGCCCATGACGAAGGGCGCGCGGGTCATGCTCTCCACGCCGCCGGCAATGGCAAGGTCGGTCTCGCCGGCCTTGATGGCCCGCGCCGCCGCACCCACGGCATCGAGGCCGGAGGCGCACAGGCGGTTGACCGTCATGGCCGGAACGGCGTCGGGAAGGCCGGCCAGCAGGCTCGCCATGCGCGCGACATTGCGGTTGTCCTCGCCGGCCTGGTTGGCGCAGCCGAACACCACCTCGTCGATCGCGGCCGCGATCTGCGGATGACGGGCCAGCAGCGTCTTCAGCGGCACCGCCGCAAGGTCGTCGGCGCGCACCTTGGCAAGCGCGCCGCCATAGCGGCCGATCGGCGTGCGCACCGCGTCGCAGATGAAGACTTCGGCCATGGCATTCTCCCTGTGGTGGCCAGGTGGCCACCTGTATCCGTCACCCGCACCAGCGAACTGCGTCCTTCGAGGCTCGCCTTGCGGGCTCGCGCCTCAGCATGAGGGAGGTTGCATCTTGCACCAGGGGCGGATCGCGCGCGACGTCCAGGCTTCGCCTGGGCCGCGTGCAACGCATAAACTTCCTCATCCTGAGGTGCGAGCCCGCAAGGCGAGCCTCGAAGGACGCAGTTCCGGTCTGCAGGTCTCCTCTTTGCGATGGTTGTGTCTCAGGCCGCGTGCGCGGCCTTGGTCCGTGCATGAAGGTCGCGCAGCACGGTCAGTTCCTCCGCCGTCGGGACCGGCGTTTCGGCCACGGCGGCGGCGAATTTCACCGGCCAGCCGCAATTGTCCTGGATCTGCTCGCGCGTTGCACCCGGATGGATCGAGGTGACGGTCAGTTCGGCGGTTTCCGGGTCGGGCTCGAAGATGCAGAGATCGGTGATGACCTGCGTCGGTCCCTTCGTCTTGACGCCCAGCGCCTCCCGCGAGCCCTTGCCCGTGCCGTGGCCGAGCGAGGTGATGAAGGGCAGCCTGTCGACGAAGCCGCGCTTGCCCATGGCCATGGTGATGAAGATCTGGCCGCAATGGATGGCGATTTCCGGCGCGCCGCCTCCGCCCGGCAGGCGCACGGAAGGGGCGTCGTAGGGGCCGACCACGGTGGTGTTCAGATTGGCGAAGCGGTCGATCTGCGCGCCGCCCAGGAAGCCGATGGTGATGCGCCCGCCCTGCAGCCAGTAGCGGAACATTTCCGGCACCGAGACGGTGGTCAGGGCGGTGTCGCACAGCTCGCCGTCGCCGATCGACAGGGGCAGCACGGCCGGGCGCGTGCCGAGCGTGCCCGATTCGTAGATCAGCGTGATCTTTGGAGCGTGGGTCAGGCGGGCGAGGTTGCAGGCCGCGGACGGCGCGCCGATGCCCACGAAGCAGACATCGTCGTCGGTCAGCAGCCGCGCTGCCGCGATCGTCATGATCTCGTTGGGGGTGTGGTCGGTCATGGCTCTCTCCCCTCAGGCGATCGCAAAGCGCCGGGCATGGCCCTCGAAGACCTCCGGACCGGCATTGAGGACATTGTCCTCCATCCATTTCAGGAACACGTCCCGGTCGCGGGAGATCTTGTCCCAGGCAATGTAGAAGGCATTGTCGCGCTTGTAGTAGCCCTGTGCATAGGAGGGATGGGCCCCGCCCGGCACCTTGGCGATGGCGGTGACGGTCCAGTGCGGCAGGATCACGGCATTGGGGCTGCGCGCGCCGAACTCCTCGACGATCTCCTCCACCGTGACGATGGAGCGCCGCGCCGCCAGCACGGCTTCCTTCTGCACGCCGACAATCCCCTCCAGCAGGACATTGCCCTCGCGGTCGGCCTTCAGCGCATGGATGATCGACACGTCCGGGCGCACCGCCGGCACGGTCGCCAGAACCTCGCCGGTATAGGGGCAGGTGACGGAGCGGATATTGGGATTGACCTTCGGCAGGTCGACGCCCTTGTAGCCGCGCATCACTGCGAAGGGCAGGTTGGCGGCGCCGGCCTCGAAGGCATGGGCCATGGCGGCGTGGGAATGTTCCTCGATCTCCAGCCGCCCCTTCTCGATCTCCTCGCGCACCCGGTGCAGCGAGCCGACGCCGGGATTGCCGGCCCAGGAGAAGATCAGCTTGCGGGCGCGTCCCATGCCGACGATCTGGTCATAGACGATGTCCGGGGTCATGCGGATCAGCGTCAGGTCCTTCTGGCCCTGGCGGATCACCTCGTGACCCGCGGCATTGGGTATGAGGTGGGTGAAGCCCTCCATGGCGACGCTGTCGCCGTCGCGCACATTCGCGGCGACGGCCTCTCCGAGGGTCATGAAGGCGGCCATGGCCAGTCCCTGTCCTGAGCTGTTTCCCTGAACCGCTGTCCTCGCGCCGGTTGCGAGGACTGTCAAGTGCGGTATTCGGCACAATGTGCGCTTAACGCCCAAATGGCCCTTGCGCCAGTTGGCGCGGGGCGGCCATGCGGCGGGCAGCCAGGGAAACAATGTCGCAGACGAGCCATGCCGGCGAAGATTTTGATCGCGCCGGGATCGGCAGCGAAATGCCATTTCGCGCCGCCTCTGCCGCGGTCATGGCGTCTTTTTGGGCAGCGGGCCGGATCCGGCGCGCGATCCCGGTTGGCGCAGCTGTCCCATGCCTGTGACATTCCCCGGAAAATCCCTTATGGCACGCGCCTTGCCACGCGTTACGGTGCGCCGTCGGAACCAGTCTGGTTCAGCCCGCGGGCCTTCAGCCCATGGACGGAGCGTTCAGTCCCTGGACAGTCCGTCCGGGGCAGGTTCGGATACCAGGGGGAGTCAACAACGATGGACCGCAGAACATTCATCAAGGCCGGCGCCGGTGCCGGTGTGATCGCCGCATCCGGCGGTCTTGCCGCACCCGCACTGTCGCAAGGCGCAGCCGCCAAGACCCTGCGCTTCGTGCCGCAGGCCAACCTCGCCAATTTCGACCCCATCTGGGGCACGCAATACGTCGTCCGCAACGCGGCGACGCTGGTCTGGGACACGCTCTACGGGGTGGATTCCAGCCTCACGCCGCAGCGCCAGATGATCGAGTCGGAGGAGGTGTCCTCCGACGGCCTGACCTGGACCTTCAAGCTGCGCACCGGTCTGAAGTTCCATGACGGCGCGCCGGTTCTGGCCAAGGACTGCGTGGCCAGCCTCGTGCGCTGGTCGGCCCGCGACCCGATGGGCCTGATGATCCGCGCCATTCAGAAGGAGCTCGTCGCCGTCGACGACCGCACCTTCCGGTGGGTGCTGTCCAAGCCCTATCCGAAGATGCTGTTCGCGCTCGGCAAGAACAACTCGCCCTGCTCCTTCATCATGCCGGAGCGCATCGCCAAGACCGATCCGTTCCAGCAGATCACCGAATATATCGGCTCGGGCCCGATGAAGTTCGCCCGTGGCGAGTGGGTTCCCGGCGCCAGGGCGGTGTTCGAGAAGTTCACCGACTACCAGCCGCGCTCCGAGGCGGCATCGTGGCTCGCCGGCGGCAAGCGCATGCTCATCGACCGCGTCGAGTGGATCATCATGCCGGATCCGGCAACCGCCTCGGCCGCCCTGCAGAACGGCGAGGTGGACTGGTGGGAAAACCCGATCGCCGACCTCGTGCCGGTGCTGCGCCGCAACCGCAACATCCGCGTCGATATCGGCGATCCGCTGGGCAATATCGGCGCCTTCCGCATGAACCACCTGCACCCGCCCTTCAATGACGTTCGGGCGCGGCGGGCGATTCTGGCTGCCATGAGCCAGGAAGACTACATGCGCGCCATCGTCGGTGACGACAATGCGCTGTGGAAGCCGATTCCCGGCTTCTTCACGCCCGGAACCCCGCTCTACACCGAAGAGGGCGGCGATATCCTGAAGGGCCCGCGCAACCTCGACCTTGCCAAGAAGCTGCTCGCCGAAAGCGGCTATTCGGGCCAGCCGGTCACCTGCCTCGTCGCGCAGGACCAGCCGGCATTGAAGGCCATGGGCGATGTCACCGCCGACCTGCTCAAGAAGATCGGGATCAACGTCGACTTCGTCGCCACCGACTGGGGCACGGTCGGCTCCCGCCGCGCGCAGAAGACGGCTCCCGGCCAGGGCGGCTGGCAGATGTTCCACACCTGGCATGCCGGCGCCGACTGCGTGAATCCGGCCTCCTACACGGCCGTGCGCGCCAATGGCGACAAGGCCTGGTTCGGCTGGCCGGACGTGCCGGATGTCGAGAAGGAGGTCACGGCCTGGTTCGAGGCCAAGGACATCAACGAGGAGAAGGCGGTCATGGGCCGGCTCAACAAGGCCGCCCTCGACAATGTCGTCTATGCGCCGACAGGCTTCTTCCTCGCCTATACGGCCTGGCGCAGCAACGTCACCGGCATCACCAAGGGCCCGATCCCGTTCTTCTGGGACGTCGCCAAGGGCTGAGCGCGACCGCCTGACTTGCCGTCCCGGCCCCGCGGGGCCGGGACCCCTTCCCCCGGTGCCGGGTCTTGCCCGGTCGTTGTCCGGAATCCAGGAAAAGCGGCCTTCATGTTCGCCTATGTTGTCCGGCGCGTGCTGTCGACCATCCCCGTCATGGCGGTGGTGGCCCTGTTCGTGTTCTCGCTTCTCTACATCGCACCCGGTGACCCGGCGGCGGTGATCGCCGGCGACCAGGCGACACCGGAGGATGTCGAGAAGATCCGCCAGAGTCTCGGGCTTGACCGGCCCTTCCTGGTGCGCTTCGGCGAATGGGCCTGGCAGATCGTCCGGCTCGATCTCGGAACCTCGATCTTCACCGGCCTGCCGGTGACGCAACTGATCGCCCAGCGGCTCGAGCCGACCATGTCGCTGATGGTTGTCACGCTGCTGCTGGCCGTGACCGTCGCCGTGCCGCTCGGCGTGCTCGCCGCCTGGCAGGCCGGCACCGTCATCGACCGGCTCATCATGGCCTTCGCCGTGTTCGGCTTCTCCGTTCCCGTCTTCGTGGTCGGCTATATCCTCGCCTATATCTTCGCGCTGGAACTCGACTGGCTGCCCGTGCAGGGCTACACGCCGATCGCCCAGGGGTTCTGGCCCTGGCTCGAAAACCTGATCCTGCCGTCGATCGCGCTCGGCTGCGTCTATATCGCGCTGATTGCCCGCATCACCCGCGCCACCATGCTGGAGGTGCTGCAGCAGGACTATGTCCGCACCGCCAAGGCCAAGGGCGTCGGCCAGGCCGGCATCCTGTTCCTGCACGCCCTGAAGAACGCCGCCGTGCCCATCGTCACGGTCATCGGCATCGGCATTGCCCTGCTCATCGGCGGCGCGGTGGTCACCGAGAGCGTCTTCGCCATTCCCGGCCTGGGGCGCCTGACGGTGGATGCCATCCTGCGGCGCGACTACCCGGTCATCCAGGGCCTCGTGCTGCTGTTCTCCTTCGTCTACGTCCTGGTCAATCTGCTGATCGACCTCGTCTACACGCTCGTTGATCCGAGGATCCGCTATTGAACGCGCATGACCTGAAGGTCCCGGCCGGCACTGCCGTCGCGGCCCCGCTCCCCGACATCCTGCCGGACGTGCCGCCGCGCCGTGGCGTGTTCGGCTTCCTGCGCCGCTACCCGACCATCGCCATCGGCGGATTCCTGTTGTTTGCCATGGTCTTCGTCGCGGTCTTCGCGCCGCTTCTGTTCACGGTGGACCCGACCTCCATCTCGACGCGCACGCGCACGCGCGAACCCTCATCGCTCTACTGGTTCGGCACCGACATGCTCGGCCGCGACATCTATTCGCGCGTGCTTTACGGCGCGCGGGTGTCGCTGATCGTCGGCTTCTCCGTGGCGATCCTCGCCTCCGTCGCCGGCCTGATCATCGGCCTCGTCTCCGGCTTCATCCGGGCGGCGGATTCGGTGATCATGCGCGTCATGGACGGCATCATGTCGATCCCGTCCATCCTGCTCGCCATCGCGCTGATGGCGCTGACCCGCGGCTCGGTCGGCAACGTCATTCTCGCCATCACCATCGCCGAGATCCCGCGCGTGGCGCGGCTGGTGCGCGGTGTCGTGCTGTCCCTGCGCGAGCAGCCCTATGTCGATGCGGCGGTGGCGGCCGGCACGCGCACGCCGATGATCATCGTCAAGCATATCCTGCCCAACACGCTGGCCCCGCTGATCGTCCAGGCGACCTATATCTGCGCGTCGGCCATGATCACCGAGGCGATCCTGTCGTTCATCGGCGCCGGCACGCCGCCGATCATCCCCTCCTGGGGCAATATCATGGCCGAGGGCCGCGCCCTCTGGCAGGTCAAGTTCTACATCGTGCTGTTTCCGGCCATCTTCCTGTCGATCACCGTCCTGGCGGTGAACCTGCTCGGCGACGGCCTGCGCGATGCGCTCGACCCCCGCATGGCCAAGGAGGTCTGAGTCCATGGCCGACGATGCACCGCTTCTCCAGGTCGAGAACTTGCAGACCCATTTCCGTACGCCCGACGGCATCAACCGCGCGGTCGACGGGGTGTCCTTCCATGTGCGCTCCGGCGAGACGCTGGCGGTGGTCGGCGAATCCGGCTGCGGCAAGTCGGTCACCGCCATGTCGCTGCTGCGGCTGATTCCCGAGCCGCCGGGAAAGATTGCCGGCTCCATCCGCTTCCAGGGCCGCGACCTCCTGGCTCTGTCCGAACGGGAGATGCGCCAGATCCGCGGCAACGAGATCTCGATGATCTTCCAGGAGCCGATGACCTCGCTCAACCCGGTGCTGAATGTCGGCCGGCAGATCGGCGAGACGCTGCGCCTGCACCAGGGCCTCGATCGCAAGGCGGCCGAGGACCGGGCCATCGAGATGCTCAACCTCGTCGGCATCCCCGAGCCGGCGCGGCGCGTGCGCGAATATCCCCACCAGCTGTCGGGCGGCATGCGCCAGCGCGTGATGATCGCCATCGCACTGGCCTGCAATCCCAAGCTCCTGATCGCCGACGAGCCGACCACGGCGCTCGACGTGACCATCCAGGCGCAGATCCTCGACCTGATGCGGGACCTCAAGCACCGGGTCGGGGCGGCCATCGTCATGATCACCCACGATCTCGGCGTGGTCGCCGAGGTCGCCGAGCGCGTCATGGTCATGTATGCCGGCCGCAAGGTGGAGGAGGCCCCGGTGCGCGACCTGTTCCGCAATCCGCGCCACCCCTACACCCAGGGCCTGCTCGGCGCGGTGCCGAAGCTCGGCTCCTCGCTGGACGGCGTCCAGACGCGCCTTGCCGAGATTCCCGGCCTGGTGCCGAGCCTCAAGCAGCGCATCCAGGGCTGCGTCTTTGCCGGCCGCTGCGGCTTTGCCACCGATCTCTGCCGTGCGGTGGCGCCGGGTCTTGAAGCCAAGGCGCCCGGCCATGTCGTTGCCTGCCACCACGCGGCCAGGGAGGCGGTCGCAGCATGACCCATCCGGTTTCACAGCCATCCGCCAGCGGCAAGCCGCTGCTCGAGGTCAATGATCTCAAGAAGCATTTCCCCATCACCGGCGGTTTCTTCGGCGGCGTGGTCGGCAATGTCTATGCCGTCGACGGCGTGTCCTTCTCGATCGCGCGCGGCGAGACGCTCTCGCTGGTCGGCGAATCGGGCTGCGGCAAATCGACCGTCGGCAAGGCCATCCTCCGGTTGTTCCCGCTGACGTCCGGGCAGGTCGTGATCGACGGCCAGCGCATCGACGACCTCTCGGCCGCGCGGCTGCGGCCGCTCAGGCGCGCCATCCAGGTCGTGTTCCAGGACCCCTATTCCTCGCTCAACCCGCGGATGAGGGTGCGCGACATCCTGGCCGAGCCGATCATCAATTTCGGCCTGGCCAGGTCCCGCGCCGAGATCGACGAGCGCATTGCCGGCCTGATGGACAAGGTCCGCCTGCCGCGCGATGCCGTGAACCGCTGGCCGCACGAGTTCTCCGGCGGCCAGCGCCAGCGCATCGGCATCGCCCGCGCGCTTGCTGCCGATCCGGACCTGATCATCTGCGACGAGGCGGTCTCCGCGCTCGACGTCTCGGTCAAGGCCCAGATCGTCAACCTGTTGCAGGACCTGCAGAACGAGCTTGGTCTGGCGCTGCTGTTCATCAGCCACGACCTTGCCGTGGTCGAGCACATGACCCACCGCGTGGCGGTCATGTATCTCGGCAAGATCGTCGAACTGGCCCCGCGCCGGGAGATCTTCGCGCATCCCAGGCACCCCTATACCGAGGCGCTGCTGTCGGCCGTCCCGGTGCCCGATCCGGAGACCACGCGCGAGCGCATCATCCTCAAGGGCGACGTGCCGAGCCCGATCCGGCCGCCCTCCGGCTGCCGGTTCCACACCCGCTGCCCCTATGTCTTCGATCGCTGCCGCAGCGAGGAGCCCGATCTGAAACCGACCGGGGAGGGGCATCTCGCCGCATGCCATCTTCACGATCCGGCCGAGGCGCACAGGGCAAAACCGGCCGCTTCCGTGCCGGTCTGAAGCCGGTCACACCGGCCATGCGCCGCCCCGGACAGGCCTTGGGGTGGCGAAACGAAAATAATGCCTTATTTCTGAATCCGACTGGGGTTAGAGTGTCTGACCCTTTCGCGGTGATGTCAGCCGCGTGGCCCCGTTTCCATCAAGTCGGCGATCATGAGCAACGCCTTCGATATTTATACGATCATCTTCCTCGCCCTGGCGGTGTTCATCTTCTTTCGCCTGCGCAGTGTGCTGGGAACGAAGACGGGCCAGGAGCGCGATCCGTTTCAGCCGCGTGACAACGGCCGGCCCGCTGCTGGGCCGCCCGGTCAGCAGCAGGGCGGTGAGGTGATCCCTCTGCCGCAGCGCAACGTCCAGCAGCCCCCCGTCGGCGTGCCCATGGATCCGAACGTGCCGCGCTGGGGCGATATCGCGCCGCCCGGCACGCCGCTCGCCCGCGGCTTCGACGCCATTGCCGGCCATGATCCCTCCTTCGATCCGGCGGGCTTCATCGGCGGCGCCCGTTCCGCCTACGAGATGATCGTCCTGGCCTTTGCCGGCGGCGACCGGCGCACCCTGCGCGACCTGCTCGCCCGCGACGTGTTCGACGGCTTCGAGGCCGCCATCCGCGAGCGCGAGCAGCGCGGCGAGACGGTGGAGACCCGCTTCGTCGGCATCGAGAAGGCCGATATCACCGACGCCCAGATCCGCGGCGATCAGGCGCAGGTGACCATGCGCTTCGTGTCGCAGCTCGTCACCGCGACGCGTGACCGTTCCGGCACCGTCGTCGATGGCTCCCCGGACCGCGTCACCGACGTGACGGATGTGTGGACCTTTGCCCGCAACGTCACCGACCGCGACCCGAACTGGCGCCTGATCGCCACCGAAGCCGGCGGCTGAGCCGCATAGCGGCGGGGCCGCCCCCGTGACCTCGCAAGCGCGCCCCCGTTCCCCGCTGCGCCGCCTTGCGGCCCTCGCCGTGTCGGCGATGGTCCTTTCTGCGGCAATCCTGATTTCCAGCGTCCTGCCCGGCCGCGCCCAGCATGGGCAGGCACCTTCCCCGACCGTCCCGACCGCGCCGGCGGAACCGGCTGCTGTCGCCCCCGCATCGACGCCCGCACCGACGCCGGCCCCGGCCGCTCCGGACGGTGCTGCCGAGACACCTCAGCCCGGGGCATCCGAACCCGAGACGCCCGAGGCGCCGCCTGTCGTTGCCCACCGCTCGGGCTTTCCCTTCGTCTTTCCCGACACCTGGAGCGAGGCGGCCACCTTCGACCGGCTGCCCGGCTGGTCCGAGGACCGTCAGGATCTGGCCATGCGGCCGTTCCTGGTGTCCTGCCGCCATATCCTTGCCCGTCGCGGCCCGCCGCGCGCCGCGCCTGCCGTCTGGTATGCGCTGCGCGAAATCTGCCCGAAGGCGCTCGCCCTGCCGCAACCGGTGGACCTCGCCACCGCGCGCGCCTTCTTCGAGGCCGAGTTCCGGCCGGTGCGCATTGCGCGCTTTTCCCCCGAGGAGGAGCGCGAGGGCTTCCTCACAGGCTACTACGAGCCGGAGGTGGCCGCATCCCGCGAGCGGACCGAGGCGTTTTCGGCGCCGGTCCTGTCGCGGCCCGACGATCTCGTTCCGGCCCGCGGCCGCCGGACCGGCGGCTTCGATGCCCGTGGCGGCGCCGGCCGGTGGGTGGACGGGCGGTTCCTGCCCTATTTCGATCGCGGCGAGATCGAGGAGGGGGCGCTTGCCGGCCGCGGGCTGGAGATCGCCTGGCTGCGCGACGAGACCGAGGTCATGTTCGCGCAGATCCAGGGCTCGGCCCGGCTGCGCTTCACCGACGGCACCGCGCTCCGGATCGGCTATGGCGCCCATAACGGCCATCGCTACGTGCCGGTGGGCCGGGTGCTGATCGAGCGCGGCCTCGCCACCCGCGAGGAAATGTCGATGGACTTCATCCGCAACTGGATGGCCGCCAACCCCGAAGGCGCCCGGGACATCCGCCGGCAGAACCGCTCCTATGTGTTCTTCCACGTCCGCTCCGAACTCTCCGCCGAGGACGGGCCGGTCGGCGGACAGGGCGTGCCGATCAACGACTGGCGGTCTCTGGCGGTGGACCGGAACGTCCATGCCTATGGCACGCCGGTCTATATCGACGGGCTGATGCCGACCGGCATCGCCGAGGCGCTGGAGCCCTGGCGCCGGCTGATGGTGGCGCAGGATACCGGCTCGGCCATTGTCGGGCCGGCGCGCGGCGACCTGTTCGTCGGCACCGGCTTCGAGGCCGGATCGGTGGCCGGCCGCATCCGCCACCGCGCCGACTGGTACGTGCTCCTGCCGGCCCGCCTCGCTCCGCAATCCGCCCTCGTGCCGGTGCCGGAGCCGCGCAGGCCGCCGCCGCCGCGGCAGCGCCCGAGAAGCAGGCGATGAAGGGGCGCAGGCCGAAGGGTCTGTCCGCGGACGACCGCAAGGTGTGGCAGCACGTGACCGCCTCCGTCACGCCGCTCGACCCCGTGCGGGCCCTGCCGGCCGAGCCGGAGCCGGAACCGGAACCGGTCGCACATCCCATTCCGGTCGCCGCCCCGGCGATCCCTGCCCGGCCGGTCGCCGCCGCCCTCCGCCGCCCCCTGCCGGCAGCACCGCCGCTTGCGCCCCTGGAAAAGACCCTGCGCCGGCGGCTGGCTCGCGGGGCGGCCGAGCCCGAGGCCCGCATCGACCTGCACGGCCTGACCCAGGACGCCGCGCACCGCCGGCTCATCGGCTTCCTGCGGCGCTCGCAGGCCGAGGGCCTGAAGCTGGTCGTGGTCATCACCGGCAAGGGCAGCCGCACGGCCGATCCCCATGCCGAGCGCGGCGTGCTGCGCCGGGTCGTGCCGGAATGGCTGATGCGGCCGGACCTGCGCGCCCTGGTCATCGGCTTCGAGGAGGCGGCCGCTGCACATGGCGGCGGCGGCGCGCTCTATGTCCGCATCCGCAGGGGCGTGCAGCCGGGCGACTGAGCGCGCTTTTGTGCGCCCTGTGACCGCCAGACCCTTGACCCGGACCGCCCGAGGCCGGATCGTCCTGCCACGTCAGGAGCCGGACTCATGCGGATTCGCCACTTCCTCGCCATTCTAGCTGTTGCCGCCGTCGCGCTGCCGGCTGCGGCCCATGCCCAGGCGGTCTGGCACCGCGACGGCACCGGCCCGCGCGGCCTCGCCGGTTCCACCTACACCACCGGCCGCGTGCCCGACGAGGCGCGGCCCGGTGTCCGCGAGCGCCAGATGCGGATCATGGGTCCGGTCGGCTACGCGCTGTTCCGTGATCCGCGCTTCCAGAACCATCTGCTGCCCTGCGATGCCGGCCCGGCGCTGGAGCGCATCCGCAGCACCTTCGCGGAGAAGGAGGCGCGCTTCTGGAACTCGTCGCTGGCGATTGCCGGCATCGACCGCATCCGGCTGGTCACCACCAATCCCTGGGGCCAGGACCTGATTCCGCGGCGGTATTGCCGGGCCCGCGCCCATCTCACCGACGGGCGGGTGCGCACCGTCGATTATGCGATCCTGGAGGACCAGGGCATGATCGGCGCGACATTCGGTGTGGAATGGTGTGTCCATGGCCTCGACCGTGGCCGCTCGTTCGACCCGGCGTGCCGGATGGCGCGGCCCTGACCGCCCGGTTGCACAAAGGCGCCGGGTGCACGGCATCCGCTAAACTAAGTTCTTGCTTTGTTCTGGCAATCCGGGCATCTTGTGCCGGGTGAGGAGGGAGTCATGCCTGTGTTCCGGATCGTGATCGCGGCGGTGCTGATGGTGGTGGCTGCATTGGCAGGCGCCGCGCCGGCGCTCGCGCAGGCCCGCCCGGGCGCGGCTCCTGGCGAATATGACTTCTACGTCCTCGCCCTGTCCTGGTCGCCCTCGTTCTGCGAGGCCAATGCCGAGCGCACCTCGCGCTCCATGCAATGCGCCGGCGACCGGCCCTTCAGTTTCGTCGTCCATGGCCTGTGGCCGCAGTTCCATCGCGGCTATCCGGAATATTGCCAGGTTCCGCCGCCGCGGCTGGAGGGGCGCACCATCAACGCCATGCTCGACATCATGCCGGCGCCGGGTCTGGTGCGGCACCAATGGGCCAAGCACGGCACCTGCTCGGGTGCCCGCTCGCCCACCGCCTTTTTCGAGCGGGTGCGCCAGGCCCGCGCCAAGGTGCGCATTCCCGCCGAGTTCGAGAGCATCGCCGAGGCGAAGACCGTCACGCCCGACGAGGTCGAGGAGGCCTTCGTGCGCGCCAATCCGGGCCTGACGCGGGAGATGATCGCGGTGCAGTGCGACAACCGCCGGCTGCGCGAGGTGCGCATCTGCATCGGCCGCGACATGAATTTCACGGCCTGCGAGGAGATCGACCGACGGGCCTGCAGGCGCGACCGGCTGGTCATGCCGCCGGTGCGGCCCGGCCGGAGCTGAGCCGGAAATCCGATCGGGACGACCGGCATTAACCGGCGGATCGTTCCGGGAACGAATCGGGAGCGAATCGGCCACCTGACGCTGTTCCGGCTTTGGCCCCGCCTGAAACAGCGCCATGCGGGCAGACGGATGGCGTCTTCCTTCACCGCGACTGCGCCGCGCGCGTCCTGCAGGTCCGGGAGCCGTTAAGGGCAGGTCCCGCCGCGGGACGGGTCAGGGCAGGGCGCGCAGGTGACGCACCGGCCGGCCGGCGAGCAGGGCCTGTGCCGCATGCAGGATGGCGTTGGCATCGATGCCGTGGTGCCGGTAGAGATCCTCCACCGTTCCGGTCTGGCCGAAATGTTCCACGCCGAGCGACTTCACCCGGTGGCCGGCGACCCCGCCCAGCCAGGCAAGGGCCGCCGGATGGCCGTCGATGACGGTGACGAGCCCGCAGTCCCGCCCAAGCGGGGCGAGCAGCCGCTCGACATGGCTGGTCGCGCCATGACGGCCATGCTGGCGGGCGCGCTCCGCCGCGGTCCAGCCGGCATTGAGGCGGTCGGCGGAGGTAATGGCCAGCACGCCGACATCGCGGTGGTTCTCGGCCATCAGGCCCGCCGCGGCCAGCGCCTCCGGCGCCACCGCACCGGTATAGGCGATGACCACCCGGGCATTCGGCCCGGGCGGCCGCATCCAGTAGCCGCCATTGATGATGTCGGCCTGAAGCGCCTCCGACATGACGCGCTGCGGCTGGTCGACCGCCCGGGTGGACAGCCTGAGATAGACCGAGCCGCCGGTCTCGTCGCGCAGCCAGGTCCCCTCGTCCGGATCGCCGTCGCTGTCGCGCTGCATGTAGTCGAAGGCAAAGCGCATGATGACGGCGAGCTCGTCCACGAAGGCCGGTTCGAAAGCGGCCAGCCCGTCCTGCGCGATGCCGATCAGCGGGGTTCCGATCGACTGGTGGGCGCCGCCCTCCGGCGCCAGAGTCACCCCCGACGGGGTCGCCACCAGCAGGAACCGCGCATCCTGGTAGCAGGCATAGTTGAGCGCATCGAGGCCGCGCTGGATGAACGGATCGTAGAGCGTGCCGACCGGCAGAAGCCGCTCGCCATGCAGCGCATGGGTCAGGCCGAGCGCCGAGAGCAGGGTGAACAGGTTCATCTCGGCGATGCCCAGCTCGATATGCTGGCCGGACGGGGAGAAATCCCAGGTGAAGGTGGACGGAATGCGCTCCTGCCGGAACGTGTCGGCCAGCGCCTCGCGGGCGAACAGGCCGCGCCGGTTGACGAAGGCCCCCAGATTGGTCGAGACGGTCACGTCCGGCGAGGTGGTGACGATGCGGTCGGCATAGGCCTCCTTGCCGCGCGCGATCTCGTTGAGGATCAGCCCGAAGCCCTGCTGCGTGGCCATGACCGGCTGCGCCGGACAGGGCAGCTGCGCCGGAATCGCCAGCTTCGGCGCGCTGGTGCGCCGCCGGCCGGCCTGCGCGAAGGGCACGGCCCTCAGGAACGGCTCCAGCGTGCCGGCCGGGGTCGTCAGGCCCTCGAACCGGTCCCATTCATGACCCGGCCGCACGCCCATGGCCGCGCGGAAGTCCTCCATTTGCGCCGGCGTCATCAGGCCCGCATGGTTGTCCTTGTGGCCCTGGAACGGCAGGCCGAACCCCTTGATCGTATAGGCGATGAAACAGACCGGACGGTCATGGTCCACCGCCTCTAAGGCATCCAGCAGCGAAGGCAGGTCGTGGCCGGCAAGATTGGTCATCAGTCTGGCGAGTTCGGCATCCGTGCGCCGGCCAAGCAGCTTCGAAACCTGCCCCTGATCGCCGATATCGTCCTGAAGACGCTTCCGCCAGGCCGCGCCCCCCTGGTAGCAGAGCGCCGAATAGAGCTGGTTCGGGCAGGTGTCGATCCAGCGCCGCAGCGCCTCGCCGCCCGGCTCGGCAAAGGCGGCCTCCAGCAGCCGGCCATATTTCAGGATCACCACGTCCCAGCCGAAATTGCGGAACATGGCCTCGAAACGCTCCCACAGCCCCTCGCGCACCACCGCATCGAGGCTCTGGCGGTTGTAGTCGACGACCCACCAGGTGTTGCGCAGGCCGTGCTTCCAGCCCTCGATCAGCGCCTCGTAGATATTGCCCTCGTCCATCTCGGCATCGCCGATGAGCGCGATCATCCGCCCTTCCGGCCGGTCGAGGCCCCAGCCATGGGCGCGCACATAGTCCTGCGCCAGCGACGAGAACAGGGTCTGGGCGACCCCCAGCCCGACCGATCCGGTGGAGAAATCGACGTCGTCGGTGTCCTTGGTCCGCGAAGGATAGCTCTGCGCGCCCTTGTATCCGCGAAACGTCTCCAGTTTGGCGCGTGTCTGGTTGCCGAGCAGATACTGGATGGCGTGGAAGTTCGGGCTCGCATGCGGCTTCACCGCCACCCGGTCTTCCGGCTTCAGCACGGCAAAATAGAGCGCGGTCATGATCGTGGCCAGCGAGGCGGACGAGGCCTGGTGACCACCCACCTTCAGTCCGTCGCGGCTGTCGCGGCCGTGATTGGCATGGTGGATCGTCCAGGACGCCAGCCAGAGCACCTTTTTCTCCAGCTCGGCGAGCAGGGCAAGGCGGTCGGTGGGCGGCTTGCGGGCCATGGCGCGCGGTCCTCTGGCGGGGGCGGATGACGGCGGATCATGCCAGAAGCCTGCGCGCACCACCTGCCAATCTTGACCAGCGATGCGCCCCCGGATGAATGTTTCTGCCAGCCAGCAGGCCAATCATGGCAGGAGATGCCACCATGAGTCTCGACGCCATCGACCGGCGCATCCTCACGGCCCTGCAGCAGGACGGCCGGATGACCAACCAGGCGCTGGCCGAACGGGTCGGGCTGTCGCCCAGCCCCTGTCTCAGGCGCGTGCGCCTGCTGGAGGAGGCCGGCGTCGTGCGCGGCTATGTGGCGGTGGTCGAGCAGAAGGCGGTCGGCCTGCCGGTCAGCATCTTCATCTCGATCAAGCTGGAGCGTCAGCGTGAGGAGGATCTGGACCGGTTCCAGGCGGCGGTCTCGCCCTGGCCTGAGGTCATGGAATGCTACCTGATGACCGGCCAGCGCGACTATCTGATGCGCGTCGTCTGCGCCGACCTGCCCGCCTATGAGCGGTTCCTGAAGGAGAAGCTGACCCGTCTGGACGGCATCGCCTCCATCGAATCGAGCTTTGCGCTGGCCCAGGTCAAGCACACAAACGTGCTGCCCATCGGCTGAGGCTGCTGCCGCCGGCGGGTGCGAAGGGCCGCCGGCCGCTGGCGAACCGTCATCCGACTCGGATATCCTGCGCCCATGTCCATCGTCCGCCGCCTGTTCCAGCGCGAGCCCGACCCGCAGGCCATCGAGGTGGTCCACGAGGGCGTGGCCTATCCGGTCGCGCTGCGGCGCATGCCGCAGGCGCGGCGCTTCACCCTCCGGGTTCGGGCGGCGAGCCGCGATGCGGTCCTGTCCATGCCCGCGCGCGCGCGCCTGAGCGATGCCGTCGCCTTCGCCCACCGGCACGGCGGCTGGATCGCGACGCGGCTCGCCCGCATTCCCGAGGGCCTCGGCTTTCACCCCGGCGTGGTCGTGCCGCTGCGCGGTATGGCCCACGAGGTGGTCCACCGGCCCGAGCGGCGCGGCACCGTCTGGGTCGAGGATGGCGCCATCCATGTCGCCGGTGACGCCGACTTTCTCGCCCGGCGCGTGCAGGATTTCCTGAAACGCGAGGCACGCCGCGACCTGGAGGCCGCCACCCGCCGCCATGCCGCCGCCATCGGAGTGAAGGTCACGCGCATCGGCATCCGCGATCAGGCCAGCCGCTGGGGCTCGGCCTCCTCGACCGGCGCGATCAACTATTCCTGGCGGCTGATCCTGGCGCCGCCCTTCGTGCTGGACTATCTGGCCGCCCACGAGGTGGCCCATCTGCGCGAGATGAACCACTCGCCGCGATTCTGGCGCATCGTCCGCGATCTCTGCCCGCATATGGAGGCGGCCAAGGCCTGGCTGCGCGCCAATGGCGCCAACCTGCACCGCTACGGGGCCGGATAGCAGGGCGCGGCGCCGCGCCGGCTCAGGCGAACAGTTCCGGCCGGTATTCGAAATGCATGGTGTCGTAGTGATACCATTTGCCGCCCCAGATGAAGCCCTCGGCCTCGAATGGCTCGGCGATCTCGAAGGGAATGCGGTTGCGATAGGGAATGTCGCCGCGCCGCCGGGCCCAGGACCAGTAATCCGAGCGCGCCACCGCGACGTCGATCGCCGCCCCCCAGGAATGCATGCTCAAAAGGCCCGTATCGGCCACGGTGCGGCAATTGTAGGTGCCGCCCGAGGGCACGAGATAGGCCTTGAACCGGTCGGGCAGGCCCTCCAGCGCCGCGATCACCCTTTCCATGCGGGTCGCGATGTCGTTGACAGTGGTGACCGGCAGGGGCTGCGGCGCCGTGCGCGGCATCCAGGTCACCGGCCTCAGGCGCGGGCTGACCGCGCCGCGCCGGCAATCGCCATACATCGCGATAAAAAACGGCGTGTTGCGAATGCGTCCGGGGCTGTGGTCGCGCGACGGCGGGCCGGCCGGCGGACCCGGCTCATAGCGCTGGCGCAATTGGTCGGCGATCGTTGCCGCCTTCAGCATGGCGTCGAAGGACCGCTCCGGCTGGCCGGCGCCCGTCGGCATGCGGCTGCCGTCCCGCCACACGAGCGTATCACCCTCGATGGCCGCCAGATGATCCGGATAGGCCGCGACGAGGCGGTCCAGCCGGCTGCGGTCGAAGGCCGGGTTCGAGGTCTGCGCGGCGGCCGTCCGCGCGCCGGCAAGCGCCAGCACCGGCACCGCGAGGGCGCCGGCAAGGGCCTGGATCGCCAGCCTGCGGTTGGCCCGCATCGGCTCAGTCGGTGCAGCCGCGCCAGCGCTCGGCACTGCGGATCGCGGCGATGATGCGGCGCTGCTGGCCCGACAGCGGCACGTCGGCCTGCCGGTCATAGGCACAGCCGGCATTGCCGAACGTGGCGATCGCGCGCCGGGTCTGGAAGCAGTAGCCGGCGTCCTTGTAGATCTGGTTCCGCTCGGTCCACAGGTCGCGGCAGCTCCAGCTGCTGAAATCCTGCGCCATCGCGGTTCCCGCTCCGAGGGCCAGAACCAGCGCGGCGCCCGTCAATGCTCTTTTCAGTCTCGTCATCTCCGCCTCCATCGGAATGCCGCACGGGGGGACCGGCACGAAAACGCCGTCACCTTACGGCGACGGCGCAAGTCAATCCAGCGGGGAGGCGCGGATGGGATCAGCGGGCTGCGTGGGTCGCCCGCGACAGGTGGGCGGCGCCGTTGCGGCCCGGCATCGCACGCGCCGCGACGCGCATGCCGCCTTCCGACGCGGTGATGAAGGTGGCGATCGCCTGCGTGCGGCGCTCGACGCCCAGCTTGCGCAGGATCGAGGAGACGTGGGACTTCACCGTCCCTTCGGAAATGCCGAGGTCATAGGCGATCTGCTTGTTGAGCCGGCCCCGGCTCATGAGGTCGAGCACCTTGAACTGCTGTCCGGAGAGCGCGTCCAGCCGGCGCGAGGACGTGGCGTCGCCCTCCGGCGCGGCGACCACCGGCCACCAGGTGCGGCCAGCCAGAACGGCGCCGACGGCGGCCCGCAGATGGTCGGCGGGAAGGTCCAGCGGCAGGGCCGCACAGGCACCGCAGGCCCGGGCATCCTGAACGGGGCGACGGTCGGCATGGTCGATCAGCACGGCGAAACGGGCCGAGGCCTCGGTTTCCAGCCCCTCGAGGCCCTCGAACGTGCCGAGAACCAGCTCTGCGCGAGCAGGCTCGACAGCCACAGCGCCGGGATGGGCGGCACGGACCAGCGCCTCCAGCGTCTCGGCGACGATCGGGAATGGGTGCTGCACGCAGAAACGCAGCGGATCCTGCACGGAAACGGGATTTTCGACGGGTGCCATGACGTCCTCCAGGTGTGGGATGGCCGCCTTGCCGGCAGACTGTTGTTTCAACGAAAGTAGCATCCGCGACCCGTGCATCAAAATGCGAAATGTCATGCTGCAAAATTGCAAAATTTTTGCTTTTCTATCCTATGGCAGAGGTCCATCGGCCTAGTCCGAAGGCGCGCCCCGCCGAACGGAGGAGAGCATGTCCCGCAAGGTCTTTGTCGGCCCCGCCCTGCGCCGCCTGCGCGAGGAGACCCGGCTGACCCAGACGGCCTTCGCCCAGAGGCTCGGTCTGTCGGTGAGCTATCTCAACCAGATCGAGAACAACCAGCGTCCGGTCACGGCCGGCGTGCTGCTGGCACTTGGCCAGACCTTCGGCGTCGATCTTGCCACCTTCGCAACCGACGACAGCGACCGGCTGGTCACCGACCTGCGCGAGGCGAGCGCCGACCCGGTTTTCGCCGAGGGCGCCCCGAGCCTTCAGGACCTCAAGCGCGTGGCTGCCGACAGTCCCGCCTTCGCGCGGGCCTTCCTGCGCCTGCACCAGACGGCCCGCCGGCTCGGCGAGCGCCTGCAGGCGGCGGGCGATGCGCCCCTGCTGCCGCCGACCGGCGAGAGCGGGGAAACCGCGCTCATTCCCTATGAGGAGGTCCGCGACTATTTCCACTACGTCGACAATTATGTCGACGATCTCGACCGGGCGGCCGAGGATCTCGCCGAGCGGCTCGGCCTCGCCGCGGCTTCCGACCGGGTGCAGGCCCTGTCCGGCTATCTCGCCGGGCGCCACAGCGTCACGGTCAATGCCAATGCCACCCTCGGCGACGACGTGCTGGAGCGCTATGAATCGGTGACGCGCATGCTGTCGCTCGATGGCGCGCTGGATGCCTCCACCCGCGCCTTTCTCCTTGCCAGCCGGATCGCCCGTCTCGAACAGGCGGACGTGATGGGTGCCATCGTCGCCGGGGCGGGCTTTCGCTCGCGCGCGGCCGGCGACATCGCGCGCGTCGCGCTCGCCAACTATTATGCCGGTGCGCTGCTCCTGCCCTACCGGCGCTTCCTGGCCGCCGCCAAGGACACCCGCCACGATCTCGACTGGCTCGGCCGGCTGTTCGGGGCGAGCCTGGAACAGGTCTGCCACCGGCTGTCGACGCTTCAGCGGTCGGGCCAGCGCGGCGTGCCGTTCTATTTCGTCAAGGTCGACCGGGCCGGCAACGTCATCAAGCGCCATTCGGCGACGCGCTTCCAGTTCGCCCGCTTCGGCGGCGCCTGCCCCCTCTGGAACGTCCACGAGGCCTTCGAGCAGACCGGCCGCACCTTCGTCCAGGTGGCCGAGATGCCGGACGGCCTGCGCTATCTGTCGCTGGCCCGCGCCGTCACCAAGGGCGCGGCCCATTGGCGCGCACCGGTGCGCCGCTACGCCTTCGGCCTCGGCTGCGAGATCTCCTATGCCGGCGACATCGTCTATTCGGAAGGCATCGACCTGAAGGCGGATGCCAATGTCGCCAAGATCGGCGTGTCCTGCCGCATCTGCGAGCGGGCCAATTGCCACCAGCGCGCCGTGCCGCCGATCGACCGCGAGATCCGCGTGCCGAGCGACCGTCGCAAGGTGGTGCCCTTCGACCTGTCGTGAGCGGGAGGGCGGCCTCCGCAGGTGCTGGAACGCGCGGCCCATCGGCTCTGCGTCCTTCGAGGCTCGCCCCAGCATCGAGCGAACGCGAGATGCGTTCGCATCTCGCTAGGGCTCGCACCTCAGGATGAGGAGGGTGGTGGGCTGCATCAGCCTCGGCTAAAGCTCAGCCGCTGCGCCTCGACCCTGCCGTCCTGCAATTCGCTGCCCTCCTCATCCTGAGGTGCGAGCCCGCAGGGCGAGCCTCGAAGGACGCACGAATGGCCTGGAGATTGTCTGGCCCCTGCCCGCATCGGCCCCACGGCCCGGCACGGTAGGCTCCCGGCGCCGCACCCGGCCCATGACGCCATGTGATTTGGAGCAGCGGCACGAAGCCCCTAGGCTTGCCTTCAACGGAGGACCCATGCCGATGCGACAGCCGACGAAACATGCCGCGCCCCGCCTTGCCCGCCGCACCGTGCTGACGCTGGCGGCCGGTGCCGCAGCCGGCCTGTTCGCCCCGCCCGTCCTTGCCGCCGACGGCGAGCCGGTCCACGGCATCTCGGCCTTCGGCGACCTGAAATATCCGGCCGGCTTCCGTCATTTCGACTATGTGAACCCGGCAGCGCCCCGCGGCGGCAGCTTCGTCCACACCCCGTCGAGCTGGGCCTACAACCAGAACCCGACCACTTTCAACACGCTGAACACGCTGGTCCTGCGCGGCGATGCGCCGCCCGGGCTGGACACCATCTTCGCCAGCCTCATGGTCCGCTCCGGCGACGAGCCCGACGCCATGTACGGCCTGGTCGCCGAGACCGTGCGGATATCGCCGGATGGCCTGACCTATCGCTTCACCCTGCGCGACATCGCCCGCTTCCATGACGGCACGCCGATCACCGCGGAGGATGTCGCCTGGTCCATGACGACGCTGAAGGAGAAGGGCCACCCGCTCATCCGCATCGTGCTGCGCGACCTCGCCGGCGCCGAGGCGGAGGGCGAGCGGGTCGTTGCAGTGCGCTTTGCCGAAGGCCGGTCGCGCGACCTGCCGCTGACGGTTGCCGGCCTGCCGATCCTGTCGAAGGCCTGGTATGCCGGGCGCGATTTCGAGGCCTCCACCATGGATGTGCCGCTCGGCTCGGCCGCCTACAAGGTGGGGCGCATGGAATCCGGGCGGTTCATCGAATACGAGCGGGTCGCCGACTGGTGGGGCGAGACGCTGCCGGTTTCGGTCGGCCAGAACAATTTCGACGTGATCCGCGTGGAGTTCTTCCGCGACCGGGACGTCGCCTTCGAGGGCTTCAAGGCGCGCGCCTACACGTTCCGGGAGGAGTTCACCTCGCGCACCTGGGCGACCCAGTACGACTTTCCCGCCTCCCGCGACGGCCGGGTGGTGCGCCGGGAGATTCCCGACGAGACACCATCGGGCGCGCAGGGCTGGTTCATCAACACAAGGCGGGAGAAGTTCGCCCATCCGAAGCTGCGCGAGGCGATCGGCCTCGCCTTCGACTTCGAGTGGACCAACAAGCACGTCATGTTCGACAGCTACCGGCGCACCCATTCCTTCTTCCAGAACTCGCCGATGATGGCGACCGGCAAGCCCTCGCCCGAGGAACTGGCGGTGCTGGAGCCGTTCCGCGGCAAGGTCGTGGACGAGGTGTTCGCCGAGCCCTATTCGCCGCCGGTCTCGGACGGCTCGGGCCAGGACCGCAGGCTGCTCCGGCAGGCGACCCAGCTGCTGCGCGAAGCCGGTTTCACCATCGCCGGCAACCGGCTGATGGACCCGTCAGGCCGTCCGGTGACGATCGAGTTCCTCGACTTCGAACCCTCGCTGGAGCGGCACACGCAGCCCTTCATCGCCAATCTGCGCCGACTCGGCATCGAGGCGGGCATCCGGCGGGTCGATTCCGCGCAGTATCAGTCGCGGCTGAAGGACTACGATTTCGACATGACCATCCGGCGCTATTCGCTCTCGCTGACGCCGGGCGAGGCCATGCGCTCCTATTTCGGCGCGGATGCCGGCCGCCAGCCAGGCTCGCAGAACCTTGCCGGCATTGCCGATCCGGTGATCGACGCGCTCGTCGGCCAGGCGCTGGTGGCAAAGACCCGGCCGGAACTGGTCACCGTCTGCAAGGCGCTGGACCGCGTGCTGCGCGCCGGCCGCTACTGGGTGCCCAACTGGTACAAGGCGAGCCACTGGCTGGCCTATTGGGACCAGTTCGGCTTTCCCGAGACCAAGCCGCGCTATGCGCGCGGGGCGCCGAATACCTGGTGGTTCGATCGCGACAAGGCCGCGCGCATCGAGCGGGGGTGAGGGCCGGGACGGCCCGCCCGTTCAGATCGCCTGCACCTCGCGCACGTCGGGCAGGAAGTGGCGCATCAGGTTCTGGATGCCGTGCTTGAGCGTGGCGGTCGAGGACGGGCAGCCCGCGCAGGAACCCTGCATGGCCAGATAGACCACGCCGTCCTTGAAGCCGCGGAAGGTGATGTCGCCGCCATCCGCAGCCACCGCCGGGCGCACGCGCGTTTCCAGAAGCTCCTTGATCGTGTCGACGGTCTCGGCGTCGGCGGGGTCGAAGAACTCCTCCTCGCCGTCCGGGACGGCGCCCGCTCCGGACCGCACGATCGGCTGGCCCGACATGTAGTGTTCCATGATCGCGCCGAGGATCGCCGGCTTCAGGTGCGGCCACTCGCTGCCACCCTTGGTCACGGTGATGAAGTCGTTGCCGAAGAACACGCCGGCCACCCCGTCGATGCCGAACAGGCGCTCGGCCAGCGGCGACTGGCGCGCGGCCTCGACATTGGGCATGTGCAGCGTGCCCTCTTCCAGAACGGTGCGGCCGGGCATGAACTTCAGCGTGGCCGGATTCGGGGTGGCTTCGGTCTGGATGAACATGGCGGTCTCCGGTCAACCCGGTTCAAGGCCGGGCCAGTCTGGAATGATTCAACACAAGGTGTCTCTTCAACATGTGGCGAGCGGCGGGCGCGGCGTCAACCGCCGGCGGGCCGGAACCGGCCGGCATCGTCAGTATTCCGCGTAGATCTCGATGATATTGTCCTCCGGGTCGCGGAAGAACAGGGTGCGGTGCCGCCAGTCGGGCAGGTCGGTCGGGCCGCGCAGGATCGGCACGCCCTTCGCGACGAGTTCCGCATGGCAGGCGTCCACGGCCGGCGGGGCGACCCGGAAACACAATTGCACGGCGGCAGCGCCGGGTGCCCTCGGACCGTCATCGCAGACCGGCCAGACGGTGCGCGGTCGCAGGGTCAGCAGCGTCGCGCCGACCCGGAAACTCACCCAGTTCGGCCGGTCCGTCTCGATGGGAAAGCGCATCACGTCCCGGTAGAAGGCGCGCGTCTCAGCCATGTGGCTGCACAGAAGCACCACGTAGTCAGTGCCGCCGATGCCGCCGAGCGGCCCCGCCTGGTTGGTCATGTTCCGGTCTCCGGCCGTGCAGGGCGCCGTCAGGCCAGCGCCTCGATCTCCTCGTCGGAGAGATGCCCCGGCACGATGGCGACGGGAATGGGATAGGAGCCGGCGGTGCGGGAAAGGCTCGAGACCAGCGGTCCCGGCCCGTCCTTGCCGGTGCCCGCCGCCAGAACCAGAATGGCGACGTCCGGATCCTCCTCGATCTGGGCGAGGATGGTCTCGGCCAGCGGGCCCTCGCGCACCACCAGTTCCGGCTCCACGCCGACCAGGGCCATCGCCCGGTCGGCGGCGGCGTCGAGCTTGGCGCGCGCCTCCTGGTGGGCCTCGGCGCGCATCACGTCGGCCACGCCGAACAGCGCCTGGCCGTCGCCGATGCCCTGCTCCACCACGGCCATCATCTGCAGCCGGTGGCCGGTGCGCGAGGCCCGGCGGGCGGCAAAGACGATGGCGCGGTCGCATTCCTCGCTGTCGTCGATCACCACCATGAACTTGGGCGTATGGCCGGACTGGTAGGCTTCCCGCTTGCGGGTCATGAAGGGGCCTCTCGTCGCACCGCAAGCCTCCAATGTCGCACCCGGCCCCGCGGCAGCGCAAGCCGGGCGTCAGCCCGCGCCCGATCCGCCAATCTGTGACGGCCGCCACAGCCGGTCCGGCCGGCCAGGTCCAGTCTGCCTTCCACAGAAGGGGAGGCGACCATGCCCTTTACCACCCGGATTCTTGCAGCTGGCGCGATCCTCGCGTCCCTCGGCGTCGCCGCCGGTCTCGTCAAGGCCACCCGTCCCGCGCTGCTGAAGCCGGCCGTTGCGGTGATCGTGCTGGTTGCCGAGCGTCCGTGAGGCTGACATGCGCACGGCCGACCTCTGGCACCTCGCCTTTCACGCCGACCTTGCCTTCCTGATCGTCACCTGGCTGGTCTTCGGGGCCGTGCTGCGCTCCATCCTGCGCTGACGGCGATCCTTCCAAACGCACGCCGTCACTGCTATGTGCGGCGCCATGACCGACACTCCGCTCGACCTCATCCGCAACTTCTCGATCGTCGCCCATATCGACCATGGCAAGTCGACGCTCGCCGACCGCCTGATCCAGGTCACCGGCGGCCTGACGGCGCGCGAGATGACCGAACAGGTCCTCGACAACATGGATATCGAGAAGGAGCGCGGCATCACCATCAAGGCGCAGACCGTGCGCCTCGACTACACGGCGAAGGACGGCAAGACCTATGTCCTGAACCTGATGGACACGCCCGGCCACGTCGACTTCGCCTATGAGGTATCGCGCTCGCTCGCCGCCTGCGAGGGTTCGATCCTCGTGGTCGATGCCTCCCAGGGCGTCGAGGCCCAGACGCTCGCCAATGTCTATCAGGCGCTGGATGCCGGCCACGAGATCGTGCCGGTGCTCAACAAGATCGACCTGCCGGCCGCCGAGCCGGAGCGGGTGAAGGAGCAGATCGAGGACGTCATCGGCCTCGATGCCTCCGATGCGGTCGAGGTCTCGGCCAAGACCGGCATCAATATCGAGGGCGTGCTGGAGGCGATCGTCACGCGGCTGCCGCCGCCGAAGGGCGACCGTGCAGCCCCGCTCAAGGCCATGCTGGTCGATAGCTGGTACGACGCCTATCTCGGCGTCATCGTGCTGGTCCGCGTCATCGACGGCGTCATGAAGAAGAACCAGCGCATCAAGATGATGGGCACCGACGCGGTCTATGACGTCGACAGGATCGGCGTCTTCACGCCGAAGATGCGCGACGTGCCGGATCTCGGCCCCGGCGAGGTCGGCTTCATCACCGCGTCCATCAAGGAGGTGGCCGACACGCGCGTCGGCGACACGATCACAGACGAAAAGAAGCCGACCGCCAAGGCGTTGCCGGGCTTCAAGCCCGCGCAGCCGGTGGTGTTCTGCGGCCTGTTTCCGCAGGACGCCGCCGATTTCGAGGACCTGCGCGCCGCGATGGGCCGGCTCAGGCTCAACGATGCGAGCTTCTCCTTCGAGATGGAATCCTCGGCGGCGCTCGGCTTCGGCTTCCGTTGCGGCTTCCTCGGCCTGCTTCACCTGGAAATCATCCAGGAGCGGCTGGAGCGCGAGTTCAATCTCGACCTGATCGCCACCGCGCCGTCCGTCGTCTACCAGATCCTTCAGCGCGACGGCTCGCTGATCGAACTGCACAATCCGGCCGACATGCCGGACCCGATGAAGATCGAGGTCATCTCGGAGCCGTGGATCCGCGCCAAGATCATGACGCCGGACGACTATCTCGGCTCGGTGCTGAAGCTCTGCCAGGACCGCCGCGGCGTGCAGGTCGATCTGACCTATGTCGGCTCGCGCGCCATGGTCACCTACGACCTGCCGCTGAACGAGGTGGTCTTCGACTTCTACGACCGGCTGAAGTCCATTTCGAAGGGCTATGCCTCCTTCGACTACCAGATCACCGACTATCGCGAGGGCGACCTCGTGAAGATGTCGATCCTGGTCAACGGCGAGCCGGTCGATGCGCTCTCCATGCTGGTCCACCGGAACCGCGCCGAGAGCCGCGGCCGGGCCATGTGCGAGAAGCTGAAAGACCTGATCCCGCAGCACCTGTTCAAGATCCCGATTCAGGCCTCCATCGGCGCCAAGGTCATCGCCCGCGAGACCATCTCGGCCCTGCGCAAGGACGTCACCGCCAAGTGCTACGGCGGCGATATCTCCAGAAAGCGCAAGCTTCTCGACAAGCAGAAGGAGGGCAAGAAGAAGATGCGCCAGTTCGGCAAGGTCGACATTCCGCAGGAGGCCTTCATCGCCGCCCTGAAAGTGGATGTCTGAGCGGCCGCCGGGGCCTGCGCGGTGGCAGCGGGCCATGCCCGCTACGCCCAAAAAACGGGCATCCGCTCGGGCCCTTCGACCTTTGTCGCGGCTTGATTCGACGGCCTGAATCGGTTCCATTCGTCGTTTCCGGGCCGCCTTTTCCTTCGTTCCGTCCCCTCCGTCGAGGCATCCCATGCCGCTGCCGTCCAGCAGGGTCGTGACCCGATTCCGCCTCTCCGGCACAAGCTGTGCGGTCCGCGCGCCGCGGAGCCCGCGGCCATGACGGCCGTTCAGTCGATCCCGACCCCGGTGCCGCCCCGGAGCGATGGCTGGTCGTCCTTCCATGCGCTCGGCATGGTGGAGGAACTGGCAGGCGCCGGCACGATGACCGCCGATCTCGTAACCGGCCTGCACCGCTGGTCCTGGGGCATCTACCGGATCCTCGGCGCTGTGCCCGACGGACTGCAGCCCTCCTTCCAGGCCTTCGATGCGTTCGTCCACCCCGATGACCGGGTCACGGAGGAGGCGTGGCGCCAGGAAATGACCGACGGGCTGCCGGTCACCCGGACCTTCCGGATCGTGCGCCGCAATGGTGCGGTGCGCTGGGTGACCTGCCGCGCCGAGATCGTCCGGCGCGAGGGGTCGCGGCCGGTGGTGATGGCGGCGGCGCTCGTCGATGTCACCGTTGCGCATGACGCCCAGCGGGCCCGGGAGATCAGCGAGCATCGCCGAGACGCACTGACCCGCGTGATGGCCGCGATGGTCTGGACCACCTGCCCGGACGGCCGGGCAACCGGCTCGCTGCCCTGGCAGGCTCTGACCGGCCAGAGCGCGGAGGCGGCGGCCGATTTCGGCTGGCTCGACATGGTCCATCCCGAGGACCGGGACCGGGTGCGGCAGGCCTGGCTCGAGGCGATCGGGCGGCGGATCGCCATTGATGCGACCTACCGGCTGAAACTCGCCGACGGCCGCTATGGCTGGCAGCATGCGCGAACCGCCCCGGTGCTCGACCGCGAGGGCGTGTTGCGCGAATGGGCCGGGGTCGGCCATCCCATCGACCCGGGCGACGTCCTGACCCGGAGGGAGCGTGAGCCGGGGGTCGAGACCGTCGTTTCGCGGACCCCGCCGGCCCCTCTGAGCGGCGCCATGATCCGTGCGGCCCGCGCCCTTGTCGGCTGGTCGGTGGCCGATCTCGCCGCGGCCTCGGGCGTCTCGGTCTCCACCCTGCGCCGCATCGAGGAGACCGACGAGACGCAGCCGCGGCGAGCTGCCGCCGTCGATGCCATGCAGCGCGCGCTCGAGGGCGCCGGGGTGCAGTTCGCCTGGCGCGTCGATGGCGAGGCCTATCTGCGGCTGTCGCAGCGTCCCGCCGGCTGAGCCGGGACCTGCCGCATTGCCTCTGCACGTCCCGAAGGCTAAGTCCTGAACCCGGGTGACGGGGAGCCAAGACGGCCATGTCGCAGTTCGACGAGACCGACCGCAGGCTGCTCGCTGCGCTCCAGCGCGACGACCGCCGTTCGCTTGCCGAACTGGGCACGGATGTCGGTGCGCCGGCCTCCACCGTCAACGACCGCATCCGCCGGCTGGTCAGGAACGGCGTCGTCACCGGCTTCCACGCGCGCGTCTCGCCGGAGGCTGTCGGCCTCAACCTTCTCGCCTTCGTCCTCGTCGGCTGGGCCGATCCCAAGGTGGAGGGCGCGTTTCTCGCGCGCATCCAGGCCTCGCCGGCGGTGCTCGAATGCCATCACGTGACGGGGACCTGGAACTATCTCCTGAAGGTGCGCGTCGGCACCACCCGCGACCTGGAGACCTTTCTCTCGCAGGTCGTCAAGGCGACCGAGGGCGTCCAGCGGACCGAAACGATCATTGCGCTCTCCTCGGCCAAGGAAACCTGGGAGCTGGACGCGGGGACCGACTCCTGACCGCGCGACCTCCCGGCCCCAGCTTCCCGTTGCCCCTGCGGCATGGTAGCTGATGGGTCGCGGCAGGTGAGGACGGCGGCATTCCCCATGCATGACCTGTGGTCGCATCCGGCGCGCCTGGTCCCCCTGGCCTTCCTCGTCGTCATTGCCGTGGGCACGGCCGGTCTCATGCTGCCGGCAGCGCGCGCGGGGGAGGGCTCGGCGCCCTTCGTGATCGCGCTGTTCACGGCGACCTCCGCCGTTTCCGTCACCGGCCTCGCGGTTGTCGATACCGCCACCTACTGGACCGGCTTCGGCCAGGCGCTCATCCTCGTCCTGTTCCAGATCGGCGGTTTCGGCATCATGAGCACGGCGACGCTGCTCGCCCTGCTGGTTTCGCGCCGGCTGAGCCTGTCGCGCCAGCTCGTCGTCCAGGCCGAGACGCGCGGCATCGCGCTCGGCGACGTGACCTCGGTGCTGCGCTTCGTGCTGCTGACGACGCTGGCGGTGCAGACCGCGACAGCCCTGATTCTGGCGGTGCGTCTCAACAAGGAGGGCATGGGCCCCGCCGATGCGCTCTGGCACGGCACGTTCCACGCGGTCGCCGCCTTCACCAATGCAGGCTTCTCGACCTTCTCCGACAGCATGATGTTCTTTGCCCGTGACTGGGTCGTGCTCGGCGCCATCTTCGTGGCGGTGGTCCTCGGCGGGCTGGGCCTGCCGGTTCTGCACGACCTGCGCCGGTCCATGCTCAGGCCGCGGTCGTGGTCGCTGCACACCAAGCTGACGCTGGCCGGCACGGCCTTCCTGCTGCCGGCGGGCTGCGCGGCGACGCTGGTCTACGAGTGGAGCAATCCCGGCACGCTCGGGCCGCTGGAGCCGTTTCACAAGGTCGTCAACGCCATGTTTCACTCGGCGATGGCCCGCTCGGGTGGGCTCAACGCGATCGACCTCGGCAACCTGACCCAGGGCAACATGCTCGTCACCTATGCGCTGATGGCAATCGGCGGCGGCAGCGCCGGCACCGCCGGCGGCATCAAGGTGACGACCTTCCTGATCCTCGGTCTGGCGGTCTGGTCCGAAGTGCGCGGCCAGCCCGACATCACCGCATTCGGACGGCGGATTTCCTCCACCGTCCAGCGCGAGGCGCTGACCATCGCGCTCATCGCCATCCTGGTCATCGGCCTGTCGGTGCTGGCGATCCGCGCCCTGTCGGACCTGCCTTTGCGCCACCTCGTCTTCGAGGTGATCTCGGCCTTCGCCAATGTCGGCCTGTCCATGGGCATCACCGGCGACCTGCCGCCGGCGGCGCAGGTCCTGCTCTCCGTCTTGATGTTCGTCGGCCGTGTCGGCACCATCACGGTGGCCACGGCGCTGGCCCTGCGCGGCCGCAAGGCGGCTTTCCGCTATCCAGAGGAGCGCCCGATCGTTGGCTAAGAATTCCGACAAGCTGTCCGACAGCGTCGTCGTCATCGGGCTCGGCCGCTTCGGCGGGGCGGTCGCGCAGTCGCTGACCCAACTCGGCCATGACGTTCTGGCCATCGACCAGGACGAGCGCCTCGTCCAGGAATGGTCGAGCCGGCTCGCCCATGTCGTGCAGGCCAACACCACCAGCGTCGAGGTTCTGACCCAGCTCTCCTGTCGCCAGTTCCCCCACGCGGTGGTGGCCATCGGCTCGGACATCGAGGCAAGCGTCCTGACCGTGCTGGCCCTGGCCGATCTCGGCGTTCCGGACATCTGGGCCAAGGCCGTCTCGGCCCGCCACGGCCGCATCCTGGAGCGCACCGGCGCCCACCATGTGGTCTATCCGGAGGCGTCGATGGGCGAGCGCGTCGCCCATCTGGTCACGGGCAAGATGATCGACTTCATCGAGTTCGACGACGGCTATGCGATTGCCAAGACGCGCGCGCCCCGCGAGATCGCCGGCAAGACGCTGGCCGAATCGGCCCTGCGCTCGCATCACGGCGTCACCATTGTCGGGGTGAAGCGCCCGCGCACGGACTTCACCTATGCGCGCCCGGAGACCATGGTCGAGCCGGGCGACATCCTGATCGTCGCCGGCCCGACGCGGCTGGTGGAAACCTTTGCCGGGCGGACCTGACGAGGCCGCGCGGCGCGGTCAGGGGCCGAGGCGGAACACCTGCGCATAGAGGCCGGCCGATCCGCCGGGGCCGGTCTTTTCAAGGCCCGAGCGGGCCGCTTCGGCATCGAGCCCCTCCACCAGCAGCAGCGCTGCGAACGAGGCATCGCCGGCACGCATGCCCTTCTCGCGGGTGTCGATGGCGCTGCGGTCGCTGTCGGTGACCAGCAGTTCCGCGGCCGCCACGCGGTCGTTCGCCACCGCCGCGGAGACCAGCGCCTGGGCATCCCCGGCCGGCACGGTGTCAAGCCTTGCGGCGGCGACAAACCCGCCCTGCCCGAGCCCCGCGCGCGCGACAGACCTGCCGCCGCCGCGGACGAAATGGCCGAGGATCGGCATCATCCGCCGCGACCACGGCGTCGGCTCGTTCAGGCGCGCGAGATAGGCGGGGCTTGCGAGCACCTCGGGCGAAGCCAGCCGGTAGAGGATGAAATAGCGCCGGGCATCGACAGCCAGGGCGCGAAAGACGCGCACCGACAGGAACCCCTCGACGCCGAGCCTCTCGGCCGTGTGCTCGCGGGCGAGCCAGTGGAGGTAGTCGGTCTCCCTGTCCACCGTCACATCGCTCCAGATGGCAAGGAACCCTGCCCCACCCGCTGCCGCATCCGCCATCCGGTCCTCCTGTTGTTCTCTCCAGCGTGGCGCATCGGGCGCGGTCGGGGAAGCCCCGGAACCATGGTGTCGCCGCAGCGTTTCCCAATCCGCCGGCTTTCGGCTATAGTTGCGTCGTTGCGCCGCGCGTCGGCGTTGAGACAAGAGGATCGGACCCCTGTCCACCGCGACCCTTCCCGGGCGGCCCGCCGAGGCACTGCCCACCGGGATCGAAGCCGGCCCAGAGCCCGCCGAGGTCCTGAAGCTCGTGCTCACCGTCCTGGACGACAACAAGGCGGAAGAGACCCTCACCATCGACCTCAAGGGCAAGACCTCCATCGCCGATGCGATGGTAGTGGCGTCGGGTCGTTCGCACCGCCATGTCGGCGCGCTCGCCGACCATCTCCTCAGGGCCCTGAAGGATGCCGGCGTGCGACAGGTCCGGGTCGAGGGCCTGCCGGCCTGCGACTGGGTGCTTGTCGATACCGGCGACATCATCGTCCACCTGTTCCGGCCCGAGGTGCGCGCCTTCTACAATCTCGAGAAGATGTGGTCGGCCTCCCGGCCCGCCGAGCGGCTGGCCGGCTAGGCCTTCCCGTGAGGCTCCTCCTGGCTGCGGTCGGCCGCATGAAGGCCGGACCGGAGGCGGAGCTTGCCGAGCGCTATCGTGACCGCGCACTCAAGGCCGGCCGCCCGCTCGGCTTCCGGTCCCTCGACATCACCGTCATCGACGAGAGCCGGCAGGCCGCGCCCGAGGCCCGCAAGGCCGAGGAGGCGGCCGCGATCCGGCGCGCGCGCTCCGGGCGTCTGCTGCTGCTGGACGAGCGCGGCCGCACCATGGGCAGCGAGGATTTCGCGCACCTGATCGGCAGCTGGAAGGATGGCGGTGAGAATGCGGCGACCATCGTCATCGGCGGGCCGGACGGGCTGGATCAAACGTTGCGTGCCGAGGCTGACCTGGTCCTGTCCTTCGGCGCGATGACCTGGCCGCACCAGCTGGTGCGCATCCTTGCGCTGGAACAGCTCTACAGGGCCGTGACGATTCTCTCCGGCCACCCCTATCACCGGCCCTAGGATGACCGCGAACGGCACCAAAAGCCGCCCTGCCGGATGCGTGATCCCCCTTACCCTGTCACCGAACCTTCATTAAAGTGTCATCCGTCCGTCGTGAGCCGGACTGAAGAACGGCCCGGGACCAGTCCCGCCATGCCGCACCGGTGCCCCGAGGGGGCATCTTCTGGGAGGTTTGTGATGCTCCATCGTCGTTTCCTGCTCGCGGCCGCCGCCGCCGCGACGCTCTCGGCCAGTCCGGCCGCCGCTCAGGTCGAGATCCAGTGGTGGCACGCCATGACCGGCGCCAACAACCAGGTCATCGTCCGCCTTGCCGAGGAGTTCAACGCCTCGCAGCGCGAGTACCGGGTCGTTCCGGCCTACAAGGGCTCCTATGCCGACACCATGAATGCCGGCATCGCCGCATTCCGCGCCGGCAATGCACCGCACATCCTGCAGGTCTTCGAGGTCGGCACGGCCACGATGATGTCCGCCCGCGGCGCCATCAAGCCGGTGTTCCAGCTCATGGCCGAGGCCAATGAGCCGTTTGACCCCAGGGCCTATCTGCCGGCCGTTGCCGGCTACTATTCGACCTCGCGCGGCGAGATGCTGTCCTTCCCGTTCAACTCCTCGTCATCCGTGATGTGGTACAACAAGGACGCCTTCCGCCGGGCCGGCCTCAATCCCGACCAGCCGCCGAAGACCTGGCCGGAAGTGTTCGAGGCCGCCAAGAAGCTGCGCGCCGCCGGCTTCGACAAGTGCGGTTTCTCCACCGCCTGGGTCACCTGGCTGAACATCGAGCAGTTCTCGCTCTGGCATAACGTGCCGCTGGCCACCCGCGCCAACGGCATCGACGGTTTCGACACCGAGCTGCGCTTCAACTCGCCGCTTCATGTCCGCCACCTGCAGAACCTCGTCGAGCTGCAGCGCGACAACACCTTCTCCTATTCCGGCCGCACCAACACCGGCGAAGGCCGCTTCACCTCCGGCGAATGCCCGATCTTCCTGACCTCGTCGGCCTTCTTTGGCAATGTCCGCGCCAATGCCAAGTTCGAGTGGGCCAATGCGCCGATGCCCTACTATCCCGACGCCCCCGGCGCGCCGCAGAACTCGACCCTCGGCGGTGCCTCGCTCTGGGTGATGGGCGGCAAGCCGGCGGCCGAATATCGCGGCGTGGCGAAGTTCTTCACCTTCCTGTCGGACGTCGATCGCCAGGCCCGCCTGCATACCGAGTCGGGCTATCTGCCGATCACCCGGGCGGCCTATGACAAGGTGAAGGCCTCGGGCTTCTACCAGCAGAACCCCTATCTGGAGACCCCCCTTCTCCAGCTGACCAACAAGGAACCGACCGAGAATTCGCGCGGCCTGCGCCTCGGCAACATGGTGCAGATGCGCGATGTCTGGGCCGAGGAGATCGAGGCGGCGCTGAACGGCACCAAGACCGCCCAGGCGGCGCTGGATGCCGCCGTCTCGCGCGGCAATGCCATGCTGCGCCAGTTCGAGCGCACCGCCACCGCGACGCGCTGACGTCGACAGGACCGGCCGGAGCGGGTTGACCCCGCTCCGGCCATTCGCTTGCCGTTGGGGGGTTGGGGAATGGAAAAGCGCGTCGTCTTCGACGGCAGGCTGCTGCCCTATGCGCTGCTCTTCCCGCAGCTCCTGATCACGGTGGTGTTCTTCTATTGGCCGGCCGTCCAGGCGGTCTGGCAGTCGTTCCAGATCCAGGACGCGTTCGGCACGTCCACCCAGTTCGTCTGGTTCGAGAACTACACCTATCTCTTCGCCAATCCCGACTATTACCGCTCCATGCTGACGACGGCGATCTTCTCGATCCTCGTCACCGTGTTCTCGCTGTCGCTGTCGCTGCTCCTCGCCGTCCAGGCCGACAAGCAGATCAAGGCGGCCGGCGCCTACAAGACCTTCCTGATGTGGCCCTATGCCGTCGCGCCGGCGATCGCCGGTGTGCTCTGGCTGTTCATGTTCCAGCCCTCGCTCGGCATGGTCTCGCAGGCGATCCGCTCGCTCGGCTTCGAATGGAACCCGACGCTCAACGGCAACCACGCCCTCGCCCTCGTCGTCATGGCCGCGACGTGGAAGCAGATCAGCTACAATTTCCTGTTCTTCCTTGCCGGCCTGCAGTCGATCCCCAAGAGCGTGATCGAGGCGGCGGCCATCGACGGCGCCCGGCCGGCGCGCCGGTTCTGGACCATCATCTTCCCGCTGCTATCCCCCACCGCCTTCTTCCTGCTGGTGGTCAACATCGTCTACGTGTTCTTCGACACGTTCGGCATCATCGACTCGGTGACCGGAGGCGGCCCGGCCCAGGCCACGACGACGCTGGTCTACAAGGTCTATTCCGACGGCCGGCTGGGTGGCGACCTCGGCGGTTCGGCGGCCCAGTCGGTCATCCTGATGATCATGGTGATCGGCCTGACCGCCATCCAGTTCCGCTACATCGAGCGCAGGGTGCAGTACTGATGGTCGAGCGCCGGAGCATCTGGGACCTGCTGCCGCACGTCGTGCTGGCGCTCGGCATCCTCATCGTCGCCTTCCCGGTCTATGTCGCCTTCGTCGCATCGACCTGGGATGTCGCGACCATCTCCAACGGCCAGATGCCGCTGCGGCCGGGGCCGGATTTCTTCAAGAACTACTACCAGATCATCTTCGTCGGCACGTCCAGCTCCACCCGCGAGCCGGTCGGCACCATGATGTTCAACTCCTTCGTCATGGCCATGACCATTGCGCTCGGCAAGATCGCCATCTCGCTGATCTCGGCCTTCGCCGTGGTCTATTTCCGGTTTCCGCTGCGCATGACGGCCTTCTGGGTGATCTTCGTCACCCTGATGCTGCCGGTCGAGGTGCGCATCTACCCGACCTACAAGATCGTTGCCGATCTCGGCATGCTCGACAGCTATGCCGGCCTGACCATCCCGCTGATCGCCTCGGCCACGGCCACGCTGCTGTTCCGCCAGTTCTTCATGACCGTGCCGGACGAACTGGTCGAGGCCTCCAAGATCGACGGGGCCAGCCCCATGCAGTTCTTCAAGGACACGCTCCTGCCGCTGTCGGTCACCTCGATCGCGGCGCTGTTCGTCATCCAGTTCATCTATGGCTGGAACCAGTATCTGTGGCCGCTGCTGATCACCACCCGCGACGACATGCAGACCATCGTCATCGGCATCAAGAAGATGATCGTGACGCAGGATGCCCTCACCGAATGGCAGCTCGCCATGGCGACCGCCGTGCTGGCGATGCTGCCGCCGGTGCTGGTGGTGATCCTGATGCAGCGCCTGTTCGTCAAGGGTCTGGTCGAGACCGAGAAGTGAGGTTTTCCGCATGAGCGAGGTCGTTCTCGACCAGGTCCGCAAGGTCTATGCCGGCGGTGTGGAGGCCGTGCGCGGCGTCGACATCACCGTGCCGACCGGCGCCTTCTGCGTGCTGGTCGGCCCGTCGGGCTGCGGCAAGTCCACGCTCCTGCGCATGATCGCCGGGCTGGAGACGATCACGGGCGGCGCCTGCACCATCGGCGGCCGGCGGGTGAACGATCTGGAGCCGGCCGAGCGCGACATCGCCATGGTGTTCCAGAACTACGCGCTCTATCCGCATATGAGCGTGTACGACAACATGGCCTACGGCCTGCGGAACCGCGGCACGCCGAAGCCCGAGATCGACGATCGCGTCCGCGAGGCGGCCCGCATCCTGGAGATCACCCCCTTTCTCGATCGCAAGCCGCGCCAGCTCTCGGGCGGCCAGCGCCAGCGCGTCGCCATGGGCCGCGCGATCGTGCGCAAGCCCAAGGTCTTCCTGTTCGACGAGCCGCTGTCCAATCTCGACGCCAAGCTGCGCATCCAGATGCGCGTGGAGATCAAGAAGCTCCAGCGGGCGCTGGGCGTGACATCGGTTTATGTCACCCACGACCAGCTCGAGGCCATGACGCTGGCCGACACGCTGGTGGTGATGAACAAGGGCCTTGTCGAGCAGGCCGGCGCGCCCCTCGACCTCTACGAGAAGCCGGCATCGACCTTCGTGGCGAGCTTCATCGGCGCCCCGCCGATGAACCTCATTCCCGTCGAGCCGGGACCGGACGGGCCGAGGGTTGCGGGGCTGACCGGAGGCCGGGGCCTGCCGATCCCGGCCGGCGGTGCCTTGCTCGGCATCCGGCCCGAGCACCTGCTGGTGGTCGGGGACAGCATTCCCGAAGGCTCCGTCAGCCTGACCTTCCCGGTTTCCGCGGTCGAGGCCGTCGGGGCGGAGACCTTCGTCTATGGGCCGATCGGCGGGACAGGGCAGGATCTCATCGCGCGCCTGCCCGGCAAGGCCATGCTGGCACCCGGCACGCAGGTGCGCGTGGCCGCGACCGCCGAACACCTCCATCTGTTCGACAGCCAGACCGGCAAGCGCATCATCGACTGAGCCGCGGATGCTGCCAGGGCGTGCCGGCCAGGCCGTCCCGACGCGCTGCCACTTCAAGCCACCGACGGCCTTGCCTTGCGGTCGGCGGCCGCCGTCGCCATATCCTGAAGTGCCCCGCTTGTCCGCGGGGCGCGGGGTGCCTTCGGGGTCCCGTCGATGTCGCTCATACGAGGACTTCGCTCATGTCGCGCGTGCCGTCCCTGTCATCGCCGTTCCTGCTCGGATTCGACCAGCTTGAGCGGGTGCTCGACCGGGTCACCAAGGGTGCCGACGGTTATCCGCCCTACAATATCGAGCGGATTGCCGGGCCGGCTGGCCATCCGGACCGCCTGAGGATCACGCTGGCGGTAGCGGGTTTCACCCGCGAACAGCTCGACGTCACTGTCGAGGAGAGCCAGCTGACCATTCGCGGCCGTCAGGTCGATGACGGCGAGGATCGCTGCTTCATCCACCGGGGCATCGCGGCGCGCCAGTTCCAGCGCAGTTTCGTGCTGGCCGATGGCATGGAGGTGGTGGGGGCCGACCTGAAGAACGGGCTCCTCTCCATCGATCTCGTCCGCCCGGAGCCTGAAAGGATCGTGCGGCGCATCGATATCGCGGCTGAGGACTGAGCCGCGCAACCTGCCTGAACAGGAGGTTTGCCATGAATGCCACGACCGACGACAAGACCGTCTCCCGGGACATGCTGGCCCGCATCGGTCTGACCCAGATCGCCTATGTGAAGGCGATCCGCTCCGATGACGTGCCGCGGATGTTTCCGCAGGCGCCTGCTCTGCCGCCCGGGCTCGATCTCTACGCCCTCATCTCCGCCGACGGCACCCCGATCATGGTGACCGACCGCGAGGAAGAGGCGCATGCCAATGCCTGGCAGAATGAGCTGGAGACAGTGAGCCTGCACTGACGGGGAACGACAAAGGCGCCCTCGGGCGCGTCAGCTCGCGACTTTCTGCGAGCTCTCGCGCACCTGCCAGAACCGCAGCACGCGCAGGGCCGTGTTGGTGGTGAGCTTGTCGTAGCTCTCGCGCGTTTCTTCCATGCCGGCCGCCGAAGTGCCGGCCCCGCCGGGCCGCGTCCGCAAGATGGCCTTCAGCGTCGGCCAGCCAAGGCCGGCGGCGCGCGACAGGATCAGGATCGGGTCCGGCCGGTCGCCGAGGAACAGCCGTTCCACCATCCCCACGGGGACCCCGCACAGCACCGACAGGGCGCAGACGGTTTCGTCGAACTGGCCGGCATCGGCATAGGTCTTGAGCCGGGCCTCGTCGAGCTGGCCCTTGGCATGCAGCACGACGATGGTGCGCTGGATGGCGGTATAGTCCCGGTCGCCGCCCGACGCGCCGACGGCGATCCGGTCGGCAACGCCGGCAATGGCACCCGACAGGTGGACCTTCTCGCGCGCGGTCGCGGAGGCGATCAGCCGGCGCTGCACCTCTTCCCGCGCATTGGCAAGGATCACGCGGAACAGATAGGGCGGAATATCGGCGCGCAGGCCGACACATTCGGCAAGCGTGTCGTCGTCCCTGGCGCGGGCCACCAGCTTGTCATAGCCCTTGGTGGAGAAACTGGCGCCGGAATTGGACGCCACCGACAGCGCGACGTCGCGGTTGCCGCGCTCGACCAGCACGTCGGTCACCGACTCGCCGATTTTCCGGCGCCCGGCAATGGCCAGCATGTGGGCCTGGCTCTTGGTCTCTGCAATGCGCGCCAGCGTCTTGTCGTCAAGCTGGGCGGAAAGCATCAGGATCGGCCGGGCGACATCGATCTCGTCATCCTGGGCAAGGCTGCGGATGACCGTTTTCGGCGCGCTGACCACGGCGGCCAGACGCTCGGCAAGCTCCTGGCGCACCGCCTTTTCCATGGCGTCCGACAGGCGTCCGATGACATCGTCGAACAGCGCGATCTGCGTCTCGGTATAGCGGTCGGAATCATGGAGGAAGAGGTCCGTCACGCGCCGCAGCGTCTCCACGCGGCGGGTGCTGGTCCCGCGCGATATGACGTCCTCGAGTTCCTCGATGATCGTGGCTGCGGCCATTGACGCCTCAGGATGCGGTGGGAGCGATGCGCATCGCGACGGCTGACTGTAGGACCTCGCGGATTAAGAAGAAGTTGCAACACAACCTGCGCTTTGCGCGCTTGCTGCATTCCGGTTGCGGGGCGCGCATGCCTTCGGGAACGTAGCCCCACCCGAAGTCCCGACAGCGCCGGATCTGTACCTTTCACGCGGCTGACAGGCCGGGGCGCCGTCGCCTGAAGCTTCCACCCCGACCTTCGCCCCAACCGGTGAGCCTCCGGAAGGGCCGCGAATGCGCGCTTGATGGCTCCGAGGAAATGTGCCAAACACCCGCCTCGACCGGGGCGACCTGGTCGCCACGCGGCAGCCGACCCGGATCTGCCGCAGCCCGTCGAGGGTCGTGGGGCCATAGCTCAGCTGGGAGAGCGCTTGAATGGCATTCAAGAGGTCGGCGGTTCGATCCCGCCTGGCTCCACCAACCACCCGGCTCTAGCGCGCGGCTGTCCGGCCTGTCGGACTTCTCTCGACATTCTCGCGGTTTAGACGCGCCCTTCGGCATTGGGGAGCTGGCGAGACGCGGTTCGGCGCGTTCGGCGCCGCCTTTGGGGCGGCCATTCTCGACGCGCGAAGTCGAATGTCCAGGCCATGATGGTCGAGACCGGTTCGATCTTCGAGGAGATTGGTTCGATCTTTCGGCGGGAGCGGGGCGCGGTCACGAACGACGGCGGGGTCTGGTGGGCCCAGCTTCGTTGCGATCGACTTCGGGAGCTGAAGTTTACGTTTTGCTTTGCGGGCAGGGCGGTTCAGACGCCGAGCAGCGCGCGCTGCTCGGTCCAGACCATCGGCAAATCCCGCACGATCTCGGTTGCGCCGATGGTGGCGGGCAGTCGCCCGTCGACGACGGCCTCGACGATCGAGGGGTCGAGGGGTCGAGGAAGGCGAGTTGCATCATCATGCGGATGTTGCGGGCGCTCTTGCGCTCACGCATCGCGATGCCATCAACGCTCCCGATGCGACCCGTGCTCAGATCATCAAGCCAAGCAGGTGCCTTGACGATCGCCTTGATCAGGCGCTCGCGGTGGGCCTGCTGTTGATGCGGTGCTGCGGTCCTCGTTTCCTCAGAGGCTGCGATGGCCTCATGAATGACCTTCTCAGGCTTAGCCTGCCGCGGCGTCCATGGCAGCGCGACGATGCGATCTCTCTGCGACACATGGCCTGCAGATATGATGATGACCTGGTCGCGATGAACCTCAACCCGCCCGAAACGACTGCTTCGCGCCCCTGAAGCCGAAGCCAGGGGTCAAACCCAAGGCGGACATTCGATGAAGGCGTTCGGGCCGGGAGGTATCGCGATTTTCACCGGGTCTGACAGGTGAGCGCCCCGTCGACGGGCAGCAGGACGCCGGAAATGTACTTGGCCTCGTCCGACGCGAGAAACAGAGACGCATAGGCGACGTCCCACGCCGTTCCCATTTTGCCCATGGGCACCATGGCGTCGCGCTTGGCGATCATGTCGTCGACCGATGCATAGACATGCCTGTATGGCTCGACGATCATCGGCGTGTTCATCAGGCCCGGCAGGACCGCGTTGCAGCGGATGCCCTTCGACGCGTACTCGACGGCGATGGCGCGGGTGAAATGGTTCACCGCGGCCTTGGATGAGTAGTACGAAATCATCGGCACGGCGATGGTGGTGATCGAGGCGACCGACGAGACATTCACGATGGCCCCTCCACCCTGCCGCACCATCTCGGGCAATACACGCTTGCAGGTGAGGAAGAACCCCTTGAGGTTCACATCCATCACCCGGTCCCAGCTTGCTTCGTCGATCGCCTCGGGCCCTCCGGGCTCGGCAATGCCCACATTGTTCTGGAGGATGTCGATGCGCCCGTGACGGGCGATCACGTCACACACTGCGGCGTCGATGTCGGAAGCTGACGTGATGTCCGCCCGCAGCGCTTCGGCCTTGCCGCCCTCCTCGGAGATGATCGCGGCGGTACGCTCGGCCGAGGCCAGGTCGCGGTCGACGCAGATGACGGCGGCGCCCTCGCGGGCGAAATGCACCGCCGTCGCCTTGCCGTTGCCCCAACCCTCGCCGATGAAGCCGGCCCCCATGACGAAGGCGATCTTGTCCTTCAAACGCTCTGCCATGACCCTGCCCCTCAGGCTTTTTCGTAGATGGTGACGACGGCGGCGCCGCCGAGACCGAGATTGTGCTGGAGGGCGAGGGTTGCACCCTCCACCTGCCGGGCATCGGCGCTGCCGCGCAGCTGGTGGGTCAGTTCGTAGCACTGGGCAAGTCCAGTGGCGCCAAGCGGATGCCCCTTGGAGAGGAGGCCGCCGGACGGGTTCGTGACGTAACGGCCGCCATAGGTGTTGTCGCCGTCAATGACGAACTTCTCCGCCTCGCCCTCGCCGCAGAGGCCCAGCGCCTCGTAGCTGATCAGCTCGTTCTGTGCGAAGCAATCGTGCAGTTCGACCACATTGATGTCTTCCGGCCCGATGCCGGCCGCCGCATAGGCCTTCTGGGCCGCCTCTTTTGCCATGTCGAAGCCGACCACGCGCATCATGTCTCGGGCCTCGAAGGTGCTCGGCCGGTCGGTGGTCATGGCCTGGGCGCGGATTCGCACGGTCGTATCGATGCCGTGCCTCCTGGCGAAGTTCTCCGAGACGAGCACAGCGGCGGCCGCGCCGCAGGTTGGCGGGCAGGCCATGGAACGGGTCATCACGCCCTCCCAGATCACCGGGGCCTGCATCACGTCGCCTTCGTTCAACTCCCTGCGGAACAGCGCCAGAGGGTTCTTCGCAGCATGGCGGCTTGCCTTGGCGCGCACCTTGGCGAAGGTTTCCAGCTTCGTGCCGTATCGCTGCATGTGCTCCTGGCCGGCGCCACCAAAATAGCGCAGCGCCAGGGGGATCTCCGGATGGCCGACGAGGTCGTCGGTCACATTGTCGAAATCCTCGAACGGCGAGGGCCGATCCTCGAAGATGGAGCCGAGCGCGCCGGGGCGCATCTGTTCGAAGCCAACGGCCAGCACGCAGTCGGCTGCGCCGCTCTCGATGGCCTGGCGGGCGAGATAGAGCGCGGTGGACCCCGTTGAGCAGTTGTTGTTGACGTTGACGATAGGGATGCCGGTCATCCCGACCCGGTAGAGCACCTTCTGGCCCGCCGTGGAGTCGCCGTAGACGTAGCCCGCATAGGCCTGCTCGACGGCGTCATAGGCCACGCCGGCATCCTTCAGCGCCAGCTTCACAGCCTCCTCGCCCATGGCGTCATAGGGCGCGGAGGCACCCGGCTTGGCGAAGGGAATCATGCCGACTCCGGCGACGATGGTCGTCATATCGCTCTCCAATCTTCTGTCGGCCGCCATCAGGCAGCGGTTTCAGCCGCAAGAAGGGTTCTCAGTTCCGTCTTCAGGATCTTGCCGTAGTTGCTCTTCGGCAGGCTCGGCAGGAAGCGGTAGGTTTTTGGACGTTTGAAACGCGCCATGTTGTCGATGCAGAACGCGTCAAGCTCCCCGGCCGTCACCGGTCGGGAAGCAGAGACGAAGGCCACCACCTCTTCGCCCCAGTCCGGATGACGCCGGCCGATGACGCTGACCTCGGTGATGGCGGGGTGGCGAAGCAGCACCTCCTCCACCTCGCGGGGGTAGATGTTGGAGCCGCCCGATATGATGACGTCCTTCGAGCGGTCCTTGAGGTAAAGGAAGCCATGGTCGTCGAAGGTGCCGACATCCCCGGTCCAGAGCCAGCCGTCGCGCAGCGCCGATGCGGTCGCGTCGGGATTGTTCCAGTAGCCGGCCATGACCACGTCGCCGGCGACGATGACCTCGCCGTTCTCGCCCGGTGGCATGTCGCGCCCCTGGGGATCGACGACCCGCACGGCGACACCCGTTCGCGGGATGCCGACGGACGACAGACGCGCGTCGAGCCGTCCGTCACCGGTGTCGAGATGCATGTGCGGCGGCAGGTAGCTGATGGTGCAGGGCGCTTCCCCCTGGCCATAGGCCTGCCAGAGTCTGGGGCCGAGCAGGCCGAGGGCGCGCTTCAGGTCCTCCAGATACATCGGCGCACCGCCGTAGAAGATGTGGTCGAGGTTCTCGACCATCAGGTCGTCCATGGCCGGCGACGTGACGAGCCGGTTGACCATTGTCGGCGCGGCGAAGAAGGAACTGCCGGGATAAAGGTTGATCAGCGCTACGATTTCTTCGGGCTGAAAGCCGCCGCTCTCCGGCACCACATTGGCCGCCCCGCGCACGATATGAGCGAGCGACAGAAGCCCGGCGCCATGCGAGAGCGGTGCCGGATACAGCGAGGCATCCGTCTCCTCGACCGGACCAATGTCCGAGAGGAAGCTCAGCGTCATGTTGTAGAGGTTGCGATGGGTCAACATCGCGCCCTTGGGATAGCCGGTCGTGCCGCTGGTGTAAAACAGCCACGCGATGTCGTCGGGGGAAACTTCGGCCGGCTGGAGCGTGTCGGGAGGCGTCGAGACCATGGCGGCATAGGCTTCGCCATCGACATCCACCACATCGCCGGGCTGCGACAGGCCGCCCTCGATGTCAGTGAACAGCACCGACGCCGCGCAGTTCTCGAGGATGTAGGCGAGTTCCTTCGGATGCAGTTTGGCGTTGATCGGCGCCACGGTCAGTCCCGCGAACCAGGCGCCGAACAGGATCTCGAAATATTCGGGACGGTTGGACAGGAACACGCCGATCCTAGCGCCGGGCGTCAGGCCGCGGCTGCGGAACGCCGTGCCGAGTGAGGCGCTGCGTGCGAGAAAGGTGCCGTAGCTGTGAACCGTTTCGGGGCCGAGGCAGACCGCCGGGCGATCCGAGAAGGCCCTGGCTGCATTGGCGAGAACCATGGCGATGTTCATCGGCCTCTCCCGTTCGCGGCGGTGCTCTAGATGGCCCGCTCGCGCCCTTTCCAGAACGTCTCGCGAATGTCTTTCTTCCGCACCTTGCCCACGGGGCTGCGCGGCAGGCTGTCCCAGAACTCGACTGACTTCGGAGCCTTGACGCTTCCCAGCTTGGCCTTGCACAGCGCGATGATTTCATCCGCCGCGAGGCTCCCTCCGGGCTTCAGTTCGATGACGGCCTTGACCGCCTCGCCCCACTTGTCGTCGGGGACGCCGACAACGGCGCAGTCCTGAACAGCCGGATGGCTCCAGATGACCTGCTCGATCTCGCTCGGATAGACGTTGAACCCGCCCGAGATGATCATGTCCTTCTTGCGGTCGACGATGTAGACGAACCCATCCTCGTCCTTGAAGCCGATATCGCCCGTGTGGTGCCAGCCGAAGGCGGAGACCTCCTTCGTCGCGTCGGGGTTCTTGTAGTAGCCCGGCATGACGAGATTGCCGCGCACGACGATCTCGCCACGCTCGCCCGCCGGCATGAGCTTGCCGTCGTCGTCCATGATGGCGACGGGGGTCATGAAGGTGGGCCGCCCGCAACTCGCCAGGCGCTTCTCCTTCTGCGGATCGCCGATGACGAGATGGTCCTGCGGAGACAGGAAGGTGCAGAGCATCGGTGCCTCCGCCTGGCCGAAGCTCTGGGTCATGACCGGGCCGAAGACGTCCAGGCATTCCTTCAGCTTGTCGACCGACATCGGCGCGGCGGCGTAGATGAAATGGTCCAGCGAGGAGAAATCGTGATTTTTCAGGCCCGGATGGCCCAGCAGGACATAGATGGCGGTGGGCGGCAGGAACAGATGGGTGACGCCCTCGGTCTCGATGGCGTTCACCACCTTGCCCGGCTCGAAGCCCGGCAGGATCACCTGCGTCGCCCCCGCCGCCATCAGGATGATGCCGACAATGCCCGCCGCATGGGTCATGGGCGCGACCACCAGGTGGACCGGCGGCTTGCCGACAGGCATGGCGGTGAAGAAGTTGGCGATCATCGTCTCCCAGACCAGATGGGTCCAGACAACGCCTTTCGGCCGTCCGGTGGTGCCGCCGGAAGAGACGATGGAGATGGTCGCGTCCCGGTCCTCGGGAACGTCCGGATCGGTCTCCGGCACCTCCGCGATCCAATCCTCCAGGAACGGTGCCCCGGCGCCGACCCTGTCGATGCAGACATACGACCGGATCTTCGGGCAGTCCTTGCGGAACACCTGGACGTTGGCCTCGAATTCGCCGTGGTAGAAGAGCACCTCGACGTCGCAATTGTCGAGGATGTAGGCGTTTTCGTCAGCCGTATTGCGGGCGTTGATCGGCACCCACACCAGGGCGCCCCGGACGATGCCGAGAATGCACTCGAAGGCGACCGCGCCGTTGGGGCTGTAGACCGCCGCCTTCTGGCCGGGCGCGAAGCCCGCAGCCGCCAGCGCATTGGCGATGCGATAGCTGCGTCGCTGAACATCGCCATAGCTGCGCGAGACGGTCGCATCCTTCAGGCAGGTGCGCGTCGGGTCCAGGGCCACGCCGCGGTCGAAGAAGTCGATCAGACGCATGGGCTTCCTCTCAACGCTCAAGGATGGTGATGCAGGCCGTGGCTTCCTCGTAGCGATGGAAGCCTCCGCCGTTCTCGGCAATGGCGTGGCGGGCGCCGTCGACCTGGCGCGGGCCGGCCTCGCCGCGGAGTTGCATGACCAGCTCGTAGATCTGCGCAAGGCCGGTCGCGCCGATCGGGTGCCCGCGGGATTCCAGGCCGCCCGAGGTGTTGATCGGAATACGCCCTCCCAGCGCCGTATCGCCGTTCCTGACGAGGCGTGCACCGTCGCCGATATCCGAGAAGCCGAGCAATTCGGCCTGGTGCAGCTCGGCGAAGGCGCTGGCGTCGTGGACTTCGGCGACCGACATGTCCGCGGGCCCGACCCCGGCAATGTCGTAGGCCCTGTTGGCGGCCAGTCGGCACAGATGATGATCGAGATCATCGGCCTCGCGGTCCGAGCCGGAACCGATGACCGAGGCGGCGATGCGGATGGCGCGCGTGGCGCCGAGCTCGCGCGCCTTGGCTGCGGAACAGACGATGGCGGCGGCAGCACCGTCGCTGATCGGCGCGCACATCGGCAGCGTCAGCGGCCAGGACACCTCGCGCGCAGCCAGCACATCGTCGGCCGTCATCGCGTCCTGATACTGGGCCTTCGGGTTGAGCGAGGAATGGCGGTGGTTCTTGGCGGACACCTCGGCAATGTCGCGCTGCGTCGTGCCGAACCGGTGCATGTGGTAACGCGCGAGCGCTGCATAGACGTCCATGAAGACACTGCGCTTGCCGCTGTTCTGGCCCGCGCCTGCCGGCAGGGGAAGGTCCTTGCCGAGGGCGGCGAGGCGGCTCACGCTGGCGTCGACGTCGTGGACATCCCAGGCGCCGTCGAAGATCGCGAAGGACTTGGCGCGATCGGTGGCGTTCATCTTCTCGGCGCCCAGAGCCAGCGCGATATCGCCCTGGCCGGAGGCGATATAGGCAAAGGCGGCGTTGAGTGCCGTCGACGCGCTGGCGCAGGCGTTCTCGACGTTCATGACCGGAATATGCTCGAAGCCCAGAGCTCTCAGCGCAAGCTGCCCGCGCACGAGATGCTGACCCTCCACAACGCCCTGTGCCGTGTTGGCGAAGAAGGCTGCCTGGATGTCACCGCGCCCGATGCCTGCGTCGGTCAGCGCCTCCTCGACCGCCGGGCGGGCGATGGCCTCAAGCCGGTCATCCAGGTAACGCCCGAAGCGGGTCATTCCGATCCCGATGATAAAGACTTCGGCCATGACCCGATCCTAGATGCTGATGAGAGTTTCGATGCGGGCCCGGTCTGCCTGCAGTTCCGCTGTGGTTCCGGACCAGACGATCCGGCCGTTGTCGATGACGAACTGCCGGCGCGCGAGCTTGAGGGGAACCTTCAGGTTCTGCTCGACGAGCAGGATCGAGATCCCTTCGGCGTTGATCGCCCGCATCGACTCGACGAGCTGGTCGACGATGAGCGGTGCGAGACCCTCGGTCGGTTCGTCCAGCAGCAGGACGTCAGGATTTGTCAGGAGCCCGCGGCCGAGGGCCAGCATCTGCTGCTCGCCGCCAGAGAGCGTATCGCCTCCCTGGCTCGCGCGCTCCTCGAGGCGGGGGAACAGACCGTAGATGCGCTCGATCGTCCACGGGCCAGTGCGCCCCATGACGGTCGCGATGCGCAGATTTTCTTCGACCGTCAGATTGGGAAAGATGCGTCGGTTCTCGGGCACGAAAGCAATGCCGAGGCGCCCGAGTTCGTGCGACTTGCGGGCGGTCACATCGCGCCCATCGAGCAGTCGTCGGCCGGAGCGCACCGCATTCAGACCGATCGCGGCTTTCAGCAGCGTGCTCTTGCCGGCGCCATTGCGGCCGATGAGCGAGACCACTTCGGCCCGGCCGACGTCGATGGAGACGTGGTGAAGCGCCTGGGCCTTGCCGTAGAACACGTCGCAGTTTTCCAGGGCGAGCGCGCTCATTCGCCCTCTCCCAGATAGGCGGCGCGGACCGCCGGATTGGCCCGCACATCGTCTGGCGAACCCGAAGCGAGAAGCTGGCCCTGAACCATCACGACGATCTCGTGGGAGACCTGCATCACGACGTCCATGTTGTGTTCGATCAAGAGAACGGTTCGTCCGGCAACGATGCGGCGGATGAGATCGATGGCCTGGTCGAGCCTTTCATGACCGACGCCGGCGAGCGGCTCGTCCAGCAGGAGCACGCGCGGGTCGCTGAGAAGCGTGAGGCCGACTTCCAGCGCGCGTTGGTCGCCATGCGAGAGATAATCGGCCGAGATGTGGGCGAGCTTCGTCAGTCCGACCTGCTCCAGCACCTTCTCGGCATCCTCGCGGACGTTCCGGAATCGACTCGACGGCATCCAGAACGGCTGCACGCGATAGCGGTTCGCGAAGGCACCAAGCTGGAGGTTTTCCAACACGCTCATTCCGGAGAAGATCTTCGTGATCTGGAAGCTCCGTCCCAGCCCGGCGCGGGTGCGCGCATGGACTGACAGCCGGGTGATGTCGCGCCCGTCGAGGAAGACCTGCCCTCCGGCCAGCGTTGCATGGCCCGATAGCGCATTCATCAACGTGGTCTTGCCGGCTCCGTTCGGGCCGATCAAACCGTAGAGGTTCCCGGGCTTGAACTCGAAGCTGACGCCGGCCACAGCCTTCAGTCCGCCAAAGGACACCTGGATGTTCTCGCAACGCAGGCCACCGGCGGAGGCTCCGTTCACGGCCCCGCTCATGGCGCATCTCCCGGCCTGCCGGCGGCCTTGCGGGTAAACAGGCCCGCGAGCCCATTGGGCAGGAAGATGGTGCAGAGAATAAAGATCAGTCCGAGGATACCGTACCAGTGCTGGGTATACTGGCTCAGCTTCTCCTTGAGCACCTCGAACACCGCGACACCGAGGATCGGGCCGAGCAGCGTTCCCTTGCCACCCAGTACGGTCATGATGAGAACGTCGCCGGACGTCGTCCAGTGAAGCATCTGCGGGCTGATGTAGAACATGAGCGAGGCGAGCAGCGCGCCACTGACGCCGGCATAGAAGCCAGAGATCATGAACGCGCACTGGCGCAGGCGCTGGACATTGTAGCCAATCTGGGCTGCGCGCACGTCGTTCGCCTGCACGGCCTGCAGGGCCTTGCCGAAAGGCGACGCGCGCAGGAGCGCCATCACCGCGAGGCCGACGATGAAGACCACGATTAGGAAGTAGTAGTAGTTGCGGTTGTTGTAGAAATCGATGCCGAGCAATTCCGGCCGCGGAACGCCGGGAATACCGTCGAGGCCGCCGGTATAGGCGCGAAATTTGGTGCTGGCGAGGATGTAGACGAGTTGGGCGAGGGCGAGCGTCAGGAGCGAGAAGAACAGACCTGAGACGCGCAGCGCAAAGATGCTCAGACCGAACGCCATGACGGCACCGACCATGCCGGCGGCACCGAGGGCCGGCAGGAAGCCGACGCCGGCCTTTGTGACCAGCAGAGTCAGCGCGTAGCCGCCCGTGCCGAACAGAGCCGCGTGGCCGAAGGACAGCATGCCCGCCATGCCGAAGATCAGGTCGAAGCCGATGGCGAACAGCGCCCAGATCAGGATCAGGCTGACGAGGTTGAGGCTTTCCTCGCTCGTTTGGATCACCGGCACGAGAATCATTGCAGCGACGATGGCAGCCATAGCCAGCCTGCCGAGGTGGGACGTCATCATGCGGCGCGACCCTTGCGGCTGAAGAGGCCGGCGGGACGCGTGAGCAGCGTCGCGATCAGCAGGACGAAGGTAATGAGTTCGACCCATTCGGGGGCATAGGTGAAGCCCGCGGCCCGTGCCATTCCGAGCAGGAGGGCTGCAAGGATGGCCCCGCGAATGTTGCCCAGGCCGCCGATGATCACCACGACGAAGCAGTCGATGATGACGCTGAACCCCATGCCAAGTTCGATCGGCACGAGCGGCGCAGCGACGACGCCGCCGAGTGCGGCAAGGCCCGCGCCGAGGGCGAAGACGGCCGTGCGCACCTTCGCGACATCGATGCCCAGGGTCTGCGCCATGTCCGGGTCAGAGCTGGCGGCGCGGATCACCATGCCCAGGCGGCTGCGCTCCAGGAGCAGGAAGAGTGCCAGTGACACGGTCGCGCCGAAGCCAATGATGAACAGGCGGTAGGACGGAATCTGGCTGCCGAACAGCGCGATCGGCTGGGAGAAGAGATCCGGCGTCGGGACCTGCTTGTAGTCGAGGCCCCAGACGATTTTCACGGCTTCCTCGATAACGAGAATGAAGCCAAAGGTCAGCAGCAGCTGGTAGATATGGTCCCGTTCATAGACAGGCTTCAGCGCCGACATTTCCATCGCAGCGCCGAGGGCCGCGACGACGACAGGTGCAAGCAGGAGCCCTATCCAGAACGAGCCGGTCCAGCTGACGATCTGGAAGCACACGTATGCGCCGAGCATGTAGAGCGCCCCGTGGGCGAAATTGATCACCCCGAGCATGCCGAAAATCAGCGTCAGTCCCGCCGCCAGCAGGAACAGAAGGAAGCTCAGACTGAGGCCGATGACGATGGTAGACACGGACTTGTCGCCAGTCTTTTTTTGGAACGAGGGGTGAGAGGCGGGCCAGCACCGCCCGCCTCCCGTTGATCAGCAGGCCTCGAAGAGATTGGCCGCGTCGAAGGTGTTGGTGATCTTCATGGTGAGGGGCGGCAGGGGAGCCTGGCCTTCCACGACCTCGCCCCAAAGTCCGACCTGCGCGGCCTGATGATCACAGGTGCGCATCACCTTGCGGCCCTCGACGGAGTTCTCGCGGGTGCTTGTGCGGAAGGCTTCGACCCACTTCTCTCGGTCCCAGCTCTTGGTGGCATCGACCACGTCCAGCCACCAGCTCATGCCGTCATAGGCCTCGCCAGCGAAGCTCGACGGCCACTCGTTGTACTTGGCGCGATAGGCCTCGACGAATTTCTTGTTCGCAGCATTGTCGACGCTGAAGTGATAGCGCACGCCGGAGAACACGCCGACGGAGGCCGGGCCCACCGCGGCTGCCAGCGTCTCGTCCTGAAGCACGGGGCCGAACTGGGCCTTGGTCTTGCCGAGGCCGACCTGTCCGGACTGCTTGAGGAAGGTGACCGCGTCATTGCCGGTGATCATGACGGCGATACCGTCGGCGTCGGACCTGGCCATCTTGTCGACGATGACGGAGAAGTCGCGGTTGCCGAGGGGCGCATAGTCGTTGCCGACGATGCCAATGCCGACCTTCTTCGCCTCGGCCTGAAAGAGTTCCCAGCCGTCACGTGTTGCCTGATAGTCGGCGGTGACGCCGTAGATCTTCTTCAGGCCGCGGGTCTTTGCGAACTCCACACACATCCGGATTTCCATGCCGAGCGTGTTTGACGTCCGGAACGTGTAGCGCGAGCCACCGACGCGGGTGATCTTGTCGTCTGCGGAGATGGTAACCAGAAGTGGCACCTTGCGCTGGTCCGCCAGGCTCTGGAGGGCGAGCGTGGAGGCGGAGCCGACCGCGCCGAAGATCATATGGGCCCCGTTCGCCAGAAGGCGCGTGGCCTTCTGCACGGCAGGCTGCGGGCGCGTCTCGTCATCCTCCCACGAAATGCGGATCGGCTTGCCCAGAACCCGGCCCTGGCGTTCGGCCACGGCAATCTCGACGCCCTGACGCATGTCCTTGCCGATGATCCCATAGGCTCCGGAGAAGGCGAGGACCGCTGCGATGTGGAAATCCGCTGGTTCCTGCGCGAGCGCCGGCGTGGCTGGCAAACCGGCTGCCAGGGCGGCGGCGGCACTGCTCTTCATGAAAAGACGACGATGCATCGGTTCCTCCCGCAGCTCACGGCTGCCGCTCAGTCCTATGTCTACTTGCCGGTAGGTTAAATCTTACGAGAAGGTAGAGTGTCAATCCGCCGGTTGGACGATGGCCCAAGGCGAGGTAGACGAGACCGACAATTCGCCACGGAAGAGGGCAGACGATGAGCGGTTCGAGTAAGAAGCGAGCCACGGCGTCAAACTGGAGAGATGCCAGCCTTCGGCAGGATCTGCACGATGCAAAGCGGCGCTTGATCCTGACCCAGGCTGCACGAATGTTTGCGGATGATGGCTTTCACCAAACGACAATCGAAAAAATTGCGTCCGCTCTCAATGTAACGAAGCCGACAATATACTATTACATCGAAAGCAAAGAAGATATACTTTACAAGATTCTGCAATTGGCGTTGGATGAGCTGGATACAGCCCTAGCTCAAAATGAGAGCATAAGAACTTATGCAATTGATAGACTTGAGAAATTCTTTCATGTTTACGGCGAGATTATCCTGTCTGACTTCGGGTTTTGCATGGCGCTGGTCACAGATCGCTCCCTCAATGTCGATCATCGAAAAAAACTCAGGAGTCTGAAGAAGGAGTTCGAACTGCGAGTTCGGTCGATCGTGGCGGACGGTCTTCGCGACGGGTCCATCCACGTCAGCAATCCACGGCTGTTCTCCAATGCGTTATTCGGCGCCTACAACTGGATGCCACAATGGTTCTCCAGGTCCGGCTCTATGACGGCCGAGGACGCCGGCCGTGAGATTTTCAAGCTTTTCCGCCAGGCCGCGACTAGCGCGTGAGGCTGAACCGCCGCATTTTTCTAGACAAGCTCGGCTCGCGCTTTGTGCTGCCGTTCGAGCTCGACAGCATCCCATTCCGTGCTTGCTTGCGGGCCGGATTGTAAAACATCTCGATGTAGTCGAATACGTCGCCCTTGACTCGTCGCGCGTGCGGAAGGGCTTTCCGAAGCGCTCGGACCGCACGACGGCGACAACGAGATGGCCGAAGGCGAAGAGTGAGAAGGCCATGCCGGGCCTCACACGCGCTCGGCGGCTGTCACTGAGGCGGCTGCCACGAGGCAGCCGGTGAGGAAGAGGAGGTCGCCGCCATGCGAAGGGGTCCCGGTTAACCATCGACCGGGGGGCCAGGCGACGCACGCGTGAAGGCGCGAAGCGGAAAGCGGCAGTGTCGGGTAACGGGAGCGTAAAGGCGGAGAAGCGGCGCTATCGCTGTGAAGGCTCACCCGGCGAGCTCGACAGCGAGATGGACTCTCGACAGGCACCGGTGTTATTTTTTGGTTAAGTATTTGGGTAAGATGCGTCGCGGTGTAGATGCAGCGAAGGGGCCTCGCTGCATCGGAGGTTCGTAAAGTGGCCAAGCGTTTCGATAGAGATTTTTCCAGAGAATCCGGGGTAGGCCGGCTCTATTCACAATCTTCCGCTAGAGAAAGTGGCAGGAATGATGCTGTCAGCCTGAATTTTGGCGAGACAATGCTGGCTGCTGTGCTGTGGGGGGTGCGGCTTTCCGCCCCAGATGCCATCGGGCGGCTGGGTGGTTCGCTCTGGCCTGGCCGCGACGATACTGTCCTCCTTGATCGAAAGCCCTGCCTGCACGCACCCCGCCGACGTCCTCCTCTCCCGTCATGAGAGGCTTGTAGCATGTTGCGTATCATAGTCTCGGCGGTGGTTGCCCTGCTCGTTCCGCTGCTGCTGACCGGACTGTCGAGGGCCGACCCGACAGCCGTCAAGCGCGATATTGTCGTTGTCTATGACAGCGCCAACGATGCGACGCCGACGGATACCCAGGTTCATCTCAGGGCCGAGTTTCCGCTGAACCATCTCGGCTATCGCCTTGTCTACAGGGACTTGAGTCAGGGGCTCCCCGATGAGGCCACCCTGTCGTCCGCTGTTGCGGTCCTTTCCTGGTTCCACGCCGATGTTCAGGGCTTCGGCGCTTATCTCTCCTGGTTGGACCGTGTTTCGGCCTCGGGCGTGAAGGTCATCATTCTGGGATCTGTGGGGGGGCCGCTTACCTCCGGTGCGGCACAGGTTGCCAACCGGATCTTCGGGCGAATGGGTATCAGGCTGACCGGGGACGTTGTTACAATCGTGAGCGACGCCAGGATCGCTGCCCTCGATCCGGAGTTGATGGAGTTCGAGCGCAAGGTCGATCCCGTCGTCAATCCGCATGTTCTGGTCGAGCGCTCAGGTCCGGGGGCTCGTGTCGGGCTGGAATACGAACTTCGCTTCGAGGGACGGGAGCGAAGGTCCGTCGTCGCAGCGACCGGGCCGGGGGGTGGCTATGTCGCTCACGGCTTCATTGTCCACGGCGACGCCGTGACTGGGGATACGCGCTGGATTCTCAATCCCTTCGCGTTCTTCGAAGCGGTGCTGGGAAGGCCATCGTTTCCCGTTCCGGATACGACCACTGTCTCGGGTCGCAGGCTCTATTTCAGCCACGTGGACGGCGATGGCTGGAACAATGGTGTTCATCTGGAAGCCTATCGCCCCCGGAGGGCGATCAATCCAGGCGCTCCAGGCGCGCCTCGGACAGTGTCTCCCCCCCAATCGGGTGGCGACGGCAGCTCCGGTGCGATGGCAAATGGCCGGGCGGCCGCGGAGCAAGTCACGGCATCGCAACTGATGCTGCAGGAGCTCATCGAACCTTATCCCGATCTGCCTATGTCCGTTGGTCTGGTTGCAGAAGACATCGACGAGGAACTTGGAGGGGGCCTCAGGGCCATTGCGACCGCGCGTCGGATCTTCGCACTTCCTCAGGTGGAAGTTGCGAGCCACACCTGTACCCATCCCTTTCTCTGGGAATTCTTCGAAAACTACAACCGGGACCAAGAATACCAGCTCATTACCCAGCAGGACAGGGGAAATCGGGATCTTGCAAGCCGCCTGATGGAAGCGATCGGGGTTGCGAACGCTTCAGATCGCCGACGGCGACGCTATCTGGCGGGTGGCAATCATGCCCCTCGCGCCTTCCTGCGCGATCCCTTTTCCATCGGCCGGGAGGTCACGCACGCCCTGCGGGTGACCCAGGATCTGGCTCCGCCAGGCAAGAGCATCGCACTTTACCTATGGAGCGGGAACACCCGACCCTTTGAACGGATCGTTCGGGCTACCAGGCAGGCGGGGGTTCGCAACATCAATGGCGGCGACACGCGGTTCGACACCCAGTACCCCTCGATTGCCTATGTCTCGCCGATCTCGAGGTCGGTCGGAGGGGAGCGGCAGATCTATGCCGTGAACTCCAACGAGAACACCTATACCAATCTCTGGACCTCGCATTTTCATGGCTTTCGCCAGCTTCGCGAGACGCTGGAGAGGACCGAACTGCCACGGCGCCTCAAGGGCGTTAACGTCTACTATCACACCTATTCTGCCGAAAGACGGGCCTCTCTCGAGGCCGTTCGATACCATCTCGACTGGGCGCGGTCAGCGAGGCTTGCCCCGATCAAGGCCTCGCACTATGCCGCGATCGCTGATGGCTTCTTTTCTGCGAAGATCCTGCAGACCGGCCCACAGAGCTGGTCCATCGGAGATCGCGATGGGCTGCAGACCTTGCGCTTCGACCAGGCGGCGGACCTCGTGCCGGACATTGCCAGGAGCACCGGGGTGCTTGGCTCCAATAGCCATGCGGGGTCGCTCTACATCGCGCTCGATGCCGGCGTCGACACCGCCTCTCTGGTTCTGACGAGCCGGTCGAGCCTCGGTTTGCCGACTTTCGCGGCCGCCTCCCTGCGCGAAAGCCGCTGGCAGCTCAGCCAGTTGCGACGGGAGGCCTGTGCGCTCAGGTTCACCGCGGAGGGCTACGGGAAGGGCGAGTTCGTTTTCGACCGGCTACCGGCGGGCGCCGTCAATGTCGTCGCCAGCCGCAAGGGTGAAGTCCTGCATTCCGAGCGGGTCCAGGTCGAACCAGATGGCACGCTCACCTTCTCCATCGCGGCGACCGGCTTTGAACCGCTGGATGTCGAGATCCGTTGCGGAGGTCGCGAATGAAGCGACCTCTCACCCTCGCTGTCCTATCGCTGGCCATCGTTGCCGGTCTTGCGGCAGTGGCGCTGCGGCCGGGCGAGATCGAGCAGATTTCCATGCTCGAGAGGGATGGCGAGATCGAGGCAGCTGCCCGGCTTGCCAATCGCCTCTATGACGGTGGTGACCGCAGGAGCGCCCTCCTGGCTCGAGTCTTTGAGCTCAATCATACGCTCGGAAACCCGCAGCTGGCCGACGAGGCTTTGCGGGCCTATCTCAGGGGAACGCCGGACAGTCCCCAAACCCTGAGGAAGGCAGCTGATTTCTTTCAGTTGCAGCAGGACCTTGAGGGCACGCTGTCAGCTCTGGAATCCTGGGTGAAGATTTCTCCTTCGTTCAGTGGGGTCGAAAGGCTTGCCCGGCTCTATCGCCTGCACGGGCGTTTCACGCAGGAAGAACAACTCCTGCTGAAGCAGCGTCATCTCCTTGATGCGGATTTCATGACGCGGCTCGGTGGCCTTCTTGCCCAGAAGGGCGACAGCGCCGGGGCCCTGAATGTTCTGCGCGTGGCTGACGAGCGCTTCCCTGGCGCCCATAGGCAGTATGGGGGCCTGCTCTTCGACCTTCTGGTGAGCGGGAACGCACTGGACGAAGCGCTCCGGCGCTCGGTTGGGTGGGCCCGGCAGGATAGCGACCACCAGCACCGAATGAGCATGATCCTGCGCTTCGTCGAGGTTGGCGCAAAGGATCATGCTCTCGAGCTTGCGGGCGTACCCGCCGCAGGCGAAGCGCCATCAGGGGACTTGCCACGAACGGCCGCGATCTGGCTCCTGCTGGATCGAGGCTACATCGATTGGGCCGGGGCACTCGTTGAGCGACTGGACGACACACGCTACGGCCGCGCCGGGTGGAGCGCCGCGTCCGGATACATTGCGATGGCGGTCGCAACGGGCGGCCTTGGCAAAGTCCTGACACAGACCGACCGCCTGCTGCACACATCGAGCGATCAGGCACGCAGGATCGGCCTCAGCCTCGCCGGCATTCTGTTCGACAGATGGGGATCGGCCGGGCTTGGGCCCTTGCGGGGGCGCCTCGGCTCGGAACTGCCGCTGCGTGACCCGCTCTTCGCAGCCAAGCTGGCCGCGGCCGAGAAGCGGCCTCAACTCGCGGCGTTCTACCTGTCGGCGGTCGAGCTTTCGGAAGACAACGAACTCCTGTCCCGCGATTGGTTCGCACTGGCCTCGGAACACTTCCGCCCGACCGATCTCGCGAGGGAAATGATCCAGAGGCGCGAGGCGGGCGTTCTGCCGTCGGTCCTGATCGGTGAACTTCAGGACAGCGTCCGCAAGTCCGGACTGTTCATGCCTCGCTTCGATCCGTTCGCGGCGCAACGTTCCACATCGGAGGAGGGAGAGCGCTCCCGGGGGGCCGGGCGATGACGGACCACAATCTCCACGCGCCGTCCCGTTCGGAAGGAATGCTTGCCGGTGTGCGCAGGCGACTTCTCTCGCCGTGGAGGACTGCTCGCGACGGGGCTGGCTGGCGCTCGTGGACCGTTGAGGTCGCGATTCTGATCGCGGTCGTCCTGGTGCTCGCAATTGCGCTGAGACCACGTATCGAACTGTTGCAAGCCTCGCCTCACCCCTTCTGGATCCCGGTTGTGGCCATATCGCTGGTTCACGGCACCTTGCCCGGAATGATCACGGCGTTGATTGCGGGCATTTGCGCCTCGGTCCTTGGGCCCGGCCCGGCGACGACCGAGGAGGACTTCTACGACCTGATGTTCCGCACATTCAAGGAGCCCGTTCTCTGGCTCTTCTCGGCGATGCTTTTGGGTGCTTTCCGCGATCGCATCGAAGAGGAGCGCCAGAAGCTGGCGCGTGAGCGCGAACGGGCACAGGACGATCTGGCCATGGCGGTCGAACATGCCGCCGCCCTTCGCAGCCGGATCGCGGAACTGGAGCGCTCGATCGTTCTGGCCCGTCTCGACGATCGGGCAAAGCCCGCCCCCAGGGGCATCGCTGCCTCAGTCGACAAGACGGCAGACGATGAAGGCTCGCGGGTCGAGGAGCGGGGGGGCGAAAGCCCTGCCCGCAAAAACGGGCCGGAGCCCCGCGTCAGGGTCCGCAGTGCTGCCGGCGATGTCCTTCAGTTCGAGAATTTCCGCCGGCCGTCACGCTGGGCCTGGGCATCGTTGTGGGAGGCAACCAGTCGCGGGTGGGAACTGAAGGCTCGGCAGGGCGGAACGGACCTGCCTGACGCCGGGCGGCTCCTGCATCGCTTTGACCGGCAGCCCCGCCTGTTTGATAGCCGGCATCCTGACGACAGACATGTGATGCCGGAAGGAGCCCGGCTGGCGATGCCGATCAGGACAGGACCAGAGCCACCATCGCGCCTGATCATCCTGGGGGGTGATGACATCAGGGACGATGAACGACTGGAAGACCTGCTTCACGGCGCTCTCCAGCTTGCCGATCAACTCAGCCGTCAGGCAGAGGGAGAAGGCCGATGATGTCTGGCCAGCATCGTTCCGGGCGCCAGAGCCGCCTCGCCCAATGGCTGAATGCCGCCGATCGCATCGCCTTCCTCGTCCTGGTCGGCGGATGTGTCGTCGCCGGCCAGTTGGTCGTCCTTGCGGAGCTCGCGGCAGGAGGATTGCCCTTCCTCGCCGCTCTGGTCTGCCATCTCGGCCTCGCCGCAGCTTGCGGGCTCGCGATCAGGCTGAGGTTCCGCGAAGAACGGCTCGCAGTCCTTGTCGCCTTGTGGGCCGCCCTTCTCGGGCCGATCGGAGCCGTTGCCGCGATCATCGTGCTCGGCTTCAGGCGGCCTGGCCAGAAGCTGCACGCCGCTGATTCCGACTGGCTCGACCGCCTCAACGGAGTGCCGGAACCGGAAACGGGTCTTCTGGTCGCCTTGAATGAGGGGCGTGCCTTTGATCCGGCTCCGGTCCGGCTTGATGCCTTCAAGGAGGTGATGTCCCTTGGATCTGTCAGCGAGAAGCAGACGATCCTGGGGTTGATTGCCCAGCGCTACGAACCGGCGCTCTTCACCCTGCTGATGGATGGGCTTCGGAGCCCCCAGGTTGCGGTGCGCGCATCAGCGGCAGCCGTCCTCGCGCGTCTGAGGCAAGAGCTGCAAGCTGAACTGAAAGAGGCGGAAGACCTTGCCCGCAGCGACGATCACCATGCTGTCGCCAGGGCGGCGTCGCTTTTCACGAAGGCAGCGTCAAGCCGGCTTCTGCCCGCTGACGATGCCGAGAAGGCGCTGCTGCGAGCTCAATCCCTGCGAAGGAAATCAATAGCCCTCGATGTGGTTCCGCTTGCCCTCCATCAGGGGAGAGGCGATCTGGACAGGGCCGCGAGCGGCGCTGCTGTCGGGGCACAGGAGCAACAGCAAGTCGAGGCCCATCCGGCCGCTTCGCCCAGACGATCGGAGCCGTGGTCGTGACGGAAGAAGGGATCGAAGCCTTCGACCGCAGCGATGGTCGCCCAAGCGACGTCTGTCTGATCGTTGAGGGCTGCTACCCTCATGTGGCTGGAGGCGTTTCGACCTGGGTCGACTGGCTGATCAGGGCACAGCCGGATCTCACATTCCGGGTTGTTTCGATTGTTGCCGACGGGGAACGACGCGAAGCGCGATTTCCGTTTCCGGACAACCTCATCGGGTTTCAGGAGGTCATTCTCGGGGGGGGCTTCCCTCGCAAGGGTCTGGCCAGGGGAATGCTGCCGTCCTGGATGATCCGCTCGCGTCTTGATCGAAACCGGTGTGACACGCTCGCAGCCAGTCTGGCCCGCTTCATCCTGACGGGAGAGCTCAAGGATCTCGAAGACGTCCACGCGATCGTTCGGGACGATCACATCACCCTGAACGATCTCCTCCATAGCCGGCACACTTTCGAAATTGTCGCCGCGACCTATCGGCGCCTCATGCCCTACGGAACCTTTGAGGACTTCTACTGGGCCTGGCACTCCCTGGTAGGGGGCCTGCTTTCCGTTCTGAAAGCCCCGCTTCCCTCCAGCCGGATCTTTCATGCCATCTCGACCGGCTATGCGGGACTGCTTCTGGCCCGTGCCAAGATCGAATTCGGTGCGAGGGCGATCGTCACCGAGCACGGCATCTACACCAATGAACGCCGGATCGAACTGCTGATGGCGGACTGGCTTGTCGATACGATCGACAACGGCTATCGGCTCGACCGCCCCCGGCTCGACCTGAGGGATCTGTGGATCCGGGCCTTCGAAAGCTATGCGCGGGCCTGCTACGAAGCCAGCGACAGGATCACCACGCTCTTCAGCGAGAACCAGCCGATGCAGCGCGAACTCGGCGCGGACCCGGACCGGTTGCAGGTGATCGCGAACGGCATTGATTTCGAACGTTTCGCGGCGATTGCCCCGGTGCCTCCCGAGGAGCCTCCGACCGTTGCCTTGATCGGCCGGGTCGTCCCCATCAAGGATGTGAAAACCTTCATCCGGGCCATCGAGCGGCTGCGCCGGCGCATTCCCGCGATCCGGGCCCATGTGGCAGGACCAATGGACGAGGATGAGGCCTACGCCCGCGATTGCCAGGCGCTCTGTCGGGACCTGAAGCTGGAGGACGCGCTTACGTTCACTGGCCGCATCGCGGTCACCGAGCTTCTGAGGAAGGTGCACGTCGTCGCCCTCACCAGCCTATCGGAGGCACAGCCGCTGACGGTTCTCGAGGCGGGTGCTGCTGCGCGACCCTGCGTGACCACCAATGTCGGAGCCTGTCGGGAAATGCTTGAGGGGGCCGAGGATGAGGACCCTGCCCTCGGCCCGGGCGGGATCGTCGCCGACATTCTCAACACCGAGCAGATCGCCGACGCGCTTGAGGCCCTGTTGAGGTGTCCGGAAACGCGCATGGCCTATGGCCTGGCCATGCAGCAGCGCGTGCAGCGCTACTACACAACTCCGCTGTCGAGGGGACGCTATCGCGCGCTCTACGACCTCAGCCATACCACCGCGGAGCCCTGAATGGCTGGCGTTGGCTTCGAACTGCGCAAACTCGCCCGCCGCCGAGGGATCCTTGGGCCTGTGGCCTCGCTTGGTCACGCAACGGTTGTGGCAGCCGGACCGTGGCTGTTGACCGTGGTGGCGCTCAGCCTCATCCAGTCGCGCGTCACCCTTGAGTCCGAATGGCGCAGCAGTTCGGTCCAGGCCCTCATCATTTACAGCTTCTGCCTGTCGCTGGTGGCAACAGCCCCGATCACGGTGGTCGCGGTGCGGGTCGCCTCCGACCATCTCTATCTCAAGCGGTTCTTTGCGCTGGTGCCCTTGTTCGTGGCCACGAGCCTCGCATGCGTTGCCTGCGGCCTTGTGCTTGCCCTCGTCATCTTTGCCGCGCTTGCAGGCATGCCCCCGCAGGAACTGGCCTTCGCAGCCCTCGCTTGCGCCATTCTCTCAGCCATGTGGCCGGCCATGGCCTTCTGCGCCATGGTTCGCCGGTATGGCGCCATCACCAGGGCCTTCATCCTCGGTCTTGCGACGTCGGTTGCCCTGACCACTGTTGCCGAGCGGCTCGGAACCAGTGCGGCCGTCGAGGCGCTTGCCTTCGCAGCCGGTCTGGGTCTGACCACCATTCTCCTGCAGGCAAACTTCCTCGGTGCCTTTTCCAATGTCCCGGAGGAGGCGGGCCCGCCGCGACAGGTCCAGCGGCAGGAGCCGCTACGCTACGGCATCATCGCGCTTGGCGCGTTGTTGAGCGCTCTTGCCCTGTGGGCCGACACCTGGGTGATGTGGCTAGGGCCCCTGCGCAGCGTCAGTGGGGAGGGGCTTGCCACGGCTCCGTTCTATGACAGCGTCATGTTCATGGCCCGCATTTCCATGGTGCCGGCGCTTGCCTTCCTCATCATCTGGGTCGAGACATCCGTTCTCGACCGCGTCCTGGCCTATATCGCGGCTATACGCGGGACCGGCACGCTGGACCGTATCCTCGAAGAGGCGAGCAGCCTGCAATCGACAGTTCGACAGATGCTCACGAACGTCCTGTTGGTCCAGTTGGTGGCCTCGTGCGCGCTCGCGCTGCTGGCGCACACGGTGATCGAGGCATCAGGGCTTCTCTTCCAGCAGGCCGGACTGCTGCGCAACGGGGCTATCGGCGCTCTCTTCCACCTGGTTTTCCTCGCGGCCACAACAATCCTGCTCTTCCTGGACCGCATGAACGCCTTTGCGGCCTTACAGGGGCTCTTCCTTCTGCTCAATGCCGGCCTGACCTATCTCGGCCTGCTGCTGGCGCCTGACACTGCCGGTCTTGGCTATCTCGTGGCCGCTGCCATCAGTGCGACCATCGCGGTCCTCGTCCTGGAAGCGACGCTCGAGAACATCACGGTCCTGACCTTCGAGCAGGCTCATCGGGCCGTCGTCGCAGGTTCAAGAGCCGGCCGATCCGATCGTGTACGACCTGCGACAGGCCTTGCGCGGCTTCTTGCCCGCAACCGGGACAATCCATCCTTCCCGCCAGCCAAGGCTGACGCTTCAGAGACCCTTTCACAATCCCCAAGGGGAGGACCGTCATGAGTATCAGAACGATCCCTTCCAGCCGCATCCGGCCGGTTGCACCAGTCCACCATTTGCTGGCCCTCGGCGTGGCAGGATGCCTCTGGCTCATCGCGCCTGCCCTTGCCCAGCAACCAGGCTCTGCCTCGCCGCCGGCCAGCCAGATCCAGGCAACAGGCTATGCTGTCGGAGACCGCTTGCGCGTCAGCGTCTTCGAGCAGCTTGAAGCTCCCATGGGAGCCGGCAACCAGCGCTCGCGCGACACGTTGCGCGCCTTCTATCAGCGCGTGGATCTCGGCGGCGAATATTCCGTTGAAGCAGATGGTGCTCTCAATCTTCCCCTGCTTGGCCGCATTCCGGTTGCCGGCCGCTCGGCTGCGGAAGTCCGGCAGGACATCGCAAATGCCCTCCAGAAGGAAACAGGCCGTCTTGGCGATGTGCATATCGCCATTCTCGAGCGCCAGCCGGTCTATGTGGTCGGCCATGTCCGGCAGCCCGGCTCGTTTCGTTTCGCGCCAGGCATGATTGCCATCCAGGCGATTGCCCTGGCAGGGGGAGCCGAGAGGACGATGGATCGGTCCCTGACACCGGTGGACGCGAGCCGAGAGCGCGAGCGTGCCGGGGTCGCCCGGTCCCGCCTTGCCAGCCTTCTCGCCCGGCGGTCCGTCTTGCAGTCGGCCCACAACAGGAGCACGCCAGAGATCCCGGAGGACCTCGTCGGTCTTGTCGGAGCTGGACGGGCCCGCGAACTGGTTGAGACCGAGACCGCGGCAAGGGAAAGGGCAGCCGAGGAGCGCACCGGGGAAATCCGTCGCCTTTCGGCCGTTCTGGCCGCCGCCCGCGAGGAACTCTCCAGCCTTCGCTCGGCTGCAGATCAGTCACGCCGACTTGCCGCCGCAAGGCAGGCCGAGATCGCTCGCGTCAGCGAACCTGATCCAAGACTCACCAATGCCGCTCTGCTGGCGAGCCTTCAGGCGGAGGCAGCGGATTTCACCCTGAAGAACCGCCAGTTCGCGATGGCGGCAAGCCAGGTCGAACAGCGAATTGCCGAAGCCACCGGAGAGTTGACGCGAGTCGAGCTCCAGTTCCGCTCGCAGCTCGCGCGCGATCTGGTCGTCGCCGAAGAGGATATCGCCAGTCTGCAGGAAGCCCTTGCGTCTGCCGGCATCATCGCCGACCAGATTCAGTCGCAGGCCGGGAGCCAGCCCGCCAATCAGCCGATCTATCAGATCGTGCGCCAGACATTGGGCCAGCCACAGACCCTGACGGCGCAGGCCACCACATTGCTTCAACCCGGCGATGTTGTTCAGGTCACGCTGCCGCCCCTGTTCAGAACGCAGCGCAGGACCAACGGAGCAAGGCCGTGAGCGGCTTTGCACAGTTGCGGCGGGCCGTCATCAAGCTGGGTCTTTCGGCGCCATGGCTGATCCTTTCGGCCAACAGCAAGTCGCAAGACCTGACGGACCGGGGCAGGGCCCGGCAGGCCTTGCACTCCATCCGCTCATGGGGCGTTCAGTACCAGCAGGTCGATGTGGCAAGGATCGCCGCTTCGCACCTCGATCTCGTTGTCCTTGATCCAAGTCTCAATGACTGGCACCGGCGGTTCATCTCGGCCGAAGAGATGGCCGCGTTGAAGCGCAAGCCCGACGGCACCAGACGCCTCGTCATCGGCTACCTGTGCATCGGCGAGACCGATGTGAAGCGATGGTATTGGCCTGCCCGATGGAACGCAGAGCCTCCGTCCTGGCTTGGGCCCGACAATGTCAACTGGCCGGGCTCCAAGGTGGTTCGCTACTGGGACCGGCGGTGGCAGGAACTCATCGTGACCGGTCCCGAGTCGATCCTGTCGCGGATTGTCGACATGGGCTTCGATGGTGCTCTGCTCGACCGTGTCGATGCCTATGGCGATTGGGAGAACCAGTACGCCTCTGCCCGCCGGGACATGATTGCCCTCGTCAAGCTCGTCGCAGATCGAGCGAGGCAGAGACACCCAGGCTTCCTGCTCATTCCACAGAATGCGGAGCATATCATCGAGAACCAGCTCTACCGATCGGTCATCGATGGTCTGAACAAGGAAAGTCTGCTCACCGGCCTTGGCGGCGAGAACGTTCCCAACCGCCAGATCGATATCGACTGGAGCCTGACGCGCCTCAGGCGGGCCCAGGCTGACGGCGTCAAGATGCTCGCAACGGAGTACCTGTCCGATCCGGTCCTGCGGGCGACAACCGAGGCGCAGTTGACCAGTTGGGGGATCCTGCCCTTCTACGGTGTCCGCGCCCTCGACCGGCTACCTTGGTGAGGGATCCTCCTCTGCCATCGCGGATCCGGGATTGACCCGTGGTTCAACGCCGGAGCGCGGTTACGGCTCGATTTTCGACCAAGCCATTCAAGCGACGAGGTGATCGTCTCCCGCAAGGGGATACAACCGGCGCCCACCGCGACCCCTCTACCAGCGGAAAGCCAAATTCGCGGTGGCGCGGTTGCTCAAGGCCACGGCGTCAGACCGGACGAAACTGCGGTTCGCGCCGTGCGGTCCAAGGGTTAGACCGAGGGCCCTGGTCGCCAGCCTCAAGCGGGCATCGCCAGATGGACGGACGCGGAAAGATCGACGGCCCTCACGCCCGGCTCGTCGGCGCCACATGACAGGAACGGTCAGCGAAGCGCTCTCAGCTCCATGCTTCGACGCAGAGCTTCCGTCAGAACCTCATGTTGAGCCCGATGCGCTGCATCAACAGCGTATTGCTGAATTTGTAAGTGAAGCTTTCTCCGGGAAACGTTCCGGGATCGGTCGCAAGGATCGCGCGGTCCTGGAAGTCAAAGTACAGGACCTCGAACTTGACGCTGATGTTGCCCGTCACCCGATGTTCCGCGCCGACGCCCACGACATAGCCGGGTCTGAACCCCGCACCTGTCCAATCCGGCGAACTGTAGGAGAGCTCGGGAATGGCCAAGGTGACACGGTTGCGAATCTGCGCGGCCGCAAGGCCCGCCGTGGCATAGATAAGGGTGTTTCCGAGCGAGTAACCCGCACGGATGCGCATCGAAGCCGTTGTTCCGAAGTTCGTCTGGTAGCTGGTGTTGGTGTTCACACCCGGGAAGATCGGGCCGGGGTCGACCCTGGAGAAGGCATTGGTGACGCGGATGTCGGACAGGGCGAGATCGGCCTCGATACCGGCGACGAACGATCCCGACTGCGCGTTCACGCCGGCGGACAAACCGAAGACACCGCCTCCCCGCCAGTAGCCGATCCGCCCGGGGAACAGCCCGTTGCTGACATCGAGGGTCAGAAGCGGCCCCGCATAAGGTCCAAGCGAGGCAAGTCCATCGCTCATGCCCAGACCGCCGGCTATGCCAAAGTAGACGCCGGACCAGTCCGGCCGGCCAAGCGGCTCGGACCTGGCAGCTTCGGTAGCGAAGACGGGCGCCAGCGCAACAAGGGCGGCCCATAGTATCGCTTTGGGTGTCATCAGAGATCCCTCTGCAGGACGAGGGATCGGGTCGTCTCCCTCGCGCCGAGAACCAGGCTGAAGGACGCTGAACGATTAACCCTAATATTCCCTTAACCCACCCGCTGGGGCCGCCAAACGGTACCCGGGCACGGCCTTAACCTCATCTGAAGTAATCCGCCTCTAGAGTCGCGGCCAACGCTTGGTCAATGTGTGGCAAGTGCCTCAAGGGAAATGCTTGGATACGCCAAGCTGGGGGAGGACGTATCGTGTTGAGTGGATTGGCTGGGCGCTATCAGCGCCTGATCGACTATTTCGTGCCTCATTCGATCCGTTCGGACCGTGCCGCCTCGAACCAGGCGCGCATGTTCCTGATCAGTCATACGATGGGGCCGATCCTGGGCAATTCCGTTCCGATCGCGCTCTACATTTTCGATCCGACGCCGAGTTGGGATATCTTGGTATTGTCGGCAAGTATTACTGCGTTCTGGATTTTCCCGTTCCTTCTGAAGCGAAACTATGACTATAATTCTCTCGTCATTGTTTCGGTTGCCAATCTCAATTTTTGCATTTTCTGGAGCTGCTATTTCAATGGCGGTGTTCTTTCGCCAACGCTCCCATGGGTTCTTTTGATTCCCATTCTCTCGTTCTTCTACATCGGCGGGAATGCGAGCCTCCAGCGGCCGCTCATGGCGATCTTTGCAGGTTCGTTTCTGCTTTTTCTGCTGAGCTTTTACGGGACGAACCCACCCGCCAATGACACTCCGGAGCTCGCCCTTGTCGCGCTTGGAACGGTCTCAACGGTCGCGGCTCTGTGCTATGTGGCGACGATGGCGATCTACTACGCTCGTATCTTCGATGCGGGCGTCGAACTTGAAAATGAGGTCCGGCGGCGACGTCTGGCGACAGATCAGTTGCGGGCGGCCATCGTGGCAGCAGACGAGGCCGGCATTCACAAGGCCGAGTTTCTTGCCCGGATGAGCCACGAACTGCGCACCCCCCTCAATGCCGTGATCGGCTACAGCCAGATTCTACGAGATGATGCGCTTGAGGCGAATGACCTGCGCATGCGCGAGGACGTTGAGCGGATCCATGAGGCGGGCCAGTATCTGCTGCGGCTGATCAACATCATCCTCGACCTTTCGAAGATCGAGGCGGGCCGCATGCAGTTCACCGTCAAGCCACATGTCCTGGCCGATGTCCTCAATGATGTCGTTTCCAAGTCCCTGCCGGCCTTTGTGGCAGGACGCAATACGCTGGAGCTAGAGGTCGACGCGGCAGCCGCAACGGTGGAAACGGACGGGTCGCGCCTGGCACAGATCCTCGGGGCGGTGCTCGACAATATTCCGATGCATGCGCCCGGTTGCCGTGCGGAGTTGCGCTGCCGCCTTCTGACGACCCGGTCGCCCGATGACGCAATTGAACTGACCATCCGTGACAGTGGCCCGGGAATTGACCAGGGGCGGCTCGCGACTCTCTTTGAGTCATTGGCTGACAAGCGCGACGCCGCGGCAAGCAAGTATGGTGGCACGGGCCTCAGCCTCACCATCATGAGCAGGCAGGCAGCCGCCATGGGCTGTAGTCTTGCCGCATGCAACGCTACGGGAGGCGGCGCACTCTTCACTCTGGTCATTCCTCTGCAATGGCGCCCTCGCACCGAGGCCAAGATCGCGGCAGATGAACGCGTTCGGGAGGACGAGGCGGCCTGACCAAAGGGCGTCTGGCCGCTACACGCCATGTCCGGGCAAGAGCGGCCGGGATCAATGGATTCCATCTGCCCGTTGTTCAAATTTACAGAAAACAGTCTTTAACTATATGGCTATTACCCAACGGAAATTGCTGCAAATTAAGAAAATTATGTGAGTTGCGCTGCACACTTCGCCCCAACCACTAATAAGGAGGTGTGTGATGGCCATGCGAAATGAAACGATTGACGGAGTTCCGCAAGGGGCGTTGCGCGGAAGTATGCGTGACTTCCGCGTGATGCAGGGAAAAGACCTGCTCGGCCGCTGCGAGGCATTCTATTCCTGGCAGGATACGCGCAGGCAGTCCGGGACCTGGCCCTTTTCTCGCGCGACCGAAAAAGGACCGGCTTCCAGCTGTGCCGTTCGAGACGATGCCGGAGTCCTGACGAAGGGCGTCAACTTCGCCTCGCAGGACTACCTCAGCCTTTCATCCCATCCCGCGGTCCTCGAAGCGGCCAAGCAGGCGATTGACGAATTCGGGGTTCATTCGGCGGGCTCGCCGGCTCTTGTCGGCAACACGTCAACTTCCGTCGCGCTCGAGCGCCGGCTCGCCGAGTTCATGCAGATGGAAGAGGCGATCCTCTACCCCACCGGCTGGGCCGCGGGTTTCGGTGTCATCAAGGGGCTCGTGCGCTCGCACGACTACATCGTGATGGACGCCCTGGCCCACGCCTGCCTTCAGACCGGCGCCCAGGCTGCCACGCGCAACGTCATCCTGTTCCGTCACAATGACGTGGACCATTGCCGCAGCCGCCTCGTCGACATTCGTCGGCGCGATCCCGATGCCGGGATCATGGTCGTGACCGAGGGCCTGTTCTCGATGGACAGCGACACCCCGGACCTTGCCGCTCTTCAGAGCCTTGCCCACGAGTTCGGCGCTGTCCTCATGGTGGATGTCGCCCATGATCTGGGCTGCCTTGGAGAAGACGGGACCGGCCATATCGGCATCCAGAACATGCTGGGCAAAGTCGATCTGGTCATGGGCAGCTTTTCCAAGACCTTCGGCTCCAACGGCGGCTTCGTTGCCACGAAATCCCGGGCCGTGAAGGAGTATCTGCGCTTCTACTCGCCGAGCTGCACGTTCTCGAACGCCCTGTCGCCGCCGCAAGTTGCAACGATCACCAAGGCACTGGACATCGTCCAGTCCGAGGAAGGGAAGTTCCTTCGCGGTCAGCTGATGGCCAATATCCTCACGCTTCGTTCCGAAGTTCGCCGGCTTGGGATGGATTGCTACGGTGATCCTTCAGCCATCGTCTGCGTCAAGACCGGTGACGAGGCGTTTGCCCGCATGACGGCGCGCGATCTTCCAAGGAGAGGCCTTATCGCCAATCTGGTCGAATTCCCGGCAGTTGGCAAAGGGCTGGCCCGCTTCCGGCTTCAGGTCATGGCCGGTCACCGGAATGAAGAGATACTGGCGGCAGCCCATCGGCTCGATGCGGCCATGCGGTCAGCCAGGAGCCAGCTTGATGCGGGGTTCGAACCCGTCAGCCGGCGCCTGGCCGGTTGATCTTGGTGGACGGAAACACGGCTGCGCGAGGAACGGACCGGCATGACAAACAACAAGATCATCAACTGGTTCATCCCAGAAGCGATCACTCGGGGTCAGACGAACCTCGAGATGGCGAGGATCTTTGTGTTCACGCATCTCGCTGGGCCTTTGATCGCGCAGCCAATGGGGGTTTTTCTCTACCTGATCTCGCCGTCCGTCACGCCGCAACTTGTTCTGATGGTGATCGGAATCTCGAGTTTCTGGGCGCTTCCCTTTGCTCTTCGCGCCACGGGAAGCATGCCTCTGGTCACAGGCCTCTCCTTCCAGGGACTGGCAAGCATCTCGCTGCTGGGGACCTATTTCTATGGCGGGTTCTCCTCGCCATTCCTGCCCTGGCTGATCATCGGACTCATGCTCGGACTCTTTTATCTGTCCAAGCATGTTGCCTTTGTCATCTCGGTTTTTGCGGCGAATGTTACCGTTTTTCTTTGCTGCGTCGCGATCTTTGGCCTGCCATCAGATGTGCGCACTGAAGACCTGCGTCTACTTTCCTGGCTCTCGATCGTCGCAGCAACGGTCTACATGACCTGGATGGCTCTGTATTATTCGCGTGTTATGGCGTTGCGCACAGAGCTTGAGACAGAAGCAGAGCGCTATAGTCTCGCTGTCGTAGAGCTCGAGGGAGCGCAAAAGATTGCCGAAAAAGTGCGTGAGGACAGGTCCTTGTTTTTCTCGAAGATGAGTCATGAACTCCGGACACCGCTCAACGCAATCATTGGGTACTCGGAGATCATGATCGAAGACTGTGCTGATCGAGCGGATGTTGATCCTCAGACGGCAAGGGACCTGCATCGGATCAACGCAGCCGGGAAGCATCTCCTTTCACTCGTCTCTCAGGCTCTCGACACCGAGAAGATCGAGCGGGGCATGCAAACGATCGATGTGCGGCCGTTCCGACTGAGCGATCTCTGCGACGATGTCGTTGCTACGATCCTGCCGATGATTGAGAAGAACGGGAACAAATTTGTTGTCGATTGCCCATTTCGCGAAGAAATGCTTGAGTCGGATCGGACAAAGGTTGCACAGATACTGATAAATCTGCTTGGAAATGCTGGAAAATTCACGTGCAACGGTACCGTGACTATGAAATTGAGGCTGACCAAGTCGATCGCGGACGAACGTCTGGTCGCAACCGTCTCCGACACCGGAATGGGGATCGACCCGAAGGTTCTGCCCAATCTGTTCGAAGCCTACATTCAGGCCGATGCGAGCATCTCGCAGAAATTCGGTGGTACCGGGATTGGCCTGGCTATCACACGCAAATTCTGCGCGCTCCTGGGCGGAGAGATACGCGTCACGAGCAAGCTCGGCGAGGGATCAACCTTCACGGTCGATCTACCTGCGCGGCTTGTGGTCCCGGATATGCCGAGCGCCACGGAAACTGTCCCCGTGCACGCAGAAGCGGCCTAAGCCCTTTGCTTGGTCATAAGTCTCCCGAATGCAAGCGACTTTCGAGGCACAGATCATGAAGAATGCACTGGCAGCAACGCACGCCCATGATCGCGCAGAAGCCCTGCCTGCGGCTGGGCGTGCCCGTCGTGTTCTTGTAGTCGACGACGTTGCGGACAATCGCGAGGTCCTGACCCGCCGGCTGGTCAGGCGCGGCTTCGAAGTCTCCGAGGCTGTCGGGGGTGAGGATGCCCTTCGGCAGATCGCCGGCACGAGCTTTGATGTCGTCCTTCTCGACATCATGATGCCGGACCTGTCGGGCAACGAGGTGGTCCAGCGTCTGCGGGCAAATCCGGCCTATGCCGACCTGCCGATCATCATGGTCACGGCGAAAAGCCAGAGCGAGGACGTCGTTTCAAGCCTCTCGCTGGGTGCCAACGACTACATCACGAAGCCTGTTGATTTCGAGGTGGCTCTTGCGCGGATCAACGCGCAGATCGACCGCCGGCGCGTGCTGGAAGCGGCGCGCGAGCAGAAGAAACGACTGGAGGAACATTCGATCGCGCTCGACTACCAGCTTGAGGACACCGCCTCCAGGCTGGCTCAGGAAACACAGAAGCGCGAGGTTACGGAGGAGCGCCTGAGGTTCCTCGCATATCACGATGCTCTGACGGGGCTGCTGAACCGTCAAGGATTTCGCGAGGCTCTCGGCGGCGTGCTCGACGGCGTCGCCTCGGCGAACGCGGCCGAGCCGATTCTGATGTTCATCGACCTCGACGGCTTCAAGGCGATCAACGACACCTATGGACATGACATAGGCGACCGGCTTCTCGCCGAGGTTGGCCGACGTCTGCGCGAAGCCCTGCCGAGGTCGTCCCTTGTGGCGCGGCTGGGCGGCGATGAATTTGCCATCGTTCTCGAGGCGCCGACGAATCCGGAGACCGAGGCAGCGGAACTGATCGAGACGCTTTCCCTGCCCTATCCTATCGGGGGTCACTCCGTGCGCGTCGGCGCCAGTTGTGGTTTGGCCACCGCCCGCGCCTTTGTCGGCGATCCATTTGGCCTCTTGAATGCGGCCGACCTCGCAATGTACCACGCCAAAGCCAAGGGCACAGGTTGTGTGACGGTCTTCGAGCCGCGGATGCTCGACACCCAGCGCGAACGCCGGCAGATCGAAGTGGATCTGCAAGATGCCGTGGCCGAGGGCCGGTTCGAGGTCCACTATCAGCCGATCCTTGACATGAAGACGCGTCGGATCAGTGGTTTCGAAGCTTTGCTGCGCTGGCCTCATAAAACGCGAGGTATGGTTGCCCCCGAAGTATTCATTCCTCTTGCCGAAGAAATCGGCCTCATCACGCGTCTTGGTACATGGGTCCTGCGGAAGGCGTGTGAAGAGGCTGCAACCTGGCCAAATCACATCTGCATTTCTGTCAATCTGTCGCCGATCCAGTTCGAGTGCCCCTCGCTCCTGCCGACGATCGTCAACACCTTGGCCGCAACCGGACTTCCTCCCCACCGCCTGGAACTGGAAATCACCGAAAGTGCCTTGCTCGGCACCGAGGGAAAGAATGTCCGCATTCTCCAATCCATTCGGGAGCTAGGCGTTCGCGTATCGATCGACGACTTCGGCACGGGCTATTCCTCCCTGACCTATCTGCGGAATTTCCGCTTCGACAAGATCAAGATCGACCGACGGTTTGTTCAGGGGCTTCGAGAGAATGCTTCCGACACGGCGATTGTTCGAACCATCATTATGCTTGGGCAGAATATCGGGGTCGGGACCACCGCTGAAGGCGTTGAGACCGAGGACCAGATGACGTCGCTGGCTGCGGAGGGCTGCGATCAAGGGCAGGGCTACTTGTTCAGCCGGCCGCTGACGGCCGAAGCGGCTCGTGCCTTCGTCGCACTGGAATGTCTCAGTATTGAGGATGGCTCCATGTGATGCAGGCCCATGAGGCGATTGCACGCAGCCATGATCTTGGCGACGCGGTATTCAGCCACCTGAAACGCCGCCAGTTCGCTACTTGCTCGCGCAAATTGCGAGGTCCGCTATGCCCACCTGTCGGGCGTCGGCACCAGGTTGTCCAAAGCGCTGGACTCTCTGATCGAGAAGGATATCGCGCTCAGTCGTTGCCGCCTCGATGCGACTTCTGACGAGTTCATCTGCCCGGATCGCTTTGGCGGCGATCGTGATTGTGCCGGTGGCACGGTCACGCCGGGCAACCCGTGCAACAGGGCGCCTGCGAAGACGTCAACGGTCGCACGCGCGATGAACCTCCCGGTGAAGATTCTGTCCTTCAACTGCCTCAATGACAGGACATGGGTCCGGTCCTTGGGCTTCGACGACAGTCTCCAAAAGTGCCCGCTCCAATCCGCGAAGCCGGCCCAGACCTTAAGGAGGCTCACGGTCTCTGGTCAGAGCCAGAGACCCCGAAAATTCGTCATTGGCGGCTGGCGGCGGCAGTGGGGCAACCGCCTTCGGAAAGCGGCCGGAAGGCATCGGCGAATGGCACGGTGGCGACCTGCTCATACAGATCCCACGGGCCGCGGGATTCGCCGGGCTTCTTGACGCGGAACAGGTACATGTCGCGCTCGACCCGTCCGTCGCTGCGGATCCTGCCGTTCCTCAAGGTCGCATCGTTGATCGGCAGGCTGCGCATCGCGGCCGCCACGGCGCGGGGCTCGTCGGTTCCGGCCGCCTGGACCGCTTTCAGATAGTGCATCGTTGCGCTGTAGTCGGCGGCATTCATCATGTTGGGCATCAGATTGCGACGGGCGAAGAACCGTGTGGCGAAGCCCCGCGTTTCGTCCGACTGATCCCAGTAGAACCCCTCCGAGAGCAGCATGCCCTGCGCCGCATCGAGCCCGAGTGCATGCACGTCGGTGATCATCAGCAGAAGACTTGCAAGGCTCTGGTTGCCGCGCCCGCCGACGATGCCGAATTCCCGCGCGGTCTTGATCGCGTTGATCGTATCGTTGCCACCGTTGGCCAGTCCGATGATCCGCGCGCCCGACGCCTGTGCCTGAAGCAGGAAGGATGAGAAGTCCGACGAATTGATCGGCGCCCGGACACGGCCGACCACGGTTCCGCCTGCGGCTTCCACGAACCGGGCTGCGTCGCGTTCGAGGACATGACCGAACGAGTAGTCCGCCGTCACAAAGAACCAGGACGTGCCGCCGTTGCGGACCGCGGCCGTGGCAAGCGTCTTCGCCAGGGCGTAGGTATCGTGCATCCAGTGGAAGCCGGTCGGTGAACATGCGGTGCCGGTAAGGTCGGACGTGCCCGAACTCGTCGCAATGTCCAGCCTGCCCTTCTCGCGGGCATAGGCGCGCACCGCGAGAGCGACGGACGAGGCGCCAAGTCCGACAACGATGTCGACGCCGCCCTCGTCGTACCACCTGCGAACGATGGCCGATCCGACGTCCGGCTTGTTCTGATGGTCAGCGGAGATGACCTCGATCTTTCGGCCAAGGACGGAGCCGCCGAAGTCCTCGACGGCCATCTGCACTGCAATCAGGCTGGATCGCCCGGTGATGTCGGCATAGGGGCCGGACATGTCATTGAGGACGCCGATGCGAACCACGTCATCGGAAACCTGCGAGACGGAAGGCGTTGCGGCCGTTGTCCACATGAGGCACGCGGCAATCAGCGTTGCGATCTTGGATCGGGCCATGAGGGGCTCCTGTGTGGTGCGGACAAATCCGAGAGCTCCCGGGATGAGGGGCTGTCGGCATGCATTCGACTGTCGCAGGTCTCCTGTTTTGGGAGGCCCGATCGGTGCCTGCACCGGATGCCCCTCATCGCGCCGCGGGGGTCGCCGTCACGACGTCCGTGGCCTCCTGGTGGGGTCGGCGGCCGCCGGCCTGCAGACGGGTGACAGCGCGTTCGCCGGCCCTCCGCCTTTCCTCAAGCATGGGGCGCGCGGCCTCGCGAATGGCCGCCAGAACATCGGCGGGTGCGCTTCGCTCGCTGATGTCGAAGGGAGGCCTGGGATCGTATTCGAGCAGCAGTTGCAGGCGCTTGGCGACCTCGTCGCCGCAGAGGACGGCCGCGAGTTCGAAGGCAAAGTCGATGCCCGCCGTCACCCCGCCGCCCGAGATGCGATTGCGGTCCACGACGATACGCTCGTCGACGGGAATGGCGCCGAGAGGAGCAAGTTGCTCGCGCGACAGCCAATGGCACGCCGCGCGATAGCCGTCGAGGAGCCCGGCGCCGGCGAGAATGAGGCTGCCCGCGCAAACCGAAGTGACGTAGCGCGCCGAAGTGCCGGCCTCCGCAACGAAGCCCATGACGTCCGGATCGTCCATCACGGCGATCTGTCCCGGGCCACCGCCGACGCAGAGGACATCCAGTCTGGGACAGTCGGCAAAGGTGGTCGTCGGCAACACGATCATGCCGACGTCGCTGGTGATCGGTTCGATGCGCTTCCACAGCAGATGCATCCGCGCGCCCGGCAGACGCGCCAGCACCTCGAATGGTCCCGTCACGTCCAGCTGGGTCATTCCGGGAAAGAACAGGATCCCGATCTCCAGGGGGGAAGTCGTCACCAGAGCCTCCGTCGCCAGCCGAGGATGCATCTTCGGACGTGACAATCGGTGGCGGAAACGACATTCTGCCCTCCTTTCCTGCCGCGTGGGCCTTGCCACTCAAGGAGGACGGCCCGGTGCATCGTCACGTCGTCTTCGTGGTCTTTCCCGACGCTCTGATACTCGATCTGTCAGGCCCGCTGGCCGCTTTCGAACTGTCCTGTGAATCGGCTCCGCGCGACATGGCACCCTACCGCCTGACGGTCGCCTCGATAGCGGGCGGCCTGGTCAGAACCTCGTCCGGGCTTGAGATCATGACCCGGCAGATCCACGAGGTGGACGATGTCGATACCCTCGTCGTCGTCGGGGGGCCGGGTGTCCATGAGGCGGCCAGGCAACCGCAGCTTGTCCAGTGGTTGTCCGACAATGCCAGCCGGGCCCGGCGCTTGTGCTCGGTCTGCACGGGCGCCTTCGTCCTGGCATCGGCGGGACTGCTCAAGCAACGCAAGGTCGTGACCCATTGGGGTTCCTGCCAGCTCCTCCAGGACAGCTACCCCGATGTCCGGGTCTCCCCGGACGCCATCTACGAGCGGGACGGTTCGATCTGGACATCGGCGGGCGTGACGGCCGGCATCGATCTCGCACTGGCGATGATCGAGGAGGACCGGGGCCATTTCGAAGCCATCCGCGTCGCCAAGCGGCTCGTCGTGTTCCTGAAACGCGCGGGCGGCCAGGCGCAGTTCAGCGTGCCCCTCGCCTTGCAGGAGGCCGACGAACGCGGCTTTGAATCCCTGCATCGCTGGATGCAGGATCATCTCGACAAGGACCTTCGGGTGGAGGTCCTCGCCGGTCGGGTTGCCATGAGCCCGCGGACCTTCGCGCGGATCTATGCCGCACGAACGGGCCGCACGCCTGCGAAGGTCGTCGAGGACATGCGCCTGGAAGCCGCCCGTCGCGCGCTCGAGGAAACCCGCCAGAGCGTCAAGGAGATCGCCAACAGATGCGGCTTTCTTGACGAAGAGCGGATGCGACGAGCGTTCCGGCGACGGCTGGGGATCGCCCCCCACGACTATCGCGCAAAGTTCGGCGCCCGCGGTCTTGACGGTGGGGAGGCTGGCCAGGCGCATGGCAGGTGAAGCGCCGTCACCACCCGATGGCACGCCATCCACGGGCGGTCCAGCCCAGCTGAAGCCAGCCGCCCTTTCCCCTGCAGGCAGCATGGCGTATGGCCAGCGGCGACACAGTCCATCGGTAGCCCGCGCGTATGATTCGTCTCGAAAATATCGGCAAGCAGAACGGCAAGCAGATCGTCTTCATCGAGGCCTCGGCCGCCCTGCAACGCGGCGAGAAGATCGGTCTCGTCGGCCCCAACGGCTCTGGCAAGACGACCCTCTTCCGCATGATCACCGGAGAGGAGCAGCCTGACGAAGGCCAGGTCTCGGTCGATCGCGGTGTGACCATCGGCTATTTCAGCCAGGATGTCGGCGACATGGCTGGTCGCAGCGCGGTGGCCGAGGTGATGGAGGGCGCCGGCCCGGTGAGTATCGTTGCCGCCGAGCTCAAGGCGCTCGAGGCCGCCATGGCCGACCCGGACCAGGCCGACCGGATGGATGAGATCATCACCCGCTATGGCGAGGTGCAGGGCCGCTTCGAGGAACTCGACGGCTATGCGCTGGACGGGAGGGCGCGGGAGGTGCTGGGGGGCCTCGGCTTCTCTCCGGAGATGATGGAGGGCGATGTCGGCGCGCTGTCCGGTGGCTGGAAGATGCGCGTGGCACTCGCCCGGATCCTGCTCATGCGGCCCGACGCCATGCTGCTCGACGAACCGTCGAACCACCTCGACATCGAGAGCCTGATCTGGCTGGAGAGCTTCCTGAAGGGCTACGAGGGCGCGCTCCTCATGACTTCGCACGACCGCGAGTTCATGAACCGCATCGTCGGCAAGATCATCGAGATCGATGGCGGGTCGCTCACCTCCTATTCCGGCGACTATGCCTTCTACGAGCAGCAGCGGGCACTCGCCGAAAAGCAGCAGCAGGCGCAGTTCGAACGCCAGCAGGCCATGCTCGCCAAGGAGATCGCCTTCATCGAGCGATTCAAGGCGCGCGCCTCCCACGCAGCCCAGGTGCAGAGCCGGGTCAAGAAGCTCGACAAGATCGACCGCGTCGAGCCGCCGCGCCGGCGGCAGACGGTGATGTTCGAGTTCAGGCCGGCGCCGCGCTCCGGCGAGGACGTGGTCAGCCTCAGGCAGGTCAACAAGCGCTATGGCAGCCGCACCATCTACGAGGGGCTCGACTTCCAGATCCGGCGGAGGGAGCGCTGGTGCGTGATGGGCGTCAACGGCGCCGGCAAGTCGACCCTGCTGAAACTCGTGACCGGCGCGACCGAGCCGGACGACGGCACGGTGAGCCTCGGTGCGAGCATCAGGATGGGCTATTTCGCCCAGCATGCCATGGAACTGCTGGACGGCGAGCAGACCGTGTTCCAGTGGCTGGAAGACGCCTTCCCGCAGGCGGGACAGGGATCGCTCAGGGCGCTGGCCGGCTGTTTCGGCTTTTCCGGCGACGACGTCGAGAAGCGCTGCCGCGTACTCTCCGGCGGAGAGAAGGCGCGCCTCGTCATGGCGCGGATGCTCTACGATCCGCCGAACTTTCTTGTCCTGGACGAGCCGACCAACCATCTCGACATGGCGACAAAGGAAATGCTGATCCAGGCGCTCAAGGACTACGAGGGCACCATGCTCTTCGTCTCCCACGACCGGCACTTTCTCGCGGCGCTTTCCAACCGGGTGCTGGAATTGACCCCCGAGGGCATCGGCACCTATGGCGGCGGCTACACCGAATATGTCGCTCGCACCGGTCAGGAGGCGCCGGGCCTGAGGGGGTGAGGGCGGGTCCCGCGGCCCGCACATCCGTCCATCCCGGCCCTGTTCGCTGCCGTTCTTGCTGCGCAGGGCAAACGACGGGTGGATCATGCGATGCCGAGTGGGAACCGGCGACCAATAGGGCTCCACCGCAGGCGCGGATGATTGACCACGACGCCCTCACGCATTCCCGAATCCATTTTGGTGCTGACGCCCGTTGCAGGGTGAAATTGTCAATCACCCATCCGGAACACGTAATGTGTTGCGGCAATCATGGCTGCCATCGATCTCTCCATCATGGCTTGGACAGTCACGGTTCCCAAAATCCCGGCCTTTCCGCGGCCGGTTGCCTGCGTCCCCAGCGCGAAGCCGCATGCCGTCCAGCTCGCGTGCGGTCATGGTTGTGATCATCCCAGAGCCTGAGGAACCGGCCGCCGGCTCACCCGATTCCGGCCCGACGGTCCGGACAAGCGTAGCGGACAGGTCTCCGCGCTGCCCCGATGTCGGACCCGGTTCCGCCCGGATAGACACAGCGGACAGCAAGGCCGGCCATGGCATTTTCGGAGGCGGGCACCGCAATCGACCCCTCCTTTCGCGACGGCCGGCCGAACTGTGCGCCCTGCCCGGTTTGATGGTCACGGTCTTTCTGACTTTCGACCGGCAAACAGATCTGCCCAGCACGGCTGAGTGCTGATCTCGGCAGAGACCAGGCCAAGCGATCCAAAAATATACATATTGTCTTGACGCGTCTAAAAAACATGATCCATAGTGCGTTTGCGTATGGTCCTCCTTACGGGCTCGGCGCGCTCACCGAACAAGACGGCACGCGATGCCGCGGCACTCCAGAGGAGAACGAGATGTCTGCATCGAAACCGGGAATGTCGCGTCGCGTCGCGACGGGCTTGCTCGTTGGAGTGCCCGCGGCGGGATTGCTGAGCCGCCGAACGATCGCGCAGGAGGTCATCAGGATTGGTGCGATTTTCCCCCTCACAGGGGCCAATTCTGTCTTCGGCAACCAGAACTTTCAGGGCGTTGATATCGCGGTTGATCTGATCAACGACCGTGGTGGCGTGAAGGGCAGCAAGGTGGCCCTGTTCAAGGGCGACGGCCACAATCCGCAAGGCGCCATAAGCGAGACCAATCGTCTGATGTCGCGCGAGGGCGTGAAGATCTTCGTTGGCAGTTCCACCAGTGCCGCCGGCATGGTCGGGAGCCAGGAAGCCGAGCGAAACGGTGCCTTCTACTGGGAGGGCATGGCGGTGGCGAACGGCTATTCGGAGCGCGGATTCAAGCACGCCTTTCGTGTCGGGCTGAACGCTTCGGGTCTTGGCCAGCCTGCGCCGATCTATGCCGCGGAAGTCGTCGCTCCGCTCCTGAAAGTTGAGCCCCGCAATCTCAAGGTGGCGGTCCTCGCTGAAGATTCGGCCTTCGGCACGGATGTCTCAAAGGCCGTCGTCGAACAGGCCGAAAAGCTCGGCATCAAGATCGGATTGAAGGAGCTCTATTCTGCGAGGACCACTGATCTGTCGCCGCTTGTTCTCAAGCTCCGCTCGCTCTCTCCCGACGTCATCATCGCCACCCAGTTCATCAACGACGCGATCCTCCTGCAGCGCCAGATGAAGGAGATGGGCTTTGCCCCCAAGGCCTTCATCGGGACCAGCGCCGGCCACTCGACGATCTCCTTCGCCGAGGCCATCGGCAATGACGTCAATGGCATCTTCTCGTCGTCCTTCCCGCTGGAGGCCAATCCCGCTTCCCTGTCCGCATCGACGCGCACGGACCTTGAAGAATTCACGAGGCGCTACCAGGCCAAGTACAATACGGTGCCGGCCGTTCAGGAATCCCTGGGCTTCGTTGTCGGCATGTCGCTGCTGAGGGACATCGTCGGCAATGCGGCGAACACCACGGCGCCCGCCCTGCGAGAGACGGCGTTGAAGGCGGACGTTCCGGTTGGCAGCTATATCAACGGCTGGGGCATGAAGTTCGACGAGAAGGGCCAGAACCAGCGCGCCTTTGGCAGCGTCGTCCAATGGCAGGATCGGCGCATGATCCCGGTCTATCCTCAGGCGAGCAAGTTGAGGGAGCCCATCATGGTCCCGCTGCCCGCCTGGAACGCCCGCTGATCTGAACAAGGCGACCCGGGCCGCAGCACCTCGCGCGGCCTGTGGTCGGGGTTTCCCCAGTCATGGACATCTATCTCCAGCTTGCCCTTTCGGGCCTGTTCATCGGCGGCATCTATGCGCTGATCAGCGTCGGCCTGACGCTGGTGTTCGGCGTTCTGCGGGTCGTCAATTTCGCCCATGGCGAGTACCTGACCATCGCCATGTTCATGACCTACTTCCTGTTCCACACGGCAGGCCTGGACCCCTTTCTCGCCAGCGTCATCGTGGTTCCGATGATGTTCCTGTTCGGACTGGTCACCGAGAGATTGCTTATCCGGCAAACCTTGGAAGCGCCTCACGTCGTGCAGGTCTTCGTCACCTTTGCGCTTTCGGTCTTCCTGCAGAACGTGCTTCTTGCGCTGTTTACCTCGGACTTCCGGTCGATCCGCACGAGCTACGCGACTTCGGCCTTGCAGATCGGACCTCTGTACCTGTCGTGGCTGAGGCTTGCGGCCTTTGTCGCAGCCATAGCGCTCGCGGTCGGCGTCGCTCTGTTCCTGAAGTACACCTACATGGGCAGCGCCATCCGGGCCACCGCGCAGGACCGGCGCTCGGCCCGGCTCGTCGGCATCAACGTGGACCGGGTCTACGCAGTCACCTTCGCCCTGGGTTGTGCGCTGGTCGGTGCTGCCGGCGTACTGCTCGCCCCGCTTTTTCCGGTCAACCCCTATACTGGCGCTGACATGATCCTGGTGGCTTTCGTCATCGTCGTGCTGGGAGGCATGGGCAGCATCGGCGGTGCCGTGCTCGCAGGTCTCCTGATCGGCGTCGTCGAAGCCTATTCCAGCTACTTCCTGGGCGGGGAGATGAAGCAGTTCGTGTATTTCACCTGCTTCATGCTGATCCTCGCCCTCCGGCCCGTCGGCTTCTTCGGCCGCAAGGGCGCCGAAGTCATGGACGTGACATGAGTGGTCCATCGCTCCCCGGTCTGGTCGGAATGCTCTGGCGGCCCGTGCTCGGATTCGCCATTCTGGCGCTCCTGCCGCTGATCTTTCGTGAGCCCTTCACGCTCGGCATGGTGACGCTGGCATTCATCGGCGCCGCCTCGTCCCTCGCGTGGAACCTGAGCGGTGGCTATGCCGGTCAGCTTTCGCTCGGTCACGCTGCCTTCTTCGGCATCGGCGCCTATGCCTCGACGCTGCTTTTCCTCAAGGCCGGCATCAGTCCCCTCATCGGCATGTGGCTTGGAGCGGCGGTGAGCGCGATATCGGCTGCTGCTCTCGGCGCTATCACGATGCGCCTGAAGGGCTCGTTCTTCGTGATGTCCACTCTTGCCTTCGGGGCGGTCGTTCACATCACCGCGGTCAACCTGCGGGATCTGACGGGAGGTTCGTCCGGGCTCGCAATTCCGCTGCAACCGAGCCTCTCCAATCTCGTCTTCACCGACAAGCTCGCCTATGCCTATGTCGCGCTTGGCCTGGTCGCCGTCTATTACGTGCTGACCCGGGTGCTGGCGGCCAGCAAGGTTGGCTATGCGCTGGTTGCGTTCCGCGAGAACGATGATGCAGCGCGTGCGCTTGGCATCCGGACACTTCCAGTTCGCATCGGTATCTTTGCCCTCTCCGCCGCCATGATCAGCCTGTGCGGCACCCTTCACGCCCAGTATTTCCTCTACATCGACCCGGATAGCGTCATGAGCCTTAACCTGTCGCTCACTCTCGCGCTGATGGCGATCGTCGGCGGCCTTGGGACGGCTCATGGACCGATCATCGGCGCCATGCTGGTCACTGCAGTGTCGTTCGGGATGCAGGCCTACCTCGGAAACCAGATTTCTGGCCTCACGCAGATCGCCTATTCCGCGATTGTCATCGCGGTCCTGCTGTCGGCGCCCGCAGGCCTCGGGCCCGCAATCGGCCGCCTGGTCGCGCGGAGGCTTGCATGGCAACGCTGAAAGCGACCGGGCTGACCAAGCGCTTCGGCGGCCTGACGGCTGTCAGGGACGTCGGCTTCGAGGCGAAGCCAGGCGAGATTCTCTCCATCATCGGTCCGAACGGCGCAGGCAAAACGACGGTCTTCAACCTGCTGACCGGCTTCCTGAAGCCCGATGAGGGAACCGCCAGCCTGGATGGCGCGCCCCTTGCTGGACTGTCCCCAGAATCACGCTGCGAAGCGGGCCTCGTGCGAACCTTCCAGATCGTCCAGCCGTTCAAGGGGCTGAGCGTCCTCGACAACGTGGTGATGGGGGCCATGCTGCGGGCGGGTTCGGTCAAGTCCGCCAGAATCGCTGCCCGTCAGGTCCTGGTCGATCTCGACATGGTCTCGCTGCTCGACGTGCCCGCCGGCAGTCTTCCGATCGGCGACCGCAAGCGCCTCGAAATGGCCAAGGCGCTGGCGACCCAACCAAGAGTGCTCCTTCTCGACGAAGTGATGGGCGGCCTCATCCCGGTCGAAGTGAAGCGGATGATCGCCTTCATCCGTGGACTGCGCGACCGTGGACTGACCATTGTCGTGATCGAGCACCACATGAGCGCGGTGATGCAGCTCTCCGACCATATTCTGGTGCTGCAGAACGGCCAGCCGATTGCCACCGGAACGCCGGAAGAGGTGTCCCGCAATCCCGAGGTCCTGGCGGCCTATCTCGGCCCGAACTTCGCTCTTGCCGGAGCGGTCGCATGCTGAGCGTCAGCGATTTGACAGTCCGCTATGGCGACGTGCTCGCGCTCGAGAACCTCTCCTTCTCTGTCGGTGCAGGGCAGATCATCGGCCTGGTCGGCAGCAATGGTGCGGGCAAGTCGACGACCCTGGCCGCGATCTCCGGCCTCGTGAAGAGCCGGACCGGCGCCATCACGCTGGACGGTCGTGACCTGATGGCCCTTGCGGCCCACGATATCGTCGGCCTGGGTCTCGTTCACGTCCCGGAAGGACGCCGGCTCTTCCCGTTCATGACGGTTCTCGAAAATCTGGAGCTTGGCGCCTTTGGAAGCGCCGCCCGCAACAGGCGCGCCGAACAGCTCGACTACGTCTTCTCATTGCTTCCCAAGCTGGCCGAGCGACGGCAGCAGCTGGCTGTGACCCTCTCCGGTGGCGAACAGCAGATGGTGGCGATCGGGCGCGGGCTGATGTCCTGTCCGCGTTTGCTCATGCTCGATGAACCCACCCTCGGCCTCGCCCCCATGCTGGTGGAGGAAATCTTCCGCCTCGTGCGTGCCATTCGCGACAACGGCATACCGGTTCTCATCGTCGAGCAGCAGGTCGTGCACGCCCTCGAATGCGCCGACTATGCCTACGTGCTGGAAAGCGGTCATTGCGTCATGCAGGGGCATGGTCGCGACTTGCTGCAAGATGACGGATTGCGCCGTGCCTATCTCGGACTCTAAGCCATCGCCTCAGGACATGAAGGCGCGTCGTCGCTCCGTCAGGACCGAGCGCAGACGCTCGGAGATTCTTGATGCGGCCAAGAAGGTCTTCCTCGACCGCGAATTTGGCACTGTAACCATCGACGAGATTGCTGAAGCGGCGGCATTCTCGCGTGCGACTATCTATCTTTATTTCAAGAGTAAACAGGATGTCTATACAGGCGTTCTGTTAAGAGACATGGATATGCTTATCACAGGCCTGACAAGTTCACTTGTAAAGACAGACACGGTGAGAAACAATCTGTTTAGAATGGCGACATCATATATGAATTTCTTCAGAAGTCATCCGGAATATTTTGCGACACTATCGTTCTACTTCTTTCCTGGCCGCCGTGAGCCGCTACCGGAAGAAGCTTCCGCAACGATCGAGGCTCGCCTGTCGGACGGCATTCTCTCGATCGAGGAAGCGATCAGGCTCGGTATCGAGCGTGGCGAGGCAAGGCCCGTGGATGCGCGCGCGGCGACCCTGTCGCTATGGGCCCAGTGGATGGGCAACGCCTACCTCGCCGTGACCGGCCAGACCGCCGACTACGGGCGGACGATGGAACAGGTCTTTGCAGATGGCATCGATATCTTTCTGGAGGGGATCATCGTCCGGCCGACGTCCTGATGACCGGCCACGCGAGTCCAGACTGCTCGGAATGCAAAGGAAAAGCGCCATGTCGGTGGAGACGTACTATCTCAAGGGCAACGGTCGCGTCCCGAACTCCCGTCTGCCTCTGCTGATCTATCGAGGGGCCGTCCGTGTCGGTCCGGCCGAGCTTGAGGATCAGATGCGGCGCAACGCCTGGCCGCCGGAGTGGCACAGTTCCTTCGGCATGTACCCGCGCCACCATTTTCACAGCGACGCGCACGAACTTATCGCGATAACACGCGGCACGATGATCGGACTGTTCGGTGGCCACGACGGGGTGAGGGCCACGGTCACCGCGGGCGACGTCGTCGTCATTCCGGCCGGGGTCGGGCATTTCGGAGAATCCATCACGGACGATCTGCGACTGACCGGAGCCTTTCCCGCCGGATACGCCATCCACGATTTCCGTCTCGGCTACCCGGACGAGTACGCGCGCATGGTGGATCGCGCCCAGCGCGTGCCCATCCCCGCGCATGATCCCCTCTATGGCGCAAAAGGACCGCTCGTCGAGATCTGGTCCAACGCCTTGTCAAGGAACAACTGATGCCCGTTGCAGAAGTCTCCGGAGCCGGAATTGCCGGCCTGACCGCCGCTGTCCTTCTCGCCCGCCGCGGCTGGAAGGTGAGGGTTCATGAACGCAGTCCCGAACTGCGTGCGAGCGGCAATGGAATCACGATCTTCGAGAACGGGATTCGCGTCCTAGAGGCGCTTGATCTCGCGCCCGACGTCGTCTCGCACGGCCATCAGTTGAACCGCTTCGTCATCTGCCGCAATACCGGCGAGACGGTTATCGAGTACGATCCTCAGGAGGCCACCGGTGGCCGCATCGTCATGTTCCAGCGGCAGGAGATTGTCGACCTTCTGTCGCGTGCGGCTCTTGCCGCCGGAGCCAGGATTTCACTCGCCTCCCGCGTTGTCGGCGCCGATCCCCAGGGCGCCTTGCTGCTTGAGGGCGGTGAGCGGCTCGAAGCCGATCTTGTGATCGGCGCCGATGGCATTCATTCCAATGTCCGGCGTTCGGTTGCGGGCGACCTGACCCTTGGCAAGCATCGAAAGGGTGCCATCCGGATGCTCATCCCGACGGATGCGAGCGATTTCCCTGACGGCAATCTCTACATGGCCCGCGAGTTCAACCATCCCAACGGTCGGCGCGTCGGCATCCTGCCGTGTTCGACCACGGTCTCCTACATGATCCTGGTGTCGCTCCGCTCGGATACGCCGGCCCATGCCGTGCCGATAGACCCCTCGCTCTGGGAAGACTCGTTCCCGACGCTCGGCCGCTTCTTTGCCCGGGTGGGAACACGTGGCCATTATGATGCCTACCACTCCATCTCCCCGCCATCATGGCACTTCGGGCGCTGCGCACTTGTCGGCGATGCGGCGCATGGCATGACCCCGGCCCTTGGTCAGGGTGCCTGTTCATCGATGATGACGGCCTATGCCCTGGGCAGCGCCAACTTTGAGACTGCGGCTCTCGACACGGTGCTGTCCCGCTGGGAGGCCGGCATTCGACCGCTGATCGACTTCACGCAGAAATTCGCCGAGGGCATCACCGAAGGCCGCCTCGATCCAAACAACGAAGTCTTCTTCGCTGACCCGAGCCTGAGACCGATCCTGGAAGCCGACATCCCGCGGCAGGCGCGTGAGCAGGCGTCCGAACACGCCTGACACGGTACGACTTCAACATCATGGCGAGAGGCGCACATGTTCAAGACTCCACCTCCTCCGGAGACTTACGATACGCTGTCCGATACGTCTGCCTATGCCCGGCCGGTCGATGACTTTGGCGATCCGTCCGTCACCGATGATCCGGTCGGCAACTTGCGGAAGCTGCGCCAGATGATGATCGTCAAGCGCCGCTATCTCGCCCAGGACGCGATGACCTATCCCGTGATGTTCATTGGGCGCGCGCAGGACATCGCCGAGGTGCAGAAGCTCATCGCGGCGCTCGATGATGCGATCGCACACGAAGAGCAACTCGGAGGGCCCCGGGACGCATGAGGGCCGAATGGGGTGTGCCTGCGGTAGCGGTCACGATGACTGTTGCCGGCTTGGCACCAGTCCGCCAGCCATTTCAACCGGACACCAGGGCGGGTTGCCAGGCCGGCGGCCGCGAGCTGCCGGGCCGATATGAGACACGCAACCGGACTGCGCCTCCAAACCACCAGCCTGCACAGGTAGTCGGTCGTAGGCTCCATGCCGCCGCACCACCGCGCGATGCTGCCCGGGGCCGTTGTGAGCGACAGACAGGCGCCGCTCGTTCAAACCCCTGTGATGATGCGCTTGCCAACCATGGTGCGGCCCTACTTCCCCGGCATCGATCGTCGACGGAGGATCACAGTGCGCCGCGCCCGCAGGTGCGCGGTCCGGCCGATCCGATTGACCAACGGGCAGGAGAGACTGTGTTGACGATTGACCGATCAACCCGCCGCGGCTTCCTTGCCGGCACGGCGATCACGGGCGCGGCGTTCATGACCGGGTCGTCGGGCATTCTGGTCCCGGCCGCGGCGCAGGGCCTTGCACCCACGCCAACCATGCGGGGCGGGGCCAACAATTACATCCCCGGTGCGCCGGTCGTCAGCCGCATCGGCGGCGGCGGGTTCTGGATGACCGGCACCGTGCGCCGCGCAGGCGACGGTGCTCCGCTTTCAGGCATCCGCATTCAGATCTGGGCGCACACGACGGAGGGTCGGGAGTCCGACCGCCACAGCCATGGGGCAACCCTGACCGGCCCGGATGGCAGCTTCCGGCTGGAAATGCCGCAGATCGTTCCGGCGTTCGGCCAGCCGCACGGCCATCTCGCCTACGAGGGTGCGGGCTTCAGAACCGTATTCCTGCGCCCCGTCATGTCCAGTTCGCGCGACACCAGCCTCGCGGCCCATTTCGTGTTGCAGCCCGCCTGAGCCTTGTGCCGTCCATCCGTGCCGTTCTGATCTGGGCTCTCCTGGCGGTCGCCATCGTGGGGCCGCTGGCGATCGCCGCGGCAAGTCCGCTGCTCGCATGGCGGGACCCGGTCTATATCGCTGCCGGATTTGCGGGCATCGCAGCCATGGCGCTGCTGCTGCTTCAGCCGTTGCTGGCCGGCGGATACCTGCCCGGCCTGCATGCCCGGACGGCGCGGCGCGTGCATCGATGGCTCGGCGTGTCTCTGGTCGCGCTGGTCATCGCCCACGTCGCCGGCCTCTGGGTGACGAGCGCTCCCGACGTCATCGATGCGCTGCTTTTCGATTCGCCCACACCGTTCTCGTCCTGGGGCGTCGTTGCCATGTGGGCCGTCTTTGCGGCGGCCCTGCTGGCGCTGCTTCGCAAGCCCCTGCGGCTCGGCCCGGCCGTCTGGCGGATCGGCCATACGATGTTGGCTGTCGTGATCGTGGTCGGCAGCATCGTCCACGCGCTGCTGATCGAAGGAACGATGGGGCCCATCTCGAAAGCGATGGTCTGCCTGCTGGTTGCCATCGCCCTGGCGAGGATCCTGATGGATCTCGCGGTCTGGATTCGCGCGCGACGGCAGGGCATCCGCAGGCTCGGGTGAGCCATGCCTGTACAACAGGTAACCGTCCGTTCGCCGATGCGGTTCGGGCGATCGCCTATCGGGGCGGGATGAACGGGCGCCGCTTGCCCTCCCCGCGGGGCAGGCGGGCCGCCGTGCGAAGCGCCCGCATGATCCAGCTGCGCGAGTCCTTCGGGTCGATGACGCCGTCGATCTCGAGGAAGGCTGCCATGTTGACCGCTTTCCCGCGTTCGTAGAGCTCGGCCACATGGCGCTGATAGGTCGCCTCGCGCTCGGCCGGATCGGAAATGGCGGCGAGTTCGTTGCGGTAGGCGAGGCGTACGGCGCCCTCGAGGCCCATGCCGCCGAACTCGCCTGTCGGCCAGGAGACGATGAAGACCGGCGCCTGGAAACTGCCTGCCGCCATGGCCTGCGCCCCAAGCCCGTAGCCCTTCCGGAGCACGATGGTCATCACCGGAACGGTCAGCGCGGCCCCGGAGAGGAACATGCGCGACACGCGCCGAACCAGCGCGGTCGACTCGGCTGGCGGGCCGACCATGAATCCCGGCGTGTCACAGAGGTTCAGGATCGGAAGGCCGTGGCCCTCGCAGAGCTCCATGAAGCGGGCGGCCTTCTCCGCACCCTCGGCGTCGATGGCGCCGCCGAGATGCCGGGGGTTGTTGGCGATCAGGCCGAGCGGCCGGCCTTCGATCCGGACAAGGGCCGTGAGGATGCCGATGCCGTGGTTCGGGCGCAGTTCCAGAACCGATCCCGTGTCGGCGATCAGGTCGATGACCGCGCGCACATCGTAGGCCCGCAGCCGGTTCTCGGGGATCGCCGTTCTGAGGCGCTCCTGGTCGGCGCAGTCCCAGGCCTCGACCGGCCCCTGGAAGTAGGACAGATACTGCTTGGCCGTCGCCACCGCTGCCGCCTCGTCGGCAACCAGGATATCGACCACGCCGTTCGGCACCTGAACCGCCATCGGGCCGACTTCCTCGGGCGTGAACACGCCGAGGCCGCCGCCCTCGATCATGGCCGGGCCGCCCATGCCGAGATTGGCATTCTCCGTGGCGATGATGACGTCGCAGCAGCCAGCGACTGCTGCATTGCCGGCAAAGCATCGGCCGGAGACAATCGCCACCGTTGGCGCCAAGCCGCTGTGGCCGGCGAGCATCCGGAACGTCGGCACGTCGAGACCGGCAACGCCCATATAGTCGGTCTCGCCCGGACGCCCGCCGCCGCCTTCGGCAAAGACCACAAGCGGCAGCTGCTGCTCGCCGGCGAGGCGCAGCATGCGATCCATCTTCTTGTGGTTCATGAAGCCCTGGGTGCCGGCGAAGACCGTATAGTCGTAGGACATGACCATGCACCGCGACTGCTCGTCGCCGAACCGGTCGCCGTTCACCGCGCCGATGCCGCAGATCAGCCCGTCGGCCGGGCTCATGTCCCTGAGCTCGTCCAGCGAGCGCCGCCGGCGCTGGGCCGCGAGCGCCAGCGCGCCATACTCCATGAAGGTGCCGGCATCGCACAGGTGCTCGATATTCTCGCGGGCCGTCCGCTGTCCGGTCTTGCGGCGCCGCGCAACCGCCTTCGGGCGACGGTGATCCATCAGCGCATCGTGAAGGTCGCGCACCTCGGCGAGGTCGGCGCGAATGACGGCCGGTCCCGCGTCGTCGGCATCGCCGTCCTGCGCGACCGCGACGTCGCCGGGCTCGAGAAAGGCCAGGGCCTCGCCGGCATCGACCTGGTCGCCGGGCCGGAACGGCAGGAGGCGAACGAAGCCGGTAACGTCGCTCGTCACCACATGCTCCATCTTCATCGCCTCGATGACTGCGACCTGCCGGCCTGCTGCGACCGCCTCGCCCTCGGCGACATCGACCGAGACGATGCGCCCGCTCATCGGCGCTTCGACCGGGTCGGTTCCGGGCGGGCCCTCCGTCCGCGTCTGCCTCATGCTCTCGGCAGGCTGGCCCGCTGCAACGGTGCGGCTCACGCGCGGAGCCGCGGCCAGGGATGGCCCGTTGCGTTCGACGAAGGCGGTATCGAAGGCGCCTGCGAGAACCTGACCATCCGTCAGCAGCGCCTGCAGGACCGCGATGTTGGTCTCGACCCCGTCGATGCGGAACTCCGAGAGGGCCCGGAAGGCGCGGCCGGCCGCATCGGGCCAGAGCCCCGAGGGGGCCGTTGCAATGACCTTGGCGAGCAGGGAATCGAACGCCGTCGACGTCCGGTAGCCCGCATAGCCGAACGTATCGACCCGGATGCCCGCGCCACCCGGCGGGTCGAAGGCGACAAGCGTTCCGCCGGTCGGCACCGCCTGTCCGTCCGGGGCCATGCGCTCCATGTTGACCCGGACCTGCACGGCCATGGCCGACGGCATGGCGGGCTCCTCGCCGAGCGCAAGGTCCGCCAGCGTCTCACCGGCGGCGAGGCGAATCTGGGTGGCGACCAGATCGACCCCGGTGACAGCCTCGGTCACCGTATGCTCGACCTGCAGGCGTGGATTGGCTTCCATGAAGACGAAGCGCCCGGCTGCATCGTCGACCAGGAACTCCACCGTCGTCAGCGTGCGGACGCCGGCGGCGCGGCCCAGCGCGATCGCAGCCGCGATCATCTCCTTCCGCAGAGCCGGCGACAGGTTCGGGGCGGGCGCGATCTCGACCAGCTTCTGGTGCCGCCGCTGGAGGCTGCACTCGCGCTCGAACAGATGCGTGACGCGGCCGCTGGCATCGCCGAGAATCTGCACCTCGACATGGCGCGCAGGCCGGATCAGTTCCTCCACATAGAGGGCATCCGAGCCGAAGGCCGCCTTCGCTTCCGCGCCGGCGCTGCGCCAGGCATCTGCAAGATCCTCGGCCCGGTTCACAACCCGCATGCCGCGACCGCCACCGCCTGCCAGTGCCTTGACCATGATCGGCCGGCCGCCCTGGCCCAGCATGAAGGCCTGCGCCTCATCGAGGCTGATGGCGCCCGCCGTGCCGGCCGCAAGCGGCAGGCCGGCCTCCGCCGCCAGCCGCCGTGCTGCCGCCTTGTCGCCGAACAGGGCCAGCGTCTCCGGTGCCGGACCGATGAAGACGAGCCCGGCCGCAGCGACCGCGCGCGCAAAGTCGGCGTTCTCGGACAGAAATCCGTAGCCGGGATGCACTGCGTCGCAGCCTGTCCTCACGGCGGCATCCACCACGGCCGCAATGTCGAGATAGCCCGCCGCGCCGCTGCCTGGCAGTTCCACGGCCTCGTCGGCGCGCGCCACATGCAGCGAGGCCCGGTCATCTGGCGTGAACACGGCGACGCCTGCAATGCCCAGGTCGCCGAGCGCACGCAGAACCCGGACCGACACCTCGCCACGGTTCGCAATCAGAACTTTATGGAACATGCTGCCTTCGATGGCTTGAGGAGATGGCGCCGCGATCAGCCTTCGAGCTTCTCGCGCTTGACGGAGATGCCTGCCGCTTCACGGTCCCACGTATCGGCTGTGATGCCGTCCTTGCGAATGAGATATTTCTCGACCTTGTTGGTCGGTGTCTTCGGAAGGTCGGCGATGATGCGCACGTAGCGTGGCACCATGAAATGGGCCATGCGCGGCGTCAGGAAGGCGAGCAGGTCGGCGGGATCGAGACTGCGGCCCTCGGCCAGCGACACGGCAACCAGGATATCGTCCTCGCCGTGGGGGCTTGGCACCGCCACGGCCGCGGCCTCGCGAACGGACGCATGGGCGCAGACCTCAAGCTCCACCTCGAAGGACGAGACATTCTCGCCGCGCCGGCGGATGGCGTCCTTGAACCGGTCGACGAAGAAGTAGTTGCCGTTCTGATCGATCCGGAAGGCGTCGCCGGTGTGGAACCAGCCGTTGCGCCAGGCGGCGGCGGTCGCCTCCGGATTGGCGTTGTAGCCATGATTCAGCGCCCAGGGCGCATCGGTGCGGATCACCAGTTCCCCGATCTCGCCGCGCGGAACCTCGCGGTCGTGCATGTCCACCAGCCGGAGCTGCACCCCGCGACGCGGTTTTCCGCATGTGGCCGCGATGGTCGGGTTGGGCTCGGCCACCAGCGGGCACGAGACTTCGCTCATGTTGAACAGGGTGCGCGTCGTGACGCCGAAGCGGTCCCGGAAGGCGACGCCCTCGGGGCTCAGCGGAATGATGATGACGTTCCGCAACGGCGTGTCGCGCTCGCCCGGCTTTTCCGGCTCCTTCATCAGGAAGGAGGCCATGACGCCGAGCAGGATCACGACAGTCGTTCCGGTTGAGGCGACGGTGCTCCAGAACGTTCGGGTATCGAAGGCATCGAGCAGCGCGATCGATCCCCCCGCAGCCAGCATCGCATAGGTCGGCGCTGTTCCCCCCACATGGAACATCGGCAGGTTGACCATGAAGCGGTCGTCGGCGCCGGCGAACGGCACGCCCTCGCCGTCCGCGGCCAGCGACGTCGCCATGGCATGGAGATGGGCATACGAGGAGAGCACCCCCTTCGAGGGACCCGTGGTCCCGGACGTGTAGATGATGCTCTGGGTGTCCCAGGGCTCGACCGGGCGGGCGAGCGGCAGGACCTCGTGGTCTCCGCGCAAGCTGTCTGGTGGCAGGATCTCCAGGCCAGGCACATCGCCTGCCGTTCCGCCCAGGACCACGACCCGTTCGAGTGCGGCCGTATCGACATGGCCGAGCCGGTCGAGAAGCCCGGCATGGCCGATCATCAGCCGCGCTCCGGAATTTCGGATCACATGCTCGAGGATGCCGCCGCGATAGGCCGTGTTGATCGGCACATAGACCGCGCCGGCATAGTTGATGGCGAACCAGACCTTCAGCCCCTCGACGCCGTTCGGAAGCCAGACGAGAACGTGCTCGCCCTGCGCGACACCGAGATCCTGGAGGCCGCGGGCAATGGTCCTGACCTCGTCGCGCATTGGGCCATAGCCGATGCTGCGGCCGTCGGGCAGAACGACGAAGGGCTTGTCGGGTGTCGCCTCCGCGTGGCGGTCGAGCAGATCGCGCAGGACGCAGGTCTCCCGGCCAGGCATGTCACTGGCTGCCATGGTCTCCTCCGCTGCGCCATTGAAGGGTCTGCGCATCCCGGCTTCGGCCAGCCGGGCTCGTCCGATCCATGCTAAGCCGCAGCAGCCCGAAATCAATAGACCGAATAATTATTGTGCTCGTCCGTCCGGCTGATAGCATGGAGCCAACGAACAACCGCGGGCACAATCCACAGCATGGTCCGAAAAACAGCTGCAGGCCAGCCGGCACCGGAGCGGGCGCGGCGCGCGAGAAGCCCGGCCCAGGACCGGGACAAGGCGCTATCCGCCGTGCCAGGCGAGGCTTCCAAGCGCGCTCCGGGGCGGCCGCGCAATTCAGAACGCGACCGGCCGGACCAGACTCGCGACCAGTTGCTCGATGCCAGCATCGTGCTGTTCGCCCGCTACGGCTTCGACACGGTGACGACCGGCCAGATCGCCGAGGCAGCTGGCCTGACCCAGTCGATGGTCCACTATCATTTCGGCACCAAGACGAAGCTCTGGGAAGAGGCGATGCGCCGGCTGATGCGTCAACGCGGGCGGCTCTTCCGGGTCACGGCACGCGATCTTGCCGGCCTCTCGCCACTCGACAAGCTCAAGGTCCTGACCCGCAGGCTCATCGAGGCCAATGCCGCAAGCCCCGACCATGTGCGCATCGTGGTCTATGAGGCGACGACGCGCAGCCCGCGTCTGCAATGGCTGGTGGAGAACTTCCTCGCCGCCGGCTTCGGCGTCTTTGACGATGCCGTCCGCGAGGCCATGGATGCAGGCGTCATCCGACGCGCACCGATCCACGACGTGACCAATGCCGTGACGTCGGCCGCCTCGCTGAGCTTCGCCCTGCACGCCATCGTCAAGGACATGTACAGCGTCGACCTCGGCGAGGCCGAGGCCGTGCGGTCGTTCTCCGACACCCTGATCGAGATCCTCTTCAACGGTCTCCTTGTCACCAGGGCGACCCAGGAGGCGCCGCCGCGCCGGCGCCCGGCCAGCAACCGCGCGGTTTGACGCCGCATCCCCCGACAGGCGGATGCCGACGCAAGGCAGAAAATCAATTGCTCTATTGATTTTTGCGCCGCCGGGAGTCAGCCTGCCTCCAACGACAACCGATTGGAGGAACGTGTGGAGGAAGCGGACTATCTCGCCATGGTGTCCTCCGTGCAGGATCGGCTCTGGCCGAAGGAGCTGCCGCGCGCGCCGCAATATCCGCTGGGCGACGTCCTGCTGACCGACCACCTGCGCCATTGGGCAGAGGTGCAGCCCGAGAAGGCGGCCGTCAATTTCTACGGGGCGGTGACGACCTACCGCGATCTCGATCGCCTCAGCGACGGCTTCGCGGCGCTGCTGGTCACGCTCGGCATCGCCAAGGGCGACCGCGTCGCCGTCTTCATGTCCAATTGCCCGCAGTTCCTCATCGCCTTCTACGGGATCCTGAAGCTCGGGGCGGTGCACGTGCCGTGCAATCCGATGTTCAAGGCACCCGAACTGCTCTACGAACTGAACGACACGGGCGCGACGGTCATCGTCTCCCTCGACCAGCTGTACGACACAGTGGCCGAGGTGCGGGGCGATACGCGGGTCCAGCATGTCATCGTCACCTCGCTCGCCGAGATGGCGCCCGCGGCTGCGGAGATCCCCGCGCCGGCCTCGCTTGCGGCACCGAAGCACGTTCCCTATGGCGCCATCGACATGCTGCCGGCGCTGCACGGATTGTCCGACGACCGCTTCGTGCCGCCTGTGCCGGTCCTGCCCGACGACATCGCGGCGCTGAACTATACCGGCGGCACCACCGGCATGCCCAAGGGCTGCATTCATACCCAGCGCGACATGGTCTACACCGCCGCGACCACGGTGCCCTTCTCGCTCGGCACCTCGAAGGATTCCACCTATCTCTGCTACCTGCCGGTGTTCTGGGTCGCTGGCGAAGTCTTCGGTGTCATCTTCCCCGTTTTCGCGGGCTGCACCGTCGTGCTGCTCAACCGCTGGGATCCCGTGGCCTCAATGGCCGCGATCGACCGCTACAGGGTGACCCACGCCAGCTTCCTGGTCGATGGAGCCGTCGACATTCTCGACCATCCCGACCGGTCCAGCTACGACCTGACCAGCCTCGAGCGCACCGGCGGCGTGTCCTTCGTCAAGAAGCTCAACCCGGACCTGCGTCGACGCTGGCGCGAGGTCACCGGCTCGACCATCCGCGAGGTCGCATGGGGCATGACCGAAACCCACACCTGCGACACGATGAACTATGGCCTGGATGCCGATGATTTCGACCTTAACGCGCAGCCGGTCTTCGTCGGGTTTCCGGTGCCGGGCACCGAGTTCAAGATCTGCGACTTCGACACGGGCGCCCTGAAGGCGCTCGGCGAGGAGGGCGAGATCTGCATCCGCTCGCCATCGCTGTTCAAGGGCTACTGGAACCGTCCCGAGGCCAATGCCGAGGTGTTCCGCAACGGCTGGTTCCACACTGGCGACATCGGCGTCTACGACACGGACGGCATCCTGCACTTCCTCGGCCGCCGCAAGGAGATGCTCAAGGTCAATGGCATGAGCGTCTTTCCCGGCGAGCTCGAGGCGATCCTTGGCCAGTATCCCGGCCTGCTCGGCTCGGGGGTCATCGGCCGCCCCGACGAAGCCAGGGGCGAGGTTCCGGTCGCCTTCGTCTGGCTGCCGGAATCCCAGCGCGATGCGGCCGGCCAGGACGCGTTCCGCCAATGGTGCGGCCGGATGATGTCCACCTACAAGCAGCCCGAGATCCGCTTCGTCGACAGCTTGCCGATGACCGAGACCGGCAAGGTCAAGAAGGAACAGCTTCGCGCGCTCCTGTGAGCCGCCAATGCAGGCCGGTGATCCGCCGGACAACAAGCACCGAACAGCCGGCGCCGCCGGCAGGGAGATTGAATCATGACACTGATATCCTGGCGACGCGCCGCGCTTTGCGGTCTGGCTGCCTTCGCGACGCTGTCGCTGGCCCTTGCTTCCCCGGACAAGGCCAGCGCGCAGGCCGCAGGCCCCATCCGCATCGGCGTGCTCAACGATCAGGGCGGGCCCTATTCGGCCATCACCGGGCCGGGCTCGGTGGCCGCCGCCCGCATGGCGGTGCAGGATCTCGGCGGAACGGTTCTCGGCCGGCCGGTCGAGGTGCTCTCGGCCGATCACCAGCACAAGCCCGACCTCGGGTCTGCCCTCGCCCGCGAGTGGTACGACGTGCAGGGCGTCCGCGCGATCTTCGACATCTACTCGTCCGGCGTCGCACTGGCCATCCAGCGGGTCGCCCAGGACAAGGACCGCCTGCTCTTCGTCTCGATGGCTTCCAGTTCGCTCATCGGCGGCGCCCAGTGCTCCACCCATGGCATGCAGTGGGCCAATGACGGCTATGCCGTGTCCAATCTCACCGTGCGCGGCGCAGCCGGCGCGCAGGGCAACAGCTGGTACTTCCTGACCGTCGACTATGCGGCGGGACACAGCATCGAGGCCGACGCCACCCGGATGATCCAGGCCGCCGGCGGTCAGGTGCTCGGTGCGGTCCGCTTCCCCCTCGGCACACCGGACTTCTCCTCGTTCCTGCTCAGGGCGCAGGCGTCCGGCGCCAAGAATATCGGCTTCATCGGTGGTGGCTCCGACATGATCAACTCGGTCAAGCAGGCCGATGAGTTCGGCCTGCGCGCAGCCGGCCAGCGCTACGTTCCCTTCTCGATGACGACGGTGGACATCACGGCGGTCGGCAGCCAGGCCACGCAGGGCATGCCGGTCGTGCTCTCCTACTACTGGGGCGAGAATGCCGAGACGCGCGCCTTCGCCGACCGGTTCAAGCGCGAAACCGGCAATCTGCCGACCGACCCCCAGGCCAATGTCTACAGCGCCGTGCGGCACTACCTGCGCGCGGTCCAGGCAGCCGGCACGATCGAGACCGCGGCGGTCCTGGCGAAAATGCGCGAGATGCCGGTGGAGGACTTCTTCACCCGCGGCGCACGCATCCGCGCCGACGGCCGCCTGATGCGCGACCTGATCTACGCGGAGGCCAAGGCACCCGGCGAAATGAGCGGCCCCGAGGACCTCTTGAAGATCGTCTCGCGCATTCCCGGCGAGCAGGCCTTCGTGCCCGTCGCCGAGAGCCAGTGCCCGCTGGTTCGCCGCTAAGGAGGCTCGATGAGGCGCGGCCTTGAGGGCGTGATCCGGGCCAGCCTGAACGGATCGCGGTCCGCGGTGACGCGGATGAGGAAGGGGAGCCGGCCAGTCCGGCTCCCTCATTTTTGGCGGGCCATGCCGGCTCCGGGGTGGCGCTGGCGACGGATCGTCCGGATTCTGGACGACAGAGCCCTCAGGGGCTGCGACCGGGCACATCGACGCCAGCGGAGATCGGCCCGCGGGACCATTGAGCGGCACCGAGAATGCCGGCGGCATCGCCCGTGCGGCCCGTCAGAACCCGGCTGCGCGACAGCAGGAACGGCCAGGTGAAGTCGCCGAGATGCGCCGTCACCCGGTCGGTCAGCAGGTCGCCCGCCTGCGCAACGCCCCCGCACAGGATGCAGGCCTGCAGGTTGAGTGCATTGATGAGACTGCCCAGAGCCTGGGCGATCCGGCGGCTGATGCCATCCACGACGGCGCCCGCGACGGCGTCGCCGTCCGCCATCCGGCGGCAGATGTCCATCGGCGTCGATCCCGCCGCACCGCCGGCGATCTCATAGACCTTGGTGAAGGCCCCGGCGGAAGCGAAATCCTCGAGGGTCCGGGGGCCATGCGCGACATCGTCGAGAACGATCGCGCCCAGTTCCGGAGGCACGCCGTCGTCGCCCGACACCAGGCGGCCATCGATGGCGATGCCGCCGCCGACACCCGTTCCCAGCGTCAGCACGCAGAAGCGCCGCAGGCCTCGGCCCGAGCCGAACCGGAGTTCGCCCACGGTGGCCGCGCTGCCGTCATTGAGGGTCGCGACCGGCAGGCCCGTGCGCTGCCTCAGCGCCTGGGCCAGCGAGCGTTCGCGCATGAGGGGGACATTGCCGGTGCCGTCAACCATCAGGCCGTCGCCCGGCCGTGCATGGCCGGGCGCGGCCAGCCCGATGGATGAGACCGGCAGCCGCCCTACAGCCTGCATCGACCCGATTTCCCGTGCGAGCGTATCGGCGATCTGCTCGAAGCTGGTCATGGCGGCATAGGCGATCGCCCGGCGTTCGACGACCTCGCCCTCGCGGGTCACCAGACCCAGTTTGATCGTCGTGCCGCCGACATCGATTCCGGCTGCCAGATCCGCCGTTGCCCCGCCTCCCGTCGCGTTCATGGCCGCGCATCCATCTTGATGGCGAGTTCGGCCGACAGGCCGCCGTGGCGCATGGTCTCGGGTTGCAGTCCGCGGGCTTCGGCGAGGCGAACGGCCAGCCACTGGAAGGGCAGGACGAGGCCGGGGACGGGCCAGCCACCGGAGACATTCCCGCGCATGCTGGCGGGTCCGACCGCGATCACCCTGCAGCCACGACGGGCCATGACCGTCTCGACGCGCCGGGCCTCTTCAGCCTCGGTGTCGGTCCCGGCGATGATGAAGGTCGCCGAGCGTCCGGTCAGCCCATGAAGCCGGCCGTGGAGCAGTTCCTCGGTCGGATAGGCAGCGGACGGAATACCCGCCATTTCGGCGATCTTCAGGGACGCCTCCAGGGCGATGCCATAGCCGGCGCGGCGGCCGGCAATGACGATCTGGTCGACGTCGGCAAGGCCCGGCACGAGATCATCAGCCCATTGCAGGGCAGGCTCGACCAATGGTGCGAAGTCTGCGCCGGAGGGAAGGCGCAGGGCCGGCGCGCCCAGCGCCTCGGCCATCACCGACAGCACGACCAGCGATCCCGTGAAGCCCTTGGTCTTCGGACCGACGGGTTCTGCCCCCACCGGCAACGGCATGATGGCCGCGCCGCTACGCCCGAGCGGCGCTTCGGGAGAGGCGGTGATGGCGAGTGTGGTCAGTCCGGCCTGCACCGCAGCCTGCGCCGCGGCCACCGACGTGGCGCTGGCGCCGCTCTGCGAGAGCACGATCACCAGCGGCCGGTCCCGCAGGTCGGCGAGCTCGGCGATGAAGTCCTCCGGGTCATGGACGAGTACCGGTCCGCGCCGCGCAGCCACGAAGCGCGGGCGGCAGGCGATCAGCGCGTTGAACGAGGAGCCCGATCCGACAAGCGCGATGCCGTGGAAGGCATCCGGCGTCCAGGAGGCTGCAAAGCCACGCGTCGCGGCAAGGCAGCGGTCGAGAGCCTCGGGCTGTTCGCGGATGAAGGCGGGGATCGGCATGGCTCAGCCCTTGATGCCGCCCTCGGTCATGCCTGAGCGGTAGAACCGCTGGATGATCGCGAAGGGAACGGCGATGGGGATGGAAAGGAGCACGGCCGCCGCCATCAGGCGCGCATAGTCGATCTGGTGCTGGCCGAGCAGGTAGAACATCAGGACCGGCGCGGTCTGGGCGCGCTCCGATGTCGTGTAGAGCAGGGCGAAGATATATTCCTGCCACGACAGGACGAAGGCGAAGATGCCGGCGGTCACGATGCCGGGCATGGCGATGGGCACGATGATGGTTCGGATGATGGTGAGATCGCCGCAGCCATCGATCCGGGCGGCCTCCTCGATCTCGACCGGAATGTCGCGCAGCGCGGTTGCGACCATCCACGTACAGATCGGCAGCGTCACCGACAGATAGGCGAAGATCAGCCCCGGAAGGGTGTTCAGCAGCCCCGTCATCTGGAGGATGATGTAGAACGGGACGAAGAACACCATGGGCGGGAAGAACTGCGAGGCGAGGATGCCGACCAGCATGCCGCGCCCGCCGCGTCGCACGAGCCGCGTCAGTCCGTAGGCGGCTGGCACCGACAGGGCGAGGCTGATCGCCGTCACGGCGATCGACACCACCGCGCTGTTGAGAAGGGAGCGCAGGAACCGCGCATCGCTCAGGATGGCGGCATAGTTCTCCAGGGTCACGGTGCGCGGCAACCAGCGGATGGGCCAGGCGACGACCTCGGCGATCGGCTTGATGCTCGTCACCACCATCCAGGCATAGGGAAACAGCACGAAGACGGTCGTGGCGGCCAGCACCAGATGGGCAGCGAGCTGGACGAGGCGGCCGGAGCGTTCCATCAGTCCCTCGCCCCGCGCGCGGGATCGGCGACTTTCAGATAGGCCACCGTGACGATCAGGATGGTCACGAAGAGCACCAGCGAGGCGGCCGCCGCCATGCCGAAATCGAAGGAATCGAAGGCCACCTTGTAGATGTAGAGGCCCATGACCTCGGTGGCCCTCAGCGGGCCGCCGCCCGTCATGATGATGGAGAGCGTGAAGGCATTGAAGGCCCAGATTGCCGACAGCAGGACGGCAGTCGCGATCGACGGGGCCATCAGCGGGATGATGACATAGCGCAGCGTCTCGGCGCGGCTGGCGCCGTCGATGGTGGAGGCCTCCACGAGCTCGCGCGGGATCGCCTGCAGGCCCGTGAACAGGGTGATGGCCACCAGCGGGAAGAACTTCCAGGTATTGGCGAGCATCAGCGAGAACTGCGCGAGGCCCGGCGAGGCGAGCCATGCGATCGGCCCGTCAATCAGGCCGAGGCGCATCAGCATGTCGTTCAGCACGCCGAGGTCGGGATGGTAGAGCCACAGGAACACGACGGCGACGATGACGAAGGACGACACCCACGGCACCATCACGACGGCGCTGTAGAAGGCGCGCATCCGGGTCACCGCGTTGAGCGCGAGAGCCACGGCCATTCCCAGCGCCAGTTGCATCGCGACATTGCCGACGACCCAGATCAGCGTCACCGAGACGGCATTCCAGAAGCCATCCTGCGCGAACAGGTTCTCGAAGTTCCGCAGGCCGATGAAGCGCCAGGTGTTGCGCGTGGCCTCGTACTGGAAGAAGGCGAGGCCGGCATTGTAGGCAGCCGGCAGGATCACCGCCGCCGCGAGCACGATGATGAGCGGCGTCGCGAACAGATAGCCACGCAGGGTCGGGCCCGCGGTCATCGGGGACCGATGCCTCCCGGGACGTGGCAGGTCCGATGTTCCCAGCGCGCGCGCCCGCGCCGTTCGGGTCCGGCCATGATACGAAGGGTGGCGTATCGAGGAGCCACGATCTCAGCCTTTGATAGCCTGCCAGGTTCCTGACTGCGCGGAGGCATAGGCCGCGTCCATGATGCGGTTGACCACCACGCCCTCGGCAAAGGTCACCTTCGGCTTCGTGCCCTTTGCGATGCACTCCACGAAGTGCCGGATCTGGTCGTAATAGCCGTAGCGCCAGTATTCATCGACGGTCGGGAATAGCCAGCCGCGATCGTGTTCGACCTTCTCGGAAAAGTAGCGTTGGACCTGGTTGCGGGCGAACACCTTGATCGGCTGGGAGAGGCCCGAGCGATCGTAGCTCACCATCCCCTCGGACCCGGAAACCTCCAGCGTCACCTCCATGCCGCCGCGCTGGATCCACGATGCCTCGCACTGGCCGAGCGTGCCGCCGGGATATTTGAGCAGCGCCAGCGAGATGTCGTCGCAGTCGGTGTCGTGATGCAGCGTCGGGGCGTGGCAGAGCACCTCGGTCGGGTTCTCGCCGAGCAGCATGTTGAACACGGCGATGAGGTGACAGCCCATGTCCATGAGCGAGCCGCCGCCGGATTCCACCCGCTTCCAGAACCATGGCGAATGCGGACCGAAATGCGCCTCGCGCCCGCGGATCCAGAGAGGCTTGCCGATGGTTCCGGCCGCCACGATATCGAGGATCTCGCGGAAGTCCGGAGCGTAGATCATGTTCTCGCCATAGGCGTGGATGATCCCGGCCTTTTCGGCAGCGGCCAGCATCTGCAGGCCCTCCGCCTCGGTCATGCCGAGCGGCTTCTCGCACAGGATGTGCTTGCCGGCCTCGGCGGCCAGCAGGCCATATTCCAGATGCCTGTTGTTCGGCAGGCAGAGATCGACGGCATCGAAGGCCGGACCCGACATCAGCTGGTCCCAGCTCGTTGCCGGATGCCCGATGCCGGTGCGGGTGGCGAAGGCCCGGGTCTTCTCGACATCGCGGCCGAGCACGGCAACGACCTCGACGCCCTGGAGGCGGGCATAGACCTGGGCACGGAACTCCGCGATGAAGCCCGTGCCCAGCATGGCCACGCGCACCGGATTGCTCGTCATGCGTCTGTCTTCCCTGGCTGTGCCCCGTTCGTCAGCCGACCAGGCTGTCGATCCTGCGCGAGGCGTCCGCAGCCGCCTTGTCGGCGTCAGCCCGCCCGCCCAGCACCTGCTGCACCGCATCGCCGACCGCATCCGCAATCTCGGTGAACTTGTCGGTCACGGTGAAGGGGACGGCTGCCGGGATCGCCTCGACCCACGGCCTGTAGGCGTCGGTTGCAAAGCGCGGGTCGCGTGCCGCCGACTTGCGCCCCGGCAGCGTGACGACGCTCTTCGCCATGTTCTCCGGCTTCAGAAGGAACTCGACGAACCGGAAGGCCGCTTCCTGGTTCCGTCCACCCTTGAACAGGGTGTAGTACCAGGAGGAGGTCAGGAACCGGGGCTGCTTGCCGGCGGCCGGCGGAAGCTGTGCCAGCGACCATTTCAGGTTCGGCGCCTGTTCGCGCAGCGATCCCTGCCGCCAGGGTCCGTCGATGATCATGCCGGCGCGACCCGTCATGAACAGCTGGTTCACGTCGTTGAGGCCATTGGCCATGGCCGAGGGCTGCGCCGCCTTATGCTTCACCAGCAGGTCCGTATAGAAGCGCAGGGCCGCAACCGATTCCGGCTGGGCGAAGGCCGACCGCTTCCCGTCCCGCGTCAGCAGATCGCCGTGGAAGGCGTAGAGGAAATTGATGTAGCGGCTGATCAGGCTGGCATCCTTGGCGCCGATCAGGCCCCAGCCATAGACGCCGCCGCCGGTGATCTTCTTGGCCGCCACGGCCAGTTCGTCCATGGTCTTCGGGAAGGCCGATATGCCTGCCTTCTGGAACAGGTCGGTGTTGTAATAGACCAGCCAGGGATCGATGCGGTCCGGAACGGCGAAGATCTTGCCGCCGACCGTGGCGCCTTTCCACGGCTCCTCGAACCAGTCCGCGCGATCGAGCCTGCCGGCCTGCGTCGTGATCTCCGAAAGCAGGCCGGGAGCCGCCAACTCGGGCACCCAGCGGCCGTCGACATAGGCAACGTCAGGCGGATCGCCCGCGCGCGCCGAGACGACGAGCCGCTGCCGCAGCACCGGGAAGGGCAGCGAGATCAGCTCGATCTTCACATTGGGGTTCTGCTTCTCGTACTCGGCGAAGATGCCGGTCACGGCAGCCTGCTGCGCGGTGGTGTCCCAGGCGGGATAGGCGATCTTCAGGGTGGTCTGGCCCTGTCCGCGCGCCGGCGCGGCAAGCGTCGCGGCGGCAAGGGCGCCGAGGGCGGAACGTCTCGTCAGTGCGGTCATGCTTGCCTCCTCTGGATGGGGTGGAAGGTCACGCGCGGGGCCGGGCGACCGGCGGCACATAGGTCTCGAGTTCGGGATCGGGGAAGGTAACGGTGCGCCCGAGTTCGGCGGAACGGTAGAGCGCCATCAGGATCTCGACCACCGCGAGACCGTCGTCGAAGGTCTCGTCCGGCATGCGGCCGGCGCGGAACGCCTCGACGAAGTGCCGGTTCTCCAGCGTATAGCCATAGATGCCGGCTTCGTCGTCCAGCACGGGCATGAGGCCCTGCTCGGCGTTTTGCTTCTCGACCAGATCCTCGCCGGCGCTGCCCGTTACCTCGCGGGACAGGAACACCTTGAGGCCGGTCGAGAGCGAATTGAACTCCATCGCATATTCGGGGCCGAGCAGTTCCAGCGTGATGCGCAGGCCCGGGCCGACATAGGCCCATGACGTTGTGGCCTCGATGATCGCCTCGTTGCCGTCAGGGTCGCGCAGGGTGATGAGGCCGCGGGCAAAGTCCTCCGCCGGGCGGGCGAGATAGTCGATCTCGCCACGGGTGCGGGCGCTGAGGGCAGCGGCATAGGCCGGGCGCTTCCACTTGAGCGTGGAGACCGTCGCATTGGCACTGACGAGGGTGAGCGAGCCGCGCGCCTCTCCCGGCTTGGTCAGGAGGAAGCGTGCCACCTCGACGGAGTGGCACATCATGTCGGACAGCACGCCGCCGCCCTGCCGCTCGCCGTCCCAGAACCACGGCTCATGCGGGCCGGAATGCTCCTCGGTTGCCCGGGCGAGATAGGGTCGCCCCGAGTTCGGCACCGCGCGCCGCCAGACGATGTCGCGGCCGCGCTGAACGGCGGTCGAGAAGATCTGGTTCTCCAGATAGCCGTGAAGCAGACCGGCATCCTCGACGAGGCGGAGCATTTCGCGGGCCTCGGCCACCGTGCGTGCCAGCGGCTTCTCGCAGGCCACCGCGAAGACGGACGTGGTGCCCGCCTTGCGCGCCGCATGGATCTCGCGCATCGCGTCGAGGCGGGTGTGATTGGGGCTGACGATCCAGATGGCGTCGACATCCGGTGCGGCAAGCATGGCCTTGAGGTCGGCATAGGCGATGCAGGGGCCCAGCCCCTGGCTGGTCGCCTCCGCGGCAAAAGCCTCCCGGCGTTTCGCCGTCGGAGAGACGACGGCGGTGACCGTCACGTTGCGAACGCCGAGCAAAGCGCGCAGATGGAACTGCGCCATGAAGCCCGCGCCGAGGAAGCCGATTCTGAGAGGATCTGTCGTGCCAGCCATGTCCAGTTCACCGAAAACGCTTCCCTCGGGATGCCGAAGGATTTATTCAATCAAGTTGAATAAATCACCGGTCTGCCGGCGATGCAAGGGGTCCGACACATGGTGAGGGCCGCAACCGGGGGCACCAATCCGGGCCATGCCCGGCTTTTCAATCGCAGGGTGGTGCTCGAGACGATCAGGCTTCACGGGCCGCTGTCGCGCGCCGCCATCGCCCGCCACACCGGCCTGTCCGTCCAGTCCATCTCCAACATCGCCGAGGACCTGTCGGCCGAGGGTCTGCTGCGCGAGGAACGGCTGCGCCAGCAGGGCGGTCGCGGCGCGCCGGCGCACGACCTCGCGCTCAACCCGGATGGCGGCTTCACCTTCGGCATTGCACTCGATCATCGCCGCCTGATGGTCGTGCTGACCGACATTACCGGCCGGGTGCGCCGGCAGGTGGAGACCGGTATCGAAGGCCAGCCCCCCGATAGCGTCCTCACCCTGATTGCCTCCACAGCCGGCCGCCTCGCCGATGCCGAAAAGGCCGGCCGCGACCGGATCTGGGGCGCGGGCGTGGTCATGCCGATGATCTTCGAGAACGGCGAGCCGGTCGCCTTCGGGCCGACATCCATGCCTGCCTGGCAGCATGTTCCCGTGGTCGGGCGACTGTCGGCCGCGCTCGGCGTTCCGGTTCTGGTGGAGAATGATGCGACTGCGGCGGCCGTGGGCGAACAGCTCTACGGCATCGGCAGGCGGCTGAAGGATTTCTTCTACATCTATATCGGGGTCGGGGTCGGCGGCGGCATGATCCTGTCCGGCCACCCCTATCGCGGCAGCGCCGGGCGTGCCGGCGAACTGGGCCATGTCGTGGTCGATCCGGGCGGCCGGCAATGCGCCTGCGGCAACCGCGGATGCCTTGAGCGCTACGTCTCCCTGTCGGCTGCGCAGCACGCTCTGGATGGCCTGCCAGAAGGCACCCATGCCATCGATCCGTCCGGCATTGCCGCGAGGGTCGACGATCTGGACGTCTGGCTCGACGAGGCCGCGCGGCACCTGTCCACAGCCTGCGTGACGATCGGCAATCTGCTCGACCCGGAGGCCATCGTGGTCGGCGGCACGATGCCGAGCCGCCTGCTCGGTCCGCTCATCGAACGCTTGAAGGTCAGGCTGTCCGAGGCGTCTGTTGGTCGCCGCCACACGCCAATCTTCGAGGCCGAGATTGATCTCGACACGCCTGCGCTCGGCGGCGCGGCCCTGCCGCTGTTCGAGGGACTGGCGCCCGCCGCCTCCCTGCTCCACATGCCGGTCCAGAAACATGGCTGACGGTTGCGGGCGGCCGTCCGCGAAGCCGACAGACATGCAGTGGCTTACGCGTGCTGCAATCGCCGGCCGGAACGGACATGGCGGCGGCCACGCCGGTCAGTAGAGGTTGGTGGTGTAGGCGGTTTCCAGCCGCTTGTTGGTCGCCTCCGCATCCACGCCTGCAATCTGGTCGGACAGCACCGTGCCGAGAAGCGGAAATGCGTCCCGGCCGACCCTCTTGTCGGGGTTCCACAGGTCGGCCCGCAGGATCGAGCGCCCGCAGTGGAAATAGACCTGCTCAACAGCGATCTGCATGGCGGAGCCCGGAACGATCCTGCCCTTGATGGCCATGGACTGCAGAACCTCCGGATCGGTGACGATGCGGGCCCGGCCGTTGATGCGGAGGGTTTCGTTGAGGCCGGGAACGAGGAAGAGCAGTCCGACCTGCGGCCTCTCCAGCACGTTCTGCAGCGTGTCCAGAAGGTTGTTGCCGCGGCGGTCGGGCAGGAGCAGCGTCTGGTCATCCACCACCTTGACGAAGCCCGGCTCGTCGCCGCGCGGCGAGCAGTCGGTGCCCGATGTGCTGGTGCTGGCGATGGTCAGGTAGGGCGACAGCGCGATGAAGCGGCGGCAGTGGTCGTCGAGGCGCGTGAGGATCTTCTTCTGTGTCGTCTCGGCCGGCTGGTCATAGATCTGGCGCAGGGTGTCCGTGCCGGTGATCTCGTGCGGTCCGTCGCTCATGTCGCCTCCCTGGTCCGTGTGGTCGGCACGGGCATCGGTGCATCCGGCCAATTCTAGCCGGTGCCGCAGGGCGCATCGCGCGCGGACGGGACTTGAAATGTCGCGAAACGGCCAAAGGCCCGCGGGCGTCAGTCGTGCATGGCCCCGCCGCACGGGTCGCCCCAGCGAAGATAGTCGCGCGGCGACAGGCCCATGGTGCGGCGGAACATGGCGCTGAAGGCGCTCGGGCTGTCATAGCCGAGGTCGAGGGCCACATGCGTGACGGCCTCGCCGGCGGTCAGCCTGGACAGGGCCTCCATCAGGCGGACCTGCTGGCGCCACTGGACGAAGCTCATGCCGGTCTCATGCCGGAACAGCCGGGTCAGGGTGCGCCTGCCGAGGCCCCCGTAGCGTGCCCAGTGGTCAAGGTCGTGATTGTTGCCCGGATCGCGCAGGATGGCCTCGCAGATGCGGGCAAGCCGCCGGTCCTTCGGCATGGGGGCCGAGCGGACCAGTTCCGGCATTCGGCGGATCTCGGCGAGGATGAGGTCGATGATGGCGCCGTCCCGGCCGCCGGTTTCGTACTCGGTCGGCAGCGCCACGGCCTCGTTGAGCAGTTCCCGCAGCAGCGGCGAAATCTCCATGAGCTGGCAGGTGCCCGGCAGGCCGATGGCGGCTGCCGGCTCGATGTAGATCGTGCGCAGGCTGACGGCGCCCCAGCAGCGGGTCTGGTGCATCACGCCCGGCGGAATCCACAGGGCGTGCTGCGGGGCCACCGCCCAGCTGCCGTCGTCCGTGATGACGGTCATGATGCCGGTCAGGCCATGAAGGAACTGGCCGCGACGGTGGCAATGGCGGGTGCCGACCTCGCCATTGGCGAATTCGGCGGCCATGGCCACGACCGGGCGCTGAACGTTCTGCAGCGCCTCGGCCCGCCGGCCGCTCGCCTGATGCCCCGAGAAGCACAGCAGCGGCGGATGGCGCGGTTCGCGGCGACCGCTCCGGAAGTCCGGCTGGACGGGCTGCGGGGCAGTCTGGGCCATGGTCGGCGTCCGTCTCGATACCGTGTCGCCGTCGCGCGGGGCGACGGGAAAGCCCGCCGGCGCGGACCGGGAAAGCCTAGCATGAACCGGACCAGGCGGTCATGGAGGAAGCCCATACCCTCGATCGCGGCGGCATGTCGGCCATCGCCAATGGTCTGCCACGGCCATGCGGGAAGGCCCGTTCGCGACAGTTCTCGGCCCTGCAGCACCAGCGCGTCGACAGCACGCGCGTGAACATCCCTGCCCGAAGGTCCGTCTGCCGGCGGGCGTCAACAACGAGGGGATGTTCGTGATGAACAGGCGCGAGTTTTCAAGGCTCCTGACTGCGGCCGGGGTCGCCGGAGCAACGGATATCGCCTGGGGCGTCACCCGCGCGGTCGGTCAGACGCGCGGTGGCACCCTCAACGCCATCATCCAGCCGGAGCCGCCGGTGCTGGTCACGGCCATCAACCAGCAGCAGCCGACGCTGACCCTCGGCGGCAAGATCTACGAGGGTCTGTTGCGCTACGGCACCGACCTGAAGCCGATGCCGGGTCTCGCCCAGTCCTGGACCATTTCGCCGGACGCCAGGACCTACACGTTCAAGCTGTTCCCGAACATCACCTTCCATGACGGCAAGCCGTGCACGGCCGAGGACGTGATCTTCACCTGCACCAAGATGCTGATGGAAACGCACCCGCGCGCCCGCGGCACGTTCCAGCGCGTCGAGAAGGCCGAGGCGCCCGATCCGCTGACCGTGGTGTTCACGCTGAAGGAGCCCTTCGCGCCCTTCCTGTCGTCCTTCGACTGCACCACCACGCCGATCCAGCCCAAGCACATCTATGACGGCAGCGACTACCGCAACAATCCGGCCAATGCCCGCGCCATCGGCACCGGCCCGTTCAAGCTGAAGGAATGGGTGCGCGGCAGCCACGTGCATCTGGTCAGGCACGAGGGCTACTACCGCCAGGGTGAGCCCTATCTCGACGAGATCATCTACCGCGTCATCCCCGACGCGGCCTCCCGCTCGGTTGCGCTCGAGAAGGGCACGGTTCAACTCACGCAATGGACCGACGTCGAGTTCTTCGACGTGCCGCGCCTCAAGGCCCTGCCGCATCTTGAGATGACGACCCAGGGCTACGAGCTGTTCGCGCCGCATCTGTGGATCGAACTGAACAACCGCATAGCCCCGATGAACGACAAGCGCTTCCGGCAGGCGGTGGCCCACGCCCTCGACAAGACGACGATGCGGAACCGGCTGTTCTTCGGCCTCGGCAAGGAGGCGACCGGCCCAATCTCGTCAAAGACCCGCTTCTACGACGGCGACGTCAAGAAATACGAGTACTCGCTCGAGAAGGCGCGCGCGCTGCTCGACGACATGGGCCTGAGGGCCGGCGCCGGCGGCAGGCGCGTGACCATCAAGTTCCTCGTCGTTCCCTTCGGCGAGATCTGGCAGCGGATCGCCGAGTTCGTGCGCCAGTCGCTCGGTCGCGTCGGCATCGAAGTGGTGCTCGAGGGCACAGACGTCGCCGGTTGGGGCCAGAAGGTGTCGAACTGGGAATACGAGATGACCAGCAATCTTCTCTACCAGCTCGGCGACCCGGCGCTCGGCGTGTCGCGCACCTATGTCACCTCGAACATCCGCAAGGGCGTGCTGTTCTCCAACACGCAGGGCTATTCCAACCCGGAGGCCGACAAGCTGTGGGAGGCCGCCGCGGTCGCGACCGACGATGCCAGGCGGCAGGAGCTGTACTCGCAGGTTCAGAAGATGGTCGTCGAGGACGTTCCGGTCGTCTGGCTGATCGAGCAGGACTACCCGACCTTCTACGACAAGAAGCTGAAGAACGTCATCACGTCCGGCATCGGCGTTCACGAGACCTTCGGCGCGGTTCAGTTCGGATGACGACGTCTGCCTTCGGCGGACAGAGCCACCGCGTCATCGCGGTGGCTCTCGCCATTCTGGGCTGGACGGCGAAGTTCGTGGTCGCGGTCCTGGTCATCGCCACCTTTGCCTTCATGCTGGTCAAGGCCGCACCGGGCGATCCCGCCCAGGTGATGGCCGGTCAGACCGGTGCCGCCGACGAGCGGATGCTGGCGCAGATCCGGCAGGAATACGGGCTGGACAAGTCGTTCGTCGTGCAACTCGGCACCCACCTGAAGCGGGTCGTGACGCTTGACCTCGGCTTCTCCTATCGCCAGCGCCAGCCGGTCAGCAGGCTGATCCTGGAGCGCCTGCCGGCGACCCTTCTGCTCACCGGCACCGCGTTCCTGCTGGCGCTTGTCTCCGGCATCGTGCTCGGCACGCTGGCGGGATTGCGGGCGGGCAGATGGTCCGACACGCTGCTGACGGTCGTCTCGCTCATCCTCTACGCCATGCCGGTCTTCTGGCTTGGACTGATGATGGTGCTGCTCTTTTCCGTGCAGCTCGACTGGCTGCCGGCCTTTGGCTATCAGACCATCGGCGTGACCATGGGCCCGCTCGCGCGCATGGTCGATATCGGCGCGCATCTGGTGCTGCCGGCCGTGTCGCTCGCCGCCATCTATCTTGCCATCTACACCCGCCTGATGCGGGCCTCGGTGATCGAGGTCGCCCATCAGGATTTCATCAAGACGGCGCGTGCCAAGGGCCTGCCGCAGGGCCGGATCATCGCCGGCCACATCCTGCGCAACGCCATTCTGCCGGTCGTCACCATCGCCGGAATGCAGGCCAGCGCCCTCGTCGGCGGGGCCGTGGTGATCGAGACCGTCTTCGCCTGGCCGGGTCTCGGCCGTCTCACCTACGAGGCCGTGACGCAGCGCGACTACCCGGTCCTGCTGGGTATTTTCCTTGTCATGTCGGTGCTGGTCATCGTCCTCAACCTTCTGACCGATGCCATCTACCGGCTGATCGATCCGCGCGTCACGACGCGCGCCGCGAACTGAGGGGGTAGCTGTGGACACCGTTCGCGCCTTCTCCCGTCATCCCAGCGGCATGCTGGGGCTGGTCATCCTCGTCTGCGTCGTCGCGCTCGCCGTCCTCGCACCGTGGCTCTACCCGGAAGACCCGTGGGAGATGATCGGGCGGCCCTTCGCACCGCCCTTCTCGGAAGGCTTCCTGCTCGGCACCGACACGCTTGGCCGCGACGTGGCGGCCGGCATCGTCCACGGCACGCGGGTCTCGCTGACCATCGGCGTCGCCTCGACACTGGCGGCGGTCTGTATCGGTGTGCTGGTCGGGGCGATGGCCGGCTACTGGGGCGGCGCGGTCGACGATCTCCTGATGCGGCTCACGGAGCTGTTCCAGACCATTCCCGGCTTCATCCTGGCCATTCTGATGGTGGCAACCCTCGGCCCCTCGCTCGTCAACGTCATCATCGCGATCGCGACCGTGAGCTGGCCGCCGCTGGCGCGCCTGACGCGCGCGGAGTTCCTTCGGTTGCGCGGCCGCGAATTCGTGCAGGCGGCGACCTGCCAGGGCGAGCGACCGTTGCAGGTCGTGCTGCGGCATATCCTGCCCAATGCCGTCTCGCCGATCATCGTCACCGGCTCGCTGACCATCGCCAGCGCCATCCTTATCGAGAGCGCGCTGTCATTCATGGGCCTCGGAGACCCCAATCTCATGTCCTGGGGCTTCATGGTGGGCGCGGCGCGCACCGTCATCCGCCAGGCCTGGTGGATGAGCGTCTTCCCCGGCATTGCCATCCTGCTCACCGTCCTCGCCATCAATCTGGTCGGTGAAGGGCTCAACGACACGCTCAATCCGCGCAATGCCCGCGCCGGGAGGCATTGATGACGACCGGGACGCTGCTCGCGGTCGAAAATCTCTCCATCGCCCTGCCCCGCGGGGCAGACCGTGCCCATGCGGTGGACGACGTGTCGTTCACGGTCGGCGCCAACGAGATCGTCTGCCTCGTCGGCGAATCCGGCTCGGGCAAATCGATGACGGCCCATGCCGTGCTCTCGCTGCTGCCCGACCGGGTGGCGATCTCGTCCGGTTCCCTCCGGTTCAGGGGGCGCGACATCGCCTCGCTCGACGAGGCGTCTATCCGGACGCTGCGCGGCGGCGAGATCGCGATGATCTTCCAGGAGCCGATGTCGGCCCTCAATCCCCTTGCGCGCATCGGGGACCAGATCGGGGAAGCGATCGCTACCCATGCCCGTCCCGTGCCGGTGCGTGAGGCCCTGGATGCCCGCGTGCAGGAACTGGTCTCCTCGGTCGGGCTGCCCGATCCGGCGACCATCGTCCGCAGCTTCCCGTTCCAGCTCTCCGGCGGCCAGCGCCAGCGCGTCATGATCGCCATGGCCATGGCCAACAATCCGGCGCTGCTCCTGGCCGACGAACCCACGACGGCGCTCGACGTCACCACCCAGAAGCAGATCCTCACCCTGATCCGCGACCTGCAGGCCTCGTGCGGCATGGGCGTCCTGCTCATCACGCACGATTTCGGCGTCGTTGCCGACATGGCGGACCGCGTCGTCGTCATGCGCGACGGCAGGATCGTCGAACAGGGGCCGGTCGATTCGGTGCTCAGGCATCCCGCGCACGACTACACCAGGACCCTCATTGCCGCCGTTCCGGGCAGCCGGCCACCGGAACCGCGGTTGCGGCAGGTGGGTCACGATCCGGTCCTCGCCGCCACCGGTCTGTCGAAGACCTTCTCCACCCGGCAGGGCTGGTTCCGTCCGCCCCGCGTCGTTGCGGCCGTCAGGGAGGTCGCGCTGTCGCTGGCGGCCAGGGAGACGGTTGCCGTGGTGGGCGAATCCGGTTCCGGCAAGTCGACCCTCGGGCGGATGATCATGCGCCTTGTGGAACCCGATGCCGGGACGATCGACTTCGATGGCGGCGACCTTCTGAAGCTGCGCGGCGAAGCCTTGCGGCAGATGCGGCGCAACCTGCAGATCGTCTTCCAGGACCCCTTCGCCGCCCTTGATCCGCGCCAGCGCGTCGGCGACGCTATCGCCCGCGGCCCGATGGCGTATGGCGCGTCGCGCTCCGACGCGATGGCCGAAGCGCGCGACCTTCTCGAGCGAGTCGGCCTGAAGCCTGGCGCTGCCGATCGCTATCCCCACGAGTTCTCGGGCGGGCAACGCCAGCGCATCTGCATTGCCCGCGCCCTGGCATTGAAGCCGCGGGTGCTGGTGGCCGACGAGGCCGTGTCCGCGCTTGACGTCTCGGTGCAGGCGACGATCCTGCGCCTGCTCGCCGACCTGCGCGAGGAGCTCAGTCTCGCGATCCTGTTCATCACTCACGACCTGCGCGTCGCCGCCGAAATCGCCGACCGCATCGTCGTGATGAAACATGGCGAGGTGGTCGAGCAGGGCGAGACGGGCGCGGTGTTCGGCAACCCGTCCCACCCCTATACGCGCGAGCTTCTCGCCGCCGCTCCGGGGCGGCATCTGTTCCAGGGGCCGGGACGCGAGACCCGGCCGGACAGCCAGTGCCTTCGCGTCTAAGGGGGCCCGGAGGCTGCCAGCGCTGCCGGTTCGGCCGCCGCGCTATGATCCGGTCGCCCTGAGCTCGGCGAGGATGGCTTCCGCCTTGTCGAGGCGCACATGCCCGTCCGTCTTGAGGCGCTCCACCACCGCCTCGATCTCGTTGCCGACGGCGCCCGCCGCTGCCGCGACGTTGCGGGCGTGGAGGGACATGTGCCCCTTCTGGATGCCCTCGGCGGCAAGGGCCCGCAGGGCGCCGACATTCTGTGCCAGTCCGACGGCAACCACCGCCTTCGCCAGGTCCTGGGCCGACTGGACCCCGAGTAGCCTGACAGCGGCGCGGGCGGCCGGGTGCGTCTTCGTCGCGCCGCCGACAAGGCCCACCGCCATCGGCACCTCCAGCGTGCCAACGAGATGGCCCTGCCCGTCGATCTCGTAGTGCGAGAGCGACGTGTAGCGCCCGCCGGCCGCGGCATGGCAATGCGCGCCCGCCTCCACCGCGCGGGTGTCGTTGCCGGTCGCCAGCACCACCGCGGTGATACCGTTCATGATCCCCTTGTTGTGGGTTGCCGCGCGGTAGGGGTCGGCGGCCGCGAAGCGGTAGGCATCGACGATGCCGGTCACCACATCCGCGCCGCCAAGCGCGTCGCGATCGAACACGGCGCGCACGCGGGCAAGGCGCCGGTCGGCCTTGTTGGTGAGGATGCGAAGCCGCACGCGGCCGCCCGCAATCGCCGCAACCCGCGGGGCAAGGGCTTCCGCCATGGTGTTGACGGCGTTGGCACCCATCGCGTCGCGCACGTCCACCTGCAGGTGCAGGACCACATAGGTGGCACCAGCGGCCTCGACGATTCGGACCTCGATGCCGCGCGCCCCGCCGCCCAGCTTCACCAGCAGCGGGTCCTGCTCGTTGGCGAGAGCCAGCAGCTCGGCCTCGGCCTCATACAGGCGCAGGCGCGCGGCGCGCGGGTCGGCAACGCCCACCACCTGGACCTGCGACACCATGATCGGCAGGTCGGTGGAGGTATGGAAGCCGCCGTGAAGCCGGGCGACAGAGGCCATGTTGCTCGCCGCGGCGACCACCGAGGGCTCCTCGGTCGCCATGGGGATGAGATAGTCGCGGCCGTCGATGGTGAAGTTCGCGGCGATGCCGACCGGGATCGACAGGGTGCCCACGACGTTCTCGACCATCCGGTCGGCGATGCCGAGCATGTCCGGGTCCGGCGACACGAGGCTTGAAAGGTCTGCCTCCCGAAGCCCGGAGGCCTGCGCAACGGCGCTGAGGCGCTCGCCGGGAGAGAGCTTATAGAAGCCGGGAAGGCGGCTGTTGACGGGCATCGACCACGGGCTCCGCTCTGCTTGGTAACGTGAGCGTTAGACGCGCCCGGCCCGCTTTCCTCAATGGTGGCCGCCCATACAGGCGCCTCTGGAAACGGTGCCTGTTCCACACAGTTTCACGCCGGCAGGGTTTCGCTCAGCCGATGCAGGCGAAGGGCCATGTGAAGCTCGAGGCCGCGCTCGGTTTCCGCCCAGTCCGGGCAGAGCGCGCTGATGGAATCGAGCCGCTGCCGCATGGTGTTGACGTGGATGCCCAGCATGTCTGCCGCGCGCTGAAGGCTCCGGCCGGTTTCGAAATAGGTGTAGAGCGTGCCGGCCAGCTGCGACTTGCGGCGGCGGTCATGGTCGAGGAGCGGGCCGATCGTGTGTTCGATGAAGCCATGGGCCGCTTCCTCGCCCTGGCCGTCGAAGAGCAGGCCGTAGAGAGACAGTGTCTTTTCGGGGACGACCCGGCCGCTCTGGCCGAGATTCCGCAGCAGCGCGAGGCTGCGCCTGAGGCTCCGGTACTCGGCCGCGGCGGCGGCCACATTGGACACGGGCTGCGAGGCCACGATGTTGAAGGGCTGGCGCCCGCTGTCCTCCAGCGCCGCGGCAATCCTGCGCGCCAGCCCCATCCAGTCGTCGCCGGACGTCACGACGGCGAGGTCTCCGTTGAAGGCGGCGCCAATCGTCTGCCGGCCCGATGCGGCCGCCCGGACCACCTGCGGCAGGTGGGCGGCAAACCCGTCCTTGCACGAGACCAGCAGGATCGTCGCGGGCCATGACAACGAGACCCCGACGGGCAGGGCGCTCGCACCCTCCGGCCGGAACGGGTCCGATGTGCCGCGCAGCAGCGCCGAGACGATGTCGGCGACATTGCGATAGGTCGCCTCGGCCACCCGCTCCATAGACAGTAGCACGATGCCCGTGACGATCGCGGCCCGTTCCAGCGTGCGGATCTCGGCCGAGGACATGGGCCTGGACCGGGAGAAAACAAGCGCTCCCAGCCGCACCGCCCCGCTGGTGACCGCGGCCACGGTGAAGGTCTGGAACGGCGCCACGTCGAACGGCACGGAGCGCCCAAGCCGGGCGCTCTCCCGGATCGCCGAAGCAAAGCCGTGGTCCGGTATGCCGGGGGGCAGGGTGCCGGCGATCACCATCTGCCGCTCATCGAGAATGACCGCCTCGCCGCCGAGCAGCGTTGCCACGCGCTGCCGCAGATCCTCCAGCGATCCGCCGCGGGCAATCAGTTCGGTCAGCCGCTCATGGGCGATCGCGGCGCTCTCGATATCGTCGGCCTTGGCGCGCAGCGCGACATTGGCCTCGCGCGCCATCGTGAGTGCGCGCTGCGCTTCCTCCAGCAGACGGGCATTCTCGATCGCCAGCGCGGCGAAGGTGCCGAGCGACTGAAGGATCGAGATTTCCTGGGGGTTGTAGGACCGCTCGTAGCGGTCGGCGACGAACAGGACGCCGATGATCTGGGCTTCCAGTTCCAGCGGGATGCCGAGGATCGAGATGACGCCTTCGGCCAGGATCGCCGTATCGATCTCCGGATCGTGGTGAAAGCTCCTGTCGGACTTGTACTGCCCGGACTGCCAGGGCCTGCGCGTGCGGGCCACGCTGCCGCAGATGCCGACATCGCGCGGCACGACGATGCTGGCAAAGGCTTCCGAGACGACGCCCTCGGTCGCCCGTACGTGGAAGGGGCTGCGCTCGTCGGGCGCGGCGGACAGATAGGCAATGTCGCTGCCGACCAGTTGCCGTGCGCGGCGGATGATCGCCTGCAGCACCTGATCGGTGTCGCGCATCGCCGAGAGGTCGCGCGCCGTCTCGTTGAGGGCAATCAGTTCCCGCTCGCGCTTCAGCTTGTGCTCGACGCTTTCGCGCAGCCGGATCGCAAGGGCGAGATCGGCCTCGATCCGGCCCTCGCCATCCGGACAGATCGCCCGGATCTCGGCGCTGAGGGCGTCGAATGCGGACGGCGCCGCCCCCTGGTCGAGCAGGCCCAGCAAGCGCGAATAGAACCCGGCGACCGGGTTGGCCCCCACGTCAGGCAAAGTCAGCCCGGGTGACTGCTGATCCAAACCGATCACCCCATCCATCGCGTTCAACGAACCGAACAGCTAGCGCAGTCCGAAGCCCTGATATGATAGAGGATAGAGACATAGAAGGTTATCAAATATGGAGCATGTCTCCATTTCGTGGCCCTCGCCCCTCGGGCAAATGTCACACGAACAAGGGGTGCGCCGTGGCCGGCGTGTGCGGATGACGCCCTCACCGCCGCCGCGAATGCGGCCCGGGCGACGGCATGATCGGGACGAGACACCATGACGGGTGACACGAAAGCCGAGGGTGGCGATGCGCAGGCCCGGAGCCGGCCGCTCAGCGGCCTTGTCGTGCTCGACATCACGCGCGTCGTCGCAGGCCCCTTCTGCTCCATGCTGCTGGCCGATCTCGGTGCCGACGTCATCAAGGTCGAGCATCCCGACGATCCGGACTATGCCCGCACCTTCCCGCCGATGGTCGCCGGCAAGGAGGAGGCGCCGGAGAGCGCCTTCTTCTCCCAGTTCAACCGCAACAAGCGCGGCATCACCGTGAACCTCAAATCGGTGGATGGAAAGGACCTGCTGAAGCAACTCGTCCGCCATGCCGACGTCCTCGTCGAGAATTTTCGCCCCGGCACGATGGAGAAGCTGGGTCTGGGCTACGAGGAGCTGCGGCTCTGCAATCCGCGCCTCGTCTATACCGCGATCAGCGGGTTCGGCCGCACCGGTCCCAACGCCTCGCGCCCGGCCTTCGACAATACCGGGCAGGCAGTCGGCGGCTTGTGGTCAATGAACGGCTATGCGGACCGCCCGCCGGTGCGCGTCGGCACGATCATCGGCGATCTCGCCGCCTCGCTCTACGCCACCATCGGCACGCTCGCGGCCCTGCGCACAGTCGAACGGACCGGCGAGGGGCAGGTGGTCGATGTCTCGCAGCAGGATTCGATCCTGACCCTCACGGAGAACGCGGTGGTCCGCTACACGACCCGGGGCGAGGTCGCCGGGCCGCTCGGCAACGATCACCCCTTCGTCAGGCCCTATGGCCAGTTCCCCTGCCGTGACGGCTACGTGTTCTTCGGCGGTTACACCGACAAGTTCTGGCGCCTGACCTGCGAGATGTTCGGCGAACCGCACCTTGCCAACGATCCCGAGATCGACACGATGGAGAAACGCTTCGACCCGGATGTTGCGGAACGCAGGGTCCGGCCTTTGCTGGAGCGCTGGTTCAGCGCCTATGGAAAGGCCGAGCTCGAGGCGATGGCAGGCGACCGGGTTCCGCTCAGCGCCATCCGGACGGTCCCTGAAGTGGTCGAGGACCCGCACGTCACCGCCCGCAACATGATCGTCGAGATCCCCGTGGCTGGAGAGAGCGTGCGGATGTTCGGATCGCCGATCAAACTGTCGGGAACGGGCGAGATCCCGCTCGGCAGGGCGCCGATGCCCGGCGAGCACACGCGGAGCATCCTTGCCGACCTCCTCGGTCTCGACGACGCGGCGATCCAGCGCCTTGTCGACAAGGGAGCCGTCTGAAATGGCCATCCAGGTCGAGCAGGACGGCGCGGTCGCGACGATCCGCATCGCCCGCCCGGACAAGCTGAACGCGCTGTCTCTGGCCATGTACGAGGACCTGGGGCGCGCCTTCACCGAGGCAGCCCGGGACGACCGCGTCCGGTCGATCGTGCTCGCCGGGGCAGGGGATCGGGCCTTCTGCGTCGGCGCCGACCTGACCGAATCCATACCGGCGCTCGCAAGCGACCGTTTCGACATCAGTGCCTGGGACCCGGCCCACCTCAAGAACGTGCCGCTCTACAAGCCGGTCGTCGCGGCGATCCGGGGCCTTTGCGTGGGCGGTGGCTTCGAGATCATGCTGGCGACCGACATCCGCATCGCCGCGACCGATGCCCTGTTCCAGTTGCCCGAGCCGATCCACGGCTTCGTTCCCGCAGGCGGCACGCTCGTCCGCCTCATCCGCCAGATCGGCCACGCCCATGCGATGGAGATCCTGCTGACGGCGCAGCGCTTCTCCAGCGCGGACATGCTGACACGCGGGGTCGTCAACCGCGTGCTGCCGGCTGGCGAGGTCGAGCCCGCGGCAATGGAGCTTGCCGCGCGCATCGCCGCTCTCAGCCCGACGGCCATCCAGACGATCAAGCAGGCGGCGCTGACCTTGCAGGACCTGCCGTACCGCGAGGCCTTCGCGCAAGAAGCCCGGCTGGGGCAGGCAACCTTCACCAGCGAGGATGCCCGGCGCGGTCTCGCGGCCTTCGCGTCGCGCGCCAAGAGCTGACCTCCACCTGTCAGAAAGCCACATCGGCCCGGCGCGCAGGTGTCGGGCGCGGACGTTGAGCAGGGCGGCGGGCCTGTCGAGACTGGCGGGAGAAGGCTGGCACTGACCGGCCGATTCACATCCCGGGAGGAACCATGTCGCGCCTGAACAGAAGAACCTTTGGCCAGGTCACGGCCGGAGCGCTCGTCGCCGCGCCCTTCGCGGCGCGCGCCCAGTCGCCCGCCATCTCCGACGACGTCATCCGCATCGGCCTGATCGAGGACATGTCCGGCATCTATGCCGACATCACCGGTTTTGGCTGCGTGACCGCGGCCCAGATGGCGATCGACGAGGTTGGCGGCACGGTGCTCGGCAAGCCCGTCGAGCTTGTCCATGCCGACCACCAGAACAAGCCGGATATCGCCGCCTCCATCGCACGGCAATGGTTCGACGAGCGCCGGGTCGACGCGATTCTCGACGTCGCCTCCTCCTCGCCGGCGCTGGCGGTGATCGAGATCGCCAAGGAGAAGGGCAAGATCATCACCCTGTCTTCGCCGGGCTCGACCCGCATCACCAACGAGAATTGCGGCCCCTTCGTCACCCACTGGGCCTATGACACCTACGCCATCGCGCAGAGCACGGCCCAGGCCCTCGTGCGCCAGGGCTTCGATTCCTGGTTCTTCGTGACCGCCGACTATGCCTTCGGCCACGGATTGCAGGAGCAGACGAGCCGGGTTGTCACCGAGCATAACGGGCGGATCCTGGGCAGCGTCAGGCTGCCGGTCGGCACCGCGGATTTTGCCTCGGCTCTGCTCAGGGCCCAGTCCTCCGGCGCGAAGGTCGTGGCTCTGGCGAATGCCGGCACGGACACGATCAATTCGGTGAAGCAGGCCGCGCAGTTCGGCCTGACCCAGGGCGGCCAGAAGCTCGCGACGCTGGCGTGCTTCATCAACGACGTCCATGGACTGGGCCTCGCCGAAGCCCAGGGCCTGACCATCACCGAGGCGTCCTACTGGGACACCAACGACGAGACGCGCGCCTGGTCGCGGACCTTCTTCGACAAGGTCAAGGCCATGCCGAACATGCTGCAGACCGGAACCTATTCGTCCGTGCGGCACTATCTGAAGGCCGTCGCCGCCGCTGGCACCGACGCGTCCGGTCCGGTGACGGCAGCCATGCGCGCCACGGCGGTCGACGACATCTTCTACAAGGGCGGCCGGATCAGGCCGGATGGCCGGATGGTGCATCCCATGAAGCTCTACGAGGTCAAGAAACCGTCCGAGTCGAAGGCGCCGTGGGACTACTACAAGCTGCTGGCGACGATTCCGGGAGACCAGGCCTTCCAGCCGATCGATCGGTCAACCTGCTCGCTGGTAAGGCGAACTTGAGCGCCCGCGCCCCCTTGAGCCCTGACATGCCCGGTGGCCCTCAGCCGCCGGGCTTCTCGTCTGCGAGGATGCGCGCCGTAAAGTCAGCCGCGTCGTCGATATCGGCGCGCAGGGCTGCTGCCGCCGCCCGTGGGTCCTGCGCCGCCACCGCATTCAAGATCTCGGCGTGGTGGTCCAGCATGCCGCCTTCCAGCAGGCTCGGTCGAAGATAGTTGAGATAGGGTCCCGCCTGGAGCCAGAGGCTTTCGATCGCCGACAGCAGCACGGGCGAGCCGGCCAGGCTGTAAAGGCGGAAGTGGAATGTCTGGTTGCGGTCGAGCAGGCGCTCGACATCGCCGCGCCGCGATGCTGCGAGGACGCTTTCGTTGATCTCGGCCAGTTCGTCGAGATGCTTGCGCCCGGTCGCGGCCACCGCCCATTCGACGGCGGTTCCCTCGATCATGACGCGGCAGCGGCGCAGGTCCGCCAGCCGCCCGAGCGAGATCGGCGGAACCTTGATCGTCCGGTTGGTGCCATATTCCAGCGCATTCTCCGACACCAGCCGCCGCAGGGCCTCGCGCACGGGCATCGGCGACGTTCCGAATTCCTTCGCCAGCGTGCGAATGACGAGCTCCTGACCGGGTGAGAAGCGCCCGGCCATCTGCGCCCGCCGTAGCGCGGCATAGATCATGTGGTGCATCGTCTCGCCGGTGGACTCGGCCTCGGTGCTGAGCATGCCGATCATGCTCAACTCGGTCTTGGGTCGCCCGCGCCGGCGGGCCCCTGAGGCGACCTTCGGCACGCTGCTGCCGTCGCGTGGGGCAACCATCGATCCGTCTCCATCGTGCGGGGCGTCATACCGGCCGCGCCGCCCGCAGGCATCTTCCTCGCGGCTCGCACGCCGCGCCCCGGGCCGTCAATGCCCGCCTGAACGAACCATCCCGCATCCGGCTCCCGGACGGCGGGTTGTCGCGGCGGTGTTGCCCTGGCTCATCTGCCGGCAAGGCCCAGCAGCATGCGCGCCTCCGCGGGCGTTGCCACCGTTCCACCGAGACCGGTGACGATCCCCGCAGCCCGCTCGACAAGCTGGCGGTTGGTGGCCGGCTCGCCGCGCGACAGATAGATGTTGTCCTCCAGCCCGACGCGCACATGGCCACCCATGAGCATGGACTGCGCGACCATCGGCATCTGGTGACGGCCGACCCCGAAGGCCGCCCATACGGCGCCTTCTGGCAGCATGCCGGACATCTGTTCGATGGTGCGCGGGTCGGCAGGCGCAGCGCCGGGCACACCCAGTGCGAACTGGAAGAACGGCGGCGGGGCAACTCGACCGGCATCGCACAAGGCACAAGCGGCCCGCACATGGCCGAGTTCGAAGCATTCCAGCTCGGGTTTCACGCCGATCGCCTTAAGCCTGTCGGCCATCTCCTCGATCATGCCGCGCGTGCTGACATAGAGCTCGTGTGCGTCGCCGGTGTTGTAGCTGCCGCAGTCGAGGCTGCACATGTCCGGCTGCAGGGCGATCACGTGCGCCATCCGCGTCAGGCCGCTGACGAGGTCGCTGTCCGGTGACGCCGGGAGCTCGCCATCCGGGCCGAGCACCAGGCGGCCACCCATTCCGGCGGTCAGGTTCAGCACGACGTCGGTACCCGAGGCACGGATGCGGTCCACGACCTGCCGATAGAGCCCCACGTCCCGGCTGCCCTTCGTCGTCGCCGGGTCGCGCACATGGATGTGCACCACCGCAGCCCCGCCGGCCGCAGCTGCGAGGGCGTCGTCGGCGATCTCCTCCGGCGTGACGGGCACCGCCGGGTTCTTGGTGCGCGTATCCCCGTCTCCGGTCAGCGCACAGGTGATGATCGTCGGCCTGGTCATGGAATGCGTGCCCTCTCGCTGGCTTGGCAGGACCCGAAAAATCCGGTTGCGCCGCCTGACAATCTCCGTATATATTTGTGATCACAGAAATGCAATGGGGAGCTTTCGATGTGGCGGGTCGGGGTTGATGTCGGAGGGACGTTCACGGACCTCTTCGCTTGGCACGAAGGCACCAGCGAGCGGCGCACCGGCAAGGTGCTGACCACCCGGAGCGATCGCAGCGAAGGCGTCATCGCGGCGGTCGCCGCGGCCGGCATTCCCTTTTCCGAGATCGGCATCCTGGTCCACGGCACGACGACGGCCACCAATGCGCTGATCGAGCGCTCCTATCCGGACGCCGCCCTGGTCACGACCGAGGGCTTTCGCGATGTGCTGGAGATCGGTCGCATGCACAGGGAGTTCCTGTACCGGCCGTACCAGACCAAGCCGAAGCCTCTGATCCGCCGTCGCTTCCGGTTCCCCGTCGACGAGCGGCTCTCCGCCAGAGGCGAGACGATCCGGCCGCTCGATGTTCAGGCCGCGAAGGCCGTTGCGGCGCGGATCGCCGCGACGCCGATCCGGTCCATCGCGGTCTGCTTCATCAATTCCTACGTGACGAGCCGCCACGAGCGGGAGATGCGCGACATCCTGCTCGACGTGATGCCGGACGCCGAAGTGGTCTGTTCCGGCGACCTGCGGCCGGCCTTTCGCGAGCACGGGCGGTTCACCACGGCGGCGATCGCGGCCTGCATGATGCCGGTCATGCGGGACTATTTCGACCAGCTCGACCAGCGGCTTGCCGGCCAGGGCTTCGGCGGCCGCCTGCTCATCCTCAAGTCCAACGGCGGCATGATGTCCGCCCGTTTCGCCCGCCAGCATCCGGAGGAGCTCATCGAGTCCGGTCCCGCCGGCGGCGTCGCCTATGCGGCCCATCTGTGCAGGTCGACGGGCTTCCGCGACATCCTCCACACGGATGTGGGCGGCACGAGCTTCGACACCTCCATCCTGCCGGGCGGCGAACCGCTGGTAACCCGCCAGTATGAGCTGGAATGGGACGTGCCGGTGATGGTGCCGATGCTCGACATTCACAGCGTGGGTGCAGGTGGCGGCTCCGTCGCCTGGGTCGACGATGGCGGCTCCCTGCGGGTCGGCCCGCGCAGTGCCGGCTCCGAGCCCGGTCCCGCCTGCTATGGCCGCGGCGGCAGCGAGCCGACCGTGACCGATGCCAACCTTCTGCTGGGTCGGCTCAATCCCTCGCTCAGCGGCAAGTTTTCGCTCGACGTCAAGGCGGCCGAGCGCGCTGTCCAGACCATCGCCGATGCCATGGGCATGTCGCTGTTCGAAGTGGCCGAGGGCATCGTGCGCATCGGCTGCGAGACCATGGCGCACGCCGTCAAGGCCACGATCAGCGGTCGCGGGCGAGACCCGCGCGACTTCGTCCTGGCAAGCTTCGGAGGCGCCGGCCCCATGCATGCCTGCTTCGTGGCGCAGGCGCTCGCCATTCCGAAAGTGGTGGTGCCCGCCTATGCGGGCGTGGCATCGGCCTTCGGAGCCACCGCCATGGACATCCGGCACGACCTCGAGGCCTTCCACTACACGCCCGTATCAGGCGCCGACCCGCAACGGATCGAGGCGGTCATCGGGGGCCTGGAGGCAGAGGGACGCGAACGGCTGGCGGCTGACGGCATCGCGCCCGACCGCATGCGCTTCGTCCGTTCCGCGCAGATGCGCTACATGGGCCAGACCTATGAGGTCACGGTCCCGCTGCCGGAGGGCGAGGCGCTCGACGCGGCCGGGCTGGAACGGCTCGGTGCCGAGTTTCACGACACCCACCGCATCGAGTACGGCGTCGCCTCCGACGATTTCAGTCCGGAGATCGTCTCGCTCTGTGTCGCCGCCATCGGCATGACATCGCGCCTGGCCGACACCGCGGCCACGCCGTCGGGCGGCGATGCCGATCGCGGGACCCGCAGCGTGTTCTTCGACGGTGCCTGGCTCGACGCACGCGTCCACGACGGCGATGCCATGGGCATGGGCGCAGAGGTCCTTGGCCCCGCCATCATCGAATATGCCCACGCCATCGCAGTTCTGCCGCCAGGCTCGACCGGACGTGTCGACCGCGAGCAGAACCTCATCGTCACACTGGCCTGAACCGGAGCGCGCCATGAGCCAGATCATCACCGCCGAGACCGGCCTGTCGGGCACGCCCGACCAGGTCGATCCCGTGACCTTCGAGGTGCTGCGCAGCCTCTTCGACTACGCGGCCCTGCGCATGTCGAGCATCCTGCAACGCTCGTCCTTCTCGCAGATCCTCGCCGACAACGTCGACTTCTCGAATGCGGTCTACGACCCCGAGCTTCGCCTGCTGGCGCAGGCGGCCAACTGCCCGGTTCATCTGGCCGCCATGCACTTCTCGGCCAAGGCGATCGCCGACAAGTTCGGCCTCGACCAGATCCAGGATGGCGACATCGTCGTCGTCAACGATCCCTACAGCGGCGGCACGCACGTCAACGATCTCACCTTCATGATGCCGATCTTTAATGAGGGCCGGCGCATTGCCTTCGCCGTCAGCCGGGGCCACTGGATGGACCTCGGCGGCGGAGCGGCGGGCGGGCTGGCCGGCAGCACGCATGTGGCGGCCGAGGGCCTGCGCCTGCCGCCCCTGAAGATCTTCAAGGCGGGCCAGCCCAACGAGGACGTGTTCGACGTGCTGTTGGCCAACAGCCGCACGCCGCAGTTCATCCGAGGCGACCTGCAGGCCCATCTCGGGGCCCTGCGTGGCGCCGAGCGCGAGATGCAGCGCGCCGCCGAGCGCTATGGAGCCGACCTTCTGCTCTCCGCCATGCGGCAGCTCATCGCCTATACCGAGCGCATCTCGCGCAAGGGGATCGAGGCCATTCCCGACGGGTCCTACGAGGCGGAGGACTGGGCCGATTCCGATGGCCAGACCAACGATCCGGTGAAGGTGAAGCTGACCGTCATCGTCAAGGGCAGCGATATCACCGTCGACTTCACCGGTTCCGACCGTGCCGTCGCGGGGGCGATCAATTCACCGGTCGCCAACACGGCAGCGGCTGTCTACTACGCCCTGCAATTCTTCGTCGGGCCCGACGCGCCGCCCAATGCCGGCATGTTCGCGCCGATCCGGATCGTCCTGCCGGACGATTGCTGGCTCAATGCCAAATGGCCGATGCCGGTCGTGAACTGCACCTGCATCACCGCCGGCAAGGTGGCCGCCGCGGTCTGGCAGGCTCTGGCCAAGGCGATCCCCGACCGGATCGTCGCCCCGACCTTCGCCGACGCCAACTGGTTCATGGCGACGGTTTCGACCAGGGCCGGCACGACGCTGTTCACCGACATCCTGTCGGGCGGCTGGGGCGGCACTCCGTTCAATGACGGCATGTCAGTGACGATGGATCCGCTGGGCAATTGCCTCAACACCCCGGCCGAATCGGCCGAACTCATGCACGGCATCGTCTATGAGCGCTTCGACCTGCTGCAGGATTCCGGTGGTGCCGGCAAGAATCGCGGCGGGCTCGGCTCGGCCTTCGAGGTCCGCTTCCTCGGCGACGGCATGCTCGGCATCGAGACGTCGCGCACACGATCCGGTTCGCCCGGCGTGCATGGAGGCGGCACCAGTCCTGCCCAGCGCATGCTGCGCATCGGCCAGGCCGGCGCGCAGGTCATCGGCGGCCTGACACCCGACGGCGACTGGAAGAACCCGATCAGCAGCACCCACCCCTTCGCGCCGGGCGACGTCTTCAGGTTCGAGGCTACGGGCGGCGGCGGCTGGGGCAACCCACTCGACCGCGATCCGGCCGCCGTGCTCGACGATGTGCTCGATGAATATATCAGCCCTGGGGCCGCCCGGGACCAATACGGCGTCGTCCTGACCGCCGATGGCCTTCGCATCGACGAAGAGGCTACGGCAGCTCGCCGGGCCCAGCTCGCAATGGAGAGGAAAACCGCTCATGCCTGAGACCGTTTGCAAGCTCACGCGCCGCACGCTCCTGGCAGGGACCGCCGGCACCGCCACGCTTCTGGCGGCCCCCGCCCTTGCCCAGACCCCGACCCGGCTGAGGCTGACCATAGCCGCCGGCCACGCCGAGGGCTTTCTCTGGGTGAAGAACCTGAAATCGGCCTTCATACCCGCGGTGGATGCCGCGCTGGAGGGCAGCGGCATCCGGATCGGCTGGACCGAAGCCTTCGCCGGCACCGTGGCCAAGCCGGGCAGCGAACTCGAAACGATGGAGCAGAGGATCTCGGACTGTGGCACGGTCATGAGCGTGTTCCACCCCGCCAAGCTGCCCCTGATGAACCTGACCTTCTGCGCGCCGTTCGGCCCGACCAATCCCGAGACGGTCATGAAGGCCATGGACGACCTGCACGGAACCGTGCCGGCATTCCAGCAGGCCTGGGAGCGTAACGGCCTGGTCCACCTCGCGTCGATCAGCGTCGACAACTACACCATGTATCTCAAGAACCCTGCCGCCACCCTTGCCGACCTGTCCGGACGGAAGATCGGCGGCGCCGGCCCGAACCTGCTCTGGCTGGGCGGTACCGGCGCGGTCGGCGTGGCCGGTCCGGCACCCGAGGCCTACAACAACATTCGCTCCGGCGTGATCGACGGCTACATCCTCTATGATACCGGCGCGGCCCCGCTGAAGCTCAACGAGGTCGCGCCCCACGCCCTGGTCGCCGATTTCGGGGCCATGCTGGTTGGGGCCCTCGCGGTCAACCGCAGCCGCTGGGAGAGCTTCCCCGGCCCGGTCAAGGAAGCCTTCCGCAAGGGCGCGGCTGCCTATGGCGCTGCCTATGCGGCGGATCTGAAGGCCCGCAGCCTGGCCGCGCATGGCGAACTGCTTCAGCGCGGCATGAAATATGCGCGCCTGTCCGACGCCGATCGCGCGGCCTGGGTGGCTGGCCTGCCGAACCCCGCAAAAGGCTGGGCGGCCGCGGCCGGCAACACGTCCGGGGCGGCGGCCCTGCGCTCCTACTACGAGAAGCTGGCCGCCACGGGCTTCACCTTCCCCCGCAACTTCGGGGCCGAGCTATGAGCGTCAAGATCAGGACCGGCCGGTGATTGACGAACCTGCGCGCGAGGGAGAGGCGGGAGCGCCGGCTTCCTCGCGGTGGCTGCGGCCCTTCCTGGCCGCAGACCGGATCCTTGGACGGCTCACGCAAGGCAGCAGTGCCATCGGCACGGCATGGATCGTCGCCCTGATGGTGCTCATCAACGCGGATGTCATTGGCCGCGGACTGTTCAACCATCCGATAGCGGGGACCCCGGAACTGGTCACGCTGTCGATCATCGCCATCGTCTTCCTGCAATTGCCCGACGCAGCGCGCAGGCAGTCGCTGACGCGTTCGGAATCGCTGATCGAATTCGTCAGGCTGCGCCGCCCACGGGTCGCTGACGCCCTGGCCTCGATCTATGAGTTTATCGGAGCCGGGCTCTTCTCCATCATCGCCTGGGCGACGTTTCCGCAAGCCCTGAAGGCATGGTCGCGCGGCGAGTTCATTGGCAATCCCGGCCTTCTGACCGTTGCCAAATGGCCGCTTCTGGGGCTGACGGTGCTGGGTTCGGTCCTGCTCGCCGCCCAGTTCCTGGCCAATGGCATTCGCGCCCTTCAGCGGGTACTGCGCGCCGGAGACGATTCCCATGTTCGTTGACCTCGAGCCGATCACCATCGGCTTCCTGGCCATCGGCCTGCTGCTGGTGCTCATCTATGGCGGGCTTTATGTCGGCGTGGCGCTGACCACGGTCTCCTTTGTCGGCATGCTGCTGCTGCGCGGAGATTTCGGCATCGCGTCGCAGATGCTGTCCATCGCCGCGTCCGATGCCATCGCCTCCTACATTTTCGGGGTCATCCCGCTCTTTGTGCTGATGGGCATGCTCGTCGGCATCTCGGGCATCGGCGAGGAATGCTTCGATGTCGCCGACCGGATGTTGCAGAGGCTGGCCGGCGGCCTCGGCATCGCCACTGTCGCGGCAAACGCCGTTTTCGCCGCTATCACGGGAATCTCGATCGCGGCCGCGGCCGTATTCACCCGCATCGCCGTGCCGCAGATGATCCGCTTCGGCTATCGCGCCAAGTTTGCGGTGGGGGTCGTCGCGGGATCTTCCGTGCTCGGCATGCTGATTCCGCCGAGCCTCCTCTTCATTCTCTACGGTATCATCACCGAGACCTCGATCGGCGACCTGTTCCTGGCAGGCGTGCTGCCGGGCCTCGCCCTGACCGCCGTCTATTGCATCTACATCGTCCTTGCCGCCCGTTTCCGCCCCGGGCTGATCTACCAGAACGGCCTCGTCCCCAATGTCGCGACGCGGCGCCCGGCCGTCCGGCCAATGGAGATCGGCCGGGCGCTGGCGCCTGTGGGGCTGCTGGTCCTGTTCGTCATCGGCGGCATCTATGGCGGCCATTTCACGCCGACCGAAGCCGGTGCTGTCGGCGCGCTCTGTGCCTTCGTGATCACCGCCTTCCGGGGGCGGCTCGATCGCGCGGGCCTCTGGAAGGTGCTCGTCGATACGGGCCAGATCACGGCGTCCGTCTGCCTGCTGCTGATCGGCGCAAGCCTGTTCTCGCGCTTCCTCGCCCTTTCGGGGCTGCCGCAGGAGATTGCCGAACTGTTCCACAATACCGGCCTCGGCGTTGCCGGCTTCATCGCCATCTATCTCGTCATCCTTCTGGTGCTCGGCTGCATTCTCGACAGTTCCTCGACCATGCTCATCCTCGTGCCGATCGCCTTTCCGGTCAGCACCAGCTTCGGCATCGACCCCCACTGGTTCGGGGTCATCACGGTCGTGGCGGTCGAGATCGGATTGCTGACGCCACCGTTCGGCCTTTCGGTCTTTGTCGTGCGGGCATCGCTGTCCGAGGATGCTCCGGTATCGACCAATCAGATCTTCGCGGGAACCTTCCCCTTCGTCCTTCTGATGGCGGTCACGCTCGCCCTCATCCTGGCCTTTCCCTGGCTGGCGACAGGTTTGCTCACCGCGCGATGATGGCGATCGGCGCCCGCTGCTCGCCCGGCTGTCTCCGGTTCGCTCAAGCGAGGAATGCCTGCCCGATGTTTCAGCCTTGCCTGCCTTGTGGCACAGTGGTTGCCTCTGCCCTAGCGGGGTCAAGCTCATGGGCCGGTTCTTCGAACACGCAATGATCGACTACGGCGAGTGCAACCGCATCGTCGCCCATGCGACGGTCGGCCGCTCGCGCACCTGGGTTTCCGTGGCGGCCTGCAAGCCGAACGAGGGCCGCTGGCTGCGCGGTTTCGACGATCTCGTGGTCGGCATCTTCGATGTCAGCAAGCCGTTCACGATGGAGCGCGATCGCGGTGACGGGCTGGAACGGCTTCGGATCAAGCCCGGATCCGTCTATGCCATTCCATGGGGCTGCCCGCGGTTTGCCGCCTGGAACGGCACCTATCGTTTTCCCAGCGTCGCCGTGCCGCGGAGCTGGGTCCGCGGGTTCCTCACCGAGGGCGGGGTCGGCAGCGAGGATGCCATCGTCGAGGGTTCCCGGCTCGCGGCCGAGGATTCGGTGATCGCCGTCCTCGTGCGCCGGCTGGTCGATGCCCATACCAACGGGCGCGTCATCGACGACCTTGACGACCTCTACTGCGACCAGGCCATGGGCCTGATCGTGTCGGCGCTGATGCGGGCAGGCGGGCGTCGCGAGTTCCATGCCGCAACCGGCCCGCACTGGCGCATTCGCAGGGCCATCGACTATGTCGAAGCCCGCTACCAGCAGCCCCTGACGCTCGACGACATGGCCCTCGCGGCCGGGCTGTCCAAGTATCATTTTTCGCGGATGTTCAAGTCGGCGACCGGCTCCTCCCCGCACGAATGGGTTCTCCAGCATCGCCTGGGAAAGGCGCGGGAGCTCCTGATGAGCACGCGCCGGCCGGTGGTGGACATCGCGCGGTCAACGGGCTTCGCCTCGGCGAGCCGGTTTGGCGAACTGTTCCGCCGGCATTTCGGCAAGACCCCCCGGGAGTGGCGCGACGCCGGCTTCTGAGCAGCCCTGCAGGTCAGGGCAAGATGCGGACAGGATCGCAAGATCCGGAGATTGCCCGGTTCCCTGCGCGCCGTAGGCTCGATGGGAGCAATGCCTCCCGGGCCCTTTGCCCACCCGCTGTCTTCTAGCCTGGTGATCTCATGTTGTCCCGAACCCTTCTCCGCGCCCTGTCCCTCGCCTTCGCGACCGTGCTCGCCTGCGCCGTGTCGGCCCCTGCCTCCGCCCAGCAGCGTGTCGTCGTCGGGCACCCCGCACCCTGGAATGTCCAGTTCGCCTTCTTCACCTTCGGCGAGCAGCTCGGCTATTTCCGCGAGGAGGGCATGGCCCTCGAACGCGTCTCCGTGACCGGCTCGGCCGTGCTCCTGCCGCAGGTCGCCGCCGGGCAGGTTCATTTCGGCTACGCCAATCCGGACCTCGCCATCATCGCCCTCGCGCGGGGCGAGCCGATGCCGCTGCGCTTCTTCATGAACTGGCTGCGCAGCCAGACCTTCGAATTCGTCGTTCCCGAGGCGAGCCCCATCCAGACGCTCGCCGACCTCAAGGGCAAGAAGCTCGGTGTCGGCGCCCTCACCTGGGGCAACCTGCCGCTCTCCCGGGCGATGCTGGCGAGCCAGAATATTGCCTGGCAGCGGGACGTCGAGGTGCTTCCCGTCGGACTTGGCGCGGCCGCCTGGCGCCGCATGCAGACCGGCGAGGTGGACGCCCTGAACCTGTTCGTCGGCGAGCACCTGCGCATGGAACTGGCCGGCATCAAGATCCGCCGCCTGCCGATGCCGGAACCGTTCCGCTCGCTGTTCTCGAACGGCTGGGTGGCCAGCGAGCAGACGCTGCGCGACAATCCGCGCCTGGCGATCGGCTTCGGCCGGGCGATGGTGAAGTCGTGGATCGCCTGCAAGGCCAATCCGGAAGCCTGCGTCCGCAGCTGGTGGGCCGCAGTGCCCGCCTCGCGTCCGGCGCCCGCCCAGGAGGCCGCCGAACTCGCCACGCAGGCGCGGATCGTCATGACCGACCGCGCGCAGATCGATGATTTCGCGGCCGGCGCCCCCCGCCAGTACGGCCACTTCCCCGACGGGTCCTGGCAGCGCCTGATCGACGTGATGCGCTCCGAGGGCCAGATCCAGCGGTCCGATCTCGACCTCGCGCGCCTGGTGACGGGCGACCTGCTGGCCGAGATCAACCGGGGGGTCGATCCCGCCGCCATCGAGGCTGCTGCCCGCGCGGCGCGCTGAGGCTGCAATGCATCGCCTGACCGTCGAGAATGTCGGTCTCGTCTATGAGACGAGCCGGGGGCCGCTCACGGCACTTGAAGGGCTCGACTTCCGTGTCGGAGACGGCGAGTTCGTCTCCGTCCTCGGGCCTTCGGGCTGCGGCAAGTCGACCCTCCTCAAGCTGGCCTCGGGCCTCATCCTCCCCACGGCCGGCAGCCTGACGCTGGATGGGGAGCGCATCACAGGGCCGCGGCCCGACGCCGGCATCGTCTTTCAGCAGCCGACGCTCCTGCCCTGGCGGCGGGTGATCGACAATGTGCTGGTGCCGATCCGCGCCATGGGCCGCAATGTCCGGGACTATCGCGACAAGGCGCAGGCGCTCATCGAACTGGTCGGTCTGGCGGGGTTCGAGAACCACTATCCGCACGAACTGTCGGGCGGCATGCAGCAGAGGGTGGGCATCGCCCGCGGCCTGGTCCACGACCCGGCCATGCTGCTGATGGACGAGCCCTTTGCCGCGCTGGACGCCATGACACGCGAGACAATGATGGACGAGATCCAGCGGATCTGGGCCCGCACCCGCAAGTCGGTCCTGTTCATCACCCATTCGATCCCCGAGGCGGTCTATCTGTCGGACCGCGTCCTGGTCATGTCGCCGCGCCCCGGCCGCGTGATCGAGGAGGTTGCCGTCGACCTGCCCCGGCCACGGACGATGGCAACCCTCGACGATCGCCGCTTTGTCGCGCTGGCCAGCCACCTGCGCGCGCAGTTCCGGGCGACGGAGGCCAATCCGTGATGGCGCTGCGCCGGCAACTGGCCGAGCTGGCCTATCCCGCCGCCGCCCTCGCGCTGGCGATCGCGGGCTGGCAGGCCGCCACAGCATCGGGCGCCGTGCCCTCCTACCTGCTGCCGGCGCCCGGCCGCGTCGCCGTGGCAATGGTTGAAGGCGCGCAGAACCCGCTCGTCTGGCGCCACCTCGTGTCGACCTTGCAGGCGACCATCTTCGGCTATCTGGCCGGTTCCGCCGTGGCGCTGATCCTGGCGGGACTGATCGCCGAGTTCCGGCCGGTCGAACGCTTCCTGATCGCGCCGCTGACGGCGATCCAGGCGATTCCGAAGGTCGCCATCGCGCCGCTGGTGTTCCTGTGGGCCGGCTTCGGGCTGGAGGGCAAGACGCTCCTTGTCGCCCTGATCTGTTTCTTCCCCGTTTTCGTCAATGGCCTCGTCGGGTTCCGAGCGGCCGACCCGAACCTGATCGACCTGCTGCGCGCAGCGGGCGCCTCGCGCCTGGCGCGCTTTTTCGAGGTCAAGGTGCCGACCGCCGCGCCGACCATCTTCGCGGGGCTGGAGGTCGCCGTGTCCTTCGCGCTGATCGGCTGCGTGGTCATGGAGTTCATCGGTGCCACCCGTGGCATGGGCTTCCTCATCCAGGACGCCTCGAACGCCTTCGATCTGCCGACGGTCTTCGCCGCGATCCTGACGCTCGGACTGATCGGCGTCGTCGGCAATGCGCTGGTTCGCCTCGCCCATCGGCGGATCGTGTTCTGGAACCGGGCCACCGCCACCACCGCGTCAGGATCCGTCGCATGATCGCGGACCGGCTCAAGACCCTCCTGGCGACACTGACGACGCTCGCGGCCTGCGCCCTCGCGTGGGAGGCGGCGATCTGGCTGTTCGAGTTGCCGCCCTTCGTCCTGCCGCCACTGACCTCCATCGGTCAGGCGCTCTACCAGGGATGGGTCGTGGGCACGCTCTACGAGCATGCCGCCTTCACCCTTCAGGGCACCGCGACGGGGCTCGCCATCGGCGTCGTCGTCGCCATCGTCCTCGGCTCGCTTGTCGCGGAAATCCGGCCGCTGGCGCTCGCTGTCTATCCACTGGTCATCGCCACGCAGTCCATGCCGACGGTTGCGATCGCGCCGCTGATCGTCGTCTATCTCGGAATCGGGCTGCCCTCGAAGGTCGCGACCGTCGCGCTGCTGTGCTTCTTCCCGGTCTTCGTCAACACCATCGTCGGCGTCCGCGGCGTCAGTCCGGCCCTGATCGATCTCTACCGGGCCTTCGGTGCCTCGCGCCTGCGCATCTTCCTCGACGTGAAACTGCCCGGTGCGGTCGATTCCATCATGGCCGGCATCCAGATCGCCGTCGTCCTCGCCTTCGTCGGATGCGTCGTTTCCGAGTTCATCGCAAGCCCCCGGGGGCTTGGACATATCGTGAAGACCTTTGCCTCCGACCTGAACGTCTCCGTCATGTTCGCGGCGATCATCGGGCTGGGCGTGATGGGCGCGCTGGCCGGTGCCATGACCCGCGCCGCGCACCGGGCTCTCGTTCCCTGGCGGCGAACCTAGAGGCTGTTTGATGATGGATCCGTCAGATCTTCTCGCCCGCAATCTCGGGGATTGCTTCGATGTCGCCGGGCGCGCCGACAAGGTCGCGCTGATCGATGTCGCCGACCCGGAAAATCCGGTCTCGCTCACCTATGGCGAACTCGGCAGCCAGGCGGATGCGCTGGCGCGCGGCCTTCTCGCGCGCGGCTTCCGGCGGGGCGACCGCATCGGCATCCTCGGTTTCAATTCCTGGCGCTATGTCGTCGCCTTTCTCGGCACGATGCGGGCAGGCCTGGTCACGGTCCCGATCTCGATCAAACTGGCGACCGACATCGTCGACTACATCGTCCAGGATGCTGCGCTGAAGGCGGTGTTCCATGACGGCGCGCATGTGAGGCTGGTGCCGGAAGGCCTGCCGGCCATCGCCCTGGAGGCCGGCGCCTTCGACGATCTCCTCAGCCCCGGCCCCTTCACGCCCGTCAGGCCGGACCCGCACGAGGTCGGCATGATGCTCTACACCTCCGGGTCGACCGGGCGGCCCAAGGGGGTGCTGCTGTCGCATGCCTCGCAGCTCTGGGGCCTCGCCAAGGCGTCCGAACTGTTCGGGGACGTGTCCGCCAACCGCTACATCGTCGCGGCGCCGCTCTACCACATGAACGCGACCTTCAGCGTCAAGATGGCGCTGCTCGGGGGGGCGAGCTTCGTGCTGATGCCCTCCTTCAACGCGGCTGCCTATCTGAAGGCCGTCGCGCGCCACCGAGTCACCTGGCTGACCTCGGTCCCGACCATGCTCGCTTTGTGCGCCCGCGAGAAGGAGCTGTTCGCAACCCTCGACCTCTCCTCGGTCAAACGCGTGATGATGGGTTCGGCGCCGCTGACCCAGGCCCTGATCGACAAGGTCGAGGCGCTGTTTCCCGACGCCATCCTGTCCAACAGCTACGGCACCACCGAAGCGGGACCCGTGGTCTTCGGGCCGCACCCCGAAGGCAAGCCGCGTCCGGTGATCTCGCTCGGCTATCCGGTCGATGGCGGCGCCATGGAACTGCGCGAGGGTCCCTCGCCCGACGAGGGCGTTCTCTACATGCGCAATCCCTCGCTGATGGAGGGTTATCACAACCTGCCGGAGAAGACCGGCGAGGCCCTGCGCGAGGGCTGGTACCGGTCCGGCGACATCATGCGCCGCGATACCGACGGTTTCTATTATTTCGTCGGCCGGGCCGACGACATGTTCGTGGTCGGCGGCGAGAATGTCTGGCCCGGCGAGGTCGAGAAGCTGCTGGAGCGGCACGAGGCGGTGCACCAGGCGATGGTCGTGCCGGTGCCCGACGACGTGAAGGGCACGCTGCCCTTCGCCTTCGTGGTCGCGCGACCGGGCCTGTCGGTCACGGAGGAGGAGATCAAGGCCTTCGCCCTCGCCAACGGTCCGGCCTTCGCCCATCCGCGCTTCGTCGAGATCGTTTCCGAAATTCCGCTTGCCGCCACCAACAAGCCCGACCGCAGCGGCCTCACCCGTCGTGCCGCCACCATCGCGGCAGAGCGGCGCAGTCGCGGCGAACGCGCCGACAAGGGTCTGGCCTGAAGGAGCAGCCGATGATCGACCAGGATGCATTCGCACGGATCGTTGCCGGGTTCCGGCAGTCGCCGGCCATCGCGGCGCTCGGCATGGACGCGATCGACATCGACGCGGCCGGCGTCGTGACCGGCAGCCTGCCACTCAAGCCGGAACACGAGCGGGCCACGGGGTCGGGCCAGTTCCATGGCGGGCCGATTGCCTCGTTCATCGACACGATCGGCGACCTGGCCGTGGCCGCCGCGGTGGGTGGCGGCGTGCCGACCATCAACCTGCGGGTCGACTATCTCAAGCCCGCGACGGGACCGCAGCTCACCGCCCGGGCGACGGTGCGCCGCCTCGGACGCACCGTCGCCGTGTGCGACATCGACGTCCTCGATGCCAGGGGATCGCTGGTCGCCATCGGCCGCGGCACCTACGGCTCGCAGACCGGATAGGGAAGGAACAGCCATGCGCGCAATGGTGCTGATGAACCACGGGGGCAACGAGGCCTTCTCCTATCGGACGGACTGGCCCGATCCGACGCCGGGTCCGGACGACGTCGTCCTGCGCGTCAGGGCCTGCACGCTGAACTATCACGACGTGTTCACGCGCAACGGCATGCCCGGCATCAAGGTGCCGATGCCGATCATCATCGGCATCGACATTGCCGGCGATATCGTCGCGGTCGGCGCGTCAGTGGCAGATTTCAAGGTCGGCGACCGGGTGCTCGTCGATCCCATCGACCGGGTGAAGGGCGGCCTGACCGGCGAGACCTATGACGGGGGCCTTGCCGAATATGTCCGCATCCCGGCCCACCAGCTCGTGCCGCTGGATGCCGCCATCTCCTATGCCGACGCGGCGGCGCTGCCGGTCGCCTACGGAACCGCCTACCGCATGATGATCGCGCGCGGAAAAGTCTCCGCCGGCGAGACCGTACTGATCCTCGGAGCCTCCGGCGGGGTCGGCACCTGCTGCGTGCAGCTGGCCAAGCAGGCGGGCGCGACGGTTGCGGTCTGCGCCTCGTCGGACGAGAAGCTCGCGCGGCTCGCCGAGATCGGTGCGGACCATCTGATCAACTATGCGACCGATGACTTCGTGAAGGCGAGCCAAGCCCTCTTCGGCCGCGCGCGCGTGTTCCAGGACGAGGGCAAGGGGGTGGACGTTGTCGTCAACTTCACCGGCGGCGACACCTGGACGCGCTCGCTCCGCGTCATGAAGCGCGACGGCCGGCTGCTCACCTGCGGCGCAACGGCAGGCTACAACCCGCCCGAGGACATCCGCTTCATCTGGACCTTCGAGCTGAACGTCATCGGCTCGAACGGCTGGAGCCGCCAGGACGTGATCGACCTGCTCGGCCTCGTGAAGGCCGGCAGCCTGAAACCGGTCCTGCATCCCGAGCGATTCAGCCTCGACCGGGCGGCCGATGCCATGTCGGTGCTCGACCGGCGTGCGGTTATGGGCAAGGTCGTGGTGGAGCCGTGAGCGCCGCCTCGCACAGCTCCCCGATTGCCGGGCTCGATCATCTGGTCATCGCCGTCGGTGACCTGGAACAGGCGGCTGCCGGCTGGACGGCGCTCGGCTTCACGCTGTCGCCGCAGGGCTTCCATCCCCCCGAGCTTGGCACGGCAAACCACACCATCATGCTCGGCCGCGACTATATCGAGCTGCTCGGCGTGGCGCGCGCGACCGACTACAATGCGCGCACGCTGGCCTTCATCGGCGAAGGCGAGGGCGTCGAGCATTTCGCACTGGCTTCGGACGATGCGGATGCTGTGGCCTCGTTCATGCGCGGGCAGGGACATGCGCCCGTGGGGCCGGGAATCTTCGGCCGGGCTGTCCGGAGGCCGGACGGATTGGAGGGCGAGGCGCGTTTCGGCATCGTCCGCTGGCCGCCCGGCGTGACGACGGCCGGCATCGGCCTGTTCGTCTGCCAGCACCTGACGCCCGACTGGGTCTGGCTGCCGGACCTGACGCGCCATCGCAACCATGCGGTCGGCATCGCGACCGTCTATGTGGCGGCCGCCGATCCCGCACGCGAGGCTGCCGCCTTCTCCGCGGCGACGGGTCTTGAGGTGGCTGAGGCGTCCGGCGGCGTCCTCGTCCGCGGCCGCGACGGGCGCGCCACGATGCACTACGCCCCGATCGCCGCGCTTGCGGCCCGGCTGTCGGCGGAAGCCCTTGCCGGCGCGCGAGCCGAAGGGGTCGTGGCGGTCGACATCGCCACCCGCGACATCGGCTCGGCCCTGGCCGCAGCGCGCCTCACCGCCATCGGCCAGCGTGTTCCGGCTTCGGGCCTGAACGGCGTGTCGCTCGGCTTCGTCGAGGATGGCCTGCAGGCGGCCGGTTGAGATCGCCGGCCGGGCCGTTCAGCGCCTCAATCCGGAAAGACCGGGGCTCGGCGTTTAATGAAGGCAGCGATCCCCTCGCGGAAATCGGCGGTTGCGGCACGGGCAACGAAGGACGCGCGCTCGGCATCGAGCTGGGCGTCGAAGGAGCGGGCCGGCGCGTCGCCGACCAGACGCTTGACGGCGGCGGTGGTGGCCGCCGAGGCGGTCTCGAACGTGGCGGCCAGCGACAGGGCGCGTGCCTCCACCGCATCAGCCGGGACGACGTCGTTGACCAGGCCCCAGGCGAGCGCCGTTGCGGCATCGAGCCGCCGGTTGGTGAGCACGAGGTCCAGCGCGCGGCGGCGTCCGACAAGGCTTGCCAGCGACCAGGTGAGCCCGCCGTCCGGGCTGGTGCCGAGCCTGGTATAGGCGGCCAGGAAGCTCGCATCCTCGGCGGCGATAACGAGGTCGCAGGCAACCGCCAGCGAAAATCCGCCGCCGGCCACCGGTCCCTGCACGGCGGCGATCACCGGCTTGGGCATGATCGCGATGCCACGCAGCGCGGTGTGGAACAGGTCGATGAGTTCGCCGGCCGCCTCCGGCGCGCGGTCCGGATCGCTATGGAAGACCGAGAGATCCCCGCCGGCACAGAAGGACCGCCCCGCACCGGCCAGCACGACGGCGCGGATGCTGTCATCCGCCGCCGCCTCGCCGACGGCCGCGACCAGCCCCCGGCCCAGGGCCGGGTCGAGCACGTTCAACTGGCGTGGCCGGTTGAGCCGGATCAGGGCCACGGCACCATGTTGTTCCAGGATGACCGCGGGGGGTCCACTGTCGCCGGTGCTCATGGTCGTCTCCCTTGGGGCGGCGGGCCCTGTGTCGCCCGGCCTTGATCGGTGGGCGGTTTCCGCTACAGTCTGACAAAAATGAATGACATTCAATGGGAGCGAAATCATGGCCGAGGTGCGCGTTGACGAGCGCGGCGCAGCGCTCTGGCTGACCATCGACCGCGAGGATCGGCGCAACGCCCTGGACGATGCCGTTCTGGCCGAGCTGATCGCCGGGGTCGAGGAGGCAGGCCGTCGCGAGGGCATCCGCGCCGTGGTCATCACTGGCGCCGGCACGAAAGTGTTCTGCGCCGGTGGCAACCTGAAAAGCGATGCCGAGGGCGATCCGTTCCGCGGCGATCCCAACCGGCTCGACAATCCGGTGGCGGCGCTGTTTCGCGCCATGGAGGCCTCCCCGGTCGCAACCATTGCCCGCGTCAACGGCCATGCGCTCGGCGGTGGCTTCGGCCTCGTCTGCGCCTGCGATTTCGCCATCGCGGCCGATCATGTGCGTCTGGGGACGCCGGAGGTCACGCTTGGCCTGTTTCCGCTGATGATCCTGCCGGCCATGCTGCGCACGCTCTCCCGGCGCGACGTCATGCGCCTGTCGGCGACCGGCAAGCCTGTTTCCGCGGCCGAGGGCGTCGCCATCGGCGCCGTGAACGAGGCCGTGCCGGCGGCCGATCTCGACGCCCGCGTGGAGGCGCTCGTCACGACGCTTGCCGGCGGGGCTCCGACCGCCATGCGCTTCGGCCGGCGCGCCCTCAACACCATCGCCGCCATGCCCTATCTCGACGGCGTCGAATATGCCCAGCGCGTGCTGCCGCTTCTGGCCAGGACCGACGACGCGGTCGAAGGCTTCCGCGCCTTCAACGAGCGGCGCCCTCCGCGCTGGGCGCCACCTGCGGGGAGCGGGTCATGAGCGCGGACAAGCCTATCCGCATCGGCGGGGCCGGCGGCTTCTGGGGCGACAGCACGGACGGTGCCCGCCAGCTCGTCGAACAGGGCGGGATCGACTACCTGGTCTTCGACTATCTCGCCGAGATCACAATGGCGCTGCTGGCCCGCATCCGTGCGCGCAAGCCCGAGCTTGGCTATGTCCCGGATTTCGTCGATGTGGTGGCGCCGCTGCTGCCGCAGATCATGGCGCGCGGCATCCGGGTGATTTCCAATGGCGGCGGCATGAACCCGCCGGCCGCCGCCGCCGAACTGGCGCGCCGCGCAAATGCGCTGGGCCTTACGCCGAAGATCGCCGTCGTCACCGGTGACGATCTTCTCCCGCACATCGATATCTTCCGGGCCCGCGGGACGGTGGAGATGTTCACCGGCTTAGCCATGCCGGAGCGCCTGGCCAGCGCCAATGCCTATCTGGGTGCCGGCCCGATCGTGGCGGCCCTGGCGGCCGGCGCCGATATCGTGGTGACCGGCCGCTGTGTCGATTCCGCCGTCACGCTCGGCGCGCTCATGCACGGCTTCGGCTGGCAGCCGACCGACCACGACCGGCTCGCCGCCGGCAGCCTTGCCGGCCATCTCATCGAATGCGGGGCGCAGGTCACCGGCGGCATCGCCACCGACTGGCACGAGGTGCCCGGATGGGAGGATATGGGTTTTCCGGTGGTCGAGTGCCATGCGGACGGCACGTTCCTTGTGGGCAAACCGCAAGGCACCGGCGGCCGCATCACCCCGCTCACCGTGGCCGAGCAGATGCTCTATGAGATCGGCGATCCGGCGGCCTATGTGCTGCCGGATGTGACCTGCGATTTCCGCGCCGTGACCATGGTGCAGGACGGCCCGGACCGTGTGCGGGTCGTGGGCGCCCGGGGGACGCCGCCGACCGGCAGCCTCAAGGTCAGCGCCACCTGGCAGGACGGCTTCCGCACCATCGGCACGGTCACGATCGGCGGGCGCGATGCTGCGGCGAAGGCGGCGCGTGCCGGGGCCGCTATCCTCGCGCGCGCAGAACGCCTGGCCGCCGCTGCCGGCCATGGTCCCTTCGCCGAGACCTCCATCGAGGTTCTGGGCGCGGAAGCGACCTATGGTGCTGAGGCGCGCCCCGAGGCCGCAGCCGCCCGCGAGGTGGTTCTGAAGATCGCCGCCCGTCACGCCTCGGAGGCGCCGCTCGCCATCCTGACCCGCGAGATCGCGCCGGCCGCCAGCAGCATGGCCCAGGGCCTTACCGGCTTCTTTGCCGGGCGTCCGGGCGTTCAGCCGGTCTATCGCGGCTTTTCGTTCCTCGTTCCTGCGGACAGCGTCACGGCCACGGTCACGATGGGCGACGAGCGCTTCGACGTCGCCATGCCCGAAGGGTCGTCGGCCCCGGCGGAGAACACCGAGACGACGGAGATCCAGCCTCCGGTCTCTGGCGATGAAGCAGCGGCTGCCCGCACCGTGCCGCTGGTCGACCTCGCCGTCGGCCGGTCCGGCGACAAGGGCAATTCGGCCAATATCGGCGTCATTGCGCGGCGGCCCACCGACCTTCCCCTCATCCGCGCCGCCCTGACGGCAGAGGTCGTGGCGGATTTTTTCCGGCACACCGGCGTCACCCGCGTCGAACGCTTCGACCTGCCGGGCATCCACGCGCTCAACTTCGTGCTGCACGACTGCCTCGGCGGCGGCGGCGTGGGCTCGCTGCGCATCGATCCGCAGGGCAAGGCCTTTGCGCAGATGCTGATGGACTGTCCCGTTCCCGTCCCGGCCGGGTTCGCGCCGGCGCCCCGCGGAGGCTGACCCCATGACTGACCGTCCGTCCTCCGACACGCGGCCGCCGGGCCGTGACCCGCTGACCGCGCCGCTCACGTTCCGCGACGACCTGCTGAAGGACCAGGTCGTGCTGGTCTCGGGGGCCGGCAGCGGCATCGGCAAGGCCATCGCCATCCAGTGTGCAAGGCTTGGAGCCAAACTCGCCATCTGCGGCCGCAAGCCCGAGAAACTGGAGGCGACCGCCGCCATCCTGAGGGACGTCGGTGCCGAGGTGCTGGTGCGGCCGACCACCATCCGCGATGCCGAGGATGTCGGTCGCCTGCATGAGGAGGTCTGGGCGCGCTTTGGCCGGCTCGACCACCTCGTCAACAATGCCGGCGGCCAGTTCCCGCAGGCGGCCATCGACTATTCGGTGAAGGGCTGGAACGCCGTCATCGACACCAATCTCAACGGCACCTGGTACATGATGCAGGCGGCCGCCCGCGGCTGGCGTGACCGCGGCCTGCCCGGCTCCATCGTCAACATCGTCACGGTCATCTGGCGCGGCATGCCGGGGGTGGCCCATACCTGCGCCGCGCGCGCGGGCGTGATCTACCTGTCGAAGACGGTGGCCATCGAATGGGCGCCGCTCAATATCCGCATCAACTGCGTGGCGCCGGGCACCATCGCCACCGAGGGCATGGACGTCTATTCCGACGAGGCCCGCCGCGACCTGCCGCGCTCCAACCTCATGCAGCGCTTCGGCGATGCCACCGACGTCGCCGATGCCGTAAGCTACCTGATCGGCCCGAGTGGCGCGTTCGTCACCGGCGAGGTGGTCGTGGTCGACGGCGGAAACCAGGTCTGGGGCGACCAGTGGACCATTCCCCGACCGGATTATTTCAGGGCCGACTGACGGGCGCGGCAGGTCTTGGCGAGCCGCCCGGCCTCCACGCTACCCGGGTGCGATTCAAGATTGTTGACAATCTGCAATCAGAGCTTTTGCATGGAGCCTCCTGACGCACCGGCGCACCTGGAGGGACCCAACATGATCGACCGTCGCAGATTCGGCACGGGACTGGCCATCACCGCACTTGTCGCCCCGGCGGGCGGAATGCTGCCGGCTTCGCCTGCGCTGGCGCAGGAGACGGGCACCCTGGCGGAGGTGAAGCGCCGCGGTTCGCTGCGTGTCGGCGTCACCCAGGCGCCGCCGTGGTATTCCAAGGACCCGCGCACGGGCGAGTGGAACAGCGGCGTGGGCGTCTCGATCGGCAAGGCCATGGCGACCGCGCTCGGCGTGCGCTTCGAGCCGGTGGAGGTCACCTGGGGCACGGCCGTCGCTGCCCTTCAGGCCAACCGCATCGATATCATGTATGTGCTCGACGCCACGCCCGAGCGTGCCCAGGCGGTGGATTTCCCGCGGGCGCCGCTGCTCTACTACTCGCTGGCGGTCCTCGCCAAGGACGACCTTGCGGTGCGCAACTGGGAGGATCTCAACAAGCCTGACGTGCGCATCGCCGTGCCGCAGGCGACCAGCATGGACCGCTACCTCACCGCCAATGTCGCCAGGGCTGCCATCCAGCGCTTCCCCGGCAATACCGAGGCGATCGCCGCCTTCCAGGCCGGTCGCGTGGAGGCGGTCTGCCTGTTCCATCCGCCGCTCATCGCCGCCCGCCAGCGCCTCGGCACCGGCAAGATCGTCGTGCCGCAGCCGACCCAGTCCAATGCCTCAAGCGCGGCTGTGCGCAAGGGCGATGCGGCCTTCCTCGCCTGGGTCGATGCCCGCGTGGAGGAATATTACCGGACCCGCCAGATCCAGACCTGGTACGAGGAGTTCCTGACCGGCTTCGGCCTCGACCCCAAGTCGGCCCCGCCGATCATCAAGGAAATGCTCGGCTGATCGCCCGGCGCGGCCGATGTATGCCTGGGACTTCTCGGCCGTCTGGGCCAATGCCGACCTGCTTCTGGCAGGGCTCGGCAATACGCTTGCACTGACGGCAGTGGCACTGGCCGGCGGGCTTCCCGTCGGCCTGGCGCTGGCGTTGGCGCGGCTCTCGGGGCTGAGGGCCCTCGCCATGCCGGCGGGGATCATCATCGAGGTGTTCCGCACGACGCCGCCGCTCGTCCAGCTCTTCTGGTTCTATTTCGGCCTGCCCATCGTGCTGCGCGTCGAGATGACGCCGTTCCTCGCCGCGGCCCTGACCTTCACGATCCAGTCCGGTGCCTTCTTCGCCGAGATCTTCCGGGCCGGTATCGTCTCCATCGACAAGGGCCAGCGCGAGGCCGCGCGCGCCATGGGGATGTCGGCTGCCCAGTGCATGCGCCGCATCATCCTGCCGCAGGCGGTCAAGCGCATGTTCCCGGCCATGATGGAGCGCTCCATCGAGCTGATGAAGACCACGACGCTGGTCGCCACCGTCTCCTTCGCCGACCTGCTCTACCAGGCCAACGAACTGGCGCAGAAGACCTTCCGCCCGCTGGAGGTCTTCACGGCCGCCGCGCTCATCTATTTCGTCACCATCTCGATGCTCTCGTTCCTCGGTTCGCGGCTGGAGAAGCGCATGGCGGCGAGCGGCGAGATGATGGCCCGCACATGACCTACACCTGGGACTTCGCCTCCGTCCTCGACAACTGGCCGGCACTCGCTGCCGGGGTTACCGGCACGTTGCGCCTCTTCGCCATCTGCCTCGTGCTCGGTCTCGGGCTCGGACTGGCGGTGGCGCTGATGCGGCTGTCGCGGCCCGCGCCGCTGCGCTGGCTGGCCATCGGCTTCATCGAGTTTTTCCGCAACACGCCGGTTCTCGTCCAGATTCTCTGGTTCTATTTCGCGCTGCCGATCCTCGTCTCGGTCGAGATCACGCCCTTCATCGCCGCCATTCTCGGCATCTCGCTCAACTCGGCCGCCTATTCGGCCGAGATCTACCGGGGCGGCATCCAGTCCATCGAGCCCGGCCAGTGGGAGGCGTCCCGCTCCATCGGCATGTCGGCCAGCCAGACCCTGCGCCGGGTGGTGCTGCCGCAGGCGCTGCGGCGCGTGCTGCCGGCGCTGACGAACCGCGGCATCGAGATCTTCAAGATGACCACGCTCGCCTCGGTGGTCGCCTATGTCGAGCTCCTGCATCAGGGCAAGCTGGTCGCCTCGCTGAACTTCAACCCGCTGGAGGTCTATACGGTCATCGGCGCCCTGTTCTTCGTGCTGCTCTACCCGATGGTCCGGGCGACCTATGCGCTCGAGCGGCGCCTTGCGCGGAGCGATTGAGCCATGACCTCCGCTCCCCCTGGCGCACCCGTGCTCGGCCTGAAGGGCCTCGCCAAGAGCTTCGGCGGCGCGTCCGTCTTTGCCGGCGTCAATCTCGATGTGCGGGCCGGTGACCGCATTGCCATCCTCGGCGCCTCCGGGTCGGGCAAGTCGACGCTGCTGCGCTGCATCAACTTCCTGGAACGCCCCGATGCCGGCCGCGTCGAACTGGCCGGTCAGGCGGTCGGAACCGAACGCCGGCGCGGCGAGCGCTCCGAGATCCGCTATGAGGAGCGCGAACTGAACCGCCTGCGCCAGCAGGTCGGCATGGTGTTCCAGCAGTTCAACCTGTTCCCGCACATGACCGTCATCGGCAATGTCATGGAGGGGCTGGTGACCGTGAAGCGCCTCTCGCGCGACGAGGCCCGGCCGAAGGCGCTCGCCGAGCTTGGCCGCGTCGGCCTTGCCGACAGGGCGGAGGCCTATCCCTCGCATCTGTCGGGCGGGCAGAAGCAGCGCGTGGCCATTGCCCGGGCGCTCGCCATGGAGCCGGAGATCCTTTTGTTCGACGAGCCGACATCGGCGCTCGACCCGGCTCTGGTCGGCGAGGTTCTCAACACCATCCAGTCGCTGGCCGAGGACGGCCGCACCATGCTGCTCGTGACCCACGAGATCGGCTTTGCCTATCACATGGCCACCCGCGTGCTGTTCCTCGCCGAGGGCGGCATCTACGAGCAGGGCACCCCCGACGAGGTCCTGAAGACTCCGCGGCGCCCGCTCACCCAGGCTTTCCTTGCCGGCCACCGCCGGTTCAGCTTCTGACAGGACATCGACCCATGAGCAGCACCGAGGCCAGCGCCCAGGGCTATCTGGACGACCCCCGCAACGAGACCGTGCTGGTCTATGTCGACGGCGCCTTCGTGCCGCGTGGCGAGGCGCGCGTCTCGGTCTTCGACAGCGGCTTCGTGCTCGGCGATGGGGTCTGGGAGGGACTTAGGCTCAAGAACGGCCGGATCATCCAGCTCGCAGCCCATCTCGACCGGCTGTGGGAGGGGGCGGGGTCCATCGCGCTCGACATCGGCCGCAGCCGCGAGGAGGTCGAGGCGGCGGTGTGGGAAACGCTTGAGCGCAACGCCATGACCGACGGTGCCCATATCCGCCTGATGGTCAGCCGCGGCCTAAAGAAGACGCCGAACCAGGATCCACGCTTCGTCATCGGCAGGGCGACGATGGTCATCGTCGCCGAATACAAGACCCCGCGGCCGGAGGCGAAGGCGCGTGGCCTCACGCTGTTCACCTCCACCTTCCGCACCAGCATGCCCGACGTGTTCGACCTGCGCCTCAATTCCCACAGCCGCCTGAACCTCATCCAGGCGCTCATCCAGGCCATCAATGCCGGCGCGGACGAGGCCCTGATGCTTGACCCGCAGGGCTTCGTTGCCAGCTGCAACTCGACCAATTTCTTCATCGTCCGCCGCGGCGCCCTTTGGACCTCGACCGGAATGTTCTGCTTCAAGGGCCTGACCCGGCAGGCGGTGATCGATGCCTGGCGTGCGGCCGGCGGCGTGGCCGAGGAACGGCCCTTCACGCTGGCCGAGGTCTATGCCGCCGACGAGGCCTTCGTCACCGGCACGCTCGGCGGCGTCACCCCCGTCACCCGCATCGACGGACGCGTGATCGGAGCCGGCAAGCCTGGCCCGGTCACGCAGCAGGCGTCCAACCGCTATCTGGCACGGGTGGGGGGATGAGAAGCGAGATCCAGCTGGCGGCCGATCGCGGCGTGACCCAGGTTCAGCGCGCGACCTTCCGCGAGCAGATCGCCGACCGGCTGCGCCATGCCATCATCGGCGGGCACATTGCCCCCGGCAGCGCCGTCACCGAGCAGCAGCTTGCCGCCGAGTTCGGGGTCAGCCGCGGCCCCTTGCGCGAGGCCATGAGCCAGCTTGCCGAGGAGGGCCTGCTGGTCACCGTGCCCTATACCGGCACACGGGTGATCAGCCTGTCACGCGAGGATGTCCGGGAAATCTACTCGATGCGAACCTCGCTCGAGACCCTGGCCTTCCGCGAATTGTGGGAGCACCGGACACCGGCCTTTGCCGAGAGCCTGAAGCAGCGCCACAAGGCGCTGCTGGCCGTCCTGCCAGACGGAGACGGCTTCGCCGCCTCGCTGGCCGAGGTACGCCTGCACTCCACCGTCTATGAGTTCTGCGGCCACCGGCTGCTCCTCGAGACCTGGCGGCGCATCGCCTCGCGCCTGCATCTCTATCTGGCGGTCCATCAGAAGGCGCATGGTCGTGCCGGGCCCTTGAGCGATGCCCACAGCGCCTATGTCGCGCTCGCCCTCGGCGACCGGCTCGACCTGATGCTGGCCGAGATCGAGCACCACATGCAGCGCGGTGTCATGCAGATGCAGGCCTATGTCGGCGAGGCCAGGCCCTGAAACCTGCCTTCTGACGGGGCAGGTTGCCCATCCTGCGGTCAGACACCCGGCATTCGCCGCGCCAGCATCGGCACGCCGGCTGTGCTCTACTCGGCAGGACCGACGCACCGGGGAGAGGGCCGTGCAGCGCATCACCATCACCATCGACGACGACCTGCTGACCGTGGTGGACGCGCTTGCGCAGCGGCGCGGCTATGGCAGCCGGTCGGAGGCGATCCGCGACCTCGTCAGGGAGGCCGCGTCACGGCAGGACGCGACGGGAGCGGGCGATGCGCCCTGCATCGCGACCCTGACCTATGTGTATGAACACGAAACGCGCGATCTCGCCCGACGCCTGACGACCGCCCAGCACCATCACCATGACCTGTCGGTCTCGACGCTGCACGTCCACATGGACCACGAGGACTGCCTCGAGGTCAGCGTGCTGAAGGGCACGGTCGCCGAGGTGCAGGCCTTTGCCGACGGGGTGGTGACGCAGCGCGGCGTGCGGTTCGGAAACCTCCATGTCATCCCTGTCGGGGCGCCGGCTGGCCCTGGAAAGCGCCACGGCCATCGCCTCGGTCATGGTCGCGATCATGACCACGATTGACCACGGGCGTGTGGGCGATCCGGGCCGGTAGGCACTTTGCACGAAACATGCATACTCCGCTTCAGACAGGCATCCTGCCTCTGCCCTTTCGGGGGCGCTGGAGCGTTACACCATGCGATGGCTTGCCCTTGCGCTTCTGGTGCTGATCGGCGCTCCCCAGGCGTCCGCACAGGCCCCGTCCGAAACGGCCGTCATCGCCGTCGGCGGCGATCCGGGGCATCTCAATCCCGCCATCTCGACGGCCGGTCCCCTCCATGCGGTGGCCGCCTCGCTGTTCAACGGGCTGGTGGCGCTCGACCCCGATGGCAATCCGGTTCCCGAACTCGCCGAGTCCTGGGCCTTCTCCAATGACGGCACGACGGTCACCTTCCGCCTGAGGGCGGGGGTCGAGTGGCATGACGGCCGCCCGTTCACCGCGTCCGACGTCAGGTTCACCTTCGAGCAGGTGCTGTTCCGCCTTCACGCGCGCGCCCGCGCGGGGCTTGCCCCGGCCGTGGCCACCATTTCCGCCCCCGATGACCGCACGGTGGTGTTCCAGCTGAAGCGCCCGCATCCGGCCCTGCTGCGCCAGCTCGACGTGACCGAGGCGCCGATCCTGCCGCGCCATGTCTATGGCGAGGGCGAGATCGCCACCCACGCCGCCAATCTCAACCCGGTCGGCACGGGTCCCTTCCGTTTCGAGAGCTACCGCCAAGGCGACCAGGTCGTGCTGGTGCGGAACACCCGCTATTTCAAGCCGGGCCTGCCGCATCTGGACCGACTGGTCTTCCGCGTCATTCCCAAGGCAGCCACGCAGGTGAATGCGCTCTCCCGCGGCGAGATTGACATGCTGCAGCGGGTCGCTCCCGCCGATGTCGAGCGGCTGCGCAGCCGCCCTGTCACGCTGATGGAAACGCGTTCCGCCGCCGGCGGCGCCAACTGCATCATGACCGTGTCGTTCAACCTGCAGCGCCCGGCGCTCGCCGATCGCCGGGTGCGCGAGGCCTTCGCCCGCACCGTCGATCGCCAGCAGATCCTCGAGCGCGTGGTGTTCGGCCAGGGCCGGGTCGCCGAGGCGCCGATCGGCTCGGGCATCGGCTGGGCCCATGCGCCCGGTCTGCTTGCCGGCTACAGGCCCGACATCGCCGCGGCCAACCGCCTGCTGGACGAAGCCGGGCTGCCGCGCGATGCGAGCGGCCAGCGCCTGACGCTGGACATGCTGCACTTCCCGGCCTTCGCCCGCTATTCGGAGCTGATGCGTCAGCATCTGGCGCAGGTCGGGATCGCCCTGCGCGTGCGCACGCTCGACCCCGCAGCCTTCGCGCAGGCCGTGTTCACGCGGCGCGACTTCGACATCGCGCTGATCTCCTACTGCAACGGCACCGATCCGGAGATCGGCGTCAGGCGCATGGTTCATTCGAGCACCATCGGCGCCGTGCCCTTCTCCAATGCCGCCGCCTACAGCAATGCCGAGGTGGACCGCCTGTTCGACGCCGCCAGCCGCACCGTCGATGACCGCGAGCGCGGCGCGCTTTACCGGCAGGCACAGGCCATCATCGCGCGAGACTTGCCCTATTGGTGGCTGGTAGAGACCGACTTCACCGCGGCATGGAACGCCGGGTTCTCCGGCTTCGCCCCCTGGGGCGGCCAGTTCGCGGAGACGGCGCGGAGGAGCCGGTGAGGGCCTTCCTCGCCGGCCGCCTGATTGCGGCCGGCATCGCGCTGTGGGCCGTCGCGACGCTCACCTTCGTCCTGATCAACCTCGCCCCCGGCGGACCGGCCGTCGCGCTGGCCGGCGACTATGGCGCTCCCGGCCAGATCGAGGAGATCACGCGCGCCTATGGTCTCGACCGGCCTTTGGGTCTGCGCTATCTCGACCACATGGTGCGCCTCGCCACGGGCGACCTCGGCCAGTCCTACCGGTCACAGGCGCCGGTGCGCACACTGATTGCGGAAAGCCTGCCGGTTTCGCTCGCCCTGCTGGTCCCGGCCATTCTCCTGTCCGCCCTGATCGGGATCGGTCTCGGCCTAGGCACCGCCAGCCTCGGCAGGGGCGGCGCCGGACTGTTCACCGGTCTGATGGCGGCAGCCCATGCCGTTCCGGTCTATGTCGTGGCGCAGGGGCTGGTGCTGGGCCTTGCGGTCTGGCTCGGCCTCCTGCCTGTCCAGGGTCTTCTCGATCCGCGCCAGTCTCCGACCGGCATCGCCGCCGTGGCGGACATGGCGAGGCACCTGATCCTGCCGGTCACGGCTCTGGCCCTCCATCACGTCACCTTCATGGCGCTGATGACGCGCACGCGTCTCGCCCTGGAACTCGCCCGGCCCTATGCGGTCACCGCGCGCGCCAAGGGGCTGTCACTGGGCCGCACGCGTCGAAACCATGCCCTGCCCAATGCGCTGCTCCCTATCGTCACCCTGAGCGGACAGCGTCTCGGCGGCATCCTCGGTGGCGTGGTGATCGTCGAAACGGTCTTCGCCCTGCCCGGCCTCGGCCGGCTGGCGGTCGCGGCCACCATCGCCCGCGACCATCCTCTGGTCATCGGGACGGTGCTGGCCGCCTGCGCCATCGTCATTCTCGGCAACCTGATCGCCGACATCCTCGTCGCCTGGCTCGACCCGCGCACGGCCGGGGACCTTTCGTCATGACCGCCGGGCCGGAACTGCGCGGCCGGCATGGTCCGGCACTGCTGGCGATCCTGCTGTTCGGCACCTGCCTGGTGGCGGCGCCGCAGGGCTCGCTGGCGCAGCTGCCGATTTCGACGCCTTTCCTGCCGCCCGGGGCGGCGCACCCTCTCGGCACCGACGATCTCGGCCGCGACATGTTGCAGGCGGTCCTGCAGGCCGGGCGGACGACATTGCTGGTGGCCGGCCCGGCGACCGCCCTCGCCCTCGGGCTCGGCATTCTCGCCGGCATGGCGGCCGCCCTCGGCGGCCGCGTCGCGGACGAGGTGGTGATGCGGCTTGCGGACATTGCCGCCGGCCTGCCGACCCTGCTGGTCGCCATCCTGACGGTGGCGCTGTTCGGCGGTTCGACGCTGGCCGTGGCGCTGGTCATCGGCCTCACCCGATGGCCGATGGTCGGGCGGCTCGTCAGGGTCGAGGTCATGGCGCTGCGCCAGGCCGAGTTCATCCGCGCCGCCGAGGCGCTCGGCCTGTCGCGCCTGGCCATCGCCCGCCGGCACATGCTGCCCAATGTCGCCGCGCAGGCCGCCACCGCCACCGGCATCCTGTTCGGTGGCGCCATGGTGGCCGAGGCGGCGCTCGCCTTCGTGGGTCTGGGCGATCCCGAGGCCACGAGCTGGGGGCAGTTGCTGGCCAGCGGCTTCAGCTTTGCCGACAGGGCCTGGTGGGTCTGGGTGGTGCCGGCGGCCGGCATGGTCACCGCCTCCGCGCTGGTCGCCATGGCGGCGCAGGAGCAGCAGGGCCGGTGACGGTGATCCGGCCCGCCGGCTTGTGGAGGCCCGGCCGATGTGCCAGACAATCGGAGCGAGCAGTGCCCGCCGCAAGGCGGGTGAAACGGGAATGCGGTCAGGGCCCCGGCCCGATGCCGCAGCTGCCCCCGCAACTGTAGGCGACAAGTCGGCCTCGCAAGACCACTGGCCCGAGGGCTGGGAAGGTGAGGCCGGCGGCGAGTCGCGAGCCAGGAGACCGGCTGCTCGGAACTGCTGCTGATGGACGCTGTCCGGCGGGGTGCACGGAGAGCGCGCTGGCGAGGCCGAATGCCGGGCCTCGACCGTCAGGGCTGGCCCTCAAGGCGCCGACGCGCCGAACCCTTCATCATGCCCGAACCCTTCTTCCTCCGGTTCTGTGCCGTCGCGGCCAGGCTGCGCCCCCAGCGGGCGAAGTCGGCCGCGGCCAAGCTGCGCGACCGTGCCGGTCCGCGGTCCGCCATCCCTTTCCTCACGCCATTCTGAAAGCTCCGTCCATGTCCCTTTCGCCGGCATCTGCCGCCATTCCTGTCACCATCCTCACCGGCTTCCTCGGCGCGGGGAAGACCACGTTGCTGCGCCATGTCCTGACCGAGGCCCACGGCAAGCGCATCGCCGTCATCGTCAACGAATTCGGCGATCTCGGCTTCGACGGCGGGCTTATCGCCGGCTGCAACGCGCCCTCCTGCGCGCCTGATGACGTGGTGGAGCTGACCAATGGCTGCATCTGCTGCACGCTGGCCGACGACTTCCTCCCGACCATGGAAAAGCTGCTCGCGCGTTCGACACCGCTCGACGCCATCCTGATCGAGACCTCGGGCCTTGCCCTGCCGCAGCCGCTGGTGAAGGCCTTCCAGTGGCCGACCGTGAAGGGACGTGCCACCGTCGATGCCGTCGTGACGCTGGTCGACGCCGCCGCTCTCGCCGAGGGCCGCCTGATCCTCGACGACCATGCGGCCGCCGGCCCGGAACCCGAAGACCATGACGAGCCGATCGAGGAGGTGTTCGAGGACCAGCTGGCCTGTGCCGACATCGTCGTGCTGACCAAGACGGATCTGGTTCAGCCTGACCGGCTCGATGCCATCGAGGCCGAACTGCACCCGCACCTGCGCGCCGGCATCCGTCTGGTGCGGTCGTCCGGGACGCTGGCGCCGGACGTGCTGCTCGGCCTGATGCGGGCCGCGGAGGACGACCTGTCCTCCCGTCATGGCCATCACGGCGAGGGTGCCGACCATGAGCACGACGATTTCGATTCGACGGTGATGGCGCCGGAGCCGTTCGGCTCGCGCGACGAGGCTGTGGCCCGCCTCCGCAAGGCGATGGCCACCGAGGGCGTGCTCCGCATCAAGGGCCATGCGCTGATTGCCGGCAAGCCCGCTGCTCTCGTGGTCCAGGGCGTCGGCGACCGGGTCGATACGGCGTTTGCCGCTCCCGGCAGCGCAGCGCGGCCGGGACTGGTGGTGATCGGGCTGAAGGGCTTCGACGCTGCGGCGGTGTCCGCGGCGCTTGCGGGGTCCTGAGCCATGCATGTCCGGCTGCCGGCGCAAGGGGAGGTGGACGACGGCTCGGTCGCCCGCGACCTCATGCAGCCGGCCGCCGACATCGTGTTCATCTCCGGCCACGACACGGAACTGGCCCAGCTGGCTGCCGCCCATGCAAGTCTCGGCCGTGACGCGCCGAGCCTTGCGCTGACCAATTTCCAGGCGCTCGGCCATCCGCTGTCGGTCGATCTCTATGCCGAGCGCACGCTGGCGCAGGCCCGCCTCGTCGTGCTGCGCCTCCTTGGAGGCACGTCCTACTGGCCCCATGGCGTGGAGCGCCTTGTCGAATGGGCGCGCGCGGTTCCGGGCGCAAGCCTGGCGATGGTGCCGGGCGATGCGAGCTGGAACGAGGCGTTTGCGGCGCGAGGCAGCATCGACCCGGCCGACACGCGGATGCTCTGGCGCTATCTCAACGAGGGCGGGCCGGACAATGCCGCGCTTGCGCTGTCGCTGATGGTCGCGCGCGCGACCGGTGCCGTCCTGCATGACACGCCCCCGCCCGTGCCGGCTCCGATCGCAGGCGTCCTGGAAGGGCATCGGGCCCGGCCGGCCGACGCGCTTCTGATAATCTATCGCTCGCTGGTGCAGGCCCATGATCTTCAGGCCGTCGAGGCCATGGTGTCGGCGCTGGCCGGCGAGGGTCTGTCGGTCGTCCCGCTGTTCGTCTCAAGCCTCAGGCACGCGGTTGCGCGGCAGTTTCTGGCCACGGTGCTGGCCGTGATCCGGCCGGCGGTCATCGTCAACGCCACGGCCTTCTCGGCCGATACCGACGCCCTGTTCGGCGAGACGCCTGTCCTGCAGGTCGCCTTTGCCGGCATGGGGAGGGACAGCTGGGCGGCGTCCGCCCGCGGTCTCAATCCCTCGGACCTTGCCATGACCGTGGTCCTGCCCGAACTCGACGGGCGGATCATCGCAGGACCGGTCGCCTTCAAGGCGAGCCCCGCCGGCGGCGAGGCGAGGGCCGGCGAACCCTCCGTGCTCCGTCACGATGCCGCCCAGATGGCCGCCGCCGCCGCCCGCGCGGCTGCGCTGGTCAGGTTGCGGCGGACGCCGGTGCGCGACAGGCGCGTCGCCATCATTCTCGCCAACTATCCGAACCGCGACGGCCGCCTTGCCAATGGCGTCGGCCTCGACACACCGCAATCCTGCGCCGATGCCATCCTGGCCATGGAGCGCCACGGCTATGGCGTCGGCTCAGCCCCGCGCACCGGTGCGGCGCTGATGGGCCTGCTGACCGCCGGACCGACCAACGCGCTGGGCAAGGCGCGCGATGCGGCCGGCTTTGCCGGTGCCGTGCGCTGGCCGCTCGCTGACTATCGGGCGGCGCTCGCCGGTCTGTCGCCGCGCCTGCGAGCGGCGCTCGATGCCCGCTGGGGCGACGCCAGCAACGATCCGCATGGGGTCGGCGAGGCGATCGAACTTGCCCTGCACCGCTTCGACAACCTCGTGGTCGGCATCCAGCCCTCGCGTGGCTACGACATCGATCCGGCCGCGACCTTCCACGACCCCGACCTCGTGCCGCCGCACCGCTACGTCGCGACCTATCTGTGGCTGCGCCAGGCGTTCGGCGCCCATGCCCTCGTTCATTTCGGCAAGCACGGCAATCTCGAATGGCTGCCGGGCAAGAGCACCGGCCTGTCGCAGGACTGCTGGCCGGCGGCGCTGATCGGGCCGCTGCCGCATGTCTATCCCTTCATCGTCAACGATCCGGGAGAGGGCGTTCAGGCCAAGCGCCGGGCGTCCGCGGTGATTGTCGATCACCTGACGCCGCCGCTGTCGCGCGCCGGTCTCCACGCCGACCTCGCGCGCCTCGAGGCGCTGTCGGACGAATATGCCCTGGCGGCCGATCTCGACCCGCGCCGCGCCGATGTCCTGGCGAAGGACATCGCATCCTTTGCCGGCGCATTGAATCTCGACGCCGATCTCGGGCTTGCCTCCGCCCCCTCCTTTGCGGAACAGGTCAGGCGCATCGATGGCCATCTCTGCGACCTGAAGGAAATGCAGATCCGCGATGGCCTGCATGTGTTCGGCGCGTCCCCCCAAGGCGAGCAGCGCGCCGATCTTGCCCTCGCCATTGCCCGCCTGCCCCGGCCGGGCGGGTCGGATGCGGCGCAGTCGCTGACGCGCGCGCTGGCGCGCGATCTCGGCCTCGGCACGTTCGATCCGCTGGCGCGGACCTTCGGCGAGGCCTATGACGGCCCGCGCCCCGCCGTGCTCGACGCAGACGCCTCCGGTCCCTGGCGGACCCATGGCGACACGGTGGAGCGGCTGGAGGTTCTGGCCCGCCGGCTGGTGGCCGGAACCCTCGCCTGCGCGCCGGACTGGACGGCCACGCGCGCCGTGCTGGACTGGATCACCCGCGAACTGCTGCCCGATCTCGACGCCTGCGGGCAGGCCGAAACGGCCGCCTTCCTGAAGGCACTCGACGGCCGCCACGTCGCCCCCGGTCCGAGTGGCGCGCCCAGCCGCGGCCGGCCGGACGTGCTGCCGACCGGGCGGAACTTCTTCGCGGTCGACCCGCGTGCCGTGCCCACCGAGGCTGCCTTCGCCATCGGCCTGGCGAGCGCGGAGGCGCTCGTCGCGCGCCACTGGCAGGAGCACGGCGAATGGCTGCGCACCGTTGTGTTCAGCGCCTGGGGCACTGCCAATATGCGCACCGGCGGCGATGACGTGGCCCAGGCGCTGGCCCTCATGGGCTGCCGTCCGGTCTGGGAACCGGCCTCCGGTCGGGTGACCGGCTTCGAGATCGTCAGCGCCGCCGACCTTCGCCGCCCCCGCGTGGATGTGACCTTCCGCGTCTCGGGGCTGTTCCGCGATGCCTTTCCCGGCCAGATGGATCTGATCGACAGCGCCGTGCGGGCCGTTGCCGCGCTCGACGAGGACGACGAGGCCAATCCGATCGCCGCCCATGCCCGGGCCGAACGCGCGGACCTGATTGCTGCCGGCCTGGATGTCGAGGAGGCCGGCCGGCGGGCCGCGACACGCGTGTTCGGGGCGAGGCCCGGGGCCTATGGCGCGGGCCTCCAGGCGCTGATCGACGAGGGCGGCTGGCAGGACCGGGCCGACTTCGCCGCCGCCTATCTCGCCTGGGGCGGCCATGCCTATGGCGGCGCCCGGCAGGGCGAGGCCGCGCCGGACCTGCTGGCGCAGCGACTTTCGATGGCCGAAGCCGTCGTGCAGGCGCAGGACAACCGCGAACACGATATTCTCGACAGCGACGATTATTACCAGTTCATGGGAGGCGCCGCGGCCAGCATCGAGGCGCTCAGCGGCAAGGCGCCGGCCGTCTACCACACCGACACCTCGCGCCCCGAGGCGCCGCTCGTGCGCTCGCTCGACGAGGAGATCGCCCGCGTGGTGCGCGGCCGTGCCAGCAACCCGAAATGGATCGCCGGAGTCATGCGTCACGGCTACAAGGGTGCCTTCGAGATGGCGGCGACCGTCGATTATCTGTTCGCCTTCGCAGCGACCACCCATGCGGTCCGGTCCCATCATTTCGACATGCTGTTTGCCGGCTATATCTCAGATCCGGCGGTTCGTGCCTTCCTCTCCGATGCCAATCCGGATGCGCTGCGGGAAATGGCGGACCGTTTCGCCGAGGCCGTGCGGCGCGGGCTGTGGCAGCCCAGGTCGAATGCCGCCATCGACCTGATCGCCGCGCTCCGGCAGCGCCCGTCGACGGCTCGGACTTTCCATCAAAGCATGTAACAGTATAACGTATTCTCGTATCCGCTTTTGGGGCTTGTGGACGGTTCCGATTCCTGCTCCCCTTCTCATGTCTACGGTGCTCCCCCTCGGGGGAGTGAAACGGGAATGCGGTGCGTGCCATCCGGCACAATTCCGCGGCTGCCCCCGCAACTGTAAGCGGCGAGCGCTCCTCGCGATCCACTGGCCTGCGGGCCGGGAAGGGCGAATGAGCGCATTGACCCGCGAGCCAGGAGACCGGCCGAAGACCGAACGCAACCCAGTCCGGCGGTGGGCCGGAAGGAGCCATATGATGTCTGTCTTCGCCTTCGGGCGCGGGACCATTCCTGGTCTCGTCGCCGTTCTTGTCGTGGCCGCTCCGCCGGCAGCCCGGTCCCAGCAACCGCCGCTAGCACAGCCCCAGGCCACCTGGCTCGACGAGATCGTCGTGACCTCGACCGGCCGTCCGGAGCCGCGCAGCCGCATCACCGGAACCGTCCAGGTGATCGACGGCGAGCGCATCACCCGGTCCTCGGCCCAGTCGGTGACCGACCTGCTCGCCGAGAACGCCGTCGGCTTCTTCTCCGAATGGACGCCCGGCCAGACCTCGATCAACATCCGCGGCGGCGCCTCGGACGGGCAGGGCAAGGACTTCCGCAGCCAGGTGCTGGTTCTGGTCAACGGCCGGCGTGCCGGCACCGCCAACCTGTCCAAGCTCTCGCCCGCCGATGTCGAGCGCATCGAGGTGATCCGCGGGCCGGCCTCGGTCATCTACGGGTCGGGCGCCATGGGCGGCGTCATCAACATCATCCTGCGCAATGGCCGCAACACCACCGGTTCGTCGGCCGAGGTTCAGGGCGGCTCCTGGGGGCTGCTTCAGGGGCGGGCGCACACGACCGGCCAGACCGGCGCCAGCGACTATTATATCGGCCTGTCGGGCGGGCGGCGCGACAGCTACCGCTCCGGGGCCGGGGGCGGTCTGATGGCCAATACGCAATGGCAGCGGCTTGGCGTGACGGGGGCCTTCGGCCACCGGTTCAACGACCTCAACCGGGTCGATCTGACGGTGCGCTCCGACGGCATCTACAATGCCGGTTTTCGCGGCTCGTCGTGGAACACGATCAATCGCGACGAGCGCACCAACGCCTCGTTCGACCTGGTCTATTCGGGCCGCACGGCCTCCGATTTCGGCCGCTGGACGCTGCATTCCTATCTGATCGCCGACCGCGACGTGTTCCGCTGGGCGGCGCCCAATTCGGCCGCGCAGACGCGCCTCGATCTCAACCGCCGCCATCTCGATATCGTCGGCACCAAGTTCGAGCCGATCTTCAACCTCTTCCCCGGCAATGAACTGCTGATCGGCGTCAATCTGGAGCGCAGCTGGCTGAGGTCGGTCCGCTACCGCGAGGGCGTGATCTCAGGCCCGGCGATCTCCCAGGTCGCGCCGCAGGATTCCAACCAGACCGACCAACTGATGGCCTTCTACGCCGAGAACAGCCAGCGACTGTTCGACGACCGGGTCGTGCTGCGCGCCGGCATCCGCCACACCCGCGGCTCGACCAGCTTCGACCTGACGCCGAACCTGGCCAACCAGGCGACCGGCGCGCGACCCTATACCGCCACCACCTACACGGTCGGTGGCACATGGCGCGTCACCGACAGGTTCAGCCTGCGCAGCGGTCTGTCCACCGGCTTCCGCGCCCCGACCGCCACGGAACTTGCCGGCGATTACACGGTGCTGGTCGGCACCCAGATCTTCGGCAACCCGAACCTCAGGCCCGAGACCAGCCGACAGATCGAGATCGGCGGCACCTTTGCCGGCGACGGTTTCAACATCGACGTCGCGCTGTTCCAGAACGTCATCCGCGACCGCATCAACACCCAGCGGCGCCCCGGCTCGACGACCACCTCGGACTATATGAACAATGCCGGGGACGTCACGGTCCGCGGCGTCGAGCTGCAGGCGGCCTTCAACCTGCTGCGCCTGACCGGACAGCCCGATCGCGGCTGGCACTGGTCGGCATTCGTCAACGGCGCCTACAATTTCCACATGGAGGATGGCGGGGCCCTCCCCACGGCCAACAGCCGCCAGGCCCAGCGCATGTACCAGTATCAGGCCTCCATCGGCACGCGCTTCGGCCAGCGGACAGGCGTCGCCATTCCCTGGAGCTTCTCGGTCACCGGCATCCTGCGCGGGCCGATGTGGTACGAGACCGAGGAGCCGCTGCTGATCCCGGCCGGCGAGCCGAATTCCGCCTTCATTCACCGCAAGCCGGCCTTCTGGGTCTGGAACGCCCGGCTGGAGGGCGAGCTGCGCAAGGGCCTGACCGCCTATGTCGCCGTCAACAACATCTTCAACGTCAACCAGCATGCGATCTTCATCGCACTGGACCGGCAGCCCTTCATCGGCAACGCTGCGGTCTCCAACCACATGGGGATCGGCAATATGGGCAGTTCCATGCCGGGGCGGGAAGTGGTCATGGGCCTGAATGCGCAGTTCTGATCTGATGGCAAGCCGCCGGGCCATGCTTGCAGCCTTTGGAACAGGCCTTGCCGCCCTCGCGGCGAGGCCGGCAAAGGCCGCGCCGGTGGTCGTGACGGATGCGCTCGGGCGGCGGGTGGAGATCATCCAGCCGCCGCAGCGGATCATTCCGATCTTTGCCTCCAACACGGAACTCGTGGCCGCCGCCGGGCTTGCCGGCCGGATCGTCGGCATCGAGGCCTATACCCGCTTTCCCCCCGAGGTGGCCGGCCTGCCGCAGGTCGGCGGGCGCCTCGGCTTCTCGGTGGAGCGGGTCGCGCGGCTTCGACCGGACCTCGTGATCGTCACCCCGGCCCGGCAGGCCGTACACCTGCTCGTCGATCCAATGGAACGGCTGGGAATCCCGATCATCGTGCTGACCCATCCGACCGTGGCCGGGGTTCTGGACAATCTGCGGCTGGTGGCCCGCGCTGGAGGCGTCGCAAGCCATGGCGACCGGGTGGCGGCATCGCTCGGGGCGCGGCTGGAGGCCGTTGCAGCCACGGGGACCGCAGGCCCCGCCCGCCCGCGGGCGGTCATGGTCACCGGCCGCGTCTCCAACGGGCTGTTCCTGGTGGCCCGGCCCGGCAGCTACACGGCCGATGCCATGGTCGCTGCCGGTCTTGCGCTGGCCTTCGACCGGCCGGGCATGCTGGCGCAGGTCGCTCCCGAGGCGATCTTCCGCGCCGATCCCGATGTCGTCCTGTTCGCCGGCACGGCCGCCGGACTCGAGGAGACCTTCGACCGTCCCGAATGGGTCGGACTGAGGGCGCGGCGCGAGGGCCGGATCCTGGCCGTCAACCGTGCCGAGTTCCTGATCCCCGGCCCCCGTGTCGTCGATGGCATCGAGAGACTGGCCGCCGCGCTGCGCACCGGCGCTCCTCGTCCCGGAGCGTCCAGATCGTGACCCCGCTTCAATGACCGCATCGTCCTCGAACGGCCTGAGCGCGCGAACCACTGCCGGCCTTGGCATGGCACTGGCCGCCGCCATGCTCGTGGGCATCTCGGCCGGCCATGAATGGGCCTCGCCTGCCGCGCTGGTCCGGGCCTTCGCGGGCGATGCCTCCATCGACAGCCGGCTGATCCTCGACTGGCGCCTGCCGCGCGTCGTGGCCGCGGCCGCCGTCGGCGCCCTGCTCGGCGTCGGCGGCTGCCTGTTCCAGGGTCTGTTCCGCAATCCGCTGGCCGAGCCCTATCTGCTTGGCTCGGCTGGCGGCGCGGCGGTCGGGGCCACCGTGGCGCTGCTCGTCCCGCTTGGATTTCCGCAGAACCTCACCCTTCCCATCCTCGCCTTTCTTGGTGCCTGGGGCGCGACGGTCCTCGTGCTGGCCGTCGGGCGGGTGGCAGGCGCGGTCGATGCCGCCGGACTGCTCCTGGCCGGCATCGCGGTGGCCGCTATTCTCGGCGCCCTGCGCTCCTTCCTGATGCTGGCCCTGTCCGACGAGACGATCTCCCTGCAGGTGGTGCTCAGCTGGGTTCTCGGCGGCATCCAGACGCCCGGCCCCGCCAGTCTCGCCCTGCTGGCCGGCCTCACCACGGCCTGCATCGCGCTCGCGCTCATGACCGCGCGCGGCCTCGATCTCCTCGGTCTCGGCGAGGAGATGGCACGCGGCTTCGGGCTGGACGTGTCGCGCTTCGTCGCCCTTGCCATCCTGGCCGGTTCGGCCGTCGTGGCGGTCGCGGTGGCCTATGGCGGGCTGGTCGCCTTTGTCGGCCTCGCCGCGCCTCATGTCGGACGCTGGCTCGTGGGGCCGCGCCACCGCCCGCTGATCCTGGCGTCAGCGCTCACCGGCGCCATTGCCGTCGTGCTGGCCGACGCGCTGGCGCGCTCGGTCCTGCCACCCGCCGAGGTGCCGCTCGGCCTCATCACGGCCGTCGCCGGCGGGCCGTTCTTCCTCCTCCTCCTGGCCCGGAGGCTGAGGCCGTGAGCGTCATCGAGGCCCGCGACCTGGCCCTTGTCCGCGGCGGCCGGCGCATCGTCGACGGCGTCACGCTTGCCCTCGGCCCCACCGGTTCGGTCGCCATCATCGGGCCGAACGGGGCCGGAAAGTCCAGCCTTGCGCGCATCCTCGCCGGCCAGATCGGCGACCATGGCGGGCAGGTCACGATCGACGGCGAGGCGCCGGCCGGCATGACCGCCGCGCGTCGCACGGCGCTGGTCGGCTATGTGCCGCAGAGCTTCGTGCCGCACTGGAACATCACGCCGCGCATGCTGATGGAGATGGGCGCCGCCCGTCGTCCCGGCACGTCGGCGGCTGCGGTCGCGCAGGCCCTCGCGCGGCGGGAGGTCGAGGCGCTCGCCGATCGCCCCTGGTCGACCCTGTCGGGGGGCGAACGCGCGCGCGCCCTGCTCGCGGCCGTCGAGGTCACCGATCCGCCGGCGCTGATCGCCGACGAGCCCGGCGCCAGCCTCGACATCCGCCACCGGATCGATCTGGTGCGCGGGTTCAGCGACCGCGGACGCGACCGCCTGGTGGTCGTCGTCATGCACGATGTCGAACTGGCCACCGCCTGGTTCGACCGGATCGTCGTCATGGAGGCCGGCCGCATCCGCGCCGATGGCGCCAGCGGCGCGATCGTCCGCTCCGGCGTGCTGGATCAGGTCTTCGGCGTTCCCTTTGAGCCGGTCGAGGCCGGCGGTGCGCTGATGGCGCGGCCGGTCATGGGGCGCGGCTGATGCGCATCGACCTGGCCGGCTGGACGCGCGAGGCGACCCTCATGGATCATCCTGCCTTCCTCGCGATCTTCGAGGAGGCCGACCGTCTCGGCTTTGCCGGCGTCTGGTTCAACGAGTTCCATTTCTACGATCCGCCGATCCCCTATCCGTCGGTCGATCTCCTGGCCGCCGCCATCTTCGCGCGCACGGAGCGGCTGCGCGTCGGCTCGTCGATCGTCATCCTGCCGCTTCAGCACCCGCTGATCCTTGCAGAGCGGATCGCCCAGCTCGATGTCCAGAGCGGGGGGCGGCTCGATGTCGGCATCGGCCGGGGCACATCGCCCGAGACCTTCGTCACGCTGGAAATCGCGCCGGAAGAGGTCCGTGAGCGGTTCGAATCCGCGTTCCGGATCATCCGCGATGCGCTGACATCTGCTGTCGCCAGTTCGCAGACGGGCCCCTGGCGCTTTGGCCCGGCCGTCGTCGGCCCGGTCACGGTCCAGCGGCCGCACCCGCCTTTCTATCTGGCCGCTTCCAGTGCGGAGACCCTCGCCTTCGGGATCGATCACGACCTGCCCCTGCTGCTCAGCCTGGAGCCGCCGGAGGGCCGCCAGCTCGCGCTCTATCGCGACCTCGCAGCCGCGAAGTCGAGGCCGCTCGCCCTGTCCCGCTCCTCCCTGTCCCGCTACGTCGTGATCGATGCCACGCGCCAGCGCGCCGAGGCCCGCCTCGACACGCTTCTTGCAGGGCTGGAGAACCGCCGCCGGCACTTCGCGCGCGCGCAGGGTCGCCCCGATCCGGCTCCCGTGGATCGCGCGACCTTGCTGGCCGAACGCTTCGTCTGGGGCGACCCGGCCGATTGCCGCCGGCAGATCCAGACCCTTGAGCGCGAGACCGGAATCGGCCAGTTGCGCTGCGTTTTCAACGGCAACGGCGTGTTGCCAACCGCCGTGGCCCTTGAGGGCATGCGCCTGTTCGCGACCGAAGTGCTTGGCACGGTCTGAAGGCCATACCCGCCGGACAGGCCGAAGCCGCAATGGCCTGTTAACCAGGCTGGCTGCTTACCGACCTAAGGTAAGGTCCGGTCAATCCCCTCCTGCCAGTCTCTCGCCACCACACGAGAACGGCAGGTCTTCGGTATGACGTCTCTTCCCTCAGGTGCCACAATGGGGCATGTGATCTCCGTCCGCGGCTCGCGGGCGCAGGTGGGGTTTCCGGCGCCGACGCCGCTCAGCCATGCCCGCCCGACCGTTGGCAGCTTCCTGTCGATGAAGGCGGTCGACTCGACCATTGTCGGCGTTGTCACCGCCGTCGAGTCCGATTCCGGCCCTCACGGCTACCGCGCCAAGGCCCATGTCGACCTGACCGGCGAGATCGTCCGCACGGCCGATGGCAGCGCGCAATTCCGCCGCGGCGTCACGGTCTTTCCAGCCATCGGCGATGCCGCCGAGGCCCTGTCCAGCGATGGCCTCCGGGTGGTCTATGGCTCGAGCGCATCCCGCACGATCCGGATCGGCCACATCGCCCAGAACCGCGACGTGCCGGCGCTGGTCGATTACGACAGCCTGCTGAGCAAGCATTTCGCGGTGGTCGGTTCCACCGGTGTCGGCAAGTCGAGCGGTGTCGCCGTCATTCTCAACGCCATGATGGCGGCGGATGCCGGCCTGCGTGTCCTCGTTCTCGACAGTCACAACGAATATGGCCGCAGCTTCGGCGAGCGCGCCCTGGTGACAGGGGCCGGCGATCTTCGCCTGCCGTTCTGGATGTTCAATTTCGAGGAGATGACCGACGTCATCTATGGCGGACGCCCGGCGGTCCCCGACGAGGTCGATATCCTGGCCGAACTGATCCCGCTGGCGAAGAGCCACTACCAGTCCTACAAGGTCAGCGGCGAGCGGCCGGCCCTCGCCCGCCGGACGGTGCGGTCCGGGGGGTTCACTGCCGATACGCCCACCCCCTATCTCATTCAGGACCTCATGGCGCTCATCGACGAGCGCATGGGCAAGCTGGAGAACCGCGCCAGCCGGATGACCCATCACCGGCTGCTCGCGCGCATCGAGGCGATCAAGAACGACCCGCGCTACGGCTTCATGTTCGAGAACGCCAATGTCGGCGGCGACACGATGGCATCGGTGCTCAGCCGGCTGTTCCGTCTCGATGGCGACGGCCGGCAGGTCACGGTGCTCAGGCTTGCGACCCTGCCGGGCGAGGCCGTGGACGCGGTGGTCTGCGTGACGCTGCGCCTCGCCTTCGAATTCGGCCTGTGGAGCGATGGCGCGCTGCCGCTGCTGATCGTCTGCGAGGAGGCGCACCGCTACGCTTCGGCCGATCCGTCCGTCGGTTTCGCGCCGGCGCGCCGCTCGCTGTCGCGCATCGCCAAGGAGGGTCGCAAATATGGCGTCCACCTGGGCCTTGTGTCCCAGCGCCCGGCCGAGCTTGACCCGACCATCATCTCCCAGTGCAGCACGCTGTTTGCCATGCGCATGACCAATGAGGCCGACCAGGCCCTGCTGCGATCGGCAACATCCGACATTGCCGCCCATCTTCTCGATCTCGTACCGGGTCTCGGCACTGGCGATGTCATCGGCCTGGGCGAGGCGATGCCCCTGTCCACGCGGCTCCATTTCGAGACGCTGCCTGCGGCGCGCGTGCCGTCCAGCGAGATGACGGTCGGGCGCCCGGAGACGGGCAGCCTCGGCGGCGACGAACTGGTGCGGACGGTCATCGACCGCTGGCGCCGCGCGACATCGGGCCAGTCTCTGGTCGAGGAGGAAGCGCCCGCTCTCGTCCCGGATGCCGAGCGACCCTCGATCCTGCGCGCTCCAGCCTCCGACCATGGCCCTGGCGCGCCGACACCGCTCCTCCAGCAGGCGAGAGCCTCAATCCTGAAGCGCTGACATCGCCATGACCGCCTGGACATCCACAGGCACGCAGCAGCAGGCAGCGGATGAGGCCGCGTCTGCCCCGCTTGCCGCGATCCTGAATGCCGCCCCCTTCGGCCTTGTGATCGAGGCCGGCGACGGCCGCAGGGTCTTTGCCAACGGCCGCGGCCTGCGTGCTGGCGAAGGCGGCGAGCCCGGCTCCGAACAGAGCCTGCGGACCATGACTTTCGGCGTCGAGGCCGGCGGCAGCGCCTACTCGCTCGCGCTGACGCTCGACCAGTCGGAACAGCAGCGGCTGGAGGACGAGCTTTTCGAACGCGCCTATTTCGACGAGCTCACGCGTCTGCCGAACCGGAGCCTGATCGAAAAGGCGATCGACCAGCTGATCGGCAGCGGGGCCAGCAGCTTCGCCCTGGCCTTCATCGATCTCGACGGCTTCAAGAACATCAATGACTTCTACGGCCATGCGGTCGGCGACCAGCTGCTGATCGGCTTTGCGGCGCGGGTCTCGGCGTCCCTGCGGCCGACCGACCTGCTGGCGAGACTGAGCGGCGACGAGTTCCTGCTGCTTCTGACCCCCGTCGACGACGCAGCCGAACTGTCCGCGCGCCTGACCGACCTGGCAAGCCACCTGCAGGCGCCGCACTATGTCGAGGGCTATGAGATCTTCTCGTCGGCCTCGCTCGGCGTCAGCCGCTACCCCTCGGACGGCACGACCTATTACGAACTGGTCAGCAATGCCGACCGGGCCATGTATCGCGGCAAGAAGGGCCGCAAGGGCCAGATCCAGTTCTTCGACGCCTCCATCGAGCATGTCGCCGTCGAGACCAGCCGGCTGGAACAGCGGCTGCGGCTGGCAATCCGCGACCGTCGCGTGCGCTGCGCCTACCAGCCCAAGGTGGAGTTCCGCACCGGCCGGGTGACTGGCGTCGAGGCGCTCATGCGCTGGCGCGACGAGGACGGGATTATTCAGGCGCCCGGCGGCATGATCGAGCTGGCAGCAGAGCTCGGACTGATGGACCAGCTCACGCACCTGATCGTCGAGGAGGTCGTGGCGGCCCTTCCGGAACTGGAGGCCAGCTTCGGCGCCGACATCTCGATGAGCCTCAACGTCGCGGCAAAGCAGGCGACCAACGTGCCGTTCATGCAGTCGCTGCTGGCGCGCCTGGACGCCACCGGCCATCCGACGCGGTTCATGATCGAGCTGACCGAGGAAGCCCTGCTCGCGAAGGCAGAGTTCCGCACGCATATCCTGCCCATGATCCGCGAGGTCGGAACCAGGTTGTCGATCGACGATTTTGGCGTGGGCTATTCCTCGCTCGCAACCCTTGCCGACCTGACCGCCGATGAGCTGAAGGTCGACCGCTCGTTCATCACCGACATCCATATCCGGCCCCGCAATCAGAGCGTGCTGAAGGCGATCGAATCGCTCGGCGCCTCGCTCGGAATGAGCGTCGTGGTCGAAGGCGTCGAGACCTACGAGGAACTGGCCTACCTGCAGGCGGCGACGCGCATCCAGCTGGCGCAGGGCTATTATTTCGCACGGCCGATGCTGCTGGAGGACGTGCGCCCCGCCGCCGTCGGCGAAGCCTTGCGCGCTCCGCCGGCGCTGCGGCCGGACCGTCAGGCCCGCGCCGGCAATGCATTGAGGGCCTGAGCCGACCGGCTCAGGGCGAGGGGCGCCAGGCCAGGAGCCGCCGCTCGACCACGCCGATGGCCGCGGCAGCCAGATAGCCGATGACACCGAGCAGGATGACGCCGGCGAACAGGTCGGCGGAACGGAACATGCGTGCGCCGACCAGCAGCCACTGGCCGAGGCCATCGAGGCCGGCGACGATCTCACAGACCACCGACAGGATCAGCGCAACCGTCAGGCTGACGCGCATGCCGGCGAGGATATCGGGCAGGGCCGAGGGCAGGGCGATCTTCCGGATCGTCTCCAGCCGCGACAGGTTGAGTGCCCGCGCCACCTCGAGCAGCCGGGGTTCGACCCCGGCAAAGCCCTGGATGGTGGCCAGCAGCATCGGCCAGAGGGTGCCGAAGGCGATGACGAAGATCGCCATGCTCTCGCTCAGGCCGTAGAGCGCGATGGCCACCGGGATGATCGCCGAGACGGGCAGGGGCCGCAGGAGCTCCAGCGACGGCGCGATATAGATGCGGGCGCGGCGCGACGAGCCGATCAGCGAGCCGAGCACGATGGCGGCGAAACAGGCGGCCAGCCAGCCGAAGGTCATGTGCCGCAGCGTGCCGATCACCTTGTCGCCGAGGCCGCGCTCGGCAAAGCCGGTCATCATCGCCGCCCAGGCCCGGTCGGGACCCGGCAGGAAGATGGGCGAGATGAGCTGGGCATTGGCGACAAGCTGCCAGACCACGACGATGCCGGCGGCGAAGGCGAAGCTCGCCAGTCTCCAGGCGACGGTCTCCATCCGGTTCATCGGACGCCCTCGGACATGCCAGCGCGGCCGAACAGATGCCGCTGGGCGTAGAGAAGCGCCGCATTCCAGGCAAAGCCGACGACGCCGATCCACAGGAGATAGCCGAGCATGACGTCGGGCCGCAGCGCCTGCTGCGCGGTCATCATGGCATAGCCGAGACCCTGGGGATTGATGGTGATCTCCACCGTCACCGCCACGATCAGGGCAGCACCGGCGGCGAGGCGAAAGGCCACGAAGATCTGCGGCAGCGCGGCAGGCAGCACGATCTTGGTCACGCGCGCGACGGGCGACAGCCTCAAGGCCCGCGCCACTTCCAGCAGGCGCGGCTCCACCCCCTTCACCGCCGACCGCGTGAAGATCAGGGTGGTGAACAGGCAGGTCTTGGCGACGATCGAGAACTCCATCGCATAGCCGAAGCCGAACACCATGAGGGCGATCGGCAGCAGCGCGACCGAGGGGATCGGACGGACCGATTCGATGGTGACCTCCAGCAGCCGGTCGAGCCAGGGCAGCAGGCCGGTGAGGATGCCGATCAGCAGGCCGATGGATGCACCGATGACCAGGCCGATCGACGCCCCGAGCAGCGTGTCGATCGTTGCCCGCAGAACGGAACCGTCGATGAGTCCCTGGGCGAGCGCCAGGACGGCCTCGGAGGGAGGCGCCAGCGCATCGCTGGCGATCGGGAGCAGCCGCAGCCAGAGTTCCAGGCCGAGCACGGCCGCCACCGGCAGGATCATCCCCTTGATCCGGTCGCTGGTCATGCGTGCAGCCCCTCGGACTTCTCGATGAAGTCGAACAGCACGCGCCTGAGGCGCAGGAAGGTCGGCTCCTCGCGGGTGGTCAGCTGGTTGCGCGGTCGCGGCAGGTCGACCTCCACCTCGATGCCGATGCGGCCGGGATGGGCCAGAAGCCCGATGACACGGTCGCCGAGATAGAGCGCCTCTTCCAGGTCGTGGGTCACGAACACGATGGTCGCCCCGGATTCGGCATGCAGCGCCAGCACCTCGTCCTGCAGCGACTGGCGGGTCATGGCGTCGAGCGCGCCGAACGGCTCGTCCATCAGCAGGGCCTGCGGCTCCTGCGCCAGGCAGCGGGCGATCTGCAGGCGCTGCTGCATGCCACCCGACATCTCGGTGGGATACTTGTCGGCATGGCCGGTGAGCCCGACCTTGTTGAGGCAGGCATCGATCCGCGCCTTGCGCTCGGCCATCGGCACCCTCGCCGCCTCCAGCGCCAGCGAGACATTGCCGGTTGCGGTGCGCCAGGGCAGCAGGGCCCGGCCATAGTCCTGGAAGATGATCGCCACGTCCTGCCGCGGCATGGTCATCGGCTCGTTGCCGAACAGCACCGTGCCGCTCGACGGCTGGTAGAGGCCACCCGCAAGCCGCAGCAGGGTCGTCTTGCCGCAGCCCGAGGCACCGACGATGCACAGGATCTCGCCCTTGCGGACATTCAGCGAAATGTCGTCGAGAATGAGCTTTCCACCGAGCGACAGCCCGACGGTCTGGAACTGGTAGAGCGACTGCGCCGTGGACGCCCGGGCGTCAGAATAGGTCATGAAGGCCCCGTGTCGGGATAGACATATTTCAGGGTGGAATGGATGTGCCTGACAAGCTCGGCGCAGGCCGGCTCGAACTGCCGTTCGAGAACCTTTTCCGCGAGGCGCTCATGCGCGGCGATGAAATGGTCGGGGTCGGTGAACTGCTTCATCATGATCCGCCGGTAGCGGTAGGCCTGGTCGTAGAGACCCACGATGGCCTGGCCCAGCCGGGCCGAGCCGCCCGAGCCGATCAGGTCGGAATGAAACGTCTTGTGCAGCCGGTCGAACTCCTCGGTGCCCTCGCCGAAGGCCGAGCCGTGGCGGGCGACGTAGCGCCTCAGCTGGTGCAGGCTGGACAGGATCGCCGCCTCCCAGGCATCGCCGCCTTCCTCGATTGACCGCCGCAGGGCCTCCGTCTCGAGAACGACGCGGATGCGGGTGATGTCGGCGAGGTCGTCGCGGTCGAGCGGCGCGACCCGGAAGCCGCGCTGCCCGATGGCGATGATGAGGTCGCGGGAAGCCAGCCGCGACAGGGCCTCCCGGATGGGGGTCGCCCCGATGCCGTAGCGCTTGACCAGTCCGACGACGCCGAGCCGGCCGCCCGGCGGCAGCTCTCCGGCGAGGATGTCCCGCTGGAGAGCCGCGATGGCCTTGTCGGTCAGCGTGTCCTGCGACGGCGCCATCGGGGATCGCCCGGTCAGGGCAGAACGAGCTGCTCGACGTTCGGCGTGCCCTGGAGCAGACGCTGCTGCTTCATGACCTCGATCCACCAGAGCAGGTCGCTCGCCTTCAGGGCGGGCTCGGACCGGGACCGGCGCACCGACTGCACCAGCGCGAGCTGCTGGCCGGTGAACTTGGCGATGGCGCGGTTGGCCTTGTCGTCGTCGGTGTTGACGATCCGGGCAGCCTCGGTGATGGCGGCGCGGAAGGCCGCGACGGCCTGCGGGTTCTGCGTCGCCCAGGCGCGCGAGGCCGCATAGAAGATGACCGGGTCGGTGCGGTTGAGCTCGGACACGTAGCGGGCGCCGACCGATCCGACGCCGGCCGCCACCATGCGCGATACGACGGGCTCGCTGGACACCACGGCATCGACCGCCTGCGAGCGCATCACATCGGTCATGGTCGGGAACGAGACCTCGACGAAATTGACGCGGCCCGGATCGACGCCGTTGTCCATCAGCCATTTGACGAACAGCACATGCAGATAGGCGCCGAGTCCCGGCGCACCGACCTTCTTGCCGACGAAATCGGCCGGCTTGGTCAGGGTCAGGCCGTTGCGCACGAAGATCGCCGGATTGGCGCTGGTCTCGGGCGACATGACCGAGGCTCCGGCGACCGCGACGATCGGCAGTCCGCCATCGGCGGCCTGGAGGAACACGCTGGCGGTCGGGCCGCCGATCTGGATCGAGTTCGACAGCAGCGCAGCCGGAATGTTCGAATTGATGCCGATGCGGACCATCTCCGCCTCGACGCCGTGGCGCCGGAAGATGCCCTCGTCGATGGCGACCATGGCCGAGGCGCAGTCGCTGGTCGCCGTGCAGCCGATCTGGATGCGGTGCTGGGCGCTGGCCGGGGCGATCGCAAACGACAATGCGACAGCCGCAGCGGCAAAAACAGATAGCCGTCTCATGAATAACCTCCCTGTCGGTTCCATTCTTGACTTCGGACATTTATCGATATTTCATCTTTATATATTTTCCCGGAGGAAGCAAGTCATGAAACTCGCCACCATGGTCCACGAGGGCACCGAAAAGGTCGCCGTCGTGCACGCCGATGATACCCGGCTTTTCGATCTGGCGGCAGCCGCCGGAAGGGCGGGTGCGCCGGCGGAGGCCTTCGCCTCCATGCTGGACCTGATCGACGGCGGCGAGCGGGCGCTCGATGCGGCGCGCGACCTCGTCTCGCGGCGAGCCGGCGAGGCGGATCTTTCCGTTGCACTGGCGGATGTCCAGCTGCAGGCGCCGCTGCCGCTGCCGCGGCAGATGCGCGACGGCATGTCCTTCCCCCAGCACATCCTGCAGAGCCCCCGCGGCGGCGCGAAGATGGCCGCCCGCATGCGCGGCGACATGGAGGAACTGGCGCGGCTCGAGGCCGAACCGCTGGGCGAACTGGCCGAGGTCTACCGGCAGGTGCCGGTCTACTACATCACCAACCGCTTCACGGTGGGTGCGCCGGGCTCGACGGTCATGTGGCCGCGCTACAGCAAGGTGATGGACTACGAGCTGGAGCTGGCCTGCATCACCTGCGGCAAGGGCTCGGATATTCCGGCCGCCAGGGCGAAGGATCACATCTTCGGCTTCACCATCTTCAACGACTTCTCGGCGCGCGACGCCCAGCGCATCGAGATGGCCGGCCGCCTCGGCCCGGCCAAGGGCAAGAGCTTCAACGGCTCCAACGTCATCGGTCCGTGGATCGTCACCTATGACGAGATCGTCGATCCCTACTCCCTGCGGATGCAGGCGCGGATCAACGGCGAGACCGTCTGCGACAACATCAGCAAGGGCATGCTGTTCTCGTTCGAGGAGATCATCGCCCACATGTCGCAGGACGAGACCATCATGCCGGGCGAGTTCATCGGCTCCGGCACGGTGGGCAACGGCTGCGGGCTGGAGAACGGCCGGATGCTGAATGACGGCGACCGGATCGAACTCGAGATCGAGAAGATCGGCGTGCTCGCCAACAGCGTGAAGGTCCAGAAGGCCTGACCGGTCGGCGGCCGGGCAGACAGGCGGCGGCATGTGCCGCCGCCGTTCTGCGAGCCGGCTCACGAATCGATGATCGCCACCGCCCGCGTCCAGCCGGCGGAGGCGCGCTCGATCTTAACCGGGAAGCAGGCGACCATGAACCCAGTCGCCGGCAGCTGCTCCAGATTGTGCAGCTTCTCGATATGCGAATAGCCGATGTGCCGGCCGGCCTTGTGTCCTTCCCAGATCAGGCTGGCATCCTTGGTCTCGGCATATTTCTTCGCCGTGTGGACGAAGGGCGCATCCCAGCTCCAGCCGTCGGTGCCGGTAACGCGCACGCCGCGCTCGGTCAGATACATGGTCGCCTCGTAGCCCATGCCGCAGCCGGAGGCGACATAGTCCGCCTGTCCGTATTTCACGCCGGCGCTGGTGTTGACCACGACGATGTTGAGCGGCTGCAGCGTATGGCCGATCCGCTTCAACTCGGCCTCCACCTCGGCCGCGCTCACCACGTAGCCGTCGGGAAGGTGGCGGAAGTCCAGCTTCACGCCCGGCTGGAAGCACCATTCGAGCGGGATCTCGTCGATGGTCCAGGAGCGCTCACCCCGGTTCATGGTCGGATGGTAGTGCCAGGGTGCGTCCAGATGCGTGCCGTTATGCGTGGACAGCGTGACGCGCTCGACCGCCCAGGCCTGACCATCCGGAAGGTCCTCCGGTTTCAGGCCCGGAAAGTGCGACAGCATCCGCGACATGCCGGCCTGGTGGTCGATATATTCGATGGTCGGATGGCCGCCGGGCGGATCGGCCGGCACATCGTTCTGCAGGGGGATCGAGATGTCGATGATGCGGCGGGTCATTCTGGCCTCCGTTGAGCGGGCATGGGACGAGCCCGGAATGTCGTTCGCCTTCCGGAATACAGTCCCGTGCCGCCGGAGGCAAACGTCCGTTTGAAACAGACGAGTGAATCAGGTCACTGCACCCGGCCGGTCGTGAAGCTGCAGCGGCTCGCCGCCAATTGACGCCGCCGGGGCGTGCCTGTAGGCCCACATCCATGGGCTCCAGACCGATGCCGGCCGGCGACAGCGACACCACCGCACGGGTGCTTGCGGCGGCCGAGGCGCTGTTCGCCGAAAAGGGGCAGGACAAGGTGTCGCTGCGCGAGCTGACCGCGCGGGCCGGTGTCAACCTGGCCGCCGTCAACTACCATTTCGGCTCGAAGGACGGCCTTGCCGAGGCGCTGTTCGAGCGCCTGTCCGCGCGGGTCAACGCGCGCCGCGTGGCCGAGCTCGAGGCCTATCTGACCGGACTGCCGCGCGGCCGGCGCCCCTCGCTCGACCGCATCCTCGAGATCTTCGTGGAGCCCTATCTCGCCGATGGCAACGAGGACCAGGGCGTGCTGCTCGCGCGCTTCATCCTGCAGCACCGCCTGTCGCCGACGGCCATGACCCGCCGCATCATGCGCCGGCATTTCGACCCCATGGCGAAGCGCTTCATCGCGGCGCTGTCGCTGGCCTGCCCGCGCGTCGATCCGGCGGACCTCTACTGGCGCTACATGTTCATGGTGAGTTCGGTCGTGCTGACCATCACCGACACCAGCAAGGACAACCGTATCGCGCGCCTGTCCGCCGGGCGGGCCGACACGACGCGGCGCAGCGACTTCCGGGCAGCCCTGCAGCGCTTTCTCAAGGGCGGCCTCGCCGCCTGAGCGCCACGGCGGCATTTGGTCGCCATCGGCGCCCCACTGCTGCCCGTTCAGAGAACGCCTGTTCCAAAAAAGAGAGAGATGAGTGGGAAAAATATTGCGGTGTCAAATACTGAGGCCGAACCGTGAATATTATTCCATGTACGCTATCGAGCACATGTGGGCGACTTGCGCGTAGGGCGTGCATTTCGGGAATAATTCTGCAAAGCTGATTGTCCCGTTGGTTGTCCGATGCGCATCGCGCAGAGTTCAAAGCCCGCGGACAGACAGACGGACAGACAGACAGAAATGAGGTGCCGCGCATGAACGCGAACACCCAGGGCGCGCCGGATCCGGTGCCCATGCTGACCCGGAATGCACTGCTCCGGCTCTTGCGACCCGAGGCCCTTCACTTCGTGGCACCTCATATGACCATGCGTGCAGTCGCCGCCGGCGATGTCATCTATGACCACGATGTGCCGGTGACCCACACCGTGTTCCCGCTGTCAGGCGTCCTGTCCTTCCTCGCCCTGCGCACCGACGGGCGGACGATCGAGAAGGGCAATGTCGGGCCAGAGGGCTTTGTCGGCGTCGCGACCATGCTGGAACGCCATACGATGCACGGACGCTGCATCGCCTCGATCGCCGGCCAGACAGTCTGGCTTCCGGCCACCATCTTCGACGAGGCGATGGAGCGGTTCACCTGCATGCGGCTGATGCTGCTGCGCTACAGCCGGGCCCGCATCGAGCAGCTGCATGAACTCCTCGTCTGCTATGCCCTGCACACGGCCGATCGCCGCATCGTCCGCTGGCTGCTGGAGGCCTTCGACAAGGCCGGCAACCCGTCGATCGAGCTGAAGCAGGAAAGCCTTGCCGAACTGCTCGGCCTGCGGCGCGCGACCGTCAGCGGGGTGTGCCACGACCTGCTGGCCGGCGGCATCATCCGCTACAGCCGCGGCCATATGGAACTGGTCAACCGGCCCCGCATGGAGGCGGCTGCCTGCCCCTGCTACGCCCATATCCGCAGCCGCTTCCGCTACCAGCCGCTCTGCGATCGCGCCTGACGATCGCCGGCCCCGGCCCGCCGGCAAGGTGGTCCGGCGCCGCGCAGGCGGTCCTTGCGCCCACCCCGCCGGCGTCCCGTCCGCTCCAGGAATGACCGGCGGTTCAACCGGCATGTCCGGTCCCGCGGCGAGATATAGCAATGCATTGACATTTATCTCCGACCCCGTATCGTGCGGCCTGTCCCGAGGGTCCTGACGACCCTCGCCGACGTGGACCGGCGATGATTCTGAACGACGACCAGATCCAGATCAGGGACACCGCGCGGCGCTTCGCCCGGGCGAAGCTTCTGGCCGGCTACCAGCGGCGCGAGGCGGAGGCGCGCGTCGACCCCGCCCTCATTCTGGAAATGGGCGCGCTCGGCCTGATCGCTCCCGAACTGCCGGAAACTCTCGGCGGCCTTGGCATGCCGTCGGTCACCAGCGGCGTCATCACAGAGGAGATCGGCTACGGCGACATGAACGTTGCCTATGTGCAGATCCTCGGCTCGCTGAACGGGGCCATTCTGGCCCGCCACGCGGCGCCCGATCTTGCCGCCGAATGGGTCGGACGCATCGTCACCGGCCGCTCGGTCGTCGCCATCGGCCTCACCGAACCGCGCGGCGGCTCGGATGCCGCCAACCTTGGTCTCTCCGCCCGCCGCGACGGCAGCCACTACATCCTGAAGGGCGAAAAGTCGTCCATCAGCATGGCCGACCAGTCCGATGCCATCGTCCTGTTCGCGCGCACCGGCGCCGCGGCGGACGGCGCACGCGGTGTCAGCGCCTTCCTCGTTCCGATGGACACGCCCGGCGTCTCGATCGCGCGCTTCACCGACCTCGGCTCGAAGGCCATCGGCCGCTCCTCCGTGTTCTTCGACGATGTCCGCATTCCCGCCGCCAACCGTCTTGCCGACGAGGGGTCCGGCTTCGTCCAGGTGATGCAGGGCTTCGATTTCAGCCGCGCCCTGATCGGCCTGCAGGTGCTTGGCGCGGCGCAGGCCTCCCTCGACGAGAGCTGGTCCTATGTGCAGCAGCGCGAGGCCTTCGGCGCGCCGCTGGCGAAAAACCAGGGCATCACCTTTCCGCTTGCCGAGGGCGAGGGGCATCTCGCCGCCATCCGCCAGCTCTGCCTGCACACGCTGGCGCTGCGCGATGCCGGTCTGCCGCACACGTCGGAAGCCGCCATGTGCAAGTGGCTGGCGCCGAAGACCGCGGTCGAGGTCATCCACCAGTGCCTGCTCACCCACGGCCATTACGGCTGGTCGCTCGACCTTCCCCACCAGCAGCGTCTGCGCGACGTGATGGGGCTCGAGATCGGCGACGGCACGGCCCAGATCATGAAGCTCATCGTCTCGCGGGAGAAGCTGCGGGCTGCAAGACCCTGACGGCCGAAGACGCCGCACCGGAAGGGGCCGGCAAGAGCCCCGGACCATCGGAGGACACGACCATGCTCGTGACAGACAACGCGCTCGCCGCCCGGCGGGCCGCGGCAGGCTCCTTTTGGCCTGACGCCACCCTGCTCGACCATCTGGCGCGGGCGGTTGCCGCGACGCCTGACAGGATCGCCGTCGTGGCCAACCGCAGCGAGGCCGGCGAGACCCGGCGCATCAGCTATCGCGAGCTCGACGCGATGGCGTCGGCGGTCGCCGGCAGCCTTGCCGCTCGCGGCGTCGGGCCCGGCGATGTCGTCTCCTTCCAGCTGCCCAACTGGTGGGAATTCACTGTCCTCCACCTCGCCTGCCTGAAGCTCGGCGCGGTGTCGAACCCGCTCATGGTCATTTTCCGCGAGCGGGAACTGGCCTTCATGCTGGGCCTTGCCGAATCGAAGGTCCTTGTCGTGCCGGCCTCCTTCCGCGGCTTCGACTATCCGGCCATGGCGGCGGCCGTCCGCGACCGGCTGCCGAAGCTCGCCCATGTCTTCGTCGCCGGCGGTACCGGCGAGGCGGCCCTCGACCGGCTGCTCGAAGGCGCGCCGGCCGCCCCGGCCGCGCCTCTCTCGCCCGACGCAGTCATCCAGCTGCTCTACACCTCCGGCACGACCGGTGAGCCCAAGGGCGTGATGCACACGTCCAACACCATGCTCTCCAATCTCGGTCCCTTCGCGCAGAGGCTGGGCCTCGATGGCGACGCGGTCATCCACATGCCCTCGCCCATGGCCCACCAGCTCGGCTTCATGTACGGGCTCGTCCTGCCGGTCATGCTGGGCGCAACCGCTGTCCTCCAGGACGTGTTCGTCGCCGGCGAGATGGCGCGCCAGATCATCGGCGAGGGCGCGACCTTCACCATGGGCGCGACGCCCTTCCTGAACGACCTCACGGAATTCGTCGCCGCCTCGGGCCAGGCAACGCCGACGCTGAGGATCTTCGTCTCGGCGGGCGCTCCGATCCCGCGCGCGCTGGTCACCCGGGCGCGCACGACGCTGGGCGCCGCCATCATCTCGGCCTGGGGCATGTCCGAGAACGGCGCCGTCACCACGACGCGCCCCGACGATCCGGAGGAGAAGACCACCAGCACCGACGGTCTTGCCCTGCCGGGCATGGAGGTGCGGGTTCTCGATGCGGATGGCCGTCCTGTTGCCGCCGGCGCCGAGGGCAGCCTGCAGGTGCGCGGCTGTTCCAACTTCGCGGGCTATCTCAGGCGCCCGGAGCTCGACCCCAAAGACCCCGACGGCTGGTTCGACACCGGCGACCTCGCCCGCATGGACGAGGCCGGCTACATCCGCATCGCCGGCCGCTCGAAGGACATCATCATCCGCGGCGGCGAGAACATTCCGGTCGTCGAGGTCGAGGGCCTCCTGTTCCGCCATCCCGCCGTCGCGGCAGTCGCCATCGTCGGCTATCCGGACGAGCGGCTGGGCGAACGCGCCTGCGCCTTCGTCGTGTTGCGCGAGGGCCAGAGCCTCACCTTCGAGGCGATGGTCGCCTACCTCGCCGACCAGAAGATGGCGCGGCAATACATCCCCGAACGGCTCGAGATCGTGGCGGACCTGCCACGCACCCCCAGCGGGAAAATCCAGAAGTTCAGGCTTCGCGAGACCACGCGCGGCCGGTGAACCGGCGCGCCGACAGACACCCCCAAGGAGGAATGGAACATGCTGGATCGCAGGACCTTCGTTGCCAGCGGCATCGCCGCCACCGCACTCGGCACCCGCCGGGCGCGCGCCCAGGCCGACCGCACCATCCGCATCGGCATCATCACCGACATGTCGGGCATCTACCGCGACCTGTCCGGCCCGACCTCGGTCGCCTGCACGCGGCAGGCGGTCGAGGAGTTCACCGGCGCCAATCCGGACATCAAGGTGGAGGTGCTGGTCGCCGACCACCAGAACAAGGCCGATGTCGGCCTGACCATCATCCGCCAGTGGTTCGACCAGGCCGGCGTCGACATCATCACCAATGTCGGCAACACCTCCATCGCGCTGGGCGCCCGCAGCGTGATCGAGGAGAAGGACAAGGTCTCGCTGGTGACGGTGGCCGGCTCGTCGGACCTGACAGGCAGGAGCTGCAGCGCCAACATGGTTCACTGGAGCTGGGATTCGTGGTGCCTTGCTCATTCGACCTCCACATCGCTGGTCCGGAACGGCGGCGACAAATGGTTCTTCGTCACCGCCGACTATGCCTTCGGCCATGCCGCGCAGGCTGACGGCACGAAGTTCGTCGAGGCCGCCGGCGGGCAGGTCATCGGCGCCGTGCGCTATCCCTTCGGCACGACCACCGATTTCTCGTCCTTCCTGCTGCGCGCCCAGTCGAGCGGCGCCAATGTCATCGCCTTCGCCAATGCCGGTGCCGAGCTGATCGCCTGCCTGAAGCAGGCGCAGGAATTCGGCATCGGGCAGGATGGCAAGCAGCGCCTGGCCTCGATGATCTGCTTCATCACCGACATTCAGGCCATGGGCCTGCCGGTGGCGAAGGGGCTGGCGCTGACCGAGACCTTCTACTGGGACCTCAATGACCGGACCCGCGCCTTCACGAACCGGGTCCGCCCGAAGCTTGGCGCAGGCGCCATCCCGAACATGAGCCAGGCCGGCGACTATGCCGGCGTCCTGCACTACCTGAAGGCGGTGAAGGCGCTGGGGCCGGAGAAGGCCAAGGCGTCCGGCCGCGCCGTGGTCCAGCAGATGAAGGCCATGCCGACCGACGACGACTGCTTCGGCGCGGGATCGATCCGCGTCGACGGGCGCAAGATCCATCCGGCCTATCTGTTCTCCGTGAAGACGCCGCAGGAGAGCAAGGGTGCCGGCGACGTTTACAAGCTGGTCTCGACGCTGCCGGCCGAGCAGGCCTTCCGCCCGCTCGCCGAGGGAGGCTGCGCTCTCGTCAGGGCGTAAGGCGTAAGAGGCGCCCGACATCGTCATGGCCGGGTCGTCCGGCCATGACAGGTTGCCGTGGCGCTACCCGGAGGATGGCCGCGGCAGATTCCGGCTGGACCGAGGATCGGAAAAAGGCGGGCGCAGCGGTGGTGGACGGCTGGCGGCAGGACCGGCCCCGGACGGGCGGCGGGGTCCAGGCGCAAGTTCTCAACATAGCCACTTTCCTATCAGGGAGCGTGACGATGGTCAAGGACTAATTTCCGATAGAAGGAAAAAATATGCGGCCCGCTCCCCTGACCCGCCCTCAGTCGTCCGGCTGGGCGCCCTCGTCCTCGCCGGCGGTCAGCGCGCTCAGCCCGTCCTTCAGCCGGTCGAGCAGTCGATACAGCATCAGCTGCTCGTCGGCGGTGAAGTCCTTCAGGGCCGCCTCGTAGAAGTCGCCGATGGCGACCAGCATGCTGTCCCAGACCACGATACCCTTCGGCGTCAGGCGGCTGCGGCGCGACCGGCCGTCGGCGGCATCCTTGACCTTCTCGATCCAGCCGCGTCCTTCCAGCCGGTCGAGCACCGCCGCAAGGTTCTGCCGGCTGACCATCAGAAACCCGATCAGCTCCTTGACGTTCATGCCGTCCTTGCGGACCCGTGGCCTGGCGAGCGCACCCAGCACGGCCCATTGCTGCGTCGTGCTGCCGAAGCCCGACACCGCCCGGGTGCCGTTCTTGTGCATGAGATTTGAGCCCTGGTAGAGGCGGAAGAACAGGCGGTTGGCGACGTCGAACCGGCCGGGATCGGCGGCGGTCCGGGGCTCTGGCTTCGGTCTCACGACGGATCCTCAAAAATATAGCAATGCATTGCTATTTCTATCAGGCAGGCTATGGTCGATCCTGCATCGGCGCAACCGGAACCTTCAGACATGGCACAGTTCGACGGCAGGATGGCGATCGTGACGGGCGGGGCGGGGGGCATCGGGTCCGCCACCTGTCGACAGCTGGCGGCGCGCGGGGCGGCGGTGGCTGTCTTTGACCGCGACGAGGCCGGGGCGCGGAACGTGGCTGACGCGATCAGGGCGGAGGGCGGCCGGGCCGCGGCCTTCCTGTGCGACATCACCGACCGGCCGGGGGTCGATGCGGCGGTCGCCGCCGCGGAGGCGGCGCTGGGGCCTGCCGCCATCCTCGTCAACAATGCCGGCTTTGACATCTTCAAGCCCTTCCTGAAAACCACGCCAGCAGAGTGGGAGAAGCTCATCGCCGTCAACCTCGTCGGCGTGCTCCACATGCATCATGCGGTCCTGCCGGGCATGGTCGAGCGCAAATATGGCCGGGTCGTCAACATCGCCTCCGACGCCGCCCGTGTCGGCTCGACCGGCGAGGCGGTCTATGCGGCCTGCAAGGCGGGGCTGCTCGGCCTGACCAAGACGCTGGCGCGCGAACATGCGCGGGACGCCATCACCTTCAACGTCGTGTGCCCCGGCCCCACCGACACCAACCTGTTCGAGGAGTTCTGGCGCGGCGCCGCCAATCCGGACAAGCTGATGGAAGCGTTCCGGCGCTCCATCCCGCTCGGCCGCATCGGCGCCCCGGACGACCTGCCGGGCGCCATCTGCTTCTTCGCCAGCGACGATGCCGCCTATGTGACCGGGCAGGTCATCAGCGTCTCCGGCGGCCTGTCGATGGCCGGTTGACCCTGCAGATACCAGAACGAGGACAACGCCATGAGCCCGAATCCAGCGACCTACGAGGACATCCGCTACGAGGAGCGCGCCGACGGCGTCGCCTTCATCACCATCAACCGGCCGGACCGCTACAACGCCTTCCGCAGCCGGACGGTGGAAGAACTGATCGATGCGTTTCAGCGCGCCGGCTGGAACCGCGCCATCGGCGTCATCGTCCTGGGCGGCGCCGGCGACAAGGCCTTCTGCACCGGCGGTGACCAGGGCGCCCATGATGGCCAGTATGACGGGCGCGGCACGATCGGCCTGCCGATTGAGGAACTGCAGACGCTGATCCGCGACGTGCCGAAGCCGGTGATCTGCCGCGTCCAGGGCTATGCCATCGGCGGCGGCAACGTGCTGGCGACGATCTGCGACCTCACCATCGCGTCCGAGCGTGCCCAGTTCGGCCAGGTCGGTCCGAAGGTCGGCTCCGTCGATCCGGGCTTCGGCACGGCCTATCTCGCCCGCGTCGTCGGCGAGAAGAAGGCGCGCGAGATCTGGTACCTGTGCCGCCGCTACACGGCCGCCGAGGCCGAGCGCATGGGCCTCGTCAACTGCGTCGTGCCGCACGACCAGCTCGATGCCGAGGTGGACCGCTGGTGCGCCGAACTGATGGAGAAGAGCCCGACGGCCATCGCCATCGCCAAGCGGTCCTTCAATGCCGATACCGAAAGCATCCGCGGCATCGGCTCCCTCGGCATGCAGGCGCTGTCGCTCTACTACGACACCGAGGAATCGAAGGAGGGCGGCCGCGCCTTCCGCGAGAAGCGCAAGCCGAACTTCCGCAAATAGGCGGTTTCGGGCGGCCGCTCAGTCTTCGCCGGCTTCGGCATGCATCTGCCGGAACACGCGCGGTGCACAGCCGGCGTGGCGGGCGAAGAAGCGGCTGAAATAGGCCATGTCCTGAAAGCCGCAATCGAAGGCGATCTCCGAGATGCGCTTGCGGGTGTAGATGAGCTCCCGCTTGCACTCCAGGACGATGCGCTCGTGCTGGATGGCGAGCGGGCCCTTGCCCACCGCCTTGGTGGTGATGGCGTGCAGCCGGTCGGTGGTGATGCCGAGCGCCTTCGCCGTCTCCTTCATCGTCGGCTGGGTGCGAAAGCTCCGCTCGACATATTCGCGGAACCGCCGGAACTCGGAGGCCTGCACGGTGCCGAGATGCCGGTCGAGCGTGTCGAGCGTCTTCAGCCGCAGCATGGCGACGAGCAGCAGGGAGATCGTCGCGACCACCACGGTGTCGCCTGCGGTGCGCGGCAGGTCCTGTTCGCGCGCCACGGCGGTCATGAGATGGCGCACGTCGATGCCGATATCGGCTGCGGCCGACAGCGGCGCATAGCGCGGCTCGGCGGCGAGGAAGGACAGCCGGTCGCGGTCGACGCTGCCCTGGATGGCGGCATCCACCACGTCGTCCGAGACGGTCAGGACGAGGCCCTCGGTGCCGGGAATGAACCGGAAGCCGTGGACGACGCCGACCGGCAGCCAGACGATCCACGGCGGGTCCATGGCGATGGCGCGGCCCTCGATGTCCAGAACACCGCCGCCGGACAGCACCAGAATGCACTGGGCAAGGTCCGCATGCCGGTGAGTCGAGATGTGCCAGTCATTGGCAGGCGCGCGCGAGCTGATGCTTTCGATATGCGCATAGCCAGCCGTGCCGCTGTCGGCAGCCAGGCCATAGAGGCCGAAGACCGGGATCCGGTAGACGGACTTCGGCGCGCGGGGGCGGGACATGGTCATGGGCGGCAACCGGTTTTGTCCAAGTTTTTCCCGACGATGACCATACCTGCCGGCACCCGCGCGGGCTAGCGTCTGGGCGCTCCGTCCCGAAAACGACAAGAGGCCCATCAGCCCCGCGCTGTCAGCCCGGAGGATGTCACAATGCGCCATCAGGTCGTCATCATCGGTTCAGGCCCGGCCGGCCTGCTGCTCGGCGCCCTGCTGCACAAGGCAGGCGTCGACACCATCATCCTGGAAGCGAAATCGCGCGACTACGTGCTCTCCCGCATCCGGGCGGGCGTGCTGGAACAGGGCACGGTGGATCTCCTGTCCCATGTCGGTGCCGATGCCCGGCTGCGCCGCGAGGGCCTGCCGCACGAAGGCTTCTGCCTCTGCTTCGACGGCGAGATGCTGCGCATCGACATGAAGGATCTGACCGGCGGCAAGCAGGTCACCGTCTATGGCCAGACCGAGGTGACGCGCGACCTGATGGAGCATCGCGATGCGTCCGGGGCGCCCGCGATCTATGAGGCGGCGGATGTCGCCATCCACGACACCGACACCGGCCATCCCTGCGTGACCTTCACAAAGGATGGCCGCAGCCAGCGCATCGACTGCGACGCCGTCGCCGGCTGCGACGGCTATCACGGCATCAGCCGGCGCACCGTCGAGGACCGTGGCCTCCAGACCTTCGAGCGCACCTATCCGTTCGGCTGGCTCGGACTGCTGGCCGATGTCCCTCCCTGCGCCCACGAGCTCATCTATGTCGCCCACCAGCGAGGCTTTGCCCTCTGCTCCATGCGCTCGCACACCCGCAGCCGCTACTATGTCCAGTGCGAGCTGACGGAGGATGTCGCCAACTGGTCCGACGACCGGTTCTGGGAGGAATTGAAGCTCCGGGTCGGGCCGGAGGTGGCACGGACGATCGTCACCGGCCCCTCGATCGAGAAGTCGATCGCGCCGCTGCGCAGCTTCGTCGCGGAACCGCTGCGCTTCGGCCGGCTGTTCCTCGCCGGCGATGCCGCCCATATCGTGCCCCCGACTGGCGCCAAGGGACTGAATCTCGCCGCCAGCGACGTCCACTACCTGTCGGTCGCGCTCGCCGAGTTCTTCGCCGAGCGTTCCAGCGCCGGCATCGACCATTATTCGGCTCACGCGCTCGACCGCATCTGGAAGGCCGAGCGCTTCTCCTGGTCGATGACCATGCTGATGCACCGCTTCGACAGCCACTCGCCCTTCGAGCAGCGCATGCAGGCGGCCGAGTTCGCCTATCTGCGCTCTTCGCGCACGGCCCGCGCGGCCATGGCGGAGAACTATGTCGGCCTGCCCATGTAGGCGCCGGCGCCGCTATCCGCGCAGCAGTTCGCCGGCAATGATCAGCTTGCGGATTTCGGTCGTGCCGGCGCCAATCTCCAGAAGCTTGGAGGCCCGGTAGAGGCGGTTCACTTCCGTTTCGCGCATGTAGCCGGCGCCGCCGAAAATCTGCACGGCATCGGAGATCACGCGCGTGCAGCCCTCGGCCGCGAACATGATGGCCGCGGCGGTCACCTTGTGGATCTCCCCGCGTCCGCCATCGCCCTCGCCAAGATCGTTGGACTGGGCAAGCGTGCGGTAGCAGAGCGCCTTCATGGCCTCGACGGTCACATACATCTCGGCGAGCTTGCCCTGGACAAGCTGGAACTCGCCGATCGCCCGGCCGAACTGCGTGCGGGTCCTCGCATAGTCGATGGCCAGCTCGAGCGCCCGCTCGGCCATGCCGACATTGATCATCGCGACGATGGCACGTTCCAGGTCGAGCCCGCTCATGACGACCGCGACGCCGCGGTTCTCCTCGCCCACCATGTTGGCTGCCGGCACGCGGCAATCGTCGAAGGTCAGCTCCGCCGTGGTCGAGCCGCGAAACCCCATCTTGTCGAGCTTCTGGGCGACCGCAAATCCGGGCGTGCCCTTCTCGACCACGAACGCCGAGATGCCCTTGGCACCTCTCGATCTGTCGGTCTTGGCATAGACGAGGACGACATCCGCCACCGGGCCGTTGGTGATGTAGAGCTTGCGGCCGTTCAGCACGTAGTGGTCGCCGTCGCGCGTGGCGGTCGTCGCCATGGAGCCCAGCGCGTCGGAGCCGGCGCCGGGCTCGGTCAGAGCCAGTGCGCCGATCCGCGAGCCGTCGCACAGCCCCGGCACGAAGCGCTGCTTCACCGCGTCGCTGCCGTTGCGCGCAATATTGTTGAGGCAGAGGTTCTCGTGCGCCACATAGGACAGTGCGACCGACGGATTGTAGCGGGCAAGGCCCTGCGTGATCAGGCCGGAGGTGAAGAAGTCCGAGCCGGCCCCGCCGAGGTCCTCCGGCACGGTGACGCCGAGAAAGCCCATGCCCGCCAGTGCCGGCATGGCCTGCGGCGGCCACCATTCCTCATCGTCCATGCGCGGCTGCAGCGGCAGAAGCTGCTCGCGCGCGAAGTCCGAGGCTGAATCCAGAATCTGCTGGTGTTCCGGCGTCAGATCGAAGCCGGACTGGGGGCTGTTCCGCCCTCCGGTGGCGCTTGTCGACATGGTGTCCTCCCGGGACGTGCCGCCGCTTCGGGCGATTGACAGGCTTAATTGAATGATATTCACTATTGTCGTCTTGGCAAGCGCCCGGGCCTTTTGACAGAGGCGCAGCCGACGAGGAACGCAGTCGACAGGGAGGCGCGCGGCCCTTGCCGCGCGGCATGGACGCGCATGCCCGTGATCAGCGCCAAGCGGATGCAGGACCGTCGGGATTCGATCCTCGACGCCGCGCGTTCAGCCTTTGCCAAGGGCGGGTTCGAGGGCACGTCCATCGCCGATATCGCCCGGTCTGCCGGTGTGTCGGACGGCCTCGTCTATCGCTACTTCGCGAGCAAGCGTGACCTGCTCAATGCGGTTCTCACCGCCTTCTACGAACGCACCATGCTCGACCTGGAGGAGATCGCCGCGCGCGACGCTCCGTTCGAACAGCGGCTGCACGACATCATCCACCGGCATATCGAAGCCTTCGTGGTGGACGCCGATGCCTGCCGCCTGTTCATCTCCGAGGTGCGGACGGCGGCCGACTATCAGGGCTCGGCGGTCCAGCAGCTCAACCGGCGCTACACCTCCATCCTCGTCCGCATCATCGAGAGCGGCATCGCCGCCGGCGAGGTGCGCGACGATATCGAGATGCGGCTGGTCCGCGACGTCATCTTCGGCGCGATCGAGCACCGCACCTGGGCTGCGGTCAACGGGCGCCCGCTCGACGTCGACGCGACCGCCAGGGGCCTTGTCGAACTGCTGCGCTACGGCCTGATGGCGCGGCCGGGGGAGGCCGGCCGGTGAGCACGCTTCCCTTCGACACCCTCCTGATCGCCAATCGCGGCGAGATCGCGCTGAGGATCATCCGCACGGCGAAGCGGATGGGGCTTAGGACGGTGCTCGTCGCCCATGAGGCGGATCGGGGAGCTCCCGCCAATGCCGCCGCCGATATGGTGGTGCCCATCGAGGGGCGCACCGGCGTGGCCGCCTATCTCGACGTCGGGCAGATCATCGAGGCGGCCCTGCGGACCGGTGCGGGAGCCATTCACCCCGGCTACGGCTTCCTGTCCGAGAATGCCGGTTTCGCGCGGGCGGTCTCGGGCGCCGGCATCGCCTTTGTCGGGCCGACGGCCGAGGCCATCGACCTGATGGGCGACAAGGTGCGCGCCCGCGCCTTCGTCGCCGCGCGCGGCTTTCCCGTCGCCCCCTCCGCCATCGAGGACGACGACCCGCAAACCTTTGTGGAACGGGCCCGTGCCCTCGGCGGACCGCTCCTGGTCAAGCCATCGGCCGGCGGCGGCGGCAAGGGCATGCGGATCGTCCGCGACATGGCGCTGCTGGACCAGGAGATCGCCCAGGCGCGCTCGGAGGGCGAGCGCTATTTCGGCGACGGACGGCTCTATGTGGAGCGCTTCGTCGAGCAGCCCCGCCATATCGAGGTGCAGGTCATGGGCGATGCCCATGGCACGGTCGTCCATCTCGGCGAGCGCGAATGCTCCGTCCAGCGCCGGTTCCAGAAGATCGTCGAGGAGACGCCTTCGCCGGCCCTCGACGCCGCGGAACGCGAGCGCATCTGCGAGACCGCCGCCGGCATCGCCCGCGCCGCCGGCTACCGCAATGCCGGCACGGTCGAGTTCATCTACGGGCGCGGGGACTTCTACTTCCTCGAGATGAACACCCGTCTGCAGGTCGAGCATCCCGTCACCGAGGCGGTCACCGGCATCGATCTCGTGGAGACGCAGCTGCGCGTGGCGGCCGGCGAGCGCCTTGCCTTCGGCCAGGGCGACATCCGCAGCCGGGGCCACGCCATCGAACTGCGTATCTATGCGGAATCGGCCGCGCGCGGCTTCACCCCGACCACCGGCCCGGTTCTGGCCCTGCGCCTGCCCGGGGGCGAGGGCATCCGCGTCGATGCCGGCATCGCCGAGGGCCAGCGGGTGACCACGGCCTTCGACCCCATGCTGGCCAAGCTCATCGTTCATGCGCCGGATCGCACCGCGGCCATCGCGCGGGCGCGCGCAGCGCTCGCCGACTTCGCCCTGCTCGGCTGCGAAACCAACATCGCCTTCCTCGACCGCCTCGTCGCCGATCCCGCCTTCGCGCGCGGCGAGGTCCATACCGGCTGGCTCGACGCCAATCCGGCGCTCGCGGCAGACCCCGACATCGCCCCGGACCTGCGCCTGAAGCTTGCCGCCATCGCCGCGCTCGCCACCCGTGCGGTGCGCGACGAGGCCGATGCCGTCCCGGCCCTGCATGCCGCCATGGGCGGGTGGAGGAACTGATGCGGCACGCCTTCGCCATTGCCGGAACCGAGACCGAGGTCTGGCTGAGCCGCGAGGCCGGCGCCTACCGTCTCCATGGCGACGCCGGAACGGCCCGCGTGGCGCTGCAAACGGACGGGCCCGGTGCGGGCCTGACCATCGATGGCCGGCACGAACCGGCGCTGGTCGTCATCGACGGCGAGACGATCCACGTCCATGTCGCCGGCGGCACCTTCGCGCTGCACCATCGCGATCCCGTCCGCCGCTTTGTCGACACCGGCGCGGGCGCCGGGGCCGATGTCGCGCGCGCGCCCATGCCCGGCACGGTGGTGCGCATCGACGTCGCCATCGGCCAGCCCGTCGCCACCGGCGATGCGCTGATCGTGATCGAAAGCATGAAGCTGGAGACCACCATCCGGGCCTGGCAGGACGGGGTGGTCGCCGATCTGCATGTCGCGCCCGGCCAGAGTTTCGATCGCGACGCCGTCCTCGTCACGCTTGCGGCGGAGGCGGCCTGACATGCGCCGGATTCTCTCCTCGATCGACACCCGATCCGCCGAGTTCGCAGCCAATGCTGCGCACAATCGCGAGCTCGCATCCGATCTGAAGGCGATCCAGGAGGCCGCGAGAAGGACGCGCCCGCAGCGCGACCTCGACCGCCTCGCCCGCCAGAACAAGCTGTTCGTGCGCGACCGGATCGAGGCCCTGCTCGACCCGGGGACCCCCTTCCTCGAACTGTCCACTCTGGCCGCCAACCAGGCCTATGAGGACGACGTGCCGGGTGCGGGCATCGTCTCCGGCATCGGCATCGTCGCCGGCCGCGAGGTCATCATCCATGCCGACGATGCCAGCGTGAAGGGTGGAGCCTGGTATCCACTCTCGGTCAAGAAGATCGTCCGTACGCTCGACATCGCCATCGAGAACCGGCTGCCGGTGGTGCATCTGTGCGACAGCGCCGGCGGATTCCTGCCGCTGCAGGCCGAGCTGTTCGGCGACCGCTATCTCGCCGGCCGCATCTTCCGCAACCAGGCGATCCTGTCGAAGATGGGCGTGCCGCAAGTGGCGATCGTGCTCGGCCATTGCACGGCCGGCGGGGCCTATGTGCCGGCGCTCTCCGAATACAATGTCATCGTGCGCGGCACCGGCGCCATCTTCCTTGGCGGCCCGCCGCTGGTGAAGGCGGCGACCGGCGAGGAGGTCACGGTGGAGGAACTCGGCGGCGCCGACGTCCACACCCGCATCTCGGGCACCGCCGACTATCCGGCCGACAACGAGCGCCACGCCATCGCGATTGCCCGCGAGATCGTCGGCACCTTCCCGAAGCGCGCCAAGGCACCGCTCGCCTGGGCCGATCCGGAGCCGCCGGCCTACGACCCGGCGGAGCTCTACGGGATCATTCCGCGCGACATCAAGGTTCAGTTCGACATGCGCGAGGTCATCGCCCGCCTGGTCGATGGCTCTCGCTTCCACGAATATCAGCCGGCTTACGGAACGACGCTGGTCTGCGGCTTCGCCAATCTGTGGGGCTGTCCGGTCGGAATCCTCGCCAACAATGGCGTGCTGTTCAACGACTCGACTCTCAAGGGCGCGCATTTCATGCAGCTCTGCGACCAGAAGCGCGTGCCGATCCTGTTCCTGCAGAACATCACCGGCTACATGGTCGGCCGCGAATACGAGCACCGCGGCATCACCAAGGATGGCGCGAAGATGATCATGGCGGTGGCGGGACTGGAGGTCCCGAAGATCACCGTCATCGTCAACGGCTCGTTCGGTGCCGGCAATTACGGCATGTCGGGCCGGGCCTTCGATCCGCGCTTCCTGTTCATGTGGCCGCAGAGCCAGATCTCGGTCATGGGCGCCGAACAGGCCTCCAACGTGCTGGCCGACATCAAGGTGCGCCAGCTGGCCCGTCACGGCGAGCAGCTGGACGCCGCAGGCATCGCCGCCATCCGCGAGCCGATCCTCGCGGAATACCGCCGCCAGTCCAGCGCCATGTATTCGACCTCGGAAATCTGGGACGACGGCATTCTCGACCCGGTCGATACCCGCAACGCGCTGGCGATCGCGCTCTCGGCCACGCTCAATGCGCCGGGCGGCGATCCCCACTACGGCGTGTTCAGGATGTGAGGGGGACATGACTGAGCCATCCGCCATCCGCAGCCCTCATGCCGATCGACCGGTGGTCCTGTCCTGTGCCGGTCTCAACCGCTCGTTCGGCGGGTTGAAGGCCCTGAAGGACGCGACCCTCGACATCCATGAGGGCGAGATCTTCGGTCTGGTCGGACCCAACGGCTCCGGCAAGACCACGCTGGTCAATGTCGTCACCGGCTTCTACCCGCCCGAGTCCGGGACAGTGACGCTGTTCGGCGAGCCGATCACCGGCCTCGCGCCGCACCGCATTGCCGAGCGGGGCGTTGCCCGAACCTTCCAGAATCTCGCCCTGTTCAAGGGCATGAGCGTGCTCGACAACATCCTGATCGGCCGGCACGTCCACATGCGCCCCTCGGCGCTCGGCGCGCTGTTCTACTGGTGGTGGGCGCAGAAGGAGGAACTGGCCAACCGGCGCATGGTCGAGGAGGTCATCGAGTTCATGCAGCTCCAGGACATCCGCGACGAGCCCGTGGACGTCATTCCGCTCGGCCTGCAGAAGCGGGTGGAGCTTGCCCGTGCGCTGGTCGCCGAGCCGCGCCTCCTCATCCTCGACGAGCCGATGGCCGGCATGAACCAGGAAGAGAAGGAATATATCGCGCGCTTCATCCTCGATGCCCGCGAGGAGCGCGGCGTCACGGTGCTCATCATCGAACACCACATGGACGTGGTCACCGCCATCTGCGACCGGGTCGTCGTTCTGAGCTATGGCGAGATCATCTCGCAGGGCCGGCCGCAGGAGGCCATCGGCCATCCGAAGGTCATCTCTGCCTATCTCGGCGAGCGGGCGGCCAAACGCTACCAGCGCGAGGCGGCATCATGACGGTCCACGCCCCCCTTGCCACCGTTCCGACCGCCTGGCCGACCATGGCCGACGGCGCGCCGGCAACCCTCGTCGCCGCGCTTGCGCGTAATGCGGCGGAGTCCGGCAACCGCGTCGCCTTCCGCGAGCGCAAGTATGGCGTCTGGCAGGAGCAGACATGGGTGCAGGTGCTGGAGGAGGTCGCGGCCATCGCCGCCGCGCTCCAGACCCGCGGCCTGGTCGCCGGCCAGGCCATGACGGTGATCGGCGACAACCGGCCGCGCCTCTACTTCGCGATGCTGGCCGCCAACATGCTGCGGGCCTTTCCCTCGCCCGCCTTCCCGGACATTCCCATCGAGGAACTGATCGCCGCCACCCGCCACGGCGGACCGACGGTGGCGGTGGCCGAGGATCAGGAGCAGGTCGACAAGCTCCTCGAACTGCGTGGCCGCATCGGCCGGCCTGTGACCATCGTCTTCGACGATCCGCGCGGCCTCGGCGGCTATCCCGAACCGGGACTGGTGGCCATGGACACGCTGGTCGCCGAGGGCCGCGAGCGGCTGGCGCGCGAGCCCGGCCTGATGGTCGAACTCGTCGACCGGGCCGGGCCCGACGACATCACCGTGCTGCTTCATTCCTCGGGAACGACCGGCCTGCCCAAGGGCATCCCGCTGCTCCACCGCAACATCACCCGCGGCGTGCTCAACGCAGCCGCCAGCGACTATTTCCGCAAGCACGAGGAACTGTTTGCCTATCTCCCCACCGCCTGGGTCGGCGACTACGTCTTCACCCTCGGCGCGGGCCTGATGCTGACCGCGACCATCAACATCCCCGAGCGGCAGGAAACGGCGATGCACGACCTGCGCGAGGTGTCGCCGACCTTCTATCTCGCCGCGCCGCGCGCCTGGGACCAGATGCTGACCCGGATCCAGGTCGGCATGAAGAACTCCACGCCGATGAAGCGCCGGCTGTTCGATTTCTTCATGCCGCGCGCGGTCGAGCTGGAACGCAAGCACCTTGCCGGGCTTGCGCCGACGCTGTCCGAAAGTGTCGTCCATGCCATCGGCGAAAAGCTCGTCTATGCCCCGCTGCGCGACTATCTCGGCCTGTCGCGCGCCGAACGCGCCTTCACCGGCGGCGAGGCCCTGGGCGAGGACACTTTCCTGTTCTTCCGTGCCCTCGGGATCCGGCTGAAGCAGTTCTACGGCCAGACCGAGACATCGGCGCTGACCGCCGCACAGGCGGAAGGGCGCGTGAAGCTGCACACGGTCGGGCGGCCGATGGAAGGCGTCGAGATGCGGATCGACGACACCGGCGAGATCCTGGTCCGCTCGCCGTCCGTCGTGGAAGGCTATTTCGACGATCCGGAATCTTCCGCGAAGGCGATCGTCGACGGCTGGCTGCATACCGGCGATGCCGGCCGGTTCGAGGACGACGGTGATCTGGTCGTGCTCGGCCGCGTCAGCGAGGTGGTGCGCACGGCCTCCGGCGAACGCTACATCCCGAACTACATCGAGAACCGGCTGAAGTTCTCGCCCTATATCCGCAATGTCGCCGTCATCGGCGCCGGCCGCGACCTGCTCACCGCCATCGTATGCATCGACTTCGAGGCGGTCGGCCACTGGGCGGAGGAGCGGAGTATCTCCTACACCTCCTATGCCGACCTGTCGCAGAAGCCCGAAGTGGAGGGTCTGGTCGCCAGCGTCATCGCCCATGTCAACGAGACCCAGCCGGCCGGGCTGCGCATCCGTCGTTTCGTCAATCTGCACAAGGATTTCGACGCCGACGACGGCGAGATCACCCGGACGCGCAAGCTGCGCCGCAACATCATCGAGACGACCTATGGGCCGCTGATCGAGGCTCTCTACAGCGGTGTGCGCGAGACCGTCTACGACGCCGCCATAACCTACGAGAGTGGCGAGCACGGCATCATCCGCCGGACCCTGAAGATCAGCGAGGTGGCCGCCTGATGGACTACGTTCTCATCGCCGAACTTGCCATCTCGGGCGTCTTCGTCGGGCTGATGTACGGCCTCGTCTCGCTCGGCATCGTGCTGATCTACAAGACCTCCGGACTGGTCAATCTGGCACAGGGCGCGCTCGCCATGACCGGGGCCTATGTCACCTGGGCCATCACGGCCGGGCTCGGCGCCCCCATGTGGCTCGCCATCATCGTGGCCATCGTCGTCCTGTTCGGCCTTGGCCTTGCGGTCGAGCGCGTGGCGCTGCGCCGGATGATCGGCCAGCCGGTGATCATGACCATCATGCTGACGCTCGGCATCGAGATCATGCTGCGCGGCCTCATGCCGGGGGTGTTCGGCGCCGCGGTCAAGCGTCTCGACATCGGCATCCCGCAGGCCCCGATCTTCATCGGCGAGATGCTCATCAACCGCGCCACCCTGATCGGGGGACTGATCGCACTCGGCCTGATCGTCGTCTCGCTGGTGTTCTTCAACTCGCGCTACGGCATCGAGATGCGGGCCGTGGCCGACGACCAGACCGCCTCGTGGTCGGTGGGCATCCGGGTCGAGCGGGCCATCGCCATTGCCTGGGGCCTGGGAGCGGCCACCGCCACCTCGGCCGGCATCCTGTGGGGCGCCACGCAGGGCGTCGACTGGTCGCTGTCGCTTCTGCTCATCAAGGCGCTGGCCATCGCCATCCTCGGCGGGCTGGATTCCATTCCCGGTGTGCTGCTCGCCGGCCTCATCGTCGGGGTCGCCGAGAGCCTTGCCACCGGCATCATCGATCCGATGGTCGGTGCCGGGACGCGCGACATCGTCGCCTCGGTGATCATCCTCATGACGCTGCTGCTCAAGCCTCACGGCCTGTTCGGCCGCGAGCATATCGAGCGCGTGTGAGGAGATCGCCATGTTCTACCGCCGCGCCGGCATCCGCCACACCCGCTACCAGGACGAAAGGCAGCTGTTCCCGCTGCGCTTCGACAGGTTCCTCATCCTGGCCGTGCTGGCGGTGCTGCTCACGGCGCCCCTGCTGCTCGACCGGTTCTATGTCGCCGGCTACCTCCTGCCCTGGCTGATCTGGTCGTCGGCGGCGCTCGGGCTGAACTTCCTGATGGGCGGCGCCGGCCAGATCCATCTCGGCTACGGCGCGGTCATGGCCATCGGCGCCTATGGCTCGGTCCATCTGGTCCGCGCCGGCGTGCCGCTGGAATTCGCGATGATCGCCGGCGGGCTGCTGTCCGCTTCCGTCGGCATCATCTTCGGCGCGGCGGCCCTGCGCGTGAAGGGCATCTACCTCGCCATGGCGACGCTCGCCATGCAGTACATCGTGGACTTCGTCATCGCCCAGGTGCCGGCCATTTCCGGCGGCTCGCTTGCAACCCTCCAGGTGCCGCCGGTGACGTTTCTCGGCATCGGCCTGCGCGGCGAGATCGAGACCTACTATTTCGCGCTGGGTGTGTGCTTCGTGATCACCCTGTTCATGCTCAATGTCGGTCGCACCTCGTTCGGCAGGGCGCTCGCCGCCGTGCGCGAGAAGGACTATGCGGCCCAGATCCTCGGCGTCTCGGTGTTCAAGTACAAGCTGCTGGCCTTCTGGGTCTCGTCCTTCATCGGCGGGGTCGTCGGCTCGGTCCTGGCGGTGTGCTACCTGCGCGCCATCTCGCCCGACCAGTTCCACATCGAACTGTCGATCCAGCTGCTCGCCATGGTCATCGTCGGCGGGCTCGGCTCGATGCTCGGCCCCTTCTTCGGCGCCGCGCTGATCCTGTTCGCGCCCATCGTGCTGAACAACCTGACGGGTGCGATCGCCGGCTCCTTCGGCCTCGCGATCCCCATCGACCTGCGCGCCCATATCCCGCTGATCGCCTATGGCGCGATGGTCATCGGCTTCCTGCTCTACGAGCCGCTCGGGCTCGCCAAGATCTACGCGAACATCCGCAACTACCTGCTCGTCTGGCCGTTCCGCCACGCCCAGCGGTGACGGCTTCCCAACAAAGGGCGGAGGAAACAGACCATGGCCATCAACCGTCGCATTCTCCTGTCGGGTACGGCGGCAGCCGTCGCTGCCCCCGCGCTCCTGCCAACCGGCGTCCTCGGTCAGGAGCGGGTGATCCGCTTCTCCATGCCGCAGGACTTCACCCGCATCTACACCTTCGTGACCTCGGAATATTCCCAGGGACAGCGGGACTATTTCACCCTGATCAACGAGCGCGGCGGCATCAACGGCCACCGCATCGTCGCCGACATCACCGACCACGCCAACGACATGCCGCGCGCCATCGAGGCCTATGAGCGGGCGAAGCGCGAGGGCGCCATCCTTGTCGATCCGCTGTCGACCCCGGTCGCCCGGGCCCTGGTGCCGCGCGCGCTGGAGGACAAGATCAACCTGATCACGGCCTTCTCCGGCCGTAGCGACGCGGCCGACGGCACGGCCTTCCCCTATGTCCTGCCGCTGTCGATCAACTACTGGACCCAGGCGGGCCTCATCATCGAGCATTTCCGCACGATGGAAGGGGGCAACCTGCGCGGCAAGAAGGTGGTGTTCGTCCACATCGACACCCCCTTCGGCAAGGAGCCGCTGCCGATCCTGCAGGTTCTGGCCCAGCGCCAGGGCTTCGAACTGCAGACCTTCCCCTACACCCCGCCCGGCAACGACCAGGCCGCCATCTGGCCGCAGGTGCGCCGCGCCCGGCCGGACTTCGTGATCTTCTGGGGTGCGGCGGTCGGCCAGACCGTGGCGCTGACCGAGGCGATCCGCAACGGCCTGCGCATGGACCGGGTCTCGTCCAGCGTCTGGCTCTCCGAATCGGACATGGAGGTCGTGGGCAAGGATGCGGCCAAGGGCGTGATGAAGGTGGAGCCCTGCGCCAGCGGCCGCGACCCCAAGCCGATCCAGGACATCCTCACGGAGGTGGTGGCCAAGGGCAAGGGCGCGGGCGCCGAGGGCAAGGTCGGCACCAGCTACTACAATTACGGTGTCCAGATGGCCTCCCTCATGGTCGAGGGCTGCCGCATGGCCTTCCAGAAGGCGCCCAACGGCCCGATCACCGGCGCCTGGCTCAACGAGGGCCTGCGCTCGATCAGCAACTTCACCGCCGACGGCATGCTGCCGCCGACCACCGTCACCAAGGAAGACCACCAGGGCGGCGGCCGTGGCCGCGTCTCGCGCTGGGACGGTGCGAAATTCGTGCCGGCGACCGACTGGTTCACCGCCAACCAGGACGTCGTCTGGGGCGAGGTGCGCAAATATTCGGAGGAGTTCCGCCGCACCGGCAAGTGAGCGCTCTGACTGTCTGACCATTCCACCGGCGGGCGGGGTGCAAGCGCCCCGCCCGCGCCTTCCCGACGGAGCCGTCCATGACCCTCCTGACCCTCAACAATGTGGAGGTCGCCTATGACCGCGTGTTTCTCGCGGTCAAGGGCGTGTCCATCGACGTGCCCGAACGCGGCCTCGTCGCCCTGCTGGGGGCCAACGGCGCCGGCAAGAGCACGGTCCTGAAATCGGTCAGCGGCCTGCTCAAGCCCGAGCGCGGCGAGGTCTCGCGCGGCGACGTCACCTTTGCCGGCGAGGATATCCTCGCCCTCGACCCGCCCGACCGTGTGCGCCGCGGCATCGTCCATGTGCTCGAGGGGCGCCGCGTCTTCGGCCATCTCACCCCGCAGGAGAACCTGCTGGCCGCGGCCTCCATGCACACCGATCGCGGCCATGTTTCGGCGCTCATCGACCGCATGTTCGAGACGTTTCCGCGCCTCGCCCAGCGCGCCAAGGCCAAGGCCGGCTATCTGTCCGGCGGCGAGCAGCAGATGCTGGCAATCGCCCGCGCGCTGATGACCGAGCCGAAGCTGCTCATGCTCGACGAGCCGAGCCTTGGCCTTGCGCCGTTCCTGGTCGACGAGATCTTCGACATCATCCGGCGCATCAACGCCGAGAGCGGCGTGGCCGTGCTGCTGGTCGAGCAGAACGCCATCGCCGCGCTGGACATTGCCGAGACCGGCTATCTCATCGAGAACGGCCGCATCCTGATGAGCGGCCCGGCGGCCGTCCTCAGCGCCAATCCCGACATCGCCGAGGCCTATCTTGGCGGCCATTCGCGGGTAGACTACCACGCGGTCAAGCACTACCGGCGGCGCAAGCGCTGGCTCGCCTGACCCCGGCTTTCCTTGCAGGCATGACCCGATGATTTCCATCAGCGACGAGACCACGATCGGCGAAGCCTTCGACCTTGCCGCCCTGACCTATCCGGATCGCGCCTTCCTGGCCGCGCCCTCGGGCCGACACAAGCCCTATCACCAGGACGGCTGGGAGATCGGCTTCGCCGCCGCCCATCGGCAGGTCGCGGACATGGCGGAAGCCTTTCGCGCCGCCGGCTTCGGCCATGGCCACCGGCTTGCCATGCTGCTCGACAACCGGCCGGAGCATTTCCTGGTCAAGCTGGCGCTGAACCGGATCGGTGCCACCTGCGTGCCGGTCAATCCGGACTACCGGGCCGGCGAAATCGCCTATCTCCTCGAACATGCCGGTGTCGACCAGGCCCTCGTCGCCCCGGAGCGGCGCGAGCAGATGGAAGCCGGCATGGCGCAGAGCGGCCATAAGGCCCCGATCGTCGCCTTCGAGGACCTCGGCGCGCTGGTCGCCCCTGCAACGCCTGCCCGCAGCGGTGCCGTCACGGCCGAGACAGAGGCCAGCATCCTCTACACGTCCGGCACGACCGGCCGGCCCAAGGGCTGCATCCTCTCCCACGGCTACGAGCTTGCCTCGGGCGCCTGGTATGCGCGCTGCGGTCACCTGGCCGCCTTCCGGCCGGAGGGCGAGCGCATCTACAACCCGCTGCCGGTCTATCACGTCAATTCTTCCATCGTGTCGTTCTATGCGGCTCTGCTCAGCGGCAGCTGCCAGATCCAGGCCGACCGCTTCCATCCCGGCCGCTGGTGGCCGGAAGTGCGCGAGACGCGCGCCTCCATCGTCCACTATCTCGGGGTGATCGTGCCCATGCTGCTCGGCCAGCCGCGGCGGGACGACGAGGGCGCCCCCACCGTGCGCTTTGCCATCGGCGCCGGTGCCGAGCCGCAGCTTCACGCCGCTTTCGAGGAGCGCTTCGGCTTCCCGCTCATCGAGGTCTGGGGCATGACCGAAATGGTCCGCATCCTCATCGACAACGAGCCGCCCCGCAGCGTCGGCACCCGCGCCTTCGGCCGGCCGGTGCCCGGCATCGACGTGCGCGTGGTCGATGGCGAGGACCGCGACGTGCCACGGGGCGAGGCCGGCGAGATGGTCATCCGCCATTCCGCCGCGACACCGCGCAAGCACTTCTTCTCCGGCTATCTGAAGGACGAGGCCGCGACGGCCGAGGCCTGGCGCGGCGGCTGGTTCCATACCGGCGACACGGTGCGGCAGAGCCCGGACGGCATGCTGCATTTCGTCGACCGCAAGAAGAACATCATCCGCCGCTCGGGCGAGAACATCGCCGCTGCCGAGATCGAGGCGGTCCTGCAGGCGCACGACCTGGTCAAGGCGGTTGCCGTGCTGGCCGTGCCCGACGAGGTGCGCGAGGAGGAGGTCTGGGCCGCTGTCGTGCTTCATGATCCGGGACTGGCCGGCCAGGCGACCGCCGACCTGCTGTTCGAGACCTGCAATGTAGCGCTTGCCTATTTCAAGGCGCCGGGCTGGCTGCACTTCGTGGAAAGCCTTCCGACCACCGGCACGCAGAAGATCCAGAAGCACGTCATCTATCCGGCCGGCACCGATCCGCGCAGCCTGCCGGGCGTGATCGATCTGAGGTCTCGGAAGAAGCGCAATCCCGGCCGCTGACTTGAGGGTTGCCGCCGCTCGTCGATGGCCGCCTGCGGCGACCTGCTGCAGACGGGCAGGTGGCATGGCAGGGCGTGGCCGTGGCACACTGCCAGCGTCGAAGCCTGCGGGGTTGCATGCCCATTCTGGTCGCCACGGATTTCTCCACCCGGTCCGACCGGGCCCTGCGCCGCGCGACGCTGATCGCGCGCCAGACCGGCGCCCGGCTCGTGCTCGCCCACGCGGTGGATGACGACCAGCCGCCCCGCATCCGTGCGGCGGAGGAGCGCGAGGCGGAAGCCCTTCTCACCGAGCTCGCCACCACGGTCTTCACCGTCGATGGCGTCAGCTGCACCTCGGCGATCCTCGTCGGCGATCCCTTCGTCGCCATCGGCGAGGCGGCCGCGAGGCTGCAGGCGAGCCTGGTGGTCATGGGCCCCCACCGCCGCCAGACGCTGCGCGACGTCTTTGTCGGCACCACGGTCGAGCGTACCATCCGGAACAGCGAGACGCCGGTCATCATGGCCAATGCCGTGCCGGCCGGGTCCTATGACCGGGTGCTGGTGGCGACCGACTTCTCCGACGCCTCCTTGCAGGCGGGCCGGCGCGCCGCAAGCCTTGGCCTGCTGGCATCGGCCAGCGTCGCCTTCGCGCATGTGATGGAGGAGCCCGGACCCGGACCGATCCTGCGCTCGGCTTCAACACGCGCCGATCTCGCCGCCGCCGAAGCGGCATCCGAAACCGCGGCCGGCGAGCGGCTTGGCGAGGTGATGACCGCGCTCGCCACCGGTCCGGCCGTTCCGGTGCTCCTGCGACCCGAGACCAGTGTCGCAGCCGCCATCCTGACGGCGGCGCGCCAGCACCGCGCCGATCTCGTGGTGGCTGGATCCCGCGGGGCCTCCGGCCGCTGGTCGCGCTTCATGCTGGGCAGCGTCGCCGGGGATCTGCTCCGCGATGCCGACATGGACGTGCTGGTCGTGCCGTCGGGGTGACCGCTACAGGCCCGGGACGGCCAGCACGTCGCAGGGCGGCACGTTGAGGATGTCCTCTGCGACACTGCCCCAGATCGCGCGCGTCAGGCCCGTCGTACCATGGGTGCCGACCGCGACGAGATCGGCGCCAATGCGCGCGCATTCGGCTCGCAGCACCTCGCCGGGAGCGCCTTCCCTCAGCACCTTCTCGACCGCTCCCGGCTGGGGGCCGGTGGCGATGACCCGTTGCACCAGCCAGTCCATCTCCTCGGCGAGCGCGGCATCGAATTCCAGCCGCTCGTTGTAGCGGACCTCCGAAACGAACTCCTCGCTGCCGAACCGGCCGCGGAACGGAACCTGAAAGGCGTGGACGAGCGTGATCCGCGCGTCGGGCGCCAGCGCCACCGCCCGGCGGATCGCGCGTTTCGAGCAGACCGAGAAGTCCACGCCGATCACCACCGAGCGATAGGGCTTCTCGACCGCCTCGCGGACCAGCAGCACGGGCAGGTAGCTTTCCTTCAGCAGGTGGCCGGCCGTCGTGTCGGCGAAACGATAGGCACCGTCCCGGGTCTGGTCGTGAATGCCGAGCACCATGAGGTCGGCGCGCGCTTCATGGGCGAGGCGGATGATGTCCCGGCGCGGCTTTCCGGCCACCGCCTGGACGACGAGCTTCGGCAGGCCCGGTCCGACCAGCCGCTGGCATTCGCGCTTCAGTGCCGTCTCGGCCCAGCTCAGCGCATGGTCGCGCACCTCGTCGGCCAGGTCCGCATCGACGACATGGGCGACCGTCACCTCGCCGCCGAACTGGCGACCGAGTTCCAGCGCCCGCGACAGGGCCCGTTCGGAGCGGAAGGTGAGGTCGGAAGCAACGAAGATCTTCATGATCGGCTCCGTTCGGGTGCCTGGATGCTCGGGTGAGGGGCGCCGCGGCCGGGCGCCTCAGGGGCGCTCGCGCATGATCGTGTGGCTCTGCTCGCGCATGAATTGCGGCAGGTACCAGGTGCCGAGCCCGCCCTTGGAGCCGGTGCCCGAGCCCTTCCAGCCGCAGAAGGTCTGCGTCCCCGGCCAGGCGCCGGTGGTCGCGCCGCTCGCCCGGTTGGCGTAGAGAACGCCGGCCTCGGCGGTGTCGAGGAACAGGTCGAGATCTGCCGCGTCGGCCGTGTAGATGCCGGCCGTCAGGCCATAGCGTACGGCATTGCCGCGGCTGATCGCATCATCAAGTTCCGTGAATGAACGCACGGTGAGGAAGGGAAGGAACAGCTCCTCGCGGTGCAACGCGTGGTCATCGGGAAGGCCGATCGCGATGGTGGGCTGGCAATAGGCGCCGCGGTCGAACAATCCGCCGGAGAGCAGTGCCCCGCCGGCAACGCGCGCGCCCGCCGCGCGTGCACCCGCAACAGACTGTTCAAACCGCTGCCTCGCCGCCTCGCTGATGAGCGGGCCTATGAAGACATGTCTCTCGCAGGGGTCGCCGATCACCAAGGCTCCGGCCGCCGCCTCCAGCCGCTCCAGGAAGGGCGCGCGCACCGCCTCGTGCACGAAGACCACCGATCCGGCCGAGCATTTCTGCCCCTGCAGCCCGAAGGCCGAGCGCACCATGCCGGCCGCCGCCGTTTCGAGATCGGCCGAGGCGGTGACATAGGTCGGATTCTTGCCGCCCATCTCGGCGAGAACCGGCCGGGCATGGACACCGCCGGCGCCGAAACCGCGCAGGATCGCCATGCCCACCTGATGCGAGCCGGTGAACGCGATGCCGTCGATGCCCGGATGAGCGACGATGGCCGCCCCCGTCTCCGCGCCCCCGCAGAGGAGGCTGAACACGCCCTCCGGCACGCCCGCTTCGATGAGGCAGCCCGCGAGCAGGCGTCCGGTGAGACCGGCCATGGGGCTCGGCTTGAACACGACGGTATTGCCCGCAAGGAGGGCCGAGACGGCCATGCCGGCCGACAGCGCGACGGGAAAGTTGAATGGCGCGATGACGCCGAACACGCCGAAGGGGCGGAGACGGTCGCGGGTTTCCTCGCGCGGATTGGCGCGCTCAAGCGGCCGGTCCCAACCCCGGTTCGCCTCCATCTCGGTGGCATAGAAGCGGATCAGGTCGATGGTCTCCTCCACCTCGCCGAGGGCTTCCATGCGCGACTTGCCCACCTCGATCAGACAGGCGATGGCGATCTCGAACTTGCGGGCCTCGACATGGTCGGCGGCCTTGCGGGCGATGGCCACGCGCGCCTCCCAGCCCATCCGCGCCCAGGCCGGCTGCGCCTTGCGCGCGGCACGGACGGCCGCATCGACGGCTTCGGGCGAGGCGGCGAAGAAGGTGCCGAGCGGGAGGCCGCGGTCGATGGGGGAGGCGGCGACATAGGCGCTGCCGTCGCGGCTGTCGCGGCCGGCAACGAGGTTCGGCCGGTCCTGTCCGAGCAGCCCGTCCTTCACCTCCGCGATGACCGCGTCGAGATGGGCATGGACGCCGGAAAAGTCCTCCCCGATGTTGGAATAGGTCACGCGGGGCAGGCTGGCCGGGCCAGCGACGGGGCGTTCATCCGACATGGATCGGTCCTCGGGTCCGTTCGGCGCGGCTCACGCGGCGGCCAGGGCGGCCAAGGCCCCGTCGCAGGCGGCGATGATGGTCGCGACATCATCATCGGTCATGGGCGTTGACAGCGCCATCAGGCCATAGCCTGCCGTCAGCACGCCGCGGTTGATCAGCCCGAGGTGGAAGGCGGCAAGCCGCGCCGTCTCCTCCGGCGTCTGGTAGGCGGAGCGATAGTCACGCACCGGCCGGTCGGCGAAATGCACCTTCAGGAGCGAGCCAAGCCCCACCGGCCCTCCGGCGAGGCCGTGGCGGGCGAAGGAGGCGGCGATTCCATCGCGCACCCGCTCGCCGATCGCGTCGAGCCGGGCAAAGGCCTGCGCGTCGAGCAGGTCCATCGCGACGTGCCCGGCCCGCATGGTGACCGGGTTGGCCGAGAATGTGCCGCCATGCGGCAGGGCCGGCTTGCCGGCGGTGGGGTCGAACACGGCCATGATCTCGGCGCGGCCCGCCACCGCCCCCACAGGGAAGCCGCCACCGATGATCTTGCCGAGCGTGGTGAGGTCGGGCGCGATGTCCCACAGACCCTGCGCGCCGTTGTAGCCGAGCCGGAAGGTGATCACCTCGTCGAAGATGAGGAGCGCCCCGACCTCCCGGGTGACCTCGCGCAGCGCCAGCAGATAGGCCCTGTCGGCCGGGGCAAGCCCGGCCCGGTTGGGCATCGGATCGACGATCACGCAGGCAAGGTCCGCCCCATGCTCGCGGATCAGGCTGACCGCGGCGTCGATGTCGTTGAAGGGAATGGCCAGCACGTCCGACAGCACGGCCTGCGGCGTGCCCTTCGCATAGGCCACCGACACCGGCGCATTGCCGCCCCAGTCCCGCGGGCCGGGATCGAGGCTGACCTCCGCATAGTCGTAGGAGCCATGATAGGCGCCTTCGCATTTGGCGATCTTCGGCCGTCCCGTGAAGGCGCGTGCGGCCTTCAGTGCCATCATCACCGCCTCCGTGCCGGAATTGGTGAAGCGCACCTGGTCGGCGGCGGGCAGGCGGTCGACGATCAGTTCGGCAAGGTCGATCTCCGACTCGGTCGGCAGGCCGAAGGCGGTGCCGAGCGCCGCCTGCCGGCAGGCGGCCTCCGTGACCACCGGATGGGCGTGGCCGTGGATCAGCGCGGTGAAATTGTTGATGCAGTCGATGCGCGCCACCCCATCCGCATCGATCACCCGGCAACCCTCGCCGCGCGCCGCATAGATCGGCCAGGGCTTGGAATAGACGGTGGTGCGGGTGTTGCCACCGGGCAGGCTGCGCTTTGCCCGCTGGTGAAGGGCGTGGGAGCGCGAATCGGGATCGGGATGGGTCATGTCGGGGGCGCCGGGTCGAAGTCAGCAGGGGCGACAAGGATGGGCCGCCGGGCCGCGTGCTGTCGAGACGCGCAAACGGCAGGCCGACCTGCCGATGTCCGGGCCGTCGGGATCGGCGCGATTTGCGGGCCTTGTGCATCCGGTCATCGTGGTGCTCCTGCCGGGATCGGGCCGTCCGGGCAAGCCTGCCCACATGCGCATGAGGCAGCGCCCGCCTCTCTGTCGCCTTGATCGGCGTCAAGACGGGCACGTTCGGCCCGGACGGCGTGAAACTATGTCGCAGTCCGGAGCGTTTCTGACCGGCATGCCGGAGCCGGGGGTTCAGTCGGCTGCCCCGGCCTGTATGGTCAGGTTCCCCCTCTGCCACAGGATGACCATGGTGACGTTGCGCTTTTCAGGTCCTGGATGCCCCTCCTGCAGCCCCCTGTCGGGAACTGCAGCATGAGCCGTCGCGCGCCCCCCGAAATGGCGGTGATCGGCAACAGCGCCATTGCCGGGCTCATCGACCGCGAGGCCCGCTACCAGTGGCTGTGCTGGCCGCGAATCGACGGCGACCCGATCTTTTCGGCGCTGGTCGGCGGACCGGCGCCGGAGCGCGGCTACATGTCGGTCGAACTGGAGGGGCTTGCCTCGACCGCCCAGTCCTACGAGCGCAACACCGCCGTTCTGGTCACCGTGCTGACCGCAGCCGACGGCTCGGCCCTGCGCATCACCGACTTTGCGCCCCGCTTCAAGCAGTTCGGGCGCATCTATCGCCCGCCCATGCTGATGCGGCGCCTGGAGCCGATCGCCGGCAATCCGCTGGTGCGGGTGCGCATGCGACCGTCCATGTCCTATGGCCGGCAGGAGCCGCTGCGCGTTCCCGGCTCCAACCACATCCGCTATGTCGGCGAGACCCAGGCGATCCGCGTCACCACCGACATGCCGATCTCCTACCTGACCGAGGAGGCGCGCTTCGTTCTCACCCGGCCGGTGACGCTGGTGCTCCACGCGGACGAGACCTTCCCGAACAGCATCGAGGAGACCTGGACGCGGTTCCTCACCTCCACCCGCGACTACTGGCTCGACTGGGTGCGCTATCTCTCCGTGCCCTATGAATGGCAGGAGGCGGTGATCCGCGCCGCCATCACGCTGAAGCTCTGTTCCTACGAGGAAACCGGCGCCGTCGTCGCCGCGCTCACCACCTCCGTTCCCGAGGCCCCCGGAACCGGCCGCAACTGGGACTACCGCTTCTGCTGGCTGCGCGATGCCTATTTCACCGTCCACGCGCTGAACAAGCTCGGCGCCACGCTGACCATGGAGCGGTTCCTCGACTACATGCGATCGGTGGTGGCCACCGAGAAGGGTCCGCTCCTGAAGCCCGTCTATGCCGTGGTGCCGGAACATTCCCTGCACGAATGGGAATCGGAGGCGCTGACCGGCTTCGACGGCGACGGCCCGGTGCGCTTCGGCAATGCCGCCGCCGATCAGGTCCAGCACGATGCCAATGGCAGCCTGATCCTCGCCGCCTCCCAGATGTTCTCCGATCACCGCCTGCCGCAAATGGGCGGGCAGGCGCTGTTCCATGAACTGGAGGCCCTCGGCGAGACCGCCGCAGCCATGGCCTTCGAGCCGGATGCCGGGATCTGGGAATATCGCGGCCGGGCCTCGATCCATACCCACTCGGCGGCCATGTGCTTTGCCGGCTGCGACCGGCTGGCGCGTATTGCCGGCCGACTTGGCTTGCGCCTGCGCGAGGTCTACTGGCGCGATCATGCCGAGCGGATCCGCACGGCGATCCTCGAGCGGGCGTGGAACCCGACCGAGGGCTATTTCGCCGCCAGCTTCGATGGCGCGGGCGCCGATGCCAGTTCGCTGCTGCTGCACGAACTGGGCGTCGTCGCCGCCGACGATCCGCGCTTCGTCTCGACCGTGGAGGCGCTGCAGCGCCGGCTGACGCGCCAGGGCTTCCTGCTGCGCTACGACGAGACCGACGATTTCGGCCTGCCCGACACGTCCTTCACCATCTGCACGTTCTGGCTGGCCGATGCCCTGGCCGCCATCGGCCGGGTGGAGGAGGCGCGCGAACTGTTCGAGCAGCTTCTCGCCCGCCGCAACCATGTCGGGCTGATGTCGGAGGACATCGACCCGGAAACCGGGGCGCTCTGGGGCAATTTCCCCCAGACCTATTCCATGGTGGGCATCATCCTGACCGCCCGCCGGTTGTCGCACGACTGGGACCACTGACGGCGCCGCGCAAGGCGCCAGGGAAGGACATCACGACGTGGCTGGCAAGCAGGTCACCGCACCCGGCGGCATTGTCGAAACCGATATTCCCGCAAGGCTGGACCGGCTGCCCTGGGGCCGGTTCCACACGCTGGTGGTCGCCGCCCTCGGCATCACCTGGATCCTGGACGGGCTGGAGGTGACGCTTGCCGGCACCGTGGCGGGGGCCTTGCGGGCAAGCCCCGTGCTCAACTTCTCGAGCGTCGATATCGGCCTGATCGGCAGCGCCTATCTCGCCGGCGCGGTGCTCGGCGCCCTGTTCTTCGGCTGGCTGACCGACCGGCTCGGGCGCAAGCGGCTCTTCTTCATCACGCTGACCGTCTACATCATCGCGACGGGCCTCACGGCCTTTTCCTGGAATCTCTGGAGCTTCATGCTGTTCCGCTTCCTCACCGGTGCGGGGATCGGCGGTGAATATGCCGCCATCAACTCGGCGATCCAGGAAATGGTCCCGGCGCGCGTGCGGGGCTGGATCGACCTGATGATCAACGGCAGCTTCTGGATCGGCGCGGCGCTTGGCGCGCTCGGGGCCATCGTGCTGCTCGATCCGCGCGTCATCGACCCGGAAATGGGCTGGCGTCTGGCCTTCCTCGGCGGTGCCCTGCTCGCCCTCGTCGTCTATCTCATGCGCACCTGGATCCCCGAGAGCCCGCGCTGGCTGATCACCCACGGCCGGGCGGCCGAGGCCGAGGCCATCGTCGCCGGCATCGAGGCCCGGCTGCGCGCCCAGGGACATGCCGTGCCGCTCGAGCCGGCCGCCAAGGTGCGCCTGAAGGTCAGGCATGCCACTCCGCTTGGCGAGGTCGCCAACGCCCTGTTCCGCCGGCATCGCGGGCGCACGGCCGTCGGCTTCGTGCTGATGGCGGCCCAGGCCTTCTTCTACAACGCCATCTTCTTCACCTATGCGCTGGTGCTGACCGACTTCTTCGCCGTGCCGGTGCACGAGGTCGGCTGGTACATCCTGCCTTTCGCGCTCGGCAATGTGCTCGGCCCGGTGGTGCTCGGCCGCTTCTTCGACACGATCGGCCGGCGCCCGATGATCGCCTTCACCTATGCCATGTCGGGCATCCTGCTGGCGCTGACCGGCTGGCTGTTCGCCGAGGGGCTGCTGACCGCGCAGACGCAGACGCTCTGCTGGATGGTGATCTTCTTCTTCGCCTCCGCCGCGGCGAGTTCCGCCTATCTCACCGTCGGCGAGACCTTCCCGCTGGAGCTGCGCGCCCTCGCCATCGCCTTCTTCTATGCCTTCGGCACCGGGATCGGCGGCGTGATCGGTCCCTGGCTGTTCGGCCAGCTCATCGAGACCGGTTCGCGCACCTCGCTGTTCGGCGGCTACCTGTTCGGTGCCGCGCTGATGATCATCGCGGCGGTGGTCGCGCTGTTCTTCGCGGTGAAGGCCGAGCGTCGGCCGCTTGAGGAGGTGGCCCGGCCGTTGTCGCAGCAGGACTGAGCGCCCTCAGGCGCGGTTCCAGTCGGCCATGGCCGCCTCGGCCTGCGCGATCGCCCCGGGCGTGCCGACATGCAGCCACAGGCCCTCCAGCACCAGGCCGAACAGCCGGCCCGTGTCGAGGGAGGCATTCCACAGCCGGTTCAGCGAGAAGACCTCGCCGGCTTGCCGGCCGTCGAAATCGGCTGCTCGCATGATCGCCGCCCCGGCATAGGCATAGGGCGCTGCCGCGGCCGCCCCGCGCCGGGTGAGCCGGCCGTCCCGGTCCATGAAGAAGTCGCCCGGCCCGTCGAAGCCGACACTGTCATTGCCGGCCATGGTGCTCGCTTCCGGCAGGGCGGCCAGCAGCAGCAGCGTATCCATGCGCGCCGGATCGAAACCGTCCATGAGCCGGAGCAGGTTGGAGCGGCCCCGGTCGATCCAGAGCGAATCCGCGTTGCGGATCATGAAGGTCTGGCCGAGATGGGGGAGCGCCTGCGCGACGCCGCCGCCGGAATCGAGCAGCGCGCCGCGCTCGTCCGAGATGATGATCTGAGGTGCCGTGCGGCCGGCGACCGCCGCCTCGATCTGGTCGGCGAGGTGGTGGACGTTGACCACCGCGCGGGTGAGGCCCGCCTCCGCGAGCGGATCCAGCACATGGTCGAGCAGGGTCTTGCCGGCAAGCGTCACCAGCGGCTTCGGAATGCGGTCGGTGATCGGCCGCATCCGCGTGCCAAGCCCTGCCGCCAGCACCATGGCAGCATGGATGCCGGCCGCATGGCCCCCTGCCGCGCCGGCCTCCGTCATGGCGGCGGCACGCGATCGTCCACCCAGCGGCGGACCTGGGCGAGCGCGGGGTGGGACAGGCAGCGCCGCAGATAGCCATGGATGCGCGGCAGATGGGCGAGATATTGCGGCTTGCCGTCGCGCTGGTCGAGGCGCGCGAAGATGCCGAGGATCTTGGTGGCCCGCTGCGCGCCCATGATGGCGTAGAGCCGGGCGAAGGCGGCGGTGTCGAAGGCCGGGTCGGCCGCCCGGCGCGCGGTGGCGTAGCGGGACAGGAGCTGCAGTTCCAGGTCTTCCGGCACGCTGACGCGGGCATCCTGCAGGAGCGAGACGACGTCATAGGCGGCCGGCCCCATGACGGCATCCTGGAAGTCGATCAGGCCGACGCGCTCCACGCCCTCCCGCCCGGCCAGCCAGATCAGGTTCGGCGAATGGAAGTCGCGCAGCACCCAGGTCTGCCCCGCCGCCTCGACTTCCGCGAACAGGGCCGTCCAGTGCTGGAGAAAGACGTGCCGTTCGCTCGCCGGCAGTCGCGGCCCCTTGCGCGGCATGTACCAGTCGATCAGCAGTTCGACCTCGATGGACAGCGCCTCGCGGTCATAGACCGGCAGTGCATAGGGGCCTTTCGGGGTGGCAAGCGTCGCCGGCCGCGGCCGTGAGTGGATCAGCGCCAGGACGTCGATGGCGGCTGCGTAGCGTTCGGCGATCGGCGCGCCGTCGGCAACGACCCCCTCCGGGCCGAGATCCTCGATGATCAGGAACCCCTGGTCGAGGTCGATGGCCTCGATCTCGGGTGACGACAGCCCGATATCGCGCAGGGCCTCCGCCATGGCGACGAAGGGCACCATGTCCTCGGCGAGATGGGCGATGCGGCTGTAGGGCAGGCCGTTGCGCACCACGGGCCCGTCCGGCTTGCGCGGCGCGTTCATCAGCACGGCGCGCCGCTGCCCGTCGAGCAGCCGCTCGTAGCTGCGCGTCGACGCATCCCCCTGCAGGTGGCGGCGGATCGAGCCGCCCCAGCCGGCATTGTCGAGAAAGCGCCTCAGCGCAACCAGGCGGGCAAGCCGTGCAGACCACGCGCCATGGCCGGTCAGAACCGCCTCGCGGGCGGCAGGCCCCCGGGCCGGGACCAGCGACAGCTCGATCTCCAGCCGGTCGCCCGACAGGGCACCGCCGAGCCGGTCCGGCCATTCGACCAGCAGCAGGGCGTTCTCGGCCGCCTCGTCCCAGCCGAGTTCGGCGAGTTCGTCGGGTGAACTGATCCGGTAGAGATCGGCATGGACGACGGGAATGCGCCCGAGCGGATAGGGCTGGATCAGCGCGAAGGTCGGGCTCGGCACCTCCAGCTTGTCATCCTCGGCAATGGCCCGGATCAGCGCGCGGGCGAGCGTGGACTTTCCCGCGCCGAGGTCGCCGGCCAGCGTGACGATGTCGTTGGCCGCCACGCCCACGGCAAGGTCCATGGCCAGGTCGCGCGTCGCCTGCTCGTTGGCGAGCAGGATGGAATGGCGGAACGGCTCGGCGGGCTCGGCTTCGGCCGAAGGACGGGGCGCGCCGTTCATTCCGCCGCCTTGGAGAGGTCGTCGAGGTTGGCGGGCAGGGCGACGGTCACCTGCGTGCCCTTGCCTGGCGAGGAATCGACATGGATCCGTCCCTTGTGAAGGTTGACGAAGGACTGGACGATGGACAGCCCCAATCCGGCGCCGCGATGGCGGCTTCCGGTCGTTCGCGTTTCGAACCTGTCAAAAATGCGGCCGACCATCTCGGGCGCAATTCCCGCGCCCTGGTCGCGGATCCTGAACACGATGTCTTCCTCGGTCCGCGTGGCATCCAGAACGATGAGGCCGCCGGGCTCGGAAAAGCCGATGGCATTGGTCAGGAGGTTGAACAGCATCTGGCGCACGCGCTGGGCGTCGGCCCGGAACGAGCCGATCTCGGGCACGATCCGGGTTTCCAGCCGGATCCGGTGTTCGGCCAGCCGATCGCCGATCGCCTCGGCCACCGCCAGGATCGTTGCCTTGATGTCCACGTCCGACAGTTCGAGCTCCATCACCCCGGCATCGATGGTGGCAAGGTCCAGCACGTCGTTGATGATCGACAGGAGCGATGCCGACGACGCCGCGATATAGCCGAGATATTCGCGCTGCCGGTCGTTGAGCGGGCCGACCGACGGATCGTCGAGCACCTGCGAGAAGCCGATGATGGTCGTGAGCGGCGTCCTGAGCTGGTAGGAGACGTGGTGGACGAAGTCGTTGCGCATGCGCGCGGCAGCTTCCAGCGCCTCGTTGCGCTCGGTCAGCGCGCGCTCGACCATCACCATGTCGGTGACGTTCCTGAACGTGACCAGTGTCGCCCCGCCCGGCAGCGGCGCCGCGGCCGTGTCCAGCACCGAGCCGTCGGTGCGCTCCATCCGGAAATTGTGCTGGCGCCGCTCGTAGGCCAGCGCCGTCACCGCCGAGCGGATGTCCGACCAGACGCTGCCATCGCGCACATAGGGCAGGCACAGGTCCGCGATCTGGTCGATGCGCGGCCGGCTTTCCAGCAGCGCCGGCGCGATCTCCCAGAGCGTGCCGAAGGCGCGGTTGAACAGCGACAGCCGGCCGTCCGGCCCGAACACGGCGACGGCTTCCTCCAGGTGGTCGATCGTCTCGCGCTGCACGCGGTCGAGCGCCTTCACCTGGGTTTCCAGCGCCAGCCGCTGGGTCAGGTCCTCGAAGACATAGGTCACCCCGCCGGCCGGATCGGGGTTCTGGATGACGCGCAGGAAGCGCTTGCCCGACAGCGGCCATTCGTGAATCCGCGGCTCGGTGTCCAGGGCCTCGTAGACCGTGTGGAAGGTCTTCTTCCATTCGCGGTAGTTCGACTGGGCCGGCAACTGGTCGCGCTCGCGCAGGCGGTCGAGAATGTCGCCGTCGGTCGGCGACTGGTGCAGGAAGGCCGGGTCGAGGTCCCAGAGCTGGCGATAGGCCTCGTTGTTGAAGACCAGCCGGCGATTGGCATCGAAGATCGCGACGGCGGTCTGGAGCTGGTCGAGCGTGCGCTTGTGCGTCTCCATCTCCACGGCCAGTTCCGAACGGGCATTGTCCAGTTCGGTCACGTCCACGGCCATGCCGGCAAAGCCTGTGCCGGCCGGCCGTTCGATCACGTCGAACACCCGGCGATGCCCGGCCGCGATGGCCGCCGTGCGCCGCACGAAGGGTTCGCGCGCCTGACGGCGGCGGGCGGCCTCGCTCCGGTCGGCCGGTTCGATGAGTTCGCAGCCTGCGGCCACCGCCTCCGCACCGCCGGACCTGTCGGTGGCGGCCGCGTAGGCATCGTTCGCCCAGGTCAGGCGGCCCTCGCGGTCGCGGGTCCAGACCGGCATCGGCAGCGAGGTCAGGAACGAGCGGAAGGTGTCCGTGTCGCGCAGCACCGCCGCGTGGGTCTCGCGCAGCCGGCCGAGTTCCTCCCTCACGCCCGTCACGACCCGCAGCCGCAGCACCGCCCGCCCGCCGATCGGCCGTCCCTCGGCCTCGATCGGCCGTCCGTCCGCGGCCACCAGGTCGAAGCGGAACGGCGTTCCCTCGCCGCGCAGCCGGCTGACGGCTTCCTCCAGCTGCGTCGCCGGGACCGGCGGCAGCCAGGATCCGAAGGCCAGCACGCGCCTCGGCGCGGGCAGGTCGGTGATCAGCGTGGCATCGCCGGTGATCTCCGGCTCGTCCCGCTCGCCGCCCCAGACGACGACGACATGGTCGTCGAGGGTGAGCAACTCGTTGGCGCGGTCGAGGGCGAGCTTCAGGCCGTTGATCTCGTCGCGGGCCTTCTTTTCGGCCCGCAGGGTGCGCGTGCGGGTGCGCAGCAGGCTGATCGAGGTCACCACGGCGAAGACGACGACGCCGACATTGAGACCGAGGATCGCCCATTCATGCGGGCGGATGGCTGCCATCAGGCTGACCGGCTCGGCGCCGGCCTCGGCAGCACCCGCCAGGGCGGTCGAGGACATCAGAAGCGCGAGGCTACCGACGGTCGGGATCAGGGATCGCGTCTTGAACCGCCTGAGCCTCCGCAAGCTGCAACCTGATGCATCGTCGACCTGCCCGAGGTCCGGCATCGCCCGTCCCTTACCATCCGAGGGTTGCACCACGCCGCCGGAGCGGGAGCGCCGCGCCGCCCCTGACGCAGCGAATCACTGCCACTCTACCCTTGGGCGGACTCCCGAAATAAGAGTCTAAAACGGGAACGGTCCGGCAAATTGCGCCGGCATCGGAAGTCGCGGGCAGGGTCGCGGGCAGGGTCGCGGGGAAGGGGTGCTGGCGTTGTCAGATCGCGGGCAGATCGCGCCGCATGATGATCGCATCGGCCGTACCGGAATCCGTGCGGTAATAGCCCTTGCGCCGGCCGACGGGCTGGAAGTCCTGGCGCTCGTAGAGCCTGACCGCGGGCATGTTGCCCGCCTCCACCTCCAGGAACAGGCTTTTCACGCCCGCCCTCACCAGATCGGGGACATGGGCCGAAAGCAGCCGCGCCGCGAAGCCGCGTCCGCGCAGCGTCGGCGCGATGGCGATGGTGAGGATCTCCGCCTCGTCCGCCGCCACGCGGCTCAGCACGAAGCCGGCGGCGTCCGCCCCCTGCCTGCGGCGGATGGCATGGGCGATCACCGCGCGTTCGGCGATCATCGCCGCGATGTCGGTGGCCTCCCAGCCGCGGTGGAACGAGCGGGCGTGGATGGCAGCCATCTCCTCCGCGTCGGCAAGGCGGGCGGGTTCGACCACAGGGTCGGTGGCGGTCCACCACCATGGCCAGAGCGCTTGCAGGGGGATCATGGGAGCGGTCCCGCGCCGATGGGGCGGTAGGCGGAGGGCTTGGCATCCACCGCCTTCAGGTAGAGCGGCCGGCAGGGCGAAGTGGCCGGATCGGCTGCCGCGCCGAGACGCGCCAGAACGGCGATCGACAGCCACGGTGCCGCGTCGACCACCACCGGGGCCGAGACCGCCTCCGGCCAGGCGCCGAACACGGCATCGGCACCGGAGCCGACCAGCCGGCACGGACCGGCGGCAACGGCGTGCCTCGCGGCCTCGCCGGCCGGCAGGTAGCGCGGCGCCATGCGTTCCGCGCCGTCCGCATCCGTCAGGCTCGCATAGACATGGCCGTGGCGCGCATCGATGGCGGCCAGCACGGCGGCCGCCTCGGGGGTCCGCAGGTGGGGCGTCGCCAGGGCGACCAGCGTCGGGATGCCGACCGCCTCGCCCCCCGTCGCCAGCGCCAGGCCGCGGGCGGCCGAAACCGCCACCCGGATGCCGGTAAAGCTGCCGGGACCCGTCGCCGCGACGAAACGCCGGCAGGCCGAGGGTGCGACGCCCGCGCGGCCGCAGACCTCCGCGACCAGCGGCAGCAGGCGCTCGGCATGGCCGCGCTCCATCGGCTCGCTGGCCTCGGCGAGGATCAGGTCACGGTCGGTATCGAGGACAGCGACGCTTGCAGCCGCAAGGGCCGTGTCGAGGGCGAGCACGAGCATGCCTTGGTGCTACACGCCCGCGCGCCGCGCGGGAAGCGCGACCTTGGATGGCAGGCCCGGTCTCAGAAGCCGAGCTGGCGGCTGGCCAGGTCCTTCATGATCTCCTCGGTGCCGCCGCCGATGGCATTGACCTTCACCTCGCGGTAGATGCGTTCCACCTTGGCGCCGCGCATGAAGCCGGCCCCGCCGAAGATCTGCACGCCCTCCGAGGCGCAGAAGGCCAGCGTCTGGGTCGACTGGTTCTTCAGCATGCAGATCTCGGCGACCGGGTTCTCGCCCTGCTCCAGCCGCCAGGCGAGCATTTCCAGCCAGGCCTGGCTGACCGCCACCTTCTGCGCCATGTCGACCAGCTTGTGGCGGATGACCTGATGCTGGGTCAGCGGCTTGCCGAAGGTGACGCGCTCCTTGGCATAGGCGGTCGCCTCGTCGAGGCACACGCGCGCCGCCGCGATGCAGCCGGCCGCCATGGTCAGCCGCTCGTGGTTGAAGTTGCGCATGATGATCCGGAAGCCATGGCCTTCCGGTCCGATCAGATTGGCCACCGGCACGCGCACATTGTCGAAATGCAGCGTTGCGGTGTCGGACGCCCACCAGCCCATCTTCTTGAGCGGCGTGCGGGCAAAGCCCTCGCGCTCGCGCTCGATCAGCAGCAGGCTCACCCCGCCGGCTCCCTCTCCGCCGGTCCGCACGGCCACCGTGTAATAGTCCGCGCGCATGCCGGAGGTGATGAAGGTCTTCTCGCCCTTGACGACATAATGGTCGCCGTCGCGCCGGGCCGTGGTCCTCAGACTGGCGACATCCGAGCCGCCGCCCGGCTCGGTGATGGCCAGTGCGGAGATCTTCTCGCCGGCCAGAATGCCGGGCAGGACCCGCGCCTTCAGTTCGTCCGAGCCCGCCGCGACGATGGGCGGCGCGCCGATGGCATGGCTCTTGAGGCTGGCATTGATGCCGCCCGCGCCGTGGCGGGCAAGCTCCTGCGTGGCGATGATCCACATGAAGCGGTCGCCCGGTATGCCGCCATATTCCTCCGGGAAGCCGAGACCGATCAGCCCGATGGCGGCCGCCTTGCGATAGAGCTCGCGGGGAAATTCCTCCGCCTCGTCCCATTCGGTCGCATAGGGCTCGATCTCGCGGGCGACGAAGCGGCGGATCTGCTCGCGGAAGGCCTCGTGCTCGGCCGTGTAGAAGGGATGGGCCACGTCCCTGCTCCTGACGTCATGCTGCGGACTTGCTGCGCAAAAAGGGAACGCCGCCGGTCGGGGACCGGCGGCGCTCGCCGTCATGTCACGTCAGTGTGTCGTGGCGACGGTGCCATGCACCCAGCCGCGGGTGACCACCCAGCGGCCGTTCTGGATCTGCGACAGCCGCGAGGAATTGTTGCACAGGCGCATCTGCGGCGTGATGTTGCAGGGCTGCGCCTCGAACAGCCCGCCGAGCGGCGGATTGGTCTCCACCGCCTGGATGAAGCTCTCCACCGTCAGCGTGCGCCCGGCCTTCTGCGCGGCCTGGGTGAAGGCATCGGCGATCTGCCAGCCATAGGCGGAGAACACCGTCGGGTCCTCCCCGAACTTCGCCTTGTAGCGCGCGGCCCATTCGCGGATCTGCGCGCTCGGATCGTCCGGATAGGGATGGGCCGTGGTCATCATGGCGTAGAAGCCGTTGGCCACCGGGCCGCCGAGGGCGGGAATGAGGTGCGTATAGGCCGCGCTCGTTCCCACGAAGGTCGCCTGCAGGCCGATCTTGCGGGCCTCGGCCAGCACGCCGACCGTCTCGCGGATGATCGTCCCCATCAGGATGAGGTCGCAATTGGCCGCCTTCATGCGGGCGACCTGCGAGGAGAACTCGGTGGCGCCGCGCTTGTAGGTGGTGCGCTCGACATAGGAGCGGTTGAGCGTGCCGAGGGCCGCCTCGCCGCCGCGCATGACCTCCAGGCCAAACTCGTCGTCCTGGTAGACGGTGCAGACGCGCTGGGCGTTCTTCTCCTTGATGATCTCCGGCAGCATGGTCCGGACCTGATCGAAATAGGAGGCGGCAAAGGCCATCTTCAGCGGCGTCGGCGGCATGTACATGTCGCGCGCGGCCGTCACCGGCATGAAGTTCGGCACGTTGCGCTCGAACTGGATCGGCATGGCGGCCATGTTCTGGGCCGTGCCGATATGGCCGATCATCGCGAAGATGCGATCGGAATTGACCAGCTTCTGGGCGCCGAGCAGGGCCTTGCGCGGGTCATAGGCATTGTCCTCGACGATCAGGCGCACCTGGCGTCCGTGGATGCCGCCACGGGCATTGAGCTCGTCGAAATACATCTGCAGGCCGTTGCGGGTCTGCTTGCCATAGGCCGCGACCGGGCCCGACAGGTCCTGGATCGAGCCGATGACGATCTGGTTGTCCGAGACGCCCTGCGTCTGGGCGAGGGCCGGGCCTGCGACAAGTCCTGTCGCCAGTGCCAGACCCAGTGTCAGTCTGAGATTCATGGTGTTCCTCCATCCGGTTGATCCGCAGTTGGTCCGCGGCTTCTTTTCGGTGGTCGACGGGCGTCGACGGAATGAGAATGCTAGTCCAATCCGCGACTTGCCACCAGCGGGGTCACGCAGCGGAACTGCGGTACATGCCGGTGATCAGCTCGGCATATTTCTTGTGCACGAGGTTGCGCTTCAGCTTCATGGTCGGCGTCAGTTCCTCGTCCTCGGCCGTCAACTGCTGGTCGATGAGCCGGAAGGCCTTGATCTGCTCCACGCGGGCAAACTTCTTGTTCACGCGGTCGATCTCGGCCGCGATCAGGTCGATCACCTCCTTGGCCCGGCACAGGCTTGCATAGTTGGAGAAGGGAATGTCGTGATCCTGCGCGAATTTCTCGACATTTTCCTGATCGATCATGATCAGGCAGGTGAGGTAGGGCAGCTTGTCGCCGATGACCACGGCATCGGTGATGTAGGGTGAGAACTTCAGTTCGTTCTCGATCTCGGACGGCGTGATGTTCTTGCCGCCCGCCGTGATGATGATGTCCTTCATCCGGTCGGTGATCCGGAAGAAGCCCTCATTGTCCACCGAGCCGACATCGCCGGTGTGCAGCCAGCCGTCGCGGATGGTCTCCGCGGTCTTCTCCGGCTGGTTGAGGTAGCCCTTGATGATGGTGGGGCCGCGGGCGAGGATCTCGCCGTTCTCGCCGATCACCATCTCGATGGCGCCGGTCGGCCGGCCGATGGTGCCGGGCTTGATGTGGTCGATGGGCACGACGGAGCCTGCCCCGGTCGTCTCGGTCATGCCCCAGACCTCCAGCATCGGCACGCCCAGGGCGAAATACCAGCGGATCAGGTCGGGCGAGATCGGCGCGGCGCCGGTCACCAGGAACCGGCAGCGATGGATGCCGATCGCCTTGCGCACGTTGTTGAGCGCGAGCGCCCGGCCGAGCCAGACCTTCAGCTTCAGGCTCGTCGGGATCGGCTTGCCGTCGATCAGCAGGTCTGCTGCCTGCCGGCCCTGATCGATCGCCCAGCCGTAGAGCGCCCGCTGCAGCGGGGTCGCCTCCTTCAGCCGGATCATCACCGCCGAATAGAACTTCTCCCAGATGCGCGGCACGGCGAAGAAGATGGTCGGCGCGATCTCCCGGACATTGTCCGGCACGGTCTCGGGGTTCTCGACGAAATTGAGCGTCGCTCCGGAAAACAGGGCGAGGAACTGCCCGCCGACCCGCTCCGCCACATGGCAGAGCGGCAGGAAGGCCATGCGCTGGTCGTCCTCGTTCTGGCGGATCGACTCGTTGACGATGATGCGGATGGCCGAGAGGATGTTGCTGTGGGTGATCATCGCACCCTTCGGCTTGCCCGTCGTGCCGGAGGTGTAGACGAGGATGGCCAGGTCTTCCGGGCCGCGCGCGGCGCGCCGCCGGTCCCATTCGGCCGGATCGGCCGCATGCGTCTCGCGGCCCAGCCTGCGCAGGTCGTCGAGGGTCATCACCTGCGGATCGGCGAACCGGGTGAGGCCCTCGGTCTCGATGACGATGATCTTCGACAGCAGCGGCGTGCGCTCGCGCACCTCCAGGATCTTGTCGAGCTGCTCCTCGTCCTCGACCACGACGAAGCGGGAGGCCGAGTCGGTCAGGAGATATTCGCACTGGCCGGGAGCATCGGTCGGATAGATGCCGTTCGAGACGCCGCCGGCGCAGATGATGCCGTAGTCGGCATAGGTCCATTCGCGGCGCGTGTTGGAGAGGATCGAGACCACCTCGCCGGGCTGCAGGCCGAGGGCGGCCAGCCCCATGGAGATCTCGCGCACGATCTCGCCCATCTCGGTCCAGGTGGTCTCGCGCCAGAGGCCGAGCTCCTTCTGCCGGACGGCGATGCGGCTGGTGCGCATCCGCACGGCGGCGTCGAACACCTCCGCGACCGTATTGCCCTCCGGCATCACCGGGAGGCGGATATCCTGCTTCGGCCAGATGTCGAACATCGCCGCCTCCCTACCGCCACATCTTCTTCTTCTTCCAGCGCCGCTGGCCGCGCACGCCGGCATCCTTCTGGCCGAGATAGAACTCCTTCACGTCGTCCTTCTCGGCAAGGACGCTGGCCCGGTCCTCCATCACGATCCGGCCGATCTCGAGGATGTAGCCATAGTCGGCGGTCGCCAGCGCAAGGGCCGCATTCTGCTCGACCAGCAGGATCGTCACCCCGCGCTCGCGGTTGACCCGCTTCACGATGGCGAAAATCTCTTGCGTCAGCTTCGGCGACAGGCCGAGCGATGGCTCGTCCAGCAGCAGCAGGTCGGGCCGCGCCATCAGCGCGCGGGCGATGGAGAGCATCTGCTGCTGTCCGCCCGAGAGCAGGCCGGCCTCCTGGTCGGCCCGGTCCTTCAGGATCGGGAAATAGCCCTCGACCAGCTCCATGTCGCGCGCCACCTCGTCCCTGTCCGAGCGGGTGAAGGCGCCCATCATCAGGTTGTGCCGGACCGACAGGAGCGGAAACACCTCGCGCCCCTCCGGCGCATGGCTGAGGCCCCGCCGCACGATGTCCGCCGGGTCCTTCCGCTCGATGGGCTCGCCCTTGAAGCTGATGGAGCCCTTCTGCGGGTCGAGAATGCCTGAGATGGTCTTGAGGATGGTGGTCTTGCCTGCACCATTGGCGCCCAGCACCGTGACGATCGAGCCCTTCGGCACGGACAGCGACACGCCCCGGATGGCCTTCACCGCCCCATAGGCGGCCTCGACATTCTGCAGGGTCAGGATGGCCTCGCTCATGACGCCGCCCTCTCGCCCTCGGATGCGGGGGCTTCCAGCGGCGCGCCGATATAGGCCTCCACCACCGCCGGATGGCGCTGCACCTCGGCCGGCGTGCCCATGGCCAGCATCCGGCCCTGGTTCATGGCCATCACCCGGTCGGAAACGCGCGAGACCAGCGTCATGTCGTGCTCGACCATGATGACCGTGATGCCGAGGTCCTTGGTGATGTCCTCGATCCAGAAGGCCATGTCCTCGGTTTCCTCGACATTGAGGCCGGAGGAGGGTTCATCCAGCAGCAGGATCTTGGGCCGGGTGCACAGCGCCCGGCCGAGTTCGACCACCTTGCGTGCCCCATAGGGCAGGCCCGCCACCATGGAATCGCGGTGGACCGCAAGCTCGAGCAGGTCGATCACCTCCTCCACCTGCTCGCGCAGCTTCACCTCCGCGCGCTTCACCGAGGGCAGGAACAGCGCCTCGAACAGCGGGTTGGTGGTGCGGTGGACATGGGCGCCGATCAGCAGGTTCTGCAGAACCGTCGCATGCTCGAACAGCTCGATGTTCTGGAAGGTGCGGGCAATGCCGAGGCTGGCGATGCGATGGGCGGGAACGCGGGTGATGTCCTGCCCCTCGAACCGCACCGTGCCGGCGGTCGCGTCGTAGATCCGGCTGATGATGTTGAACACCGTGGTCTTGCCGGCGCCGTTCGGCCCGATGATCGTGAAGACCTCGCCCTTGTCGACGGTGAAGCTGATCCCGTCGACGGCCTTCAGGCCGCCGAACTGGACCGAAATGGTCTCGGCTTCGAAGAAGGGGGCGCTCATTTCAGGCGGTCCGATTTCTGGAACGCCTTCTGCCGGCGGAACATGCCCTGCCGGTAGAAGGGGAAGAGGTCGAAATAGGCCCGGGTCTTCAGCCAGGCGCCGTAGATGCCGAGCGGCTCGAACAGCACGACAAGGATCAGCACCGCACCGAAGATCGTCGGCTGCAGGCCGGTCGCCTCCGACAGGAACAGCGGCAGGAACGGCTTGATGGCGTTGATCGCCTGTGGCAGGGCGATCAGGAAGATCGCGCCATAGACCGCGCCGTGGATCGAGCCGAGCCCGCCGATCACCACCATCATGATCATCTCGATGGACTGGACGACGGTGAACTGGTCGGGCGACAGGAAGCGGATGTTGTGGGCATAGAGCGCCCCGGCAACGCCCGCGAAGGCCGCCGAGATGGCAAAGGACATCGTCTTGTAGACGGCAAGGTTCACGCCCATCGACTGCGCGGAGATCTCCGAATCCCGGATGGCGACGAAGGCCCGTCCCGTCGGGGAGCGCAGCAGGTTGACGAGCACGAGGCAGGCGCAGATCGCGAAGGCGAGGCACAGATAGTAGAACAGTGGGCCATCGGCGAAGCGCAGGCCGAATAGCTGGACGGGCGGCACCATCATGCCGGCATTGCCGCCGGTGACAGCCTCCGCGCGGGCGATGATCTCCTCGATGATCGCGCCGAAGGCGAGGGTTGCGATGCCGAGATAGAGGCCCTTCACCCTCAGCGCCGGCAGGCCGACGATGACGCCGACCACCGCCGCGAACAGGCCGGATGCCACGATCCCGACAAAGAACGGCACGCCGGCGGTCACCAGCACGCCCTGCGTATAGGCGCCGACCGCCACGAAGGCGGCATGTCCGAGCGAGAGCTGGCCGGTGAAGCCGGCGAGCAGCATCAGGCCGAAGCCGACGATGGCATAGATGCAGATCTGGCTGAGCTGGGTCAGCACATAGGGCGAGACGAAGGCCGGCGCGACCAGCAGCACCAGCCCCAGCACCCCGTACCAGAACACCTGGCCGCCATGCTGGATCAGGTTGATGTCCTGCTCGTAGCGCGTCTTGAAGATGAACCGCATGGCGTCACACCTTCTTGCGCATGGTCTCGCCGAACAGGCCGTTCGGCTTGAGGATCAGCATGGCCAGCACGACGATGAAGGGTGCCGCATCCTTGAAGCCCTCCATCAGGTAGAAGCCGGCCAGTTGCTCCACCACGCCGATGATCAGCCCGCCGACAATGGCGCCCGGCAGCGAGGTGAAGCCGCCGATGACCGCGGCCGGAAAGGCCTTGATGCCGATGAAGCCCATATTCGCGTGGATGAAGGTGAGCGGCGCCAGCAGGATGCCGGCAATGGCCGCCACCGCCGCCGCGATCGCCCAGACGAGGCTGGAGAGGCGCTTCACCGGGATGCCCATGTAATAGGCCGCCAGCTGGTTCTGGCTCACGGCCTGCATGGCAATGCCCATCTTGGTGTAGCGGAACATGGCTGCCAGCAGGGCGCAGAGCACGATGGTGGTCGCGATGATGACGATATGCTCGGCCGAGATCACCACGCCGCCGACATGGAAGACCTCGCCGCGGAACGGCACCGGCAGGGTGTGCGTGTCGGTCCCCACCACCGGCAGCATGGTCACGAGGCCGCGCGACATGTAGCCGATACCGATGGTGACCATGACGATCGATACCGCCGACTGCCCGAGGATCGGCCTGAGCACCACGCGCTCGAGGCCGAAGCCGACAATGGCGGTCGCCGCCATGGCCGACAGAAGGGCGAGCCAGTAGGGAAGCCCGAGCAGGGTCGAGGCGAACAGCCCGGCGAAGGCTCCGATCATCAGGAGCTCGCCCTGGGCGAAGTTCACGGTCTCGGTGGCCTTGTAGATGAGCACGAAGCCCAGCGCGATCAGGCCGTAGATACACCCCTGCGCAAGCCCGCTGATCACGAGCTGGATGAACTGCAACAGCCTCACTCCCTCGTCGGCGTTTCCCATGCACGTCTTGTCGTCGGCCGGTTTTCCGGCTCGTCATGCACTGCGCGCCGGCCTGCCGGCTTTGGCCTCAGGCGAGGCCGAGGATGGCCCGCGCCTCGGCGGGGCTTGCAATCGGCCGGCCGGTCTCGCGGACCAGGGCGGCCATCGCCTCGATGAGCTGTCCGTTGGAGGTCACCTTCTCGCCGCTGGCCAGATAGAACGTGTCCTCAAGTCCCGTCCGCATGTGTCCGCCGAGTTCAGCACAGCGCCGGTGCAGTGACCAGATGCTTGCGCGGCCGATGGCGGTGACCTGCCAGTTGGCCTCCGGGACCTTGAGCCGGAGCAGGATCGGCAGCAGGTCGGGGTCGGCCGGCATGCCGGATTCCACCCCCATGACGAAATTGTACTGCGGCCGCCCGGCCACCATCCCGGCGCGCTGGTACATGCCGACGCTGCGCACGATGCCGGTGTCGAAGCACTCGAATTCCGGCAGGCTCCCCGCATCCTTCATGGCGTCGAGATAGTCCTTCACCTTCTCGACCGTGTTGTCGAAGAGGTGCGGCGGCCAGGCCCAGCTGCCGTCGGCCTTGACCTTGAGATAGTTCAGCGAACCGGCATTGCAGGCGGCGACTTCCGGTCGGGTCTGCCGGATGCAGTCGAGCGCGCCCTGATAGTTCGGGCCGCGGATGCCGGATGTGTGGTTGATGATAATGCCCGGACAGGCCTCCCGGATGGCCGCCTGCACCGCGCGCGACAGTTCGACATCCCAGGACGGAAGGTGTCCCTGGCCCTCGCCCTGCTGGCGCAGGTGGATGTGCACCATGGCGGCGCCGGCCTCATAGGCGCGCCTCGCCTCCGCCGCCATTTCGGCCGGCGTCACCGGCACCGCGTGCTGCCGCGGGTCGGTCAGCACGCCGTTGAGGGCGCAGGTGATGATGGCCTTGTCGGACATGGCGGCTGGCCGCTCCCGGGCTCGCTCGGCATCGAACGCAGCCGCATGGTCCCAGTCCGGCCCCGGCGGGTCTTGCGTCTAGCCGCTGCTTTCCGGATCGCCGGCCGGCTCATGGGCCAGCCATTCGCGCACCCGCGTCTCGGGATCGGCATGGCCGGCAACGTCGGTGACCACCGCGATCGAATCCGCGCCGGCCGCATAGACCTCCGGCGCCCGCTCCAGCGTGATGCCGCCGATGGCGACCAGCGGGATGGTCCCGATGCGCCGCTTCCACTCGGTCAGCCGCGCCGCCCCGTGGGGCGCAAAGCGCATGGTCTTGACCGAGGTCGGATAGATCGGCCCGAGCGCGACATAGTCGGGTGCATGGGCCAGCGCCGTTTCGAGCTCGGCCTCGTCATGGGTCGAGATCCCGAGCGTCAGTCCGGCCGCCCGGATGGCCGCGACATCCGCCTCTGCAAGGTCCTCCTGGCCAAGATGGACATGGGCGGCGCCACCCTCGATGGCCGCCCGCCAGTGGTCGTTGACGACGAGGGCGGTCTGGCTGTCCGCCACGGTCTCCATCGCCTCCTTCACCAGCGCCACGGCCTGGACATGGGCAATGTCCTTGACGCGCAGTTGGACGGTGCCGACGCCGAGGCGCGTCATCATGATGAGCGCGGAGAGGCTGTCGACGATCGGATAGAAGCGGGCGGGGTAAGCGATGCCGGTATATGTCATGCCAGAATGCCTTCCGGTTGGCCGGGGGGCGTTCGACACTGACCCGGCCTGCATGGAAGTCAAGCCATCCGGCTTCCTTCACCGCGCCGGGCAAATCGGCTAAGACCCCCGCGACCGCCGCGCTGGACACCGCGGCAGCCGGAGCCGCCCATGCCCAACCATGATCCTCTCGATGCCCAGGACATCGGCCGCGTCCTCAACGAGGCGCTGCCCTACATGCAGAAATACGACGACGAGATCGTCGTGGTGAAATATGGCGGCCACGCCATGGGCGACGAGGGCGGCGCCCGCTCCTTCGCCCGCGACATCGTCATGCTCGAGCAGTCCGGCATCAATCCGGTGGTGGTCCATGGCGGCGGGCCGCAGATCGGCCAGATGCTGGCCAAGCTCGGCATCAAGAGCGAGTTCGTCGACGGCCTGCGCGTCACCGACAAGCAGACGGTGGAGATCGTCGAGATGATCCTCGCCGGCTCGATCAACAAGCAGATCGTCGGCTTCATCAACGCCGCCGGCGGCAAGGCCATCGGCCTGTGCGGCAAGGACGGCGACATGGTCAAGGCCGCCAAGGTGACCCGCACAACCCGCGATCCCGATTCCAACATCGAGAAGGCGGTGGACCTCGGCTATGTCGGCGAGCCCGACACGGTCGACACCAAGGTGCTCGACACCGTGCTCGGCAAGGACCTGGTGCCGGTACTGGCCCCCGTCGCGACCTCGGTCGAGGGCGACACCTACAACGTCAATGCCGACACCTTCGCCGGCGCCATTGCCGGTGCGCTGAAGGCCAAGCGGCTGCTGCTGCTGACCGATGTTCCGGGCGTGCTGGACAAGAACAAGAACCTGATCAAGTCGCTCTCGGTCGAGGACTGCCGCCGCCTGATCGCCGACGGCACGGCGACCGGCGGCATGATCCCGAAGATCGAGACCTGCATCTATGCCATCGAGCGCGGCGTCGAGGGCGTCGTGATCCTCGACGGCAAGACCCCCCATGCCGTGCTCGTGGAGCTTCTCACCGATGGCGGCGCCGGAACGCTCATCCACGCCTAGGCGCGGCCTTGGCCTGACGGGCATGGTCCTGGCCCTCGCCTGGGCCATGCCGGCTGCTGCCGAGACGCGCCTGTGCAACCGCACCAGCGTGATCGTCGAGGCCGCCGTCGGCGTGGTTGCCGGCGAGGCGGCGGCGACCCGCGGCTGGTACCGGCTCGATCCCGGCCAGTGCCGGCCGATCCTGCAGACGGCCGATGCACCGGGAAGGCTGTTCGTCCACACCCGTCCGCATGACCGCAGCCGGCCCGTTTCGGCGGGCCTGCCGGAAAATGCCGCGCTGTGCGTCAGCGAGGCCGATTTCCTGCTCTCCGGCGCACAGGCCTGCCGGCAGGCGTCCGACCGGCTGGCACCCTTCGCCGAGATCCGGCCAACCGTCGTCGAGGACGTCGCCATTGCCTTCCTCTCGGAGGACGCCGACTACGACCTGCCGCAGGCCCGGCGGGCCGGAATCCAGCGGCTTCTGGCCGAAATGGGCTATGATCCCGGTCCCGTCGACGGCCTCGACGGCCCGCGGACCGAGGCGGCGTTCCGGGCTTTCGCCACCGACGCGCGGATCGATCCCGAGGCGGCCGGCCAGCCGGACATTTTCGACCGCCTGCTCGCCGCCCTGCGCGCCGGCGAGGGCCCGGGCTTTGCCTGGTGCAACGACACAGGCCACCGCGTCATGGCCGCGCTCGGCATCGAGGAGGCGGGCCGCATCGTCACCCGCGGCTGGTTCCGGGTCGATCCCGGCGCCTGCCTCAAGCCGGCCATCGAGGGGGCGCCGGCGCGCGTGCTGTCCTACGGCGAGGCGGTGGATGCCGACGGCCGGCCCGTGCGCGTCCAGGACACGGCCGTGACCTTCGGAGGCGATGTGCCGGGCTGCATCCGGCCGAGCGAGTTCGAGATTGCCGGCGCCGACGACTGTGCCTCCCATGGGGCCAGCCAGGCCGGCTTCCTGAGTGTCGCCTTCGACGGCCGGCGGCGGGCGTCGGTGCGGTTCAGGCTGCCGTGAGGCGAGACATCGGCATGGAGGACAAGAAAGTGAAGGCGACGACGGCGGCGCGTATGGCGCTCGCGGGCACCGAGGCCTGGATCTTCGATCTCGACAACACGCTCTACCCGGCGCACCTGTCGCTGTGGCAGCAGATCGATGCGCGCATCAAGGCCTATGTCGCCCGCCTTCTGAAGGTGACCGAGGAGGAGGCCTTCACCGTCCAGAAGGACTATTACCGGCGCTACGGCACCTCGCTGCGCGGGCTCATGATCGAGCACGGCATGAGCCCGGACGATTTCCTGTCCTATGTCCACGACATCGACCATTCGCCTCTGCAGGCCAATCCGGCGCTGGGGGCGGCGATCGCGGCGCTGCCCGGCCGCAAGTTTGTCTTCACCTCCGGCACCCATTCCCATGTCGCCGCCGTGACGCGGCGCCTCGGCATCGAGAACCATTTCGATGGGGTCTTCGACATTGTCGATGCCGGCCTGTTGCCGAAACCGCACCAGGAGACCTATGAGAAATTCCTCGCCGACCACGGCGTCGATCCGTCAGGTGCCGCCATGTTCGAGGATCTGGCGCGCAATCTGGAGGCGCCGCACCGGCTGGGCATGAAGACCGTCCTCGTGGTGCCGGAACGGACCCGCGAGGTGTTCCGCGAGGACTGGGAGTTCGAGGGACGCGACGACGACCATGTCGATTTCGTCACCGACGACCTGACCGGCTTCCTTGTCGCCCTCAGGCCATAGGCGCGCTCAGAACCGCCCGCCGGTCTCGAAATCGCCGCCGCCCGACGAGCCGCCACCCGACGAGCCGCCCCAGCCGGCGCTGTCGGAGACGCCACCACCCCACGAGCTCTCGCCGGAACTTCCGCCGGATCCTCCGCCCCAGGAGCCGGCGCCTCCCCAGGAGCCGCCGCCACCCCAGGTGCCGCCGCCGCCCCGGTTGGCGCCGCCCCAGGAATCGGTGCTGCCGCCGCCATAGTCCCGCGACTGCCGGCTCCAGCGCCGGCCCTGTTCCATGCGCGACCAGTAGTCCGCCCCGGTGATGACGCCGGTCACCAGCCCGCGCAGCAGGTGGCCGACCACGTCGTTGTCGAAGGTCGAGCCGTCGGCATCGTAGCGGCGCCTGCGGAAGCTGGTGGCGACCTGCGAGATCTCGCCGCGCCGTCTGGCGATGTCGGCGAGTTCGCCGCGGATGCGCTTTGCCTCGTCGACGAAGCGCATCTGCCGGTCGCGCGCGTCGGTGATGCGCTGGACGATGGCCTCGTCGTCCGGCGATGGCGTCCGCAGTGCCTCCTGGTAGAGCCGGCGCGCATCCTCCCCGCGCAGGGCTTCGGCGAGCAGCGCGGCCGCCTGCTTGAAGCGGGTATCCTCGCCGCGGTCGAAGGCGGCGATGCGCTCGTCGAGGCGGGCGTGGCGCTCCTCCGCGCGCGCGCGCGCCTTGTCGAGTTCGTCGAGCCGTTTGGCCTGTGCCGCCACCTCGGCATCGGCGGCCGCGCCGCCGGCCGACTGGAAGGCGGCCTTTTCCATCGCCTTGGCCTGTTCGACCAGTTCCACGGCCCGCGCGGCAGAGCGGTTGGCATGTTCGCGCAGGCGCTTGGTGATCTCGGTCAGGCGGGCAAAGTTCGGCCGCGAATCCTGGTACCGCACGAGTCGCGCCACCCAGCCGTCGAGCAGACGGGCGATGTTGCCGGCCTGGTATTCCGACGTCGCGTAGCCGCGCGACCACAGATACATGAACAGCGGGTCGGCCTCGTAGGGCTGGCGCTTTTCCTCCAGCTCCTCCTCGGCAAGCCTCGCCTTCTTCTCGGACTCCTCCGCGACCTGCACGGCCTTGTCGGTTTCCGCCTTCAGGCCGGCATAGTCGGCGCGGGCAACGAGGGCGACCTGCGCCTCGTTCTCGAGGGCCCGCCGCCGTTCCTCGGTCTCGGTCAGCCGGGCGGCGAAGTCCTCGCGCTCGGCGGCAAGGCGCTGGATCTCGGCCTCCACCTGACGAACCTCGGCCTCAAGGCTGTTCCGGTCGTTCAGCCGGATGGCGAGAATGGCCCGCACCTCGTTGGCCGCCATGCCGAGCCGGCCGCCGATGCTGTCGGCCTGCTTCAGCCGGAAACCGGCAAGGTCGCGGAAGGCCTCGGTCTCGTCGGCCTGGGCCTCGGCCTCGCGCCGGGTCGTCTGTTCGAGGCGATGACTGGCGTCGTTCTCGAGTTGGCGCAGCTCGGCAAGCGCCTTCTCGATGCCGCCGAGCGCCGAATGACCGGGAATCACAGTGCGCCCCCTACCAGCTCGTGATCGCGCCGCCGGGCAGCGTCTGGCGCCAGACCGGCTCCAGCTGCCCGCGCGCCTTGCGGCCAAGGACCGGGTTCTGGATGATGCCGTCCTGCCGCTTGTCCGCTTCAACCTCGCGGTAGAGGCTCTCCGGCACGCGCACCCCCCACTTGCTCACCACCCGCGACTGGCCGTCTTCCTCGGAGATGACGGCGCGCGAGACCGGGCGGCCGTCGCGGCCGATGGCCTCGACGATCAGGTAGAAGTTCATGGCGGTGGGATTGCCGCGCGGACGCCGCCAGACACCCGTGGATTCGCCGGGCCGCGAGACGATCCGGACATCGAACTCGGCGCGCAGCTCGTCGCGCAGCCGCTCTAGGTCGGCCAGCGCCTGGCGCGCGGCTTCGGCCTTACCGTCGCGTGCTGCCGTCTGCCCGTCGGTTGCCAGCGCCGCGGCGCGGGTGCGGGCATCCTCCACCGTCGCCTCGCGGCCGATATCGCCGACCACGGTGGCGATCGCCGCCGGAATGCGCTGCGACAGTTCCAGTCCCGCGGAATAGTTCTGGTAGGTGACGGTGCCGGCGCCGATGCCGAGGGCGGCTACCGCCCCGAGCGCCCACTTGCCCCAGCGGCCCCGCGAGACATAGAGGCGGGCCAGCCGGACCGACAGGCTCTCGGCCGGCGGTCTGTAGACGAAGCGGTCCTCGCGCAGCGCCTTCACGCCCTGCCGCAGGATCTCGTCGGGAACCTCGATGCCCTGGTTTCGGTAGATCTCGCGCAGCCGCTCGATCAGGTCTTCCTCGCGCTCGCCCGCCGCCAGTTCGCGCTCGGTGACCTTCTGGTCGTGGCGCAGCGTATCGACGACGTCCATGGCCAGCATGACGTCGTCGAGCTGGGCGGGCGGCCGCTCGGGGGCCGCCACCGGGGCAAGGGCAGTCTCGGTCATGTCGCGGCCCTCCGATCAGGCCATGGCCGTGCCGGCACGGCCGGGTCTGCGCTCACATTCCGAGCGCAGCGCCCTTCTCCGCCAGTGCCGCCAGGCGCCGCTTGCCGTCCTCGACGGCGTCACGGATTTCCTTCGAGTTCTGGGTCGAGAGCTTGCGCATCTCGTGGATGATCTCGCCGGACTTCTCCTGGAACGAAACCACCGATTCCACCAGCTTCTTCACGGCATCCGCACGGATCGTCGGTCCATAGCCGGCGCGCAGCGCCGCTTCCTGCACCTTGTCGCCGATCTCGGAGAGTGTCTCCAGAGACTTGGACATGCCCTCCTTCATCTCCTCCAGCGTGCGGGTCGATTCATGCAGGCCCTGCAGGCCGGTGAACGAGGCCTTCAGCGCGGTGAGAACCGCATCATTGGTGGTGAAGAACGAGATGGCCTGCGAATAGACCCGCTCCTTGGCGTTGGTGGTCTGCATCAGCCGGGCCATGATGACCTCGGACGTGTTGTAGCCGATGGTCAGGTTGTCGGAGAGGTCCTTGGCGATCTGGTAGCGCTTGTCCTCGTCCTGCATCTCGCGCAGCTTGGTGTCGCGGACGAGTTCCAGATTGGCCCGTTCGGCCGGAACGTCGCCGACATAGGCCGACACCGCCTCGGACGCGGCCTTCAGTTCGTCCTGTTTGGCCTTCAGCTTCTCCTCGGCCTTCTGGAGCACTTCAAGCGCCAGAACCTCCGACTGCTTCAGCGCGCCACGGAAGTCGCGATAGGCATCGAGGATGGTCACCTCGCGCTGGATCTGGTCCTTGGTGGCGCGGGCCACGTCGAGGTAGATGGTGCGGATGCCGTCGAAACGGGTGGCGATGTCGCCGCGCCGGACCTTGGTCCAGATGTTCTCCAGCCGCTCGAACGTGGAGATCTTGCCGTCGGCGAGCTGTTCCACCATCCGCTTGGCATCGTCGCGGATCGAGTTGAAGCCCTTGGTGATCTGCTCGTAGCGCTCACCGATCTCCATGCCGGCGATCTGGTTGCGCACCACCTCGTTGAACACGCCGACCTGGTTCAGCGTTCGTGCGATGACCGCAACGCGCTCCTGGTCGAGGTCGGAAATCTTCTGCAGCAGGGGAATGATCGGCTGTTCGTCGATCTTGGCAGGCATCAGGCCGAGATCACGCAACACCCCGGTCGCCCTGTCGAGATACTGCATGGGCGAGGGAACGACGGTCCGGGTGGTGGTGGTGGTGGGCGTCGGAGAGTTCATCGCTACGCTCATCGTCTGACACCGGCCCGCCGCCGGCCGTCCCAATGTGAGGACGGCCTGCCGCAAAGGCAAGACGGTCGGATGCCTGAATGAGCCGTCCGCTCAGCGACCCGCGGTGCCGACGATGGTGCCGGCCACCTGGCGCGCCATGCAGTCATGCCCCGCGGCCGTCAGATGCAGGCCGTCGAACGCGATCAGCCCGTCGAAGGCATTGCGATTGGTCTGGGCAAGCCGGAACATCGCGTTGTAGCGCTTGACCACCGGCACGCCGAACCGCGCACCCTCCGAGGCGATGATGGCGGCGAACTCGGCCGTCCGCGGGCCGCGCTCGGCCCAGCGGGAAAACTGCGGATCGACCAGCACGGCATCGGCCCCTGCCGCGCGGATGGCGCCGATGCCGGCTGACACCGTTGTTCGGAAGTCCCGCGCCGAAACGCCGAAATTGGCGTCGTTGGTGCCAAGCTGCCAGACCACCAGGACCGGTCGATAGAGGGCAAGCTCGCGGGCCATCCGGCCGGCGGCACCCGCCGCGGTCTCGCCTGACACGCCCGAGACCACGACCTCGATGCTGGCATTCGGCCAGCGGGCCTTGATCATCGGGCCGATGCGGTTGGCAAACCCGGCGCCGCCGCTGCCGACCCCCGCGGTCGTCGAGGAGCCGATGGCGAGGATCCGCACCGGCTGGCGCGCGCGCAGCGCTGCGGACATGCGCGGCAGCGAGCCGATCGCCGTCGCCGAAGCCACGGACGGCACCGTGCAGAGGGCGTTCGACGGGACGGAGAGGGCGGGAAGGATTGCGGAAGCGAGGATGGCCGACAGGGCGGCGAGGGTTAGGCGAGAGCGCATGCACAGGCCCTTGAGATCACGTTTGGACAACCGATACCGGAACCCTGCCGCATCGCGCAACGGGGAATCGCATCACACCCGCTTTCGCTCCGTTACGGCCCCGGCTGCGGCCCGAGAAACAGCCGCACCGTGACCGGCAGCAGCAGGGCGATGCCGAGAAAGCGCACGATGTGGTGGGCGCCGACGAAGGCCGGGTCCATGTCGAGCAGGAAGGCGAGGATGGCCATGGCCTCGATGCCGCCCGGCGCATAGGCCAGCACGACCTTGCCGACCTGCAGACCGGTGATCCAGGCGACCACCAGCGCGAGCAGGATCGAGATGGCGGTGCCGATGACGAAGGCGGCAACCGAGGCCCGCAGCAGCTGGCGGATCTCGATCAGCGAGGTGCCCGCGAAACGCTCGGCGATGAGCACGCCCATCACCACGAAGCCGACGATCATCACCATTTCGGGGATCGAGGAGGTCACGAGGCCCGTGCCGTGGAGGATGGCGCTCGCCAGCATCGCGCCGACCGTTGCACCGCCCGGCACGCGCAGCCGCTCCATGCCGAGGCCGCAGCTCACCGACAGCGCGAACAGGAGCGGGAAATCGTACCAGTGCCCGGGGCCCGTGCCGCCGATCACCCGCGTTCCGCCCGAGCCAAGCCCGGCCACCGAGATCAGCCCCGGCAGCACCGCCATGAGCAGCACCAGCCGGAAGCTCTGGATGACCGCGACGACGCGGGCATCGGCCTTCGAGGTCAGGGCCAGCGCCATCACATAGCTCAGCGCCCCCGGCACCGAGGCATAGAACGCCGTCTCGCGGTCGTAGCGCTCCACCCGCACCAGATAGACGGTGATCGCGGCGACGATGGCCGGCACGAGGATGGCGAGCCCGGCCATGGACACCGGCCAGGTGACCATCAGCCTCAGCGTCTCGGGCGTGACGGCCGAGCCGAGCACCACGCCCATGAGCAGGAACATGGCCCGGCTGATCGGGTCGGGCACGCGGATCCTGAGGCCGGCGAGGGCGGCGACCGTCGCCGCCACCAGCGCGCCCGACATCCAGGCGGCCGGCATGCCGAGCCGGTGGAAGCCATAGCCGCCCGCCAGCCCCACCAGGCAGGGCACGACGAACGACCTCAGGAAGGCGCGGATGGCGGCAAGGCTCGGCATGGCGTTTCCGCTTCGCATGGCGCATCCGCTTCGCATGGAAGGGCGGCGCGGGCAAAGCCGTCCGCCCATGCCTGCCTTGCGGGAGCGTCACACCGCCGGCCGCACCGCGGTCACGGTCAGGCTGTGGCGATGGCCGGCCGGCCCCGCCCAGCCGAAGGACTGGCCGGGCGACAGGCCGATCAGCGCCGCACCCACCGGGGTCAGGATGGAGATGCGCCCGGCGTCGATGTCCGCTTCCGCCGGCATGACCAGCCGCACGGTGCGCACCTGGCCGGTCTCGGAAACATAGTCGGCTTCGGAACCGAGGCCGACGACATCGGCCGGGCGGCGGGTCTCGGACACGATGCGGGCGCGGTCCATCTCGTCGAGCAGCACCTCGGCAACCGCGGGGATGCGGTCGAGCGCGGAGCGCGCGAGGCCGGAGACGATCCGGTGGTCGCGCTCGGAGACGATGATGGCGGGGCGGGACTTGCGGGCGCCGCGCGGGGTTGCGCCGGTCGCGGCGCTGGCTTGGGTGGTGGTCATGAAGAGCGTCCCTGAAGGGATTGCCGGGGGCGGCCCGTCGGGGCGCGCATCGCGGGCGGAATGTGACGGGAGATGAGCGTGCCGGAGCCGAAGGGCCGTGTCCCCGTGCCCGGGGCACGCGGGGCCGGGCAGGGGTCAGAGGCCGAAGATCGGCTTCACGGACAGGCAGGAGGTCGGGGCGCGGCGGCTCATGAGGCGAATGTGGCCCCTCCGCCCGCAGAGTCAAGGCGATGCGGGCCGGCCGGCAAGGCGCGGTTGCCGGCGGATCAGCCGCCGAGCAGCGCCTCCAGCGCGCCGATCCGGTCGGCCTCGCCCGGCGGCTTGTCCCATCGGATGCGTGAAATGCGCGGAAACCGCATGGCCAGCCCCGACTTGTGCCGCGTGGACCGCTGCAGGCCCTCGAAGGCGACCTCCACGACCAGCCCGTCTGCGGCCGAATGGACCACCTCGCGCACCGGCCCGAACCGGTTGATCGTGTTGTTGCGCACGAAGCGGTCGAGCTGGCCGAGCTCCTCGTCGGTGAAGCCGAAATAGGCCTTGCCGACCGGCACCAGCTCCTCGGTGCCCGCAGACCCGCGCCAGACCCCGAAGGTGAAGTCGGAATAGAAGCTCGACCGCTTGCCGTGGCCGCGCTGGGCATACATCAGCACGCAATCGGCGACCATCGGGTCGCGCTTCCACTTGAACCACAGGCCCTTCGGCCGGCCGGGCAGATAGGGGGCATCGCGCCGCTTGAGCATCAGCCCCTCGACGGCTCCGGCATCGACCCCGGCGCCGGCCGAAGCCGGGTCGAGGCGGGCGGCGGCGAGGCTCTCCCAGCCGGAAAACGGCACCAGCGGCGACAGGTCGAGCCGTGGATTGGCAAGTCCCTCGACGAAGCGCTCCAGCCGGCCGCGGCGCTCGGCGAAGGGGGTCTCGCGCAGGTCCTCGCCGGCCGCGAACAGCAGGTCATAGGCGCGGATATGCGCCGGAAAGCCGGCCAGCATGGCCGCCGTCACCTGCTTGCGGTTCAGCCGCTGCTGCAGCTCGTTGAAGCTCTGCACCCGCCCCTCGCGCATGACGACCAGTTCGCCGTCGATGGCGCCGTCGAAGTCGAGTGCCTCGACCAGATCCGGGAAGGCGGCAGAGATGTCCTCGCCGGAGCGGGAATAGAGCCGCGCGACGCGGCTGCCATCGGCAAGCCGCCCGGCCGCGGCCTGAACGCGGATGCCGTCCCATTTCCATTCGGCCAGGAAGTCCGAGGGATCGAGGGCGGCAAAATCGCTGTCCTCGACCGGATGGGCCAGCATGGGCGGGCGGAAGGGCGCCGGATCCAGCGCCTCGGGCCGCTCGCCGCGCCCCTCCACCCAGGCGAACAGCGTCTCGTAAGGCGGCTTGAGGCCGGGCCAGACCAGTTCGACGGCGTCGGTCTCGACGGCTCCGAGCCCGGCCACCGCCGTCTTGGCGAGGCGCGCCGAGACGCCGATGCGCATGGACCCGGTGATCAGCTTCAGCAGCGCCCAGCGGCCGGTCTCGTCCAGCGTGTCCAGCCAGCCGGCCAGGAGGCCGGGCAGCGCGGTCTTCGACGTGGTGGCAAGTGCCTGGACGACCTCCGAGAGGGTCGGGGCCGGCGGGCGGTTGTGGCCGATGGCCCGTTCCGGCTCAAGGGCGCGAGGCTCGACGATCCCCTCTCCCCGGCGGGGAGAGGTCGGCGTGCCAGCGCCGGGTGAGGGGGCAAGTGCAGTCCGGAGATCGCGATCCCCCTCACCCGCCCCCGGCTGCGCCGGGGCCGACCTCTCCCCGCCGGGGAGAGGTGAAGGGGCAGGGCCGGCGCCTTCCCCCGCCGGCTCCGGCCACATCAGCGCGACGGTCTCGGACAGGTCGCCGACATAGTCATAGGACAGCGCGAACAGGACGGGATCGGTGCGCTCGGCGATAAGCCCGCGGATCAGCCCCGGCTTGGCATGGCGGAAGGAGAGGGCACCGGTCATCGCCGCCAGCGCCCAGCCGCGTTCCGGATCGGGCGTCGTCGCCAGATAGTCGGTGATCAGCGCCAGCTTGCCGTTGCGCCGCGGTTCGTAGGCGAGCCGGTCGAGCAGGGCGGCGAAACGGTTCATGCCGTGCCCTCCGCCATGGCCGGCTCCGCCTCGCCCTCGTCACCATAGCCGACGAGCCGGAGCGGGCGGGCCTTCAGCCCCTGCGTGCCGCACCAGTGGACGAGCGCGTCCTCCTGCCCGTGGGTGACCCAGACCTCGCCCGCCCCGGTGTCGCGGATGGTCGCCTGCAACTCGTCCCAGTCGGCATGATCGGAAATGACCAGCGGCAGTTCCACGCCGCCCTGCCGGGCGCGCGCCCTGACCCGCATCCACCCCGAGGCGAAGACGGTGACCGGGTCGGCAAACCGGCGCGCCCAGACATCCTTCATCGCGCCCGGCGGGCAGATGACGACGGCCCCCGCCAGCTCCGCTTTCGGCACATCGCGCACCAGGCGGATGTCGCCGAGGTCGAGGCCGCGCGCCTCGTAGAAGCGGGTCAGCTTCTCCACGGCGCCATGGACCAGCACCGGCCGGTCCCAGCCGGCGGCGCGGATCAGGGCCATCAGCCGCTGGGCCTTGCCGAGCGAGTAGGCGCCGACAAGATGGCTCCGGTCGGGAAACAGCCGCGCCGAGGCGAGCAGCTTTGCGGCCTCGCCCGCCGCATCCGGATGGCGGAACACCGGCAGGCCGAAGGTCGCTTCCGTGATGAACACCTCGCAGGGCACCACCTCGAAGGGCTCGGCGGTCGGATCGGCCGCGCGCTTGTAGTCGCCCGAGGCGACGATGGTGAGGCCGCGGTGCCGGACCGCGATCTGCGCCGAGCCGAGAATGTGCCCGGCCGGGTGGAACGAGAACGAGACGCCGTTGATCGTCACCGTCTCGCCCCAGGCGGCCGCCTGTGTGGTGGCGGCGAAGGCCTCGCCATAGCGCAGGCCCATGATCGCGAGGGTCGCCGCGCTCGCCAGCACTGCCCCGTGGCCGGCGCGGGCATGGTCGGAATGGCCATGCGTGATCAGCGCCCGCCCGACCGGCCGGACGGGGTCGATGAACACATCGGCCGGCGGACAATAGAGCCCCTGGGGGGTCGGATGGAGCAAGTCCTCGGGGCGCATGATCTGTCAGGTAGGTCCGCTCTTGGCTCACGAAAAGGGGAACGCCGGCCGCGCATGGCGCTTTTGCATCCTGGCACCCCATCGACTAGATATCTGTCATGAGCCTGAACGCCGTCACCCCATCGCACCCGGACGCGCCGCGTGCCGAGACCCCGCGCCTGGCGCGCTGGGCTGTCGGCGGTGCGGTCGCGGCCCTGATGGCGACGGCCGCCCTGCTCTGGTGGAGCCAGGGGTCGAAGGTGTTTCTCGACACGCTGGCCGCGGGCCTCGCCTGGTGCTTCTGAGCCGATCATGACCGACACACGCCCGGACGGCCCCCGTCGCGGCAGCCGATCCGCCGCCCTCATCCTGTCTTTCGCCCTGCTGGTCGCCGGTCTCGGCGCGCTGGCGAGCGTGGTCTATTTCACCCTGCCGCGCGGCGGCGCGCTGGCACCCGGCCCCTCGGCGATCGGCGGTGCCTTCCAGCTCACCGACCAGCGCGGCCAGCGCGTCACCGACAGGGACCTTCTCGGCAAGCCGAGCCTCGTCTTCTTCGGCTTCACCCATTGCCCGGACATCTGCCCGACCAAGCTGTTCGAGATGACGCAGATCCTCGACCGGCTGGGCGCCGATGCCGGCAAGGTCAACACGGTGTTCGTCACGGTGGACCCCGCGCGGGACGACCAGGCGCTGCTCGCCACCTATCTCGGCAGTTTTCATGCCTCCATCCGCGGCCTGACCGGCACGGAGGAGGAGGTGGCGGCCGCCATGCGCGCCTACCGCGCCTTCGCCCGCAAGGTGCCGCTGGACGGCGGCAATTACACGATGGACCACACGGTCTTCGTCTATCTGATGGACCGCAACGGCGCCTTCGTCTCCACCTTCGAGGTGAACCGCGACCCGGACGTCGCCGCCCGCGACCTGCGCCGCTATCTGTGAGCCCGCCTTAAACAGAACGGGCGGCCCGCAGGCCGCCCGTGTCGCGCAGGGATCGGGGTCTGGTCAGGCCGCGGCGTAGCCGACCGTGCCCTTGATCTCGAGGAACTCCTCGAGGCCGAAATCGGCATATTCGCGGCCGTTGCCGGACTGCTTGTAGCCGCCGAAGGGCGCGCCGCCGTCCCAGGCCGGGTAGTTGATATAGACATTGCCCGAGCGCATCTGCGCCGCGAGCTTGCGGGCCTTCTCGATCGAGCCCGACTGCACGTAGGAGGCGAGGCCATAGGGCGTGTCGTTGGCCCGGGCCACGATCTCGTCCTCGCTCTCATAGGGCAGGATGGCGAGAACCGGCCCGAAGATCTCCTCGCGCGCGATGGTCATGTCGTCGGTGACGCCGGCAAACACGGTGGGGCGGACATAATAGCCGCGGTTGAGGTCCTCCGGCCGGCCGGGGCCGCCGGTGACGAGTTCGGCGCCTTCCTTGATCCCCGCCTCGATGAGGCGCTGGATCTTGTTGTACTGCAGTTCCGAGACCACCGGTCCGAGCCAGCTGTCGTCGGCGGCGGGCGCGCCGACCTTCAGCTTCTCGGCCGTCTCCCGGGCCACCGTCTTGGCCTCCTCGTGGCGGTCGGCCGGCACGAACATGCGGGTCGGCGCGTTGCAGGACTGGCCGGAATTGCGCATGCAGCCCTCGACGCCGAGCTTCACGGCGCGGGCGAGATCGGCATCGGGCAGGATGATGTTCGCCGACTTGCCGCCAAGCTCCTGATGGACGCGCTTGACCGTGTCGGCGGCCGCCTTGGCGACCAGGATGCCGGCGCGGGTGGAGCCGGTGAACGACACCATGTCCACGCCCGGATGGCGGGCGATCGCCTCGCCCACCGTCGGGCCGTCGCCGTTGACGAGATTGAACACGCCCTTCGGCACGCCCGCCGCATCCATCACCTCGGCGAAGATGATGGCGTTGATCGGGGCGATCTCGCTCGGCTTCAGCACCATGGTGCAGCCGGCGGCAAGCGCCGGGGCCACCTTGCACATGATCTGGTTGATCGGCCAGTTCCAGGGCGTGATCATGCCGACCACGCCGATCGCCTCCTTGGCGATCAGGGTCGTGCCGCGCAGCTCCTCGAACTCGAACTTTTCCAGCGTCTCGATCATCTTGGCGAGATGGGCCGTGCCCATGCCGGCCTGCGCCGTATGGGCGAGCTTCTTGGGCGCGCCCATCTCGCGCGACAGCGCGTCGGCGATGTCGGCATAGCGCGCCTTGTAGGCGTCCATCACCTTGCGCATCAGCGCGAGGCGCTCCTCCTTGGTGGTCTGCGAGAAGGTCTTGAAGGCCTCGCGGGCAGCCGCCACGGCGCGGTCGACATCGGCTTCGGTGCCCAGCGCGATGGTGGCGAAGGCCTCCTCGGTCGAGGGATCGATGACCTCGAGCGTCTTGGTGCCCAGCGGGGCGACCCACTCGCCGTTGATGTAAAATTTCAGGTTGTTCGACATCGCCTCGCTCCTCCAGTCGGTTCGGTTCCCGCCCCGGACGGGCGGATTCCGGAGATGGGGCGCGACCCTGCCACCGTTCCGGGGCAAAAGGCCAGAGGCAAGCCCCGCTTTTCCGGCAGGCCTCCCCTCCGGAGGGCCGCAGTGGCGGCCAGCCGCAACGCAAGCGACCCCAATGCAAAAGGGCCGCACCTTGCGGCGCGGCCCTTCGCAAACGGTTTGAACGGCCTCGGTCGATCAGCGGCCGGCGCGGGCGCGGGCGCGGATCATGAAGGCGTCGAAGGTGAACTCGGCCACCTGCCACCACAGATACTGCTCGGAGCGGGTCGCCTGCATCGCCTCGATGATCGTCTTGAAGTCGGCATTGCGGGCGCTGATGTCCGCGTAGAGCTGGTTGGAGGCGGCGAGGCAGGCCTCCATGACCTCCTGCGGGAACGGCCGCAGCTGCGTGCCGGCCGCCACCAGACGGCGCAGGGCCGCCGGGTTCTGCAGGTCGTACTTGGCCTGCATGGTCTGATTGGCGGTCGCGCAGGCATTGGTCAGCGCGGCCTGGTAGGATTTCGGCAGCGCGTTCCACTTCTCCAGGTTGATCATGGCGTGGACGGTCGGGCCGCCCTCCCACCAGCCAGGATAATAGTAGAACGGCGCCACCTTGTTGAAGCCGAGCTTCTCGTCGTCATAGGGGCCGACCCATTCGGCGGCGTCGATCGTGCCCTTCTCCAGCGCCGGGTAGATGTCGCCGCCGGCCACCTGCTGCGGCACCACGCCGAGCTTGGTCAGCACCTGGCCGGTGATGCCGGCGATGCGCATCTTCAGGCCCTTCAGATCCTCGACGGTCTTGATCTCCTTCCGGAACCAGCCGCCCATCTGCGCGCCGGTATTGCCGGCCGGGATCGCGTGGATCTGGAACTTCTTGTAGAAATTGTTGAACAGCTCGTTGCCGCCGCCCTGGACCAGCCAGGCATTCATCTGGCGGGCATTGAGGCCGAACGGAACCGCCGTGCCGATGGCGAAGGTCGGGTCCTTGCCGACATAATAATATGAACAGGTGTGGCACATCTCGACCGTGCTGTTCGACACGGCATCCATGGCCTGCAGGCCGGGAACGATTTCGCCGGCGGCGAAGGTCTGGATCTGGAACCGGTTGTCGGTCAGCTCGGCGACCTGCTTGGCAATGGTCTCGGCGCCGCCATAGATCGTGTCCAGCGACTTCGGGAAGGACGAGGTCAGGCGCCACTTCACCTCCGGCGCCGACTGGGCGACGGCGGGAGCGGCCACGGCCGCGGCGGCAAGACCGGCGCCCGAGGCAGCCAGGAAATTCCGGCGTTTCATGCGATTTCCTCCAGGGATTTGGCAGGTGGCCTCCGTTCCGGAGGCTACCGATGGCGCCATAGACCCCGGCCATGGCCGGGCGAGCAAGGCTGCCCGTGCAAGGCAGCCAAGCGCTGCGACTTTTGATCAATATCATGATTCTGCTGTGAAATCGGTCGCGCGCCGGTCGCGCCAACCCCCGGTCGTCCGGACGGCTGGCGGCAGGCCCGTCACTTCCTGTAGCCTTCCGCTAACGTCAAGGGGCGCGGCGCCGACCGCAGCTCCGGGGGAGGATGGCATGGAAGGAACGCGGCCCTGCGCCGAGCGGTTCATGCTGGTGGGTCCCGAGCGCGTCTTCTATGCCGGCCTGCTCGGCAGGCCGCGGAAGCGCACCCTGGGCTCGTTCATCCTGTTCTGCAGCATGGAGGGGCGCCTCGAACTGTCGGTCACCGGCGAGCCGGCCGTGACGCTCGAGGCCGCCGTGCTGCCGGCCTATCGCGAGCATTCCATCCAAAGCGAGCACCGCTGCGTCATCGGTGTGCTGATCGAGCCGGAAAGCGTCGACCCGGCGTCGCTCGCCCGCCTGGAGGCCGCGGCGCGCGCCATGGACCAGGCGGAACTGGCCGGTCGTCTGCGCGCGGCCTATCGGCGGCTGCGCGCCATGCCGCTGAAGCACCGGCTGAGTACGGCCGCCTTCGACGCCGAGGCTCTGGGCGAGCCGCTCGTGCCGCGCAGGGTCGATCCGCGGATCGCGCGCGTCCTCGGCGTGCTCGGCGAGCGGCCGGGCGACCCGCTCAGCGCCCAGGACTGCGCGGCCCTCACGCGCCTGTCGGTGTCGCGCTTCCTGCATCTGTTCAAGCAGGAGACCGGCCATTCCTTCCGCGCCCTGCGCGCGTGGAAGCGGGCCCGCCACCTGCTCAACTACGCCAACGAGACCATCAACATGGCCCATCTGGCGCTGGATATCGGCTATCCCGATTCCACCCATTTCTCCCACTCCATCCGCCGCTTCTACGGCCTCCAGCCGCGGGCGATCTTTTCCGGCTCGCGCGAGCTGGAGATCTTCCGTTCGGGGGAAGCAGCGGGGCCCTGAGCCGCCCGCCATGACCACTTCACGCAAGCCTGCAGGTCGCCCGCCTGCCTAGGCTTGGACCCGACCCCTTCCCGTCAGGACGCCGCACCCATGCTGTTCACCGCCGAGCACGACGAGGTCCGCCGGACCATCCAGAAATTCATCGCCGCCGAGGTGAACCCGCATGTCGATGCCTGGGAGGAGGCGGGCCGGTTTCCGGCCCACGACCTGTTCAGGAAGATGGGCGACCTCGGCCTGCTCGGCCTCAACAAGCCGGTCGAGCACGGCGGCATGGGCCTCGACTATTCCTATGCCATCCTGATGGCCGAGGAACTGGGCGGCATCACCTGCGGCGGCGTGCCCATGGGCATCGGCGTGCAGACCGACATGGCGACGCCGGCGCTGGCCCGCTTCGGCGACGATGCGCTGAAGCGCGAATTCCTCGCTCCCTCGATCAGCGGCGACTATGTCGCCTGCATCGGCGTGTCGGAGCCGGGCGCCGGCTCGGACGTCGCCTCGGTGAAGACCACGGCCCGCTCCGACGGCGACGACTACGTGATCACCGGCGGCAAGATGTGGATCACCAATGGCGCGCAGGCCGACTGGATCTGCCTTCTCGCCAATACCGGCGAGGGCGCCCCCCACCGCAACAAGTCGCTGATCTGCGTGCCGATGAAGGAGAAGGGCGTCACGGTTGCCCGCACCCTCGACAAGCTCGGCATGCGCTCTTCCGACACCGCGCAGATCTTCTTCGACGAGGTGCGCGTGCCCAAGCGCAACCGCATCGGCGAGGAGGGCAAGGGCTTCACCTACCAGATGATGCAGTTCCAGGAGGAGCGCCTGTGGGGCGCCGCCGCCAAGCTCAAGCCGGCCGAGCGGATCATCGACCAGACCATCGAATATACCCGCGGCCGCAAGGCCTTCGGCAAATCGATCCTCGACAACCAGGTCGTGCATTTCCGCCTCGCCGAGCTGAAGACCGAGGTGGAACTGCTGCGCTCGCTGGTCTATCGCGCCACCGAACGGATGCTGGCCGGCGAGGACATGACGACGCTCGCCTCGATGGCCAAGCTGAAGGCCGGCCGCCTCGGCCGCGAGGTCGGCGACAGCTGCATGCAGTACTGGGGCGGCATGGGCTACATGAACGAGACGCCGGTGACCCGCTATTATCGCGACTCGCGCCTGACCTCGATTGCCGGCGGCGCCGACGAGGTCATGCTGTCGATCATCTCCAAGGCCATGGGCACCCTGCCGGGCATGAGCAACCGGTCATGATCACGCTCTATCACTGCGTCTCCGCCCGCTCGATCCGCCCCCTGTGGATGCTGGAGGAGATGGGGCTGCCCTATGAGCTGAAGATGCTGCCGTTCCCGCCGCGCGCCATGGCGAAGGAGTTTCTGGCCCTCAATCCGCTCGGCACCGTGCCGTTCATGATCGACGGCGAGACGCGGATGAGCGAGTCTACCGGCATCTGCCACTATCTGGCGACCCGCCACGGCCCGACGCCGCTGGCGGTCACCCCGGACGAGCCGGATTACGGCACCTGGCTGAACTACCTCTACCAGAGCGATGCGACCCTCACCTTCCCGCAGACGCTGGTGCTGCGCTACGGCCGGTTCGAGCCGCCGGAGCGGCGCCAGCCGCAGGTGGTCGAGGACTATTCGAAATGGACGCTGGCGCGCATGCGCATGCTGGACGCCCGCCTCCAGACCCACGAATGGGTGGCCGCCGGACGTTTCACCGCGGCCGACATCGCGGTCGGCTATGCCCTCGGCCTTGCCGAGATCATCGGTCTTGACCAGCACTTCCAGCCTCAGACCGCCGCCTACTGGCAGCGCCTCAAGGGGCGCGAGGGCTACAGGCGGGCGCTGGCCGCGCAGCAGACGGCTGCCGTCGAGCAGGGCGTCAAGGCGAGCTTCGGATAGGGCGCGATTTGGCGAGTGGCCCCACCCGCACCCTCCCCGCTGCGCGGAGAGGGGGGACTTCGGCCTCTCGCCTCGTTCGCAACGGTCGGGCCAGGCACGGCGGCAACGACAAGACGGAACGTCGTAGTCGCCCTCTCCGCGCAGCGGGGAGGGTAAGGGTGGGGGCATGGGACATAGTGCGGCAGCAGGACACGGCCCTCCCGAACGCGCGTCAGAGGGCCCGAAACGACGACGCCCGGCCAGGGTTTCCCCCGCCGGGCGCAGCTTTCGAACATGCCGCGAATCTACCAAACCATCGTCACGCTGTCAAGGTGTATTTTCACATAAAAGGACATTGATCCGGAACCTCCACCTATCGGAATGCACGGCCCGTATCCCTCTCCGCCACCAGCCACTCCACACAAGACGCCTGTCCGCCCGCCCGCCAATGTTGCCGGCAAGACCCTTGCGAGGACCTGAGCCTTCATGGCCGTGATCGAGACCCGCATTTCTGCCTCGGGCGAGGCCTTTCAGGCCAATCGCGCCCACATGCTCGGGCTCGTCGAGCGCCAGCGCAGCCTGGAGGCCCGTTCCCGGCAGGCCTCGGCCGCGGCCGGCCCGCGCTTCCACGAGCGGGGCCAGTTGCTGCCGCGCGAGCGCATCGCCCTGATCCTCGACCCCGGAGCCCCGTTCATCGAGCTCTGCACCCTGTCCGGCTACCGCATGGACGTGCCCGACCCGGACAGGAGCGTGCCCGGTTCGGGCGTCATCTCAGGCATCGGCATCGTTGCCGGCGTGCGCTGCTTCGTCTCCGCCTCAGATGCCGGCATCGATGCCGGCGCGCTCCAGCCGATGGGCCTCGAAAAGAAGCTGCGCGGCCAGGAACTCGCGCTGGAAAACCGGCTGCCCTATATCCAGCTCGTCGAGAGCGCCGGCGCCAACCTCCTGCGCTACCGGGTGGAGCACTTCATCCATGGCGGCTCGACCTTCCGCAATCTTGCCCGCCTGTCGGCCGCCGGCCTGCCGGTCATCACCGTCACGCACGGGTCCTCGACCGCCGGCGGCGCCTACCAGACGGGGCTGTCGGATTACATCGTCATGGTGCGCGGCCGGACGCGCGCCTTCCTGGCCGGACCGCCGCTGCTGAAAGCTGCCACCGGCGAGGTCGCGACCGAGGAGGAACTCGGCGGCGCCGAGATGCACACCACCGTTTCCGGCCTCGGCGACTACATGGCCGAGGACGACCGCGATGCCCTGCGGATTGCCCGCGAGATCGTCGCCTCGCTCGACTGGAACCGTGACAGGCCCGGCGAGCCGGAGCGGGATTTCGCGGAACCCGCCTACGACGCGGAGGACCTGCTCGGGATCATGCCGGCGGATCTCAAGCGCCCGGTCGACATGCGCGAGGTCATCGCCCGCATCGTCGACGGTTCGGACTTCCGGCCCTTCTCGCAGGCCTATGGCCCGGCCACCGTCTGCGGCCATGCGGCGATCGAGGGCCATGCGGTCGGCATCATCACCAACAACGGCCCGCTCGATCCGGACGGCGCCAACAAGGCGACGCACTTCATTCAAGGATGCTGCCAGTCGGGCACGCCGCTCCTCTACCTCAACAACACCACCGGCTACATGGTCGGCCGCGCCTACGAGGAGGCCGGCATGATCAAGCACGGCTCCAAGATGATCCAGGCGGTGACCAATGCCACCGTGCCGCAGATCACGCTCTATTGCGGCGCCTCCTACGGCGCCGGCAATTACGGCATGTGCGGGCGCGGCTTCCATCCCCGCTTCTGCTTCTCCTGGCCGAATGCGCGCACCGCCGTGATGGGCGCGGAACAGGCCGCAGAGACCATGGCCATCGTCGCCCGCGCCGGTGCGGCGCGGCGCGGCCGGGAGCCGGACGAGGCGCAGATCGCTGCCATGAAGGCGCAGATCACCGAGCTGTTCGAGAGCCAGATGGACGTGTTCACCACCTCGGCCCGGCTGCTCGACGACGGCGTCATCGACCCGCGCGACACCCGCGCCGTGCTGGCCGAGTCCCTCGCCATCTGCCGCGACGCGGAGCGGCGGCGGCCGCGGCCGATGCAGTTCTCGGTGGCGAGGCCGTGACCATGACCGCGTCACCCTTCCGCAGCCTGCTGGTGGCCAATCGCGGCGAGATCGCGCTGAGGATCATGCGCACGGCGCGGCGCATGGGCCTCGCCACCGTGGCCGTCCATTCGACCGCCGATGCCGATGCCGCCCATGTCCGCTTCGCCGACCGCGCGGAGCTGATTGGCGGGCCGCTGCCGGCCGAGTCCTATCTTTCCATCGAGGCGATCATCGCCGCGGCGCGGCGCTCCGGCGCCGATGCCGTCCATCCCGGCTACGGCTTCCTTGCCGAGAATGCCGCCTTCGCCCGGGCCTGCCGCGCGGCCGGTCTGGTCTTTGTCGGACCCTCGGCCGAATCCATCGAGGCCATGGGCCACAAGGCCGGCGCCAAGGCCATCATGCAGGCAGCCGGCGTGCCGACGGTTCCCGGCTGGCAGGGCGACGACCAGTCCGACGACCGGCTTGTGGCCGAAGCGGCCCGCATCGGCTTTCCGGTCATGATCAAGGCGGTGGCCGGCGGCGGCGGCCGTGGCATGCGCCTCGTCACGGAGGCCGGCCAATTCGCCGCCGCGCTGCGCAGCGCCCGCTCGGAGGCGGCCAATGCCTTCGGCGATCCGACCGTGCTGCTCGAGCGCGCGGTGGTCGAGCCGCGCCATATCGAGATCCAGGTGTTCGGCGACCGCCTCGGCCATGCCGTGCATCTCGGCGAGCGCGACTGTTCGGTGCAGCGCCGCCACCAGAAGCTGGTCGAGGAAGCGCCATCGCCCGCCGTCTCGCCGGACCTGCGCAGCCGCATGGGCGAGGTCGCGGTGAAGGCCGTGCAGGCGCTCGGCTACGAGGGGGCCGGAACGCTCGAGTTCCTGCTCGATTCAACCGGCGCGTTCTATTTCATGGAGATGAACACCCGCCTGCAGGTGGAGCACCCGGTGACCGAGGCGATCACCGGCCTCGATCTGGTCGAATGGCAGATCCGGGTGGCGATGGGCGAGCCGCTGCCGCTCGCCCAGCACGAGATCCGCTTCTCTGGCCACGCCATCGAGGTGCGGCTCTGCGCCGAGGACCCGGCGCAGGATTTCATGCCGCAGGCCGGCCGTTTCGGGGCCTGGTCCATGCCCGAGGGCCCGCGCATCGAGACGGCCATGGCGCCGGGCGCGGCCGTGCCCCCCTTCTACGATTCCATGATCGCCAAGGTCATCGCCCATGGCGCGGACCGCGCCGCCGCCTGCGCAGGCCTGTCCGGCGGGCTCGACCGCGCCGTGGCGCTGGGGATTGCCACCAACCAGGGCTTCCTGAAGCGCGTCATCGAGCACCCGGCCTTCGCGGCGGGTGCGGCCACGACCGGCTTCATCGCGACCCATGGGGAGGCGCTGCGGCGGGCAATCCCGGACGACATTCCCGATGCCATGCTGGCTGCGCTCGTCCTGTTCGTCGACGACACCGCCGCCCGCTATCGCCGGCGTCCGCGTCATGTCGGCCCGCCGTTGCCCGTTCCGATGGTGCTGGAGACCGGCGGGGCGCGGCACGCGGTCGGCATCCACCGCGAGCGGGACGGCGCCTATGTCATTGCCGAAGGCGAGGCGGGGCTGACGCTTCAGGTCGATGCTGTCGAGCCGGGCCTCGTCCGCCTGCGCCACGGCCCGTCGGGTCTTGCCGTGCCCTATCTGAGGCGCGGGCCCGAGCTGTTCCTGCAGCGCGGCGCCGATCAGGTCCATGTCCGCGACCTGACCCGCGCCATCGCGCTGCGGGCCGGTTCCGGGGGCGGCGACGGGCGGATCGCGGCCGCCATGAACGGCCGGGTGGTCGCCGTGCATGTGGCGGCCGGCGACACGGTGGCGCCCGGCCAGCCGGTGGTCACGCTGGAGGCGATGAAGATGGAGCATGTCCATGCGGCGGATGTTGCCGGCAAGATCACCGAGATCGCGGTCGCGGCCGGCGAGCAGGTGACGACCGGCCGGCTTCTGGCGATGATCGACAAGGCCGGCGCGGGGTGAGGGATGGACGGCATCCCGGTTCTGCGTCCTTCGAGGCTCGCTTCGCTCGCACCTCAGGATGAGGAGGGACAGCCTGGCATCCGGGGGTGATGCGGCCCGCGGCGGTCCGCAGCCCGACCGGCTTGCAAGGCCCGGCCTTCCTCATCCTGAGGTGCGAGCGAAGCGAGCCTCGAAGGACGCAAGACCCCCATGCCATCCATGAGGATCCAGGGAGACGACCCATGTCCGATGCCGTTCTGACCACCACCGCCGGCCATGTCCTGACCCTCACCATCAACCGGCCGGACAAGCGCAATGCCATGAACGCCGAGGTCATTGCCGGCCTTGCGGCGGGCTGGCGCTCGGCCCAGGACGATCCCGCCATTCGCGTCATCGTGCTGACCGGGGCCGGCGACAAGGCCTTCTGCGCCGGTGCCGATCTCGGCCGCGGGACCGGCGCCTTCCAGGACGCCTCGAAGCCCACGACCGACTATGCCGACCTGCTGCGGCTCACCCAGAACAGCACGAAGCCGTCGATCGCCCGCGTCAACGGCACCTGCATGGCCGGCGGGATGGGCCTCCTGTGCATGACCGACATGGCGGTGGCTACGGCCGATGCCCTGTTCGGCCTGCCCGAGGTGAAGGTCGGTGTCTTTCCGATGCAGGTGCTGAGCCTGCTCCAGCGCACGGTGCCGCGCCGGCTGGTGGCCGAATGGTGCCTCACGGGCGAGCCCTTCACGGCGGACGAGGCGAGGGCCGCCGGCCTGATCAACCATGTGGTGCCGGCCGGCGAACTGGACGCGAGGGTCGACTGGCTGGTCGGCCGCCTCACCGACAAGTCTCCGGCCGCCATCCGGCGCGGCAAATATGCCATGCGCGCCATCCAGTCGATGAGCTTCGACGAGGCGATCGCCTTCACCGAGGGGCAGATCGCGCTGACCGCCGCCACCGAGGATGCGAAGGAGGGCATCGCCGCCTTCCAGGAGAAGCGCAAGCCGGTCTGGCCCGGCCGCTGAACGGCTCAGACCAGCGCCAGAGCCTGGGTGAGGTCGGCGATCAGGTCGTCGGGATGCTCGACCCCGATCGACAGCCGGATCGTCGTGTCCAGCACGCCGATGCGCTGGCGCACCGCCAGCGGCACGCCCGAATGGGTCATGGCGGCCGGATGGCTCGCCAGCGATTCCGTGCCGCCGAGGCTGACCGCCAGCTTGAAGATCTGCAGGGCGTTCAGGAAGGCGAAGGCGGCCGCCTCGCCGCCCCGGATGTCGAAGGAGAAGGTCGAGCCTGCCCCCTCGCACTGGCGGGCGAAGACCTCAGCCTCCGGCGATCCTGCGGGAAGGAAGGGCAGGTAGTGGACCTTCGCGACCTTCGGGTGGTCGCGCAGGAATTCGGCCACGGCGCGGGCATTGTCGTTGGCCCGCCCCATCCTGAGGCTCAGCGTCTCCAGCGAGCGGCCGAGCATCCAGCACGAATGCGGATCGAGCTGCGTGCCGATGGCGCCGCGCAGCGCCTTGATCGGCTTGGTCACCTCGCGGCTGCCGAGCGCGGCGCCGGCGATCAGGTCGGAATGGCCGCCGACATATTTGGTCAGCGAATAGACCGAGACATCGGCGCCATGCTCGATCGGGCGCTGGAAGACCGGGCCGAGCAGCGTGTTGTCGCAGACGATCACCGGCCGATGGCCCTGGCGCGCTTCGATCTCTTCGGCGATCCGCCGGGTCAGCGCGACGTCGATCAGCGTGTTGATCGGGTTGGACGGCGTTTCGATGAGGATCACCGACACGCGCCCGCCCCCGGCCGTCGCCTTGGCCATGGCGGCTTCGGCGGCCGCGCGCATCGCGGCCTCGTCCACCCCGTCGGAAAAGCCCTCCGCGGCGATCTTCATCTCGGCAAAGGTGCGCGAGAGCAGCGTCTCGGTGCCGCCATAGAGCGGCTGGGAATGCAGGATGGCATCGCCCGGGCGGGCAAAGGCGAGCAGCGTCGTGGCAATCGCCGACATGCCGGACGAGAACAGGATGCAGGCGTCCGTCCGCTCGTAGACGGCCAGCCGGTCCTCGACGATCTCGCTGTTCGGGTGGTTGAAACGCGAATAGACCAGCCCCGCCCCGGTGCCCTTGGGCGGCTCGCGCCGGCCGGACACGAAGTCGAAGAAATCGCGTCCCTCCTCGGCGGTCGGAAAGACGAAGGTCGAGGTCAGGAAGACCGGCGGCTTCACGGCCCCTTCCGAGAGCAGCGGATCGAAGCCGTAGCTCAGCATCAGCGTCTCGGGATGCAGGGCGTGGTTGCCGATATGGGTTCTGGACGGCTTTGGCGCTGTCATGGGTCTCTCCGCGGGAGGGCCGGGAGATCGCAGGCTACCCCAGGCCCGCCCCTTTGTGGGCAAGACCTTTCGCACATTTCGGAAGGGGGGAGGTGGTACAGCCGCCCCGGCTCGAACGGGGGACCTCCAGAGCCACAATCTGGCGCTCTAACCAACTGAGCTACGGCTGCACGATGCGTGACGGACGGGACGACCTGTCCGAGCGGCGCGAACCTAGTCGCAAGGTCCGGCCAATGCAAGGTCGTCGCCTGTGACCTCCGTCACAGATCGACGCAATTGTCGCCCGCCCATGAAAAAAGCCCGGGCCGAGGCCCGGGCTTGAAGTCCGACCGCAGCCATGGGCCCGGTCTTGGGGAGAAACGCGGCACCTGGGGAGGTGCCAGGCACTGCAAACATCAGGCACTGCAAACATCAGGCACGGGATGCGTCATGCACCGCGGCGGCGCCCGATACGCGGCATCCGCGGAAACAAGCCTGCGGGCCGCCAGTGCGGCGCGCGCTTACTTGCCGGCGTTGGCGAAGGCCTTCTCGACCTTGCCCTTGACCGGCTCGAACGTGTCGGTGGCGGTCTTCTGCGCGATCGAGGACAGTTCCTTGGTCTGGGCCTGCATGGTCTCGAACTGCTTGCGCAGATAGGCCGACTGCAGCTCGATCACCTCGGCGAGCGACTTCACGCCCATCAGGTCGCGGGCATGGTCGAAGCTGGCGTTCATGTTGGCGCGGGTCAGCTCGAGGGCCTTCATGTTGAAGTCCTTCACGCCGGTGGAGGCGGTCGCGTAGGTGTCTTCGACGAGATCCGTGGTCTCCTCGGCGGCGGCCTTCAGCTTGGCATAGCCTTCCTTCATCTGGCCGACGACCTTCTCGGTCTGCTCGCGCAGGGCGGCCGGAACCTCCAGCTTCGACATGTCGAAGCCGGCGCCATCGAACTTGGGCATTTCGAACTTCAGCATCTCGAACTTGGACAGGTCGAACGCCGGGAACGGGAACACCTTGGCGGCCTCGGTCTTCTCGGTCTTGGCGGCTTTGACGGTCTGGGTCATCGAGAGCTCCTCACAGGGGCAATTGCGGACAAGGCGGACGCGTCTGCCCCTGACGGATCGCGCGGTTCGGCTCAGCGCAGCGAGAGATCGCCGCAGGGCTGCCGTTAACGCTCCTATAGCATCCGGGATATTGCAGCGCAACAATTATTGCAGCGCACATGCCTCAAACGTGGCGAAACCGGCGTCAAACCGCCTCGATTTCTATGTGCAGTGCAGAAACTCGGCCAAGTCGGAGATGAAAAGCGATGTAACGCTTCGTCACACGCCGATTCAGCCCTTCCGGGCGGGCTTCGGCGCCGGCGGGGCCGTCACCGCGGCTGCTCCCAGGTCGCGCGCCTGAGCCTGCATGACCTGCATCTGGCTCTGGAGGAATTCCGACTGGATCTGCATCATCTCCATCATGTCGGACGCCCGGACCATGCGCTGGGCGAAGGCGAGCGAGGCCGCGACATTGGCTTCGGCGATGCCGATCGCCATCAGGCTGGTCTCGCGCGCTCCGGTCTGCATGGCTCCCGACGACTGCTCCATGGCCTCCACCGTGCGCTGGGCCGCGCCGACGAAGCCCTCGAAGGCCCTGCGCGCCTGTTCGACGCTGCGGTCGGCGAATTCGCGCATTTCGATCGGGATGGCATAGGGCGCCGGCTCGTTGCTGGACATGCCAACCTCCCTTTGCGGGCCGCTGTGCATCGGGAATCACCCTGACAGCGGCCGACCCATCCGAGCTTGGCCGATCCGCGACCGGTTGCAAAGCTCCCGGAGGCAATACGCACGGGAGGGCCGGACGGATGCAGACGGTTCAGGATCGCGCGCCGCCAAGGCGGGCGACCTCGGCCCTCAGCGCGCCGATCTCCTGCGCCATGGTGTCCAGCCGCCGGATCACCTCGTCGCCGAGAGCGGCCGGTTCGACGGGATCTGCCGTCTCCTTGCCGCTGAGCCTCTTCTCGTCCTGCGCCACGGTGTCGAGCGCGGTGACCACGACGCCGATGAACAGGTTCAGCGCCACAAGCCCCGACAGGACCATGAAGACGATGATCACCACCCAGCCGGACATGAAACCGGCATCCGTCAGCGGCTTGACGATGCTGGCCGACCAGTCGTCGAAGGTCATGGCCTGGAACAGCGTGAAGGCGGAGGCGCCGAGCGATCCGAACCGCTCCGGCAGGGCCTCGCCATAGAGCTTGGTCACGATCACGGCGAAGACGTAGAAGATGAGGAACAGCAGCAGGCCGATCGAGGCCATACCCGGTAGGGCCCCGAACAACCCGCCGACAACCCGCCGCAGCGACAGCACGACCGTGATCAGGCGCAGGATGCGCAGGACGCGCAAGGCGCGCAGCACCGACAGCGAGCCGGTCGCCGGAACCAGCGCGATCCCCACAACGAACAGGTCGAACAGGCTCCAGGGGTCGCGGAAGAAGCGCCAGCCCCTCACCGCGAGCCTTGCGGCGATCTCCGCCACGAAGACAGCCAGGATGACCCGGTCCAGCGCGGCCAGCGCGTCGCCATAGGCATCGCGGACGCTGGCACTGGTCTCCAGCCCCAGGATCACGGCGTTGACGATGATGAGGGCGATGATGGTGCGCTCGAACAGCGGCGCCTCGATGAGCTTGCTCAGGGCGGCAATCATGGGACCCGTCGGACTGGAGAGTGGCGGCGGTCCGCTTTAGCATGGCCAGGCCACGGCTGCCCCGCCCGCAAGCGCCGGAAGGCCTCCGCATTAACCCTAATCGCGGGTTGACGGCCCGGGCGGGTGGCGTGGCGTGGACGCATCGGCGCGGTTCCGACACAATCGCTCAACATATCGTTCATCATGATGGCGGGGCGGGCGCACGCGCCGCCTCCTGTCGCATCGGATCGGACGCATGAACTCCCCGGACCTGGAAGGGCCAGCCTCGACCGCCGGTGGCCCGAGCCTCGCGGACCTGTTCGCCGTGCCGGCCGCGGCGGCGCTCCTTGGCCTGCCCGCTGCCTGGTGGGTCTGGTCGAGGGATGGCTGGCGGCTGATCGCAACCAATGCTGCGGGCGCCCGCGCGATGGGGCTTGCCGACCCCGCCACCGCGATGTCCCGCGCCTATCCGGCCGCCCATCCCTTCGCCGCCCAGATCGTCCGTCTGGCCTCCGGGCTTGCGACCGATGACGGTGTCCGGCCGGGGCGATTGCGTGTGTTCGGCCGTTTCGGCTCGGAGAACGCTGTCGCCGAAGCGCAGCGGATCGCGGTCGGCTCCGGCGAGGCCGTCATCGTGCGGCTTGCCCAGACGGCGGCGGGCGATCCGCAGGCGGTCACCCTCGAGACACTGAAGGCCCTCGGGCTGGAATCCGTGCCGCTGGAGGCGTCGGCGCAGCCGGCCACTCCGCAGGTCGCCGGGGAGGCGGCCGCCGAGATCGCCGCCACAGCGCCGGTCGATCATGAGGCGGATGACGGGGAGCCAATCCGGCAGGAGCCGCCAGAGCTGGCGGACGATCCGGCCGAACCGGTCGATGAACCGGTCGCGGCGCAGGCCGAGAGCGAACCCGTCGAAACCGGTACCATCGAACCCGCGCCTGCCGAAGCCGAGACCATCGAAACCGAAGTTGCAGAGACCGGGACTGCAGAAACCGAGCCTTCCGGGACCGCACCTCCTGCGGATGCCGCCGATGTCGGGCAGGCGCCGGAGCAGCCGGCGTCCGCTCCTGTCGCGGAGGCCCCGCCGGCCGCCGATACCGAAGTGGCAGCGCCCGAGGCGAGCGATCAGGCCAGTGAGCCTGTCGTGCCGGATGCCGGTCAGAGCCCTCTTGCCGACCTGGAGCCCGCTTTGGCGGTCGCGGCCGTCGCGGCTCCTGATCCCGGCCGCGATGCCGGCCTCGCCGTGCCCGTTCGTTTCGCCTGGCGGCTGGATGGCGACGGCCGCTTCCACGGCATCGACCAGCCGGATCTCGCCGCTCCCGACGGCCTGACCCTCGCCGAGGCCACCGCGCGTTTCGGGCTCGATCCCGAAGGGGTTCTGGCCCGGTCGGTCGCTGCCGCCCGCCCGTTCAGCGGCGTTGCGGCCGTCTGGCCGCTCGGCACCACCCGCCGGCTGGCCGTGTCGCTGGCAGCCTTTCCCTCGCTGCGGGAGGGGGCCGCCCCCAGCTATGCCGGCTTCGGCCTGGTCGTGGAGGAACGTGCGCCGGTCTCCCCGGCCGTGCCCGACATGGCCGGACAGGACCAGCCTGACGACCCCGCAGCCGGGGATGACGCGCCGGCGTCGCAGGATCTCCCGCTCCAGCCGCCCGAACACGAGCAGCCCGCTTCCGATCACGCGGAGGAAGACGCGCCCGTCGAGGCCGCGGAAGCCGCAGCCGACGCGCCCGAGGCACCGGTTGCCGGTGAGGAGGCCGCCGAGGCCAGTCCTGTGATCGGGCAGAATGCGCCGGCCACCGAACCCGCCGCGGAGGGTGGCGCCGAGCCGCCTCCCGATGCAGCCGATCCTGCCGAAGCCGAAGCCGAAGCCGAGCCTGCCGAAGCGGAAGCCGAAACCGAAACCGAAACCGAAGCCGAAGCCGAAGCCGAAACCGAAGCCGAAACCGAAGCCGAAGCTGCGATCGCGCCGCCCGCTTTGGTGGCGGACGCGGAGCCCGATCAGGCCCCAGCCGCCGTCGCCACGAGCGAAGCCGCGCCGCCGGACGTTGCGACCGATGACCCGCCGGAGGCGGTCGCCTCATCGCCTGCCGTCACGGAGACCATTCCCCCCGACCCGATGGTCGATGGCGAGGCGGACATTGCACGCCTGCCGGATGGCGAAGGTCGTCCGCACCTGACCGTTCACACCAAGCCGGCCAATGTGGTCGCGCTGCGCTCCTCGGCCGGCGTCGACGTCAAGCGCACCACGCTCTCGCCCGGCGAGCGCAACGCCTTCCGCGAGATTGCCCGTGCGCTCGGTGCCCGCACCGAGGACGACGTGCCGGTCAAGCCACAGGAACCCGTGCCTGCGGCGGATGCCACGGACGCACCGTCCGACACGCCCACGGCAAGCCCCGTGACGAGCGGGACGCCAGCCTCCGTTACCGAGCCGACCGGTCCGGCGGCTTCCCCGGAGCCCGCCGAACCGACCGCAGCGACCGAGACGACCGAGGCGCCGGACGCATCGGTTGCCCCGGAAACGACGGACCTTGCCGGGCCCGACCAGGCCGGGCCGGAAGACGCGTTGGCGCAAGAAGCGACGCCGGACGAGGCGACGGCGGAAGACCCAGCGGCGGAAGACCCAGCGGCGGCAGAACTTGCAGCGGCAGAACCCGCGGCGGAAGAACCCGCGGCGGAAGACCCTGCAGCGGAAGACCCTGCGGCGGAAGACCCTGCGGCGGAAGAACCCGCGGCGGAAGAACCCGCGGCGGAAGACCCTGCGGCGGCGGAAACTCCGGTTGAAGAAACTCCGGTTGAAGACGCACCGACCGACGAAGCCACGCCGGACGACGCGACTGATGCTGCGGCGACGTCGCCCGTCGCCGAGGAGCCGGCGGCCGAACAGCCTGCCGATGGCCCGACTGTCCAGGGGCTTGTCGATGCCCCCCCGGCTCCTGCGGCAGCTCCCCCGGCCTTCGTCGAGTCCGGCACGCCGTTCGGCCCGCTGCCGAGCGCGTTCGGCGCCATCTCCGCGAGTGCCGCGCCGGCCGCTGCCGCGCCGCACCCGTCCCTTGCCCTTCTCGACCGCGTGCCGCTGGGCCTCGTCGTCCATCGCGGCAACGCCATCCTGTTCGCCAATCGCACGCTGCTCGACTGGGTCGGCTTGGCCGACGCTACCGCGCTCGAGGCCGCGGGCGGCATTGCGCGCCTGTTTGCCGGCGACCGGCACGATCCGCGCGGCGACAGCGCCGCGCCGGTCCGGCTGCGCAGCGAGGGCCATGAGACCATGCCCGTCGAGGCGCGCCTGTCGCGCGTCACCTGGGAGGGCGAGCCGGCCTTCCTGTTCGCCGTCACCCGCCTCGCCGACGAGCCTGCCGGCGAGACCGAGACGCTCGGCGAATTGCGCGGGCGGCTCGACGAGGTCGAGCAGATCCTGGACACCGCCACGGACGGCATCGTTCTGGTGACGGCGGACGGCGCCATCGAGAGCATGAACCGCTCGGCCGAGGCGCTGTTCGGCTACGAGGCCGGCGACATGAAGGGGCGCAGCCTCACCGCCCTGTTCGCGCCCGAGAGCCACCGCTCGGTGCTCGACTATTGCGACGGCCTTTTGTCAAACGGCGTCGCCAGTGTGCTCAATGACGGGCGCCAGGTCATCGGCCGGGTGCGGCAGGGCGGGCTTATTCCGCTCTACATGACCATGGGCCGGACCGGCCCGGCCGCGCGGCCGAAGCTTGCGGCCGTGTTCCGCGACATGAGCCAGTGGAAGAAGGCGGAGGAGGATCTTCTCGCCGCCAAGCGGCAGGCCGAGCAGGCCTCCTCGCAGAAGTCGGACTTCCTCGCCAAGATCAGCCACGAGATCCGCACGCCGCTGAACGCCATCATCGGCTTTTCCGAGGTGATGATCGAGGAACGTTTCGGCCCGATCGGCAACGAGCGCTACCGCGACTACCTGAAGGACATCCATGCCTCCGGCGGCCATGTCCTGTCGCTGATCAACGACCTGCTCGACCTGTCGAAGATCGAGGCCGGCAAGCTGGAACTGTCGTTCACCAGCGTCGATCTCAACGACATCGTCCAGTCCACCGTTGCCATCATGCAGCCGCAGGCCAATCGTGAGCGGGTCATCATCCGCTCGTCGCTGCACCAGCGCCTGCCGAACGTGGTGGCGGATGCCCGCTCGCTGCGCCAGATCGTGCTGAACCTGCTGTCGAACTCGGTGAAGTTCACGCCCGCTGGCGGCCAGATCATCATTTCCACAGCGCTGTCGGATGCCGGCGAGGCGGTGATGCGCGTGCGCGACACCGGGGTCGGCATGACCGAGACCGAGCTGAAGGCCGCCATGGAGCCGTTCCGGCAGGTGGCCATCACCTCGTCGCGGGCTGCCAAGGGCACCGGCCTCGGCCTGCCGCTGACCAAGGCGCTGGTCGAGGCCAACCGCGCCTCCTTCGGCATCTCCTCCACGCCCAACCAGGGCACGCTGGTGGAGGTGGTGTTTCCGCCGACGCGCGTGCTCGCCGAATAGGGTCAGGCGCGGCCGCCCCGATGCCGCCATCCCCGTTCGGACGGGATGACAGGCGCTCGCGCCTCGGCTAGCTGTGCCCGCCTGATGCCAATCGCACCTATCGGGGGACACGCCATGGCCGGACCGGCTGCCTACCAGACCCTTCTCGTCGAGACCCGCGGCAAGGTCGGCCTGATCACCCTCAACCGGCCGAAGGCGCTGAACGCGCTCAACAGCGAGCTGATCGGCGAGCTCAATGCCGTGATGGATGGCTTTGAGAAGGACCCCGGCATCGGCTGCATGGTGGTCACAGGCTCCGACAAGGCCTTCGCCGCCGGCGCCGACATCAAGGAGATGAAGGACAAGTCCTATCCGGAGAGCTATCTGGAGGACTTCATCACCACCTGGGACCGGGTGGCCCAGCGGCGCAAGCCGATCATCGCGGCGGTCGCCGGCTATGCGCTCGGCGGCGGCTGCGAACTCGCCATGATGTGCGACTTCATCCTGGCCGCCGACACCGCCCGCTTCGGCCAGCCCGAGATCAAGCTCGGCGTCATGCCCGGTTCCGGCGGCACGCAGCGGCTGACCCGCTTCGTCGGCAAGTCCAAGGCGATGGAAATGTGCCTCACCGGCCGGATGATGGACGCAGCCGAAGCCGAGCGCGTCGGCCTGGTCTCGCGCGTTGTGCCGGCCGAAGGCCTGATCGACGAGGCGGTCAAGGTCGCCTCCCAGATCGCAGACCTGTCGCTGCCGGCGGTGATGATGACCAAGGAATCGGTCAATCGCGCCTATGAGACCACGCTCGCCGAGGGTGTGCGGTTCGAGCGGCGCGTGTTCCACGCCATGTTCGCCATGGCCGACCAGAAGGAAGGCATGGCCGCCTTTGCCGAGAAGCGCCCGCCGTCCTTCACCAATCGCTGAGAGCAACCGGCGCAGGCGCATGGCTGCCGGGCATTCGGACGGCGCGCAGGTGCCCTGCGGGACGGGGGGATGCTCCGGCCGCCGTTCTGCGTCCTCATGAACCCACATGTTCCCCCGGCTTCGGAGATGGTTTCAATGACCGTATCGCTCGCCGATGTCGCAACGGCCCATGCGAGCCGCTACCTGCAGCAGCTCTGCAAGCACTGGAGCCACAAATTCGCGGTCGAGTTCGACGACAACCGCGGACGGGTGCCGTTCAGCGAAAGCGCGGCGCTGACCCTGAAGGCCAATGGCGATATGCTCAGCCTGAGCCTGGAGGCCCCCGCGGACCGCCTGCCGACGCTGGAGGAGGTGGTCACCGAGCACCTCAAGCGCTTCGCCTTCCGCGAGGAGCTCAGGGTTGACTGGCAGCCGGTGGGCTGAACGCCGCATGCCTTGGCGCCCGGCAGGGGCTCGCCGCAGCGCAGCATTCATGGCAGCATCCGCCTTCACACAGCCATGGGCTCGTCCGGGCTGGGGTGAGGGGAGGCCGTATCCATGACCTTCGTCGCCGATCTGCTGGCCAATGTGTCGCGCCGCAGCCGCGAACTGATCGGCTGGCGTGCGGCAGACCCGCGCGGCATGCGGACGCCCGCCGAGATTGCCGGCCTGGCGCGAACCCTCCTCTCACAGCGCGGCGAGGCATCAGGCGTGGCGCTGGCCCGCGACATTCTGGACAGCTACCGCGCGCTCGATGCGGACGGCCGCACCGCCGTGCTGATGCAGTTCGCCGAGGCCTTCGGTGCCGACCGGGCGAAGCTGGAGGCCGCGATTGCCGCCTACCAGGCCGACCCCGGCCCGGCCGCCGCGGCCCAGCTTCACGATGCCGCCGAGCCACGCCGGCAGGAGCTGATCCGCCGGCTCAATCTGGCCCTCGGCGGCACGCAGGATCTCGTCCACCTGCGCGAGGACCTGCTCGAGCGCATCGGAGCCCATCCCGGCCTGAAGCTGCTCGATGCCGATCTCGTTCACCTGCTGTCGTCATGGTTCAACCGGGGGTTCCTGGTCGTGAAGCGCATCGACTGGTCGACGCCGGCCAACATCCTCGAGAAGATCATCCGCTACGAGGCGGTTCACGAGATCCGCGACTGGGACGAGCTTCGCCGGCGGCTCGAACCCGAGGACCGCCGCTGCTACGCCTTCTTCCACCCCCAGCTGGACGATGAGCCGCTCATCTTCGTGGAAGTGGCCCTGACCGCCGATATCCCGGCCGCCATTGCGCCGCTGATCGCCGAGGGTGGCACCGCCATGCCCGCCGAAGAGGCGCGGGTGGCCGTGTTCTATTCCATCTCCAACTGCCAGAAGGGCCTGTCGGGCATTTCCTTCGGCTCCTTCCTGATCAAGCAGGTGGTGGCCGAGCTCAAGCGCGAATTGCCGAGGCTGACCACCTTCGTCACGCTCTCCCCGGTGCCGGGCCTTGCCGCCTGGCTGAAGAAGGAGCGCCGCACCGAGACCGGTTTCCTGCTGGACGACGAGCGCACCATCCTTGCCGCCCTCGACGAGCCGGACTGGCGCGCCGATCCCGCGCGCGCCGCGCGCGCGGACAGGGTTCTGGCGCGCGCCGCCGCCCGCTATTTTCTGACGGCGAAAACCTCCGGCAACCGGCCGCTCGATCCCGTCGCGCGCTTCCACCTCGGCAATGGCGCCCGGCTCGAGCGGGTCAATCCCGGCGCCGACCTCTCGGACCAGGGCCTGGCGCAGTCGCACGGCGTGATGGTCAACTACCTCTACGATCTCGCCCGGATCGAGGACAACCACGAGGCCTATGCCGGCCGGCGCGAGGTGGTGGCGAGCCCGGCCGTGAAGAAGCTGTCCGAGCGCAAGGGCTGAGGGTAACACAGTTACCGCTCTCACCGAGCTGTGCTTTTCGCCGCGCCGCGACCGTCCCTAGGCTCTCCCTGAACCGGGCACACCCAAGATCCGGTTCGAGGGAGGATCCCATGACTGGCCTGTCCTGGCGCCGCAGCGCGGCACTCGTTCCGATCGCAGCTCTTGCAACGCTCCTCGTCTCCGGGCCGGCCATGCCGCAGCCGGCAGAGATGAGCTTCTTCATCACCTCGAACGGTCCCGGCCGCGGCGCCGATCTCGGCGGGCTGGAGGGCGCCGACCGGCACTGCCAGCAGCTTGCCCAGGCCGCCGGCGCCGGGGCACGCACCTGGCGGGCCTATCTGTCGACGCAAGGGGCCGGCGCCGTGAATGCGCGCGACCGCATCGGGGCCGGTCCCTGGCGCAATGCGCGCGGCGTCGTGATTGCCGCCAGCGTCGCCGAACTGCACGGCACCAACAACCTGAACAAGCAGACGGCGCTGACCGAGACAGGCGCAGTGGTCAACGGTCGCGGCGATACGCCGAACCGCCATGACATCCTGACCGGCAGCCAGGCCGACGGCACGGCCATCCCCGGCGAAGCGGACCGGACCTGCGGCAACTGGACACGAAGCGGCGAGGGGTCGGCAATGGTCGGCCACCATGACCGCATGGGCCTGAACACCGAACCGCCGGCCCTGTCATGGAACACCTCGCATCCCTCGCGCGGCTGCAGCCCGGAGGCGCTGCGGGCCACCGGAGGCGATGGCCTCTTCTACTGCTTCGCCGTTCGCTGATCCGTCCCATCCGGCCGCTGGTCCCGCGACAGCGCGGGACCACGCGCGGTCCAGAATACTCGCAAAAGACGAATTGACGGCACAGTAAACTCGTATAACGTGCAGTTCATCATCAGAGCTTGGGCCGGTTGGCGCTCGGGGCATTCGCGCGATGGTGAATACAACCTATGAGGGCATCAGGCGCGAAGAGCTCGGCTGGGGCGACCCCCGTGTCGTGGTCGCCGTTCTCGATGGCGAGGTCGATCTCGGTCATGCCTGCTTTGCCGGGGCGCGGCTGACACGGCTCTCCGCCACCGGGGCCGAAGCGTCCGGCGCCCGCCTGCACGGCACGCATGTGGCCAGCATCATTTTCGGCCAGCCGGGCAGCCCCGTGGAAGGCGTGGCGCCGGGTTGCACGGGGCTGATCGTCCCGGTCTTCCGCGAGACGGCCAGCGGGCTTGCCTGCTCGCAGCTCGACCTCGCCCGCGCCATGCTGGCGGCCGTCGAGCAGGGCGCCACGATCATCAATATCAGCGGCGGCCAGCTCTCTGCCTCCGGCGAACCGGAGCCGCTGCTGGCGCGCGCGGTGGAGACCTGCGCCCGGCGCGGCGTGCTGGTGGTGGCTGCCGCCGGCAATGACGGCTGCGCGTGCCTTCATGTTCCGGCGGCGATCGACGGCGTGCTCGCGGTCGGGGCCTGCGATCACGCGGGCCAGCCCATCGAGGCCAGCAACTGGGGCGCCCGCTATCGCGCGGCCGGACTGCTCGCCCCCGGTGTCGCGATCCTGGGGGCCGAGGCCGGCGGCGGCGTTGTGCGCCGAACCGGCACCAGCTTCGCAACCCCCCTTGTCGCCGGCATCGCTGCGCTCCTCGCCGGTGCCGAGCACGCCGCGGGCCGCACGCCCGATCTCCTGCGCATCCGCGAGGCCCTGCTCCAGTCGGCAGAGCCCTGCGCGCCCCAGACCGCCGCCGGCCGGTGCCTTGCCGGCCGCATCGCCATCAAACCGGCCCTTGCCCTGATCATGGGAGGACAATCAGTGACCGACCAAGCCCTGCATCCGGCCGGACAGGCCGAACCCGGCATCCCGGACCTGCCGCCCGTCGCGGGGCGCTTCTCCGGCCCGCTTGCCCCCGCCGCCATGCCTCTCGCCCCGGGCGTTCTGGCTCAGGGCTGTTCCTGCGGCGGCGAGGGTGGTGCCAATGGCGGCGACCATCACGGCAAGGAGGAGGGCGGCGCTGGCGGCAGTTCCTGCGGATGCGGGGGCAAGCCGGGCGGCTGTTCCTGTGGCAAGAGCGGCCCCCCGCAACTCGTCTATGCGCTTGGCCGGCTCGGCATCGATTTCGGCACGGAGGCGCGGCGCGATTCCTATGCGCAGGCGATGGGAACGGGCATGCCGGAGGACCCGCAGGCCCTGCTCTCGCATCTGGCTGATGCACCCTACGATGCCAGCGGCCTGATCTGGACCCTGAACCTCGACGCGACGCCGATCTATGCCGTGCAGCCCGCCGGGGCCTTCGCCGCGATCGGCTACGACCGGCTGCGCGAATTCCTGTCCGCCCAGATCGGGGAGGAAGGGGCCGAACTCGTCTCCGTGCCGGGGGTGGTGGCAGGCTCGACCCGGCTCATGTCCGGCCAGGTCGTGCCGGTGCTCGCGCCGGCGATCCGCGGCTTCTTCTGCTGGAAGTCGAAGCCGCTGGTCGAGCTTGCGCTTGGCGTGCTGCCGAAGGGAGCCGAGGCGCAGGCGGCCTACGAGAAGCAGTCGGCCGGCGTCCTCGATTTCCTCAACCGCGTCTATTACGACATGCGCAACCTCGGCATCACCGCCGAGGAGCGGGCCATGAACTACGCGGCCACCAATGCCTTCCAGATCTCGGAAGTGATCGCCGGGGCCAGCCGCGCCAATCTCGATCTCGATGGCCTGGCAGTGCGCAAGAGCCCGGTCTGCCGGCCGGATTCCGACTGCCACGACGTCGAGCTCTCGTTCTTCGATCCGGAGAACACCAACCGGGCGAGCCGCATCTACCGCTTCACCGTCGATGTCAGCGACATCATCCCGGTGACCATCGGCACCGTGCGCAGCTGGACGCGGAGGATCTGAGCCATGGCCAGGTCCCAGCGAATGCGGAAAAGGCGCAGGGCCCCTCTCCCCCGGATGCCGCGCCAGACGCCGCCGGTGGCGCGCGGCCCCTCGTCCCACCGCCTCGTCGGCCTCGTGGGCAGCGCGGCACTGGCCTGCGAGCAGGTCTGCTCCCGTTTCAGGGGCGTTCCCTACGACATCTGCCTTGCCGAGTGCCGGCGCCATGCCGGCCGGATCGCCTGACCTGCACTGGTCCGCCGCGGCGGACCCTACCCGAGGAGAAGACCCATGCGCCTCCCACGCCAGTCTCCCGCCGTCCTCCGGCACCCGAGCCCCGCCGCCCTGTCCGCCGATGTCGGCGCTTCGGGCTGCAACCTGTTCAAGAAGATCCGTTGCGCCGCCGCCGTCGCCGCTTGCGTGGCGACCTGCGCCGCCGGACCCCAGGCCTGCATCACCTGCTTCGCCTCGCTCGGCATGGGTTCCTGCATCGATTGCTTGTGAGGTTCGTGCATCCGCCGCTGCGGGAGCGGCGCGTCACCAGACCCGGAGCCGGCGTCCCGGGCCGGCCCGACCCGCGAGGGAGACCACGATGAGACTGCCCCAACAGGCCCGGCCCGTCGGCCGCTCCACCAGCACCACCCTGTCCATCGACGGCGTGCGTCCGTCCTGCTGCCCGGGTGGCGAGACCTGCATCGGCAAGTGCGTTTTCGGGCGGTGCCTCGGCTACTGCCTGCCGATCCCGCTCTGAACCCCCGGTTCTGGCTGCCGCCTCAATCCCGGACCGGCCCGCCGATCCTGGCGGTGCCGGTCTGGCCGTTGTCGCGCAGCCAGCGCAGCGCGTTCGGGCCGGTGCGGGTCAGCCGGAAGCAGGATGTGGCGCCGTCATACCAGCGCTGGAACCGCTGGCACAGGCGGTCGCCGTCGATCCACCAGCGGCCGGTATCGCGCGGGGCGAGCCAGCGCCCGAGGCCGAGGGCCTCGCCGTCGCCGTCGACGCGGCCGCCGGGGCGATAGTTGAGCGGGAACTCGCCGCCGAACGGCGTGGCGAGGAAGATGTTCCGGCCGGCAATGTCGCGGCGGATATCCTCGCCGGACATGGGATTGGCATGCGCCGCAGTCAGAGGCGCTGCAGCGGCGGCGGCCGAGACGACGAACGCGAAAATGGCGGCCCTGACCATGGTCAGTCTCCGTGGGGTCGTGCTTGACATGATCAATGCCTTACGTGCCAGGGGACGCACCGGATCAGTCGCGTGCCGCAGACCCCGCCGATGCCGCCTGCGCCCCACGCAGCGCGACCTTGCACGGCAGGCCTTCGCTTCGCGGTGTCGCAGGGTTATGGGTGCGGTCGTCCCCGCGCTGCCGTGAAAGGCCTGCCCATGACCGTCGGTTTCCGCATCGCGCCTCTGGCCCCGCCCGTCGATCCGGCGCTTGTCGAGGCGTTCCGCGCCATCCCGGCCTCCATCGTCAGCGATTGCATGTCGCGCATGAGCGCCAGCGGCGCCGATATCCGCCCCCGGCATGCCGGGGGCGCCATGGCGGGCACGGCGCTGACCGTGCTGACCCGGCCGGGCGACAACCTGATGCTGCACAAGGCCATCGACATGGCCCGCCCCGGCGATGTCATCGTCGTCGACGGCGGCGGCGACCTCACCAATGCCCTGATGGGCGAGATCATGCTGACGCTGGCCGCCCGTCGCGGCGTGGCAGGCTTCGTCATCGACGGCGCCATCCGCGATCTGGATGCCATCGCCGCCCAGCGCCTGCCGGTCTATGCCCGCGGCATCACCCATCGCGGGCCCTACAAGGAGGGTCCCGGCGAGATCAACACGGTGATCCAGGCCGGCGGCATGGTGGTCCATCCGGGCGACCTGGTGGTCGGCGACGGCGACGGCGTGATCGCGCTTCGCCCGGCCGAGGCACCCGCGATCCTCGCGGCGGCCCTGGCCACGGTCGCGAAGGAAGAGGCCATGCTCGCCGCCATCGCCGCCGGCACGCTCGATCGTGCCTGGGTGGACGAGACGCTCAAGGCGCGCGGCTGCGCCGTCTGAGGCGCGTCAGGCAAAGGGCGCGCCGCCCGCATCCGCGCCAGTTGCCTAAATCTCCAACGCCACTTTTCAGGCATCTGCCGCCCGTCGCGGCAGGGCCCTTTTTCCTTTCCAAAACCGCATGGCAGGTCCGCGGAGGCGCGACGGTTCGTCCCGCCGCGATGCATTGACTTGGGTCCGAGGCTAAGTCCTACTGTTCAATATACCGGCACCCTGTTCCAAATAATGGAACTTCTTGATGAGCCTCGCCAACGCCGCCGCTGTGCTCCACTGGCTGAAACGCGGACGCCCCGACGTCGCGGTGGTGGAACTGTCGACGGCCATGGGCTGGCCGAAGAGCACGGCGTCCCGCATCCTCAAGGACATGGCTAGGCTCGGCCTGCTGGAGCGCGACGAGACCACCCGGCGCTATCGCCCCGGCCTGCTGATGCTGGAACTCGGGCGCGCCTATGCGGCCAGCGATCCGGTGCTGGAGGCGGTGGATGCAGAACTGCAGGAGATCACCCGCCGCACCGGCTATTCGACCGGCATCTCGATCCTCGACGGCATCGACATCGTGGTGCTGCGCTCGCGGCCCGGCACGCACCCGCTCCGTGTCGTCACTCCGCCCGGCACGCGCGGGCCGGCCTGGGCCAATTCCACCGGCCGGGTGCTGATGACGCTGCTGCCGGATGCCGAGATCGCCCGTCGCTTTGCGGTCTTCCCGCCGCGGCCGCGGCCGAACGCGCCGGGCACGCTCGAGGAGCTAATGGCGCGGGTCGTGCGTGCCAAGGCGCGCGGTTATGACGAGTCCGACGATGAATCCCTGCCGGGCCTTGCCGGCATTTCGGTTGCCGTCGAGGACCATGACGGCAAGAGCGGTTTCGCCCCCTACATCGCCTATTCGGCCTCCCAGGTGGAGCCGAAGGAACGCGCCGAGCTCGCCGCGCTGCTGAAGGACATGGTGCTCAGGCTCGACGAGCGGTTCGGCCGGGCACAGGCGCCGCGGAGGCTGGCCAATGGCTGATGCCGTCCGCGCCGCCGTTCTCGCCGGGCCCACGCCGGCCATGCCTGTCCGCCGCGGCCCGGCCATGTCGCCGATCGCCTGGGCCCTCGGCCCGGCCGTCCTGCTCTTCGTGCTGTTCTTCCTGCTGCCTTTCGGCACGATGGCGCTGCTGTCGGTGCTGACCGGCAATCCCGCGGTGCAGCCGAACGTCACCTTCACCACCCGGCACTACGAACGCTTCTTCTCCGACTCGCTATATTTCGAGGCGCTTGTCGCCACCCTGCGCATCGGCGCCATCACCACGCTTGCCGCCCTCGTCATCGGCTATCCGCTGGCCCATCTGATGGCGCGCACCCATTCGCGCCTCGGCCATGCCCTGCTGCTGATGGCGGTCATCGCGCCCATGCTCACCGGCATCGTGGTGCGCACCTTCGCCTGGATGACGCTGCTGCAGGACCGCGGCGTCATCAATGCGACCCTGATGTCATGGGGCCTGATCTCGGCGCCGCTGAAGCTGATGTACAACGAGTTCGGCACCATCGTCGCCCTCGTCCACATCTACGTGCCGTTCATGGTGCTGACGCTGACCGGCGTCATCGGCCGCATCGACGAGCGGCTGGAACAGGCCGCCCGCAGCCTCGGCGCCAGCCGCACCCGCGCCTTCCTGGAGGTGACGCTGCCCCTGTCGCTGCCGGGCATCCTCGCCGGATCTCTGCTGGTCTTCGCGCTGTCCATCAGCGCCTATGTGACGCCGTTCCTGCTGGGCGGCACCGATGTCCTGACCCTGCCGATGATGATCTACCAGCAGGTCAGCGCGAGCTTCAATCTGGGCTTTGCAGGGGCGCTGGGCGTCGTGCTGCTGGCCGTCTCGCTGGTCGTGGTCATCGCCTACAACAATGTCCTCGGTCGCTTCGCCGGCGGGGAGAAGATGGCATGAGCACGCGCCGCACCGATCCCGGACGCATCGCCTATTTCGCCGTCAACGGTGCGATCCTCACCTTCCTGCTGGCACCGATCGCCATCATCGTCGTCTTCGCGCTGAACCCGACGCCCTATATCGCCTTCCCGCCCGTGGGCGTCACGCTGCGCTGGTTCGAGAAGTTCTTCACCTCGCCGGAATTCATGGACTCGCTGCTGCTGAGCCTCCAGGTGGCGCTCATCGTGCTGGTCCTGTCCATGCTGATCGGCGGCCTGTGCGCGCTGGCGCTGGCGCGCGGCAATGTTCCCGGCGCCCGGCTTCTCACCGCCTTCTTCATGTCGCCGCTCATGCTGCCTGCGATCCTCACCGGCCTCGCCCTGTTCCAGCTCTACCTGCTGATGGATATCGGCCGGCCGATCTGGGGCCTGGTCATGGGCCACACGCTGGTGGCCGTGCCCTATGTCCTGAGAACCACGCTGGCGGTCCTGCACAATTTCGACCGGCGCATCGAGGAGGCGGCCGCCGTGCATGGGGCGAGCCCCACGCGGGTGTTCTTCGAGGTGACCCTGCCGCTGATCCGGCCCGGCGTCTTCGCCGGCGGCATCTTCGCCTTCATCGTTTCATTCGACCAGTTCCCGATCTCGCTGTTCCTGGTCATGCCGGGCGGCGAGACCCTGCCGGTCGTGCTGTTCAACTACATGAAGTTCGACCTCGACGGGGCGATCGCCGCCGCCTCGATGGTGTCGATCCTGATGGCCGTCACCGTGGTGGTGATCCTGGAGAAGGTCATCGGGCTGAAGGCCTACGCAAAGCTGTGAAGCAACCCGCCGGAACGGCGGCCAGAACCAGAGGTGGAGCCATGACCATGAACCGACGCAGCCTCCTGCAGACAGCCGCCGGCACGGCCGCGCTCGCGCTCGCCGCTCCGCATGTCGCCAGCGCGCAGACCCCGGTGCTGAAGATCACCACCTGGGGCGGCAAGTGGGGCGAGGTGATGAAGGGCGACGTGCTGCCGGCCTTTGAACGCGAGTTCAAGTGCACCGTGCAGGCCGACCAGGCCTTTCCCTTCCTGCCCAAGCTGCAGGCGAGCCCGCGCGCCAATCCTGTCTATGACGTGCTGCACGCCAATTCCAACGAACAGTGGAAGGCGCTGGAGTTCGGCATCGTCGAGGCCAAGCTCGACGTGAAGGACGTCCCCAACCTCAAGGACGTCTATCCCTATGCGATCAGCGACAAGATCGTCGGCGTGTCGATCTTCACCTCGGCCATCGGCCTCGGCTTCCGCACCGACAAGGGTCTGACCAGGCCCACCTCGTGGAAGGATCTGGCCGCCCCCGCTCTCGCCGGCCAGCGCGGCGGCTATCTCATCCCGGTCAATTCGCTCGGCCAGGCCCATCTGATGATGCTCGGCCAGATCTACGGCTCGGGCATGCAGGACCTCGATGCCGCCTACAAGGCGCTGGAGGCCCTCAAGCCCATCAAGCTGTTCGATTTCACCGGCCAGATGGAGCGGGCCCTCCTGTCGGCCGAGGTCTCCATGGGCGTCATCCATGACAGCGGCATCTACCGCTATGACGGCACCGGCGAGCCGGTCGACTTCGCCATTCCCTCGGAGGGCGTCGTGGCGCTGGAGCAGGTGCTCAACGTCACGCCCGGCTCGCGCGTCAAGCAGCTCGCCTACGCCTATATCGACTACATGCTGCGCCCCGACGTGCAGAAGAAGCTGGCCGAGGCGGTCTGGTACTCGCCGTCCAACACCAAGGTCCAGCTCGACGCGAAATATTCGGCGCGCCTGTTCAACACGCCGGAAAAGGTCTCCCAGCTCATCCAGCCCGACTGGAAATGGTACAACGCCCGCAAGGACGACATCGACATGCGCGTGGCGCGCATCCTGAGGGGCTGATGACCACGCAAGCCTCATCCCCGGCCGCCATCGGGCTCGACGACATTTCCAAGAGCTATGACGGCCGGGTGCGCGCGGTCGATGCGGTCTCGCTGGACGTGAAGCCCGGCGAATTCTTCTCGCTGCTGGGCCCGTCCGGCTGCGGCAAGACCACCACGCTGCGCATGATCGCCGGCTTCGAGACGGTCGATACCGGCCGCATCCTGGTCGGCGACCGGGACGTCACCGACGTCCCGGTCCACCGGCGCGACATGGGCATGGTGTTCCAGTCCTATGCCCTGTTTCCGCACCGCACCGTGACCGAGAACGTCGCCTTCGGCCTGCGCATGCGCAAGGTGCCGAAGCCTGAGATCGACCTAAGGGTCCGCGACGCGCTGGCCATGGTGGCGCTGACGGGCCTCGAGGACCGCCGGCCCGGCCAGCTTTCCGGCGGCCAGCAGCAGCGCGTGGCGCTCGCCCGCGCCCTCGTCATCCGCCCGCCGGTGCTGCTCTGCGACGAGCCGCTCGGCGCGCTGGACCGTAAGCTGCGCCAGCAGATGCAGTTCGAGCTGAAACAGCTGCAGAAGGAGCTCGGCGTCACCCTCGTCTTCGTCACCCACGACCAGGAGGAGGCGCTGGCGATGAGCGACCGGATCGCGGTGATGAATGCCGGCCGGATCGAGCAGGTCGGCACGCCGGAGGAGATCTACGACCGGCCGCGCACGCGCTTCGTCGCGGACTTCATCGGCGAGATCAACCTGATCGACCGCCCCGGCGGCCGGACGCTCGCCGTCCGTCCGGAGAAGATCAACCTCGTCGCGCCCGGCGCCATGATCGACGGCACGATCGCCAGTCTCAGCTTCCTCGGTGGCCAGACGCTCTACCGCGTGGCGCTCGCCGACGGCCGGCAGATGCTGGTCAAGGAAACCAATGCCGGCGGGCGGCCCGCGCGCGCCACCGGCGATGCGGTCGGCCTGACCTGGGCACCCGCCGATGCCGTCGAACTGGAGGCCTGACATGTCCCGCACCCTCGGCATCGCCACCATCGGCCAGTCGCCGCGCGACGACATCGCCGCGCTGTTCGCCGCCCATGCTCCGGCCGGAACCCGCGTGGTGCTGCGCGGCTGCCTCGACGGCCTGAGCGACCAGGCGATCGCCGCCCGGCCGCCGGAGAGCGGCGACGACACGCTTTACACGCGCCTGCGCGGGGGCGCGGACATCAAGATCTCCAAGAAGCACGTCATCGAGCGCGCGCCGGCCGTGCTGCGCCAATTGCGCGAGGAGGACGGCTGCGATGCCATCGTCTTCGCCTGCACGGGCGATTTCCCGCCCATGGAGGGCGATGCCGGCGTGCTGTTCCCCTCGCGGGTGCTGAACGGGCTGGCGAGCGCGCTCCTGCCGGAGGGGCGGCTCGGCATCCTGCTGCCGCTGCCCGAGCAGGTCGGCAAGCTCACCGCCAAGTGGCGCCGCCAGGGCCTCGAGGTGATCGGCGAGCCGCTGACCCCCAGCGCCAGTGCCGAGGAGGCGGTTGCCGCCGCCGAACGGCTGAAGGCCCACGCCCCGGACCTCGTCGCCATGGACTGCATGAGCTACGGCCCGGCGCTGAAGGCCGCGGTCAAGCCGGTGCTGGGCGTGCCGACCATCCTCGGCATCACCGCCACCGCGCGGGTCATGAACGAGCTGCTGTCGTGAGCGGTGCACAGAACGTGGACCTGCCCTCGCTTGCCTGTCCGTCATCCCCGGCCGAGCGAAGCGAGGGGAAGGGGATCCAGAGCCTTCAAGCCACCGCCGCCGTCCCGGCTTCGCTGTGGCCCCCCTTGCCTCGGCCTCGAGGCATCGGGCGAACGCACGATGCGTTCGCGTCTCGCTTTCGGGCCTCGCCGGGGGTGACGGGCCTGCCCCTCGGTCGCTTGTCCGCCCCATTCCCTATCGCCTACTGCCCGCGTGACCTGACCCGCCCATGACAGACCTTCGCGACATCACTCTGGACGACATCGAATCGCTTGCCGTCGGCGCCTGGATTCTCGGCACGGGCGGGGGCGGAAGTCCCTATCTCGGGCTGCTCAACATGCGCCAGCTCTATGCCGAGGGCATCCGCGTGCAGCTTCTGCAGCCGGACGACCTCGCCGACGACGACTGGGTCGCGGCGGTGTCCAACATGGGCGCGCCCCTCGTCGGGCAGGAGCGGCTGACCGACAGCCGCACCATCGCCCGTGCAGTCTCGCTCATGGAGGACCATACCGGCATCCGCTTCCGCGGCATCATGGCGCTGGAGATCGGCGGCGGAAACGCAATCCAGCCGCTTATGGCCGCTGCCCGGCTGGGTCGGCCTCTGATCGACGCCGACATGATGGGCCGGGCCTATCCGGAAGCCCAGATGACCTCGGTCGCGGTCGGAGACCTGAAGCCCTGGCCGCTCTCCACCGTCGACTGCCGCGGACTGGAAGCCGTGGTCCAGACGGTTCCGACCTGGAAATGGATGGAGCGGGTCAGCCGCAAGATCTGCGTCGAATACGGGTCGATTGCCTCCACCTGCAAGGCGCCGCGCACCGGCGCCGAGGTCAAGCAATGGTGCATTCCCGGCACCACCACCAAGGCCATCAAGATCGGAACCGCGGTGCGCGAGGCCCAGCGCCGCCACGAGGACCCGATCGACGCCATCCTCTCCGTCGAGCCCGGCAAGATCCTCTACCGCGGCAAGGTGACGGACGTGGAGCGGCGGGCGACGGAAGGCTTCCTGCGCGGCCGCACCCGCTTCGACGGCGTCGACGGCTGGAAGGGCACGGCCCTGGAGGTCGCCTTCCAGAACGAGTGGATCGTCGCCTGGCAGGACGGCGAACCCATCGCCATGTCGCCGGACCTCATCTGCGTCCTCGACACCGTCACCGGCGAGGCCATCGGTACCGAGACCATCCGCTACGGCCAGCGCGTGACCGTCATCGCGCTGCCGACCTCGGAGGTGTTCCTCACCCCCAAGGGCCTGCAGCATGTCGGCCCGCGGGCCTTCAACTACGACATC